>NZ_LNXS01000029.1:195172-314319 GCF_001467525.1 Legionella anisa
GCCTGCTTCATCGATAGCAGGGGGTTCATCATCGAGTGCAGCGTCTAATGGTGCCTGGATAATATGCATGAGCAGCGCTTTAAATTGGGGAGGGCTACACTGTTTTTTGATGAGCATTGGTTGCTCCCCATGACTAAATGCCGCAATTAAGAGGCGAATCAGATTATTATTGTTTTCTTGCCAAAATGCAGAATCATCAGGAATGGCTACAAGTAACTTGGCAAACATATGGATGAATTCACGATGTTGCCTGGTATCTAATAGCATGACGCAGGATAATAATTGGGTGGCAAGTTCCTCCAAGTCAGATTTGGCTTCGTTATCAAAGTGAAGAAATAGCTCGAGCTGATGTTTAACGAGTAAGGTACAATAGGGTTGGATGGGTTCTAATTGTGCTTCTACCGTGAGCACGTTGCTGGTGTCGCCTTGAGATAAGTGAGTCATCATTTTTAATAATAACTTTGCAAGCGCTGCCTTTTCGGTCAATGCCAAGACCGACGATTCATTGGCAAAAGAGCTGAGTTTTTCAAAAACACTCCGAAGATAGGTAGTATTATCACCCAGGCGCTCTAAATCTTCATTGATAAACAACAAGCAATCGGAGGGGCGCTTTAGCGCCTTGAATGACACACATTGCCTGGCTATGGCTTCGCTGTCTAACTGATGAATTCGTGCCAAAGCATAGTCTTTTAATGCCGATGCAGGAAAGCTGTTTATTTTAGTAATGCACCGCTGGACATCAACATTCGCAGTTCGATATAAAATCGCGGCAATCGAGAAATATTTAAGGGCTAAGTCGGTGTTATTTTTCTGATAGAAAAAAGCCAGGCTCCATGCAGCACTCGCATGCTCTGCCCTTATCGCTTGAAGGTATAATTGAACCGCTTTGTCATCACGCTCATTCTGGCTTAATTCTTTGCCTGCGCGACCGTCGAGATACATCCATGCCAAGTTGCTTTGGGCTGAGGGATCTCCTGCTGTTGCCGCTTGAAGGTATAATTTAACCGCTGCAATATCACGCTTATCCTGAGTTAATTCTTTGCCTGCACGACCTTCTTCATACATACATGCCAAGTTGTATTGGGCTGGAGCGTATCCTGCTGTTGCCGCTTGAAGGTATAATTGAACTGCTTCAACATCACGCTTATCCTGGCTTAATTCTTTGCCTGCACGACCTTCTTCATACATACATGCCAAGTTGTTTTGGGCTGAGGTATCTCCTGCTGTTGCCGCTTGAAGGTATAATTGAACTGCTGCAATATCACGCTTATCCTGAGTTAATTCTTTGCCTGCACGATTGTTTTGATACATCCATGCCAAGTTGTTTTGGGCTGAGGGAAATCCTGCTGTTGCCGCTTGAAGGTATAATTGAACCGCTTTGTCATCACGCTCATCCTGGCTTAATTCTTTGCCTGCACGATTGTTTTGATACATCATTGCCAAGTTGTTTTGGGCTGGAGCAAATCCTGCTGTTGCCGCTTGAAGGTATAATTGAACCGCTTTGTCATCACGCTCATCCTGGCTTAATTCTTTGCCTGCACGGCCTTCGTCATACATCAATGCCAGGTTGTATTGGGCTGGAGTATATCCTGCTGTTGCCGCTTGAAGGTATAATTTAACTGCTTTGTCATCACGCTCATCCTGGCTTAATTCTTTGCCTGCACGATTGTTTTCATACATCCATGCCAGCAGGTTTTGGGCTGGGGCATGGTGCTTTTCTGCGAGTATAGAAAAAAGTTCCTGTGCTTTTTCATCCGATTGGGCTATGCCAATACCTGATAAATAGCACAATCCTAATTTAAAATCTTCTGTGCTATCGCGCGATGTTGTTCGGGCTTCAAGAACCTTTTGCGTCAATGGGATAGGGCCAATCGGTTCATTTTTTTTAAAAAAAAGTCCGGCAGAGATGCTTCCTGACATCCAGGCTTCATAAAGTGCTAAAACACCATCCAGGATATTTCCCTCTTTAATCAATAATAAGGCTTTTTGGGTTGCTAGATCGTACATTAATGGGTTCTCCTCATCTTCAATTCAGCTGGTTCCTCTTTCTTGAATTCGTCTCGCTCAGGCTAATGAATTACTGGAACAAGCATTTCTCTATTCGACAAATTAATGACAAATTGTGCTTTATTTGTGCTTTAAGTTAAATCCGTGAAATTCACGTATTGACATATCAGGATAAATTGGATAAGTAGTGAGTCGGGATGGACGCTCGATAGATGGTGCGTTCTTGCTGGCGTTTTAATTTTATTTAACTTTGGAAAATAGCGTAGTTGAGCTCTGGAGATCTATTGAGGAGTGCAGTTAACTGAATTAATTTCGTTAGGTGTAAAAAGAGAAATAAAGCATAATCTATTGATTATACTTGTTTAAATGGCGAACCCGGAAGTATTCGAACCTCCGACCCCCTGGTTCGTAGCCTTCTGCTTAGTAACAAAAATCTTTAATAAACAATGCCTTGTGATGCATCATAAATATAAAAGAACTGCATAAAACTGCCTAACACAGTTGACGACTGTCACAGTTATGCCACAATTTTATGACGCAACAATTAAAACTATGCAATATATTTTTAAATTTTAGAAAAACGCCGCCTCACTCCTCAGTTGTTTTATGTCCGCTGTAAGATAATTCCTATAGCATCACTACGATATAATCGGATTATCGTTATTCTTTAATACCTCATCGAGCACAGGTAAATGAACAATATTCTTTCCCGATTTGATATTTTCAATGTGAACAGTAGCCAGATTTGCCCTCTCTACAAGCATTGCATTATTCAATATTTCAGCAGCCAGATGGATGAATTTGATGACGGGATCGCTACTGTTTAAAGGAGAGTTTTGAGTATATTCTTGAAGTTGCATGGCGACAGCAATCATCCTCTCTTGTGGACTGTCATATTTATCTAAGATATTGAACCATATGGCCGCAATTGCGGCATATTCCTTACATAAAAACTCGCTATTTTCTTTCCTATATAAATCTTGGCATGCTTGCCCTAAAAAATAGTCCAAACCTACCTCAAAATCATTGAGTAGTTTGACGGGATCGGGTGGGTTCCTAAAAAATGAATTCGATGGCGAGGTGGTGCGTAATGCAGAAAGTAAAGAAAAATTGTTTTGTTCCTGCTTAGAGTCCAATGCAGTATGAAATACACTATTTTTTATTCTTTGACTTAATTGATCCGCAAAAAGTTGCTGTTTCTCATCAATAAATTCAAGATCGGGGTAATCCAAAGTGTAATTGTTATTTACTTTTTGGCTACGAACTGTAAGGAAATGTAATGCAGACCCCATAAAATAACCCAAAGGTGCTTTATGCTGGTGCTCAGCCAATAGTAAAGTGATGTTGATACAACCTACATTAGACCCTTGGTCTGCTGCCTTGAGGAAATGGTTAAACGCTTTCAGAAAATCACCCTCTTTTTTGTAAAAATGTCCCAGTTCCACATAGGCTTTCGCAAATCCTAACTCACCGGCCTTCGTAAAATGCTCAATAATATACTCTCGATTCGAGGGTATTTGCGGCGATAACTGATGTACGGCAATCATTGCCTGACAGTAATGAGAAATGGCTTCATGGTAGCTATCCCGCGAAGCGTCTTCTCCAAAAGAATGTTCGGGTGGTGACAGAGCCTTCTGAACCATTTCTAACTGGAACTGATTCACTTTGGATAAATTTTGCATAAGGATGGGTATGTACTGCTTCAATTGGCTAAATTTTTCCATTTCCTTGGATAATATTTGTGCTTCCTCCACAGGGATACCTTCATCCAGGTAATTTTCAATCACTTCTTTATACCTATCGAGTAATTGATTGACTTTTTGTATGGCTGAGTCACTCGTTTCTTCTCCTTTTTTGCAGAAGGATATAATTTCTAGCATTTGTTGTACCAGTGCACTCGCTTTATCCCACGCTTCGCCAAGACGTGGTATTTTATTTTGATTCAACAGACGTTCTAAATGAGTTAACGATTCTTTGAACAGTGGATCATCGGTATTGTCTAATTGTTTTAAAGCCAATAAGCAATACAAATGGTATAGTCTGGGGTCTGCAGGAGTATGTGCTACTTCAAGATACTCAAGAAATTTATTTAATTTATTCGTTATTTTAGAGGGATTATCCCTGGAAATCGCTTCGTAATAATCTTCCACTAAATAATTATTATAAAAATCGGGAGTAAAAGTATAACTTGGTTGGTGTCTCAAAATATTCAATAAAGATTTTAAAGACTGAGCACTCTCCATATCAAGTGTCCCTTCACCACTACTGATTTTTTTTCTGGTTGCTGATGGAGATAATTTTTGCGTCTCGCTGATTTGTAATAACTCTGTGCCTAATTCTTCTATTGATTTATTTCGACAATCTAAATGGTAAATGCCCTGCTCATCTTTCCAGGAGGTTTCCATAGTGGGCGCTTGAACGAGTATCTCTGTGAGTATGCGGTCTGCATAACCCATACCGCTAAAACAGTGGACACAGCAAACGTCTTGTGAGGGATCTTTTTTTAGAATGGAAAGTATCCTTTCCAAGTGCGCTTGACCCACAATAACTATGGAGATGTCTTCGTTATTTTGAGCCATATCTTTAATATGAGCTGCCATCGTTTTATCCCTTTCAGGATCAGTCATTAAGGCATGGAGGTCTAGTCCTGGTATGTTCTGCAATGCTTTATCAATTGCATAAAAATGAAACTTATGTTTTTTTAGCTCATTTAACATCTCAACTTTGAGCTGCAACTGATGAACTTGTTGTATCATAAATTCGACTGTATGCAATTGTTCATTAAATAGAACAGAATCCTTTTCTAAATTGACCTGTTGGATAAAGGCAGAGTACTCTTGAATTGTTTTTCCTAAATCTCTAATGGCTTCATCTATTGTGGATAAGTTTTCTGGAAGTTCTAAACCTAAAGCTGATATTTTGACATTGGCATGATTCATCAGATATAAGGTCAGTAGCTCAGCAATAGAGTCAAGATGCGACTCACCGATGATAATGACTTTGCCCATAGAGATTAAAAATAACGCACAATCATTATAAAAGTTTAGTTCACTTTTATTTTTTTGTCATTTTAGAAGATATTAAATTGCGTGGCCGACGGCCTTCGCCAAGCAGTGCGTTATGAAATAATTTTGAACTTAATGTATGAATTTAGAAAGCCTACTGCTGGTCGACACGCATGGCGATTCGACTCAACTCAACAATATCACAACACCCTAATATTTTTTTCACGCGCAGATTCAATAGAGACTGCATTATCAAATGCGAGTGGACCATCGACAATAGCGCCAGTTATCTCGGCTCGGTCTGCCTCAATTCCTCGATAGCTCAATGGAAATGTAAGGTACCAGTACATACTGGCGTCCCGGAGAGGATTTGAACCTCCGACCTGCCCCTTAGGAGGGGGCTGCGCTATCCAGCTGTGCCACCGGGACTTTTGATTGACGCCGTAAGTCTACCGTTATCATTGGAAAATAACAACTTCCATTGCCGTAAATGCAGGGATTTCATTTTTCAATTTTCATGAAAAATGAGTTAATTATAAGCATTTTGCAGCTTCATTGTGGTATACTTTGTCGACCTTTTATTTTGAGCAGTGTGATGGACGCTTCCGATTTAAAATATCCATTTCATTCAGCGTGGAATTTTTTGTGGCAGGTCATTAAGCCTTATCGATGGTGGTATGTCTTAATGCTTCAGGCACCAGTGCTCACTGCGTTTTATATTTTTGCCAATAATTATTCTTTTAAATTATTGGTTGATGCGTTTTCCAATGAAACAATCACTTCATATCAACAGTTACTGTTTCCTATTGCATTATTCATCACCGCACAAATTGTGTTGGATGTTGTTTGGCGGATTAGTGATTTTGCAGAGTGGAAGGCGGAGCCTTATGCGCGGCAAAGATTATTGTCATCGGCTTACAATTATGTACAACATCATTCCTATAACTATTTTCAAAATACACCCAGTGGTACGGTAATTAGTAAATTAAAAGGCCTTTTGGATGGTTATGACAGTGTTTTTTCTAATATCCATCACATTGTAGGAAAGCATTTTTGTGTGGTTGTTGTTTCTGTTTTTGTTTTGTTGATTGTCAATTTCAGTGTGTTTTGTTTCATGCTTGCCTGGTGCGTGCTCGTTATGGCAATTATGCTACCTATGGCACTCAAACTGAATCAGCTCTCTAATCATATGGCTGAGAGCAAACATCAAGTTATAGGCAGCTTTTCAGATAATATTACCAATATTTTTTCTCTGTTTTATTTCGCTAAACGACGTGCCGAACATCGACGTGTTAATGAGTTGATGTCTGATGATTTCGTGCCTCGCCAAATTGCTCTTTATCAGTATGATTTTAAATTTAATGTGATCGGCTCGGTACTGTATTGGTTCATGTTGATTGCTGTTTTTATATTTATGATTTATCTGCGTACCCACGGAAAAATTTCTACTGGGGATTTCCTGTTTGTTATGCTGACTGCCATTACCATTTCTTTCGATTTATGGACGCTCATGAGTACTCTTTGTGACTTCTTAAAAGAAATGGGGGATTTTAAATCATCGTTTAGTATTTTATCGATGCCTCATGAGGAGGTGGATAAACCCAACGCACAAGAATATCAGATTACCCAGGGTAAAATTGAATTCCAGCAGCTCTCTTTTACTTATAATGCAGGAACTTCTGTATTTAAAAATCTTAATCTGCTTATCAAACCTGGCGAGAAAATTGGATTGGTTGGCCATTCGGGTGCGGGTAAATCGACTTTAGTTTCCTTACTGTTAAAAAATTTCAGGCCTACTGCAGGGCAAATTTTAATTGATGATAAGCCTATTTTAGAAATTACCTCGGATTCTTTGCGTCAACAAATAGCCCTTATTCCCCAAGATATTATGCTTTTCCATCGCTCTATTGGGGAGAATATTGGTTATGCAAAAGAAAATGCAACATTGGAGGAGATTAAACACGCAGCCGCGATGGCGAATATCGATGAGTTTATTGAATCCCTGCCTGAAAAATATAATACACTGGTTGGCGAGCGTGGGGTGAAACTTTCAGGAGGGCAGCGTCAGCGCATCGCGATTGCTCGAGCCTTTTTAAAAAATGCATCAATTGTTATTCTTGATGAGGCAACTTCAAGTCTTGATACGCTTTCTGAGCAAGAAATTCAACAATCGATTAATGACATGTTAGAACAAAATAATGCTACAGTCATCGCAATCGCGCATCGATTGTCTACCATTCGACACATGGATCGAATTGTAGTAATGGAAGGTGGGATGATTATTGAAGAAGGTACTTTTAACGAACTGGTAAACAGTGAACAAAGTTATTTTAAAATGCTTTGGGACAGCCAAGTCAATGGGATGGTTTTATAAAATGAAAAAATGGGTTGTTATTTTAATTACTTTGTTTTCAGCACACTATTGCTTTGGCAAATAGATTTAAAAAAGATCTTGGATAAATTGGAGTTGTATTTATAACCTGGGTGCTACGAAGCGGAACCCAGGTTACACGATTATTCAGCGTGATCTTTGAGTTTACTCTGGATAACAATAAATCTCACTGCCACCACCTACACCGGCATGGTATATCAGTGTATCAACGCCAGCAATATCTCTTTTCTCTTTCAAACAACGGTAGCCAGGATAAGTATAATAGAAGTCACCTGTAGGCACTGGTCCTTCAACGGTAGTATAAGTATGAGCACCTGTATCTACAGTGATGGGGACACTTTTCCAAGATTTGGTTTCTGTTATGATTACGCTGTCTGCTAAGACGGCCGTAGTGAAAGTTAGGAGTAAAGCTGTGAGTAGTGTTCTGTTCATTTGCGCATCCTCCTTGTACATTTTCCCATAAATCTTGATCTTCATTCAAAAATAAAGAGAGTTGATTAAATATAGCACATTTAAATTAAAACGATTTTTAATCAAACTGATATGAACTTGTGTAAGAAATTAAGTATATGTAATCAGAGAACTTTAGGCATTTCAGTTTCCCCCAAATTGGGGGAAAAGAGGTTTAATTAAAAATGTCCATGTCGATGACTGTCGCCATGTCCATGCATATGACCGCCATCATGGCTATGTGCAGTGGGATCAGGATGTCCATGTGAGTGATCATTATTCACGTATACTGTGCTGCTGGTGGGATAATAAGGATCGGCAGTATAAATGGGAGAATAAAAGCCATAACTGTTGTAACCAGGAGTAGCGGTGGTTCTTACAGCAGTGTATGTATTATTGTTGCAAGCAAATAAAAAAGGTAATACAAAAACAAGTCCAATAGCAACGAGTGCAATGGGTACTAGCGGTGTAAAAATAAAAGCCGATGCAAGCAGTGTTTTCGTAGCTAATGCAGCTGTGGTTGCTGCTGCAGCCGCAGCAGATTTTAACGTTACTGCAGCAATTACTCCTGCCGTGACTATTGCCGCAGCGGTTAGTGCTGCCATACATCTGAGTAAAAAAGTATAATTGGTATCATCTTCCTCTTTTTTTTTGGTCATACGCCACCTCCTGTGTTGTACCAGATTAATCAATTTTTTCTTGAAATGTATTTAATATCAATGGTCGAAATTGAATTTCGACTGCTTTAAGATTCTACTATAGGAAAGAAAAAAGTCATCTTTATTTTTATTTGTTGAAAGAGATTAGTTTTTTTTGAAAAGCGAGATTGTTTGAAATATAACGAAGATAATATGAATTGATTTATAACCCGGTAAGGGGGTAACCCCTTACCCCAGGTTAGTTCCTTAATGGAACTTGACGTGAATTGAAGAGTTATTATTCATCATCCCAGCTTAGAGTGCCGCCAGCTTGATATTCAATGACCCGAGTTTCAAAGAAGTTTTTCTCTTTTTTCAAATCCATCATTTCACTCATCCACGGGAATGGGTTTTCAGCACCAGGATACTGCTCTGGCAAGCCGATTTGATTTAAACGACGGTTCGCTATGAAATGCAGGTACTCTTCAAACATTTCTGCGTTCATTCCCAAAATACCTTGAGGCATAGTATCCTTAGCATATTGATACTCCATCTCTACCCCTTGGCGAATAAGTTGAATTATTTCTTCTTTAAATTCAGGCGTCCATAAATGCGGATTCTCAATTTTAATTTGGTTGATAACGTCAATACCAAAGTTCATGTGCATGGATTCATCACGTAAAATGTATTGGAATTGTTCGGAAGTTCCTACCATTTTATTTCGACGTCCCATAGAGAGAATTTGCGTAAACCCAACATAGAAAAAGATTCCTTCAAAGATAACATAGAAGGCAATTAAATCGCGCAATAAACGCTGATCATTTTCTGCAGTACCTGTATGGAACGTTTCATCGCCTAAGCTTTGAGTAAAAGGTAATGCCCAGGCTGCTTTAGTTGCTACTGATGGGATCTCACGATACATATTAAAAACTTCTGCCTCATCAAGCCCCAAACTCTCAATGACGTATTGGTACGCATGGGTATGCAGTGCTTCTTCAAACGCCTGACGCAGTAAGTATTGTCTGCATTCAGGATTGGTAATATGCCGATAAACAGCGAGTACTAGGTTATTGGCAACCAATGAATCTGCCGTTGAGAAAAATCCTAAATTACGTTTAATAATCAAACGTTCGGCTTCTGTAAGTCCCTTGGGATCTTTCCAGAGTGCTACGTCAGCACTCATATTGATTTCATTGGGCATCCAGTGGTTTGCACAAGCAGTTAAATATTTGTCCCAAGCCCACTTATATTTAAAAGGGACCAGTTGGTTTAAGTCGGCACGACAGTTAATGATGCGTTTATCATCAACGTGAATGCGTGCAGCCCCCATTTCAAGGGGCTCGTATCCTGTTGCGCCAGGATGAATTATATCGTGTTGTTGTATATTTTCTGACATTTAAATTCTCCTGATTATTGGCACGCTTCGCAGTCTGGATCAAGTATGGAACATGCCTTAGGTTCCTCAGCTATTTTAACCGCGTTGAGTGCTCCATCCGTCACCGTAGATTTTTCAGCATTGGATGCACCTAAACTGCGTAAGTAATAAGTGGTTTTTAGTCCACGTGTCCATGCATGCATGTAGAGTTGATCCAATTTCTTACCAGATGGCTGAGCCATATAGATGTTAAGTGATTGTGCTTGATCGATCCATTTTTGACGACGAGAAGCTGCATCCACTAACCAAATTGGGTCAATTTCAAAAGAAGTTGCATAACGTCTTTTCAACTCAGCAGGGATGCGGCTGATTGGTTGGACGCTTCCATTGAAGTATTTCAAATCATTGACCATTACTTCATCCCAAAGATTCAATGCTTTCAAATCAGCAACTAAATAGGGGTTAATCACAGTAAATTCGCCTGACAAATTGGATTTGACATACAAGTTTTGGTACGTAGGTTCAATGGATTGTGCCACCCCACAAATATTAGAAATAGTCGCGGTAGGTGCTATTGCCATCACATTGGAATTACGCATTCCTTGCGTACGAACTTTGATGCGTAAGCTTTCCCAATCCAAGCGTTGTGAACGATCTTGCTCCAGGTATTTATCACGTGCTTGTTGCAACAGATTAATTGAATCAATTGGCAGTATGCCTTTACTCCATAAAGAACCTTCATAGCTGGAATAACTGCCTCGCTCTTTAGCTAAATCACAAGAAGCTTCAATTGCATAATAGCTGATTAATTCCATGGATGAGTCAGCAAATTCCACTGCTTCTGGAGAAGCATAATCAATTTTTAACTCATATAATGCGTCCTGGAAGCCCATTAGACCTAAACCAATAGGTCTGTGTTTCAAGTTGGAGTTACGCGCTTGAGGTACGGAATAGTAGTTAATATCAATCACGTTATCCAACATACGAATAGCGGTTCTAATGGTGCGCTTTAATTTCTCAGTATCCAGTTTGCCTTTTTTGATGTGTGCAGGAAGATTAACACTACCCAGATTACACACAGCGATTTCTTCTTCTGAAGTGTTGAGTGTAATCTCAGTACATAAGTTAGAACTATGAACAACACCAGCATGCTGTTGTGGTGAGCGTAAATTGCAAGGATCTTTAAAGGTCATCCATGGGTGGCCAGTTTCAAAAAGCATAGATAACATCTTACGCCACAGTTTAACCGCTGAGAGTGTTTTTGCATTTTTGATGAGGCCCTGGCGTGCTTTCTCTTCATAATCGCGATAAAGTGTTTCAAACGCTTTGCCATATTGATCATGTAAATCAGGTACTTCATCAGGTGAGAATAAAGTCCAATCACCATTTTCACGTACACGTACCATAAATAAATCGGGTATCCATAATGCAGTATTCATGTCGTGGGTACGGCGTCGATCATCTCCAGTATTTTTTCTTAACTCGAGGAATTCTTCGACATCTTTATGCCAACATTCCAGGTAAGCGCAAACAGCTCCTTTACGCTTGCCTCCCTGGTTTACTGCAACCGCAGTGGCGTCAGCAACGTTTAAGAAGGGAACGACACCTTGTGACTTTCCATTGGTGCCTTTGATATGTGAGCCCATGGCACGTACTGGCGTCCAGTCATTACCTAAACCCCCTGCATATTTTGAAAGCAGGGCATTATCTTTAATTGCACTGTAAATACCATCCAAATGATCAGGGACAGTAGTTAAGTAACAGCTGGATAATTGAGGTCTAATAGTTCCTGAATTAAACAGAGTAGGTGTTGATGACATGTAATCAAATGACGACAGCAATTGATAAAACTCAATGGCTTTTTCATCTTTATCTTTCTCGCGCATTGCTAGACCCATGGCAACGCGCATGAAAAATGCTTGAGGCAACTCATAACGTACACCGTGATCATGAATGAAATAACGATCATATAAAGTTTGTAAGCTTAAATAGCTAAACTTCATATCACGCTCAGGTAATAGTGCTTTGCCGAGTTTTTCCAAATCAAAATCAGCCATTTTCGCATCCAGCATTCCTTGTTTGATGCCATGAGCGACATACACTTTAAAGTATGCAGGATAGAGTTTGCTCATTTCATCAAAGGTTGCGTCTGCTTGAATTTCTAATTTATTCAATGCTTCCAAACGTAAACTGTCTAATAACAAGCGAGCACTGACGTAGGTATAGTTTGGTTCTTTTTCAACTAATGTACGCGCAGCCATAATTAATGCTTTATGGACATCTGCAAATTTCGCTTGATTGTAAAGATTACGCATCGCGTCTTTAATAACAGGTTCTGCTTGAACATGTTCCAAATTACGGCAAGCTTCTTGAACAATCGTGTTCATGCGTTCAGTATCTAATGGCTTTAATTCACCATCAGGCATTGTGATGAGCAGGATTTTACTATCACTGGCTTGTTGTTTTAATTCATTTTCGCGAGCTTTGCGGTGTTCTTCTCGATATAATACATAAGCACGAGCCACTTTGTAGTGGCCACTGCGCATGAGCGCTAATTCTACTTGATCTTGAATGTCTTCAATATGAACTGCACCGCCGCTAGGTAAACGGCGTTTAAACACTTGGGTTATTTGACGAGTAAGTTCTTCAATCTGTTGATGAATACGATCTGAGGTAGAGGCGGTACCCCCTTCATCAGCAATGAATGCTTTGGTGATTGCGACTTTAATTTTCGTATCATCATAATTTACTACTTTACCATTGCGCTTAATGGTTTTTAATAAACCAGGGGCATTAGCGGTCAATTCCAGTTGACTGGTTTGCGGCACATCATTTACCGGATCAAGAATTGCGGACATTTTTCCTCCACGCAGTTTTTATTGTTATTAACAGTCGAGTTAAATTTATTCACTATTATTTAGATTATAGCAGAAAACCCAATATATTGGGTTTTATTGGGTCGTTAATAACAAGATAATGTGTTTTTGCATGATGGTCAAGAGAATAATATGGGAGTATTTTGTGGATAAGTTGTGGGTTTATTCACAATTGTTTTTATTAGAGGGGATTAGCCTTGGGGTTGGTTGTCTACGTGACCCACGAAAATTAGCTCGTATTAATTTTTGAGGTTCTTAAAAGAACAGCTTTTAAGTTAACTTTAGCGTGTTTGACTTTTATTTTAACTAAGAGCAGCTCGTGTGAGGACTCAATCCTTCCATTCTGGAATCGATATCTTCAAGAAGTTTCTCTGAAGTAGTTTTAATATCAAATGCTTCTTCAATTACTTGTACTAATTTCATAAACCAATCAAAAATCCATTTATCATTAATAGAATGAGTTTTCAAAGAGTCTCTGTCTTGAGCTGTTATCTGTTTTATATTGCCCATTAATCCATTTATTACAGCATCACATTTTTTTTCGGATAATTTATCAATAAAATCTAAAAGTTGATTATTGTCCTCTAAAGATATTTTTTCTTTATTTGCTGTATAAATTATTTTGTCTGAGAAGAATTTGAATGTATCTTCTATAATCCTCTTTCTTTCACGAAGATTTTTAGCATTCTCGCTATTGAAAAAGAAGCTGCCTTTCAGACTTTTTTCACCTATTAAGGTACTGGCTTTCTCAAGCTTCTCTAATTCATCCAAGAAATTCTGGGTAATTTCTTTTAAAGTATTTTTCTTGAAATTAGGTATAAGATAATTATAGGTAGCAAGATTTAATGCATGAAATGCATTAACATCTTTTCTTTCCCCATTTCCCACGATTTTAATTGTCATCACTTCTTCGTTTTTCTGGACTACAACTGCTGCTTCCCCTAAGTCCTTAATGAGGCTTTCTAAGAAGATTTTTTGATGAGCGTTGATGTGAATGTCTTTTACAAGAGGTTTTAAGACTTTGTTGAGATTAACCATGATCTTATCGGTATCAAAACCTTGTTCATACACAACACTTTTATAAATGGTACTCGAAACACTAATTAGTTTTTCTTTATTTTCTGGATCAGGAGATTGCAAAAAACGTTCTAATGCAATTTTAAATTGAGCACCTGCAGTAATGCTATCTACAGTATCTTCCTTTGGCTTATTCTGTGCATTTGAGGAGAGGGTATGTGAGTGGCTTTTATTTCGAGATTGTCGTCATCGAGTAAATCATTCACTAAATCATTAAATTGATCTTTGATTTTCTCCTCATCCAGAACCTTATAAAACTGATGGCGAAACTTAACTTTTCCTAAGTCCTTTATAAGTTCCTCAATAGAAGGATTAGATTCTCTTGCATCTCTTACTGCTTGCAAAGCTTGATAAATAGTGCGAATTAAAATATACCTTTCATCCCCTTCTGATATGCTAAATAATGTCGCATAGGTTGTTAATAAATATTCAGCCCCAGCTTTAGTGATCATCTATGTAAATCTTAATACTCATGAAGAATGTTATTATATTCTCTGACTATTAAGAGAACCTTAGCACACTATGAAGACATAGAATTTAACAAAGTTGGTTGCGTGCCCCTGTTTCTTGATCACCTCTTTGCTCAAGTTCATCGAGTTTCTCTTTTTTTCACAATAACGGCATCACTGACATTGGAAAATCCATGAACATTTAACAGAAACGGACCAATATGTGCATACAGTTGGCTTGAGCTGCCTCCATCAAGATTGATTGCATCAACACAGGATAGAGGTGGTGATCTGAGTAACTGTGCAAGCTTGCTGGTAGTCATTGCTGCATTCGTTGAAACGAGAATTATTATTTTGCCATCCTCAGTGATTCCTAGGGCAGAGCGGTCGGCAATACCGGGTTTAAGGGATGGAATTCTCCGTTTAATGAGCAGTCGAGGTCCACTTTGAATGGCGAAATCAATATCACTATCCTGATTAAAATGTTTTAGGCTGGAAATATATGCTTGATTATTTTTTATATAAAAAATTCCCCACCAGCTAATTCGTTTTAAAGGATTAATCAATTTTTTATTATTAATTCTAAGTCCAAGCGGGTTAAATTCATGATCAAAAAAGCCGCCATTGATACTTAAAAGCGCTTTACTGTGCTCAGCAAATTGATCCGCAGAGGCATTTTTTAGGGATAGCTTTTTTGCACTAACCAAGGCGAGTTTATTTTTATTGAGGTCAATACGAAATGCATAAATATGCGCCCAAGGTGAAAGTATTCCTCCAGCAAGGTCTTGATATTCAATACCAGGGCTTAATGTTCGCCAATATCCCTCAGCATAGGAATGAAGGGGGATGACTATAAGGCAAAGCACAAATAATAAACTGAACAAATATGATTTGTTTGCAGGATAATCATTGGTTTGTGAAGACATGTTATTGTATCCTTATTACATCATTCAACACCACGGAATCTCTTATGCAAATTAAAACGCAACATAACAATAGTGAAGTACATAAGTCAACAACAGATTTAACTCGTCTTATGAATGAGGTACTTGAACTCGCAAAAAAGGAAGGTGCAACCAATGCTATGGTGGCAGTGAATAACGATAAGGGTTTTTCAGTTGATGTGCGCATGGGTGAAGTTGAAACGGTGGCATTTAGTGAAGATAAAGGGGTTGGTTTGACTGTTTATATTGGTCAACGTAAAGGTGGTGCAAGCAGTACTGATACCTCACCTGCTGCTTTAGAAGCGATGGTTAAAGCTGCCTGTGATATAGCAAGGGTGAGTGCAGAAGATCCATGCTTCGGCTTGGCGGATAAAGAGTTAATGTCTAAGAATCATCCCAATCTTGATTTATTTCATCCATGGGAGATAAATCCCCAACAAGCGATAGAGATGGCTTTAAAATGTGAGAATTATGCATTATCGCTGGATAAACGAATTACTAATTCAGATGGAGTAAATGTATCTACATATGAATCGCATAATGGATTTGTCAATACGCATGGTGGTTCTGGATTTACTCACAGCACACGGCATGGTTTAAGTTGTTCTTTGATTGCGAAAGATGGTGAGGAAATGCAACGGGATTACGACTATACAACGGTTCGTAATCCACAGGATTTGGCAGATCCTCATCTAATTGCTAAAAATGCAGTTGATCGCGCTATAAGTCGTTTAGGAGCGCAGCAAATTGCGACACAAGCAACACCGGTTATTTTTTCATCACGAATTTCCAGTGGTTTATTTTTAACTTTTATTAATGCAATTAGTGGCTCGAATCTTTATAGAAAAAATACTTTTTTGTTGGATTCTATAGGACAACAAGTTTTTCCAGAGTTTATTCGCATATATGAACAGCCCCACTTGTTAGGTGCCTTGGGAAGTTCACCATTTGATAGTGAAGGAGTTCCAACTCGTCCAAATCTTCTTGTTGAAAAAGGTTATGTGAAACAATACGTATTGGGCAGTTATTCTGCACGCAGAATGGGATTAAAAACAACTGCTAATGCTGATGGAGTTCATAATTTAACGATTGATCCTACAGCAGGAGATCTTGCTGATTTATTAAAAACTATGGGCAAGGGACTATTAGTTACAGAATTAATGGGGCAAGGAATTAATATTGTAACCGGTGATTATTCACGAGGTGCTAGTGGTTATTGGGTGGAAGAGGGTGTAATCCAATATCCTGTTGATGAGATTACCATTGCAGGAAATTTAAAAGATATGTTTAAAAATATTCTTGCAGTGGGGAATGATATTAATCCAAATATTGCGACACGATGCGGCTCAATATTAATCGAAAAAATGATGGTTGCAGGAAAATAAAGAAAAGTGAGGATCCCTGCAGAGCAGGGATCTGCTTACATTTCGCTAGCTTGAGTCAAACTGTCCTGATTTTCTGTGCTCCGATGCTCACATACTCCATGTATGCTGCGCTTCGGTACTCGAAAATCTGGCCATTTTGACCAAGATAGTAGAAATGTAAACAGACCCTAATCATATGAGTTTAAAATACCAAGTAACCCAATCTAGAATTAACGCCAAAATGCAAATACCCCAATAAGACAAGGGAAAAGTAGAGGGATAATATGCTGATTGTTTATATAGATTCACGTCATCGATTGATAAAATAATACTGAATAAAATTAAAGCGGGTAATGTAATCGAAAAACCAGTGAAGCGCTCGGGTGTAACACTACTGATTATGCCAATCAAAAAATAACGAAAAAATCTCTTTAAGCCAAAGTGAACCATTTGCATATTTTTTTTCATAATGCACCCGTGATTGCTAAATAGATTAAAATCAAGAGGAACAATCCGATCGCAATAGTAAAAGTCCAACTGAGTAAATAAGCATACATCGGAGTGAAGGAGGGTAAAAACGCTCCGGTTCTTTTAGCGACAATCAAATCATGCAGTGCAAGTACGCAAATTATTTGAATTAAAAAAGGTAACGTAATCGTCAAGAAAATTGGCAAGAACGTGACACATCCAGCAAGCGTGCCGATTAACAGATAGCGTAAAAATCGCTTGATACCGTATTTTATATAATCAAAAATTCGAGCGGACATCGTTTGTTTTTCGCTTTTTTAACTGAATTCTCAAAGAATATCATGTTTTTAATCAAGACTGTGTACTTGCTTTGTTCATTCTTTATTCTACGCTTTAGGTAAGAGGATCGATTTGGAGTCGGCATGCGCAGGGTGATTTTAGCAGCATTGCTGGTAGTAAATACTGCTTTCGCAGGTGATGAAATTGTTGGTTTCGCTGCATATGAAAACGGAGATTATACCACTGCTTATCCTTATCTAACGAAATCAGCAAGAGATGGAAATGTTGATGCGATGTATTTACTTGGCCGTATGTTCCAATACGGGGAAGGAGTAACCAAAAATTATACTGAGGCAATGAGTTGGTACCAAAAAGCGGCAGATAAAAATAATGCCTTAGCACAATTAAGCCTGGGGTTTATGTATGATTTAGGGCAAGGTGTTCCGCAAAATTTCCCCGAGGCTTATAAATGGTATATGAAATCAGCAAAACAAGGTAATGCAATTGCCCAAAGAAATGTTGGTTTAATGTTTGCGTCAGGCGATGGTGTTAAAGAGAATAAAAAAACAGCATTCGAATGGTTCGAAAAATCTGCAAAAAAAGGGTACAGCAAGGCACAAGTAAATGTTGCTTATGCGTACATTATGGGAGAAGGAACTGAAAAGGATGTTAATAAAGCCTTTTATTGGTATCAGAAAGCGGCAGATCAGGGTGATGTTAGGGCTGAGTATAGTTTAGGTCTATTATATACAGGGCAACAAGAAGGGATTACTCAAGATGACAAATTAGCATTTTATTGGTTTTCTCAAGCAGCGAATCAAGGTCATGTTAAAGCACAAGCTTATTTGGCTTATTATTATCTTAAAGGGTATGGCGTTGAAGCAAATCCACAAAAAGCGGCTTATTGGTATCAGTCTGCGGCACAAAGCGGACTACCTGAGGCACAAGCTGAATTAGGCCAGCTACTGCTTACAGGAACTGGTATTTCAAAAGATTATGAACAGGCCGTGTATTGGTTTACTAAGTCTGCTTTACAGGGAAATCCTGCTGGGCAAGCCAAGTTAGGTTATATGTATCTTGCAGGATTAGGTGTAGAGAAAGATTGGATTAAAGCATATGCTTTATTTAAGATTGCTGCTCAGAATCAAAATGACGAAGCAATCAGAGAACTTAAAATGTTAAAAAATAAACTGTCTGATGCGGACATTAAAGCAGGTGATGAGTTATCAAAAGAAATACTTCAAAAGAGTGCCCAATCATCAAACAATGAAGAATAAACAAACCCTAGAAAATATTGAAGCTTTCCCTTAGAACATTGACTGAGATTTTTTGATTTTTATCACGACTTCGTTTAAACACAGTGTACACCGTTAAAGTAAGATTATCACTGGTGGCAGAAGCGATACTGAGAAAGTAAGTACTCTCTAAGGTAACTTGGTCATTAGCTATATTAAGTTTTTTGAGTATTTCAGAGACTTTGCTTAGATCTTTAATTCCATTTTCTTTTCTTGCCTTGAGTAATTCATTGAGCTGAGTTTCTTTCATTGAACTGCTCAATGACTTGAGGACTTTTATCGGTGCTGTATTGATATTAATTGGCGTAGATTCGGGTAACGTTGTAATTAAAGGCTCTAGCGCTAAATAAAGGGGAGCACTCACATCTTTGACCAGACGCAATTCGGATTTGCTGCTCATCAGTTGATGACTTGGATAATAAGGGGGTTTTTGACTCATATAATAGGATAGATAATTGTCTTTACCGCGGGCCAGATCATAAGGGGAGAGCCAATCATTAACTGCAAGAGTGAGCTTAACTCGTTCTGCTTCAGGAATTTGTGGTAAGGCTACTCCAATAAGATTTATAAATCCTAACATGGATTTTCTATTTTCCAGGTTATTAATATTGTATTGGGCTTGTAGATCATAAAGTGCCCCACTTAAGGTAACAGTACTGTCAATATGCTCCATGTCGCGGGGAAATACACTTACTATTCCTTGTGCATCGGCTTTGGTAAATTTATTTTTGTTATTATTTAACTCACCAAGTGCCCAAAAAGTGACTGCTTGTGAGCTAAGATAAACCTTATCGTGAGTGAGTATCAGTTTTGTACGGTAAATATCTAATTGCACTTTAGTACTCATGGCTGTGGCTACAATTGCAACCAAAGTCATAATAAAAAGTGCAGTGAGTAAGGCACTTCCTTTTGTTGTTTTAATTTGAAGCATAAAGCGCACCCGGTAGAATAAAAAGTAAATTCATTTCACCCTGATCCTGTAAAGTCATATTAAATTGTATGGCTTTGGGAAATGGCTCTTTACGCTGATTTAAGGTTACAGCTTGTTCTCTCCATTCAGGGAGTATTTGTAAATTTTGATTTAAATAACCAAAGTGACAGTTAGAAAGGCGACTCAGCAAGAGCTTATCTTCATAGCTTTTTTGATTGATTATGTCGAGGCTACTCCAGGTTCTTCGGATTAAAGCTCCTTGTTGGCAAACATAGGCAACTCGTTTTAGTGTACTGCGTTTTTCAATACTGCCAGGATTTATATTGCCATCCCGTGTGAATTCCACATAATTTTTTTGTCCTATAAAGGCGGGCAATAACTGCATCTCATTACTACGAATAGGGCGCTCTACAGTTTGACGCGTATCTTGTTGAATGAGGCTTATCGCAAGTTGCAATTCGTTGAGGCGTTCACTTTGCTCATTAACTCGAGCACGTGTTGTAAATGCATTATACAATACGGAGCTAGTAATTGTTGCCAGAATAGCGAATATGGTAAGTGCAATTAAAATTTCAATCAAAGTAAAGCCTTTAAGTTTTTTGGATGTTGCATCTTTTTTCATGGTACATACCTGAACGCTTGCAGTTCCTCTCTAAAAGGCCCTACTTTTTCTGGACTGACTGAAATAACTATTTTTTGAATGTTTTTTAGCGGTGTAGCGCTTACTTTCGCTCTCCAGTACCAGTGTTCATTCAACATAGTTGTATCTTGGGTTGTTTCTTGACTTTGATTAATCTGGAGTAAATTGAGCTGAATCATCGCCACACCTTGCATGGCAACCCAATGACTCACTGTTTTTTCTTTGATGCGTCGGGTAGTCTCTACGTTTTGTGATATCGCTTTCAGCAAAGCAGTTAATGCAATCGCTATTATAGAAAGTGCTAATAGAACTTCGATTAGAGTGAATCCTGACTCATTCGATCTCTTTTGAAACTCTATTTCAGAATCTGAATCCTCACGTACGGGTATGTACATTCCGGTTTTGCGCTTCATGTCTTCTCGCACTCATTTAGTGTTTACCACGTTAAATTGGAGTTCCCCATTGCGTTTGCCGATAAGCAAGGCTAAATTGTTGTCTTGTTTGCTACCAAAATTCAAAGTAAATGGAGTCATATCTCCAGAGGAAGATATAATGATAGGAGGGGCTCCCGCTGGAGTTGAATTGCTGGTTTTCAAAATAATATGTGTATCTTGGGGAAAATAGGTCATTTTAAACACTCCTTTATCGGAAATAGGCTTCCATTGAGCGTTGTTGTACAGTTGAAACACTTGATAACCGTTGTTATCAATACGCAGACCCAGGGTGCTGGTTCCCAAAATTGCTTGTTGCTGGGCTAGGCGAAGCGTATTAACTAATTGTTCTGCAGAAAATAAAATACGCCGACTTTCACCAAAATCACCAAAGGCAATTAAGGCAAAACCAAAGGTTATGCCTATAATCACCAAAACAATCAAGATTTCAATCAGGGTAAAACCTTGATTAGATTTCTTGGGAACTTCTGCTGTAGAGGAGAGTTGTTTTGTCGCTGCGCTACGCGAACTCTCATATGACTGCGCGTATGCAGTAATTCTGCGCTCCATGCCCCCAGGGAGTTTCCGAAGAAATCTATTGTTTTTTCTCATCCCAGTTACCAATTTCGGCATTAATACCTGTACCGCCGGGTTGTCCTTCAGCGCCGTAGGTAAACACATCAACATCACCGTGTTGACCAGGATTTAAATAAAGATAATCTCTGCCCCATGGATCTGCGGGAAGTGACTTGAGATATTGTTTCCAATTGGTGGGTGTCGGATTTGATGTAGGTTTCTCAACCAGGGCCATCAAGCCTTGATCCGTAGTGGGATAATTACCATTGTCCAGTTTGTATAAATCCAATGCGTTTTGTATGGCAAGCACATCTTGTTTGGCTTTAACTTTTCGAGCCTCATCAGGACGACTCATAATTTTAGGTACAACTATAGAGGCAAGAATGCCCAATATAACGACCACCACCATGATTTCAATTAATGAGAATCCTTTTTGTCTATTCATTTTTACTCCGATTTAAACTCGATTGAATAAAACGTGAAGCAATTACTGCGACACATCTGGTTTTAAGTAATTAATTGCTCCATTGAAAAAATAGGTAATAAAGTAGCTAAAACAATAAATAAAACGACCGCACCCATCAATAGGATCACCATAGGCTCCAACAAAGTCAATGACGTATCAATTAGTCGTTTAACTTCGTTATCCAAGTGAGCTGCAGCGCGTTCCATCATGTTTGATAATTGGCCACTTTTTTCACCGCTGCCAATTAAATGGATTGCCATCGGACTAATATAACCTGTTTCTTTTAAAGCTTCATTAATACCACATCCTTCTCTAACTTTTATTGTAGCAGTATCAAAAGCTCCTCGCATAACGACATTAGTTACTAGACTTGCTGCAACACGCATTGTTTCTAGAACACTTACTCCTGCTGCGAAAAGTATACCAAAAGTATGTATATAACGCGAAACATTAACTGTTTTTACTAGATATGAAACTATAGGAAGCCTTAATAACAGACGATGCCAGGAAGTTTTGATCTTTTCATTGTTCAGGCTTTTCTTAAAGGTAAAAACCATCAGGATAAGAGCAATTAAGGTATAAAGACCATAATCTTTAACGAAGTGACTTATACTAATTAATAATAGAGTCATTTCAGGCAGGGTTTGGCCGCCACTAGTAAATACCTCAATAATTTTGGGAACAACAAAACTCAGCAGAAAACTGATAATAGCAATCGAAACAATAATCATAATGAGTGGATAAATCAGCGCTTGCTGAATTTTCTGTCTTGTCTGCTGCTGGTTTTCAGTATAATCCGCTAATTTTTCTAAAACCACATCAAGACGCCCCGTTTGCTCACCTGAACCAACAGTAGCACGATATAATTCAGGGAATGCAGATGGGAATTGAGCCATGGCCTGTGCTAATCCATAACCTTCAAGTACTTTTGCACGCACACCTATAATGAGCTCTCTGACTTTGTCTTTTTCTGTTTGCTCACTCACTCCACGTAATGATTCTTCCACAGGAATCCCAGCAGCAAGTAATGTGGCTAATTGACGTGTAAATAGGGCAAGATCTGCTGCAGAAATTTTGCTTTTGGCATGACTGCCCGTACGTTGTTGAGTCAATATACGAACTTGAGTTGGAATTAATCCTTGATCGCGCAAAAGTTGGCGTGCGTGACGCTCAGAATCTGCTTCCAGCACACCTTTAGTCGTATTGCCATTTTTTTGAAGCGCCTGATATTGGTATGCACCCATATTTTTTATGGTTTATGTTAAAACATAGAGTTTAATCTATTGGGTTTAATAAGTCACTTAAGGTACACTATACAACCAGACTATCCTGGAGAGCAATAATGAGCAAAAATACAGTACTTGAGGCGATTAAGGAACATGATGCCAAATTAGTTGACCTGCGGTTTACGGACATACGTGGTAAAGAGCAACATATAACCATTCCAATTTCATCGGTGGATAATGATTTTATTGAAAATGGAAAAATGATTGATGGATCTTCCTTTAAGGGTTGGCAAAAAATTCACCAGTCCGATTTGGCTTTGATGCCTGATTTGGAAACGATGAAGCTTGACCCGTTCTTTCAAGACAACACTCTATTTATTCGATGTAATGTAGTCGATCCAAAAACTATGATGGGATATGAACGTTGTCCCAGATCACTGGCTTTACGTGCTGAAGCGTATTTGCAATCTACTGGTATTGCGGATACAGTGTATTTTGGACCCGAGCCTGAGTTTTTTGTCTTTGATAGTGTGCAATGGGAAACAACCATTGGCGGTGCCTTTTATAAAATTGATTCAGAAGAAGCACAATGGTATTCAGGAAAAGAATTAGAGGGTGGTAATATTGGTCATCGTCCAGCGATAAAAGGTGGTTATTTTCCCGTTCCTCCAGTAGATTCTTCTCATGATATGCGCTCTGCAATGAGCTTGATTCTTGAATCATTGGGAACTGTTGTCGAAGCACATCATCATGAAGTGGCTACAGCAAACCAATGTGAAATTGCTACTCGGTTTAATACACTGACCAAAAAAGCAGATGAATTACAGATTTTAAAATATGTAGTTCATAACGTTGCGCATAATTACGGAAAAACAGCAACTTTTATGCCTAAGCCTTTAGTCGGTGATAATGGAAGCGGCATGCATTGCCATCAATCATTAGCCAAAGACGGTGTTAATCTGTTTTCGGGTGATCAATATGGTGGTCTTTCCGAAATGGCACTTTATTATATAGGTGGAATAATTAAGCATGCACGTGCTTTAAATGCGTTTACTAACCCATCAACCAACAGTTATAAGCGTTTAGTTCCTGGTTTTGAAGCTCCGGTTCTATTGGCTTATTCAGCAAGAAACCGATCTGCTGCAATTCGCATTCCTCATGTGAATAATCCTAAGGCACGTCGTATCGAGGTACGCTTCCCTGATCCTACTGCGAATCCTTATCTGGCATTTGCCGCTATGATGATGGCAGGGCTGGATGGAATCCAAAGGAAAATTCATCCAGGCCAAGCTATGGATAAAGATCTCTATGACTTACCCCCAGAAGAACTTGTTGATATACCTACAGTATGTTCGTCTTTAGAACAAGCCATGGAATATCTGGAAAAGGATCATGATTTCTTGTTACAAGGTGATGTATTTACTAAAGATTTTATTATGAATTACATCAAAATGAAGGAAGAAGAAACAACCAGGATTAGAAGTTTGACCCATCCTTATGAGTTTGAGCTGTATTACAGCTTATAGGAATAATGGCGATGAGTAAATTTTTTGCCTTTATATCATTGATGATAGTAATTTGTGTCGCATCTCATGCGACGCAAATTTATAAATGGACTGATAGTCAAGGAAATGTTCATTTCAGTGATACTCCCCGTAAGGGAGCTGAAACCGTGATAATTCCCGAGACACAAAGTTTCTCATCACCAACTCCCTCGACTACTCAAACTCCAACACAAAAACATGAGCCAATCGATCAAGATGATACGATAAAGTTAAAACATTCCTACACTAAAATTGCGATTACAGATCCCGAAAGTGGGGCAACGATTCGTAATAATCAAGGCTTTGTTGCAGTGACTGCAGAAGTAGAACCTGATTTGCGTCCGGGAGATAAGTTACAATTGATTTACGATAGCAGAACTCTTGGTAAACCGCAGGCGAATCCAGTGTTTGAAATCAAGGGTATGAATAGGGGAACGCATAATTTGTCTGTGCAAATTGTTGATGCGGATGGAAATGTGCTTGATACTAGTGATCCTATAACTATTTATGTCTTTAGACCGCGCGTTGGTATGGTTCCTGGTACTGCACGTTAAATTTCTATGGATTGATTATGCTTATTTTATTATCACCAGCTAAAAAATTATTAAATAATTCCAAATCCTATTCTGGAGCGACATCCAATCCTATGTTTGTTGATAAAACCAACACTCTAGTTAAACTGATGAAAACTAAATCAGTTGCTGATATAGCTGCTTTGATGGATTTATCTAAGGATTTGGCCGAATTAAATTATAATCGTTATCAAGCTTTTTCTATGGATGATAAAGCATTATTGCATGCATATCCTGCTTTATTTTTGTTTCAGGGTGATGTCTACCAGGGCTTAAAAGCTGCAAGCTGGGAACAAAAAACGGTTGACTACTCTCAAGATCATTTGCGAATTTTGTCTGGGCTTTATGGTTTATTAAAGCCGTTAGATAATATCCAGCCTTACAGGCTTGAAATGGGAGTACGATTACAAAATCCTGCGGGTAAAAGTTTATATGATTTTTGGCAAGAAACAGTAACTAATGCGCTAAATCAGCAGTTAGCAGCGCAGAAAAATCCGATATTAATTAATTTGGCATCAAGTGAATATTTTAAAGCTGTAGATGCAAAGGGATTAAATTATCCAATTATTACGATCAATTTCTATGAAAAAAAGAATGATCAAATGAAAATGATTGGCATTCATGCTAAAAAGGCACGCGGGACAATGGCTAGGTATCTTATGCAAAATCAATTTGATGATTTAGAACACTTGAAGCAATTTAATGAGCTGGGTTATACATTTCATAGTTCAACTTCAACTGATGCTCATCTTGATTTTGTAAGAAAGAAATAGTTGTAGCCTGGGTGAAGCGTAGCGAAACCCGGGAAAAATGATTTTTTATAAAACCCGGGTTACGCTACGCTTCACCCAGGCTACGAAATAGTGAATCTATGTGGAACTTATCCAGTCGAGTACATCGTTTAAATCAATTTCCTGATCAAGAGGTTCATTGTTATGCTAAAAGAGATGACGAATTAGGTTGTGGCATCAGTGGTTCAAAATTACGTAAGTATGCCAGTCTTTTTCCTTTTTTGATTGAGCAAGGAATACAACACTTAATTATTATTGCTGGACCTCAATCCAACAATTTACTTGCTGCATTACAATTAGCGCGTGAATTTAAACTGAAAGTAACTGCTTTCTTGATACAGTCTTGGCAATTGGAGCTGCATGGGAATTATAAATTAAGCCGATTATTTCTTGCGGAACGGGAAATTGTCTGGGTTCCCCGTAACGCCTGGTCAAAAGTAAATGAACAGGCAAATCATTATCTACTGACATTAAATGAGCCTGGATTTGTTTTACAGGAAGGAGCAAGTGTTCCTCAAGCAATGAACGGCGCGTTAACCCTTGCAGAGGATATTATTTTAAATGAGCAATCATTGGGATATACATTTCAACATATCTTTATTGACTCGGGAACAGGCTTTTCTGCTGCTGCACTCATAAAAGGGCTGAGCCGATTGAATCATTCTGCTCGGGTTTATGTATTGTTGTTGGCTGATGATGAAATAATATTTCGAAATAAACTAAAGCAATGGATTGAACTAATTCCCCAGAATTTTCTTTGTTTTTATCCTACTACAGCCAAGGCTTTTGGCTCAGTGAATCAAACCATTAAAAATGAAATAAAACGTTTGGCACGAGAAGAGGGGATTTTGGCTGATCCCATTTATGCAGCAAAGCTATTTTATGAGTCAAGGAGATACATCAAAACCGAACAATTGAAAGGTAATGTACTCATTATTCATTCCGGAGGGACCTTAACGATGCCTGGGTTTGATTACGAATAATTTGTATAGTAAATTTCATTCTTCCCCCTTGAAATTTATCAAATCAAACCCTATATGACCTACATCATTAAGAAAAAGTGTCATAGGAGATTAGGTAAATGTCAAGTAAGCAACAAACCATGGGCTTTCAAACAGAAGTAAAGCAGATGTTGCATTTGGTAGTGCATTCACTGTATAGCAACAAGGAAATATTTTTACGCGAGTTAATTTCCAATGCTTCTGATGCGTTGGATAAATTAAGGTTCTTAGCTTTATCAAACGGTGCATTGTACGAAAATGATTCTGATTTAAGAATTACTATTGATATTAATGAGAAGTTAAAAACAATAACGATTAAAGATAATGGTATTGGCTTAAGTTGGGATGAGGCAGTTGAGAATTTAGGTACAATTGCGAAATCGGGTACTAAAGAATTCATGAGTCATTTAACTGGGGAAAGCGCAAAAGACTCTCAGTTAATTGGACAATTTGGCGTGGGCTTTTACTCAGCATTTATTGTTGCTGATAAGGTAACTGTTAAAAGTCGACGTGCGGGGATGAAGCCTGAAGAAGGAATTATTTGGGAATCTAATGGTGAAGGGGAATTTACCATTGGTTCTGAAAATAAAGCAACTCGTGGTACTGAAATCACTTTACATATTAAAGACGAGAATGATGAGTTTCTCAGCAATTGGCGTCTGCGCAGTATTGTCAGTAAATATTCAGATCATATTTGCTGGCCAATCATTATGAAAAAAATGTCTCAGGATGATAAAGAATCAAACGAAGATGAAACTGTAAATAAGGCAACTGCTTTATGGACAATGCAAAAATCAGATATTACTGACGAAGAGTACAAGCAACTTTATAAGCATATTTCTCATGACTTTCAAGAGCCGCTCATTTGGTCACACAACCATGTTGAAGGAAAGCATGATTATATTTCTTTGCTTTATATCCCAGCGCACGCACCGTTTGATTTGTGGCAACATGAAGTCAAACATGGTTTAAAACTTTATGTTAAACGTGTTTTTATTATGGACGATGCAACTCAATTTTTACCTCGCTATTTGCGCTTTGTAAAAGGTATTGTTGATGCGAGTGATTTACCGCTTAATGTATCGCGTGAAATTTTGCAAGACAACAAACAAGTAGAGAGCATTCGTTCAGCATGCACAAAACGTGTTTTAGCTATGCTTGAAAAAATGAGTACTCAAGATAAGGAAACCTATCAAAAGTTTTGGAATGAGTTTGGATTGGTTTTAAAAGAAGGGCCAATTGAAGACTTTACCAATAAAGAGGCTATTGCCAAATTGCTACGTTTTGCAACAACGGTAACGGGTTCCGAGAAACAAGAAGCAACTTTGGATGAGTACGTCAGTCGTATGCAAGAAGGACAGGACAAAATTTATTACATCACTGCGTCCAGTTATAATGCAGCTAAAAACAGTCCTCACCTAGAAATTTTTAGAAAAAAAGGAATTGAAGTATTGTTGCTTAGCGATAAAGTGGATGAATGGCTAGTTGGTTATTTAAGTGAATATGCTGGAAAGAAACTTCAGTCCATTTCGAAAGGAAAGGTGGAGTTAGGCGATGAGTCACCTGAGCAAATCAAAGAACAAGAAAAAACTCTTGAGCCTTTGCTAAAACATATTAAGAGTGTTTTAGATACACGCGTTAAGGATGTAATGGTAACAAACAGACTGACTGATTCACCTGCTTGTATTGTTGCAGATGAGCAAGATATGGGATTAGAAATGCAACGTATTTTGCAAGCTGCTGGTCAGCAGGTTCCTATGAGCAAACCTGTATTTGAAATAAATCCTGAACATCAGTTAATTAAACATTTGCATGATATTCAAGATGATGATTTATTTGAATTATGGGTCACCATGTTGTTTGAACAAGCAGTTTTAGCCGAAGGCGGTCAATTGGATAATCCCGCAGATTTTGTAAATCGAATTAATAAATTATTGGTTTCATCTGCAGTTTAATCGTTCATTGTAGCCTGGGTGCAGCGCAGCAAAACCCGGGTTCCGCTGCGCTGCACCCAGGCTACACTATACGGAAGATCGTACTCCCTTCAAGGGAGTCATCCATGAATGGGGCTGACGGGATACTTGAATCTTGATATACATCTTGAGAGGTATGTTGAGGAGCTTGTCCAATAAAGGGTATTTGACTGCTTGGATAGCGCACGGTTACCTGTTTTGCTGTGTTTAATTTCAATTCAGCCTGTTGGTATAACCTCTCGATGCGTTTATCAAGCATACTCAGATTAAGTTCAGCCTCACTTATTTTATTTGCTAGCCCAGGCAGTATTTCATTTTCAAGTGACATCATTTCACCATTTTGCTGGGCAATCGTTGCAATATTATCTTTTATTGTGGTTTTGTTTTTGCTTAATTGATTGCTATCCATACTGTTCATAATGGTGTAAACCAATGCAGCAATAAACAGACTTAGCGTAATAAAAGCAAGTACTGCAGCTGGAGCCATAAACAGAGGTGTTACTGCAAGAATGCCTCCCGCTACAGCTACTCCAGTACCAGCACCCCCGACAGTCAAAAAAAGGAAGAGTAATCCTAATTTAAGAAGGGTACTCCTATAGTTCCCACGCTCCAAGATGGCGATTTCTAATTGTTCATCTTCCTTTCCTAAATTTATATTTTGTGATGCTAGCCGCGGATTTGATTCTTTAAATCGTTCCACTTTTTTTTCTTTTTGCGACTTATCCTCTATTATTTTTTTCTTCTCAAGAAAAACGTTATTTCGCGCTAATCTTATTTTTTGTTCTTCAGCTTTGATTGAAAGATACTCACGCACGAATTGAATTATTTGTTTTAATGCTTCATTTTCCTGATAACTTAAATTGGGCATTGATTGCAAATAAATTTCAAGCCGTGTAAGATAAGTTTGATAGCTTATCTCAATAGCTCGCTGCATCAATTGTTCTTGTTTTTGATGCAGTTTTTTGTGCTTTGCCTCAATAGCTTCTTTCAGTAAATTATAGTTTTCTTCAGAGAGCTGCGATAAAGTAGGATCACCTGCCAAACGTGCTCTTGCTCTGTTATATCGTGCCGCAGCGCGTATCTGTCTTCGTTTTGCTTTTTCGGGTAAATCCAAAAGTTGTTTGTTTATTTTATTTTGATTTTCAATCAGAGCTTGATGATGTGATTGTTCACTCTTTAAGCCTCTTTGGAATGAACTTAGTTCTTTTGTAAGAATATTTTTCTCACGCTCTAAGTCTGTTTCTGGGTGTCCATGTAGTGTTGTATTTGGATGGCTATGGGTTGTTTTTAAATACGGAGCAACATCTGAGTGAGTATGGTGTTTATCATCGTGTTGCTCGATTGTTTCCGGATGAGGATGATTATGAGTGGTTTTTGAAGGAGGATCCACTTGCTCTGGATGAGAGTGATGATGAGTTTCTTCGTCTTTTTTATGGGCGACTAAAATAAGTTCATCAATAGTTTTTATGCGGACTTGAAGGCGATGAATATTTTCTTGATGTCTTTGTAACTCTGTCTCACTAGATCGTGTTATCTCACGCAGGAGTTGCAATTGAAATTCTAAGTCAGCTGCCGAAAGAGAATCATTTTCTGATTCTTGTAGATCAAATTTTTGCTCATCTAAATCATATTGGTATTGTTTGTTACAGGCCGCTGCTGTTAAATCAGATGTTGACTCTTGTTGATCAATCTGAAGAATACGAGATAGTTGTTCCTTAATTTCGCTGCTTACAAAAGAAATTGGTGATAGAAGAATACATGAGTTGCGCAAAGTAGAGTAGTTAGAACGTTCAATGAATTTATCCGTTATTTGTTCAACTAAAAGGTCAATATTTAATGTTGATAGCGACACTTGAATTCTCCTGTAAATATGTAGCATGCATTTTATATAAGTGCCTAAGCGAAATAATAAGCTTTATTTTTAAAAAGTCCTGGAAAAGGATCGTGTTATTTTTCCAGGACTAAATAGGGTTTATGCCTTGTGCTTTATGCATATGGAAGAACTAATACTGTTGTTCCTACATCAATAAAATGTTCATTAAGCCATTTTGCTGCCCCGGGCAAAACACGAATACAGCCATGACTGCTATTTGATTTAGGTACTTCATAAGCAGCATGTATCGCATAACCATCATGGAAATGCATGCAATAAGGCATTTTGGCGCCTCCCACGACATGACCATCGCGAGCAATAGGGTACTCATTCGACTTACAGTCAGCTCCTTTTTTATTGAATACATGGTAGGTACCGACAACTGTGCGGCACGATTCATGAATATCATCACAATAATTCATTCCTCCAGAAGCACTGCCTGTCATCACTCTATTACCTTGAGCGTCATAAGCTGCCCATGCATAGACCTTGGGGTCAAAAATAAAAAGCTTTTTGCCTTGGACATCACGCTTCATGGGAAATACGTTGCGACCTCGTGTATCATCTTGATAGGGAGTGGTGTAATGTAAATTTCCTGCGTCGTCTGCAATTACATCGGGTTTGTCAGTCACACAGGAGGTGATTAGAAGGCCTATTAACGGCGTGAGGTACATTATTTTTTTCATCACATATTATCCTTAAAAGCCGGTTTGTGTTTATGCATAAAAAAAGGCTCGAATATCGAGCCTTTATTAGATGTACTATATAATTTACGAATTTTTAAAATTTAATTATTCGTCAGTTAAACGAAAATATTTAGTTCCAAAATATCTTTGGAGTTTCTTTCTAATGGTGCCGCGGCTAATGCCTAGCATCTTAGCAGCTTGCAGTTGATTGCCACGACGTTTTTCCATTACTGCTTGAAGTAATGGAGGCTCAACCTCAGATAATATCATATCGTAAAGATCATCGATGCTTTTGCTTTTATTTTCAGCGAGAAAACGAGTAACTAAACTATAGACTAAATCTTGCAGACCTTGGTCTTGTTTGGTTATGCTTAATGTAGCTTCAGGTGTTTCAATGACAGTCATCTTAACTTCCTTATTATTAATTAAATCATATACATTCCAATTGCTAACATTCAAAATGAAAGCAAAATTAATTGTACATGAAGGATAATTGATATTCTATATTTTTAAGAGAAAACTATGCATTTTTTTCGAGCAATTCATTAGCCACAAGATTAAATAGTGAGCGATCGGATTTTTCTGAAGACAATGAATTTTTTACCTTATTTAAATGGGAAATCATTTTCGTAGGTTGAGTTGGATCATTGTAAAAAAGATCAACATAACGAGTTAATTCATGAGCATTGCAATCGTATTGTAAAAACTCTGGGACAATCATTCTATTCGCTAAAAGATTGCATAAACCAAAAAATTTGACTCTGATAAATCTCATTGCCAGTACATAGGAAAGAAAAGAAGATCTGTAAATAATACACATCGGTTTTTCTAATAAAGCACACTCAAGAGAGGCAGTTCCTGAAGCAACGATAACAAAATTTGCGGCAGCCATACAGTGTACTGCATGCCCTTGTACAAAGCTTATAGGTAAATTGAGGTTAGAAAAATAATGTTTGATCTTTTCTGGATTAATTGTATCTGCAATGGGAATTACAAAATGCAAATTGGGATAACGTTGCTGCAAAATTAGAGCGGTGTCACGCAACACAGGCATATGATATTTTATTTCGTTAGCGCGACTTCCGGGAAGAAGAGCAAAAATGTTTGCCTCCTCAGGAAGACCCAGAACTTTGCGTTGTGATTGGCGGTCATCAAAAGATGCTATTTTTTCTACTAAAGGATGACCAACAAAACTTACTGGAACTTGAGCTTTCTCATATATATTTTTTTCAAAAGGCAAAATAACGGCCATTTGGTCAATGCATTTTTTGATAAGATGAATGCGATTTGCTTTCCATGCCCAAATTTGTGGGCTGATGTAATATAGAATCTTAATCCCTAATTCTTGCTTTGCATATTTTGCCAGTCTTAAATTAAAACCTGGGTAATCTACTAAAATGAGTAGATCCGGTTTTTGCTGTTTTAAATGTTTTTTAATTGCTGAAAATGCTTTGCGAATTACATTAAGATTGCGAATAACTGCTGTAAGTCCTGTGACACCAAATCGAGCTAAATCTGAAATTATTTGAGCTCCAGCTTCCTGCATGTGTTTGCCGCCAATTCCACTAATTTCAATATTAGAATAGGTAGCTTTTAATTGGCGAATCAAAACCGCAGCATGGACGTCGCCTGATTCCTCGCCTGCTATAATAACAATGCGTTTAGATTTTTGCATGACGTTCAATTAAGTTATTCTGGATAAGCGACGTTATTGTTTCTGCAACATCAAGTGCATGAAGACCATCTTCGCCAGTTACAAGTGGGCTACTGTCTTCTTGGATGCATTTGATGAATGATTTTATTTCTTCAAATAATGCATCACCTTGCTCATACTCTTTTTCCTCTCGAACAATATCAGGAATTCCAGGAAACATTTCACCAGTTCCTTTTTTAAATACAGCAAGCTTTTTGTTCTGATAGTCAATTGAAAGATAAGAACTCTTTTGAAATATCCTTGTTTTGCGCTCTGATTTAAAACTGACTCGACTGGCTGTAATATTAGCAACGCACTGATTGGCAAATGTAATACGCGCATTGGCTATATCAATTGCTTTGGTAACTACTGGTGTGCCTTGCGCAAGAATTGAGACGATTGGACTTTTAACCATATTTTGAATTAAATCAATATCATGGATCATGATGTCGAGAATCACATTAACGTCGGCGCCACGTGGTTTAAATGGAGCTAAACGTTCTGATTCAATAAATAACGGTATTTCCAAATATTCATCCAAAGCCAATCGTGCTGAATTAAAACGCTCAAGATGTCCAACTTGTATTTTTGCATGGTGTTTTTCGGCAAGTTGAATTAATTCTTTTGCTTGAGCTACTGTTTCAGTAATTGGTTTTTCAATTAAAACATGGATACCATGCTCTAAAAAAGCTTTGGCGATTTCAAAATGCTGGTTCGTTGTTGCAGCAATACTCACTGCATCAACTTTGCCAAATAAGTCATGGTAGTCGTTATAGCCGGGAACATGCAATTCCAGTGATGCCGCTTCCAATAGGTTTTGATTCAGGTCGCAAATCCCAACTAACTCTGCATTTGGAAGAAGTTGATATTTTTGTGCATGAAATTTACCTAAATAACCTACACCAATGACCGCACAGCGAATTTTACTCATTATCTTCATATGTCAATTATTTGTGCGCATGATCGCATTTCTTGGATGATAAATCAATTTTAAAAGAGTATTATTAGCCAGCGTTAATGTCCAATGACTATACTGATAAAAGAATGAGAAGAATAATATGCTTATAGCTGGCGTAGATGAAGTAGGACGTGGTCCTTTGGCAGGAGCAGTGGTAACTGCAGCCGTTATTTTAGAAGCCCCTATAGAAGGTCTTGCTGACTCAAAAAAATTAAGCGCGAAAAAACGCGAATTGTTATCCGTGCAAATAAAAGAGCAGGCTATTGCTTATGCATATGGCAGGGCTGAAGTAGATGAAATTGATGTCTTAAATATCCATCATGCAACTTTACTGGCTATGCAACGTGCAGTTGAGGCTTTGCCAATCAAGCCACATCACGTATTAGTTGATGGCAAATATATACCGAAACTGAGTATTCCTTGTAAGGCAATTGTGCAAGGTGATAGTTTAATCCCTGAAATTAGCGCCGCGTCAATTCTTGCAAAAGTTTTTCGAGATGCAGAAATGGTAGCGCTTGATGCACTTTATCCTGGGTATGGGTTTGCAGACCATAAAGGATATGCAACAGTAGCACATCGAGAAGCATTAAATCGACTTGGCCCATGCAGCATTCATCGTCGAAGCTTCGAAAAAGTAGCAGCATTTTTTTAATGTGTAGCCTGGGTGAAGCGCAGCGTAACCCGGGTTGGCAGATAAGTTATAAAAAACGTGTAATCTCATTACTATGTACTGCATTCAATCAACGTAGGCTATTGAATAAAATTTTATGTGAACTAATGGACATCAAGATCCCGAAGCTCGCTAAAAAGGTAACCATTGCAGTACCTCCATAGCTGACTAAAGGCAAGGGAATGCCTACAACTGGAATGATGCCCATAACCATCCCAATATTGACAAAACCGGACATAAAAAATGACATAGCAAGACTTGCGGCTAAGAGGCGAGTGTATGTCGTTTGAGCATTGGATGCGATGTTCAGGCTGCGCAAAGAAGTCAAAACAATAAGAGCAATAATGGCAAATCCACCTGCGAAGCCAAACTCTTCGCTGGTTACTGCAAAGATAAAGTCAGTAGCATGTTCGGGCAAGAAGTTAAGATGAGATTGACTTCCTTGTAGCCATCCTTTTCCAGCAAGCCCGCCTGAGCCAATGGCAATCTTGGACTGGATAATATGATATCCTGCTCCAAGCGGATCTTGCTCTGGATCAAGCAGCATATAAACACGTTGTTTTTGATAATCATGCATTACATGCCAGACCACTGGAATGGCAGAGCCTATTAGAAGTATGAGCAACAAAATAACTTTAAAACGAATTCCAGCTAAAAATACAACACATAGTCCTGCTGCGGCCACCATAATTGCGGTCCCCAAATCGGGTTGTTTTGCAATAAGCAACGCGGGAACGCAGATAATGAGTCCTGCAACAACAAGGGATTTAAAGCTGCTAGGTCGAGTTTGTCGGTCAAAATACCATGCCGCCATCATAGGGACGGCCAGTTTCATGATTTCAGAGGGTTGAAAGCGAAATAAACCCAACTCAAGCCAGCGCTGGGCTCCTTTCCCAATTTTTCCCATGAGCATTACGGCAATTAATAAAGTTAATCCCACGCTATATATCCACGGAGTCCATATTTTATATTTATGAGGAGGAATAAAACCGAGTACAATCATAACGAGTGATGCAAAAATGAGCCTCATTGATTGGCGCAAGATCATACTCGTGTTCGCATTGGAGGCGCTGTATAAAATCAAAAGACCAAAGCAAATCAATACGAGTAGTAATCCCAGTAAGGGAAAATCCAAATGGAGTGATTTTTTGGTAAACCGATAAACGGGTTTAGTGTGTCGTCTGTTCATGAGCTTTCATCGGATAAAGTTGATAGTATGTATCAAGCACTTTACGTGCAACTGTGGAGGCAGCAACATCGTTCTCTACAACAACTGCCAGTGCAATTTCAGGCTCGTCAACTGGAGTAAAAGCAATGAACAATGAGTTGTCCCGTAATGCTTCGGGGATGTCTTCATATTTTACTTTTTCATATTGTCTGCCGCTAAATACTTGTGCTGTACCCGTTTTTCCAGCAACTGGATAAGGCGGGTTGCGTCCAAATCGATAACCTGTTCCCTCATTACTGGTTAAAACATTGTGCATTGCCTCTGCGACAATATCCCAGTTTGCTTCGTCTCTAAGGTAGATTGGATATTCCTCAACAGGTTTGTATCGTTTTATCTCACCACTGTCACTGTTTACAGTTTTCGTTAATAAATGAGGTCTAAATCGCTGTCCATGTTGACTTAATGAAGCTGTGGCATTTGCCATTTGTAATGGTGTAGCAAGCATAAAACCTTGTCCTATAGAGGTAATTAAAGTATCGCCAGGATACCAAGAAACTCCCTTAGTTTGTTTTTTCCATCGTAAGCTAGGTACAATGCCCGCAGCCTCTTCATAAAGGTCGATATGGCTTAAATGGCCCAAACCAAATTTTACGAGCATATCCTCAATATTGGAAATACCCATTTTATTTCCTAGTTGATAAAAATAGGTATCACAGGAAACAGTGATCGCTCTTTTAAAGTTAATCATTCCATGGCCTGTTTTTTTCCAATCTCTATAGATGTGGCTGGCAGTAGGGAGCTTATATCGACCAGGATCATAAATAGTTGTTGCAGTAGTGATAAACCCTTTATCTAAACCTGCTAGACCAACAAATGGTTTAATTGTTGATGCAGGAGGGTATACACCGCGTACCGCTCGATTAAATAACGGTCTTTGTAAGGTATTTGACAATTTTTTGTATTCTTTAGCACTCACACCACCGACAAAAATATTGGGATCAAAACTTGGAGAACTTACCATGGCTAAGATTTCACCATTCTTAGAGTTAATTACAACCACTGCGCCTCGTTTGTCTTTGAGTGCTTCATAAGCTGCTTGTTGGAGTCTGATATCAATGCTTAAATAAAGCTTTGCTCCTGAATGAGGATTAATTTTATCAACAACTCTTAGAGTGCGCCCACTGACGTCGGTTTCTACCATTTGGTATCCGACCTTGCCATGAAGCACATCCTCGTAATATTTCTCAACACCTGCTTTGCCAATAAAGTTTGTAGCACGATAATTGGTTGGGTCTACTGCTCTTAATTCTTCAACATTGATTCGACCAACATAACCCAGAACATGAGCTGTTATCTCACTTAAGGGATAATGGCGCATCAAACGCGCTTTAATACTGACGCCGGGAAAATGGTATTGATTGATGGCAAAAAGTGCCACCTCCTCTTGAGTTAATTTTAATTTAACAGGTATGGGTACAAAAGAGCGGTTTTGCTTTCGGGTACGTTTGAAATTCTTGATATCTTCTTCTGTAATTGATGGAATTAATTTTTGTAATTCAACTAATGTTTGATCCATGTTTTTAACATGTTCAGGAATAATTTCCAGAACGTAAACAGGGATATTTTCTGCAAGCAATACGCCGTTCCTATCAAGAATTACTCCTCTTGGTGGAGCAATGGGAATAACACTCATTTGATTTTTTAAAGATAGGGTTTGATACTTTTTAAATTCGGAAATTTGTAAAAATGCAAGTCTTAAAACAAGGATTAAAGATAAAATAATAAGGAACGCCACCAGCAGATTAATTCTAAAAAGTTGTTGCTGGGATTCTGGTCGGTAATTTTTAAAAGATTGATTTCGACTCATTGACGCACAGTCAGTTAGCTGGACTCAAAAACGTGCATGGTAACTTAAAATCAGATTGTTTACTATAGCTTTTATAGAACTGCTTAAATCATTACTTATGATAAGGATGATTGTTAATAATAGACCAGGCTCTATATAAGGTTTCCAACAAGATAATGCGTACAAGAGGGTGAGGAAGGGTAAGCTTTGATAAAGACCACCGTTCATCACATAATTTAAGGATTTCTTGAGATAGGCCTTCAGGGCCGCCGATTATAAGGCAGAGATGACTGTGTATTTGTTGCAATTGAGAGATTTTAAGAGCCAATTCTTCGCTGCTAAATGCTTTACCTTCAATATCCAGAGCAATAATTCGTGCATTATTGGGTAATGCATCTCGGATAAGTGCAGACTCTTTTTCTAATATTCGCAGTAAGTCGGATGCTTTACCACGGCGAATCAATGGTATTTCAATGAGTTTAAGTTGCACACCATCATTTAATCGTTTGGCATACTCGTTAGACCCTTGGTTAACCCAGTCGGGCATTTTATTGCCTAAAGTAATGATGGTGATTTTTAACATAACAGTTTAATAAACATATTTAATTTTGGAGCGGCTCATCCCATAGACCTTCCAGATTATAATATTGTCTGTATTCAGGCTGCATGACGTGTATGATAAAGTCGCTAAAGTCAATAAGAACCCAGTCGCCAGTTTCCAACCCCGTACAATTCATAGCAGGAGAGCCTGTGGATTTCATATCTTCCATTATTTTTTGTGAAATTGCTTTTACATGCCGAGAAGAACGTCCTGAAGCAATAATCATATAATCAGTAATGGTCGTTTGTTTTCGAACATCAATTACTTTGACATCAATAGCTTGATTGTCATCAAGCAACTGCAACAGTTTAGTTAACATTGGGTTTTGATCTGACATAAATTAGACTAATTATTTATAAAAAAGCGCTGAATGATAACAGTATTTTTCCTATAGCGCCACCCACTATGTTCGGTACATCGTTGCAAGCTTGTTCGGCCCAGTCATGTACTTGAGTACACTCCTTCACCTCTCTTCACTCGCGCCTTGTCTAGAGCCTAGTGGATGACGCTATATATAAAAAGGGCTGCAATGCGCACATGCAACTCAATTGTAGGTAAAATCTCTGATTAATAAAAAATCCTGGTTAATAAATAAGCTTATTTTTATCTATTTGCATTAGAATTATAGGATTCAATATTTGGAGTTAGATGAAACAAAATGATGCCTAGGCTTCATTTTGTTTCAATACCAAAGAGGGTGAATCAGCTGAATGATGAGTTAATAAGAATTTGATTACTGCAAATAAGACCAGGCAGCATAGAGCAGCAATAAACAGTATTCCTAACTGTTGAGTGAATGCTGCAGCATAAAGGGTTTTTAATACTGCAATATTTGTTTCACCCGAAGGAATTGCTGTTAATGAAGCCAGTTTACCTGATAAAAATCCACCGATCCCCAGAGAAACAAAAAAGATACCCATTAGTGTGCTCACTTTGTTCTTGTCAGCAAGAAGTGTAATTGCAGATAATCCAACTGGAGATAATAGGAGTTCAGCTAATGAAAACATTAAATAAGCTGGTATGATTAAAAGCGGTGAGAGTAACGCATTCTTGTCAGTGAAGTTGCTGACTAAGGCAATAACAGCATAAGCTGTTGTGGTAATAAATATGGCAAGTAGAAATTTTTTCCCAATACTTAGTCCGCGCTCGGCTAGGCTGAGTTTAGGGTTTTTCTTCGCGAGAAAGTAACCAATAATCAGCATTCCTACGCTTTGAATTGTTACATAATAAGGTGCAGGGAAATGAATACCACAAAATGTTGGCTCAACAACTCGAGAAATAAACAAAGTCAACGACATAAACATTTGAAAATAGAAAGACCAGAATACTACTGATATGATGCACAATAAACCAATCACTAGGGTTTGACGTGATTGATTGGCATCTTCTCCACTGACTGAATATAAAATATAACCAGCTGAGAATAATACAACAAGTCCAAATATAAGATTCGCTAATTGAGGTGAATTTAAAATATAAAACGATAAAGACCACAGAAATATCATTAACAGAATGGCTGTGATGATTTTTTTATATTGAAAAACAAAAGGATTGTAGTCTTTAATGTTATATTTTTTGATGCCTTGTAAAAAAACAAGGAAGGCTATGATCATGCCAATTGCAGCACTGGTGAAGGAGGCTACCCAACCAAAATGCTCATTTAAAATACTTGGCAGGGTAGTACCTAAAATAATACCTGTAGTAATTCCCATATAAAAAATAGTAAAACCACTCTCGCGACGAGCAGAGCCCGTAAGATATTCATTTCCTAAAAGTGATGAAATGTTCGGCTTCAATAGTCCAGTTCCTACGGCGATTGCTGCAAGAGATGCTGTAAGTGCCGTAGTATTATCAACTAATGACAAGATACAATAGCTCACAAAGAGTACCACTGCGCCGAGTAAAACAGCGCGTTTTTGACCTATTAATTTATCAGCAATCCATCCTCCTACTACAGGAGAAAGGTAGGTCAGGGCAGTAAATGAGCCAACTAATGCATAGATTTGCTTATCAGGCCATTTGAAATGCAAGGCTAAATAAAGTGCTAAAAGAGATTGAACTACATAAAAACCATATCGTTCCCACATTTCAGTTGCAAAAAAAATACGGAGTGACTTCGGGTGTTTTTCAGAGTTAGTAGGCACTTTAATTTTAGGTACGTGAGTTTAGAATAGGTAAATTTTAACATAGTATTATGAAAGATCATAGACAATATGCTCTCTTGAAGGTCATTTTGAGTGTTATTTAGTAAATATAGTAATCAAAGTGATTAATTATTATAAGATATTCATGTGTTAGCCACTATAGAAAGCCATTCACCAAAATCCAAAACATCGGTCTTTAAAGAAATCATGAGGCAGCTTCGCTCTGAGTGATCCTCTCATTTTTTTAAATTCCCTTTTGCAAACAGAGCCAAAGGGGAGTTTTCATTATATTCTAATTGAAACCAAGCGATGATACGGTCAAACTTTCGTATTTTTAAGCACTTCAATCCATTGTTAATAAGCTGTTTCGCTAAATAGAGGAAAGAAAGCACTCGATGAGTACGTATAGTATTTGCTTGAAAGTGATAGTGTATTTTCTTTTTTTCTGCTGCAAATCCAATCATCCAAAGGATTAGAGTAGCTATGGTAGTAATGAGTATTAAAAGGTTCATTTTGTTCTTATCTTTTGTCCTGCTAACCCGCCAACCGAACCCCAGGCGCTCACTCTTATCATCTCTGAAGTTTTGTTCAATCTGCATTCTTTTGCTATATAATTCCCGAACCAAAATAGCTACTGTCTCTTGTTTATTTTCTACATCCAAAGAGAGGTCTTGATGAAGATTGGATACCAAAATCCAAGGTTCGGAATACATTTTAGAATATCTTTTTTCAACATCGGGATATTTGGGCTTGGGATTTTTACGTCCCTTTTTTTCACCCCAATAGGCTGTAAATAAAACGTGTGCTCGTGTTTTGGAATCTTGTCCCAATTTACCGATGCCAAAATAATGGGTTTCTCCATATGCAATGCCAGAATGTAACTTTTCTATAGGGCTCCATTTTTTGTCGGTATTCAGACGATAGTTTATCGTACCGCTTACTCTTCCAAGAAAATACCAACCGAGTTGATTAACACGAGTAAACCAAGGTGTTTTGAAACCTGCATCTGTGATAATAATAATTTTCTTTCCTTCCGGTAAAATCTCTTTTAAGTGAATTAAAAACTGGCTATGTATTTCTTCTTTTGCTAAATCTTGCTGTGAGTGGATTTCATTATAAATGGGAATGGAGCGGCCTTCGTGCACTAAGCTTGCACGGAGCATATGAGTATCTGAGCGACAACAACCCGTCCAGTCTACTGCGATTAATAACTCGTTTAATCCCCTGAGAATGTCCTTGAAAAGGCTTTTATAAATGGCAACTTGGCTTTGAGAAAGTTTTTTATGAGATAAAAAGCGCCAACACATATTTATTTTATGTTTTACTTTTGCCTTTCCAGGCAAATTCCTTCCAATACTACTCAAACTTAAGTAGGTTTGGGGCTTTAATAAACTTCTAACTTCGCTGATTAGGCTTTTTCTTGTCTTAGTATGCATCCAAGAAAGTGATTTAGTAATAAAGTTGTGACAAAATACATCTGCAAGCATGGTTTCTTATCTAATGATTGTGTAGGAACTCTTATTAGATCAAAAGTTTCCATCGCTTGCATCTTTTTTTTAGCGATTCAAAAATGAGAGGATCACTCAGGGCTTCGCCTGCACCCAGGCTACATTACCGTCATCCCTGTAGACTTAGAATACTTATTTTCCTGGTTAAATTTTGAGGAACTCTTAGGCATAAAGCGCGGCACGTAGGGGAAATTATATAACAGTAAACTGTTTTTTAAGTTTGTGACTACTTCACTAGTAATCACCGTTGTCTTTTTGTTATTGCGTCCACTTGATTATTTTGATTTAAAAATGCATGCACTTTGGTCATGGTTTCGTCCCATGAGGGGAAATTGTGATAAGCAGCAAGTGAAGAAAAACTCATCTCTTGTAATAACTCTCGATTTTTAATTAATTTTATAATGTACTCCCTTAGCATGGTACTGTCACCAGGAGTGATTAAGAACCCGTTAATTGCATCATTTACAATCTCAGGCACACCGCCAGCATTTGTTGCAATGACTGGAATTCCCGCTCCCATTGCTTCCGTATAAACAATTCCGTAGCTTTCGAAATAAGAAGGAACAATGAGTACATGCTGTGAAAGGAGTTCTTTTTTTAAATTTTCAATATCAAGTAAGCCATGAACTTTTATATTGTCCTCTAGTTTTAAATAAGTAATCATCTTGAATATTTTTCGTGTATATCTCAAATCAAAATCAAGATCGCCAACAATAGATAATTGCCAAGAGTTATAATCTATTTGTGATAAAGCCTGGAGTAGGACATGCAGCCCCTTGTTATACAAAAGATTGCCAATAAAAATAATCATGAGCTTATTATTTTGGCATTTAAATTGGATGGTATCCCTTAGAATATCCAGTTGCAGGCGATCTTTACCAGGATAGGCGATCAATGAGTTATGGTTTTTTCCAATAATTTTCAAAATGGATTTTTCTGTGGAAATGCTATTGAAAATAAAACCGTTTACCGATTTAAGGTAGACACTCTCTATTTTTTTAGTGAGCCATTTCATCAAAGAATTTTGCAATGCATTTGCCTGTAAAAGATGAACAATGCTTATAATTGGAAAATTTCCTATTTCTTTTAGTTTTTTATTTAGAATAAATAATGAATTAAAATTCATTTCATCTTGTAAAAGAACATCAGGAGAAAATTCAATAATTTCGTGGATTAGTTTTTTCGAAAAATTATTGCCGATTAATCCCCAAAAATTCTTTTTCTTTTGCGAAAAAATCTTAACGGTGACACCTTGTGAACGTAAGTATTCAACGAGCTTATAATCATAAATATAGCCACCGGTAGTGGTAGTGATAGAGCCATAAAGAATTAATCCTACGCGCATTTAGGTTCTCTATAACTGGCTTGAGCAATATCATCTTCCCACAATCTAATTGTGATTTGACTGTCAATTGGGAGTTCAATGTGATTATTAAATTTTTGCCAGAGAATTTTAGAAAAAAGTTCGAGGCTCGGATTTTGGTTTTTAAATTCAGGAAGATCATTTAATATCTTATCCTGAAAATAAGATATTAAATGCTCGATGTGCGCTCTGACTTCAACAATATCAATCAGAAAATTGAACTGATCAAGCTTTGTATTTTCAATTTCCAGTTCAAAACTATAGTGGTGGGAGTGTCTTAAATTTTCTGCTCCAAAATCTTTCCCAATCAAAAAATGTTGTGCAATGAAATTTTTTCTTAGCATTAAATGATGCATCATTTACTCCCCATAGGTTAAAGTGATAAATAAAGTATCATGTGGATTAGAATCCAATAATTGATAGGCTTTATGCGCATCAGTAATATGAAATTTATGAGAAATGAACCGTTCTGGCTTTATTTTCTCTAACATTTTAAAAACAACTTCAAATCGGCGAACTTTTGTCCATCTTCCTTGTAGTTCAGAGGCAATCGTACTGACTTGACTTGCAATGACTTTAATTCGATTTCGATGGAAACGACCTCCTAAATCAATAGCACATGGTTTTCTTCCATACCAAGAGCCCAGAACGATGCGTCCTTCATATGCCGCAAATGAAATGGCGCTATTGAGTGCATCAGGATTACCTGTCAATTCATAAATAAGATCGATCGTGTTTGATTTTACATTTTTAAGGTAATTGGTCACTTGCACATGAAGATCCGTTTGGGAGGCATCAAAAGTATGTTTGGCTCCTAATTCCATACATAGGCTTCTTCTTTTTGCATGTAAATCAATCCCAAGAAGACTGGTTAATGGAAATTGGTGCAATAAAGCAGTAGTAAGAAGGCCTACGATTCCAAGTCCCAAAATAAGTACATTCTCTCCGATTAAAGGAGAACCATCTAATACCAGGTTTATTGCTGTTTCCATATTGGGTATAAATAATGCATCATAAGGAGATATGTGCTCCGGTAACACAATAATTTGTGTTTCCTTTGCGCAAAAATAACTTTCATGTGGGTTAAATACAAAGACCCATTGATTTAATAAATGATTTAATTGTCTATTACCTGTTTCAATTACTTTCCCAATAGAACAGTAACCGTATTTGAATGGGTAATTCAGTTTCTGTTTCAGCGAAGGAATTGTTTCATCCAGGCATAGTTCCGTTGGCATTAATCCGCGATAGAAAAGCATTTCTGTACCTGAGCTTATTCCTGAAATAATATTTTGAATCAACACTTCATCCGTTTTCGGCCTTGGAATAGATTCTTCTAAGACAGATACTTGCTTGGGTTGATTAAAATAGAGCACATGATTTTTCAAGTTAGATTCCTTTCTATATCTGCCATGATGATAATATCTTTGCCTAGTTTATACTGAAGTACATTTTTTAATTGAGGAAATCCCGGGTTTTCCTTAATTTCTTTTGATAGAACAGAAACTCCGCCGACAAAAATCGGAGCCACAGTAATGATTACCTTATCCACATGATTTTCATTAATGAAATTAGTAATAATGGCTCTTCCTCCTTCAACCATTACTGTTTTAATACCAAAAATAAATAATTTCTCCAAAGTTTGCTTTAGATCAATACAACCATCTGCAGTTGAATCCACTACAACAATTTTAGTGTTCATTTCTGTAAGTAATTTTTGTTTTTCAGGATTGGCTTGATTTGTTGTAAAAATGATAGGGGGATTGGAATTTTTTAAAATTCGCGCAGTTAAAGGAGTGCGGAGCTTACTGTCTAAAATGACGACTTGTGGATTTTTTCCTTTATAGTGGCGCACGGTGAGAAGAGGATCATCCGCAATAACTGTACCTACTCCAACCAATATTGCATCATTTTCGGAACGTAATTTATGGGTCATTACCAGCGATTCTTGAGAACTGAGCATGAGCCTTTTTTTTCGGTGAAATGAAATAGACCCATCCAGGCTTTGTGCGTAAGCCAAGGTCACTACAGGTTTTCTTTTTTTAAAAAAAGAGGAGCATTTTTCATACAATTCTTTCAGATCATTCTCTTCAAAAAAATGATTCATTTTTTGTTTTTTAGTTAACAAATAAAAAGCATTCTGAGGGTGAACAGAACCTTTTATAGGAACTCTTGAAGTAACATTCAAATGATACTGATTAAGCGCTTCTATTTTTTGGGGATTATTAGTAAGCAATCTCAGCGATTTAATCTGTAATTCTTTTAAAATATGAGCAGCCACCTCATAAGAGCGCTCATCTTCTTCATGACCTAGCGCGAGATTGGCGTCGACGGTGTCTTTTCCTTGATCCTGCAAATTGTAAGTATGCAATTTGTTAATTAAGCCGATTCCTCTTCCTTCTTGTCGGAGGTAAATAATGATGCCGCGGCCTTCAATAGCAATTTGACTCATGCTCATTTGCAGTTGTTCTCCGCAATCACAACGTAAAGAACCCAGAATATCGCCAGTCATACATTCTGAATGAATTCGCACTAAAATATCATCTGCATTGTTCACTGCTCCAAATGTGAGCAAAAGATGTTCCTTATCATCTTGATTCGTAGTAAATAGTGAAAGTTCAAAAGAACCATATTTTGAGGGAATTGCAGCAGAAACTTCTTTTTTTACAATGAGTTGATTATCCATAATCTAATCCTTAGACGGAATCTCCGGCTCTTATGTTTTTTAGTGCCTTTATAACTATAGTTCATTAAAAAAATGGGTCAAATTTTATCCAAAAAATTTATAAAATAATCATCTTAAGAAAAACTTACAAAAGGATGAGTGGCCAAAGTACTGTATAACCGGGTGTTAACCTTGTGCAGACTCTGTGTTATATGCTTCGTAAAAACCTCAATTAGTCATAATTATTTCTAATGTTAAATAATTGTACTTTTTTCAGGAAAATCAATTACCTAAAACTATAAAAAAGCAATACATGAATATAAAAATATGGAGTCGCTAAGATGTCCCAGATAACCGGTCGTGATATTTACTCACTTAAGGAATGGCAAACTATTTTGTTTTCTTCAAGTTATGATAAAGAAAATAGAGAGATTATTGAAATAACGGATGCAATAATATACGAGCCTTAATCTATCTTCTTTAAAGTTTTTAAAAATTTATTTGCAGAGATTTCCCCAACCAGTTTGAGCTTGCTGAGCTCATTGCCTTGAGCATCTAAAAATATAAAAGTGGGTGGGGCTACAACATGAAAATAATTAAGTAGCGCTTTATTGTCAGCATTATTTTGTGTGATATCAATTTTAATTACGCTAAAACGTGCTAAGGCCTCTTGTACACGAGGGTCTTTAAATGTAGTTGCTTCCATCACCTTGCAGGATGTACACCAGTCGGCATAAAAATCAAGCATTACCGGTTTGCCATGAGCATCTGCGATCGCTTGCTTTATTGTGCTTAAGTTCTGTTTTTGCTGCGTTTGGATAGGGGCTGCACTTGCTGGTTGGATTGTTAAGGGTTGTAGGGGATTTGTTGCACCCATGCTGGCGCCTACCAAAATCAAGAAACCATAGACCAGTAAAATAAGTCCCACCCCTTGGTTGAATTTTTCGCGATGTGTTGCAGAATACGTAAGAGCACCACTGTAAATTCCAGAAAAAATGAGTAAACACGCCCACAAGATCATGCTGATTAAAGGGGGTGTTATTCGAGAAACAAGCTCAATGGCAACGGCAATAAAAAAAATGCCAAACAGTGCCTTGATGGTGTTCATCCAGCTGCCTGTCTCCGGCAGCCATCTCCCTGCCGAAGTACCGATGAGAAGTAACGGTGTGCCCATCCCCAGGCCTAAAACGAACAATGTCAGACATCCTAAAAGAACATTTCCACTTTGGGCAATATAGGTTAATACTCCAATTAATGGGGCAGTAACGCAAGGTGAAAGAATTAAAGTAGATAAACAACCCATGATAGCAGCCCCAAGATAGTGGCCGCCTCGTCGATTGCTGGAACCGTGTATTTTCGCCTGCCAAGAATGAGGTAATTTGAATTCATAAAATCCAAACATGGATATGGCTAATAGGATAAAAATCAGGCTAAACACACCAATGGACCAGGTAGATTGCATACTGATTTGCAGATTGGCTCCAAGCAAGGCAACCACTGCACCGATGATTGAATAAGTAATTGACATGCTCAGCACATAACTCAACGAGAGAAAAAAGGCTTTGCTTGTTGTAATTTCCTTACCGTGGCCAATAATAATCCCGGATAAAACTGGAACCATAGGTAAAATGCAGGGGGTGAATGATAAAAGCAAACCAAAACCATAAAAAGTAAGCAGAATCAGGAACCAATTGTGGCTTAAAAAGATTTTAGTGACACTGTCATTTTGTGATTCTTCAGGGTCTGCTGTCTGGGTGCTCGAAGGTTGCCCCAGACTTACTTGCGCTAAAGCCAAATTCTCATCTATGGTGAGCTGAATTGTTTTCGTTTCTGGGGCATAACAAAAACCATCATCAGAACATCCCTGGTAATGCAAATCAATTAAGGCTTTTCCTGGTTTATTCCCTAAAACTCCAATAGGAATGGAAACTTGGTTGCGATAAACAGTATACTTATGCCCTTGTTTGTCAACTTTTTGTTCTGTAGGTGGGAAGCGCAAAGGGCCTAAGTGAACTGTATCGTTCGTGTTTGTTGTTAATTTAATACGATCACTGTAAAGAAAGTAATTAGGCTTTACCTGGAAATTGATAGCAAAAGTATTAGGATCAATTTTGTTTACATTAACACGGAATACTTCAGCAGCAGGAAGTGGGTTTGCATGTAGAGCAAAGGCAGTTATATAGCAAAATAACAGTAAAAACCATTTTCTCATTCTGAAACCCTTTATAATGCAGAGGAGTAAATACATATATGTAACTATATCAGAACATCATGGAGTGTGAATAAAATTAAAACTAAAATTTTTTTTATTTTTACCCTTGAAACTCTTTGTTTTGTCCCCATATGGCAGTCAGTAACATTGCAAATTGACTTTAAAGTTTAATTAATCAGGAGATAAAAGTATGAAAATTCGTCCTTTACACGATCGAGTTGTTGTTCGTCGTATGGAAGAAGAGCGTACCACAGCGGGTGGTATTGTTATTCCAGATAGCGCTACTGAAAAACCAATGCGCGGTGAAATCATTGCTATTGGCGCTGGTAAGATATTAGACAACGGTGACGTTCGTGCTTTAGCAGTAAAAGTGGGTGATATCGTTCTGTTTGGTAAATACTCAGGTACCGAAGTGAAAATCGACGGTAAAGAAGTGGTTGTGATGCGTGAAGACGACATCATGGGTGTAATTGAGAAGTAATCGTTTCATTAGGAGAGAGAGATAATGGCTAAAGAATTACGTTTTGGTGACGATGCGCGTCTACAAATGTTGGCTGGTGTTAATGCCTTGGCAGATGCAGTACAAGTAACTATGGGTCCACGTGGACGAAATGTAGTATTAGAAAAAGCTTATGGTGCACCTACTGTAACTAAAGACGGTGTGTCTGTTGCTAAAGAAATCGAATTTGACCAACGCTTCATGAATATGGGCGCTCAAATGGTTAAAGAAGTTGCTTCCAAGACTTCTGATACTGCTGGAGATGGTACTACTACAGCTACTGTATTGGCTCGTGCCATTGTAGTTGAAGGGTATAAAGCAATTGCTGCTGGCATGAATCCTATGGATCTGAAACGCGGTATTGACAAAGCAGTGACTGCAATCACCAAAAAATTACAATCAATGTCTAAGCCTTGCAAAGACAATAAAGCAATTGCTCAAGTAGGTACTATTTCAGCTAATTCTGATGAAGCAATTGGTTCTATTATTGCCAGCGCTATGGATAAAGTAGGTAAAGAAGGCGTTATTACTGTTGAAGACGGTAATGGTCTTGAAAATGAATTATCTGTTGTTGAAGGGATGCAGTTTGATCGTGGTTATATTTCTCCATACTTCATCAACAATCAACAAAGCATGACTTGCGAGCTTGAGCACCCATTCATCCTATTGGTTGACAAGAAAATCTCCAGTATCCGTGACATGTTGTCTGTATTGGAAGGTGTTGCAAAATCAGGCCGTCCATTATTGATTATTGCTGAAGATGTTGAAGGTGAAGCTTTAGCGACTCTAGTTGTTAACAACATGCGTGGCATCGTCAAAGTATGTGCTGTTAAAGCTCCTGGTTTTGGTGATCGTCGTAAAGCAATGTTGCAAGACATCGCAATCCTGACTCGTGGCGAAGTAATTTCTGAAGAAATTGGTAAGAGCTTAGAGCAAGCTACTTTAGAAGATTTGGGTACTGCAAAACGCATCGTAGTAACCAAAGAAAATACTACGATTATTGATGGTGAAGGTAAAGCCGCTGAAATCAATGCGCGTATTACTCAAATTCGTGCTCAAATCGAAGAAACTACTTCTGATTATGATCGTGAAAAATTACAAGAGCGTGTTGCTAAACTTTCTGGTGGTGTTGCGGTTATCAAAGTTGGCGCGGCTACTGAAGTAGAAATGAAAGAGAAAAAAGCTCGTGTTGAAGATGCATTACATGCTACTCGTGCTGCTGTAGAAGAAGGTATTGTAGCAGGTGGTGGTGTTGCTTTAATTCGTGCACAAAAAGCTCTGGATTCTTTGAAAGGCGACAATGACGACCAAAACATGGGTATCAACATTTTACGTCGTGCTATTGAAGCACCAATGCGTCAGATCGTATCAAATGCTGGTTATGAAGCTTCAGTAATTGTAAACAAAGTTTCTGAAAACAAAGACAACTACGGTTTCAATGCTGCGACTGGTGATTTTGGTGACATGGTTGACATGGGTATTTTGGATCCAACCAAAGTGACTCGTATGGCATTACAAAATGCTGCTTCTGTAGCAAGTTTAATGCTGACTACTGAGTGCATGATTGCTGATTTGCCAAAGAAAGATGAAGCTGCTGGTGATATGGGCGGCATGGGCGGAATGGGTGGTATGGGAGGCATGGGCGGCATGATGTAAGCCCCTCTCGTTCCCGACTCCTTTAAAAACCCGCCTTCATGGCGGGTTTTTTATTTATAGGATCTGACATTTCACTAACTTGAGCCAGTTTGCACAAAGTAATAGAAATGTAAACAGACTCTGGAATTTTTGCAATGTATCATCCACAATTATGGGAATTTATAAAGTCAGGAGTAATGATGGAAGCAATAATTAAAAAGTTGGAAGTGGTTTTGGCTGATACCTATGCCTTATATCTTAAAACACAAAATTATCACTGGCATGTTAAGGGTGCGCAGTTTAAAAGCTTGCATGAATTGTTTGAAATGCAATATAGAGCATTGGCGGAAGCTGTGGATGAAATCGCGGAGCGAATTTTAATTTTGGGTCATAAGGCTCCTGCTACATTTACTGTATTGAATCAATTAAAAACAATTCAAGACGGCAACTCCAATATTAATGCGAATCAAATGGTGAGCGAGTTGGCTCAGGACCATGGGATTTTGGTTAAAGATTTAAACAAAGCAGTTAAACTTGCTCAGGAACATGATGATGAAGGAACGGTGGCTTTACTCAGTGAACGTATTGCTGCTCATGAAAAAGCGCGATGGATGCTGAACGCCTCTGCTGCTTAGGATCTTCTTGTTGCAAATCGATATCTGTAGCCTGGGTGAAGCGAAGCGTAGCCCGGGTTATGGAAGCGTGATGTTTATCCAGAAACCCGGGTTACGGCTTCGCCTGCACCCAGGCTACAATACAGCTGTTATTTACTCTTCATCACTTCTTTTTCAGAGCCTTTTTTAATGACAATGATACTGATTCGTCGATTTTCAGGACTGAAAGGATCTTTGGTATTCAGAAGTAAAGTTGATCCAAAACCGGATACTCGAATCACTTTATCGGGGTCCAAACCTGCTTTAATCAAAGCACGCCGGGCAGCATTGGCTCTTTGGGTGGAGAGTTCCCAGTTGGTATATTCTAATTCATCTGGGTTATGGTAAGGATGGGCATCGGTATGTCCTTCAATGGTAATTTTATTGGGAACTCCCTTAAGTAGATTAGCAATCTGTGCAAAAAGCGGCTCCATCCCCGGGTTAAGTTTGTCTGAACCTACGTCAAACATGGGTTTTTTCTGATTATCGATTAATTGAATGCGTAATCCATTTTTTACTACTTCCATGATTAATTGATTTTTTAAACCAGAAAGAGAAGGATCTTGTTGGATACTTAAATTAATTTTTGATTTTAATTCTTCGAGTTTTTGTGTCTCATTTTCAGTTGATTGAATTACCTGAATGTTTTGGGGTGTTTTATTTGGTGCAGATGCCAGCTCGGTTTTAGAAACTTGACCATTGGTATCTTTAAGATTAGGTCCGCCACCCTTAAGATTAATTTGCTGATTACCCACGTTTTCACCACCAAAAAAAGTTATTTTCATGGGTTGTTTAAAATATTCGGAAATACCATCTTTTTGTGCTTTATTGAGTGACGCAATCAACCACATTAACAAAAAGAAAGCCATCATTGCTGTAACAAAATCTGCAAAAGCAATTTTCCATGATCCCCCATGTAGTTTGTGCTTATTCCTTTTTATTTTTCGAATTATAGGGGTTGGACCAGTTCTTCCTTTATCGCTGTTTTCATTCATACTGTAACCTCATTAGCTCGGTGTAGCCTCAGCAGCAGAGTTTTCTCCAGAGCTGGATGAGGAAGTCGCTGGTTTGGAATTTTTAATTTCTTCATTGAGCTGGGTGAAGGAAGGTCGTTGGGCAGAAAACAAAACTTTACGTCCAAATTCAACAGCAATAATAGGTGGATTATTGTGCAGACTCGCTAATATTGTGGCTTTTATACAGTGCAGCAACAATTGAGTCTGATTGGCATGATGTTCCATTGCTGAAGCTACAGGCCCCACAAATCCATAACCAATTAAAATACCTAAAAAGGTTCCTACAAGAGCATGAGCAATGAGTACTCCAAGTTGGGGGGGCGGTAAATTAATCGATTCCATCGTATGAACCACGCCAAGAACTGCAGCAACAATACCGAAAGCAGGCATAGCGTCCGCGAGTTTTGCTAAGGCATTTGCCGGGATCATTTCTTCTTCATGATGCGTTTCAATTTCCATATCAATTAACGCTTCGAGTTGAAAAGGTTGTATGTTCGAAGTAATGATCAATCTTAAGTAATCGCAAATGAACTCAATGATATGATGGTTTTTCATGAGTGAAGGATAAGCATTAAAAATAGGACTTTCTTCGGGGTTTTCAATATCTGTTTCTAATGACATCAGTCCATGTTGGCGCGCCTTATTCAACAGATTGTATAATAGGCCTAATAGGTCACTGGAATTTTCCTTAACTGATTTTTCACCTCGAAAAACTTTAGGTAATGCTTTTAATAGTGATTTTAATACCGTAGCACTGTTCGCAACAATAAGCGATCCGATTGCTGCGCCACCAATGATAAGCAATTCTATGGGTTGAAAAACCGCCGCAAGATGACCTCCAGCGAGCGCGAATCCACCAAAAACACAGAGTAATATAACTATATAGCCTATTAGAATTAACATTTATATTCGATCTCCAAGTCCTTTTTTAAATCGTTTAAATCCTTTATTTATGACAATCCTGAACAACACGACCGTAAGACAAAGTGAGATCCGTTTAATAAAGATAGGCTGATGAGCGATATGGCAACAAAGTATTAGCTCTGGATTATCTCGTTCCCCTTTAGGGCCATAGCCTGCTTCATCAAGAGCATCCAAAACACCTACTTGATAGGCGCCTAAAGCGCCTACGCCTTGAAAGCTGCAAGCAATATGATGATGCCGCTGTTTTTGGGGTTTAGCTTTATTCGTCCGAGCCATAGGACTTACTCCATGAACCATCCATGACTAACGATTAAGGATTGACCTGTAAGGGCATTTGATTCAAACGAAGCAAAAAATAAAGCAGTTTGCGCCACATCGTCCGTGGTAGTGAACTCTCCGTCAACTGTATCCTTAAGCATGACATTCTTAATGACTTGTTCTTCAGTGATTCCTAACTCTTTAGCTTGTTCAGGAATTTGTTTATCAACTAAAGGCGTACGTACGAAGCCTGGGCAAATGACGTTTGCTCGTACATTATGGGCTGCCCCTTCTTTGGCAACTACTTTACATAGACCAATCAAACCATGCTTTGCTGTGACATAAGGCGCTTTCAGTTTAGAGGCTTCTTTGGAGTGGACTGATCCCATATAAATAATACTTCCTCCTTTACCGGAGGCATACATATGTCTTAATGCAGCGCGTGTCGTTAAAAAAGCGCCATCCAACTGAATGGATATTAATTTTTTCCAATCAGAAAAAGCCAATTGTTCTACAGGGCTAATAATTTGTATTCCTGCATTGCTGACCATAACGTCAACGCCACCAAAGTATTTAGCTACATCATCCACACCTTTATCAACTTCTTTTTCATCGGTGACGTTCATGGCGACCGCCATAGCCTCTCCACCTTTTGACTTGATTTCTTCAGCCGCACTCTTGGCTTGCTCCAGATTGAGATCAGCAATAGCAACTTTAGCACCTTCTTTTGCATAGACTAAAGCGATTTCTTTACCTATTCCACTGGCAGCTCCGGTGATTATTGCTACTTTGTTTTTTAAACGCATGATTAACAGTCCTTGTATTATTTTGAGTGAATGATCAATCGCTTACGATTAATCTAAAAATTCTTTTAAAAGTATAGCAATGGAAATTTGATATTGCCTATTTTCACTAAGATTTTTTATCTTCTCTCTTTTACATGAAATATGCTTGGCTTAACTGATTAAAATTTAAAACCCTTAACCTCTTTTGCGGTTAAGGGTGTATTTATTTGTATTGCTATTAGTAATAGTAATAAGGACGATAGTAAGGACCATAGTAACCCGTACGATAGTAATATCGTCTATCTTGCTGTTGACCGATTGTATTTCCTATCAGTGCCCCAGCTCCTGCACCAATTATTGTCCCTACAGCACTACCTCCGGTCGCAGCATATCCTATGCCCGCTCCTGCAGCACCGCCCGCGGCAGTACCTACTTGAGCACCAGTACAACCCCCGAGCATCAATGCCGATAAGCTAACAAAAAAAACGGGAGCGATAATTTTTTTCATAGTGAACTCCTTTTTATAGTTTTCAGGATTCCTGCGTTGATAAAGCAGATATTCACAACAAGAAAATCCTGGTTGCTTCATCTTCACTATGATTTTAGTACAAAAAAAATATTTAATGTAAAAAAAATGATCATAATTTGTTTTGACGATCATTTTTTTAAATATCAGATTTTACTCGGACCTACATTTTCCAGTAGTATTAACATATGAATTATAAAAAGAGGGGACCTTATGTTTAAAGGAAGCATTGTAGCTTTATTAACTCCCATGAAAAATGATCAGGTTGATGTGCCGTGTTTACGGGAGTTGGTTGAGTTCCATATTGAAATGGGTAGCCATGCTCTGGTTGCGGCAGGTTCTACTGGTGAATCAGGTACTTTATCTCATGAAGAGAAACTGTTGGTTATCAAAACAGTGATAGACCAAGCTAAAGAACGAATTCCTGTTATTGCAGGTACCGCCATGAATGCAACACGGGATTGCATTCAACTAACTCTGGAAGCAATGGAGCTTGGGGCTCACGCTGCATTAATTATGACTCCTGCTTATATCAGACCTACTCAAGAAGGTTTGTATCAGCATTACAGTCAAATAGCCAAGGCAGTTGCCATGCCGATTATTCTTTATAACGTGCCAACACGAACAGCTTGTGATATGTTGCCTGAAACAGTAGCCAGACTTGCCAAGATTTCCAATATTGTGGGAATAAAAGACGCTACGGGACAGATGACTCGTTTACAACAAATTTTACGTCTTTCAGAAGGCAGTATTGATGTATTTAGTGGCGATGATTTTACCGCAGCATCCTGGATGTTGTCTGGAGCTAAGGGAAATATTTCCGCAGCGGCTAATGTGGTTGCCAAATTAATGGCTAAGTTATGCGACTCAGCTTTAGATGGTGATCATGCTTTAAGTTTACGTTTAAACGAACAGCTAATGCCTCTATATGAATTATTGTTTGTTGAAACGAATCCGATTGCAATAAAATGGGCAGCAAGCAGAATGGGGTTAATGGAGAATGAACTAAGGATGCCGTTAACTCGTTTATCTAAAGAACATCATGAACCATTGGAAAAGGTAATGAAGAGTTTGGAGTTAATTTAAGTGAAAAAGTTGGGATTTATTGTTTTTTTTGTGCTTTTGTTCTCTGGGTGCAGTCGTTATGCCAGTAATGGTGAGCATCTTTACCTGAGTAGTCGTAATGGTCCCCAATTAGACGTTCCACCGCCATTAACGAGAACAAATATTAGTAGTTTTTATGATTTGCCTCAACAGAATCAGAATGCACAGGTAAGTATCGCTCCACCTGTATCATAAGGGGTTTATTATGACACCATCAGAATCAGCTGAGTTGCTTATTGTACAGGAATTATCGCAGCGTATTGTGGAGGCGCAACGCAAGATCAGGATTCTTGATAGTATCAAATGGGATGAGACAATAAAAAAGGAATTTTTTAAGAATAAAGGCAAAAAGCTTCCGGCTGTTGATAAAGACTATTACGGCAAAAAGCCTTTGCCTTTTGATGTTCATGACAAACAAGAAGAGTTTCGTATTATTTTGCGTGATACTCAAAATCAGCTTGGACAATATTCTACCTTAACTCGTTTAATACGCCGTCAGTGTGACGAATACAGTCGCGCGACCCAAATGCTCGCTGTGCGAGGTACTCCTGCATTTTCTGAATTAGCAATGGAATTGTATGGTAGCCCAAACGATGTATTTTATGCGGGCGGGCCACGTATGTCCGAAATGGGGACTTTACTCTTTGATGTGTTAACAGGCCTTAGTGTTCAATTGCAATCTGACGCAGATGTAAAACGTTATACGCCACAACAGGCTCAAGAAATTTTGCAAGCACGTTTAGGACAGTTTTTTGATAAACATCCTGGCAGAGTAACCGTGATGGTCAGTGACGATATGATCGCAGATGCTTCTGCTGGAGCGGACAGCATTAAATTAAGTCAACAGGCTATGTTTAGTGATCGTGATCTTCGTTATCTGGAGGTACATGAAGGTTGGGTGCACGTTGGCACTACCTTGAATGGTTCCATGCAACCCAATTGTTTTTTTCTCTCCAAAGGCTCACCTTCCAGTAGCGTTATTCAAGAAGGTTTGGCAGTCATTACGGAAGTGGTTACGTTTTCTTCATATCCCAGCCGCATGTTAAAGATTACCAATCGGGTGATTGCTCTGGACATGGTCACACAAGGGGCTGACTTCTTGGATATTTATAATTATTTTATGGAGTGTGGTTTAAGTGAAGAAGACAGTTACAATCAATCAGTACGTGTCTTTAGGGGAAGTACACCAACGGGAGGACCTTTTACCAAAGATTTATCTTATGCTAAGGGTTTTGTATTAATTTACAATTACATTCGTTTTGCAATCAGTCGAAAGCATGTTGACTCTATTCCCTTATTATTTACCGGGAAATTGGTTCTGGATGATTTACCTTTACTCACCGAATTAAAAGAGCGTGGGGTCTTAACCAATCCTGTTTATCTTCCACCTCCATTTCAAGATTTGGCAGCATTAAGTGCATGGATGAGTTTTTCTTTGTATTTGAATCAGTTTGATTTAAATGAGATTCAAAAGAATTTTCGCTTTTTGATTGTTTGAAAAAATTGTAGCGGATGTCTAAAAGGCTGTCATCCCTGCGCAGGCAGGGATGACAGCAGATGATGGATCAAAGAAGATGCAGAGGCTTGTCTCCAGCAAAAAAGAAGAGATGTCTAAAATATATAAAAAATACTGTTACCTGGGTTGCTTTGTTTCACCCAGGCTCCGGTTTTTTTAAAATGTTGGAATACGATAATTAGGCTTTGCACACTACAGCTTGCATCAGATCGAGTGATTCTTCTTTTTCTTGTTGTGGTGTAAAGAATCGATGAGCGTGACTGTAACTTAAATTTGGCTTCGCTTGCTCTTGTAATGCTCTTGCTAATTGAGGGTATTCACCCACGAGCGATTGCGCCTGTTCTTTGATGTATGAATCATCAGACTTATTAATCATCGTTACATAATGCGCTGCTTTTTTCAGATCGCCAGGCTCTGTTGAATTTCCTAATATTTGGCACATAACCAACATTGCATTAGTACACCCCAAATTAGCAGCTTGGCGCATCGTTTGTTTGTACTGAGAAGATGTTGGTGGATAAATATGGGCTAAATGATATAAAGCCATAGGATTATCCTGGGCTAAGGCCATCATTTTAGGTAAATGTTGGACTACAGCTTGCTTTAAAACAGGATCATTAGGTGATCTGTGTAATTGATTTACCAGCACAGCAAATTCATTACTTGACGACATATCCTACCCCTAACTTTGACTCATTCCCTTGTAGGATAAAAGATCAAGGTTAAGGCAAGATTAAGAGGGGTAGGCTTTACTATTTTTTTACATAATCAAACACGGACCATCCTATATGGAACAGCATATGTGCCAAGATTGCGACAATTAGTCCATATTGCCAAAATAGATATCCAAAAAGTAATGATTGGTAAAGGCTAAGTACAATTAGAGAATAAATGAAGCGTCGGTTTGAGGTGCAACCAGCAGCAAGGTAAGCTGGGAGTTGGCTTACTGCAAATACTAAACCACTAATAAAAATTGAAATCCAAATGATTAAGACAGGATATTGTTTCGTGAAGAGCAGGGCGAAAAAGGTAGCAAGATTCATTAATCCCCATCGTGCTATAATTTCTTCTACTACACCTCCATAAAGAACACAGCCATCGAGGCCAAGAGCCTTGCGGAGATTCGTCATGATTTCCATGTTTTTTTCATCGATGATGCGTGCAATAACACCATAATAAAGAACTAAAAACACCAGCAACCCCAAAAAAGCATACAAAACAGTAGGTAATAGAATAGGAATTAATGCATTTATTCCTACAGTACCCTGTAAAAGTTCTTCGAGTATTGTGGCATGTAAGCCCGTAGTGTTAGATAATACAGAACCTGCAATGCACAGGACCAATACCATAAATAAAGTTTGCAAGATGGCAAAACGACTCGCCCGTTTTTTTAGCTCTTCGGAATTTTCTGGTAACAAAAAGTAAATTAAACGTTTTATTGCAATGACAACGCCTGGGATGGATAAGCAGAACAAAACGATAATTAACGGCCAATTGATTGTCATTTATTATCCTTAATATAAAAATATAAGCGCTCAGCCCATCCAACTGTTCAAGTTAAGATGGGAAACGAATTATTACTCTTAAACAGCACGGCGTAAAAAAATCCATCCATACCGTGTTCCCCGGGTAAAATTTGTAGGCCATGTTTTGTTGCATGTCCACTGATCCCGTATTCTTTAATTATCGTACAGTCTGGATGGGTTGCAACAAAATTTGCAATTTGTTGCTCATTTTCAGCAGGCATCACGGAACACGTGGCGTAAACCAGTAAACCACCTTTTGCGAGCAAAGGCCATAAGCAATCGAGCATGTTATGCTGGATTTTAGTTATAGTATCAATTTCTTCTTTATTACGTAATAATTTTATATCGGAATGACGTCGAATGACGCCGGTTGCAGAACAAGGAGCATCTAACAAAATACGATCAAAAAGTTGACCGTCCCACCATTTGGCAGGAGTTAAAGCATCGCCCTCCATTAAAGTGGCATGCAAATTAAGACGGTCTAAGTTTTCCCGGACGCGTTTCAATCGCTTGGGATCAACATCTAAAGCAATACATGCCGACAGATTAGGTTCTTTTTCTAAAATATGGCAGGTTTTTCCTCCAGGAGCACAACAGGCATCAAGAAGACGTAGCCCCGGTTTTAAAGACAATAAGGAGACAGCCAATTGTGCTGCGCCATCTTGAACGGAAATGCAACCCTGTGCAAAACCAGGGAGTTGGCGTACATCGCAAGGCGTAATTAAATTAATCCCTTCAGGTGCTACAGGATGGGGCTCAGCAGCAATGCCTTCTCGCTTTAAAATCTGTAAATATTCGGCAACGGAATTTTTTTGTAGGTTAACTCTTAAGGTCATGGGCGGATGCATGTCATTTGCGTGGGCGATGGATTGCCAGTCATCAGGCCAATCTGCTTGCAAGCGTTCCAATAGCCATTGGGGCTGGCCATGAATGAATAAGGGATCCGTACTAAGACGTGCCAAAATTTCTTCTTGCTGACGGCAGAAATTGCGTAAAACGGCATTAACCAAGCCTTTTGCCCATGGTTTTTTGATTTTTTCAAGCAAGGCAACTGTTTCTTTGACTACTGCATAATCGGGCAGCTGCATGTAGTGTAATTGATAAAGACCGATAAGTAGCGCAACCCAAATTTCCAATTCTTTGGGTTTTTTTTGAAGCAAACATTCCGCTAAAGCGTGCAAACGAAAATAATGACGGCAGAAGCCAAAGCAAATCTCTTTGGTCATTGGAGTGACTTCAGCTGTTGCAGGCATAAGTTGGGATAAGGATGATTTTTCAGTTAATAAGCGAGTTAAAATTTTTAAGGCATGCAGTCGTTCATTCTTGTTCATGAAAACACAAATCCTGCATGTACCTGTGATTTGGAGGAATTTAACCAATCTGCTATGGAAATCACTTTAGCACCTGGAAACTGGATTCGCTCTACGAGCAAACCGTGATCTCCGGTTGCAACCAGCATCCCCTTTTTATCAACGTTGACGACAGTCCCAGGTGGTGGGGAAAAGGGTAGTGCTACAACTTGGGCTTGATGGATCCGCAAAATTTCTTCACCAAAGTGTGTGTAAGCGATTGGCCAAGGGTTGAATGCGCGAATTTTTCGATCGATTTCTACTGCAGTTTGTTGCCAGTTAATGCGCGCATCTTCTTTGTTAATTTTGCTGGCATAGGTGGCTAATTCACTATTTTGAATTTCAGGTTTTGCGGTTTGAGCAGCTAATTCATCTAAGGTTTGGAGTAGGGGTTGTGCGGAGATTTTTGCCAGATTGTCATGCAAGCTTTGTGCGGTTTCTGATGTACTTATCGGACAGGTAATTTTACGCAGCATAGCACCTGTATCCATGCCTGCATCCATTTGCATAATCGTCACCCCAGACTCTGTATCGCCATGAAGAATGGCCGATTGAATGGGGGAGGCACCACGCCAACGAGGTAATAAGGAGGCATGCACATTAATGCAGCCTAAGCGGGGAATTTCCAGCACTGCTTTAGGCAAGATTAATCCATAAGCGATAACGACCATGACATCAGGTTTTAATGCGGCAAGCTCTGCGATTGCTTCAGGATTTTTGAAATTCAGTGGTTGATGGACTGAAATTTGATGGTTTAATGCCCATTCTTTCACCGCAGAAGCGTGTAGTTTTCGACCACGCCCAGCAGGACGGTCTGGTTGAGTATAAATCGCTTGAATATGATGTGTTGAATGGAGTAGTGCATTTAGACAAGGTAAACCAAATTCTGGTGTTCCAGCGAAAACGATGTTCAATCGACTCATGATAACTACTCACCTCGATCAAGGAGCGTTTTTAAGAGACGCATCTTGAATGATAAACCTGTGAAAAAATTCAGTGTAATATCTCTGAGAAATACCCTGAAAATTTTCTCATCCTACGTATCGCGCTTTATGCGCAGTACGTAGGGAAGCTTATAAAATTTATTATTTTAACAATAAAACTACTTTTTAATTTTGTGCCTATCACTCAGGCATTATTTACGTGCATGATGGCGTTTAAATTTATCTAATTTTTTACGAGCCATGGCTTTTTTCAATGGAGAAAGCAGATCAATGAACAGCTTACCATTCATGTGATCAATTTCATGTTGCAAACATTCAGCGAGCAAGCCTTCGGCTTTAATTTCAAAAGGGTTACCCTTTCTATCCAAAGCCTTTACTGTAACTTTTTCTGCGCGGATAACCGTATCGTAAGCGCCGGGAACAGAAAGACAGCCTTCTTCAAATTTGTTTTCGCCTTCTGATGCAATGATTTCAGGATTGATAATAACCAGTTGATTCTGTTTGTCACCTACAATATCAATCACGGACAAACGCAAACTAATACCAATTTGAGGTGCAGCAAGGCCAACGCCGCGAGCGTCGTACATTGTCTCAAACATATCGTCAATCAATGTTTGCAATTTGTCATCAAAATGAGCAACAGGTTTTGCAACCGCTCTTAATCGAGGGTCAGGCAAATATAGAATTGGATGAATAGCCATTGTTTATCTAGTTCTCTACACAAAAATCATGTTAATATTATCCTTCATATAGTGTAAGGCTGCAAGATATTCCAACAAAGGATTGACTCTAATGAGATTTATTCTCTTTATATTCTTCTTTTTTTTCTCCACTTTGAATTATGCTTTAAGCGTAAAATCAGATGCACCAGAGCGGTATGTGGTTCAACATGGTGATACTCTGTGGGGTATAGCAGGTCGCTATTTAGATAATCCTTGGGAATGGAAGGAGCTTTGGCAGGCTAATCCAAAAATAAAAAATCCCAATCATTTATATCCGGGAGCCGTTCTGGTTTTAGCCTATTCCGGAAACAGACCTTATATCAAGGTACTATCGAATGGCACAATAAAATTATCACCCAATATTCGACCCTTACCTTTAGATGACCCCATTCCTGCAATTCCTTTAAACGAGATTAGACCTTTTTTAAATGAGTCGCTTATATTGGATCAGGATGTTATCAATCAAGCCCCTTACATCGTATCCCTAGTAGGAGGACATATGTTGGCTGGGCAAGGGGATAAAGTTTATGTTAAAGGATTACATCCTTCACGAGTACTGCCTGTAAGAGGGGTTCCTGCTTATTCTGTTTTTAGGGGCGGGAAAGATTATGTGCATCCGCTAACTAAAGAACTTTTGGGGTATCGAGCGAATTTGGTAGCTAATGCGGAGTTGCTTGCAGGGGGAGAACCCGCAACTATTTTATTAACCACTATTAATGAAGGAGTGAAAGTAGAAGATAGTGTAATGATTAATAATAGCTCTGAATTTAATTTGAATTTTGTACCCAAAGCGCCCCAGTTCCTTGTAAAGGGATTTATTATTGATATGCCTAATAGTATGCCTGGTGGGAGTATCGAAGGGGCTATTGGCGGCTTGGTCGTGGTTAGTTTAGGTGCCCGAGATGGACTTGAAGCAGGCGATGTTCTGGCAATCTATAGGAAGTCACGTACAGTCAATGATCCCAAGAATAGCCTATTCCCCATTCGATTGCCCCCCGAACGTATTGGCGAGGTGATGATTTTCCGTGTGTTTACTAAAACCAGTTTTGCTTTAATCGTTCGTTCAACCCGCCCTGTTTATTTATTAAATTTAGTGGCTAACCCATGAATAATTTATCCTATTACCTCGCATTAAACCGAATGGAAAGAGTGGGGCCGCGTACTGCTGACAAACTACAAAAACGTTGGCCTGATTTACAACAAATGTTCCAGCTTTCAGCAGTTGAACTGGAACAAGCGGGTCTATCCTTTGCTTTGGCACAAACGATAGCTGGTTTTGATTTGAGCTTGGTGCAAGAAGATCTCAGATGGTTGGAGGCTGCAGACGATCATCATATACTCACTTGGGATTCGCCCGAGTATCCCTCTTTATTGAAAGAAATTACGGATCCTCCTATCGTTTTATATGCAAAAGGGCAGCTTTCCTGTTTAAAGCAACCTACATTAGCTGTAGTAGGTAGTCGTAACCCTACTGTAACTGGGAGTGAAAATGCACGGCAATTTGCAAAAGCAATCGCATCCCACGGCGTGACGATTGTAAGTGGTTTGGCACTAGGTGTTGACGCCCAGGCTCATCTGGGATGTTTGGAGGCAGGAGGACAAACAATTGCGGTTTTAGGCACGGGAATCGATCGAATATATCCTCATCAGCACAAGGGTTTGTCGCAACAAATTGCTCAGAATGGCTTGTTAGTGAGCGAATTTCCCTTAAAAAGTCCACCTATCGCTGGACATTTCCCTAGAAGAAATCGTATAATAAGTGGTTTATCATTGTGCACTTTGGTTGTTGAGTCAGCAATCAAAAGTGGTTCGTTAATCACAGCACGAATGGCCTTGGAACAAAACCGAGATGTTTTAGCAATCCCTGGCTCCATTCACAATCCTCTGGCTCGAGGGTGTCATTACCTGTTACAGCAAGGAGCCAAATTAGTTACTTCAGTTGTTGATGTTCTCGAGGAGTTTCAGATTGATTCAGAACAACAAACAGCTGATAAAGCTATTTTACCTCTTGCCAGCGGGAATAAAAACCTAGTAAAGTTCATTGGCTTTGAAATGACAACTGTTGATCAGATCATTTTACGTAGTGGATGCACCGTTGAGCAAGTCACTAGTGAGCTTGCAGAATTAGAATTAAATGGGGCTGTAGTATCTGTGCCCGGTGGCTATATGAGGTGTTAGTATATGAAAGATAACTTATTTGAAATGTTATTGAGTTTATTTGAAAAAAGTCTTACCCAGCTGCAAAAAAGCCATAAAACTGCTGATCAGGATGCATTAGAACAACTTAATGGAGAGGATATTGAGGCTTCAGAGGAACAAGTTTTGCATTTGAAGTTGCAACAACACACCTCCACACGAATTTTTACATATGACGAGCAAATGAAACTGACTAAGGCCAGTCATCAATTTCTCATGCGTATGAAATTATGGAAGATTCTTAATCCAGAATCGTTTGAAATGATTATGAATCAATTACAATTTTCTGAGTCTCGTATCGTAACTCTTCAAGAGACTAAATGGACCATAAGAAATGCCTTGGCGAGTTCGTTGAATGAAGAACAGCTTGCTTTTCTTGATTTAGTTCTTTATCAATCAGAAGATGAATTGACATTACATTAAAAAGATCATCGATACCCATGAAACTTCAAAATGCTCGGTTTAGACGATTTGATTTTTGTTCTGGAACGGAAAAAGCAATAGGTTAAAACGAGCATCTTGGAGTTTCCTGGATATATTACCTATATTACTAGAAGTTGGTGATATTTCATTTTCAGCACCAATGTACCGTACTTTTCTTCAGGTTCGGTCATTCCCGGTGCTTAGGGATGAAGTGAAAAGGATAAGGTTGACGTTACTATGAGTAAACATTTGGTGATCGTTGAGTCACCCGCCAAAGCGAAGACAATTCAAAAATATTTGGGTAGTGATTATGAGGTAATTGCTTCTTATGGGCATGTCCGTGACTTGCCTGCACGCAAGGGTTCGGTCAATCCCGATAAGCATTTTGCAATGACGTATGTGCCTATTGAAAAGAACTCACGTCATATCGAAACTATTGCAAAAATGCTCAAAAAGTCAGATTCCTTACTGCTCGCAACAGACCCTGATCGCGAAGGCGAAGCGATTTCCTGGCATATTTATGAATTAATGAAAGAAAAAAATCTAACAAAAGATAAGCCCATTCACCGGATTTTTTTCAATGAAATTACCAAATCAGCAATTCAGGATGCAATAAATCATCCACGTTCTATTTCTATGGATTTAGTGAACGCCCAACAAGCACGCCGGGCATTGGATTATTTAGTGGGGTTTAATTTATCTCCTTTGTTATGGAAGAAGGTTAGAAGAGGACTTTCTGCAGGGCGAGTACAAAGCCCGGCTTTGCGACTTATAGTCGAACGAGAAGAGGAAATTGAGCGTTTTATAGCTCAAGAATATTGGAAAATCTTAGCCCAATGCATGCATACAAAGGTATCCTTTGAAGCGCGTTTGACTCATTATAAAAATGAAAAATTACAGCAATTTACAATCACCAAAGAAGATCAGGCACAACAAATCAAAGATCATCTGATTCGTCAGGCGCAAGATTATTTACAGGTTACCCAAATTGAGAAAAAGCAACGCAAGCGTAAGCCTTCACCGCCGTTTATTACGTCAACCTTACAACAGGAAGCGGCGCGAAAATTAGGCTTTACTGCTCGGAAGTCGATGATGGTTGCCCAGCAATTGTATGAAGGGATAGATATTGGAACAGGAACAGTCGGTCTTATCAGTTATATGCGTACGGATTCAGTTAATTTATCTACGGAAGCTATAGAAGAAACACGACAGTTTATTACTGAGCGTTATGGAGCCGACAATTGTCCTGCAAGCCCAAGAATTTACAAAACCAAATCAAAAAATGCCCAAGAAGCACATGAAGCGATTCGACCAACATCGATTAAACGTTCACCGGAAATGGTGCAATCATCATTAACTGCAGATCAATACAAACTCTACAGTTTGATCTGGAAGCGTACGGTCGCTTGTCAAATGGCTGATGCGATCTTGGATACAGTTGCAGTCGATTTAAGCTGTGGCGAAGGGACTATTTTCCGTGCTAATGGTTCTACAATTACCTTTCCTGGTTTCCTTTCCGTATATGAAGAGGGTCGTGATGATAACAAAGAAGATGAAAATGAAGGTTCATTATTACCCCCATTAGTCGTTGGTGAAAAAGTTAAAGTAGATGACATCTTAGCCAATCAACATTTTACTGAGCCGCCACCAAGATACTCGGAAGCAACACTTGTGAAGGCACTGGAAGAATATGATATTGGTCGTCCTTCAACTTATGCGTCCATTATTCATACCTTACAACAGCGCGAATATGTTGTTGTTGATAAAAAAAGATTCTTTCCAACAGATGTTGGCCGTATCGTAAATCGCTTTTTGACGGGTTATTTTACGCGTTATGTAGATTATAAATTTACCGCAGAGCTTGAAGATACTTTGGATGCTATTTCGCGCGGTGAAAAAGAATGGATTCCAGTTTTAGAAGAATTCTGGCAGCCATTTGTGCAACAAATTCAAACCACAGATCAACAAGTACAGCGTAAAGATGTAACCTCTGAAATTCTGGATGAAAGTTGTCCGAAATGTGGAAAACCATTATCAATAAGATTAGGTAAGCGTGGACGCTTCATCGGATGTACTGGCTACCCTGAATGTGATTATACTCAAGACATGGCAGGTCAGGACAACGAGAAAAATGAACCTGAAGTTGTTGAGGGAAGAGTCTGTCCAGCATGCTCCAGTCCCTTACATGTCAAAACAGGACGTTATGGCCGTTTTATAGGCTGCAGCAATTATCCGCAATGCAAGCATATGGAGCCTATCGAAAAACCTGCTGATACCGGCGTGGAATGTCCCAAATGCCATGAAGCAAAAATTTTGCAACGTAAATCAAGGAAGGGAAAAATTTTCTATTCCTGCGGCAATTATCCTAAATGCGATTATGCCTTATGGAATGAACCGATTAACCAACCCTGTCCAAAATGTAATTGGCCAATTTTGACGGTAAAAGAAAGCAAAAAATTTGGTCGGCAAATTCTTTGCCCGCAAGAGGGATGTGGTTACTCTTCCAAGGAAGATTCTACTGATTAGGGGGCGACCGGAACCAAGATTCAAACATCCCCTTGCCCAGTTTGCAAAGAGAAAGAAAGATTGTGAGACGTTGGGTTACGGCTTAGACGTAACCCAGGTTGCATTTTTTTAATTAATAAAAATCAATCGTTGTTGTGGTCACATCGAGAGGTCCCACCGGGTAAGAAAAAACCGTTACCGGTTGAACAACAGGTGTCACAACACGTGTAACAACAGGTGTTACAGCAACTGATCTGACAGCAACTGGTCTATAGGTAACTGTTCGTGCGTAAACCGGTGTAAAGGTTGGTGTGAAGTAGGTAACACCACTGGTACAACAACATCCTGTCATCAAAACAACACTTCCTAACAGAATAATCCATTTCATTATGAAGTCCCCTTTAATGGATGCTTTCAAAAGAAGTGTAGATTATTTGATCACTTATCTCAAGATTTGATCTAATGCAATTTGTCTGGATGAGCGGATCTGTATCTTCTGCATAAGTCTATATAAGTTTTCAACATTCCCCTGGTGCTATAGAAAAGCAGCATTATCCTATGTGGTTTTTCCATGACACTGTGCTTCAAGTAGCATCTAAAGCGGAGTTCAGAATAAATTTAAAACAAGCTTTTTTTATGAGCTATAATGAACAACATAATAACCATAAAGAAGTCTAAAATTACATATGCTAATACCACTTACCGAACCAAGCTCATGTCGCTACATTTACATCAACCCTGCTAACAACCAGGTTCACCTTGTTATGCCGGTAGTGAGTGGAACATCGATTGGTTTAGATAACACCTGTAAAGCAGTTTTATCCGTACAAGAATTTTTTGGCAGAAGCAGTCACTCAGAACAAATTACCGCGCTAAATGAGTTAAATAGTTACAAAGCGGCTTTGATATTTGATTTAAGTTTAATCCGGGAAGAAACGCCATTAAAACAAGCGAAACAAGAACGGTTGAAACAGATTAATGATTATATTGCTCAATTGGAATCTCTTAAGACTAATACAGTACTTAATTCGTTGAACGGTGATTATCCCGCGTATCCGGAACCGTTAAAAACATTAATGCAGAATAATGATTCTAATTTATACAGTATTCAATTAAGACCTCAGGTTCAAGATATAAACCTTCGTACCGTTAAACCTGTGTTTAGCATTAATCGTGCAAATGATGCTCAGGGCAATCCTGACTCTCGCTTTTATAAGGCACTTTGGGATTCATTTCAACAGTTGAATATCCGCCCTCAAGATACACGTAGTCGCTTAATCAAAGCCGTGATTTCATCACCTGAAGCGAAACATTTTAAGGGGATACAACAGGTATTAAATCAACACGTAATGGCGTTATTGGGTGTGGAGATTAATTTTAATCAATTTGCTGATACCCCAACTCAATACAGTGCATCCAACAAAGCATTAGCTGCGATTTACACACATGAAACAGCACAAGGAAGAAAAATAGAGCTTTTCGAAATCAACAATGTTTTAGGCAGTAAACAACCTGAAGAACTATATCAACAATACTTAGCATATATTAATGCCGATCCAAATCCAGAAGTGACTCAAGATTTTGTGAATGCACAAATGGGTTTCGGTGATAAGGTGGATACAGAAGAGTACATTGAAACATTGCTTGGATTGTGTGCGCCAAACATATTTGACGCTGTAGTTGAATCGCCTTTTTATGCCATTCATGAAGCAGAAAAAGATGCAGCTATTGAAAAACTATCTATTCTCACGCAATTTTTTATGGCAGAAGTCAATGTGTACTGTGCTTCTTGCGGGTTAAGTTCAGTTAATTTTGGCGTGATTCTCGACTCATCAGAAGAGTTAAGCCAAGAAATCGCAGCACGTATTGTATCGGTACATCCTTTGGGTCGAAGCATTGAAGATACATTGCTTGAGTTTATCAATGAACACCATGCTGAGTTTCAACTCATAAAACCTTTAACCCCAGAAGAGGGTCGAACCATTAAAATGCGTTTTACTGAAGATTATACGCAAGTTAAAGATTCACCGCATTTTGATGAATTTATGTTGCTGGATAAATCTCGACCTGGATTGTTTGTTGCGCATCAAGGTTCTATCGGTGTTGATTTTTCAGAATTTGCCCACTTACTCCTCATCACTTCACCCTATTTTGAAACGATTCGAAAAGACTACCAACAAATAAATCAAACGGGAGTGCTTGTGCTTCCCCATACAAACGAGCATATCGAAGCAAAAATAGATATCAATTTTGAGGCACTTAATGAAGCCCAACTGATGGAGTTATTAGAGACGGAATTATTAGGAAAATTACCGCTGAAGAGTCGATTGCAACTCTTAAAAACCATACCAGAGTCACTGCAATTGTGTCTTCAGCAACGTGATTTTTTATATTTTGTAGCTCGAGGGCAGCAACAACAGGCTGACAATATTCTGAGAAATAATCCAGAAAGAGCACAACAACTTTTAACAACACCAGGGACATTTACAGACTATTCTGGCCGCAAATTCAGCTGCACTGCTTATGAATATGCTTATTGGGCAAAAGACACCCATATGTGTCGTATGTTAGAAAAGTTCATGGATGACAATACTAAAGCACAGATGTTAGCACGAGTTGAATCCATTGAGAAACATGGGTTGGCCTATCAGCAACATGGTCATAGTTATCAAACCCAACATTTTGATATGACCCCATTAATTACGGCACTTAAAGAATACTCTGATGGATTCCGGCAATGGAATATGGAGGATAATTATAGCGCCATGAAAGCTGCTTGGATGAAGGTAGGGTTGGCACAGCGGGACGTGCCGGCACATGTAGCGCAGGAGTATTGTAACCCAGACCGGTCATTTTATCCTTGCCCCGGATTTAACGAAGAGACGTTACCTCGAGTTCTTAATCTTCTTAATGGTAACTCTTGGTTTCCTTTAACTGAATCCCCTCCCAGTCTTGGTTCTAAGTTTGCATTAACACGGATGAACCGGGAAAGAGGGGCGTATAGTACAGATTTTTCGCCTATTCCCTTCGCTGATTTGGAGGCTGTCCGTCATCTTGATAAAGTGAGAACCGCCGATCTTATACCGTTGCGTGAAAATCTAAGTCAACCAGCTATTCAAGAGAGATTGATGCTTTAGACTCTTTGAGAGGCGCTATTTAGTAAACTGTATTTGCTTCCATGCATCTGATTGTAAGCGATAGTATCGTTTTGTCCGTGTCGGGACTGGAAAGTTCCCGCCAGCTCACACCAGTTGTTAATTCATACAGTACCGTGCAAAAAGTGATAATGATTTAACCTCGCCGACCAGGGTGTTTATAGTGACCCGATATATAAGACTCAATGTCGTGTATAAAATCATCTTCTTTAATACGATAATGCCTCAAATCCATTTAAACAACTTCTCGTACTATAAACAGTACTATATAGAACTCATGTAGAGGATACTGATGAGCGAATTCTGGGATTATCAATATTCAATCACCTAGATTTCAAGCGATACAAATTTGGGAAAAATAGGCAACTACAGGCCTTTTACTGGATGATACAAACTCATTCTTCCTGTTCATTTTGAATCAGTATATACTCATCATCTCTTCATAGAAAATACTCAACAGGATGTAGTGATGTTAGACAGGACCATTATAGTTGATGAGCAATTTTTAAAGCGAGTAGAGCAAGCGGACTTTCCAAAACCCAAGAGTACAATGAGTCCGGAAACGGCGGAATTGGATAAGAAAACCGCCATAGAGCTTTTTGATTCGCAAATTAAATCACGCCTTCTTGATTTGATTGCCAGACAGCTTAAGGAAAAAGGCTTGTCTTTTTATACTATAGGTAGCAGTGGACACGAAGGTAATGCGGTTTGGGGACAGGTTTTTCGCTCAGACGATATGGCATTTTTGCATTATCGAAGTGGCGCTTTCTATTTACAACGCGCCAAGAAATTACAAGGTATAGACGGTGTTCGGGATATCTTATTTTCTTTAGTTGCTGCGGCAACTGATCCGATTTCAGGAGGACGCCATAAAGTTTTTGGTAGTGTTCCTTTAAACATTCCGCCGCAAACCTCAACAATTGCTTCCCATTTACCCAAGGCTTTAGGTGCTGCATTATCAATTACTCGAGCAAAAGAATTAAATATTCGCAGCAACCTAAATCCAGATTCAGTCATCATCTGCTCCTTTGGTGATGCATCAACGAATCATGCTTCTGCGCAAGCTACTTTAAATTCTTGCTCTTGGATTGCGCAACAAAATTATCCTTTACCAATTGTGTTTATTTGTGAAGACAATGGAATTGGAATTTCTGTACCCACACCAGCGGATTGGATAGAACGTTCTGTTCGAGCTCGACCTGGATTGCATTATATTGCTTGTGATGGTTTGAATATTGCTGATGCGTATGCGAGTGCACAAGAAGCAGAATATTTGGCGCGTGTAAAAAAACAACCTGTTTTTTTGCATATGCGTTGTGTGCGCTTATTGGGGCATGCCGGTTCTGATATTGAGTCACAATATTGTACACCCGCAGAAATCGAAGCAAGAGAAGCAGAAGATCCATTATTGCATACGGCCGGTCTTCTTTATCGCGAAGGCTGGATGACGGTTCAAGACCTGCTGAGTCTTTATCGCAATAATAAAGATTTAATTGAAGCAAAAGCGGTAGATGCGATAAGACAGCCTAAACTCTCCAGTGCTGAAGCAGTAATGTCTTCGTTAATTCCTAGCATGCCTAAAAAACAAGCGTTTCCTCTACCTAGTGAAGAAAGACGTACAGAAGTCTTTGCTAATGCATTCTCACAATTGGCCCAAAAACGAAATTTATGTCAGCAGATTAATTTTGCGTTGACTGATTTAATGCTGCAATACCCCAATATGGTGGTATTTGGTGAAGATGTGGCCAAAAAGGGTGGCGTTTATCGAGTGACTGCCGATCTGCAGGCTCGTTTTGGCAAACGCAGAGTCTTTGACACCCTTTTGGATGAAACGACAATTATAGGCACTGCAATTGGCATGGCGCACAATGGGTTTATTCCCGTTCCGGAAATCCAGTTTTTGGCTTATTTGCACAATGCAGAAGATCAACTACGTGGTGAAGCATCCACGTTGTCCTTTTTTTCCAGCGGCCAATATCAAAATCCTATGGTTCTTCGTATTGCCTCATTGGCGTATCAAAAAGGATTTGGAGGCCATTTCCATAATGATAACTCTATTGCTGTATTACGCGATTTGCCTGGAGTGATTGTCGCATGTCCTTCAAATGGCCCAGATGCTGCAAAAATGTTGCGTACGTGCATGCGTTTGGCTTATGAAGAAGGAAGGGTAGTTGTCTTTTTAGAGCCTATTGCTTTATATATGACTAAAGACTTGCATGTGCCTGGCGATAACGGATGGCTTTTTAATTATCCAGCCCCAGATGCCATGATTGCACCGGGTGAAGTAGGTGTGTTTGGCGAAGGTGCAACGGTAATTTTAACCTATGCCAATGGGTACTACTTATCGCGACAAGCAGCGGCAGTGTTGCAAGAACAGCACAGCATTTCTGTGAAAATAGTGGATTTACGTTGGCTCAGTCCCTTGCCGGTTAAAGCAATTTTGAAAGAATTAGCCAAAGCAAAACAGGTACTCATTGTGGATGAGGGCAGGCAAAGTGGTTCAGTGAGCGAAGGCTTGATGACCTTGTTGTTAGAAGAAGCCTCATCCAGGTTGAAAATCAAACGAATTACCGGTAAAGATTGCTTTATTCCCTTGGGTAATGCTTGGCAATATTTGTTACCCAGCAAAGAAAGTATTATTGAAGCCGTAATTGCGTTACAGTCTGATAAAAGGGAGAAAGAAAGTGGACGACTTGTTGTTTCTTGATGAGCAGTTAAATGGTGATGAACGTATGATACGCGATAGCGTAGCGCGTTTCGTCAGCAACGATGTAATGCCTTTGATGGCTGAGTCTTTTGAACATGCTCAATTTCCACGCGAGCTCATTAGAAAATCCGCAGAAATAGGTTTATTAGGTTTGACCTTACCCGCAGAATACGGCGGTGCTGAGGCCTCTTATGTAGCGTACGGTTTAGTTTGCCAAGAACTCGAGCGCGGTGATAGCGGATTACGCAGTTTTGTTTCAGTACAAAGTTCTTTATGCATGTATCCTATTTTTCGTTATGGTTCTGAAGAGCAACGCGTGCGGTTTTTACCAGGAATGGCTACAGGTGAGATCATTGGTTGCTTTGGTTTGACCGAACCTGATTTTGGCTCGGATCCAGCGGGCATGAGAACTACCGCGAAGAAAGTTAAGGGTGGCTGGTGTTTGAATGGCGCAAAAATGTGGATAACCAATTCACCAATCGCTGATATCGCTATTGTTTGGGCAAAAACCGATGAAGGCATTCGTGGTTTTATTGTGGATACGAACTCCCAAGGATTAAGTCGTCCTGAAATTAAATTAAAAATGTCATTACGCGCGTCCATTACTGGGGAATTGGTTTTTGATAATGTTTTTGTCCCTGATGAAAATTATCTTCCTGGCAGTGAAAAAGGTATAGGCGCTCCTTTAAGTTGCTTAAGTCAGGCACGATACGGAATTGCTTGGGGGGCTATGGGTGCTGCGATGGCATGTTTTGATATTACTCGCGACTATCTGTTAGAGCGTAAACAGTTTAACAAACCATTAGCTTCTTTCCAGCTTATTCAAAAAGACCTGGCAGATATGTATACTGAAATTCTTAAGGCACAATGTCTTAATTTACAGATAGGCCGAATAAAAGATAATCATCGTGAAAGTCCAGTGATGATTTCTCTTGCTAAGGGCAATGCCTGCCGTGAGGCATTGGACATTGCGCGAAAATGCAGGAATCTATTAGGAGCAAATGGAATCAGCCTTGAGTATCATGTGATTCGTCACATGCTTAATTTAGAATCAGTCTTTACGTACGAGGGTACGGATAACGTTCATACTCTGGTACTAGGGAAACATATTACAGGCATTAATGCTTTTGCTTAACCAAGGACAAAACGGTTAAGCATAATCGTAACCCGGAAACCCAAGCCGGGTTATGCTGTTTCACCAACGCTTCAACGTTATTGGCATCAGTAGCGTTTAATAGGGAGGTTTCTTTTTTCTCAAAGCAGAACTTATTTTTCATGCATAGGATTGTGTGAAATAAAACAGGTTTATTGAGCAACTTACAGGAGTATCTATGGTTAAAATAATTTCAAAAAGAGCGTTAATATTAAGTTTACTTGTATTCAGTATGAATGTGCAGGCCGGGCCAAGTAAAGAATTTTTGGCCAATCAATGCTACGAGTTATCCCGAGTAATCATCTCTTTAGCAGACAATCAGGAAAAAAATATCTGCTCTAATAAACTCCAGATGGCTTCAGTACAAATGAGCACCGCCGCTTTTTTAATTATGGAAGACTCTCCTGATCTGGCAAAAGAGATATTAAATAATGCGGTAGCTGCGCTGCAATATGCAGAATTACTCAGTTGCAAACACTACATTCAAATTTCACACTCTAAATTTGAAGCACAGAAGATTAAAATATTATTGTAGTCATGATACTCTTCAAGTGCTTTGTAGAAGCCTTGAAGAGTTGCCAGGAGATTTAAGTGTATTCCTATTTAAAAATTCTTTTTTTAATTCTCGTGATTTTTATTATCGGTGTTGCAATTGGCGCCCGTTATCATCCATTAATTCATATGATTTTGGAAAAAATCTGGAATAAAACGGAAGAGCCAGTGACTGAATCACTGCATTTTTGTCCTCCACCCAAAATTGTTAAAGAACATCAATATAGTCCTGAAGCATTCCAAGTAGAACAATTATACTGGCAGATGGATTATCAGGGATGGCAAGCACCCGACGGCGTGGGATTTATGCAAGCGCTGATCAATGCTGACAATAATTTGGTTTGTTATTATCAGTGGCCAAATCCAAAAGAAAAAGGAACCTATTTATGGATGACCATTCGCTTATCGCCCTCGGTGAATCAATTAGTGAAGCCCTATGGTTCCTACTGGACAATACAAAAAAAAGAAAAGCAAGCCTTATGCCGATCAGGAATTAATGCATGCGGCTTTATTCTTTCAGAAAACTCTAAAAGAATCATCCCACAAAAATAAATACAGATTGTAGCCTGGGTGCAGCGCAGCGGAACCCGGGTTAGGAAATTATTCAAAATCCCGGGTTCCGCTGCGCTGCACCCAGGCTACAAAAAGAAAGGTCAATCGATAAGCCCTTGTTATTTCCCTCAGACTTAGTTATCATTTGCCACCAAGTCGGGGCGTAGCGCAGCCTGGTAGCGTACTAGCATGGGGTGCTAGTGGTCGAAGGTTCAAATCCTTCCGTCCCGACCAAGCCCAGTAAGGGTTATAGGCAAAAAATTTTTAATACACAAATTCCTGGCTACACTTCTGGCTACACTTTTTGGAAATACTCCAAATGAGCGTAATAAATGTTAAACCTATTTCTGAAATTTATCTTCGTGTTCGGGGTGAGTTAAAGTTATTAAAAATTGCCCTAATAAATAAAGATCTAAAAAAAATTATGTGGCATAGAACAACGTTGCATAGCTTAACAACAGATTTTGAAATTAGTTTAAAGAATAATGAAAAAAATTTACTTATTCATTATAGGATAAAAGAAGCATCTACGAATTTATTGATGCTTGTGCAATCCACTCTTGGTACCGCATCACATTATCTTTCGATGAATTTAAATTGTCTATAATTGGTTTCCAAAGTTCTTTTCGAATTTTTTCGTTATAATTTGTATTGGTTGCATGTATTAAAATGGACCATAAGTGCCATTTATAGCCATCTTTTCTCATAGAATTAATCAATCCAAGTCTATGTAATATGTTTTTGAATTGATTTAGAGATTCTCCGGTTAAAAGAGATTTAGTTTGTGGTTGTAATTTAATTGAAACATTTGCATTGAATTCTTTAACTCCAGTTTCAAAAGTAGTTTTTACTATCTCTGAGTAATCTGAAGAATTTCGATATTTTTGGAATAGTTGTGCGGGACTTCCACTAGCCAGAATTTTATATTCAATCTTGATGTCTTGAGGGTTAAAATTATTTAATTGATCAAAATATTCCCTGACAGTTTTTTGCACGTTATATTTAAAATCATTCAAATCTATATCGATTTTTCTTGGTTCAACAAGCAAATTAAATTCATTTTCAGTAAAATCGCATATTAAATAGTGTATGCTTTTATTTTTGGCATCCCAATAAAATGAAGTTCTTATGTCCATATTTTTCTCCAAGAGTTAAATATAATATAGAACAATAATTAACCACTTTGTTGTTAAATTAAGGAATTAAGCTCTAACAAGAAAGGCTTAATGACTAAGAAGAATGAAGGTAAAGCAGGAATATCTTTTCCAATGCTCTCTTTTTGAATTTTGGCTTGAGCTTTGATGAATCTATTTTGCCAATTAGTGAAACAATGATACTTTGTTTGATCTAAATGAAAACAAAGTACGAGATAAATAATCATTTTGTGATCTTATAAAGATCATGCTGTAAAAAATGTCTCCTTGTCATGATTGCCTTGATGAAACAATGAATCTATAATCTGAACCTGTTTTACAAGGTGTTGAATAAGGAGATGTTATGAAAGAATATTATGTTAATAGAATTGATACGGATGAAGATAAGGATGAATATATGCCTTGGTAATCAGAGGAGATTAATGCATCTCCTTTGATAGTTTTACTATTATGAAATTAGTTTTAAACAATGATGTTTTAGCAGTCATTGATGACTTTTTAGAACCATCAGCTTTTGAACAAACTTGGAATTTTATTCAAACTGAAACATTCAAGTTTGTTCATTCTTCTCGATGGATAAATGCTTTTAGTCTTGAGGATGGCTCTCCTTTGTGGGGCAATGTTACTATTTCTCATCCTAGGCCTGAGCCCTGTACCACAGAGCAAGTTCACCCTACAAACACAACCATTGATTTATTTATACAGGAACTAATTACAACTTCATCGGAGTTTTCTCATTTAATAGGATATAAAGACAGAGATTGGGACTTTTTCTATTCTAGACCCTACCTTTATCCAAGAGGTTCAGGACTTTCTTGGCATACGGATGGTAAATACAAAATCTCAGGTGCCTATGTTTATTACTGCCATCCTATTTGGGAGATAAGTTGGGGAGCTGAATTACTGATTAATCCGACACCGCAACTTGACTTCGATTACCCTGAAGTGACCTTAATCAATAATATGAAGAAAAAGGTAGGATACCATCTTAATAGTGCTGCATTGAATAAGTATGCTGATGATGGAATTGGATATTACATTGTACCTAAACCCAATAGGTTGGTTATTTTTAAAAATAATATTTTGCACTGTATTAAAAAAGTAGAAAATGCAGCAGGAAATCATGTAAGGGCATCAATAACAGGTTTCTTTATGAGTAATGACAAAATACATGAAACGAAAGAGGCAGAAAAAGAACATTCAATCTAACAATGATTTGAATTAGTTTTGTCCCGTCAAATTATAGATAACTATCAATATAATATGCTGGAATTATAAAATGAATTTAGTGCATGAAATCACACCTTCACTAGCTCAGGAAAAAGTAAATTTTGTTATCTTGATACCCAATTCTGACGAGGCGGCTTTATCTAACTTTATACTTAGAGAAGAGGATGTTCCTTATAACGAACAACCAAGTCATTATCAATTTAAAAAATGGTCTACTTGGTGTTCCGCTCATTTTTCTTCTTATTCCTTCTTTATTAAATACAAGGATGCTCTCTTAAGGTGTAAGCAGTTTTTGTATGACTTTGGACCTTTATCAACATTAGATCATGCTGCTTTATACGATCATTGGGTTTGGGAAATGAAGCCCTATGTAGTGAATGAGGAAAATATTTGTTGGATTGGTTATGATTATTCAAAATCGAAAACTTTAAGTTTTTTATCTTATGGAACTAATATAGAACTTCGTCTTATTGAAGGACATTTGAAAGATGAAGAATTCTTAGATCTTTGTAAGTTTTTTTCTCCTCTTTCATCATCAAGTGAAATCTTAAAAAAGAGTTTTTTTGAATTAACATATTGGTCACGTTTTAGCAATTGCATGAAAAATGCCTGCATAAAGAATGATACATATAAACCACCTTCAAGCTTGTGGAATTTGAGATGGCCGCTTCATAATATTTTTAAGCTCAGTAAGCTAGACCAAAATATAAAATATATAAATGAACTTAATTTAGATTTCATTATTGATAGCCAGATTATTTATGGTGATAAAGATCATATAGAGGAAGTTCAGTTGATAATGTTTCCCCAAAATGGAAAGAAAAATCAAATTGCTTGGTTTCGTGTTTTTAATAAAGAAAATTTTCCTATAAAAAAACCGCCACCTTCTAGACTACCTATTATGAATACATTTAGTGGATATAGTAGTTTTAATTTAACTGTTCTAAACGGTAGTGACGGGGCGATCAGCAATATATACATAACCAGTGTTAACGATCATTATGGGCCGCATGATGCTCTTTGGTGGGATGATGAAAACGCTTATTTATTCCAGATCAGTGCTGGTACAAATAATTCTATAGAATATTTTAAGGAGATTTTTTGCCAGCTAGACAACAATGAAGTTTCCAGAAACTAAATTAACTTCTTCAATATGTTTAAATTAAGTAAGATATAACATTTTAGGAATTATATTTTTTCAAAATTTAACTTCTTGCCAATTGCTAGTCAACTTTATTTTCCATCTTGTTATTAGCTTTTTCCAATAAGGTTTATATTTATAGAACCACATCCACAACGCACAGCCTCTTTATTTCCTCGCTCAGGTGAAACATAAAGTAATTCCTCACAAGTTTTGCATTCGAATACTTGATTGAGTTGCTTAAATGCCTCAATTACTGGTTCAAAGTCTCGTTTAGTCAGGTTTTCCCATTCGTTATAATGAATAGCAGTGTTAATTTGCCATTGTTCTACTTCAGATGCATTTGCTGCATCATTTAATGATTGCAATAATTTTTCAATAAATGCTTTTTTATCCATTTGATTCCAAGATACAGCTACTTTTATGCCCTCCTTGAAGAAATCTCTGAGCCGTTTTACGCCAGGCGGTAGTAAATCTCCAAGTGAATATTGGGCATCACCACGAAACACTACTGGAGCTCTTAATCTATGGCAGATTTCCTTTGCAAGGTATTCCAAATAATGTCGTAGAAGTGCTGCTGCATCTCTAACATTATTATGCGCCAAGTGATCATCAATTTCTCGCCAAACATCGCGGTCATCCCACTCTGTTGGCCCGACATCCACGCTCCATGTTCTGAAATGCACAAAACCGTTCCGTTTTATCAAACCAGCTGTTTTCATGTGTCGCAACCAGATATCATCATGAGTAGTAAGTATGAATTGTGTGCTTGGAAATTTGTGTTTTAATAATGTACAAACCTCTCTTCTGTGTCCGGAATCAACAGACATCAGCACATCATCTAAGACAGCAAAAGTGAAATTTTCTGATAATAAATGCTGCATTAGAGAAAGATAAAGACACAAACCCATACTATCTTGATGTCCTTCGCTATGAAATGCTCCTGGTGGGTAATAGCCACGACCATAAAAATCTACATCAAATCCAAGACGACCCATAGACGGCGTTAGTTTGGCTTCAAAAGCACTCTCATCATCTGCATTGATGATGCGATAGAGATTGCGGAAATTTTTTTCTACACTAACATATAAATTTTCTAACTCTGTGGTCATAACATCGCCATACACCTTATGTACTTTGTCAGCGATAGATATGCGTGACAGACATACTTTAAGCTGTGCGGAGGCAGAGCGATAGGTTTCGATGCGCTCATGAGCTACAATTAAAAATTCTTTTGCCGCATCTTGAATTGAGGGATCAGGAAGCGCTTCTACGGCATTCTTAATTTCTTCTACGATAGTTACAAATTCTTTTGGTGGTTTGAAAGATTCTGCTAGTGCAGCTTTAGTGTCTGATAAAGGAAAGAGCCTTCGTAATTTAATACATATTTGGCTTAAATTAGCTTGGTATTGGGTAATAGGTTGAATGTTGATAGGTTTTGCAAGTAATGATCCATATTCTGCTACAATCATTATTTGAGCAGCTAAGGTTTCAATAGTTGTGGCGATTGGTGTAATAATATTTTCTATGTCAGATTGCTGTTTTTTGAGTGAATCCAAGCGACTCAATTTGTTTTGAACGAGTGTTCTGAAATTTTCTGCTTCCCATTCTGTATCACAAACAGGACATTGTTTTTCATTAAATATTTCTAACGCTACATCCAACATGTTTTTGTGTAAGACTGCCTTATCGATTAGGGGATCGGCCGCTAGTGCTGATACCTTTTCAAGAGCAGAGGCGTGTTTTGTAATAAAGTCCTTGGCTAATAAATTTTCTTGTTTCTCATTTAAAGTCGTTATATCAATGAGTGCTTGTGATTTTGCAATAAGTGCTTGTGACGCCTTATCTCCAGTAGTAGCCAAACCTTCTTTAAAAGAAGTATTTGCCTCCAGTTCTTCAATTTTAGGCAAGTCGAGTAATTCTCTGCGCTTGTTGATTTGTTCTAGTACATTTTTTGTACTCAATTGAGTTATCCCAAGGGCATTAATAAGTGCATCTTTAGATCTTTCAACTTGATCTTGAAATGATTTCTCACTTCGTTTCTCAGCATTTGCTATTTTTTGGAAATTGGTACGTAAAGACTCCAATTTATCTAAACGTAATAATGCTTGTACTTCTTTTGCACGATCACCTGGATTCGACAGGACATACTTAATTAGTTCACGACGGGAAAGTACAAATTCAGGGTGTGCTTCAATATGAGATAAAACTTCAATTACATCAGGATCAGTTGGGGTAATTTTCGGTTTTTTAATATTTTTCACGGTTCTTTGTATAGTGGCTTCTTTACCAGTTGCAATAATTTCGAATGTGAGTGTAACACGTGCATTTTCATGGTCTTGACAATCAACGTGAGGGCCATGCTCCTTAACTGATAGATTTCCTGTTCCTTGTCCTGAAAGACGAGATACATTACCTGTAAGTGCAAATTCTATTGAGTCAACAACGCCACTTTTTCCTGTTCCGTTTGGGCCACATATAGCAAAGTTATTGCCATTCATATTAATAGTAAGGTCGCGAATACCTCGAAACTCATGAATAAGAAGTTTCTTGATACGGATCATGAGGTTTCCTCACCAAAAATTGCTATTTGTAGAGATTTTTCTGATACTTTTTCATTAAATACAATGGCCTTTAGCCGAGCAGCTATTTCAGAATATTCTTCATCTGATGCTAATTTATCAATGAATTTTTCCAATACTTTTCCGGAAACACCACCAAGTTCACTTGATACTGTTACTTCTTCGTTTGGCATAAAAAAACCTTAAATTTGGGGATAGTTGGTTTTTTGGGGTAATTTTCTATGCCGTCATAATATAAGATTATTATGGAATTACCAAATTAACTAAAAATATTACTTGAATGAAACTAAATTAAAAAAATTAAGCCTCGAAGAGAGGCTTAATAAATTAAAAAAATATTTGTCTGCCCGTTTGTCTCCACTGAATAGTAATCACTCATAAAAAGATCTCGAGCAAAAGCATCAAAATCAAAGTAGCAGATCAAGCTATCCGGCATTTGATGGGCATAACAGTCATCAAATAACTGTCTGGCAAAATCAACCTCAGAATCATAACAACCTTGGTAATGATCCTTCAACATTGTTTGTGCATCATCTATTGAATAATCACGGAGAAGGGCTAAACCTAGCTCTGCGTGTTCTTGAATAAATGAAGCATACTCCACAATATTGTGTATTCCTTCATACTCATGAATTTTGATGCTGCCGAATCCTTCATAATCGTGTATGGCGTATTCTTCAGCATTGGGCTCAGTGCTGTTATCCAGCATTTCCCAGATTTCTTTCATGATGTCATCTTCGCTTTGTGTAGCGTCTATCCAAACACCATGCAGGATGGCATTATTGTATGATGCTAAACAAGCGACATAAATTGAAGGGGTGTCCATGGGATTATCTCCTTATGTGAAGGGAGCAATCCCAAACGGGAGCCTGCTCCCGTTGTAGGGTGAGATTAAAACGGTACTTCTTCTGAATCGGGTTGCAATAACTCCCGTATTTGCGCCATATGGTGCTCTGCGGTGTTGTCGCTGGATTCATCAGCTAATTTGGGTGAGTTTAGCAACTGAATATGATTGACGACGATGCTTAAGGTTTGATGTGTTTTACCTTCATTGTTAGTCCATTGATTGGAACGTAGTTTACCTTCAAGGTATACCTTTGAACCTTTTTTTAAATATTCAGTAACTTTACTCAACTTTCCAAAAAGTACCAGCTGATGCCATTCCACTCTGGTTTGCCATTCATCATTTCGTTTGAATGATTCCTTGGTAGCTAAAGTAGCCGTGACAAAAGATTGTCCGTCTTTTCCGATGATGCTTTTTGGATCAGCACCAAGATTGCCAATCAATTGAATGCGGTTTAAGGATGCAGTCATTGTATTCTCCTGTTATTGTTAAATGTGAGCCGCATAACAGAAAAACATCCGCATAGGCAGTTGGTTTTCTGTTATGCGAATAAGACTTAAATTGCTTCAATTAACAAGCAATTCGTTGAGTATCGAACTGTTTGACAAAAGAAATCAGGGATTCCAATTTATACAAACTTAACTCAGCCTGCTGAATATAATGAGCGTTGATTTGAAGTCGGTGACGGCTTAAATCGTTCACACAACAATTTAGCTCAAAGAGTAAATGTTCAATTTCAAGTTGTGCTGGTTCCTGTTGTTGCATGGTAGCTCCTTTAGGTAGGGAGAATATCCCCAAAGGGACTGTTCATCCCAATTGGGTTATGCAAAAAAAGATCACCAAAACATCGGTTGATTTACCTGGTTATTAATGATGATGTGCTTGAAACACTCCTCGGGTATAAAACCGTAAATACATCTCCTGGTAGGGTTTCCCTGCTAAACGCTTTGCCATGAAATTAGGGAACAAGATGGCAGTCACAAGACCTCGTGGTTTCGTCAGAATTTCGCTGACTCTTCAGTTGTGTTGTTCTCAGATTATCAAGCCAGTATTAGAAATCAAGGATCTTTTCTTATTGATATTAAATGAACGCAAATGAACTTATTATGTTCTTTTTGGCAGAAAGTTCGTTTAGTAAAATCATTTCTAAATCAGTGGATATTTTGTTTTGCTGAATATTGTACCATGACTCCAACAAGTCTTTATTTTAACAAGGCCAATCGATATTTTCCAATTTGGTAAAAACCAAGGGCTTGGTAAGCGCATATGGCGGAATTATCATTAGTGAACAAAATGGCTCTTTTGACTTCTCGGTCGGCAGCTTGTTTTAGGCAAAGATACACAGCAATTCTGGCAAAACTTTTATTTCTTAATGAAGGCGGGGTATAAACGGGGCCGATCTGTACAATATCAGGTAGATTGGCATTAAAGCCACATAAGGAAACAGGGGTGTTATTTACAAATAAAACCCATCGATTTTGGCTAAGCTGCGTATCTTGAATTTCATCAATAATGGATTGTTCCAGTGTGGGATTATTAGCATCGTCCCCTAGGGCTTCAATATGATAAGCGATAAGCCATTCTTTGATGATATCCATGTCACAATCTTGTACTGGTTTGAGCGTGCAGCTATAGGAATGAATCGCTTGAGGTATAGTCATTTTGTCGAGATTAAGTAAAAATAACTTTTCCTGATAATTAATGGCAAATAGGGACGTTTCTATGTTTAGCTGATCAATGACAAAACCAGCTTGGGTGTCTTCGCCAAGTATTCCGGCAATTGGTCTTGTTCTTTTAATCTCAAATTCTTCTACTAAAGCTGATAATGCAGAAAAATTTTCAGTTTGCATCATCACATTACCATTCCAATAATGTGCTAAAACACCATTAATTTTATTGTTTTCAAAGGAGCCGTAATATTTTCCGTGAAATGGCGCATCTTGGTAGGTAATTCCCGAGTGGTATAAATTGTTCCTAATGAACATGGTCGTTTCTTGGTAATGATTGAGATAGGATGACAATTCATCTATATGCAATTGGTCTAGCCTTTTTATCGCAATCATTTTTTCCTCGGCATGATGAATATTTTTAATACACTTTTAAGACATATGCTAAGATATCTCAATCTTGGTTATTATTAAATACAAAATCTCAGAATATGATTACCTTACTTCCCCATAATTCTGCATGGCTAGCTGCATTTGAGCTAGAGAAAAAACAGTTATTGCAATTGAATATCAAGAATATAATCCAAGTTGAGCATATTGGCAGCACAGCTATTTCTGGTATTCATGCAAAACCAGTGATTGATATTTTAATTGGTGTTAAGTGTTTGCATGAATTTACTTCTGAGGATATCCAAAAAATTGAATCATTAGATTATCGATATAACCAGGTTTTTGAATCAGTTTTTCCACATCGGCGTTATTTCCAAAAAGACAATGAACATGGTGAGCGAACGCACCAGATTCATTTGGTTAATTTTCCATCTTCTTGGTATGCGAAGCATCTGTTGTTTCGCGATTATTTGTGTCTTTATCCCAATATTGCTAACGAATATGAAGAACTTAAGCTCAACTTGAGCAAACTCTATGATAATACGATTGATTATGCCAATGCCAAGAATGAATTTTGTCAGCTTATAGATAAGAAAGCCTTTTTACATTTTGGGGTTAATAAACCATTCATTGAAACGCCGCGTCTTATTGCATTTATTCCCCAGGTAGCTTGTCACGAAGACTATGGAATAATGCTTTCAAATCCTGAGTTTATTCAATGTTATGGTGTTTCATACAATGAGGACCAGGCTTTAAATCGTTTGGAATCGGATATGACGCATTACAACCAATATGGTTTTGCTCCCTGGATGTGGTATGACAAAGAAACCCACAACTACGTTGGGCGAGGGGGATTAAAGACATTTGTATTAAATGAAAAAGAGGAAGTTGAGTTAACTTATCAAATAGCTCAAAGCTACTGGGGGGAAGGTTTAGCATTTGAAATGGGGCAAGCATCCTTGGAGTATGCTGAAGAGCACTTGGATTTGGCTAGCACTATTTGTTTTACCGCATACAATAATTATCCATCATTGCGCGTTATGGAAAAATTAGGTTTTAAATTTGAGTTTGATTTTGAGCATGCAGGAATTTCGCATAAATTTCACAGAAAACCTACAATAAAGAAACAAAAGAGGTCTTAATGGATAAAGTAAAAATTGACACCCACTTAGTCCAAAAGCTGATTGCTGAGCAATTTCCACAATGGCAATCACTACCGATACATCCAGTTGCTCAAAGTGGTTGGGATAATCGAACGTTTCATTTAGGTGAAGAAATGGTAATTCGTTTACCTAGTGATAGGGAGTATGAACCACAAATAAATAAAGAATATCAATGGTTGCCATGGCTCTCTAAACAACTCTCATTTCAAATTACGCAACCGATCGCACTTGGAAAACCATCACCAGATTATCCATTGCATTGGAGTATCAATCTTTGGATTGAAGGGGAGACTGCTTCAGTACAGAATATTCATGATAAAAAAGAGTTTGCGGAAGCATTGGGGAAGTGCTTAAAAGAATTTCAATCTTTAGATGCTACAGATGGGCCTTTGGCTGGCACACATAATTTTTATCGAGGCAGTTCATTAAAGGCCTATGATCATGAAATGCGGCTTGCAATTCCTAAAATTAAAAACGTTCATGAACAAAGACTTGCCGCATCATTATGGCAACAGGCACTTTCTTCTGAATGGCGCTTAAAGCCAGTTTGGGTTCATGGAGATATAGCTGTTGGAAATATTTTAGTTCGTACTGGAAGGCTGTGTGCTATTATCGATTTCGGCCAACTTGCTGTAGGTGATCCGGCCTGTGATTTGGTAATAGCGTGGAATTTTTTTTCTAGCGAAGAACGAGAAGTATTTAAAAATGCAGTTCAGCTGGATAATGATACTTGGATACGAGCTTTAGGATGGGCATTTTGGAAAACCTTATGTTGGCCAATTAAAGGTACTGATGTAAAAGAGGTTTTGCATGAAATTTATATGGATTATGATGCGATTAAATAAAACGTCAGATGTATTCAATGTTTAAGATTTGGTTATAAAGAACTAAAAACCAATATCTTATCCCAGCACATGAGATCAATTATGAACATGAATAATGAGAACCGATTTCATTTTAAACCAGTGAGTAAAACACAAGAAGACTTTATTCTTAACTGGATTAGTCAGCCACATATTAATGAATGGCTTCATGGTGATGGTCTAAGTAATACAATTAATGACCTTCATGAATTTTTAAACGATGGAGAACCGTGGGCAACTCATTGGATAGCATATGATAATGAAACTCCATTTGCTTATTTAATTACTTCTGAAATAGAGAAATCAGAAGAATATCCTGATGGTGCAGTTACACTAGATTTATTCATTTGCAGGTTGGATTATATTGGGAAGGGATTATCAGTACAGATGATACATGAGTTTATCTTAAGCCAATTTTCTGATACTAAAATCGTGCTTATTGATCCTGAAATCTCTAATGAGCGAGCTGTTCATGTTTATAAAAAAGCTGGTTTTGAAATCATTGGGGAATTTATAGCTTCATGGTATCCAGTGCCACACTATAAAATGAGATTGTGTATTGAAGATTTAAAAAAGCAAAAATTGTCAGCCTAAGTAACTTTTATGTAAAGCTTTGCATAAAGTTTATTGTGGAAAGTAGGTGATTATGTAAAGTAACTAGAAAAAAGCCAATATTATCAATACATAGATACCTAAATACTTCACATAATATCTCCGATAATTCCTCCAGGCGGCCATAAAAGATTGCCGCAATTAACGGAGAATTATCAATGAAGACAATTAAATCAAAACTATCACTAGATGAATTAGTGTTTGGCGCTTTAAGTCAATTGCAGATACTTCACTATAATGACCGTTCAATACGGCGTTATCAATCTACTTGGAGAAGATTAATAACATTTGCAGAAAATAAAGGGTTTAAAAATCAGCTTTCTCAAACGCTCATTCTTGAATTTTTAGCACATTATGACATCCACTCAGATTTGCCCGCTTTTACATACAATGATTGGCGGCGACATGCTGAATTTAGTCTTAAAATACTATGGAATTATGCTCGTTTTGGCCATTTCGAGCGATGCAAGATTGTATTAGACAGACTTGAAATCCCCCCTGCAATGCAAAAAAGCCTGAATGAATATAAAAAATATTGCCTAGAGAAGCGTTACTTGAGCCACAGTACTGTGAATGCATGTATTAGCCAACTCAGTTTATTTCTTGATTTCATAGGGAAAAGAAATATTAAAACAGTTTGCCAGCTACAGCCAAGGGATATATCCGACTTCATCTGCTCTTTATCTCGTTACAGTCAAAAAACCATTTCAGGAATTGCTTCCTATACACGTATGTACTTAAAGTTCCTGGTTTATCGTGGTGACTTGAAAAGAGATTTAAGCCAATCAGTACCAAGTGTTTCTGTTCCTTATCAGGCAAAGATACCATCCGTTTGGGACCGAGAATTGATAACTAAATTACTCGATGCAGTCGATAGAAGCTCGCCCAGAGGAAAACGGGATTATGCCATGTTACTACTGGCCTGCCGATTAGGATTGAGGTTAGGTGATATTCGTGAGCTTACATTCGATAATATTGACTGGGAAGCAGAAATGATCTCAATAACGCAAGGCAAAAGCAAAATTCCTTTATGTTTGCCCTTAACCAATGAAGTAGGTAATGCACTGATCGATTATATTAAATTCGCTCGTCCTGAAACAAATTATAGGCAAGTATTTCTGAAGTTAACGCAGCCTTTCGCACCCTATAGCAACAATACGCATTTTTATAACATAGTTAGATATTGGCGCGATTTAGCTGGTATTCAATTTAGAAGCCAACAACACCAAGGACTGCACTCACTACGACATAGTTTAGCTACTTATTTACTAGAGGATAATACCCCGTTTTCAGTGATTGCTGATATTTTGGGTCATGCCTCCATGAATACAACTATGATCTATGCGAAAGCAAGTGTTGAGACATTACGTCAAGTGGCATTGGCTATCAAGGAGGTGAATCATGTCAACTAACAGCAAAATGATTCAGTTTGAAAGCCCTCTTGCACCGATAATAAACCAATTGATTCTGGAGAAACGAGCTAGTGGATATAAATATGAAAAACTGGATCGCATTTTAAAGCGCTTTGATGATTTCCTTTGCCACACGACAATAAAGAAAAATGAGCTACCCAAAGAACTGGTGTTGCAATGGCTAGAGAAACAACCTGATGAGCAGGCATCAACACAACAACGTCGAATTATTCTCGTTCGGCAACTTGCACGATTAATGATACGATTGGGTTACCCAGCTTATGTACCGCCTTATCGCTTTGGTACCCCACGGTCACAAACTTTCTCACCACACATTTTTACACAAAACGAAATTCAAAGAATTTTTCATGCTGTAGATCAAATTAAACCCACAGCAAGTTCTCCTTTGCGACATCTTATTATTCCAGAGATATTTCGCTTATTGTATGGGTGCGGATTTCGATTAAGTGAGGTATTGAATTTACGTGTTCGTGATGTTGATTTAAAACAAGGTGTCATCATTATTCGAGAAGGTAAGCATGGTAAAGACCGGCTGGTTCCACCTGCGTTGGACATGGTAGAACGCTTGCGAGTATATGCTGAAAGCATAGATAGTCACTCTCTGGAAAAACGAACGGAAGACACTCTCTTTTTCCCCTCACCCTCAGAAAGTTGTTGGGGCAAGGGAACCATTTATACCTTATTCCGAAAGATGTTACTCCAATGTGGTATTCCTCATGGTGGCAGAGGGAAAGGACCAAGAGTCCATGATCTTCGCCACACTTTTGCGGTACACAGACTGGTTCAGTGGTATGAAGAAGGTTGTGATCTGAATGCTAAGCTACCTTTTCTTGTAGCCTACCTTGGCCATAAAAATTTTACAGGTACACAGAAATATCTTCATCTGACGGCTGAGTTATTTCCTAACCTGACTGAGCGCATGAATAAACAGTTTGGCGGTGTAATACCAAAAGGGAGGCAATCATGAAACCGACAGATTTTTCAATTTATTTAAGCCGATTCTTGAGCAACTATCTGGCTGGCCAAAGGAATTTAAGCCCTAATACTATAAAAGCGTATCGTGATGTCTTTATTTTACTATTGCGATTTTGTCGTGATGTAAAAAATATTCCGATTGAAAAACTACAACTTGAACAGGTTGATGTGGATCTAATAGAAGCATTTCTCGATCATATTGAAAAAGAGAGACGCTGTACACCACGCACATTAAATCATCGTCTCACCACACTGCATGCATTTTTCCGATATATTCAAGTAGAAGACCCACTCCATTTGCTACAATGCCAGCGGATACTGGCCATTCCGTTGCGTCGGTTTGTTCGTCCTGAAGTTAACTATCTCTCTAAAGATCATCTTGCGGCTCTTTTAGCACAACCAGATCTTGAAAAACCTGAGGGTAGAAGAGATGTTGTGCTACTAAGTGTCCTTTATGATACTGGTGCACGAGTACAGGAGTTGATTGATCTGACAGTGGGGGATGTACGATTAGATACGCCAGCTCAGGTTCGTATTTTAGGCAAAGGAAGAAAAATACGTGTAGTTCCACTTATGGATAATACAGCCAACCTTTTGCAAGGCTACTTGCATGAAAATAACTTCTTGCGTCCCGAAGCTTTTGATTATCCACTGTTCCGAAACAATCAAGGTAACAAATTAACACGGGTAGGAGTTAACTACATTCTACAAAAATATGAACGGCTAGTACGTGAAGCCTATCCCCATTTTAAACAAAAAATCAGTCCTCATACGCTTCGGCACACTAAAGGGATGCATTTGCTACAAGGAGGAGTCTCATTGGATATCATTCGTGATTTCTTAGGCCATGTTGATATTAAAACCACAGAGATTTATGCCAGAGCTAATCTTGAAATGAAGAGAGCTGCAATTGAAAAAGTCAGTACGGCACCGTCACCCAAAATACCTTCATGGAAAGAAAATAAATCACTGTTGCAATGGCTGCAATCATTATAGAGGACATATACATGAACTATTTCAATCGAGGACCGCCTGTAATTGTTTAAATATTATGTAATGTAATTTTGAGGATTAGTCTTGATATTATTGGGTCTTTTTGAACTACTTTACATAATCACCTACTTTCCACAATAGATCTTATGTAAAGCTTTGCATAAAGTTTAAAGTGGCTAATGCTGGATTAGCCTTAGGAATGAACGTATTAGGTTTTGATACCAATATGACTCTGACGAATGCGCTTGCATTGATGCCAGGAGTTGAAAAAGTCATTGATATGAATGTATTGCTTGCCCACGCAGATATTATTACGCTGCATATTCCTTTAACTGCAACAACCAACCATTTAATCAATGAAGAAAATATTACTTTAGTGAAACCCCATACCCTGTTACTTAATTTTTCACGCGAACAAATAGTAAGTGAAGGAGCTATTTTGCACCAATTAAATAATCAACAAATCATGGGTTATATCACCGATTTTCCAACAATTAATTTGGCTGGACATCCTAATGTTTTGAGCTTTCCTCATTTGGGAGCAAGTACTCAGGAAGCAGAGCAGACCGCAGCAGAAATGGTAATTCGCAATATTTGTAATTACCTAGAGCACGGAATCATTGAGTATTCTGTTAATTTTCCAAATATCTCTCTTTCTGCCACTCAAGTTCCTAATTGTTACCGTTTACTTGTTATCAATAAAAATACTCCAGGAACCATGGGTAAAATCACTCAGAGCATATCAAAACTAAAATACAATATCGAACAAATGGAAAATAAATCGCGTGGAATAATTGCCGTGAATCTTATTGATATATACGGTCCAAAAGAATCACTACCCCAGCTTTGTGAGCAACTAAAACACGTTTCCAATTTAATGACTGTGCGGCTGATTTCGAATCATCAAAAACAATAGAGACGTATTTTTTTTGAAAAACTCTATTTTCTTTACTACACATTTCAAATGTTATTCCCTTATTTAGATGTTTTTACTCTATTTTAATAAGGATTGCTGTGCATAATATCGAATTACTCGCCATCCGCCATCAAAAAACAAATGGCATGGCAGTACTAGCCTCAAAGAACATCAATTTAATTGAGCGTTTTGCTTTAATTCAGTCTGCAAACTGTTCACATCCCAACATCAAAAAGACTTTGTAGACGGGAAGCTGTTGCAAGCCCAAAGATTTTGAACGACACATTCCATAGAATAAAAATGAGTATAAAGACTCACATTTTAAATGCAATAGAGTATAATATGTATGAATTTTATGCAAAAAAGGATAAATAGATGTTTGGCATGAACGACAGTGTAGGAAAAGCTTTTTTTAAAGAAGCAAAGCCTGACGAACTCTTTATTACCAGTCGTTTTTTTACCTTACAAGGTGAAGGACCTTTTCGTGGCCATCCAGCTTATTTTATTCGTTTGGCCAAGTGTAATTTGGCATGTTCCTTTTGTGATACTTACTTTGATGCCGGTGAATGGAGAAGCTTTAACTCGTTACTCGAAGAAGCAGATAGCGTCATTGCTGCGTTTTTTCAAACTCGTAATCTGCCAACACCCTCCTGGGCAAAAGGCCTGGCAAAAAAAATGGTCCTCGTAATTACAGGAGGTGAACCTTCATTACAACAAAATTTATCGTCATTTTTAGAAGAAGCCAAATCGTATTTTCAATACACTCAGATTGAATCGAATGGTATTTCCATCCTCGCAGACCTTCCTAAAAGCACCACCTTGGTAGTTAGCCCCAAGTGCCTGGAAAAAGATGGGCACGTTATTCGATACCTGAAGCCTAATGCAAAAATGTTGGAACGCGCTGATTGCTTGAAATTTGTCATGTCAGCTCCCGAAGAGAACAAGTATGCGCCTTACAGTGAAATACCCGCTTGGGCACATAAATGGGCCGAAAAAACAAAGAAACAGGTATTTGTGAGTCCTATGAATAGATACCGAAAAGAGCCTCAACGTGTTAGCGCGATTCGTGATAAAGGACGTGATCTTACTTTAGAAGAGCGTTCTGAAATCAATGAAGTAGTCAGCTTTTGGGAAACTGATCTTTTAGATATGGAAAAAAATCAACGTAATCATGAATATGCAGCAGAATATTGCATGAAATATGGATTTATTCTTAACTTACAAATCCATCTGTTTGCAAGCTTACCATAGCATTTCGAAGTGGTCTATTTGTAGCCTGGGTGTAGCGAAGCGGAACCCTGGGAATTCTATAAAATAAGTAAACCCGGGTTCCGCTTCGCTACACCCAGACTACAATAAACTTTAATCCGAGCTTACCATATCATGACCACAACATGTTGGTGATTTAATTTGTCCACACCCATTAGGACATTTTGCTACTTGAACCTTGGCATTATCGGTTTTAACAACATCGCTAATCAGCAGTGAATTGCATTTGCTACACGTTAAGTTTTTCACTCCCATTCCACATTTATGGCATTTGTATTCCATTACCGTTTCTCCTTGTAAGAATTAATCTGTTTCAACCTAGAAAAGCCAGTTGAGACCGTAATGAGCGAACTAAAAGGTGTTGAAGATGTTGGTTAAATATAAGCACAAATTATGGACTTGTAAATTGCAGTTCATTAAGGGTTTACCTTAGTGCAGCACGCAATGCCTCATCAATATGGTGTTCATCAAATACTTGAATCCCATGCTCTATTAATAATGCAGCGGTAACGCCTTCCCCTTGCATCAATGAGCGCGTAAATGTTCCATCATAGATTGTATTCGACCCGCAAGAAGGACTCCTGGCTTTTAAAATAGCAACACGGATCTGATGTTTCTTTACGAGCTCCAGCGCTCTTTGGGCACCTTCAAGAAAATAGTCAGTAACATCTTGATTGTTCTTTGTTTTAACTAAAGCATGTTTCTTTAATACATCAACACCTGATTTTCTGCCTTGAATCTCAGCGGGGGGTCTGGGTGTAGGTAATCCTCCTGCCATTTCCGGGCAAAGAGTAATTATTCTTCCTTCTTTAAGCCATTGCTGTAAAAGAGGATGGTTTTGCAAGCAATCGCCTCCATCATAGCGAACCTTTTGGCCAAGAAGACACGCACTGATGAGTATTTTAGACATAAAAATCTCTGTATTAACCAAACAAAAACGAGACTATAGTTTAAAGCACTTGTTGAAACAAGGTCGTCTTATAGCCTGATTCGCCTTAATCTAAGTGCATTAATAATTACCGAAAAAGAACTTAATGCCATCGCGGTTGCAGCGATAATGGGATTAAGCAATAATCCCATCACTGGATACAACACACCGGCAGCTAAGGGCACACCTAATCCGTTATAAAGAAAGGCAAAAAATAAATTCTGACGTATGTTGCTCATCGTTGCTCGAGATAGATGATGTGCTTTAACGATGCCACGCAAATCTCCATGCAGTAAAGTAATACCCGCACTCTCAATTGCAACGTCAGTACCTGTACCCATTGCAATACCGATATCTGCGATGGCCAAAGCGGGAGCATCATTCACCCCGTCTCCTGCCATTGCCACAATAAAACCTTTATCTTTCAACTCACTCACTATACGACGCTTATCCTCAGGCATAATTTCAGCAATCACATTTTTGATACCTAAACGACTTGCCACTGACTCAGCAGTTCTTTGACTGTCTCCAGTGAGCATATAGACTTCAATCTCATTTTTTTGCAATTCAAGAATGGCATCAGGCGTACTCGATTTAATTGGATCTTCAACTGCCAGGATGGCAATGGTTTCGTCGTCGACAGCCATAAACATTACGGTTGCTCCCTGAGCTCGTAATTCGTCAGCACTCTCGACGAGCGATGTGTTATTTGTCCCATATTCTTGCATCAATTGCCAATTCCCAAGTGCAACCTTTACATCACCAACCGTACCAATAATGCCTTTCCCTGCAATTGCATTAAAATCCGTTGCGGTGGCAAATGACAGCTGTTTCTCTTTTGCTGCAGTCATGATGGCGTTGGCAAGCGGGTGTTCACTCTGCTGTTCCAATGCAGCAGCTAATGCAAGTAGTTCATCCGCTTCATATTCTTTTTCAACAATAATTTGCGTTAGTTTTGGATGACCAAGCGTTAGAGTACCGGTTTTATCGACAACGAGTACTTTAATTTTCTCCAAGCGTTCCAGGGCTTCGGCATTTTTTACTAATACTCCATTCTGAGCGCCTTTACCAACACCAACCATAATGGACATAGGTGTTGCCAAACCTAAGGCACAAGGGCAAGCAATAATCAGCACCGATACCGCCGCAAGCAAACCATAACTGAATGAAGGTTGTGGACCTAAGAAAAACCAGGCAGTAAATGCCACAACTGCAATCAAAATCACCGTGGGCACAAACCATCCTGAAGCCGTATCGGCTAATCGTTGAATGGGGGCTCGACTTCGCTGTGCATCACCCACCATTTGTACAATATGTGCTAGCATGGTATCACTACCCACATGCTCAGCTCTCATTATAAAGCTGCTATTCTGGTTTATTGTAGCGCCGATCACTTTTGAACCCGCCACTTTATTTATTGGCATTGATTCCCCAGTAACCATGGATTCATCCACATTACTGCTTCCCTCAAGTACCTCACCATCCACAGGAATTTTTTCCCCAGGGCGTACACGAAGCCTATCCCCTACCTGAACTTTATCCAGTGTTACATCTTCTTCATTACCCTCATGATCAATTCGGCGGGCGCTTTCAGGAGCTAAATTCAATAAAGCACGAATGGCGCCGCCCGTTTGCTCTCGTGCTTTTAATTCCAGAACTTGTCCGAGCAAAACCAGGGTAGTGATGACCGCAGCTGCTTCAAAATAAACATTGATTACCCCTTGATTACGGAAAGCAGCAGGAAATAGTCCAGGAAACAATAGAGCGATGGTACTGTAAGCCCAGGCGACCCCTATCCCCATAGCAATGAGTGTAAACATATTCAGTTGGCGGGTTTTCAGTGAAAGAACGCCGCGCTGGAAAAAAGGCAAACCACACCATAAAACTACAGGAGTTGCTAATACAAACTGAATCCAAGCAGAACTATTGGCCGAAATAAAATGGAACAGATGGCCGCCCATTTCTAATACAGCGACCGGTATACTCAAAATCAGTGCCAACCAAAATCGATACTTCATGCTTTTGTATTCAGGATTTTCTTTTTCTGTGGAAACGGTTTCCGGTTCTAAAGCCATACCACAAATAGGGCAATTTCCTGGACCCGATTGACGAATCTCTGGATGCATAGGACATGTGTAGATCCCGGTCGCAGTTCGATGATCATCTGGATGACCAGGCTGCCTATGCATCTGATGATGTTGATGACAGGCCTGATGCGCATTCATTGGTTCTGATGGCATTTTTTTATGCTGTTCGTGATTACAATTCCCGTGTTTCATAATTCACTAATCCCTATAATTTCGTAATGTTACACTATTTTTATTGAATTAAATCATCCACTGTATACTCATCACTTTCTAGTATCTTAGCGAGAACCTGATTAAATTCATGAGCAATTAAATCTTTGCACTGGGTTGTTATGGGTCCATTAATTGAAATTAAATACTCACCTTCCTGATTTTTTGAAAACAAAATCCATAAAGAACGACTATTTACGGGGCGATCCTCGCTTCCAAAATGATTGGCATATTGATATTTAAGATTCGTAACATTCATATCCGGTACTGCTTTACTGAAAAAAGAAGGGGTAATATTTACAAGAACTCTTAACCGTTCTAGTTTTTGCAGCGGTATATTTAATTTAAATAATTTATTAAATTTTCTTTTGAGTGACATATTGAAACCTATTGCCTCTGCCCAACTTAAGTACATGAGATAAAAATCAATCATCACTGAATTAAGCTTGCTCTTTCTAAATTGCTTTGTTAACCAAAGTTTATTCCATCTATAAAATAAATAATGGCTCACTGTTAATCCCGAATCTTTAAACTCACTGTTTTTAATCACATGAGAACATTTTTGAAAAGAAGCTGTTTTTAATTGCTGTTCTTCAATGGTCTTAATAAAATCAATGAACGTGTATTGAGTCTCTAATGTAATATTTAGTCGTTTATATTCCGAAAACAAACCGACAATAGAATTATATTGGCTGCCTTCCCTACCACTATGAATCTGAATAAATGGTATTTTCTTTTGTTGGCTGAGCTTGTAAAAAACAAGATGACATGCAGCAATTAATCCAGTACTTACATTGATATTTTTAGCTCTATGCCATTCAATGAATTGTTCTGCTCGCTGCGAATCAATAGGATAATGAAATAAATATTTTTTTTGACTTTCTACGGACATAAAGTATTTAGGCCCAAGATACAGCATCTTAAAACCTTTATTATAATTCTGCCAAAATTTAATTTTATGTTTTAAATTCGCTGTATAAAGATGATTATTTTTTTTGACAAAGTTAAGAAATGAATCTTTTTCCGGTTCAAGAATCAATTGTTTGCCTTGAGCAAGCGTTTCGTAGAATTTTTTAAATTGGCTCAATATAAGATCGCATGAGGGGCCATCAACGATGATATGCGGAATAATCATGTGCAATTCATGCAGATCACTATTTATCTTATAAAGAAATACCCTAATGAGTGGCTGTTGTGTTAATGGAATCTCCCACATCATATTATTTTGAAACTCTTGATTGAGCATCTTCTCTTCGTTATTTAAGGAGATGTCTTTATAGATTAATTCAAATTGACCTTTTTTCTTCAACACTTGAATGGGTACTTCCGTTTCGAAGCTCAACCAAAAAGCACTGTTTTGTTTTACTACCGCATCAAATGCCTGGGCTACATAATCCTTATTCAACTTGCCTTGAATCTGTAACTGGGTTCCAATATTATACGGATATTCTTGCCTGTTGAGCACCCAAAAAACATATTGAAAATCACATAAAGGAACTTCTTCTCCAACTATGTTTATCGCTGCCTGATTTGCAGCCTGATGATCAAAATCAAATAAATTGTGTAGTTCATTCGTAATGTTTTTAGCAATATGACTAATACTTGGCTCATTAATAAAATATTCTATTGATAAGTTCAGAGTAGGGCTTTGCAATTTATCGTGAATGCGATTGCGAATTTCTATAGCCATCAGTGAATCCAGGCCCAAAGAAAACAAACCATCATCCATCTTAATCTGCTCTACATCATCTAACCCTAATACATCTACGGCAATTTCACGTAAAACCTGACTCAGTATGGTAATACACTCTTCCTTGGTATGTTGACGAAGAGAATTTAAAAAGTGTTGATCGGCTGGAAGAGTATGCTTCATAAGCTCTACTAACCATGCCTGTTTCGGTGAGTATTTAAAATAGATATCCCAGTTAATAGGACACACAGCAATTTGCGCCAACTGAGTTCTTAATAAAACATCAAGAACATCCATGCTGTCCTTATCTAACAAAGTAAAACCGCGTTGTTGGATTCCCTGGCTCAGATTTGCAGTCATTCCCATTGAATGAAAAGGTCCCCAATTGATTGTCAATGCAGGCAGTCCTTGCTGTTGACGCAGATATGCTAATCCATCCAAAAATCCATTGGCTGCAACATAGTTTGCTTGTCCTCTCGCACCTAATACAGATGCTGAAGATGAAAATAAAACAAACAGATCCAGTGGAATATTTTTGGTTAACTGATGCAGAATCAATGCACTTTCCATTTTCGCACTCAATACATTTTGCATCTCTTCATTGCTTAGATTGACCAATAAACCATCTTGTACAATGCCTGCGAGATGAAATACTCCTTGCAGCGGCTCGGAACTCTGTTCAATTTCTGTAATGATATGTTCCATTTGCTGATAATTACTGGCATCTGCCTGATAATGTTTAATGAATACGTGTTTTTTTCGGGCAAGATCAATCAAATCTTTAGTATCCGCAGGACATTCAGACCTACTCGTAATTACAATATGATGTGCCCCTCGGCGAATAAGGTACTCAATTAATGTTTTTGCCAAGCCGCCTGTACCACCAGTAATCAGATAGGTTGCATCACTTTTAAATAACAACTCGTGTTGCGCAAGAGGTGCAGAAAGCTGTGTTTTCTTTAATCTGGGAATATAAATCGCATCTCTGAGCGCGAATTGATTCTCAACACTGTTGACGGCAAACAGATACTTTAAAATCTCTGATAAGTCATTGTTTGTACCCAAATCGATTGTGTAATTTTTGGCAAGCTCAAGCTCATTGCTAAAGGTTTTCCAAAAAGCACATGCCATAGTGTGGTATGGATTTACCTGGTCTGAATCCTGAATCGCATATGCATTTTCTGTGACCAATATGAAGCAATTAGGCCGTAACTTAAACATTTTTTGACAACAATGGAATAAATCATTGAATTGACCCTGGCTGAATAAAAAAATTATATTTTTATTTTCAATATGCTCCAACTCATTAAGTTCGCATATCAGTCGATAATCCAGATCCCCAAATACTGTTTTTGCCTTCTCCGGTTCATTAGATATCACAAACAGCTCAGGCAACTGCTTTTGAGTGAGTAAGTTCAACTTGAAGGGAACCCATCGAATTTGATACAGATTCTGGAGATAGGATTCGTAAGGAATGAAATGGCTTTGAGTCACTCTTCTTAGCCTCAACTTCTCAATTGCACCAATCAACAAGCCTGAATTATCATAAAATTTAACATCAAAACACAGTTCACTCTCATGCTCTGAAGTTCTTTGAATTACATGAACCCATACACTTCGAGGAGCTTCCTGAATTGTTGTCATCCGTGCAAACGTATAAGGCACATAAGTTGAATGTTCAACCTGATTTCTGAGTAACAAAATACTTTGCATCACCCCATCAAGCACAATAGGTGGATAATAATAGCTAGCGCTCTGAGTGCTTTTAGCCATTACCTTGGCTAGGACGCTGTCGGCATGAATGTAACTCTCTTGTAAGACTTGGAATTCAGCCCCATAAAATAGAGCCTGTCTTTTAAAATGTTCATAAATTTGTGATAAATCAAGTCGACGTTTAAAAGTCGATTTTAGATGATCAATATCAATAGATTCAGCTATTGAAGGTGATTGCGAATTAATTTCCATTTCAGAAAACAATTGCCAATTATCATCTTGTTTCGCAAAAATATTGATTTTATATTGTTCTTCATTTTTCGGTTTGACTTGTACCTGAAGCTCTTGATCTTGCTTCGGATAAAACGGTCGTTCAATATGAAATTTTTCGATAGAAAAAGTATTGCGCTTCAATACAAATTTGGCGACAGCCAAACCCGACTCAATAAATGCGGTTGCAGGAAAAACAACCTTATCAAAAACAAAGTTCTGATTGATATAAGTTAAATTTTCTAAATCCAGCTTATTACTAAATAAAAATTCATTGCCAGGTAGTGAAAACATCTGTCCTAAAAGAGGATGCACAACATCTGCAGGTGTCCGAGAAAAAGTTTTTTTATCAATCCAAAATTCAATAGGATCAAATACATAATGAGGTAAGTTGACTTTGGTAAACTCAAAACCACTGTTTTTATAGTATAAGCTCCAGTCAACTTGTTTTCCTTGCATATAGACTGCCAATACAGACTTAAGCGCAGGATCATTCTGTATCTCAAGTGTATTCATTTTTCCATGAGATAATGCAAACTGCCCTGTTTCTAATAGTTGGCGTGCCTCTTGAGCATCGTGAGCAATTAAAGCCAATCGATAAGAATAATGCTCGCGGCAAGTAGCTGCAGTAAAGCAGATATCACCAAAATCATCAGAAGTTGTTGCCAAATATTGTTGATAATTTTGAATTAAATGTTCTAGGGCAGTTTGTGAGTTCGCAGAGAGCACCAACAGCTGAATTTTAGAGAGTTTAACTGGCTTGTGTTCCTCAACTTTGGGAAACTCTTGTAAAATAAGATGGGCATTAGTGCCGCTAAAACCAAACGCATTAATACCGGCACATCTTAATTTGGAGTCAGTGTTCCAATCAATTTTTTGCACAGCCAAGCGTGTGTCACCCAGATGAATATGGGGATTTAATTTCTTGAAATGGAGCAATTTATAAATTTTTTTCTTTTGCAAGGCTATAACTGTTTTAATGACGCTTGCTACTCCAGCAGCACTTTCAAGATGCCCAATGTTGGTTTTGACTGCACCAAGATATAAGGGATTATCCTGAGTACGTCCCTTTCCGTAGATTTGATTGATTGCATGAACCTCTATCGGGTCACCCAAGGGTGTACCTGTTCCGTGCGCCTCAATATAACTAATGTCATTACTGGATAAATTGGTTTGACTTAAAGCCTTCTGCATCACTTCTTCCTGGCTTTTGCCATTCGGAACGGTCAAACCCGCTGATTTCCCATCACTATTTACCGCTGAAGCTTTAATGACTGCTAAAATAGTATCTTTATCGCGTAGTGCATCGGATAGCCTTTTAAGAAAGAGTACGCCGCAGCCTTCTGAACGCGCATATCCATCTGCCTGCTCATCGAATGTTTTGCAGTGACCATCCGGAGCTAAAGCTCTTGCTTTGCATAAAGTAATATTTGCTTCAGGCAATAACAACACATTGACACCGCCAGCCAATGCATAATCAATTTCTCGATTTTTTAAACTTTGACATGCATAATGAATCGCTACCAGAGAGGAAGAACAGGCGGTATCTACACTAATTGATGGACCTTTAAAATCAAAAGTATATGCTACACGACCAGGAATAAGATTGGACACATTTCCAGTAATCGAATAGACACTGAGTTCTTCATTCGAAAAACCGGACTTTTCTAGTTGCGCATAGTATTCATTGGGACCTACACCCGCAAAAACTCCTGTCAAACTACCACGTAATGACTCAGGCAAATAATTCGCATTTTCTAATGCCTTATAGGAGCATTCTAAAAAAATTCGTTGCTGAGGTTCCATCAATTTTGCTTCGCGAGGACTAATGCCAAAAAAGTTCGCATCAAAACATTTAATATTTTCGATTAATCCAAGTTTATTGATATAAGATTTTCCTGGAGCATCCATATCAGGATCATAATACTTTCGATTGTCCCATCGATCGCCTGGAATATCCTTCATGCCACTTTTTCCTTCTGCAAGCAATGTTTCAAAAGCAGCAACATCGGGGGCACCAGGAAAGGTACAGTTCATCCCTATAATAGCAATGGAATCCTCTGTTTTTTCCACCACTGCTTTTGGGGCTTGTTTGGGAGTGATATATTTCCCCAATTCAGATTCTATATGCAGAGCCAATTTATTAACTGATGGATAATCAAACCCTATGGTGGCTGTCACTTTAAGTGTTGGCGCCAGCTTTTCCTTGAGCTTGGAAGCCATTTCAGTAATCATTAACGAATCAAAACCGAGCTCAAAAAATCCCTCGTTTTCATCCAATTCATCTTCTGCATCGGTGAGCTCCAGAATTTCTTTACAAATAGCACACACCATGTCTTTGCAGGCTTGGGGTCGATTTCCCTCAGTGACATCAAGGTATTCATTAAGCCAAGACGATAAATTTTTATTATCGATCTGTTCCGCCAAAGTCAGATCATCTGCCAAATGTTTATGAAAAGCAGGAACCGGCTTAGGAACAAAATCAAGCATAAACTTGAGGTATTCGGGTGAAATAATGGCTGCGTGGCTTAATTGTTCATTGATAAAAATTTTAATGAACGTATGACCTTGTTCATTACTGATTAAAGACTGTTTCAAACCCTGGTCTTGAGATCGTTTTTTCGCCATTCCAACTTCACCCCAAGGCCCCCATTCAATGGCAGTTCCGACTAAACCCAAACGTTGACGTTCAGTAATCAAAGCATCTACAAAACTGTTAGTACCACTGTAAACAGACTCTTTATTGCTTCCGAAAATTGAAGAAATTGAGGAATAAATCACAAAAAAATCCAGGTCGAGATTTTTACTTAACTCATGCAAATACCAACTGCCTTGTACTTTTGCAGAAAATAAATAATCGACATCCTCATCTTTATGCTCCAATAATGGTGCTTTAATCGCCACACCTGCTGCATGAATAATGCCTTTTAACAACCCATCAGCATTCAATTCAAGAAGCAAATGACGCAATTTTTCTTTGTCAGTGACATCCAGGCTCACAGCACTAATGGTCCGGCCGGTATAATTATATTGAATTTTTTTAATTGCTTCTTTTACTGCTGGTTTATCCACATTTCTTGAAGTGAGGATAACTTCTCTAGCGCCTGCTGAAAGCAAAGCTTGTGCAGTAACTAAACCTAAACCGCCACACCCCCCAGTAATTAGATACCGACCTTCACCATATAAAGATCGCCTCCTATCCAACAGTTTGACTTTCTTCAACCGTGCAATGAACCGTTTCCCTTCACGATAGGCAACTATATGTTCATAGCATTGATCAAAATTATGCCTGATTTCATCCACGATTTGCCCAGCATAGTCTTCATCTTCCGTTTTTTCCGTATCAATCAAAATGGTATTTAATTGCGGCAGCTCTAAAACCAAAGTTCGGCAAAATCCAATAAGCGGACTATTACTCAGATTGAGTTCACCTGCAGCAAGTTCAGCGATTGCATTCACAGTCAGCACGATTAATTGCAACTTAATGGCTTTACTATCCAGTTCTTTAACCAGAGTTAATAATTTCTTGAGTGTTTTCTTTTGAAAATCGATGCTGGATTCAATATCTGATGCTGCAGGGGAATCGAGTCCGATTGCAAAAATAACTCCATCCACATTATCTAAAGAATAATTCTCTTCCTCTAGAATAATATCTAATCCCTGAGCACTAAGACGGGGAGCTAGTTGTTGGGCTCCTATTAAAAGCCAGTTATTTCCCTGAGTTTTGCGATTATTTCGCGTACAAAGTTGCTGTTGCCATTGTAATTGAAAACACCAATCTTTAGGCAGGGGTGCATCTTTAATTTTGTCTTTCGTTTCAAACCAATGTTCTTCACGAGCGAATTCATATAAAGGAAGTTTCACTTTTATAAATTCTATATGCTGTGACTGATAAAAATCAGCCCAATTAATCATAAGGCCCGCTTGATAATCAGCCTGTAATTGCGCCAATGACATGGGGCGTTGCAAGGATACGGGATTGTTCTTTTCTTTTTTAATCCGGGAAATCGTGTACTCATTTCTTTCAATAACTGCGGCTGCTTCTTTCGCAGTACTGGCTTTAATCGCTACCCGAAATAAGAAATGACTGCGGCAGGTTGCGGCGGTATAGCAGATATCTGCAAATTCCTCATGCGTGTTTGCTAAATATTTTTGATAACTTGCTACAAGTAATTCAAGAGCGGTTTTACTTTTTGCTGAAAGTACTAATAAGGACTCTTGTGGTAGAGCGCGCTTTTCTGTTTTTCTTATAGATGGTCCTTCTTGCAATACGATATGTGCATTGGCTCCACTAAACCCGAATGAACTAACGCCAGCACACCGCAACCCCTCTTCTTTAGACCATTCCATAGTGCTCAAAGGAATAACTGTATTTGTTAACTCGATCGCAGGGTTTAATTTTTTGAAATTAAGATGCTTGAATAATTGATGAGTTTGCAAGCTTAAAACAGCTTTAATTACACCGGATACACCTGAAGCACTTTCGGAATGGCCTATATTCGTTTTTACTGAGCTGACATACAGGGGGTTCTCTGGACTGTGAGACTCACTAAAAATTTTAGTCAGCGTATTTACTTCGATTGGGTCAGCCAATGGCGTGCCTGTACCGTGTGCTTCGATGTAATCGATATCCTTGGGCAATAATTTGGCTTTAGCAAGCGCGCTGCGAATTACTTCCTCTTGAGCAACACCATTAGGAACAGTAAAACCGCCGCTTTTACCGTCACTATTAATTGAAGTACCTTTGATTACTGCAAGAATCGTATCATTGTCTTTTAAAGCAGTGCTAAGCCGTTTTAAAACGACGACACCACATCCCTCGCTACGTGCATATCCGTCGGCATCCTCACTAAATGTCTTACAGCGACTTTCGGGAGACAACATTCTGGCTTTTGAAAGGGTAATGTTGGAATCAGGAGCGAGCAAAATATTCACCCCTCCCGCAAGTGCCATATCACAATCACCATTTTGCAAACTCAAACACGCATCATGGATAGCGGTCATCGATGAGGAACATGCTGTATCAATAGCTTGTATTGGTCCATGGAAATCAAAGGCATAAGCCACTCGGCCAGGGATCGCATTTAACACATTTCCCGTTGCAAAATAAATGTTTAGATCATCTAAACTTACGCCAAGACCAGCTAATAATCGTGGATACTCATTCGTACCACAACCAACAAAAACTCCAGTTTTACTGTCTTTAATCGAAGCCAGGGATAAGTTTGCATCTTCCAAAGCATGGTAGCTATTCTCCAGAAACACCCGTAGTTGCGGCGACATGAGCTTTGCTTCACGTGGACTAATATTAAAAAAATCTGCATCAAAATTTTTTATATTTTCAATTAATCCAAGTTGTTTAATATAGAGTCGACCCAAAGCATTCACATCAGGATCATAAAACTTCTCATTATCCCATCGCTCTAAAGGAATATCCGCCATACCGCTTTCGCCGCGTTCCAATAAGGATAAAAATTCATGGATGTTCTCTGCTTTGGGAAAACGACAACTCATACCAATGATTGCGATGGGTTCGTTGCTGAGTACATTCACTGTAGGTTGTCGAGAAACTGGTTCTGGCATCTGGATTTGTTGTATGTGTCTGGCCAACTTATCCAAAGTTAGAAAAGCAGGAATGGACATTTTATAGGAAAAGAGTTCATAAACGATCTGCTCAAGTTCGGTCAATAACTCTTCATTGAAGCCTAGAGAACCGAAATCCTGATGTTCCTCCATGTGTTCTCTTTTTAGAAGAGATTGTATTTGAGCAGCAAGCTGTTCCTTGATTGTTTCTACTTGTTGCTCTTTGGGTTGCAGGCATAAAGTATTTAACTCATTCTTTTTTCTGGGCTCATGCCAATAAGGTTTTCTATCAAAATAATAAAGTGGTAAATCTGCTTTATTAAATTGAACATTATTTGCATCGACTTTTATATTAAATCCTGCAAGATACGCCTCATGTATCTGATGTACATCAGGAGTTATTTTTTGTATCTCTTTTTTTACCGTGATCTTGTGCAACTCATAATCGTCAGACTCAATCTTTTTGATCAATGTTTCTTTATCTTGAGTAACAATGGCACAACGATATTTATAATGATCGCGACAGTTGATGAGTGTAAAACAAATATCATGCAAACTCGTCGTACTCTCTCGAAGATATAGTACATAACTTGCTAACATTTGTCTTAACGAATACTCACTATTTGCTGAAACAACAAAACATTTGGCTTGCCCATCATCTAATGGTACTGATGGTAATGAATCATTAGCTGCTTCTTCAATGATCGCACTTACATTGGCACCAGTAAAGCCGAAATTAGATATTTGCACATGTCTCTTTTTATTTTTTTGCTTCTTAAAAGCAATGGCTTGTACAGGTAAAAGCGCGGGTATGCTTTCAGGATCTATCGTTTTGTTCGGTTTTGTATAATGTAAATTGGCTGGAATTGTTTCATGTTTCAATGCACCAATTGCTTTAATCAGTGATGCAACCCCAGATGATGCAATACTGTGACCTATATTACTTTTTACTGCGCCAATAATCAGAGGCTTATCTTGATTATGATGACCTTTATGTATGTGCTGGATTGCATTAAATTCAACTGAATCACCGACAATTGTACCCGTTCCATGCGCTTCAATATAATCAATATCACTTGGGGTTAAGTGAGCTTGTGCCAACACTTCGTGATGCATTGCAATTTGCGCCTTAATATTTGGAGCGACCAAAACCGTTCCATCGTCACCATCCTGATTCATGACAATACTTTTGAGCACGGCATGAATTGTGTCCTTATCTTTAATGGCATCACTTAAGCGTTTTACAATAACAACACCACACCCTTCGCTGCGTACATAACCATCAGCATTGATATCAAAACTGCTGCATTGATCCTGTGCCGATAACATTTTTGCTTTAGTCACACTGATAAAACTTTCAGGGCAAAGACTTAGATGAATCCCGCCAACAATTGCCATAGAACATTGCTTCATTCTCAACGAGTTTGCCGCAACATAAAGCGCTGCTAGTGAAGAAGAACACGCTGTATCTACAGCCATACCGGGCCCTTTTAAATTGAGAAAGTGCGACAGTCTTCCTGCTGCAGCACTGCTGGCTGCACCAATCTGGGTATAGGCATTAAATTCGATATGGTCTTTATAATTGAGTTGGCTGTAATCCTGTGTTGAAGCACCACAGAATACCCCGGTATTTGAATTATTTAATGAGTCCAGTGGAATGTTGGCATGATTTAAAGCCCGAATCGCTACCTCTAAAAAAAGACGATGTTGCGGATCCATTTGTTTGGCTTCGACTGTAGATATTTTAAAAAAAGATGCATCGAATAACTGAGGATTATTAAGAAAACCTCCTTTACGACCAATTATTTTATCGGTTTTCTCACGATTGGGATCATAATATTCATCAACATCCCAACGATTTTTGGGTACCTCTTTAATAGGCGAAAGTCCCTTGAGTAGCATTGTATAAAATGCCTCAACATCTTCTACATCCGAATCAACCCCAGGAAATTGGCAATTCATTCCAATGATTGCAAGAGGTTCATTAAGAATGTCATTTAAATTACGTTCCTGGTTTTTTTTCACCACTTTAAAATACTCCCATACCACCAGAGACAATGCCATGAGGTTAAGAAACCAAGTGCCTTACTTAAGTTCCGTGCTTGTCGAGGAATCCAGGAAACTCACGACATCACTGGATCCTGCGGACGTAGAATAAGGCCAAAAGTCATTAACTTAAGGCAGTGACCACCCAGAGGTAGTACACAAAATTAAAATAAAAAAATAGCAATAATAAGGACTTATAACAAGACACAAATTTTTTGCGTGATAGGATACCCACCTTGATTTTGCTTATTGCTGAATATCAGTTTCTTTTATGTGCTTATTCAACATATCCCCACTACCTTTATTTCATATAAAAACACGTCCTGGCTCAAAAGTTTATTCACAAAGCGACTCGAAAATGACACTCATACTTATTTAATAGCACAAAAGATTCAATAGAACAAAAATGCGAGGTAAGATTACTTCCTCATTTCAGTATTGGCTGGTACTGCATTTGATTAATACAACACTCCATGCTACGTTATTTATTATGCATTTAATCACGGAAAATAACATTAAGACGTACGGCCAGGCTTTAAAGCAACTTCGTTCATTATTGAGACTAGGGAATCTTCATCCCTCAGAAGTAAAATTGATTAAAAATCAGGTTCAAGAGAGCTATAAAAGTTTTGCACATATTATTTTTGATAAATCCTTTTTGAATTGGGGGTTATGGAATCAACACGTATATAATGAATACGCTGCATTGCACTTCGATTTTTCAAAAATATGTGCTATCCAAGATATTTATTCTCCCTTACTTCTCTATCATCTGATAAGACCGTTAGTAAGGATACAATTTTTTGATAAAAAACTGCTTGAAATTGGGTGTGGTAATGGTATTGGTTTAAAAGTTAGTTCCGAATTACTAAAAACAAAATATGCTTTAGGTGTTGATTTAACAAAAGAATTAGTAAAACATGCTCACCATAATTTCTACAAAGAAAACAAGATCAATTATATTCAATCCGATGCGGAATATTTACCTTTTGAAAATAACAGTTTTGATATTATAACAAACCTTGAGAGCTCTCATCTTTACCCACAAATTGAGCTATTTTTTTCAGAAGTAGAGCGTATTTTGTCTCCTAATGGTTTTTTTTGTTATTCTGATATAAATATTAAAGATAAATTACAAGCAAAAAAATTAGAAGAATATCTTAAGACAAGTAAAACTTTAAAAATAATTCAAAAGGTCAATATAACTCGAATGGTTCAATCGGCTATTTATCAACGCTTAATTGTAAATGAGGAAAAAATACTACCTTATATTGATTCGATGATGAGTGATGATGAAGAACTTCCAGATTTCGTTAGTTCCATGGGAATAGCATTTCTTCCCTGGTGGTTTTTTCTGTTTAAAAAATCAGCTCTACGCCATATTGCAAAAAAAGAGCGTAAAAAAACCCTTCTCTATGGTAAAAAATATTATTTTTATTACTTAATTCAAAAGGTCAATCAATGAAGATAATGGATGTTGAGACCATAGATTATTTTTATGGCGACGAAGAGAAAATCAAGAAAATTCTATACAAATCAAGGAAGCCCCTACTTATAAAAATAAAAAACTTTAGGGGCAACTTTACTTTAGATTATTTTGAAAAACACATTCATGCAGACACCACCTATGCTACTTTTGAAAATAATCGTCGCGTCGCACATCAACCTGCTGATTTTGGAACAATAATAGCTAAAATAAAACAAAATATGCCCTACCGAATCTTTGGTCAAATTCTTACCGAAAAACAGTCTGCTGAGATTGAAAAGCATATACCCCTTTGGCAACATATTCCCTTAAGACCGAGATATTTTAATAAAACTTTAAAAGTAATCTATTTTTTTGGTGGCCAAAACACGCATACATACATGCATTATGACAGAGAGCATTGTTCCAATCTTCATGTATGTTTAAGCGGGAAAAAGAGATTTTTATTATTTACTCAAGATCAGAGCGAAGCGCTTTATAAACTTCCTTTTGTGAGTGATACCTTGATTGATTTTAGCAGCCCTTTAGAAGAAATTAATAAGCAATATCCAAGAACAAAACAAGCTGAAGGGTATAAAGTTACCCTTGAAAAAGGGGATATGCTGTTTATGCCAAGAAATTGTTGGCATTATACTGAATATCTCGAGCCTTCTTCTTCTGCATGTTATATTTTTTATCCTAAAAAAATATTGCAGATGTATGGGTATTTTACGGGATATTTTTTCCTCGGGTTTAAAGAACCAACTGGTTTTTTAATGAGTAATTGGCCAATCGTTAAAAAGTTTAGTGAACGTTATGCTTTAGCAACTGGAGTAAAAAAATATCTGATGAAAATGATCGAATTTATTATATTTCCAATCATATTACCTATTGTAAGTATCCTTGCCATTATTGCTCATAAATTAAAACCCCGGCGCGTTTATTGAGTTTCTGCTCACTGCGTCCTAAGATTCTCTAATGGTTCACCAATTGGCAAAATACATTCATCATTGCAATTTGTTCGACATTAGTAGGAATGGTCTCAAGCAAGGAAGGTGAATAGACAATAATGGCCAGACACTGAGCTCTTGAAACTGCAACATTTATTCTGTTTTTATCAAAGAGAAAATTAAGTCCTCGAGGAGATTCATCTGCGTTGCTCGCACACATGCTCAAAAAAACAATGGGTGCTTCCTGTCCTTGAAATTTATCGACACTTCCTACTTTAGCCTGTTCACCAAGTGCCATTTTCAGTTTATTCACCTGATGATTATATGGGGCAACAAAAAGAATATCATCCCAACTGATTGCTTTTTGCGAACCATTTTTTGCCTTAAATGTTCTCCCTAAAAGCTCTCTGGCTAATAATACAATTTGTTCTACTTCCTCATCGCTGGCTTGCGTATTTCCCTCATGAATGACAGGTACAGAAATAATCCCCGCCTCTTTATTTAGCACACCTTGATATCCCTTTGGAATGCTTATTACTTGATGAGCATTTTCTGGGGCAGTTTCCAGTTTTCCCTCATAAATCGCATCACTAATCAATTGATTTACTGCAGGATGCATTCTATAGGTAGTACCTAGAAAAACCCCCATAGAATCTGGAATCGTTGGTGTTGTGTGTAACAAGTACTCTAATATGGATAAACCACTTTCTTCAGGATGGCTTCCTTGGGAGGGTTGACCCAACTGCATTTGATCTCCCATTAATATAATATTGTGGGTTGAACGACTCATAGCAATCAGGTTTGCAACGCTGACTTGTCCAGCCTCATCAATAAATAGATAATCAAAAGCATCAGCGAGTTCTTCTCTGGTAAAACCCCAAGCTGTAGCGCCTACAACACATCCCGGTTGAATAAAATCAACAATTTTTTTGTTTTCTAAAACTGTAATATTTAAAGCTTCAATTTCACCATCTGTATTACGAGCGCATGCAAAATGTCCGTTAATTCCTTCCTTTTGGCAATAAGTAGCTGTACTTAGCAATAAGTTATTGATTGCTTTATGGCTATTGGACGAGATACCTATTTTTTTTCCTCTGCGAATGAGTTCTGCAATTAAATGCTTTCCAGTGTAGGTTTTACCTGAACCGGGTGGGCCTTGAAGAGTAAGATAACTATTATTTAAATTTAAAACAGCACGAATAATTTCAGTTAATCGTTCCTCAGGATGATGACTTGATGCAATCGCTAATCCTTGAGGATGATCGTTAATTCGTGGATAAGACTTGCTCAGAAAATCCAATATTGCCGTGTTTTCAAGCAAGCCTTGCTCAAATAATGCAGCCTGTTTTGCAATCGCATCAGGAATCGAATGGGGGTCTACATATTCATTAGGAATTAAAGTAATTGGATCATCCACTTCATTTTTCATTTGCAAGACAATAGTCCCATGCTCCAGATCACTGTCTTCTTCATAATAATTTGCTGTAAGTGCCTTACCGTCTTTTGTTTCATTATCTAAAATGAAATATTGTTTGGCAGCTCCTTTAAACTCCTGTTCCGGATCAAAAAAATACTCATAGGCCATATTGCGTGATTTTGGTGAGGGTTTATAAGGTGGTTTAGGAGTTCGTCGGCAATAGGCCAAACAATCAATATCATCAAGTAGATCTTCTCCAGTTAGACCCAATCGCTCAAACATACGCCAAAACACAGGCTTCGCTTCACGTCGATGAAATTCAATGGACCATGCAAAAATCAAATGTATTTTAGCTAATTCTATGTTCCCCTCAGATTTTAAACGTTCTGCTTGTGCCAGTAATCGATCGCGTAATTGAATCCGCTCACCTAATTCTTCCTTAATCTCAAGCTCAACATGCTCTGTTTTACCTAAGTAGCATATACCTTGCTCTTTTTGTCGCGCCCTTAGCCAATCCACCAATTCCTGAGTAGAATTACAATCATCTATATTATAAGTGCGGATATCATTTAATATTTTTGACGTGTGCCAACTCGCTCCATCTGGATTTTCTCGCCAATATTCATAAACCACAACTGAATCGCCTCCCGACCCCACTTCAGTATCTCGTTTTCCCCGATATAAATGTTCTATATTTTTGATGGAATAGCGTGGCTCGCCAATAATTAGCGAGGCTTTAACAATTTTATATAAATCAACAAATACTTCATTTCGTAAGAGCTGATCGACCTCATCCTCACAAACACCATACCGCCCCATTAATTTACGACACGCAGAAATTTCATAATTGGCATAATGATAAATATGCATTTGCGGATCTTTTTGCCAACGCTGATAAACCCACGTCACAAAAGCGTGAAAGCTTTCTTTTTCCTGCTCTGCATCATGAGCCCAAAAATCCTTATACTGACGCTGACCTTGTTCATCAAAATAAGCAATGCCCCAAAGATATTCCAGCCCCCCCTCTTCAAGAGGAAAACCTTCAATATCAAAAAATATATCGAGCGGTGATGCTGGAGGCAGCAGCGTCAAACCTTGCCTTTGTCCTGGGACATGCGGAAGCAGTTGGTATAAAGGTCTATCCTTGCCGCTACTATCCTTTTGAATTTTAGCTTGTGCTTGCAAACGTGCAAAACGTTCGGGTTTAATCCCTTTGACCCAGGAACAATTTGCATGAGCCAATGCAGTCATGGTTTTAATTCCTGCTTGATAAAGCTTTTTGATCTGCCCAGAGGTAATAGTTGCAACCTGGAGCAAATGATCTTTTTTCACTAACAACTCTTCAGCATAAGTACTCCATCTCCCCCAACTTTTAGATGCAGCAGGATCAGGACAGACGTTAGGATCAAAATTTTGATGCACCAATAAAAACTGTTGTTTCAGATTTTGATAAAAATAAAAATAATCGGTAGTACGAAAGCGCCGTTGTTCCTTATTGCCTAAAACTACCGTGATGTAGTCTGTTCTACTGCCCTGCATTGCTTCAAGCATTTCCGCATAGCAACATAATTGCAGCAAAAAACTAGGTTTTACAGATCGGGCAAGCTTGGTATCCCAAACTTCATAACAATAATCACCCAATCGACTTTTACCTGCTTTCTTTATTAGAAAATCAGCATATCCTTGAAACGGAGGCAATTGCAAATGAGCCTGATAAATCACATCGACTCCATCATTCATGGCAGTTAGGGTTGCATCATAGGAGTTGGGATGTCGATGCAAATTGGCAACGGATAATCCTTGTTTTTCAAATAATGCCAAGAGCTCCAATTCGTGTTGGTTTCCCAAATGTTGCAATACATCGATTAATTCATCTTTTTCATCGGGTGCAGGCAATAAATCAGAATGCACCACTGCAAGATGTTCTATCCAAGATACAAAAGGACTCTCCATAAATTGGGTCAGATCGGATGGCGAGAAAATCAATTGGCTGGATTTAATGTACATTTGGGCACACTTAATATTGGATTCATTAGAGTATATCAAAACATTTATTCAGCGAAATAGATTAACCTCGCTGTTCTCGAAGAGATATGCAATGAGGAATAACCTATTGAAATTTATTTAAATTTTATCCATAATGCTTCTTTTATTTATTAGATACTAATAATGAAATTTGAAAAAATTGAAACGTTTCTTAATAAGGCAGGATTCATATTTATGAACCAAGGAACAGGAATTGGAGCAGTAGCAGGACGTCCCTCTTATCTATATCAAAAGAATATTACAGGGGGTAGACCTCAAATGATTCAATTAGCTGTTTCAAGCGTAAATCAAGAAGACATACGTCTAATCTTTAGTAATAATGTGTCTCAACAGGTTCGTAATTCAATAAATGACATTATCAATGAGCACGAGTTAGATAGCGAAAAGACATTAAGCCTTAATTTTTAAATACATGGTTAGAATGAATTCCAGCGACGAGCCAGATGCTCTTACTTCATGATATAAAATCAAAAAAACCTACATTCGGCCGCTTTATGCCTGAGAGATCCTCACATAATTTAACCAGGTAGCATGTCATTTGTTGCCTGTCCTATCTTCATGCACAATAAAACCCTTTATCCAGTTATCTCCAGGGTTAATATCCATACTCTCTTAATTTGTCGTTAATGTTATTCATTTATAATAGTACAAATAAGTGCTTGACGAGTCATACATATTTGCAATGAAATCCGATATAAAACTGATTACAGATGCTTTAAATGCAATTATTGACGAGACAGAAGATTTTGGTTACTACCGGGATAAAATAGAGTTTTTAGAAAATGAAAACTGCCTTTTGATTTTTAGTACCATTGAGAAGGGAAATGTTGAGGCAAGCAGGATAAATAAATATAGATTACGCGATAATTTCTTCAAAAAGTATTTAGACGTTTCCGTAGAAAATATAGAAAAAACTTTTTGCTTTCAAAATCTCTATCGATGAGTTACGCCAGCTAAAGATCATTACCCATAAAATAGATGCCTTGCAAAATCCCCCTGTAAAACAAAAGCCCACAAAAAGCTTTGAAATGAGAATAAGAACCCAACACGATTTACAGACATTAGTAGAAATTGTGGCCCCCTCACAAAAAGTATTGTCCAAATTTGGAGATGAACTCCATTTCATCCATCTTAATAGCCCACATGATGTGATACCCAAAGGGCGGAACTTTATAACAAAAGCGGTTGATGAAGAGTTTAGGAACAATACCCTTGCTGTATTAGCAAAATTAAGTACACAAGGTGGGCTCGATCATACATTGTTTATAAACTTTACAGGGCACGCGGCACCTGTTGCAAGTGCATTATATATAAATGGCATTGATTGCATTTGGCAGCTATCCATAATGAATGATCAAACCTCTCAAACACGGATTATGGATCAGCTACAAGATGCGTTACCGCGTGATAAACTGTTATCACAATCACCTACAACATATGACTCTTCATTAGGTTTAATACTCGAACCAAATCATGGATTCACTCAAATTGACACCACAAAACTACCGTCATTAGAGCAATTAAAAGAATTTGGAATTAAGCAGGTGGTCGTATTGACGGAGAAAAACTTTAACCAAGGGAAATGTATTTATACGCTTGATAATAACTATTTCAGATGTGAGAAAGAATTTTATCAGTGGCTGCAATCATTATCGCCAGATTTTAATGTTTTAGTCGTTGGAGTATCCAATTTTGAGCAGAACCCTGAAGAAAATTGCCAATTTATTGAGAGCGCCCTGCAAAAAAGAGATACCGTTTCTTCATCAACTTATAAATTTCCTAATTTTTATACTCTTTTTAAAAACGTACCGCTGTATGGCGCGCGCACTTCCCCGCTCAGTTTTAATGGAATTAGAATAATGGATCAGAAGGATGATCCTGATCCAAGCACTTTGGAAGAATCTAATAGCCTGAATTAAGCCAGCTAAATATCGCGAATAAGTTGTTGTTCTAAATGCTTAGCTCCCAACCATCTTGGAAAAAAGGGACCTAGCTTTTTAATAAAATCATAGGCCATGAATAATGCACCTAGAGCAAATACTACATCTCCGGGCAGTCGTAACCATTGCCATAACAATGTTGTATTATAAAATTCAAGGCTTCTTGAATGGGCAAAGCCATGTTCATAAACATCCATTAATTGAGCCCAACCTATAGGAAAGAAATTCAATACAATCCATAAAAAAAGGCCTATATTATATAACCAAAAAGCCCAAGTTCCTAAACGATCACTCCAAGCAAAACGCTCACCAGCGGCATAACGCAAACAAAAATAAATTAAACCTAAGCCAAGTAAACCAAATGCGCCAAATAATGCCGTATGCGCATGGTTTAAAGTAAGAAACGTTCCATGCTCATAATAGTTTATAAGCGGTGCATTGAGTGTCCCCCCACCGAATACTCCTGCGCCAACAAAATTCCAAAAGGATGCCCCCAAAATATAGAGAAAAGCTAAATTATAGGTAAATGCATGTTGTCGTTTAATCAATTGATGATGCTCGATGGCATCAATAATGAGGAGAACCAAAGGCAATACTTCAATAAACGAAAACATAGTTCCTAGTGGTACCCAGAAATCCGGTGTACCGGTCCAATACCAGTGATGGCCAGTTCCGATGATTCCTCCTAAAAATATTAAAATTGTTTCAAAATACATTGCACGTTCTGCTAAGCCTCGCGAAACCAATCCCGTTCCCATTAAAAGATAAGCAGTGGCACACGCTGCAAAAAACTCAAATGACTGCTCCACCCAAAGATGAACTACCCACCAACGCCAAAAATCAGTGATCGTGAATGATTTTTCAATTCCAGTTAACGGGATCATCCCAAAGCAATACAATACAGCAATATTCATCGTGCTTGCCCAAAAAAGATGCTCTAAACGAATGCGCCCAGTCCAAAACGCAACAGTAGCGGTTTTTAAGTCACTCCAGGTAGGCCACATACCGCGAAAAATAATAAAGCTCCAAAGGAAAAGCCCTAAACAAAATCCAATTTGCCATAAGCGGCCGAGCTGCAGATAGGATAAACCCTGATTGCCAATCCAAAACCAGGACTCATTCACATAACCCATAATTCCCAAGTAATTACCAACAAGTGATACACCAACAATAAACAAGGTGACCCAAAACAAAAGATCAACCAAAAAACCTTGTCTTTTTGCTTCTTTTTTACTGATAAGAGGAGCCATAAAAACAGCAGAGCTCACCCATGAAAGGGCAATCCAAACGATTGGTGTTTGAATGTGTACATCGCGTAAGAAATTAAAAGGTAAATAATCATTAATATTGATTCCATAAAAACCCGTTCGCTCAGTATAGTAATGCGCCATAATCGCACCTACAGCGATCTGGAGCAGCAACACAAGTGCAACGACAACAAAATATTGCCCTACCTTGCGCTGACTTGGTGTTAGCGGCTCAAATCCCAAAAACACGGGTGTTCTCAATGCATTATCAGGCACACTCAAATATCGATGATAAATATAAAGTACGACGCCAAATCCCAGAAATACAAAACAAAACGATACCCAAGTCCAGTAAAAGGTATTTGCTGTTGGCGTATTTCCCATAGTGGGCTCATAGGGCCAATTATTGGTATAGGAACTATTTTGTCCTGGTCTATGTGCAATCGTAGTGAGTGAAGAATAAATAAGAAAATCAGCCGTTTGTAAGGCACTTTGTTCATTCAAACTGTAAGCCTTGGTCCACCCTGTTTCTGGATCATGATTCAGTAGATTTTGTGAAATTTGCTGACGCAATTGCACTATTGCATCAGCAATTGGCTGTGACAAAATGCTGATTTGCTGACTCAGATCTATTTGCTGTAGATCCTGTTGCATTGTTTGACGTACAGTATATTGTTCTCCTACAGACAGACTTGCAAAAGACTTACCGAAATGTTGTTGTGCTATTTTATCTTCTATAATTCTGCCAAGACTGACTAAATATTTTGCAGTATAATCTTCTCCAAAATAAGAGCCCATTCCATAAAGACTTCCATAATCCATAAGGTCAGCGCGTTGAAAGCCTGCTTTACCAGCCACTATATCCTCTGCTGTCATCACGATCTGTCCAACAGCAGATTTAAATTGCTGCGGTAAAGGTGGAGCAAGCTGATACGTTTTATAGGTGCCCCAAAACAATACAATGAAGCAGATAATTGCTGTAATTAAAAGAATCCATTTTAAGACATCAGATACTTTATCAACGTTCGTAGACTCAACAATTGAGCTTTGAGGTGTATTATCCATTCATATTCCTTATGCGATTTTTTAATTTGCTTCCAAACTGCTCGGGTATTTTATAAAAAAATTATTGTAAAACAAAATTTCCTTATAGCGAATTGTAAACAGACCCTAATAATAAATGAAAATAAACTAATCCTGCGTACGGATGCCATTTTGCGGTAATTTCCATTATTTTTTTATAATCGGGTTTCTTTTCAAGATGCAGCAATTGATATAAATTGTTTTGTGCGCCAATATCATCACCAGGAAAAGTATCAACTCTTCCCAAACCACGCAACAAAACATATTCCGCAGTCCAACGTCCTATTCCTTTAAAACGGCATAGAAAATTGATTACCTCATCATTTGCTTTGTTTTCCAAAGATTGAAAACTTGATTCTTCTTCCATAATAGCCGCCGCTAATTGGATTAATGTTTCACTTTTATGGGTGCTGTAGCCTATTTTCTTCAAATCAGGAACGGAACAATGAGCAACTTCTTCTGGTCTTGGGAATGCGTAGAGAGTGTTCTCATTTTCCTTTATTCTCATGCTCAGAAACTCAGCCAATCGATTTTGAATGTGCAATCCTGCATCAAGTGATATTTGCTGACAGGAAACCGCATTAACCAGCGCTTCAAAAATTGAAGGGAATCGAGGTGGTTTAACTCCCTTAAATTGAATAACAAGTGGATTTAATTGAGCATCATGTTGTGTGAGGTGATAAAAATCGCTTAAATCCCATTTTAAGCCTAGCATTTTCTCTATTTGAGCTATGACTTGCTCTTGAGATACCTCATTTTGACTTTCAATGGATAGAAGTAATTCTGGTTTATTAATCGCTTTATTTTGCTCAACAACGACTTTAACAGGTACATTTTCTATGACCAATAATCGTGTATAACGGTGCCCATCCCAAAGATCAACATTATTTTTGCTTCTTCGACGCAAAGCAAGGATTGTATAGTCCAACTGGAATGGAGCTACAGGATATAAGGTAAAGGTGGTCTTCATGTCAAAATTAACCTATTAAAGTAGCTTTACTCATATTGGAGCAAGAAAACTAAGGCAAATAATACTTAATCCTTTTAATACACTATGCAAATAAAGCTATAATTTCAACTGAAAGGGATCGTACCCACTTATTCTGACATGGAGAAAAAGGCATGGCTGCTTTTTATGAGGACCTGATTTGTTATAAACAGTTGCAAATAACTCATGATGGAAAGCTCAAATTTTTCCTTGAAAAACATAGCACTAAAGAGGGGACTTGGGGTAGGTTGCAAATTAATACGGGTGAAATTGATTTTCTTTTTCTTGATGGAGAGGAACAGGAATTATCTCGCCATCATTTAAATGAAAAAAATAATCAAATCATCATTCCCCCCGCATCTTGGCACAAAATAATACCTATTAGTGCGGTTTTTAATGCATCTTTAGATTTTTATTGTAAACCACATCGCTATTTTGATAAGAAATACAAATTAGGTAATGTGCATACCGATTTATATTACGTTTACACCACCTATTTCCAGAAAAAGAATAAGTTAAAAGTACTGGATATAGGCTGTGGTTCAGGCCGGAACCCCCTTTTCCTAGCGCTCATGGGGCATGAAGTGACAGGAATAGATTATAATGAAGCAGCAATAGAGAAAATTCGTCACATCGCTCATGAGGAAGAAATAACTACACTGATTCCCATAGTTCATGATCTACATGCCCCTCTATCCCTTAAAAAAGAAGCTTATAATTTGGTTATTGCAACCGTATCCCTGCAATTTTTAGATGCAGCCCGAATTCCATCTCTCTTAAAGGAATTACAGGAGGCAACAGCAGCGCAAGGAATTCATTTTCTTGTCGTTCCAATTCGCTCAGAACAATTTGTATTACCTACATTTTTTACTTATTTGGCAGAACATGAAGAGCTCTACCATTATTATCAAAACTGTGGCTGGTCTATTTTAGAGTATAAGGAAACTGTGGGAAAATTACATAAGCTTGATGAATCTGGCAAACCCATTCAGGGTCTGTTTGGAATTTTACTTGCGCAGAAGCATACATGAAGTATGTGAGTATCGGAGCGCATAAATCCTGAAAGTTCCTCACAAAATTTAAACAGGAAACCTATTCTATGGTTTACGGTGATGTTTAAAAAGCTGTCATCCCTGCGTAGGCAGGGATCCATTTACAATGTACGCGGGAAAAACAAATTAAAAAAGGAAAAAATTGAGTAAAACAATCCTCCATGGCTTAATTTGTGCGATGAACTATTTTGATGGATGGATCCCTGCCTACACACACTACTGTCCGGTAAAAATTTTGCTCTCCTGCAATAGGTAATGCCCCTAAATTTTTTTGTAGGCTCTTCAGCATTCATCTAGGCACATCACTTAATCTTGCTTCGATCTGCTCCCTCTCCCGCGCAAG
>NZ_LNXS01000029.1:314329-608626 GCF_001467525.1 Legionella anisa
TCACCCAGGCTACATGGTACCTTACACGGAGAGAATTCAATGGCAAAAATAGGATTTGTGGGACTAGGGCATATGGGCTTACCCATGGCCATCAATCTTGTTAAAGCGGGGCATCAGGTTACTGGATATGACCTACAGCAATCTGCTTTACAGCATTTTTCTCAATCAGGTGGCCTGACTGCGCAAAACGCACATGAAGTCGCCAAAGAAAAAGATGTATTGATTACGATGCTGCAAAATGGGCAACAAGTGTTAAACGTTTGTCATGGCACTAATGGATTGTTCCAAACAGCAAAGAAAGGCACTTTATATATTGATTGCTCCACCATAGATGTCAACAGTTCGCGTGAGCTGCATCACCTGGCCAAGCAATACCAACTGCAAGTGGTTGATGCACCAGTATCTGGCGGAGTAGCCGGTGCAGGAGCTGCCACACTAACGTTCATGGTTGGTGGTGAAGATAACGCATTTCATGCTGCGAAGCCTATCCTGGCAGCTATGGGGCAAAAAATAATTCATACTGGCGGTGCAGGAAGTGGACAGGCAGCAAAAATATGTAACAACATGGTTCTAGGAATCTCCATGATTGCCATTTCGGAAGCCTTTATTCTCGCAGAACAACTGCAATTGTCCCCGCAAAAACTCTTTGAAGTGGTAAGCAATGCGTCAGGACAATGCTGGGCGATGACCAAATATGCACCCGTCGCAGGCGTTTTAGAAAATGTTCCTGCCAACAATGATTACAAACCTGGATTTGCTGCAGCAATGATGCTTAAGGATTTACTGCTCAGTCAAGATTCTGCTCGCTCAGTCAATGTGAACACCCCTTTAGGGGCTAAAGCAACGGCTATTTACCAGCACTTTATTGACCAAGGTCTGGGTGATTCTGATTTTTCAGCAATCATTAAACTGATTTCCCAAGGCGAAGAGGTATAATATGCATGCTCATTTGCTCAATCCCCAATTAACGCCAACTGAAGATTCAATCACCGAATTTTGGTCTGAAGTGGCGCAACAAACCATAGATTGGCTTCAACCTTGGGATACAGTGCTCACCGGGGGATTAAAACACGGCGATGTCACCTGGTTTAAAGGTGGAAAATTGAATGTCAGCATGAACTGTTTAGACAGGCATCTACCTCAAAAAGCGAATCAACCAGCAATTATTTGGGAAGGAGATGATCCAACCCAACAGAAAACTCTGACCTTTGCTGAGTTGCATGCTGAAGTATGTCGCATGAGTAATGTGCTCAAACATTTAAAGGTCAAAAAAGGGGATAAAGTAGCCATCTATTTACCCATGATCCCAGAAGCAGCGATTGCCATGCTTGCGTGTACACGTATTGGTGCAGTACATACGGTCATCTTTGCCGGTTTTTCCGCCCACGCATTAAGACAACGGATACTCGCCTCCGAATGTACCTGTCTCATCACTGCAAATCATTTCAGTCGAGGCGGCAAAATAATTGATTTAAAAAAACAGTTTGATGAAGCGTGCCGTGATTTACCCTTACAAAAACTGCTCATTAAAACGAGTGATGATTCCGTTGCCTTTGATAAAAATAAAGATTCTTGGTGGCATGAACTTAAAGACAAAGTAAGTTCACACTGCGATCCCGAACCCATGAATGCAGAAGATCCTCTATTTATATTGTACACCTCTGGAAGCACTGGCCAACCTAAAGGAGTAGTCCATACAACCGGCGGATATCTAGTGCAGACAGCATACACACACGAATTAATCTTTAATTGTCAAAAAGATGAAGTATTTTGGTGTACTGCGGATATAGGATGGGTTACAGGGCATAGTTATGTGGTTTATGGTCCTCTTTGTAATGGAATTACCACCTTAATTTTTCAAGGAATTCCCACCTGGCCTGATTCCTCCAGAGATTGGCAAATCATAGATAAGCATCAGGTCAATGTGTTTTATACTGCCCCCACAGGAATACGCGCCTTAATGCGTGCAGGAGATGAATGGTTAGCTTCCAGTTCTCGACGTTCCTTGCGATTACTGGGATCGGTGGGAGAACCTATTAATCCTGAAGCATGGCAATGGTATTACCAAAAAGTAGGGCAAAACAGATGTCCAATAGTGGATACCTGGTGGCAAACTGAAACCGGATCAATCATGATTAGTCCCAGGGCCAATGATCCGATTAAAAAACCGGGCTCAGCACGGCAACCCATTCCAGGCGTCATTCCTGTATTACTCAATGAACAGGGTGAGGAAATCGCCGGGGCTGGCGAGGGGTTTTTAGCAATCAAATACCCCTGGCCTTCTATGGCAAGAACAATTGCTGGCGATCATCAACGTTATTGCATGACCTATTTACACCATGGCTATTACATAACAGGAGATGGTGCAAAACGAGATGAAGACGGTGACTATTGGATTACGGGACGAGTAGATGATGTGATTAATGTATCAGGACATCGCTTAGGCACTGCAGAAATCGAAAGTGCTCTAGTGAGCCACCCTGCTGTTTCAGAAGCAGCTGTGGTGGGTATCCCCCATGATCTTAAAGGCCAAGGCATTTACGCCTATGTCGTTTTAAAACAGGGCTTCAGTACTGATGACACGTTGAAAGACCAGTTAATCCAACAAGTCAATAAAGAAATTGGACCGATCGCAAAACCCGATGTCATCCATATTGTTCATGATTTACCTAAAACACGCTCGGGTAAAATCATGCGGCGTATTTTGCGCAAAATCGCAGGCAAGGAAATCCAGAATCTGAATGAGTTAGGAGATATATCCACTTTGGCAGATCCGCACATTGTTGAGAAATTGTGGGAGGAATCGAAGCAATCATAAATAATTACTTTTTTCGGCTCTGAATCTGAAAATCTTGTTCTCTTGAACCTGGACTGCACTGCACCCGGGCTTCAAAAGTTGCTCGCTTAAAATTTGTGAATTTTTGATCAAATTGTCAAGTAAATGCAAAAAATGTATTGCTTTATAAGCTAAAAACAATTAAAATTGGTGACGTTTTAGCTATAGGTCAGATCCCCTAAAATGCAAGAAGCCCCGGATTGTTTTGATTTTTCTCAGCTGTCCTTGGAGGAAATAACCAAATTACTCCAACGTTTTAGCGTGCGCCTAACTCCCGATGAAGCCCTTACCATTCAGAATTCCTTATTAAAAAGACCCCCCACTTATGCAGAATGTATTTTATGGTCCATCCAGGGTTCTGAACATTGTTCGTATAAAAGTAGCCGCAAACACCTTAACCAATTTAACACTAAAGCACCCCACGTCATTCTCGGCCCTAAAGAGGATGCGGGAATTGTTGCTGTCGCCACGGATAAGCAAAACAAACGCTATGGCATCGTGGTGAGTCATGAATCACACAACCACCCCTCACAACTCGTGCCCTTCGAAGGTGCAGCAACAGGAGTAGGCGGGAATGTTCGTGATGTCTGTTGTATGGGCGCGGAAGTCATCGCCGTTGCCGACAGTTTGCGCTTTGGCGACATTAACCGTCCCAAAACAAAATGGATACATCAAGGAGTAGTTCAAGGAATCGCAGGTTACGCAAACCCCCTTGGCATCCCCAATTTAGGTGGTGATACTTATTATGATGAAGCCTATAATGAAAACTGTCTGGTCACTGTAGTCACTTTAGGTGTCGTCAGAGAAGATCACATTATTCATTCCTATGCGCCAGCCAATGCAGAAGGCTATCAATTTATATTAGTTGGCAAGCCTACAGACAACAGCGGTTTTGGTGGTGCAGCTTTTGCTTCAGCAACACTAAGTGAAGAACAGCAAGAACAAAATAAAGGGGCTGTACAAGAACCTAATGCTTTTTTACAACGCCATATCCTTAAAGCCAATTATGCCATGTTTGAATTCCTGCGCGAAAAAAATCTAATTGATCGTGTTGGCTTCAAAGACCTGGGGGCAGGAGGAATTGCTTGTGCCAGTGTTGAATTGGCAGAAGCCAGCGGATATGGGGCAGAAATCAATCTTGATCTCGTGCCAACCAGCATGAACAATTTATTACCTGCTGTCGTCTTATGTTCTGAAACTCAGGAACGCTTTATGTGGGTTGTTCCCAAAGAACTGGTTGATACCTTCCTAAAACATTACAACGAACGTTTTGCTCTTCCAGAAATCTGTGATGGAGCGCAAGCAACTGTGGTGGGCCAAATAAGAAATGATGGCTTATATGTTGTAACGTCACAAGGAAAACAAATTGTTTCTGCACGGGCAGAAGACATTACTCAAGGGATTCTTTATGATCGTCCCTTCAGCGTAAAACAAAGCACTTATAGTGAACCCGAATATGTTCCAGTAAGCGATTTCAATGGAGAATTACTCAGTTTACTTGCTCATGAAAACATTGCTTCACGTGCCCCTATTTATGAAAGTTATGACAAACAGGTTCAAGGTCGTTCAGTCATCGAACCAGGATGGGCCGATGCTGGAGTCATTACTCCATTTAATGAAGATAAATATCCAGAAGAAATTCGGCGAACCGCGGTTGCCTTATCGGTCGATCATAATCCGCGTTATAACAAAATTGACGCGTATTGGGGTGCGGTTAATGCAGTTGTTGAATCAGTGCGAAACATCATTGCAGTGGGCGCATGGCCGCTTGCTCTAACAGACTGCCTGTGTTTTGGTAATCCTGAAAATACCGAACAAATGGGCGAGTTTGTTGATTCAGTACGCGGCATAGTCGATGCATGTGATGCAGTAAAAATGTATACCGATCGTAACGTAAGCCTACCTATTATCTCCGGTAACGTATCTCTTTATAATGAATCAGCCCAAGGTGCAATTCCACCGAGTCCTATCATCAGTTGTATTGGTGCGGTGAACGATTATTCCAAAACAATTACCTATGATTTCAAACAGACTCATTCAGTGCTTTTAATGATTGGAGCGCGCAAGGATGAATGTGGCGGTAGTGTGTATTACCAGTTACACAATCAGCTGGGCAGTCAATTACCCAAACCAGAACTGACAACATTAGCTGATGAAATCTCCGCGGTACATGCAGCCATGCAAGCAGGTCTCGTATTGTCAGCACATGATATTTCCGAAGGCGGTATTGCAGTTGCTCTAGCGGAAATGAGTTTTAAAAATGAAATTGGAGTGAATGTTTTTATTCCTGGCGATTTACCCAATGATAAAAAACTGTTTTCGGAAAGTGGCGGATTTATCCTCGAAGTCTCCCCGGAAAAATTAAGTGCGCTGGAACAAATATTTCATCAATATTCTGTACCGTTTCAATCCATAGGTGAAACAACAGCAACCCCAACCTTGATGATCAATTCGGTTATCAATCTATCAATCAGTGCAGCCAAAACTGCCTGGAAAAATGGTTTAGTTGAGAGGCTCATATAATGTCAATTATTGATTATAAAGCTGCAGGTGTAGACATTGAAGCAGGTAATGAAGCAGTTCGTAGCATTAAAAAAGCGGTAGAGAGCACTTTTTCACCGCGAGTACTTACTGGAATTGGCAGTTTCGGTGCCATGTATGATCTCAAAAACCTGCTGCACGATTATGAGCATCCAGTTCTGGTGCAAAGCATTGATGGAGTTGGTACCAAAATGATGGTTGCCAAAATGATGCAAAAATTTGATACCATTGGTATTGATTTAGTAAGTGCCACCACCAATGACATTATTGTTTTGGGAGCAAAACCGCTTACCCTGCTTGATTATATTGCAAACGATAAATTAAAACCGGAGATTATCGAACAGATCATTAAGGGTATGGTCAAAGCCTGTAAAGAAAACCAAATCTCCTTGGTTGGTGGTGAAACGGCTGAAATGCCAGGTACCTATCTACCGGGCGAGCTTGATTTGGTCGGCGTCATTACCGGTGTCGTTGAAAAAAATAAAGCGATTGAAGGAAAAGCGATTTGTGAAGGCGATCTTGTAGTTACCTTTCCTTCAAGTGGCTTACATACCAATGGTTATTCACTCGCAAGAAAATTGCTTTTTGATGTTGCCGGCTATAAGGTTGAGTCGCAATTTCAAGATTTTTCCCACAGCATTGGTGAGGAGCTTTTAACACCTCACCTGAACTACACTAGACCTGTTTTAAGTATGTTGGAAAAAAACATTCCTATTAAAGGAATGGCACACATAACAGGTGGCGGCTTACTGGAAAATATTCCGCGTATTTTGCCCAAACATTGTGGTGTAGAAATCCATAAAAAACAAATTCCCGAACTGCCTATATTTAACTTATTACGCAAGTTGGGGCATCTGGATGATGAACACATGTATCGTACCTTTAACATGGGTGCAGGGTTAGTACTCTTTATAGCACCAGAAACACTCGCTGCTGTTCGCGAAGTACTCCGTGATTTTCCTACTTTCCCTCTTTATGAAATTGGACATGTCGTCAGAGGAGAGCAAAAGGTGAAGCTGTTATGATACGCATTGGCTTAATTCAATTTCCAGGATCCAATTGCGAACGCGAAACAGCGCTCGCTGTAAAACGGGTGGGCATGGAGCCTGTTGAGTTCTTATGGAATGAATCCTTAGAGAAATTACGTAACCTGGATGGTTATATTCTTATTGGGGGGTTTTCCTACGAAGATCGCTCCCGCGCAGGAATTATTGCCGCACTTGATCCTGTAATTCAAGAAATCAAAGCACAAAGCGAAAAAGGCAAACCCGTAATAGGGATCTGTAATGGCGCGCAAATACTCGTCGAGTCCGGTTTAGTGCCTGGGTTTAATCAGAATGATATCAGTATGTCGCTCACAGAAAATAAGCGTATTGCCCATGGAAAAATAGTGGGAACCGGTTTTTATAATGCATGGGTACACATGCGCTTGGCAGAAAATCATCAACATAATGCGTTTACCCGCCATCTTAAAACTACAGATTTAGTTCATCTTCCTATTGCGCACGCGCAAGGACGATTTCTGATGCCGGACTCTTTGTTAAAAGAAATCGAAAAACACGGTTTAAATTTATTTCAATATTGTGATGCCGAAGGAAATGTCATTGATAATTTCCCCATTAATCCAAATGGCTCTGCAGGTAATATTGCTGCAATTACCAACCTGGCTGGGAACGTCATGGCAATGATGCCTCATCCTGAGCGCACGATTAATGGTGATCCTATTTTTGCATCCATGCGTGATTACATAAAGGAACGTCAATGTAGCCTGGGTGAAAGCGAAGCCATAACCCGGGATAGCAAGCACGTTACGAATCAAAAACCCCAAGGTTTCAACAAAATCCCAAGCAGCCATATCTGCCTTGTCAAACTGATCATCACCGATAACCAAGCGTTGACCGTACAAAAAACGTTAAGACGATTAGGTTTTCCAGTAACGGTGAATCGATTTGAGCATTGGGAAGTTGAATGTGATTCTGCAGAACAGTTTACCCAACTCAAAAATACTGGACTTTTGTATTCCGAGCGGAAAGAACGAGAAGTATTCGCAAACGAACTTGGCTCACACAATGCTTTAGCTTATCTTGTTCGCGCAAAAGAAGATTTAAAAGGGCAACAAACATTACAAACGCTTAATGCCCACTATGCAGTACAAAAAATAAATAAAATAAGACATGGTGTCTTATGGCAGTTTACCAGCGATGAAACCAATGTCTCTGCGTTAATAGACCATATTTTGTTAACTCACATTATCGGGAACCCTTATGCTCATGAATGCTACCGCTACGACCACTCGTTATGACAATGAAATTCGAGACGCTTTAGCTTTTTGCCTCGATCAAACGAATTTGCCTGTAGGTAAAAAATATCAAGGAAAAGTAAGAGATTCGTATGATCTTGGTGATGTCATCATGCTCATTACTACGGATAGACTCACGGCCTTTGATCGACATCTCGCACTGATTCCTTATAAAGGAGCAGTTCTTAATTTAACCAGTGCCTGGTGGTTTGAACAAACAAAAAACCTTATCCCTAACCACATTATTGCTGTTCCCGATCCGAATGTCGTTATTGCCAAAAAATGTACTGTTTTTCCGATTGAGTTTGTAGTCAGAGGCTATATCAGCGGCACAACCAGTACTTCGTTATGGACTCAATATCAAAATGGGGTACGTAACTATTGTGGCATTACTTTTCCTGAAGGATTAAGTAAAAATCAAAAACTGGAACAAGCTGTTTTAACCCCGACAACCAAAGAAAAAATTCACGATCGCCCGATTGCTCCACCCGAAATTGTTTCTGAAGGTTGGATGACTGAAGAAGATTGGCTAGAAGCCAGTGCTTTGGCCCTTAAACTCTACGAACGTGGTGCTGAAATTGCTAAAAATCATGGTTTGATTTTAGTAGATACCAAATATGAATTTGGCCGCGATGCGCAAGGAAACATTATCGTAGTTGACGAAATTCACACTCCTGATTCCAGTCGCTATTGGTTGGCTGATAGCTATCAAGAACGCATTGCAGCGGGACTGGAGCCAGAAAATATTGATAAGGAATTTTTACGGTTATGGTTTGCAAAAAACTCAGATCCGTATCACGATGAGCAACTTCCACAAGCACCACAAGAATTAATTGAAGAGCTCTCATCACGCTATATTCAGTTGTATGAACGAATCACAGGTAAAAAGTTTAATTTTGTAGAACATAAAGAACCTGTTGAACAACGGATCATGCGTCATATTGCAAATTTCTTGGGGTAGCATAACCAAATGTGTGGGATAGTAGGTATTTACAGTCATGAACCAGTAGCCTCCGAATTGTATGAGAGCCTGATTCACTTGCAGCATCGAGGCCAAGATGCTGCCGGCATCCTGACCTGTGATCAGCGTTTCTACACGAAACATGGATTAGGTTTGGTACGCGAAATTTTTACTCCTGAGAATGTTTCCTCATTGCAGGGAAATATAGGAATTGGTCATGTACGTTATCCTACTGCCGGCGGCTATACTGCAACCGATGTGCAACCATTATGGATTGGCAGCCCACGAGGGATTGCACTTGCTCATAATGGCAATCTATCCAATTATCAAGAACTGGCTGATGAGATTCGTTTAAAGCAATATCGACATCTTAATTCTACGCTTGATTCTGAGGCCCTACTACTCATGCTTGCGGATAATCTTGCCAGCAATGCATCCAGTAATGAAGAAAATAATGACAGTTTTTTCGAATTGCTGACCCAAGCAGTCGCGCATATCTTTGAACGAATTGAAGGGGCTTACTCCATTGTGTCCGTGATTATTGGCAAGGGACTTGTTGCGTTCCGAGATCCTCATGGCATTCGTCCTTTAGTTTGGGGAACACGTGAAAATTCAGATGGAACCATAGACACTATTTTCGCATCAGAGACCACCCCTTTTTATGCCCTAGGCTTTGAACCTAAAGGCGACATTTTACCCGGTGAAGTAGCCTATGTGGATCTTAACGGGAAATTACACCGTCGGGTTCTGAAAACTGAAGAATTTAGACCCTGCGTATTTGAGTATGTTTATTTTGCACGCCCCGATGCAACACTCAATAACGTAAGCGTGTACCGTGCTCGACTACGTATGGGCCAAAATCTGGCGCTTCAGTGGAAGAAACAATACCCTGACCTCATCCCGGATGTGGTAATTCCTGCTCCTTTCACTGCAAATACAGCAGCGCTGTCTTTTGCCCATGAATTAGGTATTAGGTATTCTGAGGGTTTGTATAAGAATCCTTTTATAGGCCGCACGTTTATCATGCCCAATCAAAAGGCAAGAAGCCGGAATATCCGCTACAAACTGACGCCACAACGAACTGAAATTAAAAATAAATCCGTGATGATTGTCGACGACAGTATTGTCCGGGGAACAACTTCCCGAGAAATAGTCAAAATGGTACGCGAGTCTGGCGCCAAAAACATTTATTTTGCTTCCACATCTCCAGCACTTAAAAATCCTTGTTTTAGTGGGATTGATATCCCCTCTCGTAAAGAACTCATTGCCGCCAATCAAAGTGAAGATGAAATTGCCGCTTATCTTGGTGTTGATGTTTTACTCTATCAGTCCCATGAAGATTTGATTGAAGCAGTAACCCGCCGTGGGGAACATCAAATCAAAAAACCCTGCATGGCGTGTATGGACGGCGATTATTTTTGTAAAAAATTAACTGCAGAAAAAATGAAACAGCTCGAGCTGCAACGAGAAACAAGCAGACTGAGCACCCCCGCAAAAAAAGAGGACATCATTGAATGAACATTCTTGTTATCGGTTCTGGCGCTCGTGAGCATGCACTCATCAAAGCATTAAACCGTTCACCACAAAATACTTCATTGTTTTGTTATGGCACGGCAATCAATCCAGGAATCCATAAATTGACGGCTCAATATTGTGCAGGTGATATTACCGATTGCGCTGCTTTAGTGTCCATGGCAAAACTATGGGGGATCGAGCTAGCAATTATTGGCCCTGAAGCACCGCTTGAAAAAGGAATGGCTGATGCATTATGGCAAGCAGGAATCCCTACGATTGGCCCGAAAAAAGAATTGGCACAAATAGAAACCTCTAAAGAATTTGCACGTGATCTCATGCAAAAATATCACATCGCGGGTTTACCGCGGTATCAAAAATTCGCAACACTAAATCACATTGAAAACTTTCTTAGTGAGCTCGGCGAAGGCAATTACGTGATTAAAGCAAATGGATTGATGGGGGGCAAAGGGGTAAAAGTTGCAGGAGAACATCTGCATTCAATTGCTGAAGCCTTAAGTTTTTGCCAGGAAATTCTCGATAAAAAACAGACGATTCTTATTGAAGAAAAACTCATTGGACAGGAATTTTCCTTCATGTGTTTCGCTGATGGCAAAAAACTTATTCCTATGCCTTTAGTGCAAGATCATAAACGCGCTTATAACGGTGATAAAGGCCCCAATACAGGTGGTATGGGAAGTTATTCAGACACCGACCATCGTTTGCCTTTTTTAACTGCACATGATGTACAAGAAGCTTTAGGGATTAACAATGCAGTCTTTCAGGCTTTGTCTGCTGAATGTGGTGAACCTTATATTGGTATTTTATATGGCAGTTTTATTGCCACCAAAAATGGAATTTATGTCATCGAATTCAATGCACGCTTTGGTGATCCAGAAGCATTAAACGTGTTATCCATTTTGGAGTCCGATTTTGTTGCCATATGCGAAGCTATGGTCAACAACAACCTTACAGAAGATAAGGTCACATTCTCGAAAAAGGCTACTGTGTGCAAATATACGGTTCCTGAAGGCTATCCAGATGCGCCAAAGAAAAACTTTGCTGTTGATTTCTCAAAGGTAGTTTGCCAAGACCATCTGTATCTTTCTTCGGTGAATCAGGTCGACCAGCAAATTATTGCTGAAGGTTCGCGCACCGCTGCCTATGTTGGCATTGCCGATTCAATTTTTGCTGCAGAAATGAACGCCGAGGATGAAATTTCATTAATTGAAGGTCCCTTATTTCATCGTCAGGATATAGGCACAAAAAAATTAATTCAGCAACGCATTGATCATATGCAAAGGATACGCACCTCATGATTCGCATTGCTGTCCTTGGTTCAACTCGAGGCACTAATCTTAATACCCTTGTTGCTGCAATGAAGCAACAGCACTTATCCGCATCCATCGAGCTGGTCTTAAGCAATAAAGCAGACGCGCTTATTTTGGAAAAGGCAGCGCGTTTTGGCATTAAATCCATGTTCGTTAATCCGCAAGGCTTAAGCCGCGTCGATTTTGATCATGAGCTATCCAAAATACTCAGGCTCCATCAAATACAGCTTGTTGTATTAATTGGTTATATGCGCATCCTATCGGCCGAATTTGTCGACAACTGGGAAAATAAAATAATCAATATTCACCCATCTTTGCTGCCTGCTTATGCAGGGTTAATGAATCTCGACGTCCACCAAGCCGTTATCGATGGCACTGAGGTCGAAACAGGATGCACCGTACATTTTGTTACTGCGCAAGTGGATGCGGGCCCTATTATTTTGCAGAAAAAATGCCCTGTTTTACCCGATGATACTGCAGAAATTTTGAAAACCAGAGTACAAGAATTGGAAGGGCCAGCTTTAGTTGAAGCAATTAACATGATTGCAGCCACTGATAGAACCCTCAAATGCCTGCAGGGATCCCAGTAGGTACTCTTGCTGTAGTTAAGGCAGGGGCAATTAATGCGGATATTTTAGCGGGTAACGATTAGGTAATAAATATCCTGAGTATCAGGATGCAATAAAACAATATCGTATGACGCAAGCAGAGAAAGTATCGGAAAATGCGAAAATTAAGGGATAAATAGCAACAAGAGGATTTTTTTCTGCAAAAAAGTCGGGGGCTTACCGCTTCCTGCAAATTTGGAAAGCGGTTTTTCCTTTCTTAGGATTACGAACGCTACATTTTTGTTGGTTTCATACTGTCATCTTCGCTGGCAACTTCTTCGATAGCAAGAGTAGGCGATCCCCCTCCTAGCAGAGTTTTAATTGCTTGTTTTTGATGAGGGTCCAAGTCTACTGTCGCAATGTATTTTTTATAAAACGCTTTTTCTTGTGCTTTAAATTGGTCTAATTTCTTTTGATCAGGAGAGGTTTCTACAGTAAAGTCAACATGATTTCTTCTGACATCATAAATAACATCATAAAAAGTGCTTAATAGTTCGTCATATTCTTTGTTTAATTCTTTAGGTAATACCATTCGATCTACATAGAAAGGATTACATTCCACGTTAAATTTCAATCCTTGGCGGGTAATACGCATTGGAATAGCTGATAGATGCACACCACTCACAGTCAATTCGCGCTCATGACCATAATTTTGTGACTCGCCGGTAGAATCAGTGACAGCTATATCATCTTCATAATCCTGAGTTACCTGTTGGTTAGATGGGATATTGTTTCGATCAAGTACATATACTGCGTGCGTTTTTTTAGGGAGATAGTTAGCAAATGAAATACCAACACCTAATTTCATTGAAGTAGATATCCCGCTTACATCCCCTTTGCGGTGCTGCTTCGCCACGTGGCGAGTTGCTTCCGCATCGATCTCTTTAGAACCTTCTTTGTAAACAATCAAAGGCTTACTTCCGGCCAGGCCATGTACAGCTTGATTTATTTTATCGTGTTCTTCTTTAACACTCATGCCCCTAAATAAAAATCCTTTATGAAACGCATTCATTAAGAAACCAAATACATTAAATTCGTTGGCGACGACTTTGTCTCCTCGCACAGTACTTGTACTAAAAGAATGGGTATTTATCACATATTTTTCTTGTTTTTTATGCTGATAATAATTTCTATTTTCGTCATGCCGCGTCCAAAGAGTTCTTGATTGAGCTTTATTATGGCTTTGTTTCGTTTGCTGCGTAGTGCCATACCTACCTGATTTCAAAAACATGATTACATCTCCAATACAAATATATAATCAAATTGTAGGATAATAATCCTGTTGATTCAAAATAGTACATTTTGGCTGTTTTAATTCATCTGAAGTTGTATTGATTTTGGGGAAAAAGCCGCGAAGGTTATGAGCAAATCGCTTTATGAGCCCAATCTGCCATCAAGCTGATAGCTTATTGTACCCTGGGTGCAGCGCAGCAGAACCCAGGATATCTGAACATGAATGAACTTCTTAGTCCTGGGTTCTGCGCTGCACCCAAGCTACGTTAAATCAAACCATTGATTTAGCAAAGCGATCAATTCACCGACCCCTTCTTTTTTCAAAGAAGAAAAAGATTGCACCGTAATCAAATGTGCTGCCAGCTCATAATATCTACGAACTTTAAGTAAGGTGTTCTTTACCTCGCTACGGCTTAATTTATCTGATTTAGTCAGTAAAATATGTACTGGAAGCTCACGCTCCAAAGCCCAATCTACCATCATCAGATCTAAGTCTTTTAAAGGATGGCGAATATCCATTAACAAGATCAGACCTTTTAAGCTTTGCCTGACCTCAAGATAATGGGCCAAATTTTTTTGCCACTCCATTTTTACTTGCAAAGCAACTTTGGCGTAACCATAACCCGGTAAATCAACAAGACGACGCGCTTCATCGATTTCAAATAAATTAATTAATTGCGTACGTCCAGGTGTTTTACTGGTTCGAGCCAGGTTTTTGATGTTCGTTAAGCAATTCAAGGCACTTGACTTCCCTGCATTTGAACGGCCAGCAAAAGCAACCTCATAACCTGAATCCTCCGGTAAATGAGAGACGCGTGCTGCGCTTTTTAAGAATACTGCTTTAGAATAAGGATTTTCTAACATAAGAATCATAAAATTTTGGTATTTCAACCAAGGCAGTGTACCATTACTTCGTAAATTTATTATGAGAAATCGATGAAAAAATTTGTACTCACTTTTATTCTATTTATCCCATTAGTCCTTTTTGCCCAAGAAAATCCCTCCGAAATGAAAAAAGCATTAGTTTGCACTGCATGCCATGGTCAAGAAGGCAACAGTGCAAATCCCGAATGGCCTAATATTGCAGGACAACATCCCAGATATTTTATAAAACAACTGCAGGACATGAAAAACAGTGACTTACGTGATGCACCTACGATGAAAGCTCTTGTTGCCACATTAACCGAGCAAGATATGGATGACTTGGCAGTATATTATGCTAAAATGCCCCTTGCCCAAGGCAGCACTCCCGAAAAATTTCTTAAACGGGGTGAGCAAATCTACCGCGGGGGAGATTTTGCAAAAAGAATTACGGCATGCATTGCTTGCCATGGTCCTAAAGGTACGGGCAATGCCCAAGCTGGCTTCCCAGTGCTTTCTGGCCAACATGCAGCTTATACCGTGTTGCAATTAAATGCATTTAAAGACGGTAAGAGAAAAAATGATTTAAACCATATCATGCAAGATATTAGCAGCAGAATGAGTCAAGATGATATGGAAGCAGTTGCACATTATATTGAAGGCTTACATTAGGGAACTAAATTATGTTAAAAAAATTGATCGCTGTATTTTTTCTTTTTCCAGCAATGGCCTTAGCCGCATCATTTGTTGAAGGTAAAGATTATCAAATCGTTACCAATCCCCAGGCAACAAATAGTAAAAATAAAACCCCTATCGTTGAAGAATTTTTTAGTTATGGTTGTCCTTGGTGTTACAAAATAGAAGCCCCTTTGGATGTATGGGTTAGCAAAATGGGCAATAACATTCAATTCGAACGCGTTCCTGTAGTATTCAAACCATCCTGGGAACTCTATGCTAAAGCATACTACACCGCAAAGACTCTTGCGCTTTCTGATAAAATGAATCCATTACTCTTTAAAGCCATACAGGAAGATAGAAAGCCCCTGGATTCAAAACAAGCGATGATCAATTTCTTTGTTACTCAAGGCGTCGATAAAGAAATTGCGAAAAGTGCTTTTGAAAACTCCCCAGCAATTGATATGCGTGTGCAAAATGGAATGAGCCTGATGGGAGCTTATCAAATTAATGCAGTTCCTGCCTTCGTAGTGAATAATAAATATAAGACTGATTTACAAATGGCAGGCAACTCAGAGCGCTTGTTAGAAATATTGAATTACCTCTCTCGAAAATCTTAATCATCTCGAAAGGATTTTTCACATTATTTGGATGCATTGTAGCCTAGATGCAGCACAGCGGAACCCGGGTTTCGCTGCACTGCATCTAGGCTACAATATTTTATATGTATTTAAAAATTCGCACCCAAAGAACCGCAATATGTTTCCACAACTTTCAGTGGAATTAAAAAAATAAAGCTTGTTACTATAAACACCGAAGCTTTAATCTGGGTAAAACCATATCCATAATTTACAATAGCACAGGGTAGAAAAGGAACTAAACGACACAAAGCAAGTGACTTCCATCCATAAGAGTTTAGGCGGCCTAGCCAACTATCTAATTGTTTTCTCTTTTTGACTGATAACCAAGAAAGCCCTACATGACGGCTAATCATAAATGCAATTACCGCGCTAAGTAGTGCGCTCAATAAATTCAGCGCCAATCCCCAATAAAATCCAAATAAAGCCCCCGCTGCAAGAATAATGGGTAGGTTTGGTAAAAATAATAGAGAGGCAAAACAATAAAGTAAGCAAAACCCAATAAAAGCTGGATAGCCCAAGGTACGTAACCAATGGATTAGAGTGGGGAGTTCATGCTGAAAAAACCAGGCAACAGCAATTAAGACAATAACTACCCCCCATTTAAACCATCTTAAGGCTTCATTGATTTTCATAAATAATAAAAGAGGTCTATTTAACAAACAATTATGTCAAGGAGTTACTATTGCGTCAAACCAAGCCATTGATTTAGCAAATTAATTAATTTTTCCTTTAATTGTAGTCCCCCTTATAATCCAATAGGCTCTGTTTACATTTCGCTAGCTCGAGCAAAAATGGCCTGATTTTTTCGAGTACCGAAGCGAAGGTATGTCGGCATCGAAGCGCAGAAAATCAGGACCGTTTGGCCAAGATAGTAGAAATGGAAACAGCCCCTAAGATTTAAATCGAGTTGGTAACTGTTCCTAGTTTTTGGTATTTCAGTTCTTTCGCAGCAGATAAATGGGTCAATAGTCCGTCTAAAACATCTAATGTTTGCTTCAATGCAGTTAAGAGTGGGCTGGATACAAAGTTACTCAAAAAAGGATTTTCTTGTTTATAAAGGTTATCTGCGCGTTCAAGAAGCTCTGTTGTTTTTCGATACGCCTCAACCAACTCATCCATATTTCTCAAGTGAAGCGATTTATCAAAAAGTGTTTTATACTCTTCCCTTAGTGCACCTTCTTTAGCGATATCCAAGTTCTGTTGTGCAAAAAAACCTGAGCGGTTTTTGGGGTTAGCTAATTTTAAATAACTATTCAATAATTCTTCTAATTTAGGCTTTAGCTTATTGAGTTGATTGGTAATATATATTTGGTCTGTAATTTGTGTGAATGGTTGCTCGATATTTTCTTTTTTTAAAGAAGAAACCTCTATGTAAGTAAGTCCCAACTCACTAGCCCATTTCTTGGCTTCTTCAGAGGATATTTCCCTGCGTCCCAAATCTGCTTTACAACCAACAAGTATCATAGGAACTTTTTTGATTTCTTTTAAACGTTCAATATGCTCTTTCGTATGCAGCAAAGAGGTTCTATTGCTCAGGTCAAAACAAATCAAGGCGCCATCAACATGCCTAAAATAGGATGAGATTATTTTATGTAGCTTTGGAGCTCCCGAAGCATCCCAGATACGCAACTGGATTATTTTATTAAACGCTTTAAGCCGCCTAATTTGTTGGTCAACCCCCATTGTGTCCGTGTACTCGTCAGAACTATAGACATTTCCGCCACAATAAGTATGCAGCAAACATGATTTCCCGACATAGTTATCACCTAGAAGGATTATTTTGAAGTGTTCATTAAATTCTTGCTTTTGTTCCATGCTAAATATCCCTCCTTAGATCAATCTGAACAAATAATAACAAATAAATAATTGCGATTTAAGTGCTTTTTTGAACTAATAGTTAAATTTTTTTAGCATGGATAAGCAATGAAATCCGAGTTTTGCTAATACAAACTCAGGAATTTAACGGTATCGTGTTACACTCCTTTACCTGGATTTTCCAAACTTAAAATTCCAGTATTAAAATCATAAGCAAAAATCTCAGCATAACGTCCCCAATCAATCATTGTGCGCAATACACGTTCTGCTTCCTTTTCACTTAAATAATCTTCAAGCTTACTCAAAAACCGTTCTTCAGAAACCCTATGTCCTACTTTTTCATCTAAAATACGGCGAATGTAGCGGGCAAGAGGTACTTTTTCCAACAACCTCTGCGCAAATAATTGTTTACGCTCTTGGAGATCAGCCTCAGCAAATTGTTTGCCTAAGTCACTTAATTGAATATCTCCTGCAGAAACTTTAGCAAAACCTAATATTTCCAACGTTTCGAGTATGGGGAATAGATCATCAATATTCATCATCAGCTCATCAGCAAGTTCTGGCAAATCAATTCGTTCTTCAAAAGAAGTCATTGTTTCAATCAAGCCAGTCAATTCTGAAGGCTCTACATCAGGCAAACGATATCCCAAACCGATTTGTCGTTCTCTCTGCGCACGTTTTGCCTTTTCTTTGGGGCCAGTAGTCATTAAAGTATAAATTTTGTCCACCAAGGCACGGAACTCATGCGACTCAGGATCGCGTGGCTGCGGTAAAGTAACCGGTAATTCGGCGCGGATGTATCCAGGATCATTACCAAAAATTACAATTCTATCCGCTAATGTTGCTGCTTCTTCAATATTATGCGTTACTAATAAAATACCATTAGTATTGGTTTTCTTTTCTTCCCACAATTCCAACAAGTCAGATTTCAGGTTTTCCGCGGTCAAAACATCAAGTGCAGAAAATGGCTCATCCATTAATAAAACATCAGGATTAATTACGAGTGCGCGCGCAAAGCCAACCCGTTGACGCATCCCGCCAGAAAGTTCTTTAGGAAATGCGGACTCAAAACCATCAAGACCAATAATATCAATTGCTTCAATTGCTCGATGCCTGCGCTCTTCACGACCTACGCCTTGCGCCTCTAGGCCAAGTTCCACATTTTCTAATACGGTAAGCCAGGGCATCAATGCAAAAGACTGAAAAACCATCGCAATACCATCAACAGGACTGGTAACGGGTTTCCCTCGATAAGTCACTGTCCCTCTTGTAGGCGCGATAAGACCCGCGATAATACGCAATAAAGTGGACTTTCCTGAGCCGGACTTCCCTAATAATGCAACGATTTCACCTTCTTGCAGCTTGAAGTTCACATCTTCCAGCACAAGCAAATTTTGTTCCGCTGCTTTTTTAAATGACTTACTCAAGCCTTCTATAGCAATAATGGTTTCAGACATAAGTATCTTTTAATTAAAGTTAAAACGTTCTTCCGCCAACCGATAGAGCGGACGCCAAATCAAATGGTTAAAAGCAAGTACATACAAGCACATCATCGCCGTACCCAAAGCAATTCGAGGAAAGTCTCCCGTGGCTGTACTGGCTTGGATGTATTCACCTAAGCCTGTAGCTCTAAGTGTGGTATTACCCCAACTTACAAACTCTGCAACAATGCTGGCATTCCATGCCCCCCCTGCCGCCGTTATGGCACCCGTAATATAAAAAGGAAAAATCCCGGGCAAAGCCAATCTTTTCCACCAAATCCATCCTTTTAAGCCAAAATTGTCTGCAGCAAGATATAGCTCGCGCGGAATAGTCGATGCTCCCGCAATCACATTAAATAAAATATACCATTGAGTTCCAAGAATCATGAGTGGCGTTACCCATATTTCTACATTCAAATGAAATGCTACAATAGCAATTACAAATAAAGGATAGAATAAATTCGCAGGAAACGCTGCAACAAATTGAATCACGGGCTGTATTTTTTGGGCAATTCTTGGTCTTAAGCCAATCCACACCCCTACTGGAATCCAAATTACAGAGCTGATGAAAATCAAGCAAAGAACTCGTGTACCTGTTGCTGCACCAAGTAAAAACACATGCAAAATATCACTGACTTTCAATTCTGCGAGGATAAAGCGCAATAAAAACCCTGCTCCAGAGCAAACGCTGATTAAAACCAAGAGGCTCCAAACACGATCCAGGCGCTTTTGTTTTTTAAAATCAATTTCCTTAATTGCTTTGGCTTCATTTATCCTAAGCCAGCGCGCATTGACAAAATGATCAGTAAAAATACTGAGCACTTCAGCAAACTGCTTCATAAGCCGACTGCCACGAATCCAATCCACTAGCCAAGATTGATATTCAGTTTCATCATGCGAGGGCTCTGTTTTAAACTTTTCTGACCAGGCAATTAAAGGTCGGAAAAATATTTGGTCATATAAAAAAATAACAATAACCATAGCCAGAATGGCATAACCCACAGCATGTAGATCACGTTGCTGGATTGCCAAGGCGATATAAGAGCCTACCCCGGGTAATCGAATATCTTGATGCGCTACAGAAATTGCTTCAGACAAAACCACAAAGAACCAACTAGCAGACATAGAAACCATCATATTCCATAGCAAACTCGACATGGAAAAAGGAACTTCCAGTTTCCAGAACCGTTGCCATACCGACAGTCGGAACATAGAAGAAACTTCTTGCAAATCATGCGGCAATGTTTTTAAAGATTGATAAAAACCAAAAGTCATATTCCATACCTGAGCGCAAAAAATAGCGAAAATGGATGCACATTCCGGTCCTAACAAACTGTTAGGAAATAAACGGATAAACGCTGTCACTGTAATGGATAAGAAACTTAAAACCGGAATGGATTGCAAAATATCGATAGCCGGTATGATGATTTGTTCTGCGCGACGATTTTTAGCTGCCCAAAGCCCTACCGTGAACGTAAAAAGGAGTGAAAAAAACAATGCAATAAACATCCGAAGCACAGTACGTAGTGCATAAAAAGGAAGATTGGCAGGATCTAAAGAAATAGGTATCTGTTGCCCTAAGCGATACGGAGTGGCCATCTGTGAACCGGCCCAGCCCAAAAAAAACAATATGGAAAAAATGAGAATAAGGAGCAGCAAATCCCAACGATTTATATATCGGCCAAATCTATCAGGATTAGCAAAGTAGAACCGACTTTCGCGCACAATGCCTCCTCAATAACTTAATCGACACCCAAATACATTCTGCAACTTAATAAACGCAGTATTTACAATTGAACTACAGTGAAACTTAATAATGACGTTAGATAAACTCTTGGATTACCCGCACTGGCGTTAGTTTCCCTTAATACGAACCACCGCTTGTTTCAGGATAATAAAATACCATAAAGCCAGCATAATCGATAGATTAAAGCAGCTGAATAAAACACTTTCTACTTAAATAACTCCATTATTTTTATCAGGATACTACCTAAGCCAGAATAATTTGAACAAAAATTGAACTTTTTGATAATTTTGGTGTCTAATATAGTGAGCATTTCCCCCGAATGCTTAGCTCCGCTTTACCCCCTCTTAAGCGGGGCAGTGTTTGGATTTATCATCTAAACATGAGATTCGCCCCGGCAGCAGCCGGGGATTTTTTTATTTATAGTGAATGAGCTACACTATAGCAAAGTAATTATGAATTTAGTAATCATTCCTAATGAGCAGGGTATTCTCATGAATAAAAAATTAGTCTTTGTTTTATTATTGATTTTTTTTCAATTAAGTTACGCACAACCGGATCAAGCTTTGCTATCCGTCTGGGTCAATGAAGCAATCGTTTCTACATATACCTTTAGTTATAAAAGTTATCTCGAAGATCAGAAAAAAATCGCTAAATATTTTACTGCTGATGGCTGGATAGCTTACAGCAATGCGTTAAATGCTTCCAAATTGCCAGAGGATGTACAAAAGAATCTTTACACTGTAAGCGCCGTTGCAACTGCACCGCCCACAATCACCAATATTGATCCCACACATTGGAAAGCAACCATGGGACTAATCGTCGCTTATCAGAACCCACAATATCAACAACGACAACACTTGAACGTAACCATTAATTTCATGGTCGCGCCATCAGGCCAAGGGGTACGAGGATATAGCATTAGCCGTTTACAATCCACAGTAACCAAGCAACCTTGTAAATGTGATGTTGAAGAAAATGAACCCGTACCAGCAAGTACGCCGAGTACTTCTACCCCCAATAATGCCAAGCAATAAGTCCTAGATGCACGACGATTAACATACCAATCAAAATCAAAATAATATTTAATTTGGTTGGTATGGTTACATCTAAAGCGGATTGCTCCGGATGGTTAGGATTGTAATAAACATCAATTTCCGCATTTTCTTGAAAGGCAATAGCCGCTTTATAAGCAACACTACGAGAATATTTACTGTTCGGATTATTATGAGCTGTATCTAAAAATAAATATTCTCCTGTTAAATCTTTATCATAAACTTGGTAGGTGTATTCAATTTTAGGCCAAACACTATGGCCTACTTGGGTCCATTCACACGCAGTAATACGACCTTTAACTTGTAACCAGGACTGAGCTTGCACCAAAACTTGCCTATTACGCCAAAAATGGGCGAAGATGATTAAAAGAAAGAGCAACCATCCTAAATCCAGCATCCCACGCCAAATATTTAGCTCAGTCATTAAAGTAGTCCTAAGAAATATGCAGTATGCAATATACAGTATATATCGCAATAGGTATAATCACCCACATCAAGGTGATTGAAAAAGGACGTACAATGATTGCTAAAACTCCCCTTCATGCTACCCATCAAGCATGTGGTGCTAAAATGGTCGATTTTCATGGCTGGGAAATGCCGTTACATTATGGCTCTCAGATTAATGAACATCACTTTGTTCGTAAAGATGCAGGCATGTTTGATGTCTCGCATATGACTATTGTTGATATTCTTGGTGCCGGCGGCCGTCAATTTTTGCGCAAGCTTTTAACGAATGACGTTGACCAACTCGAACACAATGGAAAAGCGCTTTATAGTTGCATGTGTAATGAACATGGAGGAATTATTGACGATCTCATCGTCTACCAACGTGCTTCAGATAATTACAGAGTTGTCCTGAATTCAGCGACCCGACATAATGATTTAGCCTGGATTCGCAAAAAAAGTGAAGGATTTGCTGTTGGCTTGCAAGAACGAAGAGAATTGGCAATGATTGCCATCCAAGGACCTAAGGCAATAGAAAAAACCCTACAAACTCTTAATCCCGCCCAAATTGATGCCGTTTCAACGCTGACACATTTTGAATGCGTGGATGTTGAACAATGGTTTTTCGCCCGTACGGGATATACTGGAGAAGATGGATTCGAAATTATTATGCCCCAAGAATCCGCGGTCCAATTATGGAATGATTTAATGCAAGCCGGAGTACATCCTTGTGGATTGGGTTCCCGAGATACGCTTCGACTGGAAGCCGGTATGCTTCTCTATGGCCAAGATATGGATACTACCACCAGCCCATTAGAATCGGGACTTTCTTGGACCATTAAATGGGAACCTACAGATCGAGACTTTATTGGAATGGGCGCCTTATTCTCGCAAAAACAAATCGGAATAAAGCGAAAAATGGTAGGGCTTACCTTATTAGATAAAGGGATTATGCGTCACGGACAAAGAGTCATCATTGCAGGTCATCCTGATGGGATTGTTACCAGTGGCAGCTACTCACCCACACTGGAAACATCCATAGCCCTGGCAAGAGTTCCAGTTGAAGCGGATGATGAAGTGATGGTAGACATTCGCGGTAAATTAGTCCCGGCAAAAGTAGGTAAGCCACGTTTTGTTAAAGCAGGAAAAGCAATTTAAAAACATCGAAATAAGGATAAAACAATGAATGAATTAAAATTCACTAATACCCACGAATGGCTAAAAGAAGAGCAAAGCATAGTAACCATAGGCATTACCGATCATGCGCAACAATTATTGGGCGACATGGTTTTTGTCGAACTACCAGAAATTGGGGATGAAGTAAGTGCTGGTGAAGAACTTGGCGTTGTAGAATCCGTAAAAGCTGCTTCTGACTTTTATGCACCCGTTAGCGGTGTTGTTACCGCCATTAATGAAGTGGTTGTCGAAAATCCAGCCCTTGTTAATTCTGACCCTTATGCTGCTGGCTGGCTTGTCAAATTGAAACCCAGTCATCCTGATGAAATCAATAGTTTATTAACCGCTGAACAATATCAAAATGAGATAGCCGAGGAGCATTAATCATGCCTTATATCCCACACACTCCCAAAGACAGCAAAGCCATGCTTGATGCTATTGGCGCTCAAGATACCCAGGCTTTATTTGATGAAATTCCATTGTCTTTGCAATATGCAGGATTTCAAAATATGCCTGCGGGTATCAATGAAATGGATATGTTGAAAGAGGCCCAAAAGTTAGCAAATAAAAATCGTAATGGAATCTGCTTTATGGGTGCAGGATGCTACGAGCATCATATACCTGCAGCAGTGTGGGATATCGCTTCTCGTGGTGAATTCTTAACCGCATATACTCCTTATCAGGCAGAAGCCAGTCAAGGGACTTTGCAGTTGCTCTACGAATACCAAACCATGATTTGTGAATTAACCGGAATGGAAGTATCGAATGCGTCGATGTATGATGGAGCTACTGCATTAGCCGAAGCCATTTTAATGGCAGTACGGGTCAATAAGCACAGCAAAACAAGTCGAGTATTAATCACCGGAACAACTCATCCCCTTTATCGTGAAACCATCGAAACCATCCTGCGCAACCAGCATATTGAAGTGATTACCTTACCTTTTGATGAAAAACAAGGTATTACCTCTCTTTCAGCGTTAGAGCCCTATACAGGAGAAGACATCACTGCACTGGTTATTGCTCAGCCTAACTTTTTTGGTTGTTTGGAAAAAGTGGATGAACTCAGTGATTGGGCACATCAGAACAAAACAATTAGTGTCGCTTGTGTTAATCCTGTGTCACTGGCCTTATTAAAACCGCCAGGATTATGGGGAAAGCATGGTGTAGATATTACATGTGGCGAAGGCCAACCTTTAGGCTCTCCTATGGCATCAGGCGGCCCATACTTTGGCTTTTTAAGCACTCGCATGGCGCATGTGCGCCAAATGCCCGGACGTATCATCGGATGTACTTTGGATAAGGATGGAAAAAGGGGATTTACCTTAACCCTGCAAGCACGGGAACAGCATATACGCCGTGCGAAAGCAACCTCAAATATTTGCACCAATCAAGGTTTATTGGTTACCGCAGCTACTATTCATATGAGCCTCTTGGGTGCGGAAGGGTTACGCCAGGTTGCAAGCCAATGCCATCATAATACTCATGAATTAGTGGAGGTTTTAACACAAATTGAAGGAGTAGCGCAGGTTTTTGATACACCTTATTTTCATGAGGCATTGCTCAAGCTCGATCAACCTGTTGAGTACGTATTAAGACAATTAGCCGATTCAGGTATTACCGGAGGATATGCCCCAGGAACTCATTACCCACAATTGGCAAATACCCTTTTAGTCTGCGCTACTGAAATGCGCACTGAAGAGGAAATTATGCTATTTGCAAAAACATTGAAATCAATTATGTCTCAGCGAGGTGGCTCATGTTTGTAATCAAGTTAACCTATTTGGTTCCTCTAAGTGAAGTAGATAAGTATTTGCAGACACATAGAGAATTTCTAGATTACTACTATAAACAAGGCCTATTGGTGGTCTCTGGGCCTATGAAACCCCGCACCGGTGGAATCATCATTGCAGCTACAAATGACCGAGAATATCTGGAATCCATATTCAAGAAAGATCCTTATTATTTGGCGGAAATTGCCGAGTATGAATTTATTGAATTTACTCCAGTCAATTATCGAACTGAACTTAAAGAATTTATTCAAAAAACGGAAGGCTAATTATGTTGATTTTTGAATTATCTAAAGAAAACAGGCAGGCAAGAGCGCAAGCTCCTAAAATTTCAACCAGTAAATACGCCATTCCTGCTGAATTACAGCGAAAAATGCCCCCAAAAATGCCCGCATGCTCTGAATTACAAGTAATACGGCATTTCACTGGCTTATCCCATAAAAATTTCTCGATTGACAGCAATTTTTATCCACTGGGCTCATGTACCATGAAATATAATCCGCGTGGGGTTCACAAAGCAGCATCCATAGCGAATTTTATCAACCGCCACCCCTTGGCAACAGAAGAAAACAGCCAAGGCTTTTTAGAACCATTGCATCATTTGCAGGAATATATTGCTGAAATTACCGGTATGCCTGGTGTTTCTTTAACGCCAATGGCAGGTTCACAAGGAGAATTTGCCGGTGTTGCCATGATTAAAGCCTATCATCAATCTCGAGGCGATACAGCACGTGATGAAATGCTGATTCCTGATGCAGCCCACGGCACAAACCCAGCTTCTGCTGTTATGTGCGGCTTTAAAATTGTTGAAATAGCTACTGCGGCAGATGGTGACATTGATCTGGAAGAGTTAAAAAGCAAACTCGGTCCAAGAACAGCCGGTATCATGCTGACCAATCCCTCTACTTTGGGCTTATTTATGCGTCAAATTAAAGAAATTGCCGCTCTTGTTCATCAAGCCGGTGGTTTATTGTATTACGATGGAGCCAATCTCAATGCGATTTTGGGGAAGGTAAGACCAGGTGACATGGGCTTTGACGTCATGCATTTAAACCTGCATAAAACATTCGCAACCCCTCATGGTGGCGGCGGGCCTGGTGCAGGTCCTGTAGCTGTAGGCAAGCGTTTACTCCCCTTTATCCCACTCCCTGTAGTGAAAAAAACCGATTCAGGATATCAATGGGCAACCAGCCAAGATTATCCGCAAAGTATTGGTCGTCTTTCTTGTTTTATGGGAAATGCCGGTATTTTACTGCGTGCCTATTTTTACATACGAGTGCTTGGTAAAGAAGGGTTACTCCGTGTTTCAGAATATGCAACGCTTAATGCAAATTATCTGCTCAAAGAACTTACAAAAGCGGGATTTACTGCAGCTTATCCAAACCGACGTGCCTCTCATGAATTTATTCTCACGTTAAGCCCAGAAAAGAAAATGTATGGGGTTTCAGCAATGGATTTTGCCAAAAGGTTACTGGATTATGGCGTGCATGCTCCCACCACTTATTTTCCACTACTCATTCCTGAATGTCTGTTGATTGAGCCAACAGAAACTGAGAGTAAAGAAGAGTTAGAGAATTTTGTACACATCATGAAAACCATTAGAGAAGAGGCAGCCACAAATCCAGATTTGGTTAAAAATGCGCCTCATACGCTACCGGTCAAGCGTCTCGATGATGTTAAGGCGGCTCGCGAATTGGATTTAAATTATTTTGCGCATAAAGATTAGGACCTGTTTGCAATTCCCCCGGACTTGATCCGGGGCAAAATGCTGCGATTTTAGAGCACCGAAACGGAGCATACACGAGCGGAGCGCAGAAAATCGCAGCATTTTGGCCAAGAAAGTAGAATTGTAAACAAACCCTAGATGAGTTGTTGTTCAAAATCTCTATTAAACTCATAACCTTGGGGATCTTCAGTCCCCCAGTTAGGTCTTTTTTTCAGATTAAGTCTAAAACACATAGAGCTTGTCTTGTACATCTACCCCATTCGGTCTATAACTATAATAGACCTCTTTCCAAACTCTACTGAGGAGGTGAATTGCTTCGTCGATGCGGTGCTCGAATCCTCATGTACTGGCGTGTACACTCCAGTTCTTTGCTCCGCGTCTCCTCGCACTTCACTCCCCTCAGCGAGTTTGGAAAGAGGTCTAATGTATTACCAGATTGATTTATACCATCATCACTTACGGTTTATTTAGACTATGATGGACACTAAATTATAAAGAGATATTTTATTAAGGAAGAATATAAAGTGCTCCCCAAGAACCTAACAGTTCTCCATTTTCTTTTACATGACATACAAGTTTGTATGGACCTGCACTATATTGAGAAAATTCTACCTTTGCCTATGCTTGAAATCGTTCCGTCATGCCCAGTGTATTTTGTAGGATTAATGAATCTTAAAAATAAATGTATTCCTGTATTAGATTTAGCTATTTGTACCGGCTTAACACGCAATGAAGAGTATCCTTTAAATATACCCATTTTACTGTGCTCCGATAAACCTCATTCCAAACCCGTTGAGGAGAGGGAAACTGGAATGTCCCCACAAGCACATGAGGATTCGGGCACTGAAGCACATCAAATTGGACTCATAGTTGATAAAGTGCTTGGATTGAGCAGCATTGATGAAAAGCAAATTGAAATACATGAAGAATTTACACGTACTAATTCACCTTTTTTGGGTGCTGTGACTCTAGAAACCAGTGTTTCATTACTGCTCAATATCAATTGGGTTTTTGCTTTAATGTTAACTCAAGAAATCAACCCACTGAGTACTCATCATGAGTAACAATATGAGCAATAATATGTTGAATGACATAAAAAAACTCGAAGCTGCATTTATCGAATTAATCCACAAGCGTTTTGGACTTGTGACCCACGTAAATCAAGCACAAGAGTTAGCAAAAACAATTAGCACAGCATGCAACAAATTCAACTATCAGCCGCAAGAATATTTGGACCAATTAAAAAAATGCTCCAGTAACTCTTCTTTATTAGCTGATTTAGTTGCAGCCATTACTGTGGGAGAAAGTTATTTTTTTCGTGATAAAAATCAAATACATTTACTTGAAAATAAGCTGTTGCCTCAATTAATAAAACAAAAAAAGCACGATTTCACTTTAAAAATTTGGAGTGCCGGTTGTTCTTCAGGTGAAGAGATATATACCATTACCATGATGTTAGCTGAACTTATACCGAATATGGATAGATGGGACCTCTATTTATTAGGCACAGATATCAATACTGCAGCACTGAAAAAAGCACTAACAGGCACTTATGGACAATGGTCCATGCGTTCTATCCCAGAGAAATACATGCAACGCTATTTCCTGAGAAATAATCGTACGTATTTACTTTCGCCTGAAATCCGTGAATTAGTACAATTTAAATACCTTAATTTGTGTGATAACAGCTATCCATCCATAATTAATGGTATATTTGAGGTCGATTTAATCCTATGTCGCAATGTGCTCATTTATTTTGATAATGAGCTTGTTGCTAAAATTATGAAAAAGATAAGCGCATGCATGACTGAACATGCTTATCTTTTATTGGGCGCATCCGATCCTATTGTTACGACCGGGACAAATCTTGCCTTTCATCATGATGGTGCAATCTATTTTTCACTGGATAAAGATGATGGAACAAAAAAGGATTTTGAATGATGATAAAAGAACAAAAGCATGCTTCAGAATTAATGCCAAAAAGTGAGGAAGGACTAAAGATACTGCACGCAAGAGCGAAACAACTTGCCCAGCAGGAACCAGGCATCCGTAAAAATCATGGCATTGCTTTTGTCCGCTTCAGTATAAGCAAAAATGAAATTTATGGGGTATCTTATCAATACGTTCAGGAAGTTCTGCATAATACCTCCATGGCGCAACCTCCTTTCGCACCTAATTTTATTGCCGGAGTGATTAACTGGCGTGGAGCGTTGATTACCGTGGTGGATCTCCTTAAATTTTTCCATCTAAATCAGTCGAGCCACAATCCCAATCAGGATAATCAATTTATAATTGTTGTTCATGCAAACAATATCACTCTTGGCTTACTTGTTCATCGCGTCGAAGGCAGTGAGACTTATCTACCAAATCAATTAGCTGCTCCTTTATCCTCTGCGAATGTGACTAATTCAGAATATATTCTGGGATTACATCATGCCGTCACGGCAATCATTAATATGGAAGCTTTTATATCAAGCTTAAGCCAAGAAATTAAAACGCGTTTATACAAGATAGGAGAGGGTCATGGAAACTAATGAGAATAGACGAGGTCTTGTTATCACAATACGTGCCCGCTTGCTTATCGGATTTATGAGCCTTAGTCTACCTGTTATATTTTTAATTATTTTTTTGTTGCCCAAGGTAGATGATATAGTCAATCTCAGTGAAAAAATTCGCAGTGAAAACTTACCTGAAATTCTTGATAGCCAAATCTATCAAACTCAAGACCTTCTAGAGCATTGGGCGATGACTGGGGACCCACATACTAAAGAGCATTTGACACGCCTATGGAGAGATATCAATGATGTCAGGAACAACTGGGATCAGGTAATGTATTCCATTGGTAACAAGAAATTACAGGAAAAATGGGATAAATTGCAAGAATTATATATCCCTCTTTATGATGTCCAAGCAGCCATACTTAATGCTCCTAGAGATCCCAATAATGCAAATAATGTAGAAACCAGTAGAAACAAAACCAGGGAAATCGAAAACTCAATGATTGACCTTATATTAGGCTCTTATTCACCAGGAACAGGGAAGAGAACAGGTGGTTTGTACATGATTTTGGCACACGAGATTGAAAGAAATACGGACAAAATACATAAAAGCTTAAACTCCCTAAAGAAATACGCGTATGGATTATTAATTTTTGCTATCCTTTTGACCCTTATCGTTCCTTACGCGACACAGCAGTCTATCGCTCGTCCGGTTGATAATGCGATTAATATTGCTGAGCGCATTGCTGCAGGTGAACGTAATGTAGATATTCAAATTCGAACTGCAGATAAACTTGGCAAACTACTTTTATCGTTGAAAGCCATGCAAGAGGCAATTAAAGGGCATGAAGAAATTCTTCGCCAAAAAGAAGTGGAGTCGCGCGAATTATTTGAGAAATTAGTCAATTCATCGAAAAAATTTAGGGCACATAGCAGTAAAGTTGCTGCGGGGGATCTGAGAGAGCGTCTCGAAATAGACAAAGAAGACATCCTACAAGATCTGGGTAAAGATTTAAATTCAATGACTGATGGACTGGCATCAATCACCAAAAAAATTAGTAAAGTCAGCAATGACATAGTCACTATGGTTGGAACCGTACTGACTTCAGCAAATGAACAAGCAGAAGGGATTACATCCCAAGCCTCCGCTATAAATGAAATCAGTGCATCTTTGGAAGAAATAGATAAGAGCTCAAAACAAACTATGGCTAAAGCACAAGCACTGCGGGAAGTTGCTAAAAACACATATGAGCAAGGAAAACTGGGCACAGAGTCAGTAGAACAAAGTATTCAAGGGATTAAAGCTTCAGAAGAAAAGATGAAGCTTATTGCACAAACCATTCTTGATTTAAGTAATCACACCCAACAAATTGGCGACATCACCTCTGTAGTCAATACGCTTGCCCAACAATCAAAGATGTTGGCATTAAATGCATCGATTGAAGCATCAAAAGCAGGAGAAGCTGGAAAAGGTTTTGCCGCAGTGGCAACTGAAGTAAGAAATCTCGCTGAGCAATCAGAACAGTCAACCGTACAGGTACAAAAAATTCTCGAGGATATCCGGCGAACTACCGAGAAAGCGGTCACGGTTACAGAGGAGGGAGCCAAAACTCTTGATTTAGGGATTAAGCTTATTGAGAAAGCAGGCAATGTCATTCAAGCTCTAAGTAAAATGATTAATGAGGCATCCATTTCGAGCCAACATATTGAAGTAGCCATTCGTCAAGAAGCTGTCGGGATTGAGCAAATCGTTGAGAGCATGAATGAAATTAATCGTACTACCTCAACTTTTTCCAGCAGCATAAAAGAGATGATGGCATTTATTCATAATTTGGATGATATTGCCAAACATCTAAAGGATGATGTGAATTTTTATAAAGTTTAGGAGCGCCATATGACTCCAGACGAACATTTATTTAAGCAGATTCTTGAAACATTTAGTACGGAACTTGAATCATTATTGATGCTCATCACCGATCATTTAAAAAAGATTGAGCGTAGTGAATCAGTAAGTGATTTAAGCCAGATGAAGGAAGAGATTTCTCGAGCAGGACGTAATATTAAAGTATCAGCACTGTCTGTAGGTATTGATGAGCTGGGAAAAATCGCCGAGCACGTTGAAAAATTGTTCGAGCCTTCCCAGAGCGTATCACCTGAACGAATTCATTTAACATTTCGTGCCATAGACGGAATGCGTGAAATTTTTCATGATTTTATAGAAAAAAAGCCGCTTTCGGTCGAGCTTCATACCTTGTTAGATCAACTCCAGCAGGCGCTAAATCATGAAGAAAAAAAAGAAGAAATTCAAGCTATAGAGGAAAAACCAGTTTTATCTGAGCCTATTGCCCCTGTGACAAAACCCACGGCTAATGCTGGGGATAATGAATTTATAAAAAAACTTCTCGAAACATTCAAAGCAGAACTCCAGGAAAACTTAATCACCATCACAGATGGTTTACTGCAGCTTGAAAAGGGAACTAAATCAGAACAAGAGTTCCGGAACTTACTGGAAGAAATTTTTCGTGTGGCTCATAACATTAAAGGATCGGCACGCGGTATAGGCGTTAATGATATTGGTGAGATTGCACATCATATAGAAACTTTATTTGCAGCGATCCAGAAAAAAAGCATTCAAATTTCCCCAGAGCTCATTAATCTGTGCCTCCAATCGATCGATTACATGAATGAAGCAATGCAATTCTACACGGAACAAAAACCGCCCTCTTTTGATTTGGAAAATCACTTGCAACAACTAGAACACTATACAGAATCGCCTGCTCAAGAAACACCATCTGCACTAGAGCCAACGGTTGAATTATCACCAAAACTTGAAAAAGCGCCTAAAACTAAAGAAATACAGGCCAAAACAAATGAATTTGAATCAATACGGGTCTCTTTGCAAAATTTAGATCGTGTTTCAGTTTATACTGAAGAAATCCAAGCCATTAAAATTGCGATTGAAGTATACTATTCCAAATTAACCAAGCTAAATTACAAAATTGATCATCTGGTCCAATCATGGAAAAAAGATAGGGCCAATTCCAATGCTTTTTCTCAAAATGAAATTGGAACAGCCACTTTATTTTCCACAAGTCTTTTTGAATTATCTGAAATCAACAATTCAACTCACCTAATGCAAAGGGAATTGCATACTTCTGTGAGCGAATTATCCATTTTGTTAAATGCGTTACAAGATGAAATTCGTACCTTACGTCTTATACCGGTAACGACTCAATTACGTTATTTACCGCGCATTGTGCGTGATTTGGCTTATGAGCTAAAGAAACAAGTCAATCTCGAAATAAACAGCAATGATGTAAAAATGGATAAAATGATCCTGGATGGCTTAAAAGATCCTATAGTTCATCTTCTACGCAATGCCATCGATCACGGCATAGAAGATACCGAAACTCGTAAAGCTGCTGGTAAACCACCACAAGGAAATATTTCGATTAACGTAAATCAAGAAGACCATCAGATTGTCTTTAAAATAATTGATGATGGTATGGGAATTAAAACAAATGATTTAATTCGCGCGGCACTGCAAAAAAATATCATCACTCAAGCCGAGCTTGAAACGATGAAAAAAGAAGACTTGTACGACCTCATTTTTCGTCCTGGTTTTTCTACTCGGGAAATTGCAACTGATATTTCTGGTCGAGGTGTAGGCTTGGATGTGGTGCGATCCAATTTACTCCGTTTAAAGGGCCAAGTCAGTGTTGACAGTACCCCAGGGAAAGGAACTGTCTTTTTTCTGAGAGTTCCGCTTACATTAGCTACTGAGCGTGGATTGATTGTTTCATGCAATCACCAAATATTTGTTCTTCTTACCAACTCTGTAGAAAGTGTCATGTTATTAAAAAAGCATGAGGTTATCGCCGTGGAAGGAAGCCCTACTGTTCTTGTCAAAGAACAACCGGTTTTGTTATGCTCTTTATCTAAGATTCTCCATCTTGATGAAAAGAAACAAGATACAACAGAATATGTCTCTGCTGTAATCATCAAAAAGAATGGAGATCGTATGGCCTTGCTTGTCGATGAAATTATTGGTGAAAGGGAAATTGTACTCAAACCGTTACAAGAACCACTATCAAATATACCTTGTGTCATCGGAGCGACCTTGACAGGCAACAATCAAATTAATTTCGTATTAAACTCATCAGAGATTATTAAAAGAATGCTGCTATAGTGAACTACTGCCTATGATAAAAATTTTAATCGTTGATGATTCACCAACGGAAGCTGCAATAATTCAACACATCATAAAATCTGAAAAAGATATGGAAGTCATTGGTGTCGCAAAAAATGGCAAGGAAGCCATTGAGTTAACTGAAAAGCTAAAACCCAGTCTTATTACCATGGATATTCAAATGCCCATCATGGATGGGCTTGAAGCCACACGCATTATTATGGCGCAAAATCCGACGCCAATTGTCGTGATCAGTTCTCTGGTGAATGATGAATCACTCCATGCTACATTCCATATTCTTGAGGCAGGGGCATTAACTGCATTGGCAAAACCTGTGAATGTATTTTCTCCCTCTTTTGAGGAAAGCAGGCAACACATCGTGGATACCCTACGCAGCCTTTCTGATATTCGAGTCATTAAAAAACCTTTGAAAAAGCATTTAATTTTTGATGAGAACAAAAAGCATAAAACGAAAGGAGTCTCAACGACAGATTATGAGATTATTGCGGTGGGAGCTTCAGTTGGAGGCCCTATGGCATTACAGACTATCCTCTCGCAATTAACTCCTGATTTTCCTGTACCGATACTCGTTGTCCAACATATGAGCCCTGGCTTTATTCGAGGATTTGCACAATGGCTTGAAGAAAATATAAGTCTTACAGTGAAAAATGCAGTGAATCATGAACCATTAAAAAGGGGAACGGTATATATAGCACCTGAACACCAACATATGATCGTTGAACGTGTACATGAACAATTAATCTGTAAATTAGTTAATGGTACTCCAGTTTCCGGTTTTTGCCCTTCGATTACTCGACTACTTCAATCCGTTGCTAAGGTTTGTGGAAAAAAAGCCATTGGTATTCTACTAACTGGAATGAGTGATGATGGTGCGGAGGGCTTATTGGAATTAAAAGAAGCTCATGGACATACCTTGATTCAAGACCAGGAAAGTTCCATAGTTTTTGGAATGGGTGCTGTTGCTCAATCATTGAATGCAGTAGATCAAGTTATTGAATTGGAGCAAATTGCACGTTATTTAACAAAAATTTGTATCAGTGAAAATGAGTAACTCTTTTATGGAAAAAGAAAATCCAGTGATCTTGATAGTAGACGATAGCGCCACGATGCGTTTAATCACCTGCGATGCATTAACCAAAGTTGGTTTTCATGTCATTCAGGCAGAGAATGGTGAAGCCGCTTTAACACTACTTAAAACCACTAAACCTGACGCGATTTTGTTGGATGTAGAGATGCCTGGTCTCAATGGTTTTGAAGTATGTGCCAAGATTCGAAAATTACCTGATTTACTTTATCTTCCGATCATGATGGTGACTGGATTAGAGGACTATGAATCCGTTAATAAGGCTTTTCAAGTCGGAGCTACCGATTTTACCACCAAACCCATTAATCCAACTCTATTAGGATACCGCGTCCGTTATATGGTGCGCACCAACTCTTACTTTCACGATTTACAGATTGCGGAACAAAAAGTCAGAGCTCTAAATGAAGAACTTATCAATAAGCTGGTCGAAATCCAGCAAAATGCAATTGCAGTAGCGCGTTTTGTACCTCAAGATTTTCTAAAGGTGCTTAATCGTAAGAATATTACTGATATTAAACTCGGTGATTGTGTTGAAAAGGTCATGACCGTTCTTTTTTTAGATATAAAATCATTTACTACTATGGCTGAACGCTTATCACCTGTTGAAATCTTCAATCTTGTTAATACACTTATGAGTTTTTTAGATCCTGCCATTCTTAAAAATTCAGGTCTTATTGATAAATATATTGGTGATGCAATTATGGCTTTGTTTAATGATCCGGATGATGCCGTTGTTGCTGCATTAGATATGTTAGAAGCTCTGAAGGGTTTCAATGCCACGCGAGTACACGATAACCTCCCGCCCATCAGCGTAGGAATTGGTATAAACACGGGCAATTTGATTGTTGGTACTGTGGGTTTTGAAAAGCGTATGGATTGCAGTGTTATTAGTGATGCGGTCAATATCGCTTCTCGGCTTGAAACATTAACTCGAAGTTTTAATATCGAAGTCATCATTGGTGAAGAAACCTATGAACAATTAAAACAAAAAGATGCATACGATCTGCGCTTTTTAGGTTTGACAACAGTAAAAGGTAAAAGTTTACCCATAAAAATTTATGAAGTTTTTAATCATAACCTTCCAGTCGAAGTGCAATTTAAAAAAGATTCAGCCTCTATTTTTGCGTCAGCATTGGATCATTATGAGGCAAAGCAATTTGATGAAGCCGCAAGTCTTTTTGAACAAATCATAATAAGTAATCCCAATGATTTACCTGCAAAATATTTTTTGCAGCAATGCAAGGAAAAGATGAATTAAAAAGAACATGTAGCCTGGGTGCAGCGCAGCAGAACCCGGGTTACGCTGCGCTGCACCCAGGCTACTTTAAAAAACCTTAACCTGCTTTAATTTGCTCAACTACTTGCTGATTGAGATGAGTCACGATAAGACTCACTAATTTAACTGCTTGATCATAATCGCGTTTATCAAACATCCCGGCTTGTTGATGCGCATAACGAATAGGCACACCAATATTAATACTAGGAACCCCTGAACCTGAGCTTTGTACTTTTGAACCGTCTTGGCCATAACCTATTTCGGATTCCAACTGTACCTGAATGTTATTTTTTTTGGCTAAATCTAAAACCCAATTAAGCAATTCTTGATGGGGAATCATTGAGCGATCGAATACAAATAAAGTAGGACCTTTACCTAAAGCAATTCGACCTTTGCGTTTTGCAATTAAAGCAGGGTAATCATCGGCAATACCGACCTCAACATTAATCGTAATGTCTGGATGCGTACTCTTATAAACGGTACTTGCTCCGCGCAAACCCACCTCTTCCTGTACTGTAGCCGCGGCATAGAGTTGATTGGGTCGCTCCTGATTTTTTATGGAGTCAAGCACATCACTAATCAGCGCCAATCCCAAGCGATCGTCAAGAGCCTTCGCTAAAAAACGGTTTTCACTTAATGCACTGAATTGACTTGCGGGGGTAACTTGCAATCCTGGACGCACATTAAACTTGGTTTCAGCCTGCTCCTTTGTTTCCGCACCTATATCAAGAAATACCGCATTCCCCTTAGGCAATTGATTTTTTTTGACCTCATCAATAAGGTGGGTCGAGTCCATGCCAGAATAAGCTAAAATAGCTCCTTTAGGTGTAGAAACCATCCAACGTTGCGCAAAGATTACTGAAGAAGGAATACCACCTAATGGGATAATCTTTAAAAAACCATCAGGAGTTATTGATTCGATCATATACCCTACTTCGTCCATGTGCGCCATGAGTAAAACATTAGGACCTTTTTGATTTGTTTTATATTGACCAATCAAATTACCCATCCCATCTACAGTAATTCTGTTCATGGATGGCTGCCATTGTTGTTTCACCGCATCACGAACAGACTTCTCAAAACCGGAAGCTCCTGCCAAATCAGTTAGCTTTGCTAAAGAATGTTCATCTGCAATAGCACCTGTTGCATGAATCAGCATCAATCCCATCGTAAATAGATTTAATTTCTTCATAACGAATGTCCTTATTTTAAAATCCAGTCCCATAATCCGGGGCTAATCCTATTGAATACACCAGATTCATTATTTTTAACCCAATTATTGCGAAATTATTCTACCATAACCTCAATTCGACGTACGAATCGAGGCCAGGCGTCGCATTGAGCTTACTATAGTAACCGTCTAATATTTAGGCTATTATTGGCTTTTTTATCTTGGAACAAATTTTTGCCATGCACAGCGTCATTGTAATTCCTGCCCGCTACGCTTCAACTCGCTTACCAGGAAAGCCTCTGGCAATGATTCATGGTCAAACCATGTTGCAGCGTGTAGTTCGTTTATCACGTGCTGCTGCTGAGGGACTAAAGAATGTTTCTGTACTCGTTGCAACCGATGACGCACGAATTGTCCAACATTGCAATGAAATAGGTGTTGCATCAATAATTACCTCACCAGAAGCACCCAGCGGAACGGATCGTGTCGCTGAAGCAATACGCTCTATGAAAAATAAGCCGGATTTCATTATTAACATGCAAGGTGATGCTCCCTTAACACCACCCGATTTTTTACGCGCACTCATTGATGCTTTTGCTGCCTCTCCGTGTGATGCAGTAACCCCTGTAACCCAGTTAACCTGGAAACAACTGGATGTTTTACGCCAAAATAAACTGACTACCCCCTTTAGTGGTACTACTGCTGTATTCAATGAAAAAACAGGTAATGCTTTTTGGTTCAGTAAAAATATTATTCCTGCCATTCGCAAAGAAAATGAGTTACGCCAAAACAGTGATAAAAGCCCTGTATTTCGTCATATTGGTTTATATGGTTATTCACTGGACATGCTCGAAAAATACATTACCCTGCCAGAAAGCACATTTGAAAAAATGGAGGGATTGGAACAATTACGCATCCTGGAAAACGGTTATACCCTTCGTTGTATTCCCGTTGACTATAAAGGCCGTGCCAGTATGTCAGGCATTGATAGCCCGGAAGATGTAATTCGTGCTGAAGCATTGATTGCCCAATACGGTGAATTATTAGAGAGTATGTAACGATGACAACACGATTACTTGTTGCACGTCATGGGAATACTTTTGCGCCTGGCGACGTGGTCAGAAGAGTAGGAACCACTGATCTGCCCCTAGTCGATACTGGTTTAAATCAAGGACGCATGCTGGGCATCTATCTTAAAAAGAATGATCTTATTCCTGACGTCCTCTTCACGTCACAACTCAAACGCGCCCAACAAACCGCAGAAGAAGCACAAAGTGCCATGGGAATCAATTTACCTATTGAAACACTGGCTATCTTCAACGAAATTGATTATGGGCCTGATGAAAATCAACCTGAAGAGCATGTAGTCGCGCGCATTGGGAACGAAGCAATTAATGCCTGGGAAACACATGCCATAGTACCTAACGGTTGGAAGGTAGATCCTGCTGCACTTATTAATAATTGGATGGATTTTTCCATTCGTCTGCGTAAAGAGTATACTGGAAAAACATGTCTCGTAGTCACAAGTAATGGGATTGCTCGTTTCTCGCCTTATTTGACTGGTGATTTTGCAACATTCAGTGCGCGGTATGGAATCAAAATTGCTACAGGAGCATTGTGTATTTTTGAAAATGAAGACCCCTCTGAGGTATGGCATTGCCGTGCATGGAATGTTAGACCTGCGTTACATATGTAACGCTTATAAATAACAATTTGGAAATGATTGATGCAATTATGGATAATGATAGTTCCTCTATTGATGAGCTTTATTTGTAATGGAGTTTTGGCAAATCAGTCCAATCAGCAATCTATCTATTGTTTACCCGATCAACCCTGTTGGCCAACCAAAGCGCAATGGGATGGGTTAAATAGGCAAGTAAACGGTCACTTGATGCGAGGACATTCTCCCTTAGCTCCTTGCATTCAAAACATTAAAAGCACTGCATGCCAACAGGTGCTCAATAAGCTAAAAAATCCTTATTTTATTGAATCGCACGCTGGAGCGACACAATCGAATGGCTGGGTGGATGCCTGGCAATCTGCGGTAAGTTCTTATGTGATTGCTGTTGAAAATGCGCAAGAAATAGCGGCTGCAGTTAATTTTGCACGCAAACATCGCATTAAACTTGTAGTAAAAGGAACTGGTCATGATTACCTTGGCAGATCCAATGCACCCAATTCACTCTTGATCTGGACACATAACATGCGTCAGGTGACCATTCACGATCATTTTATCCCCAGGGGATGTTCTAAAACGCATACACCGGTAACAGCAGTCACCCTTGCAGCAGGTACGCGATGGCTAGAGGCATATAAAGAAGTCACTACACATCATGGCCGCTATGTTCAAGGGGGAGGTTGTGTCACTGTCGGCGCTGCTGGTGGATTTATTCAGGGTGGAGGATTTGGTAGCTTTTCCAAAAAATTCGGCACAGGAGCTGCTGGGGTTTTGGAAGTAGAAATGATTACTGCGGATGGAACAATACGCACCGTTAATGCCTGTCAAAATCAAGATCTTTTCTGGGCATTAAAAGGAGGCGGCGGAGGTACTTACGGCATTGTCAGTAAAATCACTTTGCAAACTCATGACCTCCCCGCATTATTTGGCAAAGTCAAAGGAACCATTACTGCAAAATCCGATGCAGCATATGCAAAACTCATTGATTACTTTATCCATTTTTATCGCCTCAATCTCCATAACGAACATTGGGGGGAGCAAGTTACTTTAACGCCAAATAATAAAATGAATTTTTCCCTGGTTTTTGTTGGATTAAATAAAACGGAAGTGGACAAACTTTGGCAGCCATTTCTTAACTGGTTAACCAAAAGACCGGAACAATACCAATTTCGCTTCAACAGCGCTACACGTCCTGCAAAACACTACTGGGATTTTGACTATTTGATTGCAAATGCACCTGATGCAATTGTGGTTAACCAAGAAAAAAACGCATCTGCAGGCGAGTTTTGGTGGGCATCGAATCAATCTGAAGTATCCGTATATATCAACTACTATCTCTCTATGTATCTTCCCTACAAATTATTTGCCAAAGACAATTCAATGAATTTTGCCAGAACACTTTTTGCGGCATCACGTTTTACTGAAGTTGTACTTCATTTTAATAAAGGGTTGTCGGGTGCACCATCAGACGTTATTGCCCGTCAAAAAAATACTGCCATGAACCCCGAAGTACTCGATGCAGCAGCTTTACTCATTATTTCTGGAGGCCAACAAGATACTTATGCCCATATTGCGAGTCATCAACCCGATTTAATCAAAGCCAAAGAGGTAATAAAGAAAGCCCGTAAAGCAGTGGAGCTACTGCATGCTTTAAGTCCTGATTCAGGTACTTATCCGAATGAAGCAGATTACTTTATTAAAAATTGGCAAGGGGCTTTATGGGGAAGCAATTATCCTAAGCTCCTGCAAATAAAACACAAATATGATCCTCAAAATGTATTTACCTGTCATCATTGTGTGGGGAGTGAATAAATGCGAACTTGTACGATGTAGCCTGGGTGAAGCGCAGCGGAACCCGGGATGAATTCTCCTCAAATCCCCGGGTTCCGCTGCGCTTCACCCAGGCTACATTCCTATTAACTAAACGTTATTAAAATAATTCTTTAACGTTTGTTGCACATCTAAATTGAGCTCACCAGAATTAGGATCAATCGCACTTACCGTATCTCCTAGATAGCCAATTGCCCAGAAGAAAAGGTTGTTTGTTTCCATATTCGCCTGTAGATAAGGCATGAGCGAATTGGTAAAAAATGCCTTTCCTTTTGCGGTTTTCCATGATGCCTCACCAAGCACAACAGGATAGCCTGCTTTATATAAAAATCCCCATGACCAGTCGAAGCGTAATTGACTTGGCATCCCCGGCGCAGTTTCCCAACCAGCAACCTCAGCAGGGTATACATGCGGCGAAAAAACCAAATGACTGTTTTGAGCCTGTTCATCTCCCAACAACCATTGTAACGCAGACTGATTTATTCCTTGGGTGATTAACTGATTCCTAAATTTATTTTTATCAAATACAGCGGTTCCATTTTTAGCCTGTTTTTCATCCAGTAAAGGCTTGAAGTCTTCTCCCCAATTTCCTTTAAAAAACATACGCTCTAAATTGCCACATAAAGAGGGATCAGGAGAATGGCTGTATCCGTTATCATTCACTACTTGAGATTTAGGGACACAAATTACCGGATTATTTGCATCATCATTTCCTGAATCAGGACCTTCTACGAATAACAGTAAATTAGGATTGTTTTTCTGCACTGCATTAGCAGCAGTTGCTATGACTTTTGTCCAAGGTACTTGGGAGTCATGTGTTTTAAACCAATTTAAACGATAAGGCTCATTAAAAATATCAATTCCCAATACATTATCTAAGTTGCGATTTTTAATTTCTGTAGCTAAAAGAGAAATATCATTTCCATATCGTTGCATATCATAAACAGTGCCATCTCGCATCGCATCACCATACCCATGACGATGATGGATATCAATCATTACTTTGACATTCTTCTTTTTTAGTTCCTGCAACACGATCCAAAACGCTTGCTTTGGGCTAACCGCTTTTTCGCAAGCAGTACCATTACTCTGCCATGTCTTACAAAAGATACCATTACCTGCGCTTGGGGAAGATTTGTCAGAAAGCCACTTATTTAAATCGACCTCATGTTGATCATCATAAAGAACCTCGGGTTGGATAGGTAATCGTAACGTTTTAAAACTTACCGATGAATTTTTATCCGCCCCTGAACTGGGAAAATCCCATGGATGACTAATCAAATCCATCATTCCATAGGCTCTTGGATTGGAACTCAAAGATGGAATTGCATAAAAAGGATTGCTTTGTAAGCCTTGAAAAACATTCGTGTCCTGAAATCCAGACCATGACAGACCATCTATATGGACAATCTGACCCTTGTCATTGTAAATTTTACTTTCTCGGGTTTGGTAGGCGTGTGCATCCAATGCGAGCATTAATAATAACCAACATCCTAATACTTTCATTTTTTTCATTCAGGTATCTCCAGAATACATATACAGCGCTCAAAGTGAGCAGTTATTTAACCACCCATGAGCAAATTCAGGCTAAATTTCGAATGAATTTTACAAAAATATAACAAATCAAGTGAGTCAATTGGCGCAAAAAACAAACATCATGATGGCCTGGGTGAAATGTAACCTGGGTTCATGATCTTGAAATTCCCAGGTTACAATCAAAAAGAAAAATCTTTATCCTACAGTTGAAAAACGACGATCATTTTCATGAATTGACTTTTTAACCAATTCATCCATATCTTCATTAGGCTCACAGGATTGATAAACAACTTTTAAGGGGGAAACGTCCACAGTTGATTGGGTACTATCATTTTGCAAATAACCATCAAGGTTTCTAAAAGTAAAATATTTATCTGTAGCAAACTCTTGGCATTGAGCCATAGTTTCATCTTGACATATTGAAAACTTAATTAAATGTTCTGCATGAAATGGTTCACGGCTTTTTGAAAACACATATTGCATATCGTACAGAATGCTATCAGCCCCAGCACAAAAATAAGAACCGGATTGAAATTTATTATTCTCAAATACATCACTACGAATGAAACGGCCTTCACCAGGTTGCAAGCCAGCAAGGGACACTTTGTGAGCTGCTATTTCTTTAGGATCGTCTGCAAAAGCATAACCAGTTAAAACTATACCCAATAGTAATGAGGCTATTTTCATCATTATGTTTTAACTCCTAATATGAAATAAATATTCCCTGTAATGGTTATTATCCCTGAACCACTGCAAAGAACAATAAAAGTAAGAAGTTATCCAAATAAAGTGATAACTCTAATTAATTTCAGCCGGTATTATACCCTATTTCATACGAATAGTGTAAAAATTTATAAATTAATTCTCATTTTGATCGAAAATCTTCTAATAAATGAATACTCATCATGATAGGAAAGAATAAAAAAATACAGGCAATGATTCAACAATTAAAAAAACTTACAATCCTTATGCTAAAAAGTGAGCTATTCCATTAAGCCGTTACGGAACAAACACTTAATGCCGGAGGTTCATCCTGAGGTTTATTCTGTAATTGCTCTAATTTTTGATCGATACACTTTTTCATAGCATCTACAGTACTCGTTTCTCCGTAAACACCTCTGAGTTTTTTTATTATCCAGATTTCCGATCGAAGCTCTTTAATAAACTTTAAATGTCCGGCGGGTTCTTTTCCTTTTAACTCATCTCTTAATCGCAAAAGTTCTTCTGCACTTAAATCTGCTTTTTCCAGCAATTCTACTGCATACACTTTATCTTGTTTTAAAGTTCGTGAAGGTTCTTTCCGCATGATAGAGAGATAGTGTTTATAGTCTTCCAATGAACGTACCTTCGGAATCAGGATTGATGCGGAATTGGTTTTTTGTGCTTGAGCAATAACCAATGCATATTCATTTGCAGATAATCCATGCTTTGCCTTGTGATGATGCAAATCACAAATCACATCTGCATAATAAACTTTCATTTGTATGTAATAAGGACCCAATGCTGACTTTGCAACTCCTGGACTTTTTAGTTTCTCAGTATATTTTTCAAAATTAGCGACTGCAAAATCCAATGCCGTATGTCCTTCAGCGTCTTTTTTATTCAGAATATCCTTAAAATATTTTGCTGTTTCATAACAACGATAACTTTGTGTTTGAATTGCAGCATGCAATGCCGGGGTATCTTTTTCGCATACTCTCTGAATTGATTTCAACATCTTGCTTGCTTCCAACTTATATCGATTTATTTCATTGGGAGAGCAGTTTATTGCGATGCAATGTTGCTGTAATTCAGCAAGAATTGTTTTGCTTGCTTCGTCAAAATTATGGTGCAAATATTCTCTAAATTCCGGTATTGCTAAAAGCGCTACACGTAATTCAGCGATTTTGGAGGAGCTTGCTCGTTGCACAATGGTCAAAGTACTTTCAGTTTCAGGATCAGTACCCACTTCATCTAGAGGTTGATGCAAACATTTGGAAATAAAACTTTGCGGCATCACTGCTTGCTTTAAAAAACGCATCCACTTTGCTTTCTGAAATTCAGGATCATCTTTTAAGGATTTATAGGCGGCCCGATCTTCTTCACTTTGATATGCTTTTGAACCTGTAGAAATAATAGCTCTTTTTGTCGGCCAATAATGATTTCCTGAGTCTTGCAGATCGGGAAACCCAAGCAAGTCGCGAGTAGTAATACGAAATTTATCACTGGAATAGCGAAGATTAGCAAAACGAGCATCACGTGCAGCCATAATTTTATCACTGAACATCAAATCATGATCTATTTTAAAAAAATGAAAGCAGGGACGACCATTGTCACACGTAACGTAATAACCAATATTTCCCTTGTGTAAATCATCTTCTTCGAGTCCATAGGCTGAGGTAAACACATCTGCCAATGAGTCCATATCAATATCTACTGTACCAAGTCTTTTTTGCTCCAAAAGCCTTGCGAAGAAATTTTGCGGTAATTTTTCCAGAAAATTAATCCCTTCACCTACGCCATAGGTTGCCATCTGTACTTCTTGTTTGATATTTTCTGCTTTTGTTTTAGGTTCCTGACATTTTCTTCTTAGCTTTTCTGCTTCAAAAATAACCCGAAGATGCTCAGACATCGGCTCTAAGATGGATTTTAATCTTTTGGGAATTTTTTGAGCATCAAATTTGGTAATTCCTTGATCTAATTGATCATTACAAAACATGACTGCCACATCAAGATCTTTGGGATCTATGTTTTTATATTCTCCCAGCTTTTTCCGTTCATCCCAATATTCTTTCAATCGTTTCTTATAAGCTTCTCCTAGCTCTTGTTGTTTTTCTTGTTGTACTCTTTTAAGAACGATTGCTTCCCATTTATTTTTAACAGCAATTTTTTCTTCAATTACCGTATGTCCCTTTATCCATTGCGCAAATTGTTCTTCACTCACTTCCCCCTTGGGTAATAAACCTTGTGGTGGCTGCATAAAAACGATGTTTTTATCTTTCTTCTGAAGACGCAATAAAGCATGGCCTGCATTCTCAGTACATACACCGACGATTTTACCTTGAGAATCCGTTACTATGTCTTGTCTTAACGCACGATGTGGTGCAGCGTACGCATTAGCAACTGCGGTAAAGCAAGCCTCCAGTTTAGACGCCTCTTGACCCTTAACACCTGGATGTTTATTCTTTTTGAAAATAACATGATGCGCATGACCTGTTTGATCATAAGCAATCGTTTTTTTATGGACTTCATGAGCACTTTCTTTAACTCCTTGAAAGCTAAAACCAAAAATGCTAGATAATCTCATGATTAATATGATCTCATAATGGTCTTTATGATCTAATTATACACAGCAAAACTTATTCTTTGCTTAACTGCTTAAGCCGTTCCAGTGGTCAACTAGTTACCATAATGGTAACTAGATAAATAACTAATTGATTTTAGGATAAAAAAACTTTGCTATTAAAAAAAAATGGGTTATAACTCTCTTACCTGAATCAAGGAATGACAGGTATCTAGATGGGGCAGCATGATGCTGAATATTATTTTTTCATGGAGTGAGAAAATGAACAGTAAAGTATTTTCGCAGCGCTTCAATCGCGAGTTAGCTTCACTGGGCTTTCCGGAAGAGTTAACTGAGAAAATCAAAGCAGTATCTAAAGTATTTGGTGTTTCACGTCATTTAGCAAATTCTTTAATTTTTGGCCACATACTTCCAGTAAAGGAACAACTTAATAAAATTGCCGAAATTTTAGAAGTTTGTCCACAATGGTTAGCTGGGGCAACAGACCGAAAAAAAACTTATCCAGCCCGTGAAACAGCAGATAGTGTATAATAGTTAAAGTTGAGATAATTATTATATATTGTAAAATGCTGTATCTGACTCTAATTATCGATTATCAGATACAGCAGAACATGTATCTATTTTCATCGTAGAAAGCTTTTATTTCGCGGATTACTACCATCATGGAATGCTTAAGTTTTTGTATTGCCAAATCAATTGATTTACCACGCGTAGACAATTATTTTAAAAACGCTTCAACTGACTTTACTTCACTGAAAACTCGTGATGTTCTTAAGTTAAGCGCGAACCACAACAAAGATCATACCATTTTCATTTTTAAAAATGGCACTGTGGTTTCCTGGGGAATTAAACGGTATCAAATTAATGATTACCTGAATACCATCAAACTCTTGATTGATAAACCCGTTACCATTTTAGTGCATGATGAATTTCATTATCAACGTGGTGATAAAACAACTATAGAACCCCATGATTTTTTCGATGTAGACTGCTTGACTATAGAAGACGACAGTGACGAACTCAAACTCAGTTTGTCTTATGGGTTTTCTCAATCAGTCAAGTTACAATATTTTGAAACCATTATTGATGGGCTGATTGATAAATACAATCCAATGATCCAAAAACTATCGCATACAGGTGAGATGGAAATTAGCCGTACTCAAATTCAGCAGATTATTGGAGAAATCCTTGGAGCAAAAAGTGAAATGAACTTAATTAGTAATTTCCTTTATCATCCAAAATATTTTTGGCAACATCCAACCTTAGAAGAGCACTTTACTATGTTGGAACGTTACTTACATATCCAAAGACGCGTCAATGCGATTAATCATCGATTGGACACTCTTAATGAAATCTTTGATATGTTTAATGGGTACTTAGACAATCGGCACGGTCATAATTTAGAAATTATTATCATCGTATTAATCATTTTGGAAATTGTAGTCGCTGTTTTAAACTTGCATTTTTAATAAATTTATTTTAATAAGAGCAAATTAACATAAAACAAGCTATTCTTTAAAAAAACGAATAATATTTATTAATACCAATTATGCTTAGTAAAACTACTCAACTCAATGAAGACCAACTCAAAGAACTAGAAGAATTAAAAGCTGTCTGTAAAAAGAAAGATGGCAGCGTACCTAATTCGTATGCTCACTTGCTCGTCCAAAAAAGAAGTTTACCTACAGTCTTAAGGTATCACGATAAACAACAATTAGTGGGATTTTTAAGTGTTTTTTTCTTTTATGAGGATGCAGTTGAAATTTCACTGATTGTTCATCCAGATTATCGCCGTAAAGGTATTGCCAAAAAAATGCTGCGCAATATTTTACCCCTGATACAAGAGCAAGGCTATTTTAAATTGATTTTTTCTAGTCCTTACCTTTTGAATAGTCAATGGCTACCTGAGCTTGGTTTTTCCTATATGCATAGTGAATATTATATGGAGCGACATGATTTAACTCCCTTACTGGATTACCAAAAAAATCTGACGTACCGTACAGCAACAGAAAAAGATATTCCAATGCTTTGCATTCTGGATGAGGCATGTTTCTTCAAAACGGAAACAGAATTAGTTCCACGCTTTGAGCACATACTCAGTGATAGAACATATCAAATAATACTGGCATTTGAGGACAACCACCTTGTGGGAAAAGCACATATACGCTGGGAAAAAAATGGTGCAACACTTTCTGATATCGCCGTTTTGCCAAAGCGACAGGGGAAAGGTCTGGGAACAGCATTAATTTCATACTGTATTAACCATGCATTAAGTGAAGGCAAACCCCACCTCAATCTAGATGTAGAAACACATAATCAAAAGGCACTTAACCTATATACCCGGCTTGGTTTTCTAACTCAAAACTCGTGTGATTACTGGGAAATTGATTTCTACGAATTGCAAAAACGAGTTATCGCAAAAAAAAGACGTTAATTCACCCTGGACTTATCTGGAAGGGCTGTTGGCTAACGAATTATTCCGTGAATAAAAATTGGGACGTTCACATTTAAAAACTGGTTTATATCGGCCCCTTTAGGTAACTCTTTTTCTGTAAAATAGAACCTCTTCATATAGAACTTGACAGAATTTAAACCCCACCTTTAGTATTGTCCTAAAAGCTGGAACAACTATAGCGTCATCCACTAAGTTCTAGACAAGGCGCAAGTAAAGTGAGGTGAAGGAGTGTACTCAAGTACATGACTGAGCCGAACGAGCTTGCAACGATGTATCGAACTTAGTGGGTGGCGCTATATTTACTGCAAAATTGTTTTTCAACTTACATAGAAAGTTTCATACTAAAAATAAAAAGGATCATGATGAAAAAAAGGGTTGTCATAACCGGCATGGAAATAACCTCTTCCATAGGAACAGGCTTAGGCAAATTCTGGGAGGCTGCAAAACAGGGACAATGCGGAATAAAACGCATTCAAAGCTATGATCCTTCTTCATACCCCACACAAATAGCAGGTGAAATTACCGATTTTTCTCTGGAACATCTTCCCGAGTTTAATAAGAATAAACGCTATCCACGAGTTGCTCAATTCGCACTCTACTGCACACATCATGCAATAGAACAATCCCAAATCACTCCCCATGAACTCAGCAAAGCCGGGACTTTCATAGGTACTGGAATGGGAGGATACCCAGAATCAGAGGCAAGTTATAAATTCTTCTTCGCTGAAAATTGGAAAAAAATGCAGGCACTGACGGTGATCAAAGGAATGTCCAATTCCATTGCAAATTTTATCGCCATAGCATTCGGCCTAAGCGGGCCTAATTCCACTATTTCTAATGCATGTGTTTCATCAGCTGATGCGATAGGGGCAGCTTACCAACAAATCGCTAACGGTAGAATTTCCACGGCGATCTGCGGAGGTACTGAAGCACCGCTTTGGGAATCAATGATGTCTGCGTGGTGTAAATTAAAGGTAATGTCCACTAATAATGCAAATCCAACAAAAGCCTGCCGCCCATTTGACCTAAATCGTGAGGGGATGGTCATGGCAGAAGGGGCTGGAGTTTTAATTCTTGAAGAACTAAATCAAGCGAAAGCACGAGGAGCTACTATTTTCGCAGAAATTATTGGTTTTGGCTCCAGCTGTGACGCATTTCATATTACCGCACCCTCTTCAGAAGGACAGCAACGCGCGATTCAAGGAGCATTGGATGATGCAAAATTATCACCTCGAGATATTCAATATCTCAAAGCGCATGGAACTGGAACGCAATTAAATGATATGGTCGAAACACAAACAATTAAATCACTATTTGGTGAAAGAGCCTATGAGCTCCCAATTACGGCACAAAAATCAATGATTGGGCATGCAATAGGTGCATCTGGTGTAATGGAAGTCATTTCCACATCACTCAGTCTGCAACATGATTTGTTATTACCTACAATAAACTTAGAAACTCAAGATCCCGCCTGTGATTTGGATTATGTAGCGAACGAAGCCCGTAAAAAGACCATTGATATTGTATTGTCCAATCATTTCGCTTTTGGAGGCGCGAACGTTGCCTTGATCTTACGCAGATACATAAGATAAAAAATAATTGGTAGCCTGGCTGCTTGCGGCCAGGATCTAATGATTCGATAAATTACCCGACTCAAATTAAGTACTATTCCCGGCTGCAAGCTGCGTAGAGTCATTCCTGCGTAGGTAAACCGGCACCCAGACTGTTTTAAAACATATAGCTCAAACTGAACAATGCCCCAACAGTATATATATGAGGTCCCCCAGGACCTTGGCTCAATGTAAGGTTATCGTCCCCCAAATGATGTTTACCTAAATCTGCAAATTCAGCTCCTGCACCTACCTGCCAATTCGGGGTTAGCATTTTTTGCACCCCAAGTCCAAGAGTATACGAGAAAGCAACCGTACTAACCGTCTCAAACCAAAATGCTGGAAAAAGGACAGGATCAATTGTCGAAGGAACCCAGTTATGAGCATGATTCCAGCCAACACCAAAACTACCACTTAAATAAGGCTGGAGGGTTTGAAAACCACAGGCAATAAGTTTTCCTTTCATCTCTGCGCGCACATGGCTCACGCTATAATGGTAGGTATATACATCAGGAATACCATTCACATTAATTGTGCCTGAAAAATTGACATCACTCGCTGCTGCAACCCCAAGTCCAAACTGGGCGATAAAACTGCTTGCACCAATAAAATGCTGTAACCCGAAAAATAATTCACCGGTACCTAACCAATCAGATTTCGAACCAGCAAGATAAAGGTTGAACTGAGGCGGCGGAAAAGGATAGAGATATTGATCACTCCCTGGATGAGACCACGCAGGTCCTCCGCTTACAGTAATAATTGATGACCAAACGAGGGGTAAAACAGGAGCAAACGGGTCATCGACAGCATATACTTTTACTGTAAACAGTCCGCAAAATCCTAAGGCTACGATTATTTTTTTCAACATACCTATCCCTTTGATTTTTAATCATGAAATCCAAAACACTTAGGCTAATTTTATACCGTATTTGGACTTACTTTTCTATACTTCATTTGCCGTTGCATTTATCATCTATATACTTTAATTTTCGTCTTGACGCATGACTCATTCATGATGATTGAAAAATATACTTACCAAGCAAAGAAGTCCTTTTTTGTTATTAATTATATTTAGGGAATGCACAATGAAAACGAAGCTGGGGCTTTTTGGCAAAAACATTGAGCTGAAAGAAATAGGCATACAAAAAGGAACTATGATTCCATCGTTCAAGGTGATTTTTGTCGGAGACGTTTGCGGCAAAACCTCCCTATTAAAAACGCTTACTTCGGGAAAATACCCCGTTAATATTAAAGCGACAACAGGTGTGGATTTTTATCATAAATTGATTGAAACCAATGAAAGTAAAATAAATCTTCACATATGGGATATCCCCGGAGGAGCACGTTATGGAACTTTATGCGGGTTTTATTTTAAACAGACAGACATTGCAATTATAGGTTTTGATTTAACCAGAAAAGTAACGTTTACAGGTGCCATGAAATGGCTGGAAAAAATTAATCATTATTTAGATAGGGACAGCTTAGGGAAAATTATTTTAGTTGGACTAAGAAGTGATGCAGAACCTGATAATGAATTAGATATTGAAGCACTGAATCGCTTTATTAAGGATAATAATTTATTTTACATGACCGCAAGTGCAAAAGCAGGTGAAAATATGGAAGAGTTATTCCTGCAAGCAATTACACTAAAAATGGAAGCATCACGTCTTAAAGAAGAAACATTAGCGACAGAAGAAACATTAACAACGGATCAAGTTGACGTTTATCAATCTGAAAAGGGATGCACCGTTTCATAGAATACCCTCATACCCGCCAGAGATACTTTTGCTCATCTTTTATAAAGCCCTCCAGACAAAAAAATGAAGCCATTTAAAGCATAGCATTGGAGGTTTCTTGGGTATATAATCAGCTATTTTATAAAAAAAGGCCAATAAATGAGTTATTCACTAGGTGATATAGCAAATAAGGTACAAGGGGTAGTCATAGGGGATGACTCAATAAAAATTTCTTTCTTATCACCCATTGATGAGATTATGCCGGGAAGCCTAGTGTTTGCTGACAGTAATGAAAATGTAAAATTAGCAGAAGCATCGCAAGCAGCTGCCATATTAGTCAATGAACAAACTTCTGTTGCAAAAAAACCATTCATACAAGTAAAACATCCATTCAAGGCCTTTATTACCCTGATGCATTTTTTCAATCCCCCGCAAAAAACCATTCCTGATATTCATCCTAGCGCAGTCATTGGCGAAGGAGTGACATTGGGGAAGGACGTATTTATAGGACCTTATGTGGTGATTGAAGCAGGCAGTAGCATTGGCGACAACTGTATTCTAAAAAGTCATATTCATATTGGTCGTGAAGTGACTCTGGGGGATAATACGACCATCCATTCCCATGTTACTGTGTACGATAAGTGTCACATTGGTTCCCGAGTCATAATCCATGCCTCTACGGTTATAGGCTCCGATGGCTTTGGCTATACTTTTGTTGATGGCAAACATCTCAAAGTTCCTCATATTGGGCGAGTCATTGTAGGGGATGATGTAGAAATAGGCGCCAATACCGCTATAGATCGCGCCACGATGGGTGCAACTGTTGTGGGCGAAGGGACTAAAATTGATAATCTCGTCCAAGTAGCACATTCTGTAAAATTAGGGAAACATAATATTCTATGTGGTTTTACCGGTATCGCAGGAAGCACCACATCAGGCAACCATGTTATTTTTGCTGCCAATGTTGGAGTCAGTGATCATGTTCGCATTGATGATGGCGTGGTATTAGGTGCTCGCACAGGAGTACCGCCGAACAAACATCTGAAAGAAGGGAACATTTATTTAGGAAATCCAGCGCGTCCTAAAGATCTTGCGATTCAGCATGAGCTCGCCGTCAATCGAATTCCTTTAATACGCAAAAATATTAAGGCTCTTTCCGAACAAGTCGAATTACTGAAGAAGCAACTTGCCAATGAAGAGGCAAAATAACTATGACACCCCCCTTGATTCTCATTGATGGCTCATCCTATTTTTTTCGTGCATTTCATGCATTACCGCCTCTGACTAATTCAAAAGGACAACCTACAGGAGCCATCTATGGGGTGGCGAATATGATTAAAAAACTCATTAAAGATTATCAGCCGGAGGAACTGGCTGTAGTCTTTGATGCCAAGGGAAAAACATTCAGGGATGAATGGTATCCAGAGTATAAGGCGCATAGGCCTCCCATGCCCCAAGAACTAAGTACTCAATTTGCGCCCTTAATCCAGCTGCTGAAATCTATGGGACTTCCTATACTGATTATTGAGGGGGTCGAAGCAGACGATGTAATCGGTACCTTGGCAAGGCAGGCTACTGAACAGGGAATCCCTGTAGTGATCTCTACAGGCGATAAAGACATGGCGCAACTCGTCAATGAACATATTACGTTAATCAATACCATGAGTAATACCCTCTTGGATATTGAAGGTGTTAAAGAAAAATTTGGGATAAAACCCTCACAAATGATTGATTATCTTACACTTATTGGCGATAGCGTCGATAATATTCCTGGGGTAACTAAATGTGGACCCAAAACAGCAGTCAAATGGCTTACAGAATATCAAACTCTGGATAATTTGATTCGCCATGCAGATACGATTGGCGGCAAAATTGGCGAGTATTTGCGTGCGAGTATCCCGCAACTGCCATTATCCCAAAAATTGGTAACAATCAAAACCGATGTTGATTTACCCTTAAGCTGGGGCGAATTAAAACCTAATCCCATGAATAAAGAACGACTCATTGAATTAACCCGTGAATTTGAATTCAAAAACTGGCTCAAAGAGCTTTTGGGAGAAGAAGGAAATTCCTCCACAAGTAAATCCGTTATTTCCAGCATTCCTTTTGAATTGATTACAACCAACCAGCAATTAAATCATTTGCTCAATCAACTGGAGCAATGCCAAGTATTCTGCATCGATACAGAAACAACCAGCATCGATATTATGCTCGCAGAACTTGTTGGGATTTCCTTGGCAATTGAAGAAGGAAAAGCAGTGTACATTCCCTTTACGCATACAGATGGCACTGCGCAATTAATTCGTGAAGAAGTTTTAACTGCTTTAAAACCCATTTTAGAAAATCCTAACATAAAAAAAATCGGTCAAAACCTCAAATACGATTATGCAGTATTGAAAAATTATGACATTAACCTAAAAGGGATAAGTTATGACACCATGTTAGAGTCTTATGTACTTAACAGTGGTGCAGGACGTCATGACATGGATTCATTAGCCTTAAAATATCTGGGACACAAAGCGATTAGTTATGAAGAAGTTGCTGGGAAAGGAGCAAAACAACTGCGCTTTGATCAGATTCCAGTGGAGAAAGCGGCCGTTTATGCTGCGGAAGATGCAGAGATTACCTTGCAACTTCACAATAAGCTTTTTCCTTTAATTCCAGAATCCGTACACAATGTGTTCACCGATATAGAAATGCCATTAGTTACCATTCTTGCAGACATAGAACGACGCGGGGTACTTATCGATTCCGTGACTTTGGAGAAACATGGAAATCGCTTGAAAGAACGAATTAATGCATTGGAGCAAGAAGCATTACAATTGGCTGGCAGGCCCTTTAACCTGAACTCACCCAAACAATTACAAGAAATTCTCTTTGATTCGCACAAACTACCAATAATCGCAAAAACGCCAACGGGACAACCCTCTACAGCAGAATCTGTATTGCAAGAGTTGGCTTATGATTACCGCCTTGCCGCAGTGATCCTTGAATACCGCAGTCTCACTAAACTCGTTTCTACGTATATTGACGCTCTGCCTAAAAAAATTAATCCAAAAACGCTCAGAGTCCATACATCTTATAACCAGGCAGTCACGGCAACCGGTAGACTTTCCTCAAGTGAACCCAATTTGCAAAACATTCCCATACGGAGTGAAGAAGGCCGTTTAATTCGTACCGCATTCATAGCTCCTGAGAACTTTCTTATTCTTGCAGCAGATTACTCCCAAATTGAATTACGGATTATGGCTCATTTGTCCCAAGACGAAAATCTGTTAAAAGCCTTTGCTCTGGGCTGGGATATTCATGCAGCGACAGCCAGCGAAATTTTTCAAACCCCTTTGGATGAAGTAAGCAGCGAACAACGCCGCAGAGCTAAAGCAGTCAATTTTGGCCTGATTTATGGAATGTCTTCTTTTGGCCTGGCAAAACAAATTGGTGTGGAACGTCATGATGCGCAATATTACATCGATACTTATTTCAGGCGTTACCCTAAAGTTTTGGAATACATGAACCGAACCCGTCAACAAGCGCATCAACTCGGTTATGTAGAAACCTTATTTGGTAGACGTTTGTATTTACCTGAAATTAATGCGCGCAATATGGTACGGCAAAAAGCAGCGGAACGAACAGCGATTAACGCGCCTATGCAAGGCACTGCAGCAGACATTATTAAAAAAGCCATGATAGCCATTGCCAAATGGCAAAATGAACAAAAAAATCCACCGGCAAAAATGATCATGCAAGTTCATGATGAATTGGTTTTTGAAGTATATGATAAAGAAGTTGAATCAAGCAAAAAGATAATTCGTGAATTAATGGAACACACGGTACAAATCTCCGTCCCTCTTGTAGTCTCTATTGGTACTGGCGCCAATTGGGATGCAGCCCATTAAACACACAGACACAGATGGTAATACTCCTACCGAACCGCCCTATGCTCCGTATGGTAGCCTAGGTGCAGCGCAGCGGAACCCGGGTTTCGCTGCGCTGCACCCAGGCTACCATGCTTTGAAAAGAGCAAATAAAACATGTAATCTCTCATTTTATGCATGATGCGTTGCCCAATAAATATTCAATGCATCACCATATTCAAGGGGTTTAACGATTTGTCCTCTCACATTGAGATCTTTGATTGCCAGCTTATCCTCTTTTGTATAAGCATTGGTCAAAATGAATACCTCAGTAAATGCCAATGATGGATCTTTACGAATAATTTTCAGCAAATCAATCCCATTTACTTTGGGAACATTAATATCAAGGAGAATTACTTTTGGAAGAATTTTATCTTGCCCTTCCCGTCCATACAGTTTATTTAAGGCTTCTTCACCATTTGAAGCAACCTCAATAGCACATGACTCTTTAACTTTTTTAAATATTCGCTTCACGCCCTCAACATCAACAATATCATCTTCAATATACAATATATCAACGATGTTTTCGTGGGATCCCATAGTCATTCTCCTACCGCGTTCATCTGCTTTTAAATGGAACTTAAAAACTCACGGCAATCAGGAAGTAGTTTATCTAAAAAGACTTGCATTCATTACATTGAATTCATATGTTAATTATAGTATCAATAAAAGTCATTTTGTGAAAATTTTAAATTTATTGCCTATAATCTATATTAAATTGGTTGAAGGAATAAAAAATGTATGAATTAGATAATTCCGTTAATTTTATGCTTGTGGATGACGATGAAATTGATATCAAAGACATACAAAGAACGTTTAAAAAAAATAAAATCAATAATCCACTGCATATAGCAACAAATGGGGTAGATGCATTAAATAAATTATTGGGTATCAATGGAGAAAAAAAATTAAAGCCAACGCCCAAAATAATTATTCTGGATATTAATATGCCTAAAATGAATGGCATAGAATTCATGAAAAATATCCGCACAAATAAAAAATTAAAATCACTACTGGTTTTTATTCTTACTACTTCAAATAGTGAAAAAGATAAAATAGATGCATATAATTTGAATGCTGCTGGTTATATTGTAAAGCCATTTCAAGTTTCAGAATTTATGGAAATGATTTCATCATTGCATCACTATTGGAATCTACTTGAGTTTCCTAGCAAAAATACGAGTTAATGCGCTCACAATTTCTTATTGATGTTCAATTAATTGAACGCGTTCTTTTTTTGATTTGCTTAGGCCAAGTAAAAGACATCGTAGTACCATGTCCTACCTGAGACTGAACCATCACTTTTCCGCCCTGAGATTCGACAATTTTTTTAACAATACTCAAGCCGATACCCGTAGACTCCAACTCATCCCTTGCTTTGAGCGTCTGAAAAACTACGAAAATCTTATTAAAAAATTCAGGTGCAATCCCTGGGCCATCATCTTTAATAGTAAACAAGTAAAATGCACCCAATGTATCCACTTCGATTGTGATCGTCCCCTTTTTTCGATGATGATGTTTAAAACTATTACCAAGTATATTAGAGAATACTTGCATCAATGGAATTTTGGGAGTTTTAAAAATCGGGAGGCGTTTAGGATAATGCACTTCAAATCGCCCCTCCGAATTAAGATTTTCAATGATATCTTTCAGAATTTCTTTGGTATTCACACGCTCGACATTCAAATCCAAACGACCCGCTCGTGAATATTGTAATATTCCATCAATTAAATTCGCTAAGCGTAAAGTACGTTGACGTAATAAGGCCAAATGCTCTTTTGATTTATCATCCAATTTATCGGCATTATCCTCTTCCAGCCAGGTAGCTAATCGTTCAATAGCCCGTAAAGGAGCTTTTAAATCATGTGATGCGATGTAAGCAAATTGCTCTAACTCCTCATTCGTCTTAAGCAGTTGGTTTTCGATTCGCTTCGCTTCTGTAATATCTTTAGAAATCATAACGTAGCCAACAGGATTACCCCTATCATCCCGACGTACTGTCAGGGTGACTGCAGCAATAAAATGCGAGCGATCTTTACGAACACGTTCGAACACTTCTTCCGCATTTCCCTTTTCTAATGCTCTGTTCATAAACTCCTGAGCAGCTCCAGATTTATTGTCTTCACGTGTATGGAGTACAAAAATATTTTTTTTATTCACCATCTCAGGGGCAGTATATCCATAATTACGGGAAGCACCTTCATTCCATAAGATTATTTTTCCCTGTAAGTCCATTCCTACGATAGAATATTCGACAGAGCTGTCCAGAATGTTTTGCAGCATACTTTTTGTATAAAATGTTTCTTCTGTTTTAATAGTCTGTACCTCTTGGTCGAATAAACTCTTTTTTGTTCGAGTTTTTCTCTGGTTTTTTTTAGCCTCTTTTAATGGTTGCTCAAAGGAACCAAGACTCTCTGTTTTTTCATCAATTTTTTTATTTTTACGTACTCTTTTGTGATCGGAGAGACTCTGTGTCCGGTCATAGTCCATCATCATAGTTTCCTTAAAAATAGATTATTGATACGTCACAGAAATGGGATAACTTAATTATAGCGCGTGTTTCAGATGCATGCTGATTTTACGTTGATATCAGCTCTGAAATAATAGATTACCAAGCCAGATGATATAGCGTCACCCACTAAGTTCTAGACAAGGCGCAAGAAAAGTGAGGTGAAGGAGTGTACTCAAGTACATGACTGAGCCGAACGAGCTTGCAACGATGTATCGAAGTTAGTGGGTGGTGCTATACAATCAAAGGTGATAGCTGGCTTGTCTTTTAGAACGTGTTATATGTGAAAAAGCGTGTTTTTCAGCCACCGATTCATCAAAATAATACGCCCAGGTTTTTTGAATACATTCTGGACTCACGGTTTTATTCCAAGTATTGTACTCATTCACTAAACGATTATACTGAATCAAAACTTTAGCAAATGCGCCACGCATAAATTCAGAATCTGACCAGGTAATAAGAGGGAGATGAGGATATTTTTGCAGTATGACTGCTGCAAGTTGTGGTCCATGAGTAGAAAATTCGTCAATCAAATTCAACTCACCATCAATGACAACCAAATCCGGCACATGAGTGTCTATAAAAGACAGGGCATCCTGACTATTACTTACAACATCTATTGCTACTGAAGAAATAACTGACTCTAATAGTCGAGACAAGCAAAATGCATTAAAAGCGTTGTCTTCAATAATTAATACACGCATCGCGTCCAGGCTCCCTGTTAGTTCATCATTAAGTATAAAGATCAAACCTTAAGGAAGAATTAAGAAATTATTTTTTGAAAAAATTTATTTTCTATTTATGTGTCGCGAGCCACTATTTATAATTATCTACATCAGTCCTTGGGAGAAAAATGAATGTTTGATGTAAAAACTGAGGTACTTAAAGCTGAAAATCGAATTCGTAGCCATATTCGTGAAACACCTTTGGATTTCTCTATACCGCTAAGCAAACTTACCCATGTAAGCCTGTATTTAAAATGTGAAAACTTACAATACACAGGTTCATTTAAAGTACGAGGAGCACTTAATGCGTTACTCTCTCTAAAAAAAGACCAGAAAAATGGCATTGTAGCAGCATCAACTGGAAATCATGGGGCAGCGATTGCATATGGACTGCATCAATTAAATCTTCCAGGAGTTATTTTTGTACCTGAACATGTGTCTCCTGTAAAAAAGGAAAATATTAGTTTTTATAATGTTCCACTTAGGCTTTATGGAAAGGATTGCGTCGAAACCGAATTACAGGCAATAAACTATGCACAGCAGCACGATATGGTTTACGTGTCGCCCTATAATAATACGCAAGTAATTGCGGGCCAGGGTACCATTGGTATTGAGCTCATGCGCCAACTGGATTCTATAGATGTTATTTTTATCCCTGTAGGCGGGGGAGGATTAATTAGCGGAATTGCAGGGTATATTAAAGCAGTTTCTCCTAAAACAAAAATTATTGGATGTTTACCCGAAAATTCTCCGGTCATGTCAGAGTCGATTAAAGCAGGAAAAATTATTTCCATGGAAACCTTAGCCACTTTATCCGATGCTACAGCAGGAGGAATGGAGCCTGATTCAATAACCTTTGATCTATGTCGCGAGTACGTTGATGATTTTGTTTTAGTCTCTGAAAACGAAATTCGCTCTGCGCTACTTACGGTATTGAAAACCCAGCACCTCTTAGTCGAAGGTGCTGCTGGCGTAGCTTTGGCTGCATTTTTAAAATGCGCTCCATATTATCAAGGCAAAAACGCAGTAGTTGTATTAAGTGGCGCTAATATTAGCCTGCAAACATTAAGAAATGTAATCCAGTAATTAAAATAATCACATTGAAGTCATTATTGAATCCTGCCCGAACGGGCATAGTTGCCCGTTCCTCACTAGGTTCTAACGGCCGCCACCATCTCCACCATACCCCTTTTCATTATTAGTAGAAATCGGGGGTTGATCGACATTACACGAGCTGACAAATACAGTGACTCCTACTAAACAAAAAGCAAGAATAACTCTTTTCAATTGTTTCACGGTTAACATGGGCTTTCCTTATATAATTAACTCCATAATATCTACTTATTTATTTGTTATATTATAATCCGAAATTATCTCTTTGATTACTTTCCAGGACTTTTCAATATCCAATGGATTAGTGCCTGGTAATTTGGCACAAACAATCAGAGCCTTCCATAACGCCCATCCGCGAGCACGTGCCCATGTTGCTGTATCAAGTTGAAGTACTTTACGAAATGTATTGCGACTTTTCTCTTTAAAAAAAGTCCAAGCAATTACCAAGTCACATGCAGGATCCCCAATCGCTAATTGACCAAAATCAATCACGGCACAGAGACGTCCTTCTTTGACTAATAAATTGCCTACAGCAATATCTCCATGAATCCAAACGGGATCACCTTGCCAAGGATCACTTAGCGCCTCAGACCACATTAAAGAAAGAGTCTCGATATCAGTATGTTTACCCAAAATTTTAATTGCTTCGTGTACCTCAGCATTATAAGTTGACAGTGGCCCTCCACGATAGAAACTGTGCTCACCCGCCGCAGGCCCCCCCTCGGCATCAATTTTTTGTAATTCCAACAAAAATTGGGCTAAATCAGTGGCGAATAACTCCATATCCTTAATTCGCTCAATTGATGCGGTTTGTCCCTCAATCCATCGATAAATTGACCAATGCCAAGGATAGTCCGCTGCAGGCTCTCCTTTGGCTAGAGGTGTAGGAATCGGTAAAGACAAATGAGGCGCAAGATACGGTAACCAGAACTGTTCTTTCTCTACCTGCAAGGCATAAAATGGTGCACTTGGAAGCCGAACGGTCATTTCAATGCCTAAATGAAACGTTCTGTTATCCCAACCGCTGGACGCTACAGGTTTAATGGGTAAATCAGACCATTGTGGAAATTGTGAATCAATCAATCTACGTACAAGTGAAACATCGATAGGTACTGTCATAACCCTCCCCGAAATTTTGCTGAGTCGGGCCAATTTTTACCGAACGCACTTTGTGCGTTTTTTTGAGAAAAAAACTTATACCTCAACATCATGTGCTAATAGTCGCCTGTTCGCACGGAAATAAGTGGCAGGAGAGTATTCCAATAAATCAGAAAGTTTTTCCATATAAATACAAGCAAAGCGATCGACTTGATAGGCAAAATAACTTTCCTCCGCTCCAGCGCGAAAAATACGTTCCCATTTTGGATTAAAATAGGTTTGTTGTTCTTTTAACAATTTAGTAAGTTGTGCATCAATCCTACTGATTTGCGCCTGCAATTCTTGTATTTCAAGGCTGTATTGTTTTGAACCTTCATCAATCATTTTTGTGTATAAATTGACGTATTGCTTTTCTAAATCCTTTTTTATTTCCATTGCTTCACTGATTTTTTTCTCTATAGGCATTGCCCGTGCTTGTGCAGCTATTTCTTCGCCGAGCTCTTCAACAACCAAAGCGGTTCGCCAATTGCAATCTTTTTTTAACCTTAAGATATCGCCATAGATGTGATCGCCAATATAAAGAATCTCATCGCCGCGGACATGCAAATCTTCGGTAAATTTTTTGGCATTACCACCTTGGTACACGCCTGGAACTATTGGTCCCATTGTATTCGTCATTGTTCCAATAGCAGGATGTATTGATAAAAAACGCAGATTATCGTAAAAAAAGCGTGGTTTATTGGCGAGTGTAATGACAAATTCAAATAAATTGATCCAGCTTTCACCTCTATTCAAAAAAGGGTTGATTGCATATTCCAATAATAGTTTTGTATAGGAATAATCGGAATTTGTGAGAATAAATATTTTTTTGCCATGGTGAATGAAATGCTTCAAGCCCTCAACCAGTGCACGCTCCTTAATAACATAGGTAGGCAAATTTTTACTAATAATTGTTTTTAAACTGCCGTCAGAATGAACTTTATCCACGCAAAATTGAACGTCTTGTGCGATGGTTTGATAACTGGGTATTTCCTCAGGATACAATGAATCCTTTAAATCAACTAATTGACCATAGAGAACACAGAAAGCAATCGAAAAAGCTGTATCTATAGCCATGTAGTTAGAATCACCCAAATCAACATAAATACTTCGATAAATTTTTTGCTGTTCCGCAAAATCAATCGGTTTTGTGCCATGATAGCTTTGGCGAATTGCACCATAACGACTTAACTTTAAAATATTGCCGTTTTTACTATCAATGACCAAACCACGAATCGCATCGTGATAATTAAAATTCAATTTTTTAATTTGTTCAGGATAATGTTTTACCTCTACCAACTGTTCTTTAACGAGTTGGTAAACCAAAGACTCAAAATTCTCAGAATTATAACGAATCAAGGTATGATCCATGTCCAGACCAATCAACTTGATTTTTTTCATATTCAGAATTCGGTTTACATAAACTTTATGTTCATTCATTAGCCTAAAACCTTTATAAAGTAGCCTGGGTGCAGCGAAGCGTAACCCGGGAATACCGTAGTCGTCTATACGCCGATTAGCCGCGATTTATCTACATTCTATTAATCTATTTCACGCGCTTCACACCATCCTGAGAAGCGAGCAAAATAATATCTGCTGCACGATGCGCAAATATCCCGTTTTCCACAACTCCGGTAATTCGATTAATGCGATCTTCCATATCCATAGGTTCATTGATTGTTAAATTGAACACATCAAGAATAATATTACCATTATCAGTTATGAAACCTTCTCTATATTCAGGGTCACCACCTAATTGAACTAACTTCCGAGCAACCATACTTCGTGCCAGTGGAATCACCTCAACAGCAACTGGAAAATTTCCCAAATGATTTACAAACTTTGAATCATCCACAATACAAATAAATTTTTCTGCTACCTGGGCTACAATTTTTTCGCGGGTATGAGCACCACCGCCTCCCTTAATCATTTCGCCATGCTCAGTCACTTCATCAGCACCATCAATATAAATCGGTAAATCTTGTACTGAGTTTAAATCAATAACAGGAATACCTTCTTGCCGTAATAAAGCTTCTGTCGCTTTGGAACTCGATACGCACGCATCAATTCTATGCTTTATAGTAGCCAGTTCTTTAATAAAAAAATTTACTGTAGATCCAGTACCTACACCAACCACCATATCGTCTTCGATGTATTGCAATGCAGCTTTTGCCGCTTTTATTTTTAATTCACTCATTAAGAAGTACTCCCCTTTCTTTGCCTTACAATTTCATATAAAGAAACGCCGGTGGCAACAGAAACATTTAAACTGGCTACACTGCCTAACATAGGTAAAGAAAATAAACCGTCACAGTGTTCGCGTGTCAATCGACGCAATCCTTCACCTTCTGCTCCCATCACAATTGCGACATTTCCAGCACAATTTGTTTGATATAAGGAGCTGGTTGCCTCGCCAGCCGCACCATAGATCCAGACACCGTGCTCTTTTAAAAGTTCCATGCTACGTACTAAATTAGTTACTCTCGCCAAAGGCACCGACTCCGCTGCGCCACATGCAACCTTGCTTACTACAGGAGTAATGCTGGCACTTTTGTCTTTAGGGATCACCACAAAATCAACACCGGTTGCATCTGCAGTACGCAAGCATGCTCCTAAATTATGTGGGTCAGTGACTCCATCCAGGATGAGAATCAAAGCAGGTTGTTTACTGGACTCCAATAATGCAAGTAAATGAGATTGATTGTAATCGGGTAATGAAGATGCACTTGCTACCACGCCTTGATGCGCAAAATCCGCAAAGCGCTGGTTCATTTTTTGCATACTTAATTTTTCAATATTGATGTGTGCTTGCAGCGCTTTATCAATAATATCTTGCAGCCGTTTGTCCACCCGGTCTTCACTGATATAGAGTTTTTTAGTTACTCGATGCGGGTTAGTTAACAAAGCAGAAACCGCATGTACCCCATAGACATACTGCTCACTCATGACTGACTGCTTCCTCTACTGGCTCAAAATCAATTTTACGCTCATCTAAATCAACCCGGGCTACCAAAACCGTCATTTTGTCTCCCAAATGATACACATGACCACCCCGCGCCCCAGTCAGACGATGTTTTACAGAGTCAAAAGTATAGTAATCATTTTTTAAAGAAGTAACATGGACCAAACCTTCAACATAAATGTCATCCAGTTCAACAAAAATTCCAAAACTGGTCACCGCAGAAATTCGCCCTTTGAAGACCTGCCCTAATTTATCTTGCATGTATTCACATTTTAACCAAGCGATTACTTCGCGTGTCGCCTCATCAGCACGACGCTCAGTCATAGATGAATGTTTCCCCAATCGATTCATATCTTCGTGGGTATAACTAAATTCATAAACGGGTTGATTATCTAATAAATGACCTAGTGCACGATGAATTAACAAATCGGGGTAACGTCTGATAGGCGAAGTAAAATGAGTATAGGCAGAATAGGCAAGGCCAAAATGTCCTTCATTCGCTTCAATATAATGCGCTTGTTTCAGTGAACGGAGCATCACTGTTTCAATAAGATGTCTATCAGGTCGATCTTCGATAGCATTCATAGTACGCTGAAAATCTTTTGGTCCAGGTTTTTTGCCACCACTTAATTGCAATCCTAATTCACCTAAAAACTGTCTTAATGCAGTAATTTTATCCTCTTCGGGAACAGCATGCACACGATAAAGTGTAGGAATCTCAGCCTTTTCCAAAAATCGTGCTGTAGCGACATTCGCAGCCAACATACACTCTTCGATCAATTTATGCGCATCATTACGGATTACCGGAACAATGCATTGAATTTTTTTATTTTCATCAAATTCGATGCGCGTTTCTGTGGTCTCGAAATCCATAGCGCCGCGAAGCTTACGGGTAACCAATAAAATCTGATACAAACTATAAAGAGCTTCCAACGTAGGCCATAAAGAAGCATGTTTTTCGTCTGTAGTACCTTGCTCAAGCCAAGAGCCAACCTGAGTATAGGTCAATCGAGCATGTGAATGAATGACAGCACGATAAAACCGAGAGCGCGATATCTTACCATCATTACTGATAGCCATTTCAGCTACCATACACAGGCGATCCACATGAGGATTTAAAGAACATAAGCCATTGGATAAAGCCTCAGGTAACATGGGGATTACTTTTCCCGGGAAATAAACCGAATTACCACGGCGCGCAGCCTCCTTATCCAGTGCAGAATCCTGCTTCACATAATTACTGACATCCGCAATTGCAACATACAATTGAAAACCGCCATTTGGCTTCTTATAACAATAAACTGCGTCATCAAAATCTTTAGCATCTTCCCCATCAATCGTAACAAAAGGGAGACTACGGAGATCCGTGCGTCCCTTGATTTGGTCTTCAGTAACATGCTGTGGAATCTTTGCAACTTCAATACTCACATCCTCTGGCCATTCGAAGGGAATTCCATGTGCATAAAGTGCAACTTGAATTTCCATGCCTGGAGCCATATGTTCGCCTAAAACATGAATCACCTTACCAATAGCTTGTGTTCGTTTACTGGGAAAAGTAATTAATTCGACCAAAACAATTTGACCGTTCTTAGCTCCATTGATCATTTCTTGGGGAATAGAGATATCTTGGGTTAAATGTTTGCTATCAGGCAATACAAAACTAACCCCATGATCAGTAAAAAATCGTCCTACAACAGTGGCATTGGCATGCTCAATAACTTCATGGATTTTTGCCTCGGGTCTTCCTCGCCGATCCACACCTATCTGATAGGCAAGAACAAGGTCTCCATGCATCACTGCCCGCATTTCTTTAGCGGACAAAAACATATCTTCTGAACCATCATCAGGAATAAAAAAACCAAAACCATCAGGATGTGCTTGAACAGTACCGCGTGATAGATTAATTCTTTGCATAAGACAAAATCGGCCGCGCCGATCTTGCATGATCTGTCCGTCACGCAGCATGGCCTTCAGCCTAAACCCCATAGATTCTTGCTTGCGTTCATCACTTATATGGAGTTTATCGAATAATTGGTTACGCGACATGGGCTTGCCGTATTCGTTAAGAATTTCTATAACGAATTCGCGACTTGGGACAGGATCGGTATATTTTTCACTTTCCCGTTCATAATAGGGATCTTTTGGTTTTTTGCTCACCGCTTTTCCTGTTTGTATTGTGTTGTCATCATATGTAAGGTATACATCATTTGCTCAGTTCTACCACTTATCAATGAAAGTAGCAAGATAAGTGGTCAACCACCAGCAACTCTCCCTAAGAAAAGCGTCAGCAAAATCCCTCTTCCTAGAGGGCTTTCACAAACCTTTAGCCGTTATTACCGGGTGTGTATCTCTTTAATATATCTTCTTGAATCTCTTTTGCAGAGAGATTTGTTTGCAGCAACGAACCAATCAATACCTGCCGTTTCATCTCTTCACTCATTGATGGGTCACGAGATAATACAGAATAAACGTTATGCACAAACTGGATTCGTTTTTCCTTATCCTCTTTTTTGTCTTGTTTTTGATCAAATAACTTCATATACATCCTACATCCTCCTCAATTGATAACCGGAATTACTGTCAACTGCTTACTTATGATTTCTTAGGTACAGGAATCACAAACCCTCGTGCGCCTACCGCGGCAGTCAATGCAGATAAAGACATATCTTCTGCTGCCCAGAACGTACTGCTTTTACCTTGAGCAGGAATTTTCACCCCTTTCCATTTACAGACAGCAATGAGGCCTTCACAAGGTGCCTGTTGTTCGTGGCCAGGCTTGGACTCAATACAATTTAAAACAAACGGGCCTTTATGCAGAGCCAATGCAGACCAATTTCCACCTTGTAATCGTGTTGTCCAACCCGCACTGGCACTGGGATTAGTAACCGGATGCGTAATCCATACATCTGCAGAAGCGATATTATGAATAAATACCAAACTGCTTTTTTTAGCGCGTAATGTCACTGATTCACCCTGAACAGCAACAGCCTGACATCCAACAGGCAGAGTCGATTCTGCAGCTGCAACATAAAAAGATAACAGTAAAAAACAAAAAAAAGCGAAAACTCTCATTACTTTCTCCCAAATAAGAAACATCACGAAACATCAGCAAGGTTAAAATTATATAATTAGCCTATGTTGCTTGTCAGCCTTACTTGCTAAAATCACTCTAATTTACACTGACCAATTCAATGAATATGCATATCTGGGTAGATGCCGATGCGTGCCCCAAAATAATTAAGGAGGTCTTATTTCGTGCTGCAGTGCGTACGAAAACGTCACTGACCTTAGTGGCAAATTCCTTTCTTACTTATCCAAATTCACCTTTTATCCGCTTTGTACAAGTCGTTAAAGGCTTTGACAGTGCAGATCATTATATTATTACCCATTTAAAACCCTTTGATTTGGTCATTACCGCCGATATCCCCTTGGCAGCAGAAGTTATTGCCCAAAAAGGATTGGTAATTAATCCTCGTGGAGAGGAGTATACTGAGAACAACATCAAACAACGTTTAAATTTAAGAGATATGAATGAACAGTTACGGGCAACTGGACAACATTCAGGCGGCCCTGCGGCATTAAGCATCAAGGAAAAAACCGCTTTTGCCAATGCGTTAGACAGATGCTTGGCAAAGAAAGGACAAAAATAACCGCTTGTGTTCAACAACTTATCCGAAGAATTTAGGAATCGATCTCTGGCCTGAATCTGCTCGCACAGACAATCCTTGAGATAAACAAAAACGATAACCACTCTGCCTAAGTGCCGCGCTTTATGCGCGGTATCCAGAAGATCTTAAACTGCTTTCAGATTTATCGTACTTCCTATGGATACCGTGCATAAAGTGCGGTACGTAGGATAAAAAATTTATGTTGACTCTGAGGCATATGCCGCAGGATGTAAGTACGTAGTTATTGAGAAGTCACTAAATTTGACAAATAATTACTCACAACCTAGATTTTAAATATGCTCGAAAAGGATGGTAAAACTGCATGAAGCTGCTTCGACATATCCTGTTTCTTATTGTTCTTTTACTGGGAAATTCTCTCGCTTACAGCGACAGCATTGTAGTAGGAGTCGCGAAATCTGCACCTCCTTTTTCTGCTGTAGATGGTAACAATCATTATTTTGGTTTTTGTGTCGAGCTGATGAATGAAATATGTAACCGTCTCCATGCAACATGCGAATACAAACCGATCACCATGAAAAATCAAATGGATGAACTGAACTCGGGAAACATTGATCTTACTTTTCCACCAGGCCCAATACCTACAACCGCATCACAAAACTACATTTACAGTTTACCCTTTATGACAAGCGACGGTCAATTCCTGACCAATTCTTCAAATATAAAAACAATTGCTGACATTAAAAACAAAAGAATAGGAGTCGTAAAAGCAACCCACCTTGAAGATGTTCTTTTGCGCTATACAAGCGAAGATAATATAAAAGAATACCCCAAAATTTCTTTAATGATCATGGCATTACTTAACGACGATGTCGATGTAATCCTAATGAACATCGATATGTATAAGTACCTTACAATCAATAAAGTAATGAACTTTCAAACTGTAGGACAGCCTATTGTTCTGGGAAATGGATATGGAATCGTAACACTTCCCAAAAATGCCGATCTCATTAACCGTATAAATAAAATCTTGTTACAAATGGAAAATGATGGAACTTATACAACCATTTATAATAAGTACTTTGGCTCCTAATTTGTAGCCCTATGCAGTATGGGTTAAACTGGTATTCATTTTCAAATGATACAGGATAAAATATGCCCGATAGCATTAATATCGAAAAAATCACTACACTCCATAAAAATTCCATCACCCAATGGAAATCTTTGGGTATCGTACATCAGCACGAAAAATTCTATCGCTTGGTTGAAGAAAATCATGCGTTTAACTATCAACTCTGGCACGCAGAAGATAGGGCTCGTCGTGATGATCAAGGATATGAGTTTGTATACCAAGCGAAACGAGAAATTGACCGCTGCAATCAATTGCGTAATAACCGCATGGAAGCAATGGACGAATGGCTTTTCAACCAACTGCAACCCGCAGATTATCATACTTGTCCTGTTCACTCTGAATCACCAGGAATGATCATTGACAGGCTTTCTATTTTATCCTTGAAATCTTATCACATGGAACTGCAAACCCAGCGTGAAGACGTTGTGGAGGAACACCGGAAAAATTGTGCTCATAAATTAACAATCATTAATCAGCAATTAGAACAATTGGCTCGGTGTTTCAAGGAACTACTTGAAGAAGTAAAGGCACAAAAACGTACTTTTAGAGTTTATCATCAATTTAAAATGTATAATGATCCTAATCTAAACCCCCAATTGTACTGCCGGGAGTAGATTGATAATGATTTAGAGAGTTATCGCTCAATGAATGAGTCAGTGTTGAGTCTTGTGCAGATTTTTTAGGCTTTGAATGTCTAGAAGAAAAGAAGTTCCAAAATGAATCGTGTCGCGACAGGGAATCAGAGGCTTTACTTTTACGCTCACGTGATTCCCATTGAGACTGGGTTTTTATTTTATCCATCTCGTCGCCGGGAGCCGCTCCTTCTTTTTTAGTATCGATTACCTGTCCTTTAGGTGGGCGTCCCAATCCGCGTGCCAAAGCTCGAAGTCCTAGAATTAATGAAAATAAGACGCCACTCGCTATCGCCAATGCACCCATTACCGGCGTATCATGATAATCTCCATCGGAATCAACATCCTGACAAGGGGTCATTACAAAATTGGAGAAATTATTTCCCTTAGATAAACCAGAGAAAAGAGAACGGATGACTTCCAACCACTCTTGAATAACAGTGGGAGGCGAGGGATCCAGTTTAAGCCCATCTTTTAATGACTTATCAAAACTCTCTGCGGTTAAAATCTTTGCATCCTTTTGCTTTTCTATATTTTCCTTCATCTTCAGGATTTTGTCGTAAGGATGCTCTTTTTCGATCTCTGCTTCGCGTTTTTGCATATGCTGATAATGGGCATACAAAGTATAGGCCATCATCCCCATCATAAACACCAGACCAGAAACGATAAATACAGCCAATAAAGCGGGAGGGAAACTGATTGCGGCAATAGAACATATTGCAGTAACCGTAAATAAGATTTGGGTCAATACACCATATGCATATAAACCATACTTTATTCCTAACAAAGCCGCGGTTAAATAATCGTGCGTTGTTTGATCTTTTAATAACTGGCGCTCTTGTTCAAAGTTCTCAATTAACTGACGCACCTCTAATTTCAATCTTTGGATTTCAAGCAAATCTCCCGTTTTTTTATCTTTTATGTCTTCCAACTTGAGTAATTTGGCATAAGTCAATTCCAACTCTTTGGTTGTGAGTGCTAATTTACATCGAGTTTGAGTCGCTTTGAGGCGTAATTGAAAATCATATTCTTCATAAATTCGCGAAATAACGCAGGTGAGTGTATAAATCGCACCAATGATTGACATGGCAATAAGAAGATGTGGTGAAAGAACAGCAAGACTTACCACTCCAACATAAAAATATAAACCATCCAGCAAACCACCTGTCCCTAATGCTAAATAAGCATAAACCCGATCTTCATCAGTCTGACGTTCGATTTGTGATAAATAGTACTCTCGGTCTAGGGATGTTAAAGAACTCAACTGCTCGATTTCAACTAAAAGTTCTTTATTTTTATCCATTTGCTTTTTACGCTGCTCTTGCATACTACGTATCCAAAATCGATTTGCAGCAGCAAATACACCTAATACCAATCCAACAGGAACAACCATATATTTAAGGTCCATCCCGCTAATCAGGCTTAAAATTTGTACTGTACTTCGCCACCCTTTATACGCGTTTTTCATGCCTTTCATTACATCGCGAAAATAGGGCCAAGCAGCGGCTGTGAATTTTTTTATGGAATCCTTTTCTTCTTTCTCAAAAACACTTGCCAGGAAAGAAAAAGACACTAAAAAAATTGCTTCTGCGGCAATTGCAGCGATTCCTTCAGGAGAAGTGAGTATTTTGTGTATATAGTCAGCATCCGTTTTGCGCATAAATACTTCCATAAAGTATTTAAACATGCTGTAAGAGGAGCTTAGCGAATCTACAATGGCATAAGCATGATAAATGTAACGATTTTTATCGAGTTTTTGAGCGAGGAGTCTACTTTGCGCGTCGATACGACCGGCGATTGCCAAGAGAAAAACAAGTTCTTCTGATTTTAAAGATAAATCTTCTTTGCCACTAAGAGACATTCTTACCCACAGAAATGACTATCGGTTAGATTGGGGCGGATTATATGGATCATTGATTTCGATGTCAATAATCGTTTCATCATGAATCAAAAAGATACAAATTTAGCGTAGCCCGATTAAGGAGAGCACACTCAGTTCGTACAAAAAATATTTCATTAAACCCACTTACGGGTTGTGACTTATGAGGCAAACCTGCTACGATATTGCACTAAATATTAAAACAACTCAGGAAAGAGGACTCAATGAGATCAATACTTGCTCTCTTTATTTTGGCAGCACTAATGACTGGATCGGTTATGGCATCAAATGAAACACAAATTTATGGTTATGTTGAGAAAGTTTCGTTTCCCGAAAAGGACTTGATCTTATCAGCAAAATTAGATACCGGAGCTAAATCCGCATCATTAAATGCGACCAACATAACTGAAATTACTAAAAATGGCGTACCTTATTTGCGTTTTATTGTTCCCACTAAAAGTGGAGAATACGTATTTGAAGCAGAATATAAAGGTCGAGTAAAAATTAAAGTTCGTGATGGAGAACATGGATCAGAGATAATGGCACACGCACCAATCAAACGCCCTGTTGTCCTGCTTAATTTACAGCTTGGAGATAAAGTCAGAACAATTAAAGTGAATTTAACCAATCGCAAACGTTTCCTCTATCCTTTGCTTTTAGGAAGAGATGCAATCATTGCTTTTAATGGTGCAGTAAACCCGGCACTCACATTTACTTTAAGAAACCAGAGTCTTAAAAAACAATGAAAAATAATACGCGTCATGTTTATGGACTTATTTTTACTTTATTGATCCTTGGAACAGGAATTTTTTTGTATCGACACTTTGTACTCGATGTGCCTTTAACTGACACCGAAACGATAAACAGTTGGATGGTTGAATCCAACTTGCGTTTTGTTGCGGATCCCAACACACCAATTAAAGCAAGTTTTAACATTCCTTATTTACCACCACATTTCGCTATTCTTGATGAATATTTCGTATCAAGGAATTATGGGGTAACAACGAACTTAAATGGAGATAACCGGGAAACAGTTTGGTCAATTAGGCGCGCACATGGCGCACAATCATTGTATTACAGAGCCATTTTCCGTCAAGCCGAAGGAAATGAATCACCATTAGGACCTCCCACCGCAGCCAAAACCCAACCGCTTGAAGAAAGCCAAAAGTCGGCTGTTGAAACCATTACCAGCCAGGTACGACAATCCTCTGCAGATATTAAAACCTTTGCTCAGAGCACTATTAAAGAACTGAATAAAAAAGATGGAAATGCCAAGTTACTGACAAGTAATGATTTTAGTGATGAACGCCTTATCAATGCAGCAATTTTGATTTTGAATCAGTCTAAAATCTCTGCCGTTCCAGTAAAGGGAATTTATTTGTCCCAAAAAAGCAAAGCCGAGTTAAGTTCATTTTTGGCCGTATTCAATGGTAAAAGCTGGATTTATATTAATCCTAGAACCGGTGGGGCAGGTCTACCTAAAGATTTTCTTATTTGGCAATATGGTAATGAGCCTGTATTTAATGTCGATGGCGGTAAAAAAGTCCAATTTAGTTTAACCGTGTCTCCCACCCCCATAAACGCTTTAAGTATTGCCAAATCACGAGGCTTGCAATCCGATTCACAACTGTTACGTTTCTCATTATTGCAATTGCCAGTCAATGTGCAGGAAACGTATAAGATTTTATTAACTGTACCTATAGGTGCTTTTATTATCTTAATTCTGCGGAACTTTATCGGGATTAAAACCTTTGGTACGTTTATGCCCGTTTTAATCGCTTTAGCCTTTAGAGAAACCCATGTAATCTGGGGAATTTGCCTCTTTGTCATTATTGTATCCTTTGGTCTATTGGCACGTTTTTATCTGGATCAATTAAGGTTACTTTTAGTTCCACGACTCGCGGCAATTCTTACCGTCGTCATTTTGCTCATGATCTTTATTAGTGTATTCAGTCTCAATCTTGGCTTGGATGCAGGACTATCGGTTGCCTTATTCCCCATGGTCATTTTAACTATGACTATAGAACGCATGTGCATTACTTGGGATGAGCGAGGTGCTTCAGAAGCCATAAAATCCGGTATAGGCAGCCTAGTCGCTGCAGTTATTTCTTATTGGGCAATGAGCTATGAACCCTTACAATACCTAATCTTCGCATTCCCTGAATTGGTTTTAGTTTTATTGGCTTTAATATTGTGGTTCGGCCAATATCGAGGATATCGATTGTTCGAGTTGAAACGCTTTAAGTCACTTGCGGGACATGTAGAATGATAAGCCTGTTTCGTCGTTTAAAAAATCACGGAATATTAAGTATTAACCAGCGCAATACAGATTTTGTATTGCGCTACAATCCGCGAAAATTGTTTCCTCTGGTTGATGATAAGTTAAAAACAAAAAAGCTGGCTCTGAAGTCTGGTATCGCAGTTCCACCTTTATACGATATCATTGAAACGGAGCAACAAATTAAAACCATAGAGGAACGCTTAGAGCCTTATAATGACTTCGTGGTTAAACCTGCACGTGGTTCTGGTGGGGATGGTATTTTAGTTTTTAAAGATAAGGTCTATGGTCGTTATCGACAAATTAATGGAAAACTTACCACCGCCCAGGAACTTAGTTACCATTTGTCGTGCTTGCTTTCAGGAGCATATAGTCTTGGCGGCTCCTCAGATTATGCAATTATAGAGAAACGCGTAGTAGTAGACCCCGTATTTGCCGAAGTAAGCTACGAAGGTATTCCTGATATTCGAATTATTAGTTTATTGGGTTATCCCGCAATGGCCATGGTGAGACTTCCAACTCGTTTGTCCGGTGGCAAAGCAAATTTACATCAAGGAGCAATTGGTGTTGGAGTAGACCTCGCCACTGGAAAAACTCTTGGCGGAGTATTCCATAATGACATCATCGATTATCATCCGGACACCCTGAATCCCATTGTAAATATAGAAGTACCCTATTGGAATAAAATACTCGAGATCGCCTCCAGTTGCTATGAACTAACGGGTCTGGGCTATCTTGGCGTAGATATCGTCCTTGATAAAGATCAAGGGCCTTTAATGCTCGAATTGAATGCGCGTCCCGGCTTAAATATTCAAATTGCGAATAGGGAAGGAGGATTAAAACGCTATCGAGCGATCGAAGCGCGCCATCAGGAGCACCCTAATGAGACAGTTGCTGAGAAAGTAACCTTTAGCCGTGAACATTTTGCCCGTTTAAAATAGACTAAAACACTTCCACTCAAAGTTAATTTAGGGTCATCCTGACCCATTAATCAGGGTGAATTACTAAAATTGAGGCCGCGTGGAGTCACTGTACCAAGATTTTCCTCCTTTTCATTCTCTCTGATTGCTGAACTTTTTTGTTTTTTGTTCGTAGAATCTCCAGCAAATTGGAACATTGGACTCCAAGTCGACTTCCTTTTTCCATGAATGTTTTCCCCTTCCTCTGAATACTCTTCTTTTTCCAAACTTTGTGGGTCTTCTTGTTCAAAGACCTCAAAATTAGACCCGGGTGTTAGGATTTTTTCATGTTCATCAAACTCAGAACCAAGTGTTAAACTCCACTCATCTTCTTGCTCTTTATCGAAATGTGGAGAAAAAAATGACTCCACAAATTCATCTAAATTATAACCAGGAGTTTTGGGTATCACATACTCCATATTAATTCCGGCTTCATTCCAAGTGGCTTGGTAATAATATTGGGATTCATTAAAATCAGCGACCACTTGCGACAATGTAGTAGGTGAGGCGCTATAATCATAATTTTCATAAAAGGCAAGAATTTCTTCACCTGGTTGAATTTCACGTGTCGTTATATATGAATTCGTTTTAAAATCAAATCGTACATTCGCTTCATTTCTCTGCTTCGCGCCTTCTATGCAATAGGCTTCTGAAGCCTTTTCCTTGGTATAAAGATATCCACCTTTACTTGATTGCACTAAATAATTCGTATCAATACCCTGCTGCATCGCCCATATGTGCATCTCACTGACCCTTCGGGGAACATCATCTCTTTGCTGACCAACGAGCTGGCATAGTGGTTTTCGTGCTGGAATTTTCTGTCCACTAAATAAAGAGCAACGATATTCTCCTTTTCTTCGCTCTGTAGGCGCAATAACTAAATGATAAGGTGAATTACTTTGCAGTATCATTTTTTGATTTTTTTGTAAGCGCACCACATCTTCTGATTTATACAAATCATAAATTTTAGGATCTAAATTTTTATCTAAATACATGTGCCTTTTAGCTTCTTTTTTTCGCATGTCGGCTCTTAGAGTTAATGAACTGAAAAAATTTTTTATTTCTTCACGTGTACCCATTGTACTTGTTGTAAGCTCTTGATCTTGAGTTTTAGCCAGATCATGCAGAACTTCAATCAAAGTTTGTGGTTGACGTATGATTTGGGGACGCTTTTTTGTAAAATACTCATCCCCATAAGAAATAGTCAACTCATCACCAACAGCAATTCTTCGAGTTGCTACATAATAGGCATGGTAATCAAATAGAGTATTTCCTTCCTCGTCTTTACGTTGATGGCAAGTGACTTTTACTTCTAAGTTAGGCTGCATCGCATGGTTCACCCAGCGTGTATTGGTGCCTGCGTTCAACAAATCAATTACTACAGCATATTCATCGTGATCATCTAAATTCAATTTCCAAACAAAGGTGGAGTTTCCTTGATACTCTTTGACCAACCAATCTATCTCAGTACTAGTTCCAATACCAAATAACTCAATACCTTTTATTTCCCCAACAATGTCTCCTTTCTTAAACGATTTACCCGCATATACTGCCAGTTGCTTGGGGCCAAGATTAGGAGCCGCAGCTATAATTACATCCTTATCATAATCTGAGCCTAGGTAATTAAAGCCTGGTTGATTGCAGTTAGTCTCCAAATAATTGCATAGTCTTTGTTGGGACTCGGCCTCCTCGGGGAAAAAAACCAATTGTTCTGTAAGCATTTCCTCTGCGGCTTGCTCTCGATCTGCACTGTTTAAAAATTTAACGGTTCTTGTCATATTGATTCTTCATATTTGTATTTGCGGCGAATTCTAATAAAAAAAATAGTCGGTCAAAAGAGAATTTTTGTGGTTTTGCCCAAATTGGAGTAATTATTAGATGATTTAAGCTTACAGCATATGCTTAATTAAACATTCTCACTGAGGAATAGTGTGCGAGCTTTGATCTTTGCACTATCAAAGGAAGACACTTCTCAACTTAATGAACAATTTTTGTCAGAACCATGTTTGAGTGCAGCGTACAAATCTTGGCGTGCTTTTAGCCAATCAATCGTCTCTTCCCTAGTTTGCATCGCCTCTTTTGTTGCAATTTGGTTCATTTCTTTTTGTTTCAGACTCCAGAACAATCCATTAATACTATATCCTTGGGCGAGTCGCTTTTGTGTTGGGTTAACACATGCTTCTTTAATTCGGTTTAAATTATCTTTTTGCTTTGCTTGGAGATCCAATAAAATTTTTTGCTCTTCTTCTAAAGTCTTACCTAATTTTACTAATCCCTTTTCTTTCAGCTCTGCATGTAATTCTTGTTCAATGATATCAATGGTTGTCTCAGGGGCCATACGTCCAAGACGAAGCGTAGACATACTTTTGCCGTATAAACCAAAGAATTTTCCAACAGAACCCGAGCCGGTTTGAGCAAAAATACGACTGTACATAGAGACTATCTTTAAATAATGTAATAATTGACCATTATGTCATTATTATTTTCGCAAAACAATTCATGATTAATCTTTAAAATAATGGTCACTTTATTTTCAAATTAGCTTGAATATGATATAACCTTGGTGGAAATAAGCATGTTGAGAATTTATATGTTTTTAAAAACGTTCTTTCGTCCAACCGCCCCCTCCAAGCCCATACCCCCAAAGGAATGGCTTAATACACAATTTAAAGCGAGTGGATTAGACAAGCGCTTTCCTCAACCCCTTCGCGACACAACGCAAAAATCCGTAAAAATATTTTATAATCAAGATTATTTTGCTCATAATGATACCAATGCGCCTTTTTCTCTATGTAGAGCATTAACCAAAATACCTGCTATCAATGTTTCCGGAGATAGGGACGGTGTGTTTCAAAATGGAATCTCATTTCCGCTAGTACCTGATTTTTTTGCACGCATTCCATTAACCCATCCCGAACTTTTATCTCCTACTGAACGGTTGTCTGCAGCTAAAAAAATTGTTTTTTCCAATAGCTCGGTATTTGCTTCGGGGGGGTACCCTACAATGAATCCGAGGCAGATGAAGAAAAACCCTTATAATGTAGGGATCTTTTCGCTTGCAGGAGCCACTTTTGAAAATCCTTATCTGCATTATTCGCTGTTCATGCTGGATCCGATAAACACTAAAATTGATAATCCAATGTTCGCCCATTTATTTAAAAATCTGCCCACTGATTTTAAAGAGGCGCAAGCATCCCTTGGACCCTATGATTCAAATGAATTCCTTACTCGTATCCGCACTGGATTTCCATTTCTTGCACGTTCAGCTCCTGATAAATTTTATTCATCTTTTACTAAAAAAAATGCGGTACTTTTTGTATCTGCTGCGTATTTCCGACATCAGCTGGAAGATATTTCGATGTTGCTTACTGGCGTTAATAAGGCAGCTAAAGAGGCAGGAAAACCTGCTTTATTAAAGGCCACTGCAGTGGGAATGGGTTTTTTTGCAAAAGTGAATGGCCAATATGACATACAGCATCTTCTTTATCCCTATTATCTTCGGGCATTCCAACAATTGCTGCGGGAAAACTCATATCCTTGGATTGCAAAAATTGAATTCCCCACATTTAGTGAGCAGTTTCAAAAACAATTTGCTTCCATAATGGATCAACCAATGGAACAGATTGAAGTATATCAACAATATCGGGACGTCCTGGAATTTACGCAAGAAGAAATTGAAAACTATTATGTTTGTGCAATTAATCCTTCAGATGCGTTTGCCTATATAGGAAATGAGTGGGGATTTAGTAGTGTAGAAGCAATGATAGGGCTAAACTCATCATTGCGTATCGATCAAATACCGGTGGCAAACCCATTGCTGCTTGACTCTGACCATCATATTCCGGTCAAAATCAGCAGCACGTTTGACGCTGAGCTCGTAGACTTAAAATCCAAGGGCCTACAACTCTAACGAGCTTGTATTTTCTAAGACTCTGCTAATCGCGCTCAAAATTTGTTGATCCGGCTGAAAAAACCGCTCTAATATGTCTTTAGGCGTATCCGCGTATACTGTTCTGCAAACATCAACAAATGTTTGCTCTGCATTGTTGATCAACAACCAGGTCAGAACATCTTTTTCAGTAAGTAAATCGCTCATACGCATTGATTTTGGCAGATCAGGATTATAATCATGCATGATATTAGGTACTAAACCACCACTCATGAATTTTTCTCTATATTTAGGACACGTAGAGGCAATAAACTGACTGAATGGTATATGTTCCACAATGAGTTCTTCATTTTCATTATCATGCCCTTCACTTTCAATTCCTGTTTTATATTTTAACATCATGAGTGACGTTGATTTACCATAAAACTTATGTATCCATGAGTCCGATGCATGTGATTTATTTTTATCCATAAATACCATCAGATCTTTTAAAGAGGTACAAGCACCCCATCCAAAAGGATCTTTATTAAATCGTTGATACTCACATACCGTAGAATGGCGAATGTTGAGCAATTGATTTTTTGGAACACGGGGAAGAATTCCACCTTGTTGATGAAAAATATCAGGAGCTCGTCCATCTACACGTATAAGTAATGAGGTTTTTTGAAGTTTTACTATTTCCTTTCCGACTATAGGGTCGCTCATTTCCAAAAGATTTCTACCAATACTTGCGCCTTTTTCAAAAAACTTACAAGAATACAATTTTGCTAACATAATCCCCTCAAATTTCTAAGCTAAAATTTACATTGAAGGCGATTATATAAAAGAAATATTAAATAAATATTAAGCAGTGTGATTAAATAAAAGAATTAAAAAACATCTAATTTTTTAATGTGAATCAACTCAAGAAGATTTGATGAAAATAGAATTTGATATTCGTTAAAAGAAAGTTACTGCTGTATACCCTGCGCATGTTGAATAAATAACCGCTTTATAGAGGTTAATCCATTACATAGACTTAAACCTAAACCACGCAGAGCAACAAGTGGCATAAAGGAATTACTGAATAAACGTTTGAACCCTTCCATCAACATGATTATTTGCCATACCTCATGTTTGCGCTCGCGCTGATATGCACCCAATGCTTTCTTGGATAAAAGAGTATCTTGAGCTGCATCCAAATAGCGAATCCAGGAACTCACATCCGCCAAGCCAACATTTAAACCCAAGCCTGCCAAAGGATGGATCGTATGTGCTGCATCGCCAAGAAGTAACCAACGATCACCTACATATTGTTTCACATGCCTCATGTGTAAAGGAAACTGATGACGCCTACTGATGACTTCTACCCGGCCTAGCTTTTTAGCAAAAGCCTGTGTTAAAGACGCATTAAATTCCTCATCTGAAAAACTCATTAATTTTTTTGCATGTGAGGGATCAGTGGACCAAACTATAGAGCATTGATGTACATCAGCCAGCGGTAAAAATGCCAAAGGGCCATCCGCGCGAAATACTTGATATGCCGTTTGTTGGTGTGGCTTCTCAACAGAGACTGTGGCAACCAATGCATGCTGCTCATAAGACCAGCTGCTTAAGGGTACTTTGAATTTTTGTCGTGTTGGTGAATTGGCTCCATCAGCAATCATTAACAGTTGCCCTTCCCAAGCGTGCTGTTTGCTGCACACTTTAACTCCGGTTTCTTCACTAAATACTTCCTCAACCTGACTTTCAGGAAATAAATGAATGGAGGATTGGGTAGATACTTGGTGCAATAAAGCATGTTTCAATACAGATTCCTCAATAATACTTCCCAAGTTCTGTGCACCGACATAACGAGAGTCAAAATCAATATGTGCTTTACTTTCAGCATCCCAAACATACATACATCTGTATGGGGAAACTCGAGACATATCCAAATGCTGCCAGGTATTTAATTGCTGCAACAGAGTCCGTGATGCATGATTAATTGCATAAACTCGAGTATCGGATCGTTTGCTATCGACTTTTAATGAGCCCGCATCAATAACAGCTACAGAGTAACCGCGCTGCGCCATGGCCAAAGCAGCGGTTAAACCTACAATGCCACCACCAATGATTAATACATTAAATTGCAGACTCATTTCTTTTCCTTCATAACTGTTCTTGTAGCTTTGGCAAAGCAATTTCACAAACCAAATCAGGAATCACTCCCCCAAACCCTCGTGCATATCGTGCTAAAAGGTTTTTTAAAGCAGGAATATTATCAAGAGCAATCAATCCCAACCCACGAGCCACACCTAATCCCGGGAAACGACTGGTAAATACTTGAATTAAACCATCTGTTAAACGGGTAATAATTTTTTGATCATGCGATCTTAGCCGCACATAATGATGCAACATCTCTGCATTAAGCCCTTGTTCAGCAATGCATTGAGCTAAAGTAGCCACATCCCTAAGTCCCAGATTAAAACCTTGCCCAGCTACTGGATGCAACGTATGAGCGGCATTGCCTACAAAAACTACTGGCCATTTGATTTGCATTGGCATTAAAACTTGTTGTAAAGGATAAGAAAAACGTTTACCGACTTTAGCAAAACGACCTAAACGATAACCAAAAGTCTGTTGTAATTCCTTTAAGAATTCAGTCTCAGATAAAGACAACAAATGCTCTGCCTCTTTGTGAGAAACAGCCCAAACCAAAGACATTCTATTTTCTTGCATGGGTAAAAGTGCCAAAGGTCCACGCGCAGTAAAACGCTCATAAGCACGGTACTCATGCGGCTTAAGCAAACCCACATTAGCTACAATCGCGTGTTGGCCATAAAGCTTAGTCTTTGCCGATAATGAACAAAAACGACGCACCGCAGATTGTGCACCATCTGCAGCAACAATGAGGCGTGCAGCAACATTTATTTCTCCAGAATCCGTAAGAATTGTTGCTGAATGGTTCTCATAGTCCAAAGAGTGTAAGCTTGCTGGAGCAATAAGCCGGTCATGAGGTAATAATTGATGCAAAGCCTGATTTATATGTTGCATTTCTGCAACGTAGCCCAAAGGGGCATTCAATTCACCTTGCAGACGCGATATCCCAAAATGATGCTGATCGGAAACATGGATTGTGTTTATTGCCGTTACATGATCTTTAAGGAGATCCCAAACTCCAAGCATATTTAAAATACGCCGACTTGCAGGTGAGAGTGCCAAGGATCGTGCATCAAAATCAGATTTTATTTTATCACTAAACGGGTTGGCTTCTACCAACAAAGTGCTATAGCCCGATTCTTGTAAAGCAAGCATTAAGGTTGCACCTGTTAAACCACCACCGATAACCAATATATCAATTTCTTTATTAATCACGCATTAATGCCTCAATCTCATGTACATCCACAGGCAATGCTGCTGTTAATACTTCATGGCCTGTTTTTGTTACAACTACATCATCCTCAATACGCACACCGATACCCCACCAGCGTTTATCTACTCCTGCAGTATTCGAACTAATGTATAACCCCGGTTCAACCGTTAAAACCATTCCGGCTTCTAAAGACCGCCATTCGCCATTAATTTTATAAAGACCACAATCATGTACATCAAGTCCCAACCAATGTCCGGAATTATGCATGTAGAACGGTTTATAAGCCTCTTTAGCAATGAGTTCGTCCACATCTCCCTGCAAAATGCCCAACTCATTTAGTCCTTCGGTTAAAATACGTACCATAATTTGCTGCACTGCATTCCAGGGCAGACCGGGCTTAATTGCCGCGATTCCTGCTTTTTGTGCTTTGAGTACCAATTCATAGATATTTTTTTGTTCTGGACTGAATTTACCATTGATTGGAAATGTTCTCGTAATATCAGCAGCATAATTTTCATACTCCCCCCCTGCATCAATGAGCACCAAACTACCTCGATGTAAGGGTTTACTATTCTCTGTGTAATGGAGTACACACGCATTTTCGCCACCGCCTACAATAGGATCATAGGCCACACTGCGGCAACCATGACGACTGAATTCATAAACAAGCTCTGCTTCCAGTTGATACTCATGTTCCAAATGTTTGCAACGACGCATTGCATGCTCATGTGCTTTAACGGAAATACTTGCTGCTTGGCGCATTAATTCCAGTTCGGCATCACTTTTAAATAAACGCATTTCACCTAATATAGGCTCCAAATCACACAACTGGTCAGGAACTTTAACTCCTCGTCGTACTTGATCCTTAAGTGCGGCCAATGATTGCATGATGGTTTTTTCTATTTCTGAACTTCGGGCAAGAGCGTAATAAATCGCTGATTTTCCATTTAATAATTTGGGTAATTCTTCGGCAATACTGTCTATTGGAAAAGCGGCTTGCATACCCAGTTCAGACAATGCCCCATCCTGTCCTAGACGTTTTCCAGTCCATTGCTCTTCTGCAGGATTACGTGAACGATTAAATAAAATACTCTGTGTATTCGTTCCTGTTATAAGAACCAATAATGCATCAGGCTCATTATATCCAGTTAAATAATAAAAATGGCTATCTTGTCGAAAACGATAATGTGCATCACCATTACGTAATACTTCGCGAGCAGCAGGAATAATGGCGATGCTGTCCTTAGGCAGTTTCTGCGCCAATTTGCTTCTTCTTGCTTGATATTCGTGTTGGGAAATCATAGTAACATCCTTTTTAATGAGTTATTCCAGTATGACCGCCACGTTCTTTCTCATTCATTACTAAATCACTGTGTAAACGAAGGACGGCCATTCGTGCGTATTCACTGACTTCCATTAATGCACGCTCATCTTCTTCGTCTACATCCAATGTATCACAATCAAGTTCAGCAAACTCAATAAGATGCTGAAATGCATCTTGTGCTTCTTCGTCATGAAATTGGTTGGCGCTAATGCCAGCTAAAGTCAAGGCTTGAGTAAAACCTTCACACCATTCACTAAAAGCTTGCGCTCGTACCAGCAAGGACTCCTCATCATCAGGCAGCATCATTTCAAATTCAAAATCCATGGTATTAATTTGTTGCTGGCTTATAGAAAAAACAGAAAACATAGCTAAAACAGCATTACGGCTGGCTTCGTCTTTTTTATTATTCAATAAAGCACGTAAATATGCCTCGCCTTGACTGTCAGCACCGGCACAGAGGTAGCCACACATCATCCCATGCAATAAACTGGTAGATATGTGCAACATCAAGACAGCAATCGTTGCAGAAAATTCATCATGATCGGGCAAATGCAAATGTTCTCTTTCTTCAGACATATTCAACTCATTTATAAAAAATACCCCATGATAACCGATTTAACGCCAGCGTTCACCCTACTAATTGCTGCTTGCGAGCAAAATTGTTACTATTCACACACGCTCTCTATGGAATTGCAAAGGTCTTATTATTATGACGCAGATGAAATCGTGTACTGTCAAACTACTCAATAAAACTTATGAAATTAAGTGCCCAGAAGGCGAAGAACCTAATTTGCTGCTTGCAGTGCAGAAATTAAATAACCAAATAATGATTAATAAAAAGAAATCAAAGCAGCTGGACAATTTCCAAACCTTGTTACTTGCTGCACTTGATATCAGTCATGAATTAATATTATGCAAAAACAAACAAGCACACCAGCAACATCAAGTGACACAATTTATTAACTCACTAGAAAATAAAATCAATAAAATGGTAGGTGGTGAAATGGTAGACCGTATTCCAGAATTAGATTAAATTTACTGTAAATTGCAAAAAATGCTTCTCCCGCTTGCTGCAAGTGGGAAGATATTCTCTCTGAGTTAAGAGGAAACCAACTTTGACTAAAAGGACTTAAAATGAGGCGCCAATGGTATATAGGGTTTGGGATAGCTTTACTCATTATGCTTGCCCTATTTGCTATGTTTCATAGCATCAAATGGTTTATCGCTTTTCTTATTCCTCTTATTGTGATTTGGATCTACGATCTGATGCAAAAAGAACATACCATTTTACGTAACTTCCCAGTTTTAGGCCATGTACGCTATTTTTTAGAGTTTCTTCGCCCAGAAATTCAACAATATTTTATTGCCACTGATGAAAGCGAACTCCCATTTAACCGTGAAACACGTTCGCTTATTTATGAGCGTGCAAAAAATACACGTGATACAGTTCCATTTGGTACGGAACGCGACATTTTAAGTGTTGGTTACACTTGGGCTCTCCACTCCTTAGCTCCGAAACATCATTCAGAAGTTGAATCAAGAATCATGGTAGGAGGGCCGGATTGTCTACAACCATACAGTGCCTCACGCTTTAATATTTCCAGCATGAGCTTCGGTGCACTGTCTGGCAAAGCAATTATGGCCATGAATAAGGGAGCGCTCATTGGCGGTTTTTACCAAGCTACCGGTGAAGGGGGATTAAGTTCCTATCATTTGCAAGGCGGCGATCTGGTATTTCAATTCGGAACGGCCTATTTTGGTTGCCGCGATGCACAAGGAAATTTCGACGAGAAAGAATTTGCCGCTGAAGCCAATCGTAACGAAGTAAAAATGATAGAAATTAAGCTATCTCAAGGAGCCAAGCCTTCCCATGGAGGCATATTACCTGCCGCCAAATTAACCGAAGAAATAGCGAACGTAAGAAAAGTATCTATGGGTCATGATGTCATTTCCCCGATGGCTCATTCTGCTTTTACTACTCCTATAGGGTTACTGCATTTCGTAAAAAAATTACGTGACTTATCCCATGGCAAACCCATAGGGTTTAAATTATGTTTGGGGCGTAGAGATGAATTTCTTGCCATTTGTAAGGCGATGTTGAAAACCAACATTTTACCCGATTTCATCACCGTTGATGGTGCAGAAGGAGGAACAGGTGCTGCACCAGAAGAATGCGTTAATTTTATCGGAACTCCTTTGGAAGCAGGATTAGTCTTTGTACATAATGCATTAGTAGGGATTAACGTACGTGATAAAATACGTATTATTTGCAGTGGTAAAGTTGCAAATGGATTTGATTTACTGACCAATATCGCCTTAGGTGCCGATATGTGCAATTCAGCAAGAGCGATGATGATGGCTGCTGGTTGTCTGCAGACCAAACAATGCAATGCGAATACTTGTCCCACAGGTGTGGCGACACAAAATAAACGATTACAATATGGCCTGGTTGTCGATCAGAAAAAACATCAAGTAGCCAATTTTCATAAAAACACCATAAAAAGCTTTTTGGAAATGGTGGGGTCACTTGGGTTAGAAAACCCCAGCGATTTGAAACCTAACCACATCATGAGACGAGTAAGCGTGCAAGAGGTTAAATCCTTTAATGAAATTTATGAGTATCTTACACCGGGTCAATTATTAAGTTCTGACATTCCTAAGAGCTATAAAGCACATTGGGAAATAGCTGATCCTGAAAAATTTTAATTTTCATAAAAAAGCTTCGATTCAGTTCAGCGAAGCATAGGTACTAGTGATTTTTATCTCGCTTGTTGTTTTAGTAATAATGATAGACTTGGGGTACTAAAATTTTGGTATTAAAAGATTTTAGTAGGGATGTTAAATTACATAATATAGAGGAAAAGAATAATGCCTAGGTTTTTTGATAATTTCAGACAATATATTAATCTGAGAAATGCTTGCATCATTTACAATGGTCTTACAAGCCTTGCAGTATTGTATGATTTGTGGAATAACCCGGATGCTAATCCTTCTGAGTATGCCATTGATATTTCCATTCATGCGCTTACAGCGGTCATTTTAATGTGTAAGCAGGCACCTGACATGGTTAAGGATGTTGTGATCGCATTAAATACTTATAGAGGATTTGATGCTTTATTTAAAGCCATCACACCACTTCCCTCTACAATTCCTTACGTTGCGAATGGCATTGATGTTTTAAACCATTGGTTTAATCTAAAAGAGCTTACAAAAGAAGAATCAGAAGAAAACAGACAAGAAGCCCAATGCAAAATACTATAAGAATGATTCTTATGAATCTGATTCAATTGTAGAAAATAGCTGTAACACAGCTATTTTCTTATGAATGAAACATAATCACCTTTGCAATGGGCGATTTAACAAAAGAAACCCTTGAGTGTTTTCGCATATCAATTAAAGTAAAATCAGATGCCTTGCTTCCTAAAGGCAATCAAAAAATGAATCGAAATGATTCCCTTCAGTATTTTTTAATACTAACAGCACGAGAAGCATCCTGAAATCGGCGTCATGGGAAACCGAGTGTTATCCATACATGTGATCCTTCCACTTAATATTGCATCCCATGCTTGGTTTTTGTTCAGAGCTTACTGGTTTTCCAGCAAGAAGATTATCCAGGGCGTTTTGTAGATGGGAGCCAGTCACTGGTTTTTCGTTCCCAGGTGTTGATTCATCCAAACAGCCACGATAAACGCAAAGCAAATCCTTATCAAAAATATAAAAATCGGGCGTGCATGCAGCTTGATATGCTAGAGCTACCTCTTGGGACTCGTCGTATAAATAAGGAAATGGATAGTGAAATAGTTCTGCTTCAATTCGCATTTTTTCTGGACCATCCGCAGGATATTTTTCTGCATCATTAGAACTGATCGCCACAAATTGAATTCCTTTTTTCTGATACGTTTCAGCCAAGTCTACTATTTTTGTTTGAATATGTTTCACATAGGGACAATGATTGCATAAAAACATAATCACCGTAGCAATGGGTGATTTAATCTGAGCAAGGGAAACCCATTGATCGTTGCGAGTATCCACTAAAGTAAAATCAGGTGCCTTGCTCCCCAAGGGAAGCATATTTGATGCAGTTGCTACCATCATAACCTCTTATGTTGGTTGTTCTAATAAAATACAGAAGAACGAATTTTGGTTTGACATTGCCACGACATGGTAAACGATAAATTCTTGGGAATCAAACGCACTCTCAATTTTCACTGGTGTTTCCCACTTTCATCAAAAGGTTAATCGCGTACGAGTTTAAAAACTGCACCTTACACATTAGAATGAAGAAAATACAGAGAGTGAACAGTCCTCTCCACTAAAACCTGCGTCATTCTTGACTTTAATCAAGATGGCCGTGGTATAATCAGCTTAACCCGATAGCAAGAGATTTTAGAACCAATGCTAACAGCATGGGAAGCATCCTGAAGCCGGCGTTGTGCAGGCCCACCTTGAGTGGGAAGCCTGAACCGACTCATCCGCTACCCACTTGAACTCCAGGGTTCATAATCCATGCCTGTCGGGCTCTTCTCATTAAATTATCCCAACAATAGAACTTAGCACGTATCAATTAGTCTTGGCTCCCAAAATCGTTCCATAATGCATTGTCATTAGAAAATTAGCCTTTTTACTAGGATCTGATTCCATTAACGCGTCAACCCCATAAAGCAAAAAATACGTAGATTAATTCAGCTTTCTATAAGCTTGAGATCGGATAATAAATGGTAAATAAGTCATGTTAAATTGAATTAAAAAAGGAATATTATGTTTTCAAGAATGATAAACAGCTCTCGACTTGCCCGCACATCGCATATACGCCGCCATTCCATGTTTTCTCATAGTTCTCCTTCTTCTCACGTCCCTGACTTCAAAGGCAAAGATCTGCACAATGAAACGTTACAAATAAGAAAGAGATTATTAGACGCTCTAACTCAAGAGCAATCACTAAGCTCGATGTTTAGCGCATGGCTCAACAAACGACCGATAAAAAGTAGTTTATTTGAGTTTCGAAAATATTTAACCCAAGATCAGGTTAATTTTGTAAATTTATTGGATGAGAGTTGTTATCAGCTCATCTTAGATGAGCACTTGGCCATACTCGAGAAATTTTATAAAGCAAAACAACAAGAGCACACTTTTCTTGGAAATCTGTATCGTAAAATCACTTTTGAAGAGATGATATGTCGATTAATCAAAGCACGATATGAGGCTGCATATCAAGACGGTCGGCTGCTTTATTATAGAAATGGGCATCAAGAGTTAATGGAGCCGCTGCAGCATCTTTCTGACCGCGATAAACTATTAGCTGTTGGTACTCCAGAGGATAAAAGTAAGTTATACGAACATTATTTAACCATGGAGGAAAGCGCATTATCCCACTTAGTTTCTGCCAATGGTTATTTTTTGCCAATTGAAAATGGAGTTCGATATAGGAACAATGGAGTAATTCCTAATTACCGTTCGGGAAATGCGCTTCAAGAATTAGAAAAAGCGCATTTGGGGCCAGTACTTATTAATTATGCGGTAGGTCCAGAACTAAGAAACGGACAAAGTTTGCACTATGATGCATTAATGTGCTTGGAATACGCTGATGAAAAACCAGGGCACCCACATTATGATAGGCGAACAAAAGCATTAAATCACAAAAGTTTTGCGTCGGTTGTCCAAGATCTCTATGGGGATGAATACCCGCAAGGACCTAAGTCAAAGGAGGCATGCCAGTTAATCAAATTTAAATTGCCTCAAGGAGAGTTTGGTTTTAAAGAAGCTTATTTCTATGTCAATGCTTATAAAACCAGACTGAGACATACTCTGAAACAAACACTTATGGCGAGTGATCTCTTTATGCTGGAACCAGGTGTGATCCGCCTAAAAGGTCTTGGTTTGGGTGCCTTTGGCATTAGTTCATTAGAGAGTTTATTAGAATCTTTATATCTGGAAGTTTTAAATGAATTGTTAAGCACTTTGCCGCTTCAAAAAATTAATAAAATTGAATTAATTAATTTTCCTTCCTTAATGAAACGCTTTGATTTGCATCCAGACGATTTAGATTACTATATGAATTATGGTAAGGATATGAGTTACCCTGCACAGATAGTGCATCCTCGAATTACGGTGGTGCAGAAATTGACCCCTTGCTTAAGTGATGCAGAAGAAGCTTATCTGGCGACACACGTATGTGGCGATAGCATTAGCCGTCCTGGAAATGAGGGCGCAGTGGGGCTGCCACCTCATAGCAGCGATGAAGCATCCATGTATTATTCTTTAGCAGGAATGAATTCCATGCGGGAACAAACCAATGTACCGAATGAACAATTAGTGGGTAAAATTATTGTTACTGATGGTGTACATTGCACAAAATTAGTGGATAAGCTAGAAAGTGAGCTAAGCCCATCCTCAAACTCCTCTATAAATCCTTTCTCTATTTAACTGGGGGGAATATCTGAAATTATTTGTATTCTGTCCTCCTCTGCGTAGGCGTCTCTTAGTCACAAGTTAAGAATCTTGGGGAAAAGTTAGCGAGTAGGTTGGGTCGTTGACCCAACAAACACAACTAACAATCACCCATTGCAATCTCATTCACACGTCCAATTCATCGAGGCCTCGGTGAGCGTATTGAATTGTTGGGTCAAAATGACCCAACCTACTAACTATTTACCTGAGAGGAATATCTGAAATTATTTGCTCTCTGTTATCCCTGCTAGGCAGGGATCCATTTGTACCTCTCAAAATGACTCAACCTGCCTGACTAAGCATTGCAAATCAATCCCTGTATTAATGCAAAATTAATAGCCCCTTTATTCGATCGTTAAATGCTCATCTTTAACCCTATAAGGTGCAAAAATGCGTAGATGAATTCAACTCTCTATAAGCCTGATGCTGGATAATAAATGAACGGATTTAAGAAATATAAATCTTAATATTTAAGCAATTATAGGAGTAGAAGTATGTTATCTCGCCTTTTTTTACCCGTGAGACAAATGGGTCGACGTATCTATCCGCGTAGTCAATTTTTTAATCCTAATACAAGAATTGACGGTTTTACTGAACGTTGGTGTAATGAAACAGCGGCCCTTTTACGATGGTGTAATATGGAGCACGGGTTTCATCGAAGAAGTATTTCATACTCTTCCACTTCTGAATCAGAATCAGTACCTATTACATCTGAACCTGGACAGACTGCATTTCGTGGATATCCTCTCCTCAACCTTTTTTTGAATAGACAAGAAACAGACGGAGGTTTATTTACTGTTCCTACGTCACTCACGAATAATGTGAAACCCTACCAAGATACTTTTGATATGGCTGAATATGCGAAAGAGAGGAAACGTGAGGCTCTTGTGCATTTAACGGGCAACACTGAATATAGATCATTCACTAAATCCATCCCAGTTGCACTAGCCTTCGGTTTGTCTAAAGGTCCTGAAAATGGGGCTGTAGTTTTAGAACATTGGGCTAGAGAAGGAACGGCTTTAATAGCATCTGTGTACGGGCCTGCATCGGAATTGGATTATGATCAAGTGAATGGCCTATTGTATCAGCAAGAGATTGCTGGTCCTATGCTCCCTTTTGCACGACAAAAATGCACAACAATGTTTTACAAAAAAGATGGGTGTCTCAACCCAGAAGCTGGCTTTAATATCATGTCACCGTTTAATTTAGATATAAATCAATTTTTGTTAGCCAATGGTGATCCAAACGCGGTAAGAGTGATCCATAAATATGACCGAAAAGCGCTGCAAGCATCTATCGAGTTTAGCGAATGCTATAGAGAACTACTTGAGGGGCAAATGAACAATGTGGGTAAACATGAATTGCGTGTCCTTCATGAACGAGCACATGATGCCTTTCAAAAAATGCTAAAAGTGGAAGAACAGTTTAGAAAATATATCGCTTCCAGCATAAAAATGCAGCAAGAGCAAGGCAATCTTTTAATGGCACAAGTAGTTCCCCCTTCTGATATATGCCTCAATACAGCGCTTCGTTGGTACATGAGTGCAATTTGCTATTCTAAAGGGAAATTCCTTACCCATACCGATAACGAGTGTACATTAAACGTAAAACAAGGTGATTTTATTTTAGAATTGCCTCAACAATCTGGGGCGAGAGTCACCAAAACGTTCAGTAAAGAAGAAGCTCTTGGTATTTTACCTCATGTAATGCTCCCTACTTTTGATTTAATCTCCCCAGATGGTCACTTTGATATCAGTGAGCGTTTGCCTGATCCTATAGAGCAATTACTCGTTACTTCATTTATTACACAACTTATGCACAAAAAAGATCCACATGTAGGCAATCTCAGATTTCAAACTCCTGATGCATCTGAGATAAGAAGTTTATGTGAAAATGAAATTAATAATGTTCAATTAATCAGTCAAGGATATTGCCTCTATGAATAAGTTGATTTTAACACAGCTACTTAATGAGAAAGCGAATCCAGGTACTGTTTGCAGATTAAAAAGCTCCTTTGAGAGCCTGGAGAAAGCACAACATTATATGGATAGTGCGAATGGCGTACCAGGATTAATTGGGTATTTACTGCCCAGGTTAATAAATGGTCAGGTAAAATATAATGTACAATTAATGTTATACAATCAATTCGATAAAAAGCGATTTAAGGATTTTATAGAGGCGTTTGAAGATGTTGAAATAATACCAACATCCTCTATGAAGGAACAATAAGTGAATGACTAAGCATAAATCACCATAAATGTGATTTATGCTGTTATCGTGTAAAGATTTTTATTGGATCACTAGAAAACACCCATCTAACTGAGTTTAAATAATCCAAACTTGCCTATTGGTTTATCTGTTTATTAATTGCTCTTTTAATAAAAGATACTCATCGCGAACCTTGGCCGCCGCTTCAAACTCCATATTTTTTGCATGCAAATACATTTGTTTTTCCAAGGTGTTAATGTGTTTCACTAGTTCTTGCGTTGACCAATGCATGTATTCTGGGCTTGGTTCGGCAACTGCCGCATTACGCTTTCCGTGATAAGCCCCTTCCATGATATCGCTTATGGACTTATTAATCCCTTTAGGTGTGATTCCATGTGCTTCGTTAAACGCTTTTTGCTTCTCACGTCTTCGGTCAGTCTCATCCAAAGCTCTTTGCATGGAACCAGTCATCTTATCGGCATAAAGAATGGCACGTCCATTCATGTTACGTGCCGCACGCCCTATGGTTTGGATCAAAGAACGATCGGAACGTAAAAAACCCTCTTTATCTGCATCAAGAATAGCAACTAATGCGACTTCTGGCATATCCAAACCTTCGCGTAACAAATTGATCCCCACCAAAACATCAAATACCCCCAGACGCAGGTCACGAATAATTTCAACCCGCTCAACCGTATCGATATCTGAATGCAAATAGCGTACTTTAATGCCATGTTCGTTCAAATAGTCGGTTAAATCTTCTGCCATTCGTTTCGTTAAAGTGGTCACTAAAACCCGTCCGCTTTGTTGGATCACGTAACGAATTTCTGACATTAAATCATCAACCTGAGTGCGTACAGGACGAATTTCTACTTGTGGATCGACAAGACCTGTAGGACGCACTACCTGCTCGGCAACGTTATCAGAATTCTCTTGTTCATAAGGACCTGGGGTTGCTGAAATGTAAATCGTTTGTGGCGAGCGCCCTTCAAACTCTTCAAACCGTAATGGTCGGTTATCCAGGGCCGAAGGCAGTCTAAAACCGTACTGAACCAATGTTTCCTTGCGGGATCGGTCTCCTCGATACATCCCGCCAATTTGTGGAACAGTGACATGGGACTCATCAATAATCAGCAATGCTTCATCTGGCAAATAGTCAAATAAAGTTGGAGGCGGTTCACCCGCCTCACGCGCCGATAAATAACGGGAATAGTTTTCAATGCCAGAGCAATAACCTAACTCCAGCATCATTTCCATATCAAAAACAGTGCGTTGCTCTAAACGCTGTGCTTCGACTAATTTATTCTGCTCCTTAAACTCAGCCAGGCGCTCTTGTAATTCTTCTTTGACCCAATCCACCGTTTGCAAAATACGATCACGTGGTGTCACGTAATGAGTTTTAGGAAAAATAGTGATCCGCGGTACACGGCGCAGAATTTCTCCAGTAAGTGGGTCAAACTGAGCAATGTTTTCCACCTCGTCATCAAATAATTCAATGCGTATTGCATCTCGTTCCGAGTCGGCAGGAAAAATATCAATAATATCCCCGTGCACTCGAAACTGGCCACGCTCCAGGGATAAGTTACTTCGAGTGTACTGCATTTCAGCAAGTCGTCTTAAAATTTTACGTTGATCGGATTGTTCTCCACGGGAAAGATGTAATACCATACGTAAATAGGAATCAGGATCACCCAAACCATAAATTGCAGAAACTGTTGCGACAATAATCGCATCTTTACGTTCAATTAAGGCTTTGGTTGCAGACAAACGCATCTGTTCTATGTGCTCATTGATGGATGAATCTTTTTCAATAAAGGTATCCGAAGCAGGCACATAAGCTTCTGGCTGATAATAATCATAGTAGGAAACGAAATATTCCACTGCATTGTCGGGGAAATATGCTTTAAATTCGCCATAAAGTTGGGCAGCGAGCGTTTTGTTGGGAGCCATAATCAAAGCAGGACGGCGCATGGCTTGAATAACATGTGCTATAGTAAAGGTCTTGCCCGAACCCGTAACCCCTAAAAGGGTTTGTTTGGATAAACCTGATTTCAAGCCGTCAATTAATGAGGCTATGGCGGTCGGCTGGTCGCCAGCGGGCTTATAATCGGCATATATTTTAAATAAATCTTTCATATCTTTATTAGTATATCTCACAGGAGCAACAAATGGATATCGCATTAGCAAAACGCGTGCAAAAAGTTAAGCCTTCACCTACTTTGGCTGTAGCAGCAAAGGCTACCCAAATGCGTGCTCAAGGGCATGATGTCATTAATCTGGGTACTGGTGAACCCGATTTTGACACACCCAATTACATTAAAGAAGCGGCTATCGCTGCCATTAATCAAGGCCACACTAAATATACAGCTGTTGATGGCATCCCTGAGCTTAAAGAAGCCGTTAAAAATAAATTCAAGAAAGATAATGGTCTTGATTATCAGCCCAATCAAATTTTAGTTTCAGTGGGTGGCAAACAAAGTTGTTACAATCTTTGCCAAGCCCTACTTAATCCAGGTGATGAAGTGATTATTCCTGCGCCATACTGGGTTTCTTACCCCGATATGGTCTTATTGGCTGACGCAACACCGGTTATTATTTCTACAACCCCAGCACAACGTTATAAAATCAATGCCCAACAACTCGAAGAAGCCATCACCCCCAAAACTCGATTGATCTTTTTAAATAGTCCATCCAATCCATCAGGGGTAGCTTACACCTTTGACGAATTAAAAGCTCTAGCTGAGGTCTTAAAAAAACATCCGCAAATTATTATTGCTACGGATGATATGTACGAACATATTCTTTGGAGCCAACCTTTTGCTAACATTCTTAACGCATGTCCCGAATTATATGAACGAACAATTGTATTAAACGGTGTCTCCAAAGCATATGCCATGACCGGTTGGCGCATTGGTTATGCAGCAGGCCCCGCTCCACTAATGAATGCGATGAAAACCATCCAGTCTCAATCGACCTCAAATCCTTGCTCCATCGCACAAAGAGCAGCCGTAGCCGCACTAACAGGCGGCAATGAGAGTGTTTTAGAAATGGTAAAAGCCTTTCGCAAAAGACACGACTTTGTAGCCTCCAGATTGCAAGAAATCGCTGGTGTAGAAGTTATTCCAGCTGACGGTACTTTTTATATTTTCCCAAGCGTCCAAGCAATCATAGAAAAGCGTAACTATGTCAATGACCTTGAATTTTCTGAAAAACTATTAGTTGAAGAAGGGGTTGCCTTAGTACCTGGCTCCGCATTTGGCAATGAAGGCTGCATCCGTTTATCCTTTGCAACCAGCATGGAAACATTACAAGATGCCCTGAACCGCCTACAACGTTTTTGCAGTTAAAACCTTGAATCCCTTCTCCCAAACGGGAGAAGGTGCCCGCTAAGGCGGATGAGGGTGTACCTATATCACATTCCTAAAATACTATAACAAAACAAAAATCCCCTATATCAAAGTCAAATTTTAAAAAATTATTCTTAAATCTACTTGACCCTCAATCAGAATCGTTTTAAGATTCCGACCCTATTCCCCGGTAGCTCAGTCGGTAGAGCGGATGACTGTTAATCATTAGGTCACAAGTTCGAGTCTTGTCCGGGGAGCCAAATCCTGTCTGGGTTTTGGCGAATTTCAAGTTTTCCCTTACTGAAGCTTGGTACCAGTTTTGGTACCGATTTTAGAAATACACCCCATTGAAGTTAAAGTCCTAGTTCTTAGCCAATATCATTTCAGCCAGATGATTAAAGGTTGGCATTATTGAAGCAATTGTAATATCTTCTTTTTCTAGTAATTTTTCTAATTGATTAACCTCAGATTTCACAAGTGTAATTTTAACCAAATTATTCTTCATAGTAGAAATTAATTTTTCATCATGAGAAACCAGATCAGTAAAATATGAAATTAGATCAGGCCATTTTCCATATCTAAGAAAATAGAAGTTATCAAATTTCATGGATATTAAGTTAGCTTGTTGTATATGTAAAAAATCATGTTCTGAAGGCAAAAAACGGTTAAACAATTCAATTGTGGACCCTTCGTATAAATTATCATTAAATGGATTTTTCACCATAGTCGGATTAAATGCCCATACACATATTTTTTCTGGTTTCTTTTTAATTTTTTGAAACTGCCAACAACAAAAGAAAGCAGCTATCCATGGTTTATACGTCCAATCTAACAATCTTGTTGGTATTCCTATATGTTGAGCAGTACATATTAAATTCCAATCAATCTTATTTACTGTCAGAAAAGAAATATCAAAATAACCAGCCTCCGAAAATAGCCAATCAAAATCATAGGGATGTTTTATTAGATAAGCACCGTAATTAATTATTTGCTCTGTAATTCTATCTAGTGGAAAAGAGGCATTTAAATCTTGCTCTAAGATAGAAGGTGTACCAAAAGGATAATAATTAGTTATAGGAAGTCTAACCCTGATTGATTCCTCAGCAAATCTTTCTAGAAGAAATCTTTCTAGAAGGACTTGTTTGATAAGCATCAACAATCTAGCTCGCTTCTTCCTATCAGGTGCAAAATTAAATTCATTTCCGTTTGTAGGATTGATTAATTCAATAAATTTTTGACTTAATTTACCCCGAAACTCATTAAAAGAATTTTGAATTTTACTATATTTTGATGCATAGAAATTTATCTTGAAATTACCTCTGAAGGCTATTGGTTGTAAGGCGAATGTATGATTTCCAAGTCCACGAAATATCCATGGATAATCAAGCTCATTATTTAAATCCCAACGTGCATTACTTTTTCTCAAATATTCTAGAAATTCATCTGCTGATTTACATTCAATAGAGGTATATATTTGATCGTCTTCACTCATGTTAATAACTATTTCCATGTGATTCTTTTAAAATTGTAGTACATGGTCACTATAATGAATGATTAATGCATTTATATATGCTCAACTCCATAAAATCATTTGCCCTGTCTTTGGTTTAGTGTTGGTCGAGCGGCTCACTCAAAGTTGAAACCCAGCCATGCTGTATAGCTCGAAGTAGGGGGCAAATCAACCGTTATACGAGATTATGGGGTCGCGTCTTGCCTTTTGCCTTAATGCTATTATCTCTTGTAAATCAATTGGCTATCATAGTGGTTCGATTACTAAGGCAAAAGGCAAGACGCGACCCCATTTTTCCTTAGCCATACTATTAGACTCATCTCAATTAGCCTCTCGCTCAATGTTACCCAAGCCTGGTTATAATTCTAATTATTGTGCTCAATTCAAATTTCATACCAATATGCGATGCATATTCTTAATAAAACATTAAGGTTTAATTGATATTATACAAACTTTAGTTATTATGATCATATTTTAACCTAGGATATGTTATGCCACCATCCCTTAAAAGTTCTCCTTTACTAGTAAAAGGACAAAAAATTGCACGTGATAAGTCCGTTCTTGATTCCCACACTGAAATAAGTATAGAAAATTCGGAAGGTGCACAGGATTCTTATGAGTTGATGCAAACCTTAGGGCGCGGTGCCTTCGGAAAAGTTTCTAAAGCAATCAATTCTCGAACCGGATCTATTAGAGCTATTAAAAAAATAAAACTTGAATTTAAAGATAGTGATCAATTTATTCAAGATATAGAAGCTTTAGAAAAAGAAGCGACAGTGGGCGCTCATGCATCTTTTACCCAAGCGCTATTGTTCTTCCCAAATATTGAGAAAAACCGTTTTGATGCTTATATGGTAAGTGAATTTTGTCAAGGTAAGGATTTAAAACAATTCATTCAAGACGGCAACTATACCCCTGAAGAATTTCTTATCATTATGCGGGGTATGTTTGGTGAGATGCGTCGTATTCATAAATTGGGTATCATTCATGCCGACTTCAAACCCGCTAATTTTATAGTAAACGATGATTTAACTGTAAAAATTGTTGATTATGGATTTGCAACTTTTCAAGATGAAGAAAACCCTGAACCTCAAGGTACGCCACGCTATTCACCCGCTGAGTTATTTTCCGGAGCCAGTATTACGCAAAAAGGAGATATTTATTCCACAGGAATTACAGCTGCAGAAGGACTAGGGCTAGTACATGAAGAACCTTTGGATTTAAACGGAAAAAAAATAGTAAGACTGGTGGCCAATGGAAACATGGAGAAAGATCTGGCTAAATGCTGTCCAAAATTGTCCTCAAAACAGGTAAAGATATTGGCAGATATTCTACAAAAAATGACAAAGCAGTCTCCTAGTAAAAGGCTAAGCCCTGAAGAGTTTGATGAAATGTTATCCATTTATGACAAAGAAATTTTAAAAATTCCGCCTGTCCCTGAAGTGGTAAAAAATGTAGATACCTTGCTTAAGGACGTTATTTCTATGTTGGAATCTAGAGTTCTAAAAGCCTCTCCACAGGAAAAACAAGCTATAGAACAGACACTAGGAGAAACAATATTTACGTCTGAACAATTGAAACATCCTAAAACTCTATATGCACTGCGCGAAAAAATAGCACGATCCGGCCAAGAAGAACGCAAAGATTTCACCTTTGCGCGACAAATTATGGGCGAGTTTAACTATATTACCAAACATAGATTAAGTGGAAATAAATTTACCAGTGAACATACTTCAAAATTAGATTCATTTAAGAGAAAGATAAATCAAATTTTGCCAGTTGAACCTTGGAGTAAACTCAGTGTTGCAGGATCAGTTGCAGCAGTCAGAGAAGAAGTGGAAAAACAATATCAACATAACTTCAGTTCTTTAAAATAGATAAATTAATAAATTAGTAAGCAATGCCTATAGAGAGTAGGGGCTGTTTCCATTTCTACTCTCTTGGCCAAACTGTCCTGATTTTCTGGGCTGCTATGCTCACATACCTTATGTATGCTGCGCTTCGGTACTCGAAAATCAGGCCATTTTGGCTCAAGCTAGCGAAATGTAAAAACCCTAAGGTTTAAGATAATTTTCGTTCCGCAAACACGTTCATAGCTGCAACCAAATACTCTAACAAATCTGGATGTAATTGGTTATAAAATGCGCGAAAATCAGGATGGTCGAGGTACATTTGTCCAAGCCCCAAATAAGTCTCTTTGGTAGGTGTCCAAAACTGATTAACCCAATCATAATGCTGCTGAATAAGTTTTTGGACATTATCGGACTCTACCGTCTGGCCTTGTTGGAGTGCCGCCACAATTGCCACATGAAGTTTTTCACCCGCCTCTTTAAATTGTTCCCAGTCGAGTTTCTTCCAATGAGAAACACGCTGCCAGCTATCATCAATTTGTTTTTGTGACATGATACCTGTATCGAGCATATATTTTTCGTGCTCTTGTTGTTTGATTGGATCAAATCCATCATACATTTCCGCATCGCGCATGATTATTTTTCCTCTTAAATGTGAAATGGTTTTATCAATGGTCTTGATAAGTATTGCTGTTCGTTCAAGACCTGATTGCAACATGGATTTATGGGCTTTCAATGATTCAATTTTATCGAAATCATCACTGCCTAAAATCCTTTGAATGTCATTTAGAGGAAATCCAAGCTCACGAAAAAATAAAATTTGCTGAAGCATGAGCAGCTGCTCTTCTTTATAATAACGATACTGATTTTCGCCATAAAAAGCAGGCGCTAACAAACCAATTTCGTCATAAAATCGCAGTGTGCGTGTACTGACACCTGAAAGCTTCGCTAGTTGATTGATCGTATATGTCATTATCGGACTCCTCTAACTGACAAAATACACGATAAAGGTTGACGCAACGGCAAGGTCAAGTTTTTTTCATTCATAAACTAACTCAAAAAGCGGGGGAAAATTGAAGTCGAAATTTTCGGCTGCAAATTTTTATAATCAATATTGCAACGAAACGATTGTGTTAGGGAGAAAATCTTTAATTGTATCCTCAGTAAACTCTTTTATCAGTAGATTAAAGGCATCCGGTTGATCGAGCATTACTGCATGACCTGCATTACTAATAATATGTACTTTATTTTGCCAAAGATTTTTAAAGTGTAATTCACTTTGAACATAATCGTAATTAATAGCAATATCATTTTCACCAGCGACAACAGCGATAGGTTTTTCCCACTCAGCAATAATGTCGCACTGATTTTGCCCTATCCCATTAATAATTGATTGAGGATAGAGAAACCTTGCTCCTTCGTCAGTAGCGAGTATCGCATCGACTAAAAATTTTTTTTCCTCACTACCATCGTAACCAGAGACTTTTGCTAATAACTTAGCTTCTTCTATACTTATCTCTTTTTTACCAAAACAAGCCATAATTTCAGGATCAAGCACTTTAAATCCCTTTTGTATCCCTTGGAGTGATACTTCAAAAGGGGGAGTTCCTGTAATAAGCAAGCCAATTAATTGGGGCAGTTTGGATATCATCTCCAAAGCCACATGCCCGCCAAGCGACCAGCCAACTATAATCAATTTTTTAATAGGTAATTGGTGCACTGCCTCCGTAATCGCTTCAGCAAACCCAGGGAAACTGTATGTTTTTAAAGGGTCGATAGGAGGTGCGCTTTCACCATAGCCAGGCAAATCAATAGCAATTCGGTGATAAGATTTTAAAATATCTGCATTCATCTGTTTATTAAAAAAGTTTTTATTAGTGCAGTGCCCATGAAGAAATAACAAAGAACAGGGCATTCCCCTATTTTCTTCCCACACAGATAGATTTCTGAAAAAAGTAAGCATTGCGTTTTCCTTTGAAAACAATTGTAGAATGATAACATTATTGTGATTGATTAAGTTTGAAAAACGTATAATTTTATCAACCGACGAACAAAATTGGCAAAAACGAAACACTTTCTCTCGCCTAGCCCCAAACACCTAAAATGACATGGCGATATCCTTTTTTTATGTTCAGGTTTAATTACTTTTACGCTAAGATAGGTTCTTTTTATAAGTGTAATTAAAAATTGCATAAAGAAGATACAAAAGAATTTGTAACTACTCTGCGAGGAATAGGCGCTTTATTAGTTGTTATCGGCCATTATTTTAATGTTTTTTGGATGAAACGTGATGTGGTTGCCAACTTAATTAACGCACCGGTTCTTTCTTATGAAATTTATCCTTTACCTTTTTATATTGATTGGTTGCAAAAGTTAAATGTATTAAACTTAGGGGGATGGAGAGTGCCCCTGTTTTTCATCATCAGTGGTTTTGTTATCCCTTTTTCTTTACAAAAATACACAAGCATCCAATTTTTAGTCAATCGTTTTATACGAATTGTTCCGACATATGCTATTGGGTTTTCATTGACACTGGGAATGTTATGGTGGGGAACTCATTATTTTTCTACTTCTTGGCCTTATAGTACGCAGGAAATACTTATTCATTATTTGCCAGGAATCCGCGAATTGGCAGATAGTAAAAATATTGATGGAATCATATGGACACTGGAAATAGAAATAAAATTTTATGTGTTATGTGCTCTTTTTATTAGATGGTTTCGTACTTATTCAATTAAGATTTTCTTTATACCCATACTCTTATTTCTGTTTACCCTTTGGGTTGATTATAAACCCAATTTTTGGGCGGCCATCCATTTCCCTTTTTATCAATTGGCCATGGCATATTTCCGCTCCACACAATTTATTATTTTCATGTTTATCGGTGTATTACTTAACTATTTATACAATAAAAAAATAAATGTAAAAAATGCTTACTTAGGAATCATCGCGCTGTTTACATTGTTTTGTTTTGACTGGTGGTTTGGACCATTTAATGCAATTTTTGGGGAAATAAAAAATTATGTATTTGCTTTATTCGTCTTTATATTAGCCTATCACGTCCCCCGCCTCTTTAAAGCAAATAAATTTTTCACTTTTTTAGCAAATATTAGTTATCCTTTATACGTAATTCATGGGGTTTGCGGTTATATTTTACTTCGCATCCTTCTGGATTTAGGATGTAACTCTCTCATATCACTGGTAGTGACCGTCAGCTTGGCTCTACTCTCTGCATGGATAATCCATCTATACGTTGAACGGCCAATGAAAAAACTCAAAATAGAGAATGCGGTAAATTGGTCCTATCGAAGATTTTTCGCGCAATTGGGGATGGCCCTATTGGGGAGGAAGTCATCAATTAAAGAATCGAGTCTTTAATTAATGCATTTTCTGTTTTTCCCATTAGCTTGACGCGGCCCTTATTGCACTTCCGTTTCCTACCCCTAAACGTTCGGGAGAGTCGGTAGCTTTTATCATCACCTCTTTTAGAACCTGGGTAGTTTTTTCAATTTCCGATATTAATAAATTAGGATGGACTAAAAACATCAAACTCGTTTCTCCTAATCTCTTTGCGACTGGTAATCTATTGGCAGGACGCCAGTTTGTATTGTCAAATGCTTTTTCTAAATATATCTCGGAGCAAGAACCATAGAAACAAGGCACACCTCGTGCATTAATTTCTTCTAGAATTCGTAACCGTTTCCAACCGGGAGCCAATTGTTTTTCGTCAACAAACACATAGCATTTATAAGCAGCATGAGTAATGTCATCGGGTATAATAGGTACTCTGAGTCCTTTTAAACCTAACGCAACGTGCCATATTCTCTTAGCATTGGCTAATCGTTGCTGATGCCAGATTGGCATTTTTTGCAGCTGTAAACGTCCAATAGCGGCTTGCAACTCGGTCATTCTTCCATTTGTGCCGAAACCATGGTGCACCCAATTAAATTCGGGTTGCTTCTGCGATTGGTATATGGCCTGGTACGATTTTCCATGATCTTCATAAGACCACATTGCTGACCACAGCTCGTGGTCATTCGTAGTAACCATGCCTCCTTCACCACCAGTTGTTATAATTTTATCCTGGCAAAAGGACCAAGCTCCAATATGACCTAGTGAGCCAACGGGACGTCCTTTATATTTAGCCCCATGAGCTTGTGCACAGTCTTCAATAACGAATAGACCTAATTCATTCGCTAAATCTAGAATTGGATCCATGTCACACGGCCAGCCCGCAAGGTGTACACAAATAATTGCTTTCGTACGCTCAGTTAATACAGCACGAATGCTTTCTGCAGTAATATTTTGACTGTTTTCATCTACATCTGCAAATACCGGGATACCACCATTCTTAACTATTGAGGAGGCTGATGCTATAAAACCACGCGACGTAACCACAACTTCATCACCTGCCTGTAAATTAATGGCTTGCAATGCCGCATCGAGCGCGATTGTTCCGTTAGCCAAGGCAACTGCATATTTTACATTCGCCCAAGTTGCAAATTCCTTTTCAAACTCCCTACACTCATTGCCCGTCCAATAATTTACTTTATTGGATAAAAGTACCCGTTGTATTACTTCAGCTTCTAACTCAGTATAACAAGGCCAGGGAGAAAAATCCGTGTTTAACATGTCCGCTCCGATAATAAATTTCTAGCAGGTACGCCGATCACTGTACAGTTATCTGGTATATTATTTACCACAGCAGCTCCGGCTCCAACTGTAACTTTCGAACCTATTTTTATATTGTGTCGCACAGAAGCTCCTGCTCCTATCCAACTTAAGTCCCCTACCTCTACTCCCCCCGCCAAAATTGCACCCGATGATACATGAACTGCATTACCCAACTGACAATCATGTTCTAAAATAGCACCTGTATTCACAATGGTACCCACACCAATAGAACATCCTGGATTTAATACCGCATTAGCAAAAATAACAGACCCCTCTGCTACGGCAGCATGCGGGCTTATGACAGAAGAAGGATGTACAATAGTGGCAAGTGAAATGTTTAACTTTTGCAGAAGAGCGATTTTTTCCATTCGTATCATGTTATCGCCGATAGCAATTATCACTCCAGTAAATTGCTTGGCTTGTGACAGAAATAAATCCTCATCACCTTGAACGCTCCATGGGCCCAACTCCGCTTTTTTAGGCCAATTATCATCATAAAAGATAATGGAGTCCCATCCGGAACAAAGAGCAGCGTCGGCGACCACTTTCCCATGCCCACCTGCGCCAAAGACAGCAAGAGTTTTCATTCTTTATTTCCTGTAAATTTGTCAGCTGTTACAGCAGCAGCGCTGGTAATGCCCTCTTGCGTTAAGACTTTTTTAATGGTAAGTAACAAAATCTTGATATCCAGCCATAGTGAATGATGAGTCACGTACCAAATATCTAATTCAAATTTTTCTTCCCAAGCCAAAGCATTACGTCCTTTAATCTGAGTTAAACCAGTAATACCCGGTTTAACTTCATGGCGGCGTTTTTGCCGCTCATTATATAGAGATAAATATTCAATTAAAAGCGGCCTAGGGCCTACAAGGCTCATATCCCCTTTAATCACATTCCATAGTTCAGGTAATTCATCCAAGCTTGTCGCTCTTAAAAATTTGCCAAAGGGCGTTATCCTACATGCATCGGGCAAAATTTCTCCTTTATTATCGGTTAGGTTTTGGAGCGTTCTGAACTTAATGAGTTGAAAAATCTTTCCATGTAATCCAGGACGTTGTTGTCGAAAAAATATAGGAGTGCCCAAAAAAACTCGGATCAACAAAGCAATCAAGCAAATTAAAGGAAGCAGTATCAATAATAAGATACTCGCTAATACAATGTCGAAAATACGCTTCAACAAAAAAACCTCAATCCAGGATAAAAAAACATAACAAAATCATGTCAAATCCTAATATAAAGTATAAAATTCAATTCCACGAGCAACATCCCCAAAAAACTGTATTTTACCTTGATCTAACACAATAATTTTATTACAAAAACGTTGAATAATATCGCTGGAATGGCTGGATAAAACCAAGATATGGCTTTTATCTATGATATTCATAAGACGTGTGGTTGCTTTTTCCATAAAATGAGCATCTCCTACTCCAATAATCTCATCAATGAGTATGATTTCAGAAGGAATCGATGTGGCTACAGCAAAAGCGAGTTTCATTTGCATACCCGCTGAATAAATACGAACTGGATTATTTAAAAAATCACCGAGCTCGGTAAACTCTTCCACATCTCGAATAATATTTTGGAAGTTTTTCCTTGATATTCCTCGCATAATAGCTAAGTTAATAACATTTTCATAGCCTGTGGAATCAAAATTCATCCCTGCATTTACATCAAATAAACTAGCAATGTTACCACGTGTTTCGATAAACCCTTGGGTCGGCTTATAAACGTTGGCAAGAACCCTGAGTAAGGTACTTTTTCCCGCACCATTCCGCCCTAATAAACCTACGCGATCGCCTAAATTTAATTTTAAGCTAATATCGTTCAAAGCCTTATAAGTTACATGCTTCATTAGTGCTTGTTTCGATGAGCTTTTAAAACGCGTAAAGCAATGAAGCGCTGCTTTCTTTATGGAGTTAGATCCATTATTGATAATATAATCCAAATGAACATTTCTTAATTCTATCGATGACACTTAACCCCCGTCATAACCAAAATACAATATAATTTTTATACCTTCGTAAAACGATCCCATAGAGAATAAAACCTAGAAATGAAATTAAAACCACCATATACAAATTAGGTAAATCAATCCAAGTATTCATTAACGGAGCTCTGATTAAATTTAAAAATTGATTCAATGGATTATAATGAATTAACCATTGAAATTCGCTTGGCAATAAATTTGGCAACCACATAATTGGCGTTAAAAAAAACGCAATCTGGATTAAATTATTTACTATTTGACCAAAATCCCTGTACTTCGTGGTAATTACAGCCAACAAAGTCCCCCAAAAAACTGCATTAAGTCCTATGAGAAGAAGACCTGGAATAATCATAACGATTTTAAAACTTATCCCTATATTAAAAAGAAAAATAATCGGGAGATAAACTAATAAGTTATGCGCAAATATAATGATATTTCGCAAAAATAATCTCATTAAAAAGTGAGATACAAAAATCTCTTGATTTTTAATGTAATTCGAAGCTTCAATAAAAGCATTGCTCCCCTCTATAAATAAGTTAGAAAGGAAAGACCAACAAATGATACCCGAGGTTAAATAGGGTAAATAATCTTCAAGTTTTACTTTAAATAAATGGCTATATAAAAAACTCATACTATACACTGTAATAGCCATGTTAATAGTGATCCAAAAAGGACCAATGGAAGAAAATCGATATCTTAATTTGATATCCTGGGTGCCTAACATAAACCAGATAGGCCACTCTACGAAAATAGCTTTCAGTTCTTTATAAATATTATTCGCTTTCAAAATTATTTCTCTGCACTTAACTGTAGATAGCTGTTTTTTAAATACACATTTCGCCATTGAACATATAAAAATAATCGATGTTCATTGATTATTTTTTCCATGGGCCTGGCGTTATTTTTTTCGAAAGACGTCCAATCAAAGCATACGCCCGATACAGCAACATCTTGGGATGTGGAATCCAACCTCTTGCTGACAAGCGTCCAATCAAAGCATAAATACGATACAGTCGCATTTTAAGAGCAATGATAATCGCCCTCCAAGGGCGCCATCCAACGTCCCATCTTGGAAGTAACCACATATCGAGCAGAAAAAATCGCAAAGAAATAAAAAAACCCATGATACCTATCAAGATAAAGCGCATGCAACTTTTAATCAGCATATATCCTTTGTTGTGACCGTCTAGATAATGGTTATATAAATTATTGAGATTTCTTACCGTAGTACTTAATGTAAATCGCTCAAGCATTAAAGTACGGCCTGCCATTCCTAATAATCTAGCTTTGTTTGGATCGTATAGTAAATGCAAAATACCCTTTGCAAGATCATTAGGGTCAGCAACATTTACCTGTATTCCTGTTTTCCCATCGATTACTGTATCTACTAATCCACCAACCCGAGTCACTACCGTGGGGCATTCCATTAAAAGAGCCTCAATCGTTCCACCTAAATTTTCATTTAAAGAAGCTTGAATGGATATATCCAGCTCACGATAAATACTAGGAATATCAGTACGATGCCCTGTAAAAATCACACTTTCTTGCAAACCAAGCTGCTCAACTAAAGACTTCATGGAGCGCATTTCTTCTTCGCCCATTTCTCCCCAGCCTTTACCTATTAAAAGAAATTTAGCGTGCGGGAATTTCTTTAATACAATTTGAGCTGCGTGGATCAGATCTTTATGCCCTTTAATTGCCTTTTCATGCAAAAAAGGAGGGGTCCAGCGATTGGAGCCTAATTTGGGGTAAAAATAAGCAACCATTCCAATTAAAGGAATATCTTTTCCCCAATTGTGCTCTTGCCGTAAATTTGAAGGAAAAATTTTAGCTATATCAAATCGTTTCTCATCTGGCCCGTAATAAATTACGTGAAGCCGCTTCTCTGAAATACCCATATTCAGATACAGTTGCCTTGTAAATTCGCAAGAGGGAATAATTGCTGTATCCATCCACGCGGTTATTTTATCAACCCATTTTGGTGTTTCCGCTTCCAGATGAAATGGTCCTGCAATCATCGAAAAACGCAGAGGTACATCGGCAAGCCAACCTGCAATACGGCCTATTACCATAGAAGGAAAAAGATGGGTTTGTATCACATCAAATCTCATTTGACGCAGAAACCTAACTAACTTAATAATTTTGCCAGGCAAATAAAGAATATCTTTAGGATTCATAAAACCAAAATCCGCATCGTACACAGGAATTGATTCTGCATTGAAGCGTTCTACAAGAGTGCCTGTTTGACCACTTAAAACAACCGAAACCTCAAAATGATACTTATCGCGAAGCTCACGTAGCTGCTCAAAAGCCCAAGTGCCACCTTCTGTAGTAGAAAGTATGTAACAGATTTTTAATTTAGACATTTTAAGTAGCGCTCATAGAAGAATACAAAAACCTAAAACTGATTATTTACCCCGCTTTCGCTTTCAATTCTACATGATTTTCCTTGCAAGTTAAGATTTATTGATCCAAATGATTTGATTTAAAATTTGGAAAGAAAACATCCCCTTATTGACATCAATTCGCTGATCTTCATAATGAGGAGAAATATTTCTGGAGATAACTCATTGTCATATCTACTTAGATGGTCACTCTTTGCTCCTATACCTTCCTGGGTTCAATTTTTTCTCATTGGAACCTTGCTTCTATTTCCGATAAGCTCTGCAGCAAAGAGTGTTTTCCTGGTCCTATCTGTAGGAACTATTTTATTTACACCTGGATTTATATCCGACTTAAAATCTCTTTTTTCTACTCCCTGGTGCAAAGCTTTATTACTTTTATTTTGCATCGCGGTTATTTCTTGTTTATGGAGTCCTGCAAGCTTTGAACAAAAAACACTAGCTATTGAAAAATATAGTAAATTGCTCTACTTACCTATTTTTGTAGTTGGATTCCAAAATGCAACGACCAGACAGCTTAGTATTCATGCTTTTTTAGTCGCCATGATTATTATTTGTAGTGTATCCATGCTCAAATTTCATGGTTATTTACAATTCATTACTACGAATGCAGATAGCATCTTTCGTAATCACATCATGACGAGTTTGATGGTCGCTTTTGCAGCTTATATATCCTTTTTATACAGTTACCGTTATCCAAAACCAGCACGTTTTGCCTATGCTCTGCTCGGCATTATTTTTACTTATCAAGTTTTTTTTGTGAGCGCTAGTCGGACGGGTTATATCATCTATTTATTACTCATGTTCCTTTTAGTCATACAGTTATGTTCTTGGCGACAGGCAATAGTAGGCATTATCCTCATTAGCACATTTTTTTCTGCCAGTTATTTGACAAGCCCTGTGATGAGAGCACGTGTTAACGGTATTGGGCAGCAACTTAAGGAATACCAGAATAATAAACGGGATACGGATATAGGTGTTCGTTTACAGCTTCATGATTATGCCCATCAATTGTTTAATCAACACCCACTATTAGGAAATGGTACAGCCAGTTTTACTTATTATTTTAACAAAGACAGACCCATAAAATTCTGGACATGGAACCTCTTGGAACCCCACAGTCAATACTGGCTGGTAGCGTGCGAATTTGGCTTAGTAGGTTTTGGAGCATTGATGTACTTTTTTTTCTGTTTGATTCAAGCATGCAGAAAATTAGATGAAATGAAGATTCTAGCTTTCGCCATGCTACTCCCCTACATGATAGGAAACTTATCTGATTCATTGTTATTTTATTCAGGATCGGGTTACTTTTTTATTTTCTTTATGGCTATTTTTCTTGGTGAAGAGCTTGAAATCAAAAATGCGAAAAAATATTTGAACTATTATGCAATCCAAAGTTTAAAGCATAAAGAAAAAATTTATGCAGAACTGTAGGTTGGGCCTTGGCCCAACTTACACACATAGGACAAAAAAATTAGGGGGGTCTTACGATACTCCCAACCTACCGAAACAAGCGGTTAAATCAATTTTTAGTGTGCACTGAATGATGCATTTACATGAGGTTAAGAGTCCTATCAATAACAGGTGTATTTCCAAGCTTCATACCGTCGAGGTGTTGAGCAAAAATACCATGGTTGTCATGTAAACCCGTGTTCAATATGGGGAATACAATATGGTCGAAAAAATGGGCTCGTTTTTCAATTTCTTCCCTATATATCGGTGCCACTATTTTTGGATCATTTTTAAATTCCCCACACCCCCAAGCACCTAAAATGACATTACGTTTTCCTTCAAGGATTAAGGTATCGAGTTGGGCCGCAATACGTTGTCGCACATCTGCCCTATAGTGCTCCAGGGTTTCGGGATCCAATGTATGAGGCTCAGAAGAAAGCTCTGGAGCAGCTGATCTTAATTCATAGAATGGAAAAATATCGGATTGGGAAAGAAAAGTATAACTCAGTCCGCTATCAGGTAGCGATTTATTTGATGTAAAGTCATCGAAACCACTGGTGATAAGTTTTACTTCTGGCCCACGGAAACATACCCTGGGTTCTTTGTTAAATAATACTTTATAAACTATAGAGTCTGTTTCTCCTCGGTGTTTTCTTACGGCCTCACGTTCCTCATCGGTCATTTTTAACTTGGCTTCTAACAACTTTCTTGTCGTTTCATTGTAGCGAAATGTCTTAGAGTCTTTATCTAGATAAACGGTTTTGTCCAGTAAAGACTGAGCACAGGTACTTCGATGCCACATATTTTCTTCTTGGGCACTTCCTCCTTCCAAAGCGGCGCCCCCAGGGAAAACTGAATTTGCCATATTAAGCACGGAATAAGGCACACCATGTTTTTGGGTTGCTTCGAGTGTTGCAACCCCCCAATCTTTATGAAGTACTTCAACTGACTTTGGTAAACATATCTTTTTCTTGTTCCATTGACTTAAATTTAATTGTGCCTGTTTTTGTAATTCCATCGCTTTATGCGTATCGGTAACCCAATCTAATGTTTGTGCCATGCTTTTATGCCGCCACCTGCTTCCAGAAATGGAACCTGAAAAGAGATTGGGTTTATGTGCGGCATGGACTTCTTTAATTAATGAAGGGGAGTAGGACCTAAATAATTTTAAAAACATCTTTCTATCCTTAATTGGTACTTATACTCTATTTTCAACCGCGATCCTTCTTAAAAACTTAATGAACTAGTTATTAAGATCTCACTCTAATTTATAGAATACAGTAGGGTACATTCCGTAGGCACAACAGCTTCGAGCGGTATCAGATTAAAATGTTCCTTGTATACAAGATAACACGCTTGATTTTTGTTTTTTTTGATATAAGTTTGAACATGCAACAAGTCAGGTTTTACTTTCTAATAGCAATATTCTAAGCAATTGTATCCTTCTTTTTACTTCTTGACTTAACATTGAATCAGTTGAGTCAAAATCAGTAAACCAGAGTGGTCAAAAAAAGTCAACTTTGTTCGTAGAAAAAAAATGGCGTCAAATCTTGATTCCATTTCTGCATATTAATACAACCGCACGGTTAAAAGTTAACCTTATCTCTGTATTGAAAACGAATATTTATATACCCGTTTCATCGCTCAACAAGAGCGCAGCAAGTTTTATGGCCCAGCTTGGGTCATCGTTATCTTCAATTAACCAGACTGCCATCAAAACCAATCGCACAAACACCCAATCCTTGATTCGTTGGGCATCAAGATTTGATTTATGTGCCAGCAAGTCAATTCGCTCCGCAAATATTTTTTTTACATTAACTGTAGTTGCAAGCTCAGTAATGTACATGAAATCAAAAGCTGCAATTTCAAATTCTGCCTCACCAACTACACCTTTAGGATCAATAGCTAACCATTCATTGCCATGTTTTAGGATGTTGTCATGATGCAAATCACCATGTAGAAAAACAGGTGACTTTATTGACGAGAGCAATTTATTTCTCAAATCAATCGCTCTATTTAATATAGATAGAGGGATTTGTTCCGATGCAGGTGCATCAAGTGCTTTTAGCCAATCCGCAATATGATGATAATTTTGTTTTTTAAGTAAATGCTTATTATGAAGTTTTTGCATGGTCTGCACGTAACAGTCCATCACATAATCGATTTGAGCAGGATATAAGGACTTAAGTGTAAAGCCAGGAATGGCTTGTTGTACTAATAACGCATTATATTTACTGTTATAATCAATAAGCTTAATTGAGCCTTGAGCGTCAAGATTGATCAAAGCCTGTTTTTCATTTTCAATACTTTTTTTGTCATAGCTAATTTTTAAAACGACAGGCTGATCACCCTCTAAAATTGCTTTGGCAACATAATTGAATGTCATATTGGGAACAGGAATTACCTCCCTTAAGTTCCAATAGTCTGTAAGTGTTGTAATAGTAGCTGGCAAATGAGCAAGCCAATGTTCACCCCTTGCCCCATATATATTGGTTATGTTTTGCTTTAGTTTTTTCATTTAAATAATCCCCTGCGCAAAACATAAATTAAATTTGGCAATTAAATCTAAAGATATTTTTCTTACTGTTGTTTAAATGCGCGATGTCACGGGTATATTCGATAAAGTTATTCCCACAATAATGTTTCATCGTTGCTCTCCAGAATCGATAAGCGCCTTCATTACCAGGTATAACCATTACCTCCCAGGTACCAGGAAATTTCTTAAAACATTGCTCTGCAATATATCGGCCAATACCTTTATTTTTGAATTTTCGTACAACAAAAAATTGCGCCATATTAAAGTCAATTCCAGGCTCACTTCCCTTTTTATCCACTATGACAAAACCGGCCAGTTCGTTTTCATAACGTACTACAAATGGGAATGAGTTTTTATCCTCCCAATATTTTTTAAAATCGATGCACTCATACAAACCATCCTCTGGGATTTCCCAGCCTTCTTGGTTACCGAGATATTCACTCATGTCATATACATAAAACCTACCTAGACTTTGAATGGCGGGATAATCTTCTAAAGTCGCAGGAATAAGTTTAATGTTATTGTAATCAATACATGACTTATGAATTTCGTACATTGCTACTTCATTATTCCAGTACTTCGTACGACCTACGTAATTCATTCGTGCTTTTTCCAATACCTTGCGAGAGCGCTCATTGTCCGGATGAATAACGCCAACAAGTTTTTTAACTGGTAAGTGCTCAAATCCCCAATGAATAAGGGCTTTTGCAAGCTCCATACCATAACCTTTATTCCAGGATGTTTTAGCCAACGCATAGCCCACTTCAATATCAGGCTGACTGTCATCATAAGCAAGATAAATTAACCCTGCTCGACCAACAAATATCCCGCTTTCTTTTTCAAATACGCAGCCAAGACTAAAATTATATTTTTCATAGTGCGTCATTGCTTTCTCTAAACCCGTCATTACCTCAGCGTGTGTGCGTACTCCCTGACCAATATATTTCATTACCTCAGCATCGGATTGTAAAGCATATAAATTATTAAAATCTGCCAATACAGGCGCATTAATGATTAAGTTTTTTGTTTCTAAAAAAAGACTCATGGTTCTCACTCAGCAGGTATAGGCAACTTTTAATCCGACATTTTACCGAATACTTTTATCAATTAAAGAGAATGGAGTTATTTCCACAAAATCTTTTCTTCTTTTGGATTGGGGTATTGCCATTTATCAAAGAAATGTAACAAGTTATTAATTCCACGATCTTCTGCTCTTTTTTTAAGAAAATACGCATTGAAAGGAATGAGTACATTGATTGCATCACTATTTAGGATTTTTAACTGTTTAGAAATTAATTTATTAGGTAAAATACTCCAACCTAAACCATATTCTACTAGAGCCTTAATAGCATCCATTGTGTTAATCTCAAGACCTAAATTTAAATTTAATTGATTCTCTTGAAAAAGCGTTTCCACCTTCTCACGAACTGCAGTCCCGCGTTCAGTAAAAATCGCTGGAAAATGTGCCAGATCAGCAAGCGTTGGTTGCTCATTGATTTGCAATAATTCATGATTGGCGTCTACTACCAAATAGTATTTTTCTTCCCATAATTGGATTTTAGTAAATAATTTTGCAGAAAGTTCGCGCTCAGGACAAATGACGAGGTCTACTGTCCCATAGTTTAAACGTTCCTCAATATCATTCTCCCCAATTGTTTTGATATGGAGTTGGACAGGCGAATTTACTGTTTTCAGATAATTTAAAAATTTGGGTAAGATATAATGAGAAACAAATACGGAAGCGCCAATCACTAAGTGATGTTGAAACGCCTGAGCCTCGTTCTTAAATGACATGACCGTATCATTATATGCCGCTAACATTTGCCTTGCATAGGGAATAAAATGGTTCGCGGCATCCGTCAAGGTTATCTTTGAACCATCTACAATAAACAAACGCATACCGAGTTCATTTTCGATTTTTTGCATTCGCTTGTTCATTGCTGACTGAGTAATATGCGCCCTCTTAGCAGCAAGTGTGAACGAGCGGTATTCAATAACTGCAAGAAAAGATTTTATTTCAGTAATATCCATATTTATAACCCTGTGGGGTATATATTCGATTATAGTTCAATAGAGATCTAAGTTCTCAGAAACTTCGTTTGCTAGAACAGGACAATAAGTTATGACTTTAAAGTAATTATCCTCAGGAAAATGTTCACGTCCTGAAGTCATAGAAGAGTATTTTATTCTATCTGTCTCAATTCAAGCTACACTTGTTATATAACCTTATTTAAGGAAGTAGTAAGAATGAGTAGCAAGGCACCCGTTGTAATTGGTGATGTGAAAATCAAACCCGGAGAACGTAAAACTGTTTTATTGCCTATGCCCAAATTATATGACTGGACGCCAATTAGTTTGCCCATTCATGTTATTAATGGCGTGGAGGAAGGGCCTACCTTATGTATTACCGCGGCCATTCATGGCGATGAAATCAATGGTGTTGAGATCATCAGGCGCTTTTTGAAAAAAAAGGGGCTAAAAAATATCATTGGAAATGTCATTGCAATTCCCATTGTTAATGTATACGGTTTTTTATATCAAGAACGATATTTAATGGATCGAAGGGACTTAAACCGATCATTTCCTGGCAGTTCGAATGGATCACTTGCATCCATTCTTGCAGAAATTATTAGCAATCAAATTTTATCCCAATCAACCCACGCTATTGATTTGCACACCGGCTCAAACCATCGTTTTAATTTACCTCAGATCAGAGTAAACCTTGATATGCCAGGCATCGAAGACTTAGCCCGTGCTTTTAACGTGCCAGTGATCCTGCATTCGACCTTTAGAGACGGCTCAATGCGAGAATATGCCAATGAACAAGGTATCCCTATTTTGGTTTATGAAGGAGGCGAATCTTTGCGCTTTGATGAATTCTCAATCAGAACAGGGATTAATGGTATTTTGAGTGTCATGGGGGCATTGGGAATGATTAAACTAAGCGGATACGGAGTAAAAAAATTCACCCCCACTATTTCTAGAAACAGTTATTGGATAAGAGCGCCTATAAGCGGAATCTTAAGACACATTAAAAAATCCGGAAATCGAGTGAGTAAGGGACAAGTGATTGCGGTTATAGCTAATCCAACCAGTACCGAAGAATACAAATTAAAATCACCACTTTCCGGAATTATTATTGGTGAAAATATGTTGCCGCTTGTGCATTCAGGACAGGCTTTGTTTCACATTGCCAGCTTTGAAAAATTGACCGTCGTTGAAGAACAGCTGGAAAACCTGCAAGAAGCCTTTGACCTAAATGACTATGAAGATTAGAGTCTGAATACATTTCGCTAGCTTGAGTCAAAATGACCTGATTTTCGAGCACCGAAGCGCAGCATACATGAAGTATGTGAGCATCGGAGCACAGAAAATCAGGGCAGTTTGGCCAAGATAGTAGAAATGGAGCTTATCAAAAGTAATCAAGCCAAAATCGTAATAATGCGGTTACCGCTTGTGGCGATTCCATGGGCGACATATGGCCAGAATCCTCAATAATTGCTAACTTGGAATCGGGGATATTGTCTGCCAACTCTTCATGAACGGCCAGAGAAAAAACTTTATCTTCGCGCGCATGAATAATTAAAGTAGGCATTGCAAGTGAGGAAAGAAAAGAAAGACATTCACGGCGAGCTAATAGAATTTTTTGTTGGGTGAGGAATATCTGTTGGCCAACATTTAAGAACATAGAAAGCACTTCGTTTTTGACACGGTTATCGTACACATAGAGATCCGCAAGCGTTTCAGCAACAATTTGAAAATTTCCCTGCTCTACTTTTCGTATCATTTCCATTCTTCTTTGATGCTTTTCTTTGGAGTCTTGCTGGGCGGAAGTATTTACTAAACATAATTTCAAAATGCGCTCGGGAGCTTTCCTGGCAAGCTCCAAGGCTAACCATCCCCCCATAGAATGGCCTGCCAGGAAAAATGTGCCTTCAACCGAGTTTAAAACACTTTGAAGTAAATCTTCAGTGGAATTCCCGTGGATGAGGGGGATAATCTGACATTTTACGAGGTCTTGCAAATGATTTATTTGATAAGACCATACTCGATGATCCGATAAAACCCCGGGTAAAAAAACTAATGTTTTTTGCGACACAATACCTCCTCCTAAGAAGAACGCTTTGTAAACCACAAAATTAAGTCATCATCCAGACACACCATAGAACCCGGATCAGCAATTTTATAATCATAGGTGATTCCCAAGCCATTGGGAATATAACCTCGTTGCACATAAAGCCTCTGGGCCTGACCATAATCTGCATACAACCCTACACCGATTCCAAGTACAGGATTTTTTTTAAATGCTTCGGCTTCTGCACAGTCAAGAAGTGCCGTAGCAATTCCTTTATTCCGATAAGGGGGTAAGACATTCAAATCCATAATTTCAGGAATTTTTTGCTCGCTAAATGATGGATAGGATGATTGCCATTTCAAGGTAATATATCCTGCAAAATTCGTTTCATAAAAAGCGACCCAAATGAGTCGTTCCTGGTTTTCTTGTTCCTGCAGATAGTTAGTAAAAGTGGCTCTAGGTTTTGGCCAATTGTAGGCTGAAAACTGCCTCACGATTAAGTCGATGTCCTCTTGATTCATTAAGCGTATATGCATGGGAAGGGAGTTCATTTGTTGTGTCTCGGTATATAGGCAAAAAACATATTGGCATTGATCATTCATAACAGATAATATCAATAAAAAAAGAGAAAAACAGCGGATAAAATCAGAGTCTGTTTACATTCTAATGAAGGTTGTGCGCCTATGTCCAAAAAATCTGTGGATACGTATTTAAGTTTATGTACCCAAGTCTATGATCTGAGTAAACCACTTCCGCCATCAGATGCTTGGAATTTTTATTTAAGTTATGCAAGAGAAACAGATGGGCCTATTTTAGAGCCCATGTGTGGTACAGGGCGTTTTCTTCTTCCTATGCTGAAAGAAGGATTTGCCATCGAGGGGTTTGATGCCAGTCAATCGATGTTGGATGCGCTGCATGCCAAAGCAAAAGCACACCAGCTAAATCCTGTCGTCTGGCATGGGTATCTTGAAGCGCTCAGCCAGGCAAAGCAATATGGATTAATCTTTATTCCTAGTGGTTCGTTTGGCCTGATCGTTGACTTGGCAGCGGTAAAACACGCATTAAAAATGATTTATCATCATTTAAAAGACGATGGTGTTTTTGTATTTGAAACCGAAACCCTAAATGCCGTTCCTAAAGAGTTAGGCATTTGGCGTGGCTCACGTTGGTACCGTGACGATGGGCAAATGATTTTGCTGAGTCAATTGGCCATGCTTGAAGAAACCGTTTGTTACTCCATTGGTAAATACGAGTTAATTGAGGCAAATCAGCTCATAAAAACCGAAATCGAGGAATATAAAATTCGTCTTTATGACGATCCATCTTTTTTATTCGATGTGCTTTATGAAACCGGCTTTAGAGAAATTCGCTTGATTAAAGCATTTGATAGAGCTGCGTCTCCAGGTAAACAGGATGAAACCATTCTCTATGAATGCAGAAAATAACTCAGTGCTTCTTTGGGCGCAAAATTATCTGAATCAACAAGATTATTCCCTGCAAGGACCACTTAAACTCATTCAGAACACAGCATGGGCCAAGGTGTATCAAATAGACACGGCCAAAGGCTATTTGTATTTGAAACAAATACCCGAAGCATTTGCGATTGAGCCTAATTTATTACTCTACCTACGGAGTTTTTTCCCGTCGTTAGTACCTGAAGTACTCAGTAACAATCCCTGTTTACGCTGTTTTCTAATGAGCGATAGAGGCACACCACTTAGAGAAGTTTTTGCAGTTCATTATCAAATTGATTTGGCAAAAGAAGCACTTAAATCTTATGTCCAGATCCAAACAGGTCTTATAAGTCAAATTGATTCTCTGTTGGCACTTGGAATTCCTGATTGGCGTTTGGCGAATCTACCGGATCTCTATTTAAAATTGTTACATGAGTCTGAGTTTTTAAACCATGATGGTTTAACCGCAAATGAAATACATCAACTTATTTCTTTGCATCCCAGGGTTACTGCGCTTTGTCAGCATCTTGCCCAATACTCTATTCCTGAAACAATTGAGCACAGTGATTTTCATGAGAATAATATAGTGTATCAGGCGCAACATCTCACAATTATTGATTGGGGTGAAAGTGTCATTTCTCATCCTTTTTTTTCTCTAATTTCTTTTTTGATGAATATGATGCGTACTCATCACATAAAAGAGCAAAATGAAATTTATAGTATATTACGTGATACTTATTTGCATTACTGGCATGCTTTCGAATCTCAAGAACGATTGCGGGATGCTTTTGCATTAGCAAAACGCTTAAGCCCTATCAAATATTGCTTAAGTTTTTTTCGCTTAACTCAATGCCCGGGATGGTATACTAGCGAACGTCATCATGGACGAATGGCGCAGGTGTTGCGCACATTCCTCCAGGCAGAAACAAAAGCGAAGAAAAACTAATCTTTTCTTTTTATGATGGAGATGCTTCATCTTTTTGAATTCGACAATGCAATAATTTCCAATAACCAAATAGATTGGTTTTTCGAGAATCCAACAACTTTAGTGCTTTGTAATCAAGAATTGAGTGCACAGAAAAATCGGATTTAAAACCTACGAGTTCATTAACACGCGCAAATGTTTTCTCAAAAAAGCGAATTACTGGATGTTCGGAAGCAAAATGGTTCACAAATATAATTTGTGCTGTAGGCTTGGCAACGCGCGTTAACTCCTGAAGAAAAGCATGCACATCAGGAACCACCGAGGCCACATACATGGCAACAATAAAATCAAAACTGTTATCAGGAAACTCTAAATGAGCGGCATCCATAACCTTTAACTGCACCCGCTCTTCCAGTTTATTTTTTACTACCTGCTCTTCTGCCTTTTCCAACATTTTTTCAGAAATATCGATTCCGGTAATCTGCAAATCAGCACGATAAAGCGGCAAAGACAAACCCGTACCAATACCAATTTCAAGTACGGTAGCATGTTGCTTAGCAGCCTTATTAACTATTTCTGTACATAAAGAGCGCCCAGGATTAAAAATGGAACCAAACACAAAATCGTAGAATGAAGCGTAGATATTATAAACTTTTCTTATTGAAGCTACAGACATAAACAAACTCCATGAAATGCTAATAATTTAAAATAAATTGGAAAACAAAGAACGATTAACCTACTGTTTTAGAGTTCTATTTCCAATAATCAAATAATAATCCATGTTCTCCAAACACGGGATCACTTTGGGGTAATCCGGAATTTTTAATTTGCTCATCAACATGCGGATGCTCTTCTGCTTTCCCATAATTCATATCAAAATCAGCATCCCATGGATAAGCGCCAATGCACTTAAAACCCTTAGATAAACTCAGGCTTTTATGCGCCACTCCCGCAGGAATGATCACTACATCTCCCTCCTCAACATCATAAATTTTGCCTTTATCTCCTCCAAATTGGACTGTACCTTTTCCTTCAATCATAACTAATACTTCATGAGTGGTACTGTGATAGTGATGATAGTCGTAAATCGAATCAACCCACGATTTACCCCAATGATTTCGCAATAACAAATCCTGAATAGCGGGTGGAGATTGATTGGTTATGACCAACGTTTGCTTGTAAAGCAATAAGGGATAACGCAAATTATTTGGAAAAAAACCAGTAGGCTGGATTAATTCATGGAGCACTTCTTGTGGGGTTACAGGCTTGACTGTATCCATTTACATCCTTGTTAAGTTTACTTTTTCAATGACCATTTCTATGGAGAAGCAATCACTTAAAATACCTCTCAAGAACAGAGAGGTATTTAGGGTCTGTTTACATTTCTACTATCTTGGCCAAAATGACTTGAGCTAGCCAAATATAAACAGACCCTAGTCGTTCAATTTTTACTAAATTATGATGAGCACGTAGGCGCGGAGGGTTCACTATCCGCACTAACTTCTTTCTTTTGAGGAGCAAAAAAACCAGGCTTTTTTTGTCGTGCTTCTAAAATTCCATCGGCATAACCTGAGTTCGGATGTTGGCTTAGTAGCGCGTCTTGGTAAGCGACACGCTCATCTCCTACATAAGAATTAGGGTCATCGGAAGTAAGTCGACCGTCTGGCGAGGTATAGGCAACTGATATCTGACGTTTGAGGCCTACTGGAATAAATTTCTGCGGCACTTCTGAATTAATTTTTGCTTTACTCATCAATAGTCTCCTCTGATGTTCAGTTGATTCTGCTTTAAAAGTAGGCAACTTTTTGCACAATCATATCAGACCAAACACAATGAAACAATACAATTCAATTTGATCAATAATAAAAATACTGACAAAATAGCATCCAACATATCCAGGTTGCTTTAGTGGCATGTCATTAAAAATTGATTTAAACCATCCCATATTTTTATTAAAAAATAAAATCCAGGAAGTAAGTAAAAATTTATTGGATGCATACGGTTTTAGTTATTTTCAATATTTACGCTGTTTTGCAGATGGTTCGATTAATTGTCTGACGAACAATACAGGCCTCTTTGAATATTTCCAACAAATTGATAATGAACCGGTTGTTTTTTCTTCCTTTGAAAATGAGCATGAAAACAACCATTCATACTGGTTTCTTTGGGATGAGGAATTACCCAGTATGCCGGTGCAAATTGCCCGCGAAAAATTTAATTTGCATAATGGACTCACTTTAGTCCGTCGTAGTAAAAATTATTACGACATGATTGCTGTAGCCCTACCCTATGAGCACCCAAATCCGGGTTCCTTTTATCTCAATAAATTTAAAGCCATCGAGCAATTTATTTTTGATTTTGATCTGCAAAATAAAGATTTAATCCAGGTGCTCAATAAAAACCCTGTCACTTTGCCCGAAGCATATCGTGATGTGAATTATAAAGAGATTTGTCTGACTCAAGGCAGAATTTATGTTACTGGAAAAAACGGAAACACATACCTCACTGCTCAAGAAATAACATGTCTCAGACTCTTGCTACAGGGTGCAACTCACAAACAAATTGCGCAGATACTTGAACTTTCTCCGCGGACCATTGATACCTACATGTTACGTATTAAACAACGCACAGGATTTTCTTCAAGGATGGAAATGGAACGTATGATGTATTTATGCTCGGCATTATAGAACCTTAATTTTAACTCATTTGTCCGTGTTCATTACGGACAGACAGTTTTTTTTCTTCTTTCTATACTTCATCGAACATTTTATTTACTCAGGAGAAGTCCATGAAAGTCCCAGAAAAAAAACCCGCAGAACAACTTTTTAAACAATTTTGTGAGGGATATGAGCAACGGAACTTGCCGTTTTTGCTCAACCTTTTTACTCAAAATACAAATGTTTGGGGCTCTGGACTCGATGAATATCGCGTCGGCTTAACTGAAATGGAAGAGCAACTACGAAGGGATTGGAGCCAATCAGAGCAAGGTAAAATAGAAATAATTCGCTTTGTTCCGACTCCTGATGATGCGTGGTGGGCTGCAGCAGTATGTCATGCACGAATTACCATCGAAGGTGAAGAACATTTATTTGAACATTTGCGTGGCACGTTAACCATCGAAAGAGAGGAGGGAGTCTGGAAGATTGCGCACATGCACTGTTCTTTCCCTGATTACAGAAACACCGAAAATAGCTCTTTTCCCGTAGGAAATGGATAACAAAAGTTCAGGTAGCTCCGCAGCAAGTAAGTAGCCTGGTTGCTTGCAACTGAATCGTCTACACATCGCTGAAAAACCAGTCCAGATCTATTCCGACGTCCCGCGGCTTGTCCGCAGGATCCAGGAGATTTTCGCTAAAACACTGGACCCCGCGGTCAAGCCCTGAGAGTTCCTCACAAAATTTAACCAGGAAACCTATTCTATAGTTTACGGTGATATTTAAAAGGCTGTCATCCCTGCGTAGGCAGGGATCCATTTACAATGTACGCGGGAAAAACAAATTAAAAAAGGAAAAAATTGAGTAAAACAATCCTCCATGGCTTAATTTGTGCGATGAACTATTTTTGATGGATGGATCCCTGCCTACGCAGGGATGACGGGCAACAAATGACATTCTACCTGGTTAAATTTTGTGAGGAACTCTCAGGGTCAAGCCGCGGGGCGTAGGCAGAGATGTGATCAAGAGACAGTTGCAAGCAACCAGGCTACGCCTCATTCTTGAATTTATTCAAGATATAAAGCTCCTTTTACTTATTTATTCATTACATCCGTTAAGTACTTTATCGCTTCGGTCTGCTTTCAATTTGTGATCCAATTCACTTTTTCTATCTAATATAAGGCCTTAAGTAAGTCACTTTTTTGGCTTTTTTACGAGAAAACAAAAAATTTACAAATTGTCTATACTTATTCTGTCCTGTTAATAAAAGTGACGGCTGGTTTCATATTCCTATAAAGAACGAATGAAATTGTGTTTTTAAACTTCAACCATGAGGACTAGTAAAATGGATCTAAGTAAACGTATAGAACCAAAAACCTGGGCTTTCGTTGAAAAAATCAAGAAAGCGGGTGGTAAACCAATTTATGATCTTCCAGTAAAAGAAGGTAGGGCCATTTTTGACAAATTACAAGAATTACCCAGAGGAAAAGAAAAAACTGATGTGGATATTGAAGATCGTACTATTCAACACGCTAAAGGTAAACTAGACCTTCGCATTGTTCGTCCCAAAGGCGCAAAAGAAAAACTACCGGTAGTCATGTTCTATCATGGCGCGGGTTGGGTTTTTGGTGATTGGCAAACTCATGGTCGTCTTGTTCGTGAGCTTGCTGTAGGTGCTCATGCAGCGATCATATTTGTCAATTACTCTTTGGCTCCAGAGGCGCAATACCCAACTCAAATTGAAGAAGATTATACTGCATTGAAATACATTGCAGAGCATGGTAAAGAATTGAACCTCGATTCTTCTCGTTTAGCAGTTGCTGGCGATAGCGTTGGCGGAAACATGGCAGCAGTCATGACCCTCCTTGCCAAAAAGCGTGGCGGTCCCAAAATTGATTATCAAGTACTTATTTACCCTGTGACTGATGCCAATTTTGAAAATGCTTCTTATAAAGAGTTCGCTGACGGCCCCTGGTTAACCAAAAAAGCAATGCAATGGTTTTGGGACAATTATTTACCTGACAAAGCAAAAAGAAAAGAAATAACTGCCTGTCCTTTGCAAGCGACGATTGATGAACTCAAAGGATTACCACCTGCACTGGTGATCAACGGTGAGTGTGATGTATTGCGCGATGAAGGCGAAGCCTACGAACACAAGCTTAATGCAGCAGGTGTGCCGGTCACCGGACTTCGTCATCACGGCACAATTCATGATTTTCTTATGCTAAATGATCTTGCTGATACCCCAGCATGTCGTAATGCAATCGAGACAATCAGCGCTCATTTGCGTATGGTTTTTGCCAAGAAGCACTAGCTCAATTTGTTGCAAATCGATACATGTAGCCTGGGTGAAGCGAAGCATAACCCAGGTTACGGCTTCGCCTGCACCCAGGCTACATTACTATGATGATCGAGATTAAGATAATTCGAAATTCGATATCGCATTTTTGCTTTCAGATCCTCTTTTTTTTATTCCTGTAAACAAAGGCTCCTGATATCCTCCTGGAATACCATTTTTGGAAAAAACAATTTGCCATAACTGGTTCGAACGTGAACGAAAAGTGCCTGCACATGCTAATAAATAATAGCGCCACATCCGATAAAACCGCTGATCGTATTGCTGTTTTAAATATTCCCAATTTTGTTCAAAATGCTCATTCCACGCCATTAAAGTATGATCATAATATGCCCCGAAGTTAGCCCAGTTTTCCATAATAAATAATCCTTCCGAGGCTTGGCTGATTTGTTCCATGGAGGGAATCATACCGTTAGGAAAAATATATTTGTTAATCCAGGGATCTGCTGCTTTTGTAGTTATATTTCCACCAATAGTATGTAGCAGAAATAAACCATTGCCTTTGAGGGAGTCACGAACTTTTTGCATGTAAGTGCGATAGTTTCGATATCCCACATGCTCGAACATCCCTAAAGAAACGACGCAATCAAATTGTTCATGAATATCGCGATAATCCTGAAAGCGAATTTCTATAGGTAAACCAGCACAATTTTGTTTTGCATAGTCAAACTGTTCTTTGGATATAGTGATTCCAACAACACTGACTCCATAATGTTCCGCAGCATATTTTGCAAAAGCACCAAAACCACAACCGATATCCAATATGTGCATCCCTGGCTCAAGTTTTAATTTCTGGCAGCTTAACTCCAATTTATTTAATTGCGCAGTGTCCAGATCATTTGCATTTTTCCAATAGCCACACGTGTAATTCATGCGACTATCGAGCATGGATTTAAATAATTCATTTCCCAGGTCATAGTGTTTTCTACCCACTTCCAGAGCACGCTTTTTCGATTGGCGGTTAATCAGTTTGAGCCAAATTAATTTCGGCCATATCCACTTATTGGATTTAACTTTTTGGTCAAGTTGGGCCTGGAGAATGCGGGTAAAAAATTGGTCGAGGCTTTTACAGTCCCACCATCCATCCATGTAGGACTCACCAAGTGCTATGGAACCCTCATTAAAAACGCGCTGATAGAATTCTTCATTATTAATTTGAATGTCCCAATCTTCATTTCCATTGGGAGTAATTCCTGCTGATTGCAAAAGGTCCGTTACAATTTTTTTTATCTGCTGATTCATGAATAGACTCTTCCCTTTGAACTACACAATTCAAGAATGTATTAAGTGAGTAATTTTTAACGGATCATCTTACTCAACTTATCCTGTAAAAAAATAAATACTGCAAACAACAAAATCATTAATACACTATATTTTCCATACATCACAATAAAGCAAGAGAATACATCCCTAAAGTAAAAATTCGTGTCTATTGTGAACGATTATAAACAAAAATACCCTGAATAAAACCTATTCATTCGACTCATTTCATCTTACAAAAAAATTCCCTTTGGGGGCAAATTGCTTCGTTGCCATTAGGGTCTGTTTACACCAGCTTGAGCCAAAATGGCCTGATTTTCGAGTGCCGAAGCGCGCATACATAAGGTATGTGAGCATAGCAGCGCAGAAAATCAGGACAGTTTGGCCAAGAGAGTAGAAATGGAAACAGACCCTAGACTTTATTAATAACCACTCGCAGTGCTTGCAACTTTAAAGTAGTACTGTGAATGAATTCTTCACTTTCAATAAGCTGTCTTTTATAAAAGGCAATCTCATCTTCTCGTATCGATGGATTAATGCTTTTTAAAGCTTCAAGCCGATTCACCTCATGAGTAATGCTCTCTTTCATCTGGTTTGTAGCGTGTTTGATGATCTCTTGCAATTGTCCTTCCGCTACTTTTTTGCTCTGCGTTAACATGGTCTCAAGATCAGCATCTATCTGCTGAATAATTGGATAACCTAAATGACGTTTAACAGGCTCACACATTTGATTCAATTGTTTGTAGTCCAAAATGCTGGAAAGATTCTTTCCAGAAACATCCATAAGCACACGAATCGGAGTGAGCGGCAAGAAACGATCTAATTGCAAATTTTTTGGTGCGGCACAAAGTGCAGTAAAGAATGATTCCAAAAATAATGTTCCAGGCTTAATGCTTTTTATAGAAATTGTAGCCAAAGTCGCATTTCCCAACTCGGAATCCAGGATCATTTCCATACATTCGCTGACCATAGGATGTTCCCAGCTTAAGAACTCAACATCTTCACGCACCAGTGCTTTAGGACGGGAATAGGTCACAGTAACACCGTCTTCTTTTAACCCTGGGAAATGACTTATTTTCATGTGCTCCGTTGGGCGCAATATTTCCGTAGCTTCAGAATGGTACTCATGGTCAATACCGTACTCTTGAAATACTTGCGCCATATAATTTTCCAATTCCAAAAAATTTTCCTCTGCCTCTATGGCAGCAATTAATGCCTCCGCTTGAGGTGCATTACAGGAATTTAATTCCAACAACCGATCTCGACCTTCATGAAGTGCCTGATTAATCTGTTCCGCACGTACCTTTGTTTCTAAAATTAGTTTATCGAGCTCTCCCTTTTTTGTATCGACTGCATCAAGAATTGGCAGTAATTCATTTTCAAATTCTTCATAAAGTGTAAAGCCAATAGAGCAACTCCTGGTAAATAAATTAATCCCCTCGTGATACCACCGAAACAACTTCTCTTGTACGGTATTCAACAGATAAGGAACATAAATTTCAATAGGATGTCGCTGACCTATGCGATCGAGTCGACCAATACGTTGCTCTAGCAAATCAGGATTTAAGGGTAAATCAAACAATACCAAATGATGAGCAAATTGAAAGTTTCGGCCTTCGCTCCCTATTTCAGAGCAAACGAGCACTTGGGCACCATTTTCTTGTTCCGCAAAATAAGCTGCAGAGCGATCACGTTCAATAATTGATAACCCCTCATGAAACGAGGTGCTGCGAATTCCTCTCTTTAATTTTAAATGCTGATCTAAAGCAATCGCTGTATTTGCCTTGGCACAAATAATAAGAACTTTTTTGGGGTGCAGTTCATTAATTTTATTGACTAACCAAGCCACTCGAGGATCATTTTCAAGCCATATCTCTTTATTCAAGAGTTGTTCCGGATAAAGCTTCCTTTGACCTTTTTGTTCCTCCATAGAAGAATAAATCTCGGGACACTCCAAAGGACAGGGATGCACGTGTCGCTCAGGAAAGCCTTGAATCGCTGCACGGGTATTGCGAAATAGAACGCGTCCCGTTCCGTGTCGATCCAATAGATCTTTAATGATCTGCTTCATGCTCAAACCTGTTATCTTGCCCAAATAAGCTTCCAACTGAGCCTTATGTTCCGCCCTCAAGGCATCAGTCGATGTTTGTTCCTCATAAGCCATCAATTCTTGCACGAGTTTATTGATGTTTTGGTACCCTTCTTCCTCTTTTTTAAATGCAGAAAAATTATAAAATCGTGAGGGGTCAAGCAATCTTAAGCGCGCAAAATGGCTGACAATTCCTGCTTGCTCTGGTGTCGCAGTCAAAAGCAATAAACCTTTACTTTGCTTCGCCAATTCTTCAATGCATTCATACTCAGGACTCTTTTCTTCTTCGGACCAATGTAAGTGATGTGCTTCATCGACAACAAGCAAATCCCACTGACTACTCATCGCCTGTTGGCATGCTTTTTCATTTTCCATTAGAAAATCCAAACTGCATAAAACCAATTGCTCGTTTTCAAAAAGATTCTCTTGAGATGTTCCGAGCTGCAACCCTTCTTCTTCATCTAATTCGTACAAAAGTTCATAGCGTTCTGCATCGATGATTGAGAAATACAAATTAAAACGTCGAATCATCTCAACAAGCCATTGATGAATCAATGTTTGCGGGACCACAATCAATATTCGCTGCGCACGGCCGGTACCTAACTGATAATGAATAATCATGCCTGCTTCTATGGTCTTGCCAAGCCCTACTTCATCTGCAAGCAAAACTCTTGGAGCATGGCGTTGTGCTACCTCACTGGCTATGTACACTTGATGCTTAAGATGACTGGTTCGTGAACCCAATAATCCTCTAACTCCAGATTGCTGTAATCTGCTGGCATGATGCAAGGTATCTATGCGCAATTTAAACGTATTGAGCTTATCAAGCAAACCACTAAAGAGCCTCTGTTCTGGGGTATTTAGCTTGATAAAACAATCCAGGGAAAGCTCACTGATCTGCAACTCATTACCTGCTTCATCTACTCCTGTATAAAAAAACAACCCTTGGCGCTCTTCAACATGGACAACACACATTTTTTGTTGGTTTGATGTCGTTATTTCTTCACCTTCTTTATAAACGATGCGGCTCAGTGGAGCACTGTCTATAGAGTAAATGCGTTCCTCGTCGGCAGCGGGGAAACTCAAGCTCACCTGCCTGCCATTCAAATCAATAATGATCCCTAAACCGAGGTGTGTTTCCGTGTTACTTATCCAGCGTTGGCCAATACTAAAAGTCATAAAAAACCATTTGTTTGTTAAGTGCCACTAAAATAATCAAAAAATTAAATAAACACAACTTGACTTGTAGCCTTTTTTTAAATAGCATGGCTCGAATTTAAACAACCCTAGGGGTGTCACTATGGAATCAAAATTTAACAGAGATAGAAGAGAAGATGAAGGATATGACGAGTATGGATATGACGAACCAACACGACATCAATCACGTAAAACAGAAGAGCAATCCGAAGGCTCACTTTGGGATTTAGTTTTTGGAACTCCCGAACAAAAAACAATGATGTGGCAGGGTGTAAAAAAAGAACTGGGTGAGAGTTTTGAATCTGCAAAAAGTTTTGTGCCTGGCTTCTTCGCTCCCTATACAAGTAAAAAAGAATTTGGCCTTGTCGCAGCAACTCCATTAGGCTTGCCTTTAGCTTCTGGTCTCGTTACATGTGGTGCAGCATTGACTGCCGCTGGGGCTGCATTGACTGCTCTTGGAAGTTTAGTTTTTGCCGCGGGTTATAGTTTAGATGGTTTACGCAAGGGTCACGAAGCGTCAAAAGAAAAAGCACATGATGCACTCATGGTTGCTGCGAAAGCAGGTATTATTGCTGCTGTGTGCGCTGTAGTTACCGTTGCAGCTGCCCTCTTAACCATTATAACTGGTCCAATAGCTTTTGCTTATTTGACGACTCGTTCGCTTGCAACCGGTTTTGCTAAAGTAAGCGAGCTCGCTTCTTCTTGTAGTTCTAAAGAGGAACATGACTCCGGTTATACTGGCCCTACTTATTTGTAAGTAGATTGATTTAGTTGGGCTAAAAAAGCCCAACTAATCGACCCAACGAATTTTTTCGCACTCACTCAATAATTTTTATTTTCTGGGTCAAGTTGTTATTTACCCAAAAAGATAAATTTTTCCCTTGTTTTTTTATCTTATTCTGGTTAAAAATAGTAGTCACAGGAAGATTGTTCAACAGAAAGGAATTCACATGGCTACCAATGAAGAAGAGCTTCAACAGCTTATCACGATTGATACCCCCAAAGAAACAGAACTCGAAGAATTACAAAAAACACCGATAGAAGAAATACAAAGCAAGTTACAATACATCAATTCCGATACAGAAAAAGACAAGCTCCAAAAAATTACCATAACCAAAGAAATATTCGCAGAAATCAGGAAAAGCCTGCAAGAAACGGTTAAAAGCATGGAAAAAAATCCAAGTATTTTCTCGCGTGCAGCAGAGTACTGGGGTGAATTGCCTCTTTGGCAGAAAATTATTGGGGGTGTCGCCTTAACGGTTCCTACGTTAATTGTTGGAATTATCGCACACATTGGTTTTCTATTGGCCATTTGTGGTGTTACTGCCGTTACGTATACAGCCGGAGGTCTCATTCTTGATGATCATCATAAATGCAGTACCAGCGCTGTCGAAAGCTTGCAAAAAGGTATTTTAGGTTTGGCCGATCTTCTTGAATTGACCATTAATGCCCTGGATATTATTCGCCAACAATTAGCAGTAGAAATTCAAAAATTTGTCAAAGAAAATGCACAGCTTGCAGAACATATCGAGCAGATAAGCAAGCAAATTGATGCGATAGACAGAGAAATTATGGCTACATCCAAAGTAAACGCGGCGTTAGGTGAAACCAAAGATGGATTAGAAGCCGTCTCTGGTTTACTCAAAGAAGGCGTGACCCAGCAAGTTGACTTTTTAAAGCAAAACCGAGAAAAATTAGATCGTATTACTGAAGCATACGGCATCAGTCAAAAGGAACTAACAGAAAAAGTTGGTGAAGTCCAAAAGATACGAAAAGAACTTGGAGAAGATCTTAATCGAGCTAAAGCGATGATAGATACGCTGCACAGTACCATATCGCAATTATCAACTGCTGCCATTGGCAATGAAGAACAACGCCGAGCGTTTCAAGAAAAACTAGACCTCTTCATAAGTAATAAAGAAGCGAGTTTTCTTTTAATCGCCGATCGTATTTGCGAGGCAGAACGAAAGCTTGTATTAACGCAAAAAGAATTAGATAACACCACAGAGCGCTTGAAACAACTCCTTATAGTACAAGAAGGACACATAGACACACTTAAAATGCTGAGCACCCCGTCAGATCAAGCACCCCAAGTAACTGCAGTTGGTGGGCTATTACATAAAAATGGATTTTATGCAGTAAAACAAGAAGTACCCGTTCATGGGAGCGTAGAGGATAGAGTATCACACGAAGCTACCTTGTAATATGATTCATATCTCCCTCCCCTCTCTATATGTTTGCTTAATCTGGAGAGGGGATTTTTTAAGATGTTCTATAGGCCGTGCTTTATTCCTTTTTACCTTCTAAAGTCAAACCATATGCCTTTAAAGCGGCTTTGACTGCGGCACGTTCGCTGATTCGTTGATACCATTCCAATAAATGAGGAAACCGTTGCTCATCAATGGCTTGCTGATAAAAAATTTGAAAGCAGTATATCCAAGGCCAAATTGCCATGTCCGCAATAGTATAATCCTCACCGCCTATATACGAACATTGCGTCAATTGTTTTTCCATAACACCAAGCAAACGATCGCTCTCATCTGCATAACGTTTCAGTGCATAGGGAACCTTTTCCGCTGCACGGTGAAAATGGCCTAATTGGCCAAACATAGGACCTATATGTGCCGCTTGAAAAAAACACCATTGCAAAATCGTGTATTTCTCTACCAATGATTCAGGTAAAAATTTACCATGCTTTTCTGCAAGGTATTCCAATATGGCAACACTTTCAAACAAATAAAAATCTTTTTGTGAATCATATAAAACCGGGATTTTATTATTCGGTGAAATTTTTAAAAATTCCGGGTTAAACTGTTCTCCTTTAGAAATATCAATTAATTTAATCGTATAAGATTGAGACAATTCTTGAAGCATAATTGTCGGTTTAATACCATTAGGCGTACCCAATGAGTACAAGGTATACATAAAAGCCTCCTTGTTTTTAATTCTTGACTTGAAAGTACCGGGGAATTTTTTTCTTAGGCTAAATCCCGTTATGACTCATGACAAGATAGACTATAATTTTAAAGAAACCCAGTTTTTTTAGTCAATCTCTTAGAAATTATATGAAAAAAAGGACTTAACATGAGCTTCAAAGAAAAAGTAGCTATTCTTAGCAGTTCCCGTACGCCTTTTGTCAAATCACAAACCTACTATTTAGGAAAGTCCAATCAGGATTTGCTTGGTGCGGCATTAGCTGATCTCATCAATAAAAACACGATCCAAGGTGAGTTATTAGGTGATTTTATTGCAGGAGCAATCATGAATCATCCTTTTGATTGGAATCTGGCCCGTGAAACTGTTTTAGGCAGCTCCCTTTCTCCTGAAACTCCTGGATTAACCATACAACGTGCCTGTGGTACGGGTTTAGAAGCAGTTAATCTTATCGCCCTAAAAATTGCCAGTGGACAAATCGCGGTAGGTATCGGTGGAGGAACAGATACTAATTCAGATATTCCATTAATTGGCCAAAGAAGGTTGACCCATTTTTTAATCAAATTTCAAAATGCTAAAGGGTTTAAGGAAAAAATGAAGCTGCTCAAGGAGTTCCGGTTAGGCATGTTAAAGCCCGAAGTCCCAGAGGTACGTGAACCGCGAACACACTTATCCATGGGGGAACATTGTGAATTAATGGTTAAAGAATGGGAAATTTCCCGTAAGGATCAAGATGAATTGGCCCTTCGCTCACATCAGAATGCCGTACAAGCCTATGATGAAGGATTTTATGAGGATTTGATTGCACCTCTTGAGTCCTTAAAACGAGATACCATCACCCGCAAAGATACATCTTTGGAAAAACTAACTGCTTTAAAACCTTCTTTTGATAAATCAGATAAAAGCAGTTTGACTGCAGGAAACTCGACTCCACTCACTGATGGCGCCGCCGTTGTTTTATTAAGCACCCCTGAATGGGCAAAAAAACATCACCTGGAACCACTCGCTTATTTTGCGGACTGCGAAGTGGCTGCAGTAGATTTCGTGCATGGCGCAGGCCTATTAATGGCGCCAACCATTGCGGTTGCACGTTTGTTGGCACGGAATCGACTCCAATTACACGATTTTGATTATTATGAAATTCATGAAGCGTTTGCCGGGCAGGTACTCTGCACGTTAAAAGCCTGGGAATCTGCTGAGTACTGCCAAAAAGTTTTGAACCTCAAGAAACCTTTGGGAAGTATTGATACGCAAAAAATGAACATTAAGGGAGGGAGTCTTGCCCTTGGCCATCCCTTCGCGGCTACAGGCGGGCGCTTAGTTGGTGCAGCAGCCAAAATACTGGCTAATCAAGGTCAAGGACGCATTCTTCTAAGTGTCTGCACTGCAGGAGGGATGGGTGTTGCGGCGATTATTGAGCGTTAGCCCTCTTCTTGGATCATGAGATTGGCTTTTCGTTTCTACTCTGCTAATTCATCAAGGGTCAATTAGGGTGTACGTACTGGCTTCTGCATCGTGTATTCTTTCAGAATGCATTTCCCTGGATTTAGTAGCAAAAAAATTACTTGCCAGATAAGCGCTTATCCCCACGGTTGAAGAAACTGTCTCTGTAACAGCCAAAGAAGGATTTTGAGTGGCTCCATTCGGTTTAATGAAAAAACCGCCACCATAAGTAGCGTTTACGGTTGTATCAACTGCTTTTTTTAGTAAAACGTTCAAATTTTCAAAATATAGAGGAACGGTAAAGTTACTCTCACCTAAATCGACTGTTACATTAAAAGGTTGAGTTATCACTGCACCATTATAATGTTCTCCATGTACTTTCTCTCCATTAGGAGGGTACGTGAAATCAGGGAAAACTCTGCCTGAAAAATAGAGAATCGCTGCGGTAACTCCATTACTGAGCATGACTGTAGATATCGAGCGGCTAAACGCTTCAGCACTCACATAAAGGTATTCTTTCAACTGAGGATTGCTAATTTGAATTCCTTTACGGTGAGTGTAAAAACGTCGTTCTTCCCTGTTTTCTTGCCAGTGATTAATATTGGCGCCTAAAGTTTTTAAGACAATGCCTGAACCAATACATATGGTACTCATCGAGCTAACCATGCCTAAGCTGATGTAATCCGTCAGATTATATGCTGGAGTATCATTATTTACCTGGTTACTGTAAGCGAATGGGAGCCATTCAGGAATATTATAATTCAAATTTGTAATATTAATTCCTAGAGAAAAATTACCAACGGCATGCACACCCCCATAGTATGCTGCATTGACTTCCTGCAAAGGAAGCACGTTAGATAGTGCATAGGCAGCTCCGCCAAGAGTACATGCCAGTGTACCGCAATAGCTCATGGTATCTGCCACTGCATGTACCGTTGTATCTAAAACCCAATTGGTTGCCGTCCAAAATCTATCCGCCCATCCCATATCCTACATCCCTTTTAACAAAATTATCTTCGTTTAAAACGTTACTTACATTTTAGGGTCTGTTTACAGCCCCCCTAGTTTTGCTAATAAAAATGAAATTAAAATTTGATTGCTATCAGAACATATCTTGTGCAACCGGTCAATTAGTTACAAGCCGAACTTAAGATGGCGTTTTAAAAGACAAAAGGATATGAACTCTATTACTTTGCTAAAAATGACGCAAATAAGCATTCAACTCATCTGCTCGGTTGGTAAAAAGCCAGTTTACTCCTCGATTTAATTCTCTGTATAAGCTGTATTTAGAATCTACCATACCCACACCGACAATTTTTTCGGCTGCTTTGAATCGGTTAACTATTTTGTTGTTGATCAAAAAATAATGGCCTAGTACACCACCATAATTCTCATTTAAGCTGGCGTTACAAAATTGATGCACATTACAATGTGATGCAACCAGCAAAAGAGCTTCCTTAGGAAATTGCGACAATGAATAAAAAATTGCAGAATCTAGAGTTAACAAATGGTAGTTTTCACCAGCAGATAACCCATTTAAAGCCTCTACTAAAATATCCTCATCCTGAAAAGGTGCTTTTAGCTCAATCAGCAAATGCATACTCTTCCCATAGGCAGCAACAACCTCATTAAGCGTGGGCACATCAGGAGCCAGAGTCCTTAGTTCATTAAAACTCAGGTCAGCAATTGTTCGATCATGGCTCCAGAGACGCTTTAAAGTAGCATCATGATTTACCACCAGTACTTTATCTGCTGTTGTGCGCACGTCAAATTCAATTCCCCAGCAGTTCAATTTTTTTGCCAAATTAAATGCAGCAAGTGTATTTTCAATAATACCCTGTGCATGATTATGGGCGCCTCTATGTGCAATCAAACGAGCAGACTTAACGACTTCCATCGAGGGTTTATCCCTGGGAATGATGGCAAAAAAACCATCCACTGTTTTTTCTAATAAATTAAGAAACACGACAAATTTCCTGATCTCTTTATATTAAGTATAGTTATTCTATGTGGGTAAAATTGAAAACGCAAAAATACTGATTTCTCTTGCAATTTGTGTAAAAATAAGGGGTTTTTAAATCTATGATTGGTATATGCCTTTAATTACCACCAATATTGATCAGGTGATCAATGAATTACGTGAAGGGAAACCTGTAGCCATACCTACAGAAACTGTCTATGGGTTAGCCGCGCCTATTAATAATGAAAAGGCCATTAGAACCGTTTTTGTGATGAAAGATAGACCATTAAATCATCCCTTAATTGTTCATGTCCCACAAAACTGGGATCTCAGTACCCTGGTTGAAGACATTCCTGTTTATGCGCAACAACTCATTAAAAAATTTTGGCCAGGCCCTCTAACTCTTGTCTTACATTGCAAGCGCGATCAAATCGACCCGTTAATTACGGGTGGCCAGACTACTGTCGCCATCAGATGTCCTGCCCATCCTATAGCCCAGGAATTATTGACAAAATTAGGTATCCCGCTGGTCGCTCCATCAGCCAACCCCTTTGGAAAAGTCAGCCCTACTACCGCGCAACATGTTAGCGAATCATTTCCTAACCTAGAGTTAACCATACTAGATGGAGGACGTTGTAGCGTGGGCATTGAATCGACCATCATTGATGCGACCCATGCAGAAAACTATCAAATTTTACGTCATGGTCTTATTGATGAAAAAACTATAGCCAAAGTGATTGCGACTCCTTCCTTCCGCCTTGAGAGTACCCTACGTGTTCCCGGGAAGCTGGAAAGCCATTACCAACCCCAAAAAATCTTATATTATTTTGTCAGTTACGAAGCTCTTGCAGATTTTTGCCAAAAAAATCCAGATGAAGTGTATGTTATTGCACGCAACCGGCCAATGAATATCCCTGAAGATCATTTCCACCTTTTGGCAGATCATCCCGAAGAATTGGCCTTTGACTTATATTATCAATTACGCAAAGCCGATGCAGCCGATGTTCAAATCATTGCAATCGAACTTCCCCCAGAAACAGGAAGTTGGCAAGGAGTGCGGGAACGTATTTTAAAAGCAGGAACCTCTTATTCCAGCTAACTTGAGCCAGAATGCTGCGATTTTAGAGCACCGAAATGGATCATACACGAAGTATGTCAGTATCGGAGCGCAAATCGCCAGCATTTTGGCCAAGAGAGTAGAATTGAAATCTGAAAAAGCCATTGACAGTTCAGCAAAATATGAGTAACTTAGCGCCACAATGCCGAGGTGGTGGAATTGGTAGACACGCTAGCTTCAGGTGCTAGTGGGGGCAACTCCGTGGAGGTTCGAGTCCTCTTCTCGGTACCATTGATAAATTTTAAAACATTAAACTCCTTTATTCTGGATCACCTGGTTTCTTTGTTGTAGTGGTCGGCGTAGTTGGTGTTACTGATGTTGATGTGAGGTTATTCGAAAAAAAATCGATACCAATGCATTTCCCCAGTTCATTACCCCATGTCGATACATTTTTATCGTCTATATTTGCGGGTAATTCTGAATAAAATTTTGTTTTACATTTATCAAAACTGACTGAAATTAATGCCACACATTTATCATAGCTTATATTAGCGTTTGCAAGCAGCTTATTCGTCTTCTGATCATCGACTAATTGCCGACACATTTTCGGTGGAGCTTGCTCTTTAAAAGAGGCCAACCATTCATCTTTAGTTGAACCCTTGCTAGAGGCTGCCAGTGCTATTGTGGAAAACAATATACTGCTCAAGCCGATTATTCCAGTTAAACTTTTATTAGGCATAATGGTTATTCCCTTAAAGGTATTAATAATAAGGATAGACTTAATGTTTTTCTAAAACAAATCGCGCAAGTCATTTTTGTGCACGTAGTAGATTAAAATGAATTCGCTTAGGGTATTATTAGAGCCATTCTATAGGGAGATTTCTCATGAAAATCATTATCGGTGGTGGAACAGGATTAGTTGGTCAAATATTGGTTCCTGAGTTACTTCAGTCTGGACACGAAATTTATGTCATAGGACGCGATGAGGAAAAAATTAAACGTACATTTTCAAGTACAGTTCATGGAACCACTTGGGATAAACTTAATACATTAAACCCAAATGAATTTGATGCGATTATTAATTTGGCTGGTGAAAATATTGCCGATCATCGGTGGAGTCCTAAAACAAAAGAAACGCTCCTTACAAGTCGAATTAAAACAACCAACCAATTAGTTCTTTGGGGTATAAAGGCTGACACCAAAAAACCTCACCTATACAACGCAAGTGCTGTTGGCATTTATGGTTTGCAGAAGAAACTGGCACAAGACCATATTACATTTACCGAAACGACTCCCCCCCTCGACTCTCCTGAAACCAGTTTTGCAAGCCTACTGGTTACTCAGTGGGAAGAAGCTGCCAAAAAAGGGTTTGATGCAGGGATGCCTGTTACTCTCATGCGTTTTGGCGTGATTCTAAAGCGGGGAGGGGGAATGTTAAAAAAACTGGAGTTGCCCGCTCGATATGGAATGGGAGCTGTAGTGGGTTCTGGAGAACAACCTCTGGCGTGGATTGACAGCACCGATCTCGTTGAAGCAATCATGTATTTAATAGCGCACCCAGAGATTACAGGCCCAGTGAATCTAGTAGCACCTGAGAGCGTGTCGCAAAAAACATTTACCAAAACATTTGCCCAGGTATTGAAAAAACCTGCTTTTCTGTGGATGCCGGCATGGATTATACGACTTTTATTTGGTCAAATGGGTGAGGAGTTATTATTATCAGGACAAACCGTTGCACCTCAGCGATTGTCAGAATATCAATTTAACTTCAAATACCCCACTTTATTATCTGCTTTAACTAAAGAATTTGGAGGTTAAAATTATTATGAGTCTTCACTTATTGTCCTTAGATGAAGTCAAACAAAGCATCACCATGAGTCAAGCAATTAAGGCAATGGAAAATGCATTTATTCAATTAGCAAAAAAACAAGTTAAATTACCCTTAAGAACAGGCATTACTATTGATGAAGAAGATGCGCTTACTTTAACCATGCCAGCATATCTGGCTCAAGATAAGGCTTTAGGTTTAAAAGTAGCCTCCATTTTTCCTAAAAATAGTGCACTCAATAAACCCTCTATCACGGGTTTCATCATGTTGCTTGATGCCAGTACTGGCGAACCCATGGCACTCATGGACGCAGCTTATCTGACCGCATTAAGAACCGGAGCAGTTTCTGGATTAGCAACTCAATATTTTGCAGCAGATAATGCAACGCATGTTGCAATCATTGGCTCAGGAGTACAGGCAGAAACACAGCTTCAAGCCGTAGCAAGCGTGCGCGACATAAAGCAGGTATCGGTATGGTCAAGAAACATTAAGAATGCAGAACAATTTGCAACTCAGTTCGCAGACCAATATGCCATCAATGTATTTGACAGCATTTCTTTAGCGGTTAAAGACGCGGATATCATCTGTACTGCAACCGGAAGTGCTGAGCCATTAATCCACTTACATGATATAAGACCACATGTTCATATTAATGCCATAGGCTCACACACTGTCAATATGAAAGAAATCAGCAATGATGTACTGAAACATGCTGTAGTAATTGTTGATCAATTAAGCGCTGTTATGGCCGAAGCAGGTGAAATTATCAGTGCCGTGCAGCAAAATCAGTTAAAACAGGAGAATATCATTGAGATAGGTGATTGGTTAATGCATAAAAATGCAGACTACAAAAACCAGATCACTGTATTCAAATCAGTAGGACTGTCGATACAGGATTTAAGCGTTGCCTCTGTTGTATATCAGAATGCCATGAATAAAAAATTGGGAACTCTATTTGCATTAACATAAGTTTGAGATAAACGTGTAGCCTGGGTGCAGCGCCGCGAAACCCGGGATCGGGAGGCTCTCATTTAATTCGGAAACCCGGGTTCCGCTGCGCTGCACCCAGGCTACATTTCGCGCTGTTTCATTTCACCGAGTGCCTCACCTAAACGGATTGCGCTTCCTGCTTTTAAAGCGGGATTCCAATGTACTTTTGTGTCGCTTGCGAACAGCAAAACTACGGTGGATCCCAATTTAAAGTATCCCATTTCATCGCCTTGGGCCATCTTCTGTTCTTTCTCTTGATTGTATTCAAAATCAACCCGAGTCTTGCTCCGTTTGATATCCCCATGCCAACTGGTTCCTATTGCACCAACAATGGTTGCTCCCACCATTACCATAACCATAGGACCTACTTCGGTAGAAAAAAAGAGAACCAATCGCTCATTTCGCGCAAATAATCTGGGTACAATTCGAACCGTTGAAGGTTGAACTGAAAATAAAGCACCTGGAATATAGGTCATCGAAGTAATTTTGGCATCCATAGGCATATGCACACGATGGTAATCTTTAGGTGACAAATACAAAGTAGCAAAATGCCCATTGATAAATTGAGTGGCCACATCGTTATCACACGCTAAAAAATCAGCCACGGAATAATAACGGCCTTTTGCTTGAATTAATTGACCCTGCTCTATAGCTCCTATTTCACTCACACAACCATCTACAGGTGAAATAATATCCGCATCGGCCAATGGCCTACATCCTGGTTTTAGTTGACGAATAAAAAAATCATTAAAACAAGAGTATGCAGTATGGTCTTCGATCAAAGCCTCACTCATATTAACCTGATATTTTCTTATAAATCGTTCAATGATGTAATTTTTTACTTTGACATTTTTCACTTCAGCCAAACAACCAGCAAGGCTGGTAAGCCCATGCTGAGGAATCAGGTATTGGGGCAATGTTTTTATTAAATCAAAAGACATGTGAAGCTCACAACATTCTAAAAAAGGGAATCATAACCTATACTTCCAGCGGTCACAAACATGGTCGTGATCACTTGGAGTATAGTGGCAAAACGTAACGCGCTTCTTAACAAGTATAGCCGGATGTAAGTTGTAACTGTCGATGCGAAGCAGAAATTGTTTCGTGATGATATCTCAGATTATTAAGATAATGTGTTTTATGTTCTTCCAAATTAAACAGAGAAATTAATTGATATTTTGGCTCTTCCAACATCCCCGGAAACTTAGTAGTTTCTTTTTTAATTGCTTCTACTATTTTGACAAACAAACACTCGTTCAATGTGGAGGACTCACCTCCATTCATAAAGATCATAGCCAGTACTTTCGCATTACAATTTCCATTTAAATAACCTTCTACTTCTGATCTCCTGGAGGCTCCTAAGAGGCTTCCCCATGTCTTCGATTCATATTTTGCTAATGAAGAAGAGATTAAGCTTTTAAATGATTTCTCAGTGAGGGTATCTACCCAATCATAAATCGTCTTATATAACATGGTGATGCCCCCATCACTATAAGGATGAGTAAATCGTTTATCTTTCTTGGCAAAGAACACCACATCTCGAGTAAAATCATTGATGCCCTTTTCAAAACTTTTATCTCTGATCGCAAGATCAACACTTGGTATGGGATGCTTGTGCAACATTTTAGGAGTAAGCCCCTGTATAAGCAAAGTATTCAATGCTCCATCTTGCTGGGTTCCTGAACTTAAAATATAAGCCAAACGATTATCACCACGCTCCTTTGTACTTGATTTTAAATAATTCTTCACCGGTTCAGCCCTTTGGCGGAATGAAAGCGAAGTTACTACTGGCGCATATTTTTTATCTATAATTTCATTTATATATTGTTCCAACTCTTCAGGCTTGAGACTTTTTGCCCAAACAAATAATGAATCATGATATTGTTGTTTCACATCTTCATGCGTAAAAGGCAACACTTCTCGTTTCACGGCAAGTAATGCTTCTTCCATGAGTTCGTCTGTAGTGGTCAAATGCAATTGGAAATTGACCTGTTCTGCAATGAGCTTAAGGCTTGATGCAATACCATTAAATTCAGCAGCATAAGTTGTTGTATTCGCCAAGGCCTGGCGAATTTTTAGATTATACGTTTGATGAAGTAAACTCAGTTTATTTGAAAATTCAAGATTGTCTTCTTCGGTAAGATTCTGACGTTTTTTTTCATAATAGGCCTTTGTGACTTCACGAAACTCGTTAACAAAGGCAATCAAAGATAATAATGCATCACGCAACTTACTGTCTTTATCAACACTAATCTTTGCTTCAATAACATCTGCGGAAAGAACGGGTAAGTTTCCGAATAACTCCCATGCACTGGTTAACGTGTCATCGGTGGCTTTTTTGCTTACCAGTTCAGAAATTTGCACATAGGGAGGATTGGTGGCTTCTTTAAGTAACGAGTTTGTTAGTCTGTAAGAACTGTAGATCAACTCTTTCATTACTGGTGCAAATGCATCACGCCAGACCTGATGATATCGTTTTTGTAATTCATCAGGATTGTACTTTAGATCTTCTTCTTTAGCATAAGTTGTTTTATTTTCCTTTTTGATCCATTCCAGTATCTTGCGATAAAAAGAAGGTTTTCTATAAAGATCTAAATAAGTAGGCGACAATGGTAACCCATAGCCGTTATCAGTACAGCCCATGTAAAAGACCACTACTCGATATAAGTTATCATAGTGTTCTTGATATAAATCCATCATAAAATCAACAAATGATTTTTTGTCCGTCTCTTTATTGCAAAAGCGAGGATACAGCGATTCATATTTTGCCCGTAAGCTGGGATCTGTCTCATCTAAAGAGGTGTAATTTAAAGGCATATCGCCAAAGAGCTCTGTTAAGCGTTTACGTTGTAGCTCCGGTTGATACGTTAATAAGGCCTTTAAAGCGGCGGCCAGTTTCTGTTCCTGGGCAACAGAGTTCTGCGCCAAGCGCGCAAACTCGACTGGGTCGGCATAAGCTTTAGGTAATAGTTTGCGGGCTACATTAGGTACAATGGCCGGAATGGTAACTTGTCCTGGATTTTCATAAGAAGGCCAATGATAAGGCATGGATTCCTGAACATTGGGAAAAGCCTCATAATCACGAACCGTGAGCGTTACATGTTCCTTAGGTACTCCGATCACTGTTCTTGGTTCTTTCATATGGATGGTGAACCAATAGAAGAACATATCAAAATCAATATCCGCAGTCAGCTCTTCAGCTATACCGAGATTATGAGGATGCGAATCATCATCATCTAGGAACCATCGGCCAAGCAAAGTTTCCATGATGTCTTTTTCGACCAGAGTTTTTACGCTGGGGGCAACTTGTTCCTTTAAAGTACTGTTAACAGGAATGCCCTGACTCGCATAATGGAGCGGTTTAAAACCCTCAATACCAATGGATAGCGTACCGATTAATTTATCTTGTGTGTGGCCTCTTTTGGAGGTGATTTCCAGAATACTACTTTTTACATTTTGAAGTTGTTCTATAGTTAAAGGTCGTTCAGGATTAAAGTTTGGTATATCCTTGATCGCAATGGAATCCTTTATTAAGCCCTCAGGAGTTTTAACAGTGTATTCGAAGACGTCTTTTTGCTGTAATTCAATATAAAGTGTGTTATCTTTTATATCTTGCTTATCTTCTGGCATTAATTCGAGAGCCGACTCCTCGAATACCAAACGCTCTTCAGCCGATCTTTTTCCTTGAAATAACCTTTTGAATGATGAAGTTGCTACACTAATTTTGGCTAATAACTCAGGATAGTGATTTTTAGGCTCTAATTTTTTAAAATAAGCCCTCTTGACAACACCATCTTCTTCAAAGGAAACTTTCCATGTTTCATGAGAACTATCTGAAATTCTTTCTATATAATTGAGTTTACTATTTCTGAGTGCTTTTTTTGGAATTCCCATATTTTAATCCATTAAATCCCATTCGTCCTTTTAGAATAGTTCATATTAGGCAGAAATATTCAATAAGTTCAAGAATAATTTTCAAACAGATAACAAGGAAACTAAACAGTTAAGATTCAAATACTTAATGGATTACTAAAAAAAATCGCCCATCTCATGTCACACTGTTTTTTTATGAAAACTCATGCAAATTGCATGCCTGATATGTAAGAATGCCCAGCCCGGAGGGAGATTTGTTCCGGGCTAAGGCTGTAACCTTTTTTGGTTACATTGATTAACTCATTTGACACCAAGATAGGGGGAAACACACTCCATTTTCATCTGCGTTCTCTAGATCGATAAGTTTAAGCACTTCCTTATCCAGCTTGCGTATTTCCTCTCCTGAGCGACTCTGGTTAAAAAACCAGAAATTACCAGTCTTGTAGTATTTATATGCATTAGGCGCCGCAAAGGGAATACAGCTAATTATATTAGCAATAACCATTAAAGCATTGTATAAAAATCTATATAAATCTGACTCAATTTCAGGATCGACAATTTTAAGCACTTCTTTTTCAGCGTTCTTTAATGTAGGGCGCACATCGGCATAAGGATTCATAAGCGCATCATAAGAAAGGTTGTACAATGTTTTTCTATATGTTTCTTCTGCACCTTTCCACTTTTTATGCATTTCACTGGATGATTTAGACCCTGCTAAGCGTTCATGAATTATTTTGCATTGAGCCTCAACCCGCAAAATAACTTGTCGAAACCGTGCCGCCTCTTCACTCTCATCCCGTGCCGCCAATTCGATCAATTCTTTTCTGAGCTTTAAGTCTTGCATTTGCCTGACACAAATAAAACGCTCGCGCAAGCTTTTAGCCAAAGCCAATTGTACTGGATCTTTTATGGCCAGGACTTTATTGCCTTGAGTCTGTATCCCGTGCACTACCCCGCTATAAAGAACTTCCATTAATAACGTTCGCGTTTTATCTTCCACATTCGCTAACTGTGGTAAAAGCAAACGTAAAGCCTGTCCTTTATTGTCCTTCTCTAATACCAAGTGATATGTTTGAAGAGGGGCAGTAATACCTGATTTTTTTAATAAAAGTAATGCTGTGCTTGCTGCTTTTAACTCATCAAGGGTTAGCTTACGCAATCTTGATGTTACATCATGAAGCTCTTGAAATTCTTTAGCGAAATGATAGGCGATTGATTTTTGTAAATGTTGGTGGGGATTTAAAGCAAGCTTTTCCAGTTCTTCAATAGTAACGGTTTTTGTTTGGTCTAAAGCCACCAAGCTTGAAGCCAATAAAGGATATTTCTTTGTTGCAGCAATAATTTGTTGATAACCATCTTCAGATAAAGATCCTTTGACCCAAAAAATCAAACAAAGTCGTCTGCAGTCTTCTTCAGGTATAGAAAGAATCAGTTTTAATTCGTCACGTTTGGGTTTAGATTCTTTAAAAAACTTAGGAACATCTTCTGTGAGTGCCGGCTCTAACTCAACTAAACTGTCTATAGCTCGGTAATAAGCTTCTTCAGATAAAATAACTTGAATTAAATCATCTGGATAGGATTGTTGAATTAAAAACGGGATTAACTTAATTTGTGTCTCATCCTTCATGTAGCCACTGAACTTTCTAATCAACTCAAGATTGGTAAGTAGCTTTCGGTTTTGCTCAAGAATGCCTTTTTCGTAAAATACGATGAGCATTTTTAATAAACTTTTATTAATGCGTTCATCATCAGTGAATATGGACTGAATTCCCTGAATTTCTTTACGTAATGGACTGGATTCAGATAAAAGCTCCTTGAGCAGAGAAACGGACAAAGGAAGCTCATCCAGTATTTTGTATTGAAAAAGCAAATCCAGGGCTGGATTCTCTGCAAATAAGGCGGATAAATTAAGTTCAGCAAAAGGAATCGGTTCGCGAAGGGTTGCCGTTTCTTGCGCTACCTGGAGTTTTCGCATCAATAGAGTAATACGATGAAAACGTAAGTTAATCTCGTTATTCTCATGAACTGCATTTTGTAATAAAAAGCCCGGAATAGCAGAACCAATCTGCTGTAATAAGGGTTCTATAGATGACACAGGGGAAACGGTCACCCCAGCATCAAGCGATCGAATATACGGTGTTAAATCAAAGCTTGATACACAGATAATTTCTCGGGTTTGTGGACCTGCATGACCATTTTTTATTAAACCGAGCACCCACTGTTTCGGGTCATCCTTTCGATACATCACCATAATGCCGCAGTCTTCTCCCGCGTCATTAATGTAGGCAAAATCCTGGCGACCTAAATTCGCTTTGTAAACCTCCGAGTCTTCCTTTTCTTTTCTGAGTGGCTCAGGCCCAAATAAATAGGATAGATTTCCTGCAGTCATATTACCAGGCAGATAATATTTCCCCAGAGCATGTTTGCGCCAGATAGTAAAATGTCTTATTGCGTGCTGTATCGTACCCAAAAAATTAACCGTTGGGAGATCCCCAATTATTTTTGTGTCATCTTTTTGTCCTGCAACGACCCAGCCCTGTCCAAAAGCATGGAAAATTTGTTCTGCGTTTCCCTTCAGCAAATAAGGCATAATTCATTCTCAATATGACAAATTGAGAGTATTATAACCAGGAATTCATCGAGATGGTGACGGTTTTTTGCTAAAATTGCATTTTTAATACCTTTTAAGGCATCAGATTGTAGCCTGGGTGAACGAAGTGGAACCCGGGTTTCGGCCTTACAGGCCTTCACCCAGGCTACCCTTAAGTTAATTAATGAACGGTTACTAATTTACTGATAATAAATTTCCAGGCAATGAAAAAATATGAAATGCACTATCATAGGCGCAGGCCGATTAGGTAAAAATATCGCATTTGCCTTATCTAAAGCTCATCTCATCTCATCCTTTTCCATTTGTAATCGCAGTTTGGAAAGTGCACAAAAGGCGAGTCAGGAGATTGGTTCCGGTCAGGTAATTGACAAAATTGCGCACTTACCCGCAGCTGAAGTAATCTGGATATGCTGTAATGATGATGCCATTCACAATGCCGTAGAAATCCTCACTCATACTGATGTCTTAAAGCCGGGTAATTTTGTTATTCACTGCAGTGGGGTTTTGAGTTCAGCTGTATTGGCTCCTTTAAGAAAACAAGGCTGCTTGGTCGCTAGTTTTCATCCTTTAAAAGCATTTAAAGCAAATTATCTGGAGTCCACTGCGTTTTATCAAGTTGATTGTGTTTTGGAAGGTGACGCTGAAGTATGCGCGTGGCTAAAAAGCGTATTCAATCAGTTAGGTTCTCATCTCATTACCATTAAGCCGGAGGCAAAAACAGCATATCATGCTGCAGCATGTATGGCTTCGAATTACTTAATTACCTTGGCATCTTGCAGTGAAGAATTGTTTCTTAAAGCAGGTATCGATGCACAACAAAGTCGACGGATGATAGTCAATTTAATGCAAGGTAATTTAAATAACTTACAACAAACAGAACGTATTGCAGAGTCACTCACAGGACCATTAGTAAGAGGCGATGTGCAAACCATTGCGTTGCATTTAGATTCGATAGAAAATCCAGAGATCAAGCGTTTATACCAAAGTGCAGCATTGAGCACCTTGCCCCTCACCCAATTACCCGAAGAAATAAAAGAAAAAATCAGAAGTCTTTGTAGTTGAGGTTCTTACTAAAAAGAATGAGTTCTCCAATGTCCTAGGATACAGCGCCCTTCAACCAGGGCAAATATAACCATGGAACAATACAGTGCCAAAGACATTTAATGTCCTTAGAAACTCGTAGGGGTATATGGCTCAGTCTGTTCTGACTCCCCTTTTTTCGTAGGGATAACACCAAGTCCCTCGTTATGCTCACTTACTAAGTCAATTTGTAATCGCGGTGATACCTCTCGCTGCTTTGGAATCTCTTTAACCCCCAAACGATCTACCAGTGTTTTTGGACCATCATTAAATTCAGGCTCAACAACTTTGACTTTGGCCACTTCTTTCTCAAATTGAAACTCATATCCTTCATGAGATTTCCCCTTGGCTTTCTTAAATCCATCCTTTTCCGTACTCGTTAATTCTGTTCCACCTTTCTTCTTATTAAATAATTCATCTTCCTTTAACACCTCTAAAACTACCTCACGAGTACGTTTGTCCTGGCCTTTATGTGCCTGGGTTTTACTTGCACCGGTAGCATCAAGATTCATCTCTCTATCTGCCGCATTGTTGGTGTCAATTAATTGATTTACATAGAATTTTCTCACTGGAGGAATCGCTAATAATGGAAATGTTGCCAGAGCAACTAATCCTAGAGCGATTCGTGCAGACCAGCGCAAGAACGAGCTTTTTATATCTTGTATAAATGAAAAACTACTTACTTTTGCTGCCCCTCCTTGATCTTCGCGAGAAATGGCTGCGGCACCGCCGTGCATATTACATTTACTTACTGATACAGCAATCGCAGCGCGTAACGCATCGGGATCAGCTGTTTCTCCTTTCGCATACGCTTTCATTTGAGCATAAATCGCTTTTTCATGCTCTTGCAGCTTATCCAGCTTTCCATCGTTATGTTCTACACGCTCATGAATACTTTTCAATAAGGCAAAGCGCAACATGACATCCTGATTACGCTCATTACCACTTTTACAGCCACCAGTTGATGCCCATTCGATGTACATACTAAGCGCTTGACTCAGTTGACCATAGCGTACGTCCCAATGCTGGTTGGTGGCAATCATTCGTGCAAGTGCATTGGAAGCCAATGAAGGTAAATCGTCAACATCCTCTTGTTGCGATAGCCCGCTTTCTAATTCTTTTTTAAATGCTCTGATCTCCTTAATTAAAGTATCACCCGCTATTGACTGAGCGAAATACTTTGGTCTTTGTTTATCATCTAAAAAAGTACCATACTGCTCAAGTACTCTAGCATTGATAGCGGTGATTTTTTCCTTTACTTCTTCACTTAAATAAGCACTATTTTCTTCAAGCGTGTGCAGCATGGCCATTTCGGCACTTAAGGTAATGTCATCCAGTTCCACAGAACCGGTAACGAAACTTCTATCATCTCGATAACCTAAATCCCGAGTGTGACGATTGGTACCGATGTTTTGTACGTATAAGAAATTTTTGTTTAGGTATTGTTTTATATCTTTCACAGTATCTTGTAGTTCTACAAGTCGCTGCGTGTATTCTACAACCTCTTCATCTTTGGGTTTTTTCCCTTTATGCTCCTCAAGCTCCTCTTCAAGTTTTTTCAAAAGAGCCCTATCTCCCAAATTATATTCTTCCTTTTTCTTAAGCTCTTGCACACGTACGTGACCTTGTGCATTAAACTCATGCATGGCCTGAATCATGTAAAGTGCACTGGCTCTTTGTCGGTTATTATTATCTCCTATAGTTTCAAATGCCTCTGAATGAAACGAAGTAAATAAATTCTCTACGACAGGGCCATCTTTTCCACCTCGCATATCACGCATTTGCTCGTGGAGAAAACCGAATTTTTTTACTAGATCCTCTCTAATTTTCTGAGCATTCATCGTGGGATGAAAAACCAGCGCTGGTGAGGGGATGCGTGCACTCACAGCGGAAGTTGGATGCAATACACCATTTTCATCTCGATAAGTATAGGTAACTCGCCTAAAAGCCGCTTGATCTTCTGCTTGTAACCCTGGAATAAACGAAGGTTTGTCATGTGCTGTATGTTTAGTTCCACTTATTAACATCCCTTGTTGTAAGTAATTGGACGTGTAAAAATAGTCATATCCTGTAGCCGTCTCCGCAGTAAAGACATGTTTATTCAACTCGCCGCTTAGTTTTTGCATGTATCCTAAAACAGTTTCTCTAGTACGCTTCTTAATTAGAGCCTCTTGCTCTGCTTTCGTTAGGCTTCCAGAAGTTAAGTTCCCTTCGTCATCAAATTTTAAATCCTGATGCTTCTTAAGCAGGTCCTTTTGTTCTTCTTTCGTTAACTTTCCTTCTTCATCAAATTCTAAAGATAACGCTACGCGTTCTTTTAAATGCGCAACGACTCCTTCTATAAGTGCTTTTTTTGCAGATTCAGCTAATTTAACTCTTTCTTTGGCCAAATTTTTATTAAGTTTATTTACATCAACCTTACCATTTGGATCACTGGATTTTTTAACGGCTTCCTTATAAGCTTTGGCCACTTCATCCTGAACCTTCAGCGCTGCATTATGGCGAATATTTTGCCACGCATCATGACTAATTGTTTCCTTCTTTTCACCATAGGTTATGGAACGCCTCTCAAATGTTCTTGCCATTAAATTCATATGCGCATAAGTTTCTTCAAAAGAGGCAACCATGCTTGCTCTTTGATGAGAAAGAAGCGGCTGTCCACCATATTTTTTTACAAACTTATCCCTTAGCCTCTTATGCACATCGGTGCCTTCACCATTTACTTGACCACTTAAATCAATAGAACATAAAGTAGTGTCAGTAGGTGTACGACCACCAAGGACCTTTTTAAGCCCCGCTTTAATCTCTATACCTTGTCTATCGTCAACATTCGGCATGTTTAGAGCAGCTTCTATCTTCTTAAGTACCTTTTCTTGTTCTTTTTCAGATAGTGTTAACTCGTAAATTAAACGAGCTTGGGGATCAAACAATAAATCATCACGCTTCTTAAGTATCTTGCTTTGTTCCTCTGCGGGTAAATTCCCTGAGGTTAACTGTCCATGCTCATTAAACTCTAAACCCTCGTACTTCTTCTTCACTTCTTCTTGTTCTTGTGCTGTTAGAACTATATGTCCCTCCTTATCAAGCAAGGTGACCTTACTTCTTACACGCTCAAGGGTTATTTCACGCAAGTAATCTTGATAGATGGCATTGGCTTTGGCTGTAGCATATCGTTGCTGTTCGATTTTTATTCCATCTCGTACTTCTTGAGATAGACTATTCTGGAAACCAGGATCATTTAAACTCGCTAAGGCTTTTCGTTCATCACTTCCTTCAGCTGTTTCGCCTGCTTTAAAGAGTAATTTCTGATAAATTGCAATTTTGACATCATCTCTTAAATTTCTAAAATTTTCTTGATAATGCCCCTCACCTGCTGCGATAAGATCTTTAAAAGTTTTTGAGAGTGCCATGCATCGGCTCCTACTTAAGCTTATGATTATATTTTAGCACGCAAATATTACATTAACCTTATGTGATATAAATTCAAAAAAGCTACTGCAAATCAAGTAGTTCTGTAGTTAACTGGAATAGTAAAATCCCGGGTTCCGCTGCGCTGCACCCAGGCTACTGTTATTTTGGATGGTTAAAGTTCAACTTCTTTTCCCAATTTTTGCTGTTTGGCGTGTTTTTTTGCCTGTCTTTTCTCTTTCCAAGTTTGCAACATCACAAAAAATGCAGGGACAAATACCACGGCAAGGCACGTTGAAGCCAACATTCCACTGCATACGGTAATCCCAATCGAGCGTCGCGCATTGGCACCCGCGCCCGTGGCGAATACTAAGGGCATAACTCCAAGAATAAAAGCAAACGAGGTCATTAAAATAGGACGAAAACGTGTTTTAGCACCAATTACTGCAGCCTCCATGACTGATTTGTTATGCAGTTCGTGTTGTTCTCGCGCCACCTCAACAATCAAAATAGCATTCTTGGCCGCTAAAGCAATAAGCAGCAAAATCCCGATTTGGGTATACATGTTATTGGAAAGACCTAAAGCGGATAAAACCAATACGGTTCCAAGTAAAGCCAAGGGTACGCTTAACAGAATCGCCGCAGGAGCAATCCAGTTTTCATATTGACCGGCCAAAATCAGATAGACCAAAACGAGTGACAGGATAAAAATATAATAACTCATGTTTCCTGCAATTTTTTCCTGATAGGCGGTACTGGTCCATTCATAAGAAATACCTGCAGGCAAAATTTGTTTTGCGAGCCGCTCCATAACTGCCATGGCTTGGCCTGAGCTGTAACCTGGTGCGGCCGAACCATAAATGTTGCTGGAAGGGTATAAATTGTAAAGAGAAATAATGGAAGGTCCTACTGTAGGGGACATATCCGTAAGTGTTCCCAATGGCACCATTTCCCCCGATTTATTTCTTACATAATAATTACGTACATCACCAATCGTCATGCGTGATGCTGCGTCGGCTTGAACATAAACCTGAAACACCTGGCCGAACTTTGTAAAAAGATTCACATAGGATGAGCCAAGATAGGTCTGTAACGTATCGGAGGCATCGCCCACAGAAACGCCTAAAGCTTCTGCTTTGACTCGATTAATCGGGGCAGCAAGCTCTGGCACCGAAGCTCGAAACGAAGTCATCATGCGTTGCAATTCGGGCTGCTGGCTTGCATAACGAATCAACTGGTCTGTAGCAGTTTGTAATTTTTGATAATCAAATGAGCCATCTTGCAATTCCAATTGCATTTGAAAACCACCCGACATACCTAAACCTTGAATTGGCGGGGGGATCATCACCAATATTTTAGCGCCTAAGGTTTTTTCTGCGACCGCATTAAGTTGTTTATACATCGCCAGCAAATCCTCTTTTTTACCCCGCACACTCCAATCTTTAAACACCACATAAAGAACACCACCATTGGCAAGACTCGCATTAGTATCCAAAAGAGAGATCCCGGCAATACTGATCACATTATCTACGCCACCAATTTTAGATACTTGTGCGCTTAAATCGTGTAAAACAGCTTCTGTGCGTCCTAAACTCGCCCCATCTGGTAATTGCACGTTCATCATTGCATATCCCTGGTCTTCCAGTGGGATAAACCCAGTAGGGATGCGTGTTAAGCCTAAAATCGCTAAAATGACTAATACAATACCAATGATGCACACTGTTTTATTTTTATGAACAAGCCTATCGATGAATCGAAGATAGAAATTTTCTATAGGATAGTAATACTTATCAAATAAACGAAAAACGACATTTTTCTTTTTTTGCGGATCAACGGGCTTGAGCCACAAGGCGCATTGAGTAGGCTTCAAGGTCATCGCATTGATGGCACTAATAAAAGCAGTTGCTGCAATAACGAGCGCAAATTGAGCATACATTGCGCCGGTTAAGCCTGGCATAAAGCCTGCAGGAACGAATACCGCCATTAACACAAGCGTAATACCAATAATGGGGCCCATTAATTCAGCCATAGCATTAATTGACGATTGTTTGGTTGGAGTACCTCGTTCAATATGCTGGGTTACACCCTCAACAATCACAATCGCGTCATCAACCACAATACCAATTGCTAAAACAAGTGCAAATAAAGTTAACAAGTTAATGGAATAACCCAATAAAAGCATCGCAAAGAATGCTCCAATGATGGTCACTGGCACGGTAGTAGTGGGTACCAAGGTAGCACGATAGTTTTGTAAGAAAAGGAGAATAACAATCAAAACCAGAATACCCGCCTCATACAAAGTGTGATATACCTCATTCACAGATGCTTTTACGAAAACGGTTGTGTCAAAAGGAATTGAATATTCCATGCCTGGAGGAAATTTCTTTGCCATTTTCGCAACCGCTTTTCGTACCTCGGCTGCAACTTGCAGAGCATTGGCATTGGGAAGTTGGTAAATACCAATAGCAGCTGCCTGTTTATTATTCAGTCTTGCAAGCTGGTTGTAACTGCTAGAGCCCAACTCAACACGACCTACATCACGAATACGGACAATTTGCGCACTTTGTGTCGTACTGGTTTCTTTAGCACTTTGATTAGGATTTTGAGCTATTGTTTTCACAATAATGTTTTCAAATTGATCAACGTCAGCAAGTTGCCCTGGTACATTTACCGTAAATTGATAGGCTTGCTTCCCTGCAGTTGGCGGCGCGCTAACTTGTCCGGAGGAAACCTCTTGGTTTTGATTACTAATGGCTTGCAGAACATCCCTTGGATTAAGGGAATAAGCCAACATTTTTTTAGGGTCCAGCCAAACACGCATCGCGTAAGTACCGGTTCCAAAAATAAGCACATTACCTACGCCAGGTAAACGCGACAATTCATCTTGCATGTTAATTGCCGCATAATTATCAAGAAACAGTCCATCAAATTCATTATTTTTGGACGTCAGCGTAATAAACTGGAGAATTGCCGTAGATTTTTGCTGTACCACCACGCCTTGTTTTTGCACTGATTCGGGCAACTGCGCCATTGCAGCTTGTACCCTGTTTTGTACCAGTACCTGCGCAAAATTAAGATCCGTTCCAATAGCAAAGGTAACAATCAAGGTATAGGTGCCATTATTCGTACTGGTGGACTGCATATACAACATGTTTTCCACCCCATTCACTTGCTGTTCAATAGGCAAAGCTACTGTTTTGATGAGTGTTTTGGCGTCGGCACCAGGATATGAAGTGGTCACCTGAATGGTTGGTGGAACAATAGCAGGATATTGCGAGACAGGTAATACAAATATAGCTACCATCCCCAGCAACACGATGAGGAGCGCAATAACATTTGCCAAAATAGGCCGCTCAATAAAAAATTTAGAAATCATTCTGCTGTCTTCTCACATTGTGTAACGATCCCTGAACAACGTACACTGCCATTAAGTAAGGAAAAAACTTTCGTTCCCGCGAAGGCGGGAACCCATTTCTAGCGAGGCACAGTGCCACTTTAAGAATAGATTCCCGCCTTCGCGGGAATGACAAAAATCCTTAACTTAATGACAGTGCCTACATCTCGCTCCCATGACTTGTCCGCGGGATATAGGCAAAAGCGTTTATCTCTTAAATAGCAATACACACTCCTAGCACATCTAAAATTAATGTTTGGCTTTTTCATTTTCTTTTGGTTTGTTTTTCCCATTATCTTTCGCTTGTGTTACCTGTTCATGCGGCTCAACCTTATTGCCAGGAGTCGCATTTTGCAGACCATCAATGATTACTCTGTCTTCAGCCGAAAGTCCCGTGACCACAGCACGTATCCCGTTCTCTGCACTACCCAATGTTACCCGTTTTGTCACCACTACATTGTCATTATCTACAGTCAATACATAAGGACCGATTTGATCATAAAGGATCGCTGTTTCAGGTACTGTTAATTGCTTTTTAGGTTTGGAGATAGCGACTCGTACTTGCACAAAGAGGCCTGGTACAAAAATGTACTCCTTATTTGGTAAGACGGCGCGAAGCTCCATAGTACCCGTAGATGCATTAAGGCCCGTATTAACAAAATCAAGCGTTGCTTTGTACTTAACTGTAGGATCATTTTGCAGGCTCACTTCAATAGGAACTTGCTTAATATCTTGGGGTTTGAATCCTTGCGCACGCGCTGCTGCCCGTAATTTGAGTAAATCGAGCTCATTTAGATTAAAGTAAACATAGATGGGATCGACCTGTTCTATGGTCGCTAAATTTGTGGCTTCACCATGCCCCACAAGGTTTCCAACATCAACTAAATGCCGACCGATTCGGCCATCAAATGGAGCTGAAATATGCGTGTAACTGTAGTTAATTGCTGCATTGATTTCTTCTGCTTCTGCTTTATCCACTCCAGCGGCAATCTCCAGTGTTTTGGCATACCATTTTTCAACTTCGTTTAATGAGGTGGCATGTTGTTTATACATTTTCTGTTGGCGTGCATATTCGGATTTGTTGTAGATAAGAGCAGCCTTTTCTGCAGTTACGGTCGCTTTGGCTGCTCTTAATTTTTCAAAATAAGGCTCTGGTTGAATTACAAAAAGCTCTTTTCCTTTTTTAACAAAAGTTCCATCTACAAACTCTATTGAATCCAGAAAACCCTCAACACGTGCAACCAGGTTAACCGAATTATAAGCGACTGTGTTACCTGTTTGAGTAACATACTCAGCCATTTCTTTGAGTTTTGGCTTTTGCACAACGACCTTGGGTGCCGGGATGGCTGGTGCGCTACTTTTGCCAAAAATATGTGAAATCAGATAAATAAGAAGTAAAATAGCAATCGCTATCCCTGCAATTTTGACTGATTTTGAATCTCTATTAAAGTTCATACCCATACCATTTTATTTAATTTTTCCAAAATTTCCTTTTTCTACCACTTTGGTAAGTAAAGCTGCTTAAATCGTTCTTTCTTCGTTTGTGGTGGCTCATGATTTTGTTGTTTGAGCAAAGTCCCCCAGTTTGTACGTGCTGCCATTTCCGCTTTGATTAGGGGCGGCACAACATCATTAGCACCACGTATTTCCCAGCCCCCACCTAGTGCTCGATAAAGAGAGACTAATGCGAGTGGAATATTGGCTTGTGCGTTAACCAATGCAGTCTGTACGCTCAATTGTTGCTGCTCGGCATTGAGCACAGGAGTAAAATCTACTTCTCCGTTAATATAACGGACGATTGCTAATTTAAGTGTTTTAATGGCTGCGTTATTTGCTTTAGTTAAAGCGCGTTCCGCCTTTTTTGCCTCGATATAGGCTGTAATCCCATTTTGAACTTCTTGTTGTGCTTTTAGAACTAAATTAATGTAGTTTAACAAGGCCTGCTGGAATACAGCATCTTGTGCCCGTACTGCATTCGTAATTTGACCGTAATTCAGTATTGGCCAGGTCAAAGTCGGGCCTGCGGTTATTGACCGATTCGACCAATTAAACAAATCCGAAAGTGAGTTTTGGCCAATACTGTTTGATGAAAAAACAAAAGTACCATTTAACGCAAGAGAGGGAAAAAGATTTGCTTTTGTTGCACCAATTTTGGCAGATTGTGCCATTGCGTCTAAACGGGCTTGGTGAATATCCGGCCGTCGTGCCAAACTTTCTACAGGAATTCCCACTGCTACAGTTGAAGGCGCTTTAGGGATTCCTTTGCTTTTCTTAAGCGCTCCGTCTACCCCATTAGGCAGTGTACCCAATAAAAGAGCCAGTGCATTTTTTTGCTGTTCCAAACTATTTTCCAGCGGAGGAAGAGATGCTTCTGTTTGTGAAAGCTCCGTCTGTGCTTGTTCTACATCCATGAGGTTTGTTTCACCCGCATTATATCGAGCCTTGGCTAGTTTTAAGCCCTCTCTTTGCACTACAATGTTGGCTTTGGTTACCTTGATTTGTGTCTCGAAGGTTCGAACTTGAATGTAGGTGCTGGCAACGTCAGCGGTAAGAGTGACTAATGCATTATCATAAGCAGCAAGAGAAGATAAAAACGTCGCATCATTGGCTTGAATTGCTCTTCGATATTTTCCCCAAAAGTCAATTTCCCAGTTTGCAGCAAAACCTAATGATAATGTTTCGAACGATGAGGGTAGAATTGACTGCAGTTGACTACCACCAATTTCAACATAGGTGAAGTTACCGGTCATTGCTTGTTGTTGCGGGTATAACATGCCTACCGATTGAGCCAGGAGAGCACGCGTTTGCAGTACCCGCACTCCGGCAATCTGGAGTGTCAAATTATTATAATAACCTTCGTAAATTAATGAAGTCAGAACAGGATCATGAAAAACCTCCCACCATTTAGTCGTTTTAAATGGTGCTTCTTTTACTGTTGCATCCTTTTTTGGCCAATGTGTAACGACTGGTTTTAGCGGCTCTTTATAATTAGGACCGACCATACAGGCGCAAAGAAACAGGCAAGCAATGAAGGTAAAAATTTTTAACATGAGTGCTAAAACTTCCCTATCTAAACTATTTTCCATTATTGGAAATGACATTGGCTTCTTACTTCAAAGCACTTTATCACTACTATGAATTATTTGATAGATCATAATACTGTAGTTTTAAGGATCGTAACGCTTATCAGGTAGTGCGCAAACTTATTGAAATTGTAATAACTACCTCTGATATGAAACTCCCAAAGCTTATAATATGTTCTTCAACTCTTTAGTTCCACTCAAAATTGCAGGACACAGTATGCAGTATATAATTAACTCTATGAGATAAATTTTTGCTTTATTTGGAAATTAATATGCCTAAAATAATCATAATGACACACGCTCCGCAAAAAACTTTAGGAGATCCAAGCTCCGCAGCTAAATTACAAAAGCTTCTGTTGGAACAATTTAAACAACGAGACCAAGAAATCGAGGTTAAAGTAATTATTGATACCGGTACTACTGAAGATGAAGAGGCCGTTAAAAATTTATTTGATGAAATGGACTATGAATTAATCAAAAAATTTAATACTCCCGAAGGAAAAAAGCAATTAGAACAAAATATTAGTGATGCGGATCTTATCATTCTCTATCCGACGCCTCATTTCCTTAATTTAAGCACAGCAACATTGATTACAGACATCATGGCAAGATCAAAAAAAAGTGGGGTGATTTCACTGGTGGAGTATGACTACGATATTCTTCATCAACATAATAGTAAAGGTTTTGTCAATACAGTAGCTGGAACAATGTATGTGAGTACTGGTATTGGAGAAGAATGTTTAGGAATTTTCATCAGTCAACAAACTCCTTCCCAAGAGAATTTATTTCAACGACTTCATGAGACTGATCTTGCAAAATTGCCTCATGATCTTAATCAAAATGAAGGTCTGTATTTTGGCTATTTTAATAAAATTGGCTGTTCTAAAACAGGGGCAAATCCTACCCGCTTTATAGCTTTTGCGGCCCATAATAGCCCTGGAAAAAAAGAAGTGGATGTGGTTATCCCTCTCTTGCCGGGAGGTAATGAGGTTCATGTTGAAAATAAGATAGATGCACTACTTGAAAAAAACTTTATGGATGACATAAAGGATTTTAATAAAGTGGTTATTTCATACTCTCACGCTGGTGCTACTCGCTATTTTGTTTATCAGAAGAATGAAGATCACTTGGTTGCAAAAGAAATTGATGAAGAAGAATATGAAAATCAAAAAAACGACTCGGATAAAGTAATTCGAGTTATCAATCCTTTTCCTCTACACCCACAATCCGTGCACGCATTGATGGAAGCATCCGAATCCGTGAATCTTGTGACCGGCGATCAAAGCCTTTCAGAAGCATTATCTCTAGCGAAAATTCCGTTTTATCAAGCCATGTCGTGGAAGAAAAAACTCTATGACTCACTCACATTTTTTGCCCAAAGCTATCCCACCCTTCACGGATGGTTCACTAAAAATGCGAATCAAACCATCTCGCCCAAAGAACTGGCCGAGTTTTATTCAATAAATAAGTCGCAAATGCAAGAGGAAATCCAATCGCTACGAGGCGAGCTCATGCAAAAGAAAAACTTGGCGATTAATATTGTTGACTACATTAATTCTTTAATGGGGATGGATTTACTTGAACGATATCAATATTTTATTCAAAATCTGATAAACGATTTTGATTTTTATTCACAAAATGAAGGGAGACAGAAAGATAAGTACCTGAACCCTAAGGCATTGTTTAACCATATCAATTTTTATCTCAAAAGTGCAAATACAGACGATGAAAGAATCGCCATGATAGAATACTTTATTAACAACATACATGAAGTTTTTGATTTAGAAGCATATGATATCATCCCTCTTTTTCGTGAAATTAATGAACAATACCCCTCTCTTAATTTTCAATTATCTCCCTCAATTATATTGAGCAGTTTAGAAAAAATGATTTCAACGGAAGCTATTTTTGTTCTTATAAATAAGAAAGAAGAAGAGATTACTGTATCAGCAAATTACATAAGCGACGCCCTAAGCTACTTATTATGGATAAATACAAGTACATTTACATCGGAAGGAAAAAAAGAAGCACTTGACCTAATTTTAAATCTAAGTGTTTTTTGTTATGAGGAAAAACCATGTAAAGATGCGTTAATGCCTTTACTTCAAATGATGGAGAAGGAATCTGATAAACATATATTGCGACAAGGATTAAAAATGTTGTTTACTATTCCTGTCTATAAATCTGAAGGCGAGGTTTTTGAATTTTTTCCCTCAGAACCTAGTCTTTTTTTTCAAATGGAAGATCGAGAACGAATAGGGGTACTAGGCAGAATACTGAATAATCCCGAAGCGAAAGCAGTTTTGCTAGAAGAGTTATTCAAAGCTGAAAACCCACAGTGTATCGATGCGCTTAATAAAGAACCAATAAATACTTTAGTTTTACGTGCATTGTTTTTTGAGAAAGCAAGTTCCGATACCTCTCATACTTTTTTTAAACCCAAATCAACGGAGTGTGAGTTAAAAGAAACAGTGCTCATCCAACTTTTAGACACCACAGATGAAGACATGCTAAGAACCATTCAAAATAAGTTGTTAGCCCTATCAGCAGAAAATACTGATATGTGTGTACCTGATTACTTAAGTGCCTTTCTCAATAAAAAACTAGAAAAAGTGATGTGAGCAAAAGATACGCTAAAATCACTCAGTCAGCTCTAGTTGCTCTCAAGGGCCTCCCAACATAACGGAAAATCAACTGCAAAAAGCAGTTCCCTTCGATTCAATATTGAAGGGTATATCCCTGAGAGTTAGTTGGCTCCATATTGAATACAAACAGTCTAATGGCCAAAAATTCATCTGGATTATCATCTAATACTTGATAAAAACAATCCTCTAATCTATTTGGTTTATTACTATTAAAGAACGTTAAATTTATAGAGTTGGAGAGTAGATAATTCGTTGTTTCTTTAAACCAATTAAAATAGCTTTTATCTTGATTACTAATTTTTTCTTTAAAAAACTCAATAGTGAATGAAGGAACACGCTTAATTTCCTCTAATAAACCTGATTGAGCTATTCGAGGTAATTTAATCTTCCCAATAAAATTACAGCAGATTAATCTCATATACTCATTAAATACCTGCTCCTTGTTCTCCTTCATATCTTTTAGATATCTTTCTTTTTTATCTTTAGGAAGAAGCAAGAAAATTTTTTCTAATTCCTCGTGAGTTTGCGTAATATCAACCAGCCTAGACTCCATTTTATTTAGATACTCTGCTTTATTTTTCCCCTTAATCACGCTTAATAACATCGTGAACTGGGTCATGTTAGCTACGAGTTTAATGAGATTAGGCCATATTACGTCTAAATATGCCTTTTGATGCTCTTTTGGAAGAATTCGTAAAATTAGGCAACAGTCTATAGGGGCCGTTGATAGTTTATTTTTCACATTATTGAAATAGATGCCTATTTGTTGTGGAGAAAGTACCTTGGCTATTTCTTCTATGCTGGTAACGCTTGTCGGTAGAGTGAGCAATTCTTTATGAATATTATTCCACACAATTATTCTTTTACTTGGCGAAAAGCGCATAAATTCTTCGTCTTTGAATATTATAAAGTTCCATAGACTTATACCTAAACCTTGGAGAAATGCATTCGCTCTTTCTTCATTAAGAAAATTTATGAGCGCTATAAATTCATCATGATTAAGTAGCTTAGTGAATCGATAAGCCATTATTTGGGTTAAAATAATAATTAGCTGTTCATTTAACCCAATAAGAACCTCCGCTAAGCCATCGACGTCCCTAATGGATTCAGCTATTGTTTCCTCAAATTGTGTACAGAAAATTGAAAAACCTTCCCGATCCAGATCTTTGAATATGATTAAAACATCCTGAGAATTTTGAATCGAATTTTTATCTATCTCCATTACTTGAGAAGGGCTGAGAGGGAGAATCTCCCTGCCATCATATTTTACTCGCTTATCAAAGGCATCCTCTAATGATTTCTTGTAAAGATCAAAGTCTTGCTTACACGTTACTAACAAGGAGTCCATTTTTGTATTATCTAAGCAAATAGAAGTGAGCTCTCCTTTATCGTCTGCAAGTGCTCTCATCAAACATTCTGCAAGTGTTTCAACGCAGCTATCACTCCAATTCGGGTTCAGAATAGCCTTGTTTAGTGCACGATTCAATTCGCGGTTTCCTCTGGCCTTTTTTTGTTGCTCCGAAGATAGTTTTTCCCAGTAATTGCGAAACAGCTCTAAAGCGAGGTACGCTTTGACACCAGCAGAGTCACTCACTCCTCCGTGAATCAGAGCATGCTCTCCCCCTTCTTTTAAACCCTCTATTAAATACTCGATGGCACTATAAAGCGATGAAGATTTTTTAGAAAGAGAATGAAAACGGTAATACGATTTCATAAGCACTTCTGTGGTCTCTGAATGATGCGTAAGCCGCTCTATATCCATTTGTGAAAGACATTTGCCTGTGAAAGGATTAACTAAAATCTTCGCTACAAGTTCTTCTGATGTAGATACCTCTATGTGCTTTAGTAAAGATACAGGAGTAAGCCAATCTTCATCATTATCATTCGTAATCACAATGTAAAATTTTACTATATCTTTTAGGGCTAATTTGCTGATGTCCTCATAGCTGTTCATTTCAATATAGCTATATGTACCATCTGAGGAACGGTTTACGGAAGGCATCAAGTACTTTAAAGCAGGAAAAACGCGATGGGAAGATCTACGTTGTAACGGATCCGCTAAATAATTCGCAACGTCACAACAAATTTTTGTCATCGGAGAATCCGGTGCCGACGTATAACTTAGATAGGCTCTTCTTTTAATGTTCTGCCAGCGTGTGGCAAGAAATTGTTCAAGTTTCCTCCTGTTATCGAGACACTTAAGTAATTCTGGCATTTGCTTGATGGCATCGTTTACTTGAATTCTCTCATAGAGATTTGTCGGCGTAGAATTTTGGGCTTTTTGATATGCAATATTAATTAGCTGCCCTAACCTTTGCCTTTTCTCTTTGAGAAAAAGCGTACCCATTACTTGTTTTGATTTCATAAAAATAGTGTATAAATAAAAAAATTATTTATACACAAAGAGTTAACAATTGTCTATATTTGCAAATAACAAGCATATAAATCATTTATTGATTTTATATCTCTAAAAATAATCAATAGTAACCCGTGATTTTTTGAGCAAAAAAAGGCAGACCCGGATATACTTTATCCCATCGCGCTCCATGTCCTTACTGGAGGGATTTAAGCGAATTTCATCTGCTCTATATACTATGGATTAAATTATGTTGGTATCCCTCTTTTTTTTCCTCCTTCGGCAACAGGAGACTAGGTAATAAACAAATCTAATAGTTTATTTTATGAACTTAATAAAACATTAATAATATATTTGTATAATTTTGACTCTTTTATTAGGAATACCCTAGTATAAAACCAACATCTATTAATTAGAGGCATATATCCATGAGAAGTCTAATAGAATCATCCCAAAATGTTAACGTCGATAAGATAAAAATATGTAATCAGCAAATTTTCCAATTTGTTAAAGAACATAGATACTTAGATATCCAAGATTGGGAATCGCGAAATTCTTCCAGCAGTCAAAAATTTCAAATCGTTTCGCCACTCTATGATTCCAAAGAGAAGCTTCAAGCTATTTTGAAACAATATGGGTATGACAATCATCCTAATTATGAAATACGGGAAAGTCGTGAACCTGGTCAGTACAGAATCGTCATAACAGGCTTAGCAGATATAACGTCCCACTTTAATCCAATAGCACAAAAGCTTAATGAATATTGTTACTTGGGATGTTATGGATGGGAGAATAGACAAAGTACTGGTCAAATGGTATCAGGCCTTTTTGATTCTCCAGAAGAGCCTCAAGAAATCTTAAAAAAATATGGTGAATTATTAGGCCTTAAACACTATAAAATAGTTGAAAGCAATCAAGAGCCTGGAAAGTACCGTATATGTATATCCAATGATAAAACAAATGAGGAAAATCCTTGGTCTTTCCTGATGCAAGATATGAGCGTCTATCATGAACAAGACATGGCCGAAACCGTAAAATGGATACAAGAATCCGGCCTGCTTGTGTTGAATTTTATAACGCAAATAGGCTACCAAGAGCTATGTTCTTTAAGAGCTCAAATGCACTTTAAAAATAAGGACCTAATTAAACCAGGCCCCTGGGTCTTTGATGAAAAAAAACTATGTTTGGTCAACTCGGGTCCATCGATAAGGTATGATAATGATGAAGGGGCAGCATATCAACGAAATATAGAGTTTTCTATTCGATTTGGGATTGGGCGTCTCCAGTTTCCCCAATCTTTAAAGATACTGGTTGATTGCATTAAAATCGAAAGTCATAGCCACAGTTGCTATTATTACATCCCTCTACAAGCGCTTAAGCACGATTTAAAATTATTCATAGATGCTACCATTTCAAGTTTGGATAGAATTCTTGACCACTTAAATGATCAGATTAAGGACAAAAAACTAGAGCTTAATTTTTTTAGTGAGCGGTTTACTCCCGATCAACATCTTATATTAGCTGGATGTTTTAAGTTTTATCAGCAAGTAATTATAAGCTCATTTAGTCCATCAGATGTCAGACGGATCATTGAAATTCTCTTGAAAGACAACAAGACTCAAGAGGAAGAGGCGTGGTTGAATCATAAGATGCCATCCGATATATACAATAATTTATTAAGAGACAATGAAATGCTTACTCGACTTAAATTAGACACTGTGGATGGCGGTAATTTAAAAAATGGTACCCCCATAACAACAGCGGATGTCCATCAATTTATGAAATTGTCTTTTTCTTTAACTGAGCTTTATTGCCAAAAAAAGATATTCAGTGATCAGAAAAAAAGCCTTCGACAACAGGAAATCGAAAGCTCTTCTATTTCGATTTCATCTCATCCTAATTCTCTTTTTTCTGGAGAAAGCAAAAACAGTCCACGCGAAGAAACGATCGAACGCAAAGACAATGAGCCGTCTCCTGTTTGAAAGAAAAAGATTTTGTTGCTTAGCCGCGTGTAATGGCTAAGCAAACATTTATTTCTTAAAGATCACTATATCCGATCGCGAGTCCACATGTGGGTACGGGATTATTCTGAGGTAATGACTTGCAATTGGGTCACATTTTGCAAACCACGTGGCAGTCGATTGCCTCGACGCCCACGTTCGCCTTTATAATGATCCAAATCAGCTCCTTTCAAAGTAAAATGCCGTTTGCCAGCATGGACCGTAAGTGAATCATCTGCAGAGAGCGCTTGCACATCAATTACATATTCTTCACGCGATGCTGCTTTAGCAGAAGGGATACTGATTAATTTATTTCCTTTCCCGCGCGATAATTCGGGTAATTCCTTGGCAGAAAAAATGAGTAAGCGACCCGCGTTGGTAACACAGGCAACAAATAGCTCATCCTGTTTGGGAACTATGCGAGGCGGCAACATGTGGCTGGATTCAGGCAGCTTAATACACGCCTTACCATTACGATTTTTTACGTACAGATCACCTATCTTGGCGATAAAACCATATCCGGCATCACAGGCTAATAACACCATTTGTTCTGCTTCGCCGCCGACCACGGCTTCGAATAATGCACCTTCGGCAGGATTAAGCTTACCTGTTAAAGGTTCTCCTTGGCCGCGTGCCGATGGTAAAACATGGCCTGGTAAAGAATAAACTTTGCCTTCACTATCAAAAAAGAGGATTTGTTGGTTCGAACGCGCCATAGCTTGCGCTTTAAATTCATCGCCTGCTTTATAACTCAACTCACTACCGATTACATCGTAGCCTTTAGCTGCTCTTACCCAACCTTTTTTGGAGAGTACTACAGTAATTGGCTCATTGGGTAAAATATCCTCTTCTTTTAATGCTTGTGATTCTTGTCGGACAATAATTGGCGAGCGACGCGTGTCACCAAACTCATCCCTGTCTTTGATAATTTCGTCTTTAACCAAAGCTTTTAATCGTTGCTCCGAGGCCAAAGTGGTTTGTAAATTATCGCGCTCAGCGCAAAGCTCATCTAACTCACCACGTATCTTTATCTCTTCCAGTTTTGCCAAATGACGCAACTTCATTTCTAAAATCGCTTCAGCTTGACGATCGCTGAGATTGAAACGTGCCATTAATCCTTGCTTGGGTTGCTCATGTTCACGAATGATCGCAATGACTTCATCAATATTCAAATAAGCAATCAGTAACCCTTCCAGTACATGAATGCGATCCAGAACTTTAGCCAACCGATACTCCAAGCGTCGCCTTACTACTGTTAGGCGGTAGGACAACCACTCTGTTAAAATATCCAGTAAATTTTTTACCCTTGGTCTGCCATCAAGTCCTATCATATTGAAGTTAACACGATAACTTCGTTCCAAATCTGTGGTTGCAAATAAATGAGACATCAATCCTTCAGCATCAACTCGGTTTGAACGAGGAATTATTACCAATCGTGTGGGATGCTCATGATCGGATTCATCACGTAAATCCTCTACCATTGGCAGTTTTTTCTGTTGCATCTGTAAGGCGATTTGCTCTATTACTTTGGCGCCAGACACCTGATAAGGCAGAGCAGTAATTACTATATTTTGTTTTTCCTGGCTATAAACCGCCCGCATTTTAATTGAACCATTACCTGTTTCGTACATACTGGCAATTGCTTCCGGCGGGGTAATTATTTCCGCTTCAGTCGGAAAATCAGGCCCCTTAATGTACTGAGTAATAGCGGCTAAATCTGCTTGGGGGTTATCCAGTAAATGCACACAAGCATTTGCCACTTCGGTTAAGTTATGCGGCAGAATATCTGAAGCCATCCCCACAGCAATACCTGTTGCACCATTTAATAAGATATTCGGTAAGCGTGCTGGCAGTAATGCAGGTTCTTGTAATGTCCCATCAAAATTGTCAACCCAATCCACGGTACCTTGTAATAACTCTGAAAGTAATACTTCAGCATAAGGTGATAAACGAGCTTCCGTATAACGCATGGCGGCAAAGGATTTAGGATCATCTGGAGAGCCCCAGTTTCCTTGACCATCAACAAAAGGATAACGATAGGAAAAGGGCTGCGCCATTAATACCATGGCCTCATAACACGCACTGTCGCCATGAGGATGGAATTTACCCAGCACATCCCCAACTGTACGCGCTGATTTTTTATATTTGGCCGTTGCTTTTAAACCCAGCTCAGACATTGCATAAATAATACGCCGCTGCACTGGCTTTAATCCATCGGCAATATGGGGTAAGGCTCTATCTAAAATGACGTACATTGAATAATCAAGGTAAGCCTTTTCCGTAAATTCAGTTAATGCTTTTCGTTCTGTTACTTCATTCATCGTTTTTTTATTCATGAAATTAATATTTACTATTTAACCATCGAGATGCTCTATTGCAAAGTAATTTTAGCAGAGTCCTTATGATGTCACCTAGAGGAATAGCTTATAAATTGTGAATAACTTTTGTATATTTCTTCATGATAAGCACCATATTTAATATAAGCATATGAAATTTAATAAATTTTTAAAATCAATACATTTTAAATCATTTTTTGCCTGTGGATAACTTTGTGCATTATTTATCGAATAAAAACGCTAATTCATTGTAAACAACGTAAAAATTATAACCTTTTCTGTTTCTGTACCATTTTCTCATTGCAATCCATCTCGCCTTCTTTTAATTCCTTTTATGGCAAATAAACTTAGAAATTATTTTTTCTAAGTGAGTCCTTCCTACAAGTGACCACAACAAACTCACAATGATCAAATACAGATCTGATATATAATTATAATATCTCGATTATAAATCATTATTACTATGGGCTTCTTTATAAAAAATATTGTCGTTATTGGCGATATGGAAGGTAAAAATGGCGAATACCATAGCTCTCTGAATTCAATGCATGGTGGTCGCCCGATTATTTTCAATGATGGAATTGTTGATAATCAACGAGTTGATCGCATGATCGAGCAGATAAAAGCACTTGCAGAGTGTGCAAAGAAAAACTCCAAGCCTACCCGTTTAACTCGACTGATTACCGATGAGTTTAGTTTTTATACAAAAAATACCCCTTTGAGCATCGAAGAATATAAAGAACTTATCAATCGAACTTCGGAAGTTCTTAAAGACCTTCCACCCAATATCGTCTTAATTTTAAGTAGCATCCCTGTGTTATGGCCCGACGGGAGCTTACGGAATGCCGTATTGCATGTTCAGTCTCCAAACACCGACGATTCAGAGCCCATTATCCATCATTTTAGTAAAGAAAGCTGTTCTGGCATCGATCCAGTCTATTCCAAAGACAATACCGTTTCTAACTGTTATGAATTTCGCGGTGATGATTACTCCAGCGATGAGTACTCTCCCGATGTGGTATTAAAAGATACTAAAGTGAAATGCAATGACCCAAACCAGTACAAAAGCGCCATTCTCGTTCAAGGTGTGAATTTGCCTCCCATTGTTGACGCCATCGATGTATGCTTGGATCATCAAAATGGGGTTGCAATAAAAAATGCCGAACAGTTATTAAAAAACCTATCGTCGCCGCCGGTATATATAAGTCACATTGTAACCTCCAATTATATCGCTATAAGTGAAGAGCAGCTGACATCCAGTGTCGTACATGTGGATCATAAAAGAAGGAAGGTAGAAGGCTCTGATGAAAAAAAGGAAGAGCTGGTGAACACTGCTTTTGGGACTGAAAGCAGGGTATTTATCTACCAATCCAAAAAAGCTGAACCCATTCACTCCAAATTATTTAGAAGTATTTCTAATAAAATAAACCTACAAAATATTATCGATGATGAGGATAATACTCTGCTGCATCAAATTCTTATTCCTGATAAAAGAAACAATCCCTACTGTACCCATAAAAGAAGACGTATAGAAAGTATTCTGCCACACTTTGACCATCAATCGATTAATCAGCAAAATAAGGAAGGTGAGACCCCTCTTCATTTAGCAATAAAGACCATCTATGAAGAATACCTTTTCCTCCAGTTTCTCGAACGAGGAGCGAGACTGGATATTAAAAATAATCTAGGGTTAACCCCTATTGGTATCGCATATCAAGAAAATAAACCCGATCTGGTTACGGCTCTTTGTAATAAGATCATTAATAATAAAAAAATATATCTTTTCCATCGTGATGTTATTTTAGATCTCATCAATGAAATCAAAGACGAGGAGCTGCAAAAAAAAATAGCGCGCGCGGCATTAAGCTTTGAGAAATCCGAATCGTCCCTTAGCCAAGAAATTATCGATCGTTTATTCGAAATAAGCGGCAACTCTCTCGATTCGACGCCAAATAATCCTCCATTGTCTTCTGCACTTGGGGGAGCGGAAGAAGGTGAGTCTGCAATCTCAGAGCCTATACAACAAGAGCCTATAGTCCCAGAGCTTAGTAGAACGGATGCTTATGCTTTAATAAAAATTGAATTGAGCAAAGGTCCTGAATCGGACCTAAAGTTAATTGAACGCATTTTATTGCAAAATATCAACTTAAATGAAAGCAGTGGGTTTGGAGATCTTACTTTAGGTGCTTATCTTATTGCTCAAGCATTTATTAGTAAAAATTCTATTTCGCCTATTCTCTTAGATTTTTTCTTCACCTTAGCAAAACCTCATTTAGATGAACATTCAATCCAAAAAATAAGTGATTATCTGCCTGGCTCAACATGCAGCGATTGGATTTACCAAGAATTGATTAAAGATCAATTTAACAAAGCACTCCAAGGAAAAACGATTGATACAACGATTATTTGTACTGCTTTTTCCAAGGGAAAAACCATTTGGAATGCAAAATATGGCCCTCTTACCCTTGCCGAGCAAGCGGTTTTTGAGGCATATCGCACAAATAATCCCAAACTTCTAGAAATAGTTTTTACGGAATTTCGCAAAGAAAAATTATCCATTGAGGTTGATGAAATTGCCCAAAAAATGGGTGAAAATTCTCCCGAATTTGTAAATTGGGTGGGAGCAAGACTTGAAAAGATGGAGTTGCATCACCTACTTAGAAATGAGTTTTCGAAAGGACCTTCTGCAGACTTAATTACTGTTCGTAAGATTTTAGAATTAGGCATCAATTTAGATAAAAACAGCGGTCTTCGTGATGATCTCACCCTAGGTGAGCATGTTATCGCTCAGGCTTTTATTAATAAGGATTCCATTACCGCTGATACCTTAGCTTTTTTCTTTAATTCAGTCGGGGCCAAACTAAATCCTGAACACGTTAAAAGAATAGCCCTTACTTTTGAAAATGCTCAAGAAGTTAGTGATTGGATTTATCAACAGTGGATGGCACTTGAGCTCAATAAAGGTGTACGGGGTCAAAAGATTAACGAAATGGTCGTTCTTATTGCATTGTCTCAAAGGAAAGAAATTTGGAATCAAACTTATACGCCTCCAGTACTTATTGAAGAATCCACATCAGACACCGCAACGGCCACTGCAACTACTGCTGTTAAAATTGCTATGGTCTCCCAAAAGCCCAATGGGGTGCCACTAACCTTTGCTGAGCAAGCTGTAGCCCAAGCTTTCAAAGAAAAAAATTTTAAAATTCTGGAGAAAGTATTCATTGAATTAAGTAGCAATAACGTAATACTGGATGTACAAAAAATAGTAGAAAGTTTCGACAATCAAGGACAAGAACTAGTGCGTGATTGGATCAACAGCCAATTGCCACAACTCGAAGCACAACAAAAATTAAGAATTGAGTTTCAAAAAAAAGAGCAAGCCAATCTAGAGATTGTTTTGGAGAACTTATCTAAAAATCCTAATTTAAATCCAGAAGGAGGCCTTTCCAACGGGCTTAACCTTGCCGAACAAGCCATTGCGCAAGCTTATATTTCCCAGCACTCTGAATTGTTATCAGAAATTAACTCTCGCTATCCAATTGATAAGCAAGTAATTAACAAAATAGCGAAAACACTTATTGACCCCAAAGACTCTTTTTTAAATAACTCAGAAAAAATGAAAGCATTCAAAGATTGGGTAGCCCAACAATTATCACTTATGAATCAAACTGAATTAAATCCTATAAGAACAGTAGCAAAAAGGTATCAGTTTTTCCCAGAAAGCAAACCTTCAACTACCCTTATTAAATCGTCTGAATCCAAAAATACTCCCTCGTAAAAATATGCTCTATTAATTCGAGAAATGAGCTATGTGATATCGTATATTTTTCAAACTTTAGGAATGTTTCATCTATTTTTAAATGCGACAGCGATAAGATTTTCCATTCAAAATGAACAAAGTAAAACTTAATTAATGTCAACCTAGAGAAATCATCCAAAAATTGTTTTTAGACCCTGATATGCATTTTAGAAAATATTAAAATGACAGTTAGGCTAATCCTGAGACTGTCATTAAAGACTCTTTCATCTAAGAGTTAATCAAATCATTTTATATATCAAAGGCCTAAGCCATTACGTGCCTGTTCATGTCCTTCTTCAGCATCACGATCAGCTTCGTTTATTCGTGCAGCATCGTCATTATGATCTGCTCTAGCGGTATCCTGAGCAGCATCCCGAGCAGCATCCCGAGCAGCATCGACATCGGCTTGAATAGCAAAAAAACCATTATTAATTTTCATCACTTCGCTCCTTTTTTATTATTTCCAGCGACTAATTTAACGCTTCAAACAAACTACTGTCAATACGTAACATTAAGAAAATAAATGATTTTTATATTAGCAAACTGATGTTTTGTGATAATGGAACAGATTAATTAATTAATTTTCTTCTTCAAGCTATTTTCATATACATCATTAAAATTTTCAGCTTCAACTTTTTCTTTTTTAAAGAAAACCCCTGGTATTTGAACTATTTGCACTTTATCTTGATGTTTGAATTTGATGTGTAGATCAACGATGCCGGGATCATCTGTTAAGAGATTATCACTGCTATGCCTTTTATTTAATGAAGGGGTTTTAATTTTGATTTTTTGGATAATGGGCTGGTATTTTGATAGTGATGATGCATCCTGCAATTTTAATTGCTTTTCAATATCATCCAATTGATCATCATTTTCGATGTCTGAACCTTCTTTATTATGCCCTGCCTCATATTTCTGATTACATGTTAAATAAATATCATATGAGCTAGCCCCTAACCACAACAGATTACTTACGGTAGTGAATACACCGGAAATATAATCATAAGTTGTTAATTGATCTCCAACATATAGACCATATATTGATACCATGGAGCAACATGCTGCAACTACAAACATAGATGATGAAACAAGTCTTCTACTTAATAGGCTCATTGACTCCTTCCTTATCTTTTATTCCATTGAAACCTTTACTATGAAAGCCCTGGCACATTTAAACGTATATGTATTTATTCTTAATCCAAATACGTACTTCATACTAGCATTTTGACATGTAAATTAGCCACTTGTTGAATTGATAGGAATTCTAATCTGAAACAACTTATTGTAATTATGATTTACGCGCACTATTGAATAGTGATTTGAATTAAAGCTTCTTTCAAAGATAGAAAGAAGCTATATAAGTGAGTTCTTACTTAACCATTTTTCTGACTTTTTGAATCGCTCGGATTTGGGCAACAGCACGTGCCAATTCCGCAGTAGCGACTGAATAATCCATTTCCCCGCCTTTGCCAGCCATTGCAGCTTCAGCTTGAGCTTTTGCAGCAAGTGCAGCTGCTTCATCGAGATGCTCAGCGCGCTCAACAACATCAGCAAGAACAGTAACGGTGTTCGATTGAACTTCCAACATTCCACCTTGAACGTAGTAAATTTCTTGGTGGCCGCCAGGTAAAGTGAGTCGTACTTCGCCTGGTTTCAAAACTGTAAGCAAAGGGGCATGACCGGCTGTAATGCCTACTTCGCCTAATTCTCCGGTTGCAACAACTATTTCAACCAAACCGGAAAATATTTCATGTTCGGCACTAACTATATCTAAGTGCGTTGTTCTAGTCATATTTGCTTACCTCATAAGGTCTTAGCTTTAGCAACTGCTTCCTCAATGCTACCAACCATATAAAATGCTTGCTCAGGCAAATCATCGTATTCACCGGCGAGAATACCTTGGAAGCCCTTAATTGTATCTTTCAGTGATACGTATTTTCCTGGAGAACCAGTAAAGACTTCAGCAACGAAGAATGGTTGTGACAAGAATCTTTGGATTTTACGCGCACGGGTAACAACACGCTTATCTTCTTCAGATAATTCGTCCATACCAAGAATCGCAATAATATCTTTTAATTCTTTATAGCGTTGTAATGTTTGCTGTACACGGCGAGCAGTATCGTAATGCTCTTGTCCCACAACGAGTGGATCTAATTGTCGAGACGTTGAATCCAATGGATCTACCGCAGGATAAATACCTAACTCAGCAATTTGACGTGACAATACAACTGTAGCATCCAAGTGAGCAAAGGTAGTTGCTGGTGATGGGTCAGTTAAGTCGTCAGCAGGTACGTATACTGCTTGAATTGAAGTGATAGAACCGGTCTTTGTAGACGTAATACGTTCTTGCAACATACCCATTTCTTCAGCAAGTGTTGGTTGGTAGCCTACCGCTGAAGGCATACGACCTAACAGAGCAGATACTTCAACCCCTGCCAGGGTATAGCGATAAATGTTATCAACAAACAGTAATACATCACGGCCTTCGTCACGGAATTTCTCAGCCATAGTCAAGCCCGTTAGTGCAACACGTAAACGGTTACCTGGTGGCTCGTTCATCTGACCATAAACTAATGATACTTTATCCAATACATTGGAATCTTTCATTTCATGATAGAAATCGTTTCCTTCGCGAGTACGCTCGCCCACCCCAGCAAATACCGAGTATCCGCTGTGCTCAATAGCGATGTTTCGAATTAATTCCATCATGTTAACGGTTTTACCCACTCCGGCACCACCGAACAAGCCCACTTTACCCCCTTTGGCAAAAGGACAAAGCAAGTCAATAACTTTAATACCGGTTTCAAGTAATTCCTGACTTCCAGCTTGATCTTCGTATGTTGGCGGCTTGCGATGAATAGCCCAGTGCTCTTCAGCACCAATTGGACCCGCATCATCAACAGGACGGCCAAGAACATCCATAATTCGACCTAAGGTTTTCTTTCCTACAGGTACTTGGATAGGATGACCTGTATTTTCAGCCTTTACACCACGCTTAAGCCCGTCAGTTGTTCCCATAGCAATCGTACGGACTACGCCGTCACCTAGCTGTTGCTGTACTTCAAATACCAAATCACCCTCAGCAAGTTTCAATGCATCATTGATTTTAGGGACATTCTCACGGGGGAATTCTACGTCCACAACCGCGCCAATAATTTCTACTACAGTTCCTAAGCTCATTTTATACCCTCTTATAAAGCGGCTGCGCCACCGACAATTTCTGCTAACTCTTGAGTAATTGCAGCTTGTCGGGCTTTGTTATAAGCCAATTGAAATTCTTTAATCAAATCACCGGCATTATCCGTTGCATTTTTCATTGCAATCATCTTAGCCGCTTGTTCACAAGCAATATTTTCAACTACTGCTTGATAAATCTGCAATTCGATAAAACGTTCTAAAAGATTATCCAGCAATTCCTTAGCATCAGGTTCATATATATAATCCCAGTGATGCCCCATTGTCGTGCTGTCTTCTTCTGATTTTGGCAATGGTAATAATTGTTTCACTACAGGTTTTTGCGTCATGGTGTTGACAAATTCGTTGTAAACCACATGCAACGCATCAATGGTGCCATTGTTAAAGGCATCAAGCATCACTTTAACGATACCAATAATGTCTTTAATGCTTGGTGTATCACCCAGATGTTCTTTCGAGCCAAGAACATTACTGCCAACTCGTTTAAAAAATGCTTGTCCCTTACGTCCAATGACCGCGAGGTCAACCTCTTTACCTTGCTCCTTCCAGCTACGAATGGTACGTACTGTTTCTCGCAATAAGTTGACGTTTAAGCCCCCACACAGGCCGCGATCGGTAGTAACAACGATAAGGCCGATACGATTAATATCGCGATGACTCATAAACGGGTGCCTGTACTCTGAGTGTGCACGAGCAATATGTTTTACTACACTGTAGATCTTATTGGCATAAGGCTTAGATGCGCGCATTCTTTCCTGAGTCTTACGCATTTTGCTTGCTGCCACCATTTCCATCGCACGAGTAATTTTCCGAGTTTTGTTAATACTCGAAATTTTCGAACGGATTTCTTTTGCTCCAGCCATAATCTTACTTCGCCTTAAATTGACTTACCAACTTGCTGTACGCTTAAAGTCTTCTACAGCTTTTTTCAATTTTGCTTCAATGTCATTATCATAACCGCCTGCTTCATTGATCAATTGCAACAGATCAGGATGCGAGCTACGCATATAATCATGTAATGACGCTTCAAACGCTGCAACTTCATTTACAGGCACATCATCCAAATAACCTTTTTCAACCACAAACAAAGCGGTACCCATTTCTGCAACAGACAATGGAGAATATTGTTTTTGCTTCATTAGTTCAGTGATACGCTGACCACGCTCTAACTGCTTACGAGTTGCATCATCAAGGTCAGAAGCAAATTGCGAAAACGCTTCCAGTTCACGGAATTGAGCAAGTGCCAAACGAGTACCACCACCCAATTTTTTCATGATTTTTGTTTGTGCCGCACCACCAACCCGCGATACAGAAAGACCCGAGTTAATTGCTGGACGAACACCAGAGTTGAATAAATCAACGTCAAGGAAAATCTGACCGTCGGTAATCGATATAACGTTTGTTGGAACGAATGCAGATACGTCACCAGCTTGAGTTTCAATAATTGGCAATGCAGTTAATGATCCTGTTTTTCCTTTAACTTCACCGTTAGTCAGTTTTTCTACTTCTGCAGCATTAATACGCGCTGCTCTTTCTAACAAGCGAGAATGTAAATAGAAAATATCACCAGGATACGCTTCACGACCAGGCGGTCTTCTTAACAACAATGAAATTTGTCGATATGCCCAGGCTTGCTTGGTTAAGTCATCATAAACAATTAATGCATCTTCTCCTCGCTCCATGAAGTATTCACCCATGGTACAGCCGGCATAAGGGGCAATAAATTGCAAAGCAGCTGAGTCAGAAGCACCTGCTACTACAACGATTGTGTGCTCTAAAGCACCATGTTCTTCAAGCTTACGTACAATTGCTGCTACAGATGACGCTTTTTGGCCAACTGCCACATAAACGCACTTAACGCCAGTACCTTTCTGGTTAATAATCGCATCAATTGCAATTGCTGTTTTTCCTGTTTGACGGTCACCAATGATGAGCTCACGCTGTCCACGTCCAACTGGAATCATTGCGTCAATCGCTTTCAATCCTGTTTGTACAGGTTGATCTACTGATTTACGGGCAATAACACCAGGAGCAACTTTTTCAATTGGGGACATACCTGCTGCTTCAATAGGTCCTTTTCCATCAATTGGATTACCTAAAGCGTCAACAACACGTCCTAATAAACCGTTTCCAACTGGAACTTCAAGAATACGACCAGTACATTTCCCTTTTTGGCCTTCTGCTAAAGAAGAATACTCTCCAAGAACAACTGCGCCTACTGAATCTCTTTCAAGGTTAAGAGCCAGACCATAAACGCCGCCTGGGAACTCGATCATTTCACCAGCCATTACATCTTCTAGGCCATGTAAGCTCACAACACCGTCTTTCAAACTGACAATAGTACCTTCATTACGTGCTTCAGATACTACACTAAAGTGTTCTATTTTCTTTCTGATTAATTCACTGATTTCAGAAGGATTTAACGCTACTTGTTCTGACATGGAAACTATCCTCTAAATTATGCGGCCAATTCCGTGCTAAGCTTATTAAGCTTGCCTCGAACTGAACCATCTATAACTAAATCACCCGCTCGAATTATTGCTCCACCAAGCAAGGAAGGATCAATACTGATTTTTAACGAGACCTTGCGCTGTAAGCGCTGACTTAATGATTCGACTAATCGCTGTTGTTGTGCACTTGATAAATCAGAATAACTGCATACATCAACGCTCAGAGTTTTTTCTTGCTCTGCACGATGTGCTTCATAAAGCGCATAAATCTCGGGTAGCAGCATCAATCTTTTATTGGTAGCCAATAACGTGATTAAATTGTTTAATGGCTTGTTTTCTTTTGATTTTGCACCGATTGTTGCTTCCAACAACTCGATATGTTGCGCTATAGTCGTTGCTGGATTTGCAATAAATTTCTCAGCATCAGGTGTCAACACAGCTTGTGCAAGATTTCTCAAATGTGCTGACCACTCAGCTAATTCTTTTTTCCCTAAAGCATATTCAAAAATTGCCTTAGCATAGGGTCTGGCTATGGTGGTATTATCAGACATTTTAAATCTCTTCTATCAAGTTATCTAATAATGCAGTATTTGCCTTAGCATCTATTTCGCGCTTCAAAATCTTCTCTGCACCGGTTATTGCTAAGTTTGCTACTTGTTTACGCAACTCATCTTTTGCATGATTGATTTGTTGCAGTAATTGCTCTTGTGCCAGTTTTATTTGTATTTGCGCTTCATGCTTTGCTGTTTCTTTTGCTTCTTCAATTATTTGTGCAGCACGCTTATTTGCCTTTTCGATGATATCAGCTGATTGAACTTTTGCTTGCTTTAACTCATCTTTCACGCGATGTTGTGCTAACTCTAATTCTTTACGACCACGCTCAGCAGCAGCGAGACCGTCAGCAATTTTGTCTTGTCTTTCTTCCATAGCTTTTGCTAGTGGAGGCCATACTAACTTCATGGTAAACAAAACAAAAGCTGCAAAAACGAGCATTTGTACGACTAATGTTAAATTAATTTCCACCGTTTATCTCCTGGAACAATTAGGGCGCCATGCGCCCTGATCATGTGTTATCAAGAACCCAGGTTGCTAAGGAACGGGTTTGCGAAAGTAAAGAACAATGCGATACCCACGCCAATCATAGTTACGGCGTCTAACAAACCTGCAACGATGAACATTTTTACTTGTAACATTGGAACCATTTCTGGTTGACGCGCTGAGCCCTCAAGGAATTTGCCACCAAGCAAACCGAATCCTATCGCTGTGCCCAATGCACCCAAACCAATTAACAAGGCAACCGCAAGAACGGTCATACTTTGAATTTGTGCTATTAAACTAGCGGCTTGCATATTTATCCCCTTTACAATGGATGAAAATTAAATCGGTTAATGATCTTCGTGTGCCAAACTTAGATAAACAATCGTTAGCACCATGAAAATAAATGCTTGCAATGTTATCACCAATATGTGGAATATTGACCATGCCAGCGCCAAAATAAATTGTGCTGAGCCTAAAGTCACTGTGCTCACTGTTGATGATGTTGCAGCATTTAAGGTTAACAGAGCGATTAATATAAATATTAATTCGCCTGCATATAAGTTCCCAAATAAACGCAGTGCTAGCGAAATTGGTTTTGCAATAAGACCAACCACTTCGAGCAACAGGTTAAAAGGTATAAATCCAGGATGATTAAAAGGCTGTAAAGTAAGCTCTTTTATAAATTTTTTAGGGCCTTTTATTTTAATGCTGTAAAAAATAATAAGAATAAATACAGAAATTGATAAACCAAAGGTCAAGTTCAAATCGTTAGTGGGCACTACTTTAAGGTAATGAATTCCACCAGCTTGGGCGAGTGCAGGCAATACATCTACGGGAAAAATATCCATAAAGTTCATCAGGAAAACCCATAGAAATATGGTTAAAGCCAATGGACCAATTAAGTTATTTTTGCCATGGAAACAATCTTTTACCTGATTATCTGCAAACTGAAGCATAATTTCAGCAAAATTCTGTAATTTGCCAGGAATTCCGGTAGTCACTTTGCGCGAACCAAAATACATTAAGCCACAAACAAAAATTCCTAAAACAATCGAGAAAAATAAGGTGTCAAGATTCAATGTCCAGAAACCGCCCGAACCAAATTTCATATCACTTACATTAAAAGTAAGATATGTTAAATGATGCTTGATGTAATTTGTGCTAGATACCATTTCAGTCACTTTCAGGCCTATTCTGTTTGTTTACAATAATCAATGGGGCAAACCAATGTGTCATCAGTATCATAATGTATGATCCAAAAAACGCCAATGGTGTAATTTTAAATAGTAAAAACACCGTGGTGAATAAGAATATGGACAGTACTATCTTTAACGCTTCGCCTTTATAGAAACTATTCACTATCTTTTTGGCTGAACGAGCACCTTGATACTTAAACAGTTTGTTTGCAAAATACGCATTAGGAACAATACAAACCATACCACCAAGCAATGCTGAACTTGCTGCATTAGTATCGAATACTAAAGCACAAAACGCTGTAAAGACCAATGTAACGCCTGATTGCACAAGCCATAACCGTACAATTCCGCGCTTACTTAGCTGTTTGTTCACATATTCACCTAAGTTTCACCGCGCGAATTATAAAGCAACCCGCATGAATAATCAACGCTATATTTTATTATGCGCGAATCTTTATTACCAATGACCTACATTTGGCGCTGATGCCCAGGGTTCCTGTATTGGCAAGGGCTCTCCTTTTTGCAACAACTCTATGGAAATATTATCTGGTGAACGTATAAATGCCATATGACCATCGCGTGGAGGCCTATTAATTACAACCCCTGAATCGTTCAATCGTTGGCATGTCTCATATATATTATCAACACGGTACGCTAAATGGCCAAAATTACGTCCTTCTTTATACTCCTCATGATCCCAGTTATAAGTAAGTTCAAGTAATGGTGCTTTAAGTTGTTTTGCTCGCTCCAAGTCATTAGGTGCTGTGAGGAATATCAGAGTAAATCGACCTTTTTGATTCTCCATGCGATTGACTTCAATCAATCCCAATTTCTTACAATAAAAATCAAGTGACTCATCCAAATTGGAAACTCGTACCATCGTATGTAAATAATTCATTTATTTTCTCCCTGAAGTTCATGTTGCTTTCGATGCCACATACAAAAACATCCTATTAATAGGGCAGTCGATTTGTGATGCATTGTATCATATCAAAAATGGAGACAATGCTCGCTCAATTAAGCTGTAATTCCAATTCTATGCAAACATATCCCTTATTTTTAATTATCATAACAAATTTGTACACTAAAGAATCGTGACACAGCGGTCGTTTTAGGCTGAAAATCCCCATTATATTTGATTTTACCGTCTATAATTAAAATGTGGAGCTTGTTATCGCAACTCGGGTAATAAGTAGTGTTTATTAACCTCGCAAAAGGAAAAAACATGCCTGATAAGATCCAACATACTGCAGCCAGTCTGCAGCAAAAAATGCTCGCTCGTTATAGCGATGGGTTACATCATAAACATAACAAACATCATCTAGAATATCGACAACACTGTAGATCACACCCATGTAATCAAATTAATGGCTTAAGTAAAGATGAAGAAGAAGGGCTAGCCGGTTCTACGGGATTGTTACGTCAATTTAAATTGAGGAAAATGCGTAAACGACCTGATAAGGGAAGTTTCCACTAAAAAACATGCATCCTAAAAAAAGCGATTGGATGTATGGTTTTGATTAATCAAACGCTTTTTTTAGGATCATCCTACAGAGCTATCCTGATAAGTAAAATACTTAAGAATTTTTACTACCCGCACTACATCATTTGTTCTTCTTGCCATATTAATTACTTTTTCAGCTTGTTCTTGGCGGACGTCACCCATCAGATAGACAATTCGGTCTGAAGTAACTATTTTGAATGCATTAGGATCAATAGAATCATCAGCAAAAATTTGACTGCGAATTTTAGTGGTTATCCAACTGTCTTGTACTGTATTTGACTCCGAAGTACTTACATGAACTTGATTAAAAAGACGTCTATAACCTCTTACTTTAGCTAAACGCTGGCTTAATTCCGTTTGCATTTCAGCATTAGGAACATGTCCTGCTACTAAAACATCGCCGTTAAACACCGCGATATCAATAACACTTTCAGTATTTTTGAATGTGTTATCAACCATTATCGCATTATTCACTTTAAGGTATAAACTGTAATCATCCAGTTTTTTATACACATTATGTCGATTGTAAACCATAGTGGCGCCTGTCCATACGCTGCCTAAACAGCCGGATAGACACAGTAGAACCGAAGTAAGTAATACAGCCAAACATCCTTGTTTTAACATATTATTTAGTGAATATACTGAAAAATTTTAACCACTTTACTTACACCATTAACGCGCCGCGCGGCATCAACTGCAAGAGCTGCTTGCTGGTCATTAACGATACCCATGAGATAAACTACTTTGTTTTCCGTCACAATACGAATCGATCCAGACTCAAGTCCTTTTTTAGCCAATAACATACTGCGAACTTGGCCTGTAATCCAACTGTCTTTGGAACGTTCCGTAAGTGGTATGGGATAGCCTACCGATAGTTCATTATATACTCTATGTACACCCGGAGTAGTTCGCGCGATTTTTTCCGCCAAATTACGTAAGGAAGCTGTTGGGGTTTGACCTACAAGCAAGACAACTCGATTAAAGCTGGTTACAAGTACCCTTGAATCACTAAACTGACGGTTAGTTACGATTGCTTTATGAATTAAATGAAATAATCGAGCATCTGCCTCCATAGTGATGATACCGCGTCGATCATAAACCATTCCGGCAACTGCACCGGTTACTACTGCAGCAACACATCCTGTTAATAAGGTAGTTACTAAAAGAAAAACGATTGATTTTAATTTAAATCTCATTTTTTACCCCAAAACCTGACCAAACAATGATTGGTCAATTAAATCACAAAAGCAATGTAAGATGAACAGGTGCATTTCTCTTATTCGTGCGGAATTATCTGAGGTAACACGAAGTTCAATATCCTCGGGGCCTAAATGATTTGCAAGAACGCCTCCATCACGTCCGCTTAAGGCAACCGTGTCCATTCCGCGTTCGTTTGCTGCATGAAGTGCATGCAACATACTGTCTGAGTTACCTGAAGTGGTTAACAAAAGCAGTACATCATTTTCTTGCCCTAAAGCCTGAATTTGTCGCGCAAATACTTGACTGTAATGATTATCATTTGCGGAAAAACTTAAACTGCTCGCATCAGTACTTAAATTAATTACGGGAAGAGAAGGTCTTTCTACTTCAAACTGGTTCAGCATTGCGCTCGCAAAATGCATGCAATTGGCGCTTGACCCCCCATTACCACATAATAATATCTTTCCATCCGCAAGCAAACAATTTACTAAACGTTGTCCGGCTTTGGCGATCAAATCAGATAAAGAATCAGCAAGTGCTATCTTGGTTTCTATATTTACACCGATCAAATGCCTTACTCGTTCTTCCATTTGTACCATCATAATTAGACCTCAATTTCATACTTTTTTTGTAGCCTGGGTGAAGCAAAGCGAAACCCGGGGAACATACGGTAGAAAAACCCGGGTTTCGCTTTGCTTCACCCAGGCTACATTAATTAATAATCTAGGCCAAATGCATCCTTGACCCAATTAATGGATGCTGATTTCCCATCAATACTTACAACGTCGAAACGAAGAGCAAATTGATTATACTTTTGGTGATCCAGTAGATAATATGCGGCGGTTTTAAGTATTTTTTGTCTTTTTGCATAGGTAACACTCGCAATACCACCACCAAATTGCATGGAAACCCGTGAACGAACTTCTATAAAAACCAGCTGTTCTTTATCACGCATAATTAAATCAATTTCACCCAGGCGACAGGCGTAATTTTTCGTAATTAACTCAAGACCATGCTTTTTTAAATAAGCTAAAGCTTTTTCTTCAGCAATACGTCCTTTTTCATAGGTCATCAATTACGCCGTCTCACCTAATGAATGGACAAGACCCTGTTTAAACTGTCCCCACTCCAGAACTCGAGCAACGTGCTGAGACGGCTTGAGATATAAAATACCCTCTCCATTCTGCGATTGGTCTGCTGGAAATAACATCAATTGATTCAATTGGGTAGCCAAAGTATAACTATCGATTCCTAAAGCATACAATCGGTTGTAGCTATTAAATTGTTCTGGCCAATTGCGTGTCCCCGCCTGATGCGAGAAAACCCAAGGGATATCACAAAAAATAATTCCATCAAGATCTTTATCTTTCAATGGATTGGCACTGCCACCATAAACACTGGCTGTAGCATATACGGGAACATCTCCTGCATAGTAGTAATTTAATAAAGGCATAATTTGCCGAGCTTTTGAGGGATAGGCAAGCAAAAATATCATGTCGAAATCTTGCCTACGACTAATAACAGGCTGGATTTTTTGCCCTAGTAATTCCCTTAACTTCTTTTCGCGTTGTTGGCTGTTGGTGATTTGCAGAAAATCCTTCATTTTTTTATTCAAATCATCATTAGAGCCATATAAAAAAGTGTCAACAACACGTCCACCACTCTTTTGCCATTGTTGGGTAAATGCTTTGGTTACCTCTTTTCCCCAATCATTTCCTGGTGCAATAATTAATGCTCGACTGTATCCTTTATTTTTTGCTCTGATTGCTACTTGCGTTGCTTCATTTGCTGGTGAAAGTCCGAATGAATAGGAGTTTTCCTGGATAGCAGTATCCGCATCATTGAGCAACAGCGTAGGCACAGGATGGGGTAGTGCCGCAATTGCAGCTACCTGCGATTTGGTTAAAGGCCCCACAATGTAATCAGCACCATCATTGACTGCATTTTGATACAAAGAGGCAACATCACCTTTATTGGTATCGTAGGTTTTCACTTGCATGGATGTTTCGCTCTTATTGCTCTTGTATGCAGCCATAAATCCATCCCGCACTGCAGTTCCTGGTCCTTGCAATGCACCGCTTAAGGGTAACAAAAGTGCTACTTGTTTTGGTTGGGCACGTATTTTATTCGCGATAGAGTCCAATGGCGTAGGTAAAATATGATTTGCAGGATGACTCCTGTATTGAGATTGCCAATGATCTAGAGCAGCGAGCAGCGATTTTGGATTGTCGCGATACGTACGTGAAATCAATGCGAGCTGTACCCATCCTTGTAACACGGATTGATTCGTAACTTGAGCAACAAAAGAATTTAATTCTGCTTGAGGTATACGCGTCAAGGTTAACCATAGTGTACGACGGTTATTGGCTTGACTTTCCTCATCACTCAGCAAAGTCTCAAGTTGGATACGTTCATTAACCGATTCCAATTGCTTACCTGTACCACGATATGCCTGTGCTAAAAGTTCATGAAGCTGGATTTTTTGATAAGGAGACAATTCTTTGCGTTCAGTAATATCGTCTAATCGGTTCAATGCGATTTGAGGTCGGTCGCGAATGAGATCAATTTGTGCCAATAAAAGATTCTTTTCATCCTTAAGTGCCGGTGTTAATTCAGAAGTCTGTGCTAAAATTGCAGCACCTTGTCGCCATTGACCCTCTGAAATCAATCGACCCGCAGCCAGAAGTAAGGACTGTTGTTTTTCGATGCCTTCTTGATTTTTAGCCTGCACAAGGTAACTTCCAGTAGGTTTGGAATAAGGACTCGCTATTTTTTTCTTCTCTACTTTTGGTGTAGGTATTGGCGCAGCCATTTCTGGAGGATTCACCGCTGTGGTGCATTGGCAAAGAAAAAAAGTAGATGTCAGTAAAAAAAATACGCGAATTTTTATTAACATGTTTTTAAGAATTCGAATGAGCGATAACGCAAGAGGATAAACCATGACTAACTCTCTAGCAACAGACATAGGAACACTTTATATCGTTGCAACACCAATAGGAAACCGTGAGGACATTACGTTTAGAGCATTAGAGGTGCTTAAGTCGGTTGATTTTATTTTAGCTGAGGATACACGTCATTCGGTGCAACTATTAACTTCTTTAGGAATAAAGAATAATCTTGAATCACTCCATGCGCATAATGAAAATGATAAAAGCAAGCATATTATTGAAGAACTTTTAACTGGAAAATCAGTAGCACTAATCAGCGATGCAGGCACACCTTTAATTAGCGATCCTGGTTTTTTATTAGTAAAATTAGCACGTCAACACCATATTCCTGTTATCCCTGTTCCTGGAGCGTGCGCATTAATTACGGCGCTTTGTGCCGCTGGCATTCCTTGTGACTCTTTTCTTTTTTTAGGATTTCTCCCGTCAAAACAGCAGGCAAGAAAAATTAAATTGGAAGCCTTACGTGCAGAGCCACATACTTTAATTTTTTATGAATCGACACATCGTATTCTTGAATGTCTTGATGATATTGGTGAAATTTATGGCCAAACGTGTGAGATTGTTCTGGCAAAAGAATTAACCAAAACATTTGAACGCTTTATTACCGGTACTTTGCTTGAGGTCAAAAACTGGCTTTTAGCAGAACCCGCGCATGTAAAGGGAGAATTTGTGCTGCTTATTCCTCCGCGCCCAACTACCCCTGAGCCTGATACCCATGAAAAACTGCTTAAAGTATTATTGGATGAGCTACCACTTAAACAGGCAGTAGCCATTGCCTGCAAGCTAAGCAATGGAAGTAAAAATGAATTGTATGAAAAAGCATTGGCACTAAAAAATAAATCAATGTAGCCTGGGTGCAGCGCAGCGAAACCCGGGTTTTCTGTCATAAACGAACTTTCGCTCCCGGGTTTCGCTGCGCTGCACCCAGGCTACATAAATTAAATAAGGCAACAATTACCTACATCTTCTTCATGAAGTAGTCGATCTTTTTCATTAGACCTACCTTCTTTATCATCATATATATCTTCTTCATTAGGACCTTGCAAAGCTAACCTCTCTGCTTCTTTTTTACTGCTATGCTGATCGTTTGCATGATAAATTTCATAGCCTATATATAATACAGTTAAAGCGATTGCAGCTGGCCAGCATACAGCATAAGTAGCAATTAAAAGGGTTGGCATGACTGTATTTTTTATCATCGTAAAAACAAAATCATTATATGCAGCGTCATACTCCTTAAGTGCAGCAGCATAATCTTCTTTTCCTTGAGCACACTCCAAACGTAAACTTTTTTCCTGATACTTCGCATAAGCATCCGAAGAGAGATACATTGCTACTGCAACAGTACATACAAAGAAACACGTAATCGCTATACCAGGACCAGTAAATAATAATGAAGCGCTAAATCCAAGCATCAATAAAGCTGCTGCTGCAGCATTAAAATAAAATGTTGCTTCTTTCGTGCGCCAGTTAATTTCCAGCTCTAGAATTTGCTTTTCAAGCATTTCTATATGCAGATCTCGCTCTTTTTGAGATAAATGTGTAAACAATGCTTTATTGCGGTAATCCTCTATTTCCTGCTCATATTGTGCTTTCTTAACCAGATACTCCCGTTTCGCCAAATAGCATTTATATAAAGTCAAACAGACGTCAAACCCTAAAAATGCAGCAGTAATTATTCCTGCAGTAGGATCGGGGATGTGGGTGATATGGTTAAAGTTGGTTAAAAAATTAACTGTTGCCCATACCAAGTCATTAGCAAAATTGCAGTGGCGCTTATATAGTTCAAATTTAAAACGTTCTAAACGAGTAGTTTTATCCTTTTTCTCCTCCTCGGTAGGGAAAAAAGTATGTTGAACCAAGTAACCCGCATCGATGGCAAAACGAATTAAAAAGAGACCTACGCTAAAATAATTAAGTACCCCATTAGGTGCTTTAAGTCGCTCAATTATTTTATCAGCATCGGTATGCGTACCTAGAATTTTATCCAGTTTTTCAAGAAAGTGCGTCTCCTTTGCTAGAGAAAAACCTGAAACCAGAGTTAAGCGGCAAAATACCCAATATACGCGGCATAAGTTAGCATAAGCCACATAATCGCGAATTTGAGAAAGATGAGCTGGCGAAGTCAACAAATTACGAAAACTTTTAATAAAATAGTCCTTTAACCAGTTAGCAAACTCTTCTTCATCTTTTTGTTTTTCTTTTTCCTTTATTCCCTTCGATAAATGCTTTTTAATATTTTCCTTTAATTGGGTATATTCATCTTCTTTGCTTGTTCTTCCATATTTTTTTATAAAGGATGCCTCTGAAAATCTATTTTTATGTGTATATGCCTTATGAAAAGTTTCCAAAAGCGTAGCGCAATAGTAACAGTACTCCCAAAATGCTTTATATTTTTCATCATCTTGATCTTTTTGTTTTTGTAATACAGAAAATATATTAATGAATTCAGTTTCAAGATCTTTTTGATTTTTTAATAGAAAGGAATAGCTAACTTGACTTGCTCGACCTTCAATGTCCTCAGGAGTAGTTAGCTCCTTATTGTGAAGTTGCATGAAAAACTCGTTCTTATCCTCAACAAAAGTCTTTTCAAAGTCCGAAAAAGTCTTTTCTAATTCCGAATAAGCCATAGCAACCCCCTAACTTTACAAAAAATTTACAAAGTGTATTTATATGTACATTATCATTTGCCTTTAATTTTGACAAGATGTTTTTGTATGTTTTTTTAACATAATGTTTCAAAACGGTAAAGAAATGAATTGAGTTGTTACATAAAGAAAAGTAATGACTTATTTGCCAATACAGAAGCTGGAAAAGATACGACCTAACAGATCATCGGAACTGAATTCACCGGTTATCTCGCATAAGTGTTGATGGGCGCGACGTAAATCCTCTGCCAATAACTCACCGGCGCGATGCACGGTTAATTGTTGTTGGCCAATAGTAAGTAAATTTTTTGCTTCATCTAAAGCGTGTAAATGACGTCTTCTGGCAAGAAAGTGGCCTTCATTCGGTTGATAGCCAACAACCTGTTTTATTATATGTTTTAGACTGTCAATTCCTTCACCTGATTTTGCAGAAAGATAGACTGTATGATCGTGTACTTGAGCGCTGCGACCTAAGGTATCTATTTTATTAAATATCGTAATGATGGGAACTTCTTGTGGTAATGCGGTCCTAATTTCCTTTGTTAAATAATGATGGTGTTCCAGATCGTTCATATCAACGACGAGCAAAACACAATCTGCCTTCTTTAACTCTTGCCAGGCTCTTTTAATTCCTTCCTTTTCAACTAAATCATCAGAATCACGTAAACCCGCAGTATCAATGATGTGTAATGGAATATCATCAAGTAAAATATGTTCACGCATCACATCACGTGTTGTACCAGCAATTTCCGTAACGATAGCGATATCACGTCCAGCGAGGCAGTTAATCAAAGTTGATTTGCCTGCATTAGGTCTTCCAGCGATTACTACAGATAAGCCTTCACGTAAAATCACGCCTTGATTAGCTTGCGAACGGATCTCATCTAACTCAATTAAAATATTTTGTAGCAAATGAGCTACTTTACCGTCATTCAGGAAATCGATTTCTTCTTCCGGAAAATCAATTGCTGCTTCCACATAGAGACGTAAATAAATAATTTTTTCGTTTAATTGATTGATTTTATTTGAAAACTCGCCTTGCAATGATTTTAAGGCCATTCGCGCCGCAGTTTGCGAACTGGCTTGAATTAAATCAGCTATTGCCTCAGCCTGTGTTAAATCAATTTTGTCATTTAGAAAGGCTCGCTCAGAAAACTCCCCTGGACGCGCCATTCGCGCCCCTAGATCAATGCATGCTTTAATGAGCATATCGAGTACAACGGGAGATCCATGTGCTTGAATTTCAACAACATCTTCACCAGTAAAAGAGTGGGGGGCTTTGAAATAAATCATTATCCCTTGATCAATTAAAGCATCGAGTTGTTGTGATTGTGCATTCTCAGAGAAAGAATAAAAGGAACAAAAAGTAGCCATACGCGGTGACAGCGGCTTATTGCCATTAAGCGAATGGGCTATTGTGTATGCTTGTGGACCTGATAATCGTATGATTCCTACCCCACCTCTTCCAGGCGGGGTAGCTATGGCTACTATGGTTTCTATTGTAGGCATTTATTTAACTGGAACTAGTTTCTTTGCTGGTTTTTCATCAGAATATTTTCGTGTAATGTACCATTGTTGCAATATGGACAAGGTATTATTCACAATCCAATACAATACTAAACCTGCTGGAAAATTCCAAAATAAGCCAGTGAATAATACGGGCAAAAACATCATGATTTTTGCTTGCATTGGATCAGGTGGTGCTGGATTTAATTTTTGTTGAATCAGCATTGTAGCGCCCATGATTAATGGCAATACATGATACGGATCAGGTGAAGCCAAGTCGTTAATCCATAAGATAAATGGAGCTTGTCTTAACTCAACGCTTTCCAATAAAACCCAATACAAGGCAATAAAAACAGGAATTTGGATTAATATAGGCAAGCAACCACCTAAAGGATTTACCTTTTCCTGTTTATAAAGCTCCATGGTAGCTTGGCTGATTTTTGCTTTATCATCACCATAACGGTCACGTAAAGCTTGTAATTTGGGTTGTAATTTACGCATCCCCGCCATTGATTTATAGCTTGCAGCAGATAAACGATAAAAGGCTAATTTAATTAATACAGTAACTAGAACGATTGACCAACCCCAGTTGCCAACAAAATTATAAATTGCTTTCATCAACGAGAATAATAACGTAGATAAAAACCATAAAATTCCATAATCAACGGTAAGTTCAAGCGAAGGAGCAATATTTTTTAATACACTGGTGATTTCTGGACCTATATACAATCTGGAACCCACTGTTGTCTGCTCGTCGGGCTTAAGTGTAATCGGTTTGCTCACAGCACCAATGGTGTAATCATTATTTGCAGCGCGGGTATAAAATTTGTTGTTTGCATTAGATTCTGGAACCCAGGCACTTAAAAAATAGTGCTGTTGCATGGCAATCCAGCCACCCTTACTGTCTACATCCAGATTTGCTTTATTCATGTCGCTAAAGCTTACTTTTTGATAGCGATGTTTTCCTGGTTCTGAATAAGAAGCCCCCGTATAGGAACCAACATGAAATACGCTCGATTTGTCCTCTTTGGGTGAGCTACGCAGTAACTGGGTATTCAAATATCCAGTCCAATCACTGCTTCCTCTATTTACAATTTTGTAATTTACATCAATAAGATAGCTGCCTTTTGTAAAGGTAAATTCTTTTTTTACATCAAGACCTTCATCGCTTTTTCCACTCAGTGTCACGATTATTTGCTTTTGATCGGGACTTAATTCGAATTGTTGTTTTGATGTTGTAAAATTAAAGTCAAGTGCTTGAACGTTTTGTCCTGAGGCGACAAAAAGGCTGCTGTTAGCAACATAGCGTTCGTTGGACTGATTTTGTAAAAGAAGAAACGGCTTATTCTTTTCATCTACGCTTTGAGGGTAATTAAGAAGTTGACTTGCAACAACATCACCTTGTTGAGGATCAATAGTCACATGTAAAACATCTGTTTTAACCTGGATTAGGGACGCATTGTTTTGTTTCGTTGGTTCAGCAACTGGATTAATTGGAGTTGATGTTGACGTATTGGATGGGGTTACTTGAGGTAACAAAGGTTGTCCACTTTTCTCTTGGATTGTCGCATTTTCTGTTGGTACTGACTTTGGAGGATAGTCTATTTGCCAAGCATTCCAAAGCGATAAACTTACTAGCGCAAGCGCCATATATAAAACAATACGTCGTATATCCATCAATGATTCTCGTTGTTGGGGAGTACAGGATCATAGCCGCCACGTGACCACGGGTGGCAACGCAATACTCTTTTTAAAGCCATCCATAAACCTTTGGTTATGCCACATTGTTGGATAGCACTTTCAGCATATTGTGAACAACTTGGGTAATATCGGCAACTTGGCTTTAACAAAGGGCTAATTAAATACTGATATAGTTTGATGGGTAAACAAACTATTTTTCGTAACATGAGATTATTTTTTTCCATGTTTTGCCCATTCTAGCGTTTATAATTGCATTTGTTTGTTTTGCTACGCCTTGTCTTGCTAAAAAAACCACATCGACTGCAGGTAATTCTTTTTGTCGAAAGCTTTCTCTTAACAGCCGTTTAATACGATTTCGATCATGAGCTTTTGCTATCACTTTCTTTGACAACGCCAGCCCAAGTCGTGCATAACCTAAATTATTCTCTCTAAAGAGAATGATAAACTCGGATGTTACAATTTTCTTCGCTTGTTCAAACACATAATTATAATCATTTTTTGTTAATAATCGCTGTGTTTTTTTAAAAGCAAACACTTAAGCAGTCAAACGCTTACGGCCTTTAGCACGACGACGTTTAATTACTAATCTACCTGCACGAGTAGCCATACGTTCACGAAAACCATGATCACGTTTACGTTTTAAATTGCTGGGTTGAAAGGTGCGTTTCATGATGAACCTGTTAATAAAATTATGAGGCTGGCAATAATAGATAACTTTTTTTCTACTGTCAATTTTGTGCTTTGATTATTTTTTGTCTATTTTCTTTTTTTACACATAAATTTATTGCCTGTTAATAACTACATTATTTTATTTTTTTAAATTTTTTATTGTTATTGTATCTTTGCTTACTTGTTGATAACTATTAAATTATATTTAAAATCATTGAGTTATATTAAAAATAACTTTGTTTGTAAGCTATTTTTTTTCCTGTGATCAATTTGTATGTATCTTTGTGCTTTGATTTATTCATCTCTTTATTATCATCTTATTCCCTATATTTGATCCCATTTATTCATAGTTAACTTGATCCAAGGTGATTTAAATTTAGTCGATTTATTTTGTTCTTAGTTTTTTAGATTATTGTTTCGTTTTGATGATCATTGTTTTAGCTGGAACTGATTAAATGATGAATTTCTGATCTTTTTAAAAATTGTTACCATTATTACTTGGTTTATTTATTTAAAGTTTTATCTTTAATTAGATGGATTTGAGCTGCTTTTATGTAAGAGATATGTTTTATTAGAGAATAATATAGAATTGAGAAGCCGCATCTATTAAACAAGGAATCTTCAAGTCCCTATTTTAAAATTTACAGGTATACAAATACGGAGTATCCTTTTAAATATGGATCATCATGCTTATGCTCTTATTATTTAAAAGAGTTTCCTATAGATCCATGACATTACTATTAAATAGCTTCCAGGATAATGTGCGTGTTTTTTTAAAAATATCCACACTTTTTTTGTGGATAACTTTTCTTTATCTAAAAGCCTGAGTATAATTTATCTGCAGCAGCACCTTGGTGAATCGAAGAAATTCTACTTTTTCACTTTATTTAAAGTAATTTCATCCTTAATTATCTTGCTGTCCAGGTACTTTCAGTGGCATATTTAAATGCTGTGGCTAATTAGTTTTAATATTCTTTTTACCACCCTTCTTTGATGAGGAGTTATGTTGTGTCAGCATCTGTTTGGCAAAAATGTTTAGGTCTATTGCAAGATGAATATTCTGCTCAACAATTTAATACTTGGTTGCGTCCTTTACAGGCACATACAGATGAGCAGCGCTTCATTTTATTTGCGCCTAATCGATTTGTTGTTGACTGGGTTAAAAAGCATTTCTTTTCTCGAATCGAAGAGTTGATTAAGCAGTTTTGTGGTGATGAGATTAAATCAATTTCCATTGAAATTGGAAGTAAAGCTTCCAGTACAGACTCAGAGTCGAGTTCTTCAGGTTCATTTTCTTCTGAGGTAAATACATCTCCTCCTGTCAGTTCTACGGTAAGTAAAGCTGTACCAAAAAAGGCTGTTGATTATAAGAGCAGCCACTTAAATAAAAAATTTATTTTTGAAAGCTTTGTTGAGGGGAACTCCAACCAACTTGCTCGTGCTGCATCAATGCAAGTGGCTGAGCGACCTGGTGATGCATACAATCCTCTATTTATTTATGGTGGTGTAGGCTTAGGAAAAACGCATTTGATGCATGCTATTGGAAATGCCATCTTAAAGAATAATCCTGATGCTAAAATTCTTTATCTTCATTCTGAACGTTTTGTTGCAGATATGGTCAAAGCTCTTCAAACGAATTCAATTAATGAATTTAAACGTTTTTATCGCTCTTTAAATGCATTACTTATTGATGATATACAGTTTTTTGCTGGTAAGGACAGGTCTCAAGAAGAGTTTTTCCATACTTTCAATGCTTTATTGGAAGGACAACAGCAAATCATTTTAACGAGTGACCGTTATCCGAAAGAAATTGAAGGCATGGAGGAGCGTTTGAAATCCCGATTTGGTTGGGGGCTAACCGTTGCTGTTGAGCCACCTGAATTGGAAACACGAGTTGCTATTTTAATTAGTAAGGCAGAACAATCGAATATTGATTTGCCTTATGAAGTTGCATTTTTTATCGCGAAACGTATTCGTTCTAACGTAAGAGAGTTAGAGGGCGCGTTACGCAGAGTTATTGCTAATGCTCATTTTACAGGTAAGCCAATTACCATTGAGTTTGTTCATGAAGCGTTACGTGATCTTTTGGCTTTACAAGATAAGTTAGTCACAATAGAAAATATTCAAAAAACCGTTGCTGAATATTATAAGGTCAAGGTGGCTGATATTTTATCTAAACGCCGCAGTCGCTCTATTGCTCGACCTCGGCAAATGGCTATGGCCTTAAGCAAAGAGTTAACGAATCATAGTTTGCCTGAAATTGGTGATCATTTTGGGGGTCGCGATCACACAACGGTCATTCATGCATGTAGAAAGGTTAGGGAATTGATCCAAGACGACAGTGATTTTGCCGAAGATTATAAAAATTTGATGCGTATTTTATCTTCTTAGTTCTACAAAGTAGTGTAGTAGTACGTCGTCTTGTTAGGTCATATTTGTAATCTCAGCAGTTAGTTTTTTACTTTTGTCTATTAATAAATTATTCCGTTAGGGTATTCAAGTTGTACATGAATTAGATGAAACGATTTATTTGTTATTTTATTCTTAAGGTTCATATGGAGTTCTATCTTGTTTGAATTCGCTATTAAAAAAGAAGATTTACTTGCTCCCCTGCTTACAGTGGCTGGTGCTGTAGATAAAAAACAATCTTTAGCTATTTTGTCAAATTTTTATCTTAAATTAGCGGATGATTTGTTGAATATAACTGCTACTGACTTAGAAATCGAAATTTCTGCGCAAGTTGCTTGTGAATCTGGACAGCACTCTGGCAGTATTACTGTGCCTGCAAAGAAATTTATCGATATTATTCGCTCTCTGGATGATGAAACCAACCCAAATGTGATCGTTAATAATGGGCTTTTATCAATTAAACAAGGGCGAAGCTCATTTAAGTTAACGACTTTACCTGCTGAGAGTTATCCTTTAAGTGAAGATGAGTGTAATGAAGTTGAATTAACTATTCCCCGTTTGGTTATATTAAAGTTATTGCAGTCGACTCATTTTGCCATGGCACAACACGATGTGCGTGTTTTCCTTAATGGCTTGTTTCTTGATTTTGAACCAAATCTTATTTCAGCAGTTGCAACTGATGGACATCGAATGGCAATTTGTCGGCATCCGTGTTCTAACACTAGTGAGAAAAAATTGTTATTGCCTAAAAAGGGAATTCAGGAACTGTTACGACTTCTTAATAGTATTGATGATGAAGATGTTTTGTTGGCTGCGGGTAAATCGCATTTTAAATTAGTATCTCGTCAGTTTATTTTTTTATCGAAATTAATTGAGGCGCGTTTTCCTCCTTATTCCAAGGCGATTCCAAAAAATCAGGACAAACAGATTATTATTGACTGTTCTGTTTTTAAGCGCTCTTTATCACGGATTGTTATTTTAGCGCATGAAAAATCTAGAGCTGTTATGCTTCATTTACAACCCGGCATGCTCACTTTAATTGCTAATAATAACGAACAAGAGGAAGCTGTAGAATCCTTAACTGCTGAAACTCAAGGTGATGAATTAAAAATTGGTTTGAATGCTACGTACTTGCTTGACGTCCTTTCTCACTTTGGGGAAGGAAAAATTCGCTTGTCCTTATCGAATACAGATAGCAGTATTTTAATTGAGTCATTAGATGATGATCATTATCAATATATTATTATGCCCATGAAAATATGATCCTTTCTGAGTTAAAAATTCATCACGTACGAAATATTTCATCGGTACATCTCGACTTAAGTCCCAGATTCAATTTTGTATTTGGTCCAAACGGAAGTGGCAAAACTTCTATTCTTGAAGGGCTCTATCTTTTAAGTTGTGGTCATTCATTTCGATCTCGTGAAATCTCGCCAATTATTACGTATGATCAACCTTCTTTAACGGTGTTTGCTCGCTCGCAACAGCAAGAGACGATCAGTATTCAAAAATCTTATTCTGAACCCACTCAAATTAAGTTGAACAATCAATTTTGCTCTACTACCAGTCAACTGGCTTATGCCTTACCTTGTCAGATTTTTTATGCTGATATTTTCCAAATTATTGATGCTGGTCCTTCGGAGCGCCGTAGTTTATTGGATTGGGGTTTGTTTCACGTGAAACATAATTATCATTCTATATGGAAAGAATATAGAAGAGTGCTCAAACAGCGTAATGCCCTTTTGAAACAACACGCGCCACACATCCATTTTATTCCTTGGGATAAGCAATTAAGTCAGCTTGCCAGCGAACTTAATTTACTTAGAGAAGAATATTTCAACCAATGGGAACAAGCATTTATCCATGTTTTAAGTGAGTTAAGTCCTCTTGATTGTAAGATAACTTACTATAAGGGCTGGGATAAAAAAAACTCTGGCAAAGACTTAGAACAGATATTAGCTGAGTCTTTTTCAAGTGATATTCACAAATCATACACACAATTTGGTGCTCATCAAGCTGATATTATAATTGAAATAAATCAAAATAAGGCCAAACAAGTTTTGTCACGCGGACAGCAAAAAATCATTTTGATCTCATTGCGATTGGCACAGGCAAATTTGCTTCAACAGGACTGTTTGTATTTGATTGATGATTTGCCTGCGGAGCTTGATGAAGATCATCAGATTAAACTTATGGAATATTTGGCAAAAAGAAAAGGTCAATATGTTATTACTTCCACTACGCCCCCATCTCTGCTTATCACTGCTTTATCAAGTCAAGAACATTCCATTTATCAGATTAATAAAGGTATTTTAAACCAAAGAGAATGTTTCACGTGAAACAAAAAGGCAATGTATGCGGAATTTATTGGAAGCATGTCTACCATATTTTCTGACACTGTCTTTAACCAGTTATAGCTAAGTTTAAAGTTCCGATGAGATATAAACATAGGACAAAATATGCTATGATAAAGTATTTAGAACACCACAATAGGGTTAAGAGGACCACTAATGAGCGTTGATGCCAGTTATGATTCAAATAATATTAAAGTCCTAAAGGGTTTAGATGCAGTAAGAAAAAGACCAGGGATGTATATTGGTGATACAGATGATGGCACCGGCCTACATCACATGGTTTTTGAAGTTGTTGATAACTCTATAGATGAAGCACTGGCGGGCCATTGCAAAGAGATTTTTGTTACCATTCATACCGATGAGTCAATTACTGTAAAAGATGATGGACGAGGAATACCCGTCGATATTCATAAAGAAGAAGGGCGATCTGCTGCTGAAGTAATTATGACGGTACTTCACGCTGGTGGTAAATTTGATGATAATTCTTATAAAGTATCGGGTGGTTTGCATGGAGTGGGTGTTTCTGTGGTGAATGCCTTATCTGAAGAATTACATTTAACAGTGCGTCGCCATGGTAAAATTCATGAGCAACATTATCGTAACGGAGTTCCAGATGCACCAATGGCAGAAACAGGTGATGCACCAACTACGGGTACGCAAATTTGGTTCAAGCCAAGTGCTGAAACATTCTCAAATATTGAATTTCACTACGATATTTTAGCAAAACGGCTTAGAGAATTATCTTATTTAAATTCTGGTGTTTGCATCCATTTATTTGACGAACGTAGCCAAAGACAAGACACATTTCACTATGAAGGTGGAATAACGGCGTTTGTGGAACATCTCAATAAAAATAAAAACGTCATTATACCCACAGTTTTTTCCATGACAGCTGAAAAGGATAACATTGTTGTTGAGCTTTCCATGCAGTGGAATGATTCCTATCAAGAGACACTTTATTGTTTTACTAATAATATTCCTCAACGTGATGGTGGAACGCATATGGCTGGGTTTAGGGCCGCATTAACCCGAACTCTAAATAATTACATCGAAAATGAGGGTTATGCGAAAAAGGCCAAAGTATCCCCTACGGGAGATGACGCTCGTGAAGGATTAACCGCGGTTCTTTCTGTTAAAGTACCAGATCCTAAGTTCTCCTCACAAACAAAGGATAAGTTAGTTTCTTCGGAAGTAAAATCAGTTGTTGAATCCAGTGTTGCAGAAAAGTTCAATGATTTTCTCCTGGAAAATCCCTCCAGTGCAAAATCAATTGTCGGCAAAATAATAGACGCTGCACGCGCAAGAGAAGCTGCGCGACGGGCTCGAGAAATGACGCGTCGTAAAGGAGCATTAGATATTGCCGGATTGCCCGGAAAACTTGCTGATTGTCAAGAAAAAGACCCCGCGCTATCAGAACTCTATCTGGTTGAGGGAGATTCAGCGGGCGGCTCTGCAAAACAAGGGCGGGATAGAAAATTCCAAGCGATCTTGCCGCTCAAAGGAAAGATTTTGAATGTTGAAAAAGCACGCTTTGATAAGATGCTTTCATCTCAGGAGGTTGCTACTCTAATTACCGCATTAGGTTGTGGTATAGGGCCAGATGAATATGATCCAGATAAAGTTCGTTATCATCGTATTATCATCATGACGGATGCTGATGTTGACGGATCACACATCAGAACATTATTACTTACTTTCTTTTACAGACAAACGCGTGAATTACTTGAGCGTGGTTACATTTATATCGCTCAGCCACCTTTGTATAAAGTTAAACGTGGGAAACAAGAACAATATGTAAAAGATGATGAGGCATTGTTCGAATATTTGACCCAAAGTGCTTTAGATGGAGCTGCCTTCTATCCAGGAAAGGATATTCCCCCAATTACCGCTTTAGCATTAGAGGAGTTAGTAAAGCAGTACAGACGCGTTGAAAAAATTATTAAGCGTTATAAAAGAAGATATCCGATGGATATACTGAAGCGTGTTGCCTATTTACCGATATTGCAAAATGATGATTTTAATCAGCAACAAAAAATAGCAAATTGGTGTAAACAGTTGCATTTAAGCTTGCAACAACTGGGTAGCAAGACGGAACAATACCAAGTTGTGGTGCGTACAATAGAGGACACGAATCAATTTATACCGCAAATAATCGTTACACAGCATGGAATGGAAAATTACATCCCCATGAATGCAGAATTCTTCTATTCAAAAGACTATAAAGAATTGGTTAACCTAGGATCCAAATTGGCAAGTCTGGTAGAAGAAGGGGCTTATATTAAACGAGGTGACAAAGAGCTTGTGGTAGAAAACTTTGAACAAGCCTTAGACTGGCTCATGGACGAAGCGAAAAAAGGCCAGACTATTCAGCGTTATAAAGGTCTTGGAGAAATGAATCCTGATCAACTCTGGGAGACAACAATGGACCCAGCAGTTCGTCGTATGCTGCAAGTCAACATTGAAGATGCTGTTGCTGCTGATGCTATTTTCACAACATTAATGGGTGATAATGTTGAGCCTAGAAGAGAGTTTATTGAATCTAATGCTTTAGAGGCAGAAAATATAGACGTATAAAATTGCGCGTGATCTAATATGATCACGCAGCATTTATCTGAATAACTTCCAAATCTGCTTTATTTGCCCACCAAGTACTTACATATTTTAAATATGTGTAGGGTTTATTTACAATTCTACTCTTTTGGCCTAAATGTTGTGATTTTATGCGCTCCGATACTCACATCTTCATGTATGCTCCGTTTCGGTGCTCAAAATCGCAGCATTTTGACTCAAGTTAGCGAATTGTAAACAGGCCCTAATTAATGAATAATTAGGCCTGTTTTCATTGGCGTCTTTCCAACAGGCCTTTTACTTTCTTAACTGAGTAAAATGGCGCGTGCACAGCGAATATTAAACGAGACAGATTTGTCAGCGAGTCCTTGCGCACCCATAGCAAAATTAAGAAACCATGCATTATTTGTAGGATTAACGCTGGACTCCGTAGAACTCCAATACTGTCCAGATAATCCAGTGTTAAATCCTAAACTAAATAAGTTAAAAATCGTTGAGGTGCTAGCAGAGCAACCTGCGCCGCCTGAAGTTCCCAGCTCACAAATAGAAGGCAGATACCAAGTGCCCATGGGTACCGTTTCAAAAAAACAGCTACCAGCGGCAATAGACATGGGGTCAAAACTGGTTATTTGCTGTGTATTACAGAAACCATCAGTGGCGCCATTACACGTATCAGGAGGACTTGTAGACGTTTCAGTAATTCCAGGTATGTTAACATGGTCTGCACTCCAAGAGCCTGGAAAATTAAAATCAGTATTTGCAATGACATGAGCAAAGGGACTCACCACCGAATAGATTAGGAAACCATTGATAGAAAAAGCTAATGCCATTGTTGGAGGTGAGATCACATTATCCCCTGTAATGGGTATCCCGCCTTGAGGCGCGAAAGGGGTTAAGGCGGTAGAAGCGATGTGTATGATACACGAGCCGTTTGCTGGAATAACAGCACACGTGCTGCTGGTGACATTAGTCCAGAAAGGAGGCAAATTGAGCCTGACATTTAACGCTGGAGTACTGGTTAGATTATTCACAGTGATATCAACGCCCACGGAATCATTAGTGGGAATCACTGCGTTAGCTGGAGCACTGAGGGTTGTTTGTGCAGCACATTGTATGGCTTGCATGTCAAAAAAGGTGGCGTTAGTATTTGTTCCTTTTACCATGACACTGGGAATGAAGAAAGCAATTGAGGTATTGGTAAAAAAGGAAATGGCACAACTTCTGCCGGGTAACAAAGAGGCTGGACAGCTATTATTTTGCAGGACATAAAGGGAAAAAAAGCCGTTGGTCGAAGTGGCCTGAATATTGTTTGCAGGAACTCTGGAGTTATTCGTAATGATAACCGTACCTGGGCTTGGCAGGCATTGAAGTTGACTCACTTGAATCACGCAATTTTGCAAAGATTTGGAACCGCAAATAACCCCATTTTTATTGGCGCTAATGGTTAAGTGGGCTTTTTCAACAGTTTTGGATGATTCGAGTTTGGCTGACTCGAGTGCCCAGAGTGATTGAAAGGGAACAATAAAAAAAACAAAAAAGTATAATGGTAGTAGCTTCAAGAGGCGCATAAAATTCATCCTTTTAATTAAACTGGCGCATAGTTATGCAACCATATTACAGACCCTATCTTTTTTGCAAGAGTTTATTGGGATGTGTCGAAAGTTTTCCATGAAATAAAGTTCGCTGATTTTAATTATTGGGTCTAAATAAAAAAAATTTACCATTTTATCTCAAGTAAAAACAGCCTTATTCCTAATACAAAAAAAATTAATCTTAAGTATAAATAATCTAAGAAAAAATAAGTACATGTTTTGTTTGAGTCACTAGGAGCATATATGTATACAGCAGACGTTTATATCGCTAACGAGTATAAAGCGGGTCTAACAGGTCAAGATCTGGTTTTAGATGCCGCGGCAGAGGAGATCTTTGCTGAATTAAATAAAAAGTTAGAGGAAACTACAGATATCCACAATTCCAGACGACGCGCTTCACCAAATGCACAAGAGCTTATAGCTAAAAGTCATCTTATAGCAGGTACTTTATTTCATCATAAGTTTGAAGGGCGTTTTAGTGGTGTTTTTGGCGATTTTAAAGGAACGCTCATTATAGAACCTCCAGGGAAGGAAGAAAATGAAAACATAACTTCTTGTACATTATAGAGGTTATTTAGAGTATCAGTCAGGGTTCTCTCTTCCCACCAAATAGGAGGGAAGAGAAGCCTTTTTCTTAAAATAAGATATATTAAGCGATTAGTGTGCTGCATCCTTGCAGCGAAGTACATTCCGTGTACTGGTCCCTTAATTTGACTTCCTGTCAGACAAATCCATGTCATCCCTTTGAGTAACAGTATAGTATTTTGATGGCAGTTGTCATTGCGCGGATAGAGCAACAGAATGTAAGAAATATCTCAAAGAACAGAGCGTGTTGTCTTCGGTTGTTGTTGCGTAATGCAATGAATCCCGCCGCCGCCAGCAAATACATCCAGCGCATCAATTTGAGTGATTTGATAATCAGGATATAATTGTGTGAATAGTTCATAGGCTGCTTTATCTTGTTTTTCATAACCGAAAGCAGGCATGACAATTCCTTTATTTGCTAAATAAAAGTTGATATAAGACAAGGTTAATCGTTCGCCATCAAGATACGTCGCCGGGGGTTGTTCTACGGTATAAACCTCTAACTTTCGCCCTTTTGCATCAGTTGTTGATTTAAGAATTTCTAGGTTCTCATGTAACGTAGAATAGTTGGGATCATTTTTGTCATGAGTAATAAGAGATAAGACTTTTCCTGGCGCTATAAAACAGGCAATTTCATCGATATGACCGTCGGTTTCATCACCCAATAATCCTTTATTTAACCAGATAATTTTCTGGCAGCCGAGAAAATTATATAGATGGTTTTCTATCTCTTGTTGATTGAGCTGAGGATTTCGATTCTTATTCAGCAAGCATTCACGAGTAGTTAAAATGGTTCCTTCGCCATCTACATGGAATGAACCTCCTTCCATAACAAAAGGTGCTGAAAAGGATAAAGCCTTGGTTTGTTTTATGATTGCTGCTGCAATTTGGTTATCCAGTGCACAATCTTGATAGTTACCTCCCCATGCATTATGAATCCAATCGACGCCGGCTAATTGCTGTTTCTGATTTAATAAAAAGGTGGGGCCTGTATCCCTTGTCCATGAGTCATTAATGGGAAGAGGAAATAATGTAATGCCGCTACACAAGCTTTGAGCAGACTCTTCATCTCCTGGGTTAACTAACATGGTTACTGGCTCATATTGGGCGATAGCTTGCGCAACTCGTGCATAAGCTGTTCGTGCTTTTTGCAGACCTATTTTAGACCAGGTTTCAAGGTGACACGGCCATGCCATCCAGCATCGCTCATGTGGATGCCATTCCGCAGGCATAAAAAATCCACTTTGTTTTGGTGTCATCTTATCTTCTCCGAGTGTTTTCGTCTAAATAGGTTAATTGAGAAAAAATGCTTCTTAACTCATTTAAATATAAAAGCGTTGTCTCCTTAGGTAATTCTGCATGAATTAATTGTTTCTCATAGGATTGCGCTAATTTTTTAGTATCAAAATGAGCAAGATTCAGAACGTTGGTTACTGTATCTCCACTCACCAAATCATTCAGCTCAAACTGTCCATCATCAAATAGTTTAACATCCAGTGAATTGGTATCCCCAAATAAATTATGTAAATTACCCAATATTTCCTGATAAGCACCTACCAAGAAAAAGCCCAATGAGTAAGGATTATTAGTGTCATATGGGGGAAGCATTAATGTGGAGTTCACGCAAGAACTGCCAAGATATTCTTTAATAGTGCCATCTGAATCACAGGTTAAATCTTGCAATACACTATGCATGGCCGGTGTTTTCGTAAGCTGAGAAATAGGTGCAATTGGAAAAATTTGCCCAATAGCCCAAGCATCAGGAATCGACTGGAAGAAAGAGATATTACAGAACACTTTAACCGCCATATCTTCGTTGATTTTTGCTAACAAAGTTTCTTCAGCAGGGTTTTCCACATTGAGCCGCTTTTTAAGCTCCATGCTTATATTAGTATAGAATGCTTCTACCTTAGCTTTCTCTTGCAGACTAATAACACCATGTTTAAACAAAGAATGGGCTTCATTCAATGAATGTTCCGCATAGTTATAGATTTCAATGGGTGAACTTGCTGTTATTGAATGATACGTATCATAAATATCACGAATCACATGCGAGTCTTCATCGGTAATTTCCGGAAGCGAGGGAGATTTATTAATTATTTCTATATCACTAATATCTGAAATTAAAACAGCATGATGGGCCGTTAATGCTCTTCCCGATTCTGAAATAATGTTGGGTTCAGGAACATTGGTTTCCTGGCAAAGATATTGAATTGCAAGGAGAATATGTGTGGCGTATTCATGCAAACTGTAGTTCATGGAACAGCCATGATTTGAATGAGTTCCTTCGTAATCCACACTGAGCCCACCCCCTACATCAATCGTATCAATGGGGGCATTTAATTTGCGTAGCTCGACATAGTAACGAGATACTTCTTGCATGCAATGACGAATATCATGAATATTGGCAATTTGTGAACCCAAGTGACAATGCATGAGTTGCAAGCAATCAAGCATATCATGCGCTTTTAACTGATTGATTAACTCAAGCACCTGTTTTGCTGTAAGGCCAAATTTGGATTTGACGCCGCCAGTATGTTCCCATTTTCCTGCGCTTTTAGTGATTAAACGGATACGAACGCCAAGAGAGGGCTTAATTTTCAAACGAGCAGATTCTTTTAAAATAATATCCAGCTCAGAGATTTTCTCAATAACAATAAAGACCTTATGCCCCATTTGCTGGGCGATTAATGCAGTGCGTATATAATAGCTATCTTTATAGCCATTACAAACAATCGTACTGTTTTGATGATTGCTAAGCATGCCAATTACAGCCATAAGTTCGGGTTTTGAGCCAGCCTCCAACCCTATAGAGTGATTGGGGGACTTCAACAATTCTCTAACTACACTTTGTTCTTGGTTTACTTTAATGGGATAAACCAGTTTGTAGTGGCCTGTATATTCGTTTTCTTCTATGGCCTGAGCGAATGCCTCATTAATGCGGCGCACGCGATCATGTAAAATATCCGAACAGCGAATTAGAAGAGGCAAATGGAGTCCTGCCCTACTTGCTGCGTTAACAATCGCTTGCAGTTCAACACCAGGTTTGCCTGGTGCCTTGCTGATTTCGATATTCCCTTCCGTATTAATACTGAAGTAGCCCTCACCCCAGTTGTTGATGTTATATAAGTTTTCTTCAGATGGTGCACTGATGTTCATAATGTCGATAGTTCCAAAGGGATTAACGTGGTTTTACAAGTTCATGGTAGGTGGAAGGCTCTCGCTGTTGTGCAAAAGGAAATAATCTTCCCCATAATACACGTTGGCTAAAGTCTAGTTCCGCTACTAATACCGCAGGTTTGTCGCGAGGCGCTTGCGCTAAAATCTCACCCATAGGTGTACTAATGAAGCTGCTTCCATAAAATTCCAATCCATCTTCACAACCTATTCTATTGGCTGCAATGATAAATGTGTTACTCATGATTCCTTGCGCAACCATAACTTTTTGCCACATCGGCTGCGTATTCACTTCAGGAGCAGTGGGCTCCCCGCCTATGGCTGTGGGATAAACTAAAATTTCCGCTCCTTTTAAACCGTAAATTCGCGACAGCTCAGGAAACCATTGATCATAACAAGTAGGTAATCCCCATTTGTGTGCTCCGATTTGATGGACTGGGTAATTGGAGTCGCCAGGTTTAAAATAGAAATTTTCATGGTATTTTTCACCGCTGGGGATATGTTGTTTACGGGTTACGCCAATAAGCTCTCCCTTATTACTGTATGCCACAGCAGTATTATAGCCTGCTTTTTCAAACAATGAGGCAGTAATGCATATCTCATGAGCCTTTGCCATTTTACTGACAAATTGGGCAGTAGGGCCAGTATGAATATCCTCCATAAATGGAGTCGAATTTACATCTGAACGAGTACAAAAATAAGGGCTTAGCGTAAGCTCTTGCAAACAAACTACAGCTGCTCCTTGTTGTGCTGCAGCATGAATTCCAGAGGCCAGCTTATCTTGATGTTCTTTGGGGTTTTCGTGCCATTTTTCTTGTACTAATGCGACAGTCAGTTTTTCTTGCGTCATTAACTTACCTCTCTTGAAATTAAGGGTCAAAAAAAAGTGCCCTTACTTTGTAAGGGCAGATGTATTTAAAACGAAGTGCTGGTGAATGAACCACAGAGTGTGCTTTCATCATATTCTTCCTCTTTATTACGTTGGGCGAGCTCTTTTTCATCAGCCTCATTGGTTAGTGATCTACTCAACGGCGGTGTTGGTGATCTGCTATTAAAATAACCATGCGGATTTGTGGATTGAGACCCCGTTTTCTTTTGTTCAGAGCTTTCTTTTGCACTCAGTGAATCAGCAATGAGCTTGAACGGATTTGTTTCATCAAATACTTCAGTGTGCAGCAACTCTAAGTGACGCTTGATGGATGCTCGTGCGCTGTCAGATTCTATAGCACATAATTTTTCTCCGATTGTTTCTTCATGACCTTTTAATAAGGTACGAAACATATTGATGAACATCCTGCAGGTATCTTTGCTGTAATCGCGACTTGCAAAAAATTTCTCTGGATTGTCTCCTAATAACAATTTTTCTATATTCCGACGCAGTATAAATGCGATCTGAATTTTTTCTGCAAGAATGTGCTTAGGGAACATAGTGCTTACATTATGAGCTATTTGACTGCGATCCTGTTCGGATGCACACAAGGCCAAGCGTTCTGCAATGGCTGGCTCATTGCTTTCCAATACGTGCTTGGCTAGAGTGCTAAACCGATGGAACGGTGCTGGATTAAATTCCTTCCCTAAAAATAAAGCGTGTGGTGCTTTATTTCGAGAATCAAGCAATGAATTGATGCGCTGTCTGACTTGGTATGCTTCAGAGAGTGTAGAGTGGAATGTATCCTCGCTTTTAGTTAGATTCCCTAATGCTCTAATGTGATGAGCATATTGTTTGAATTTTGCTTCAGGACAGCCAAGAATTATCTTAGTAGCAAGGGCGACTTGTTCTTTATTGCTTAATGTATTGAACATCTCAGCATTCTTTGCCAATGCATCACCATCGCTCAGTTGCTCATAGGGATTTTCTAGCGCAATTATTTCTATACGAGTATATGCCATTTAATCCTCCTTAAATAAAGATGAGAAAGTGTAAACAATTATACAAAGGAGTTACTCCAGCAAAAATAAATGTTATCTCCTTCGCTCTCTTCCGGCGTAAGTACTACCGAAATTCCTTTTTACTGACATTAGAGTTAAATTTGGAGACTATATTAACGGATTAAAACCGAACTGTCATGAAATTAATCTAAAGTTTTATGAAAAAATGTCGAATAAGTGATCAGATGCATGTTTTGCCTTTAAAAAATACAATAACAACAAGGAGTGGGCAATGTCTAAAACTCATTTATTACAAGACCCCTTTTTAAATGAATTACGCAAAGAAAAGGTGCCTGTATCTATTTTTTTGGTAAATGGAATCAAATTACATGGTATTGTGGATTCTTTTGATCAATATGTAGTCATGCTGAAAAATTCTATTACTCAAATGGTTTATAAGCATGCAATTTCTACAGTTGTTCCTTCTCGCGCAATAAAAATACCTGTTGAAGACGAAACTGGTGGAAGCGAAGGAACTGTGGCAGACTAGGAAAATTTGAGTATCCCATTGTGGGTTGAGCCTTAGGCTCAACCTGAACTCCGGGCAATGAGAGAGAATTCATTTCTGGGTGAAAAGCACTTATCTGAAAATTTATACATCTCTCAGGAGAAGGCGTTTGCCTTTACCCAGCCTCGGATTCAGTTTTTTCGGAGAATTGGTTCGTGTTTGAACGTCCTCAAGGTGGTGAGCGAGCGGTATTAGTGCAACTAGCACTACCGGGAGTTGATGCAGATAAAGCATTGCAGGAATTTGAAGAATTAGCTCTTTCAGCAAAAGCAGAAATATTGGATTGTGTTGTAGGCACTCGAGCAACTCCTGATGCTAAATATTATATTGGTAAAGGTAAGGCGGAAGAAATTGCGCAGCTGGTTAAAGCGCTTGATGCAGAGTTGGTTCTGGTCAACCATGAATTGTCCCCATCTCAAGAACGAAATCTGGAGCGTTTATTTGAATGCCGTGTGGTCGATAGAAGCGGCTTGATTCTCGATATTTTTGCTCAGCGTGCACGAACTTTTGAAGGGAAATTGCAAGTCGAGTTAGCTCAATTACAACACTTATCAACTCGCCTGATACGTGGATGGACTCATTTGGAGCGACAAAAAGGGGGCATAGGATTACGGGGTCCTGGTGAAACGCAATTAGAAACAGACCGTCGTTTATTGCGAGAACGCATCAAATACATTAATAAACGTTTGGAAAAAGTACGTAGTAGCCGTGACCAAAACCGACAGGCCAGACGAAAAGCCTCTTTGCTTACAGTGTCTTTAGTAGGTTATACCAATGCGGGTAAATCCACTTTATTCAATGCATTGACTGGCGAAAGCATTTATGTGGCAGATCAGTTGTTTGCTACTTTGGATCCCACCATGCGCCAACTCAACTTACCTGGTTCTTCCTCAGTGATTTTAACTGATACGGTAGGTTTTATTCGCGATTTACCTCATCAATTGGTAGAGGCATTTCGCGCTACGTTGGAAGAGACACAGCAGGCTGATTTATTACTGCATGTAATTGATATTTCTGACGCTCATTGGCGAGACAACGTTTTTTCAGTGCAACACGTTTTAGATGAGTTGGGGGTGCATGATATCCCTGTGATACTGGTATTCAATAAAATTGATTTAAAAGAGGGATGGAAGCACAAAATTGATTATCAGGAAGAGAACTGTAAAGTCTGGATTTCTGCTGCAGCAAATTTAGGGTTGGATTTGCTTAAAGAAGCAATTAGTACTCAATTGCATGGAGCAGTGCTTATTGAACGTGTAGTACTTAAAGCAACCCAAGCCAAATTACGCGCACAATTGTATGAACTTGGCTCTGTTTTAAGTGAGTCATATAATGAAAACGGTGACTGGCTACTGAAGATTCGGATTACTCAGGCACAAAAACAACGTTTGTTTGCGCACAAGAATTCCTGAAGTGCTTAGCCCCTATCTAGGAACGGCTGTATTTGGCACATCTTGCGAGAAAATCTTCCTAATCAATACTCACATACTAATGTATGCTGCGCTTGCTTAGAAACATTTTCTCCCAGCCTGTGCTCAAATCCAACCGTTCGCATGGATAGTAACATGGGGGATCTAAGCAATTATCCATTTTGAACCCCTCGTTTTCTATAATTTATGTCTTTTCTATTTCCGTATCCAAGGTCTTAAGATCTTGGCCGCCATAAAGGGTATTAACCAGCTCTCCTTTGGGATTAATGACGAAGGTAACAGGGACGCCAATAATATCGCCTAATCCCAGGGCAAGCGCTGGATCTGTAACAAGCGAGGGATACTGAATATTGAATTTTTGAATGAGCCTTTTTTGCTTATATACCGGTAGTCCATCGTAATTTACTCCAAATAATACAACAGGATCTTTTTCGTGTTTTTGATAAAATCGATTCAATTCAGGAATTTCATCAATACAGGATTTGCACCAGCCTGCCCAGTAATTAATAAGCACCCATTTCCCTTTCAAAGAGGCAAAAGAAATGGTATTGCCTTGAGTGTCCTTCAGCAGAACATCCGCCTGACTTAGGGATGCGGTGGTCATTAAAATCAATAGGACAAATAAGGTTTTTATTTTCGTCATAATTATCTCATCCAATATTTGGAAACTACTTCATTAGGCTTCTGCAGAAACAGTTTCTGAAGAAATCTATTCTCTTGTAAGCACTAACAGGAAAAAAATATTTTTTTACTATATCAAAAAACACGCCTAAAATCGCTTGGATTTAATGAATTAGGTCAACATTGTAGACCATTGGCAAATGATTTAGGTATGATGGCTGTATTTCAAAAAAAAGAAACGCTCCAATGGCAAAACTCTATTTTTATTTTGCAGCAATGAATGCTGGGAAAAGTACGGTCCTCTTGCAATCAAGTTATAACTATCGTGAACGCGGCATGGAGACTTTGTTGTTTACACCGGCAATAGATAATCGTTTTCAGCACGGGGCTATTCATTCGCGTATTGGCTTATCTGAACACGCGTTGATTTTTAATCCTGAAGACGATCTGTACAAGCACGTTCTAATGCAAGAAAAAAAATACGCGTGTGTTTTGGTTGATGAAGCTCAATTTTTAACGCGGGTACAAGTTCATCAATTAACGGAAATTACTGACCAACTGGGTATTCCTGTGCTCGCATATGGATTACGTACTGATTTTCGTGGTGAGTTATTTGAGGGAAGTCAATATCTTTTGGCTTGGGCGGATGAGTTAGTTGAGCTTAAAACCATCTGCCACTGCGGACGTAAAGCGACGATGATCTTACGATTAAATGCCCAGGGTGAGGTGATTACCGAAGGCGAGCAAGTCGTTATTGGCGGTAATAATATGTATTCATCGACGTGTCGTAAACACTTTAAGCGTCGTGAACCGGGCTGCTCGCTCGCTATTAAAGAACGGACAGTAGAAGATTTAATTTGACTCAAGAACCTTTTATATTTGGGTCGTTAAAACCTAATCGCAATTTTTTCTCCTCCCAATGAACGGGTGATTATGCAACGGGTTCAATTATCTTTCTAGAAAGATAATTCCAAGAACAACTTAGTGAAAATTAATGAGCAGAATAAATAACGTTTTCTTAGCTTCCCACTTATTGGGAAGCTAAGAAAAGAAATTTTGTTTTGTTATTAAGATAAATCCTTAGTATGCTCATCGGTAATTTCTTCAACTTCCTCTTTTTCAGGATAATCCATAATTACAGAGAGTACATAGTCAACGAGTTCCTTGCCAGTAGGTATACCTTTCGGAACACCTTTCAATGCAATCGTTTCGCCAGTTGCCTTAAATGAATCCAGTATAGCCATGTATTTAACAGAACTCATTAGATAAGACGCATCGTGCAGAGTTAAGATTCTACTGTCTTTGTCAATAAGTCCAAATCCTCTGGCTCGCTCGTTCATTCTTGCAAGGTATTTGTCATACAGGGCCCCTTGTCCAGTAAGGGTTGAGAAAACTTCCAGCGACATGATTCTTTTACGAAAGTTTGGATTTACAATGGTTGTCGTTTCTACTTCATCCGCTTTTGCAAAGCCACTCCAAATACGCCCAGCGGCCTGCACAATCATCATACTATGAACATCGGTGTCAAATAACGGGCGCCAGTCATCATCTTTTGTTACTCCCAAGATTGCTGTTGTTTCATTATTTCCCTCAGCAAGATCAAAAATATTCTCTAGCCGTGTACGGTTCCCCATTTCTACTTCTGCCGCGAGAACTTTTTGGAAATGTTCGAATTGCTCAATATCAATATGTCGTGCTGTTTGAGGACGAATATATACCGCAGGTAAACACATCGATGCGATAGTTCCTTTTGCTTGAATGAGCTGAAAACCTATGGTGTATTCTTTAACTGTGTGTGGATCAGGTGAGGTTGAAAGCAACAAGCAACTTTTAGTAGGGTCGAATATAAACTCAGCAACATCTAACCCCTTGGGTCTTTTCTGGTATTTCCCCGCACCAAGTCTTCCATCTCGGGCGATATTTTCTGCCTCATTCAAACCCGCCATTCCGCGATAAACCATGCTTGTGCCCGATGGCAAACTTCTAAGCATCTCTTTATAATTTACCTTTACCTTTTCAGCAGGCGGGTGTTTATGATGCTCGGAATGGGTTATCCTCGGGAGGTCTCGGCTTCGGTTGAATAATCCTGTACCTGGGTAAAGACAGCGTAAAAGATGATAACGGGATGTACTCATACCTAATCCACTTAATCGACCTAATCTTCTCATAATGGGGTCTCCCAATGATTTTATTCAAATTTTAGGCAAAAAATATTATTTTCAATTTGTTTGCTTATTTTATAAGCATAGATTAAAAAAAAATTTGTTCAAAAAATGGATTAGGGAGCGTGCTCCTATATCATCGAAGACAAACAGAGATATTGTGACCAGGGCTGCTGTATTTATCAGGAAGAGCAATCTATTGAATGAGTTATTAAATCCTTAGCCATTATAAAAACTGATAAAATCAAAAAGGGATAATCCCGATTAATTATTTTTAAATACCAGGGTAACCAAAACAATTCCTCAGCCTCCAATTTGCTGAAGGCTAAGAAAAGGATTCTAGTTGCTAAAGGTTACATATGCAGCTCACTGGGAGATGTTACAAGTTCATTTTCAGGATTTGATTTAATTAAAAAAAGTGCATACTTAATCAGATCGTCAGAAGCAATAGGAGTATCTTTAGGAGCGGAGCTTAATATCATAGTTTGTCCATGTGTCCTATATTTTCTCAGAGCCTCTTGGTATTCAGGAGAGTTCATTAGCTTAGAAACATCAGCCAGCGTTAAAATTCTATTGCCATCATCGATTAATCCTAATTTGTGTGCTCGTTTAGTCATCCGGTCAAGGTGTTTTTGAAAGAAAGCTCCTTCACCTGTGGCTGTAGTAAAAACCTCTATCGACATTACTTTTTTATGAAAATCTGGATTACCAATGGTTGTTGCCTCTACCCTGTCCGCTTTCATAAAGCCGCTCAAAATACGTCCAGCAGCGTCGTTCACAAGTACTATACTATGAAGATCACGGATTCTTGGACGCCAATCTTCCCCTTTTTTTGAGCCAAAGATAGCTGTTGTTTCATTATTTCCATCAGCAAGATTAAAAATGTCTTCAACTCGGGTAAAATCTGATTTATCTCGTGCTGCTTCAAGACAATTTTGATAGTATTGAAACTGTTCCTCATCGATATGTCGTGAGGTTTGTGGGCGAACAAATACATAGGGTAAGTTCATTGAGATAATACCTCCCTTTGCTTTGATGAGTTGAAACCCTATCATGTATTCTTTAACGGTGAAGGGATCCGGGGAGGTGGATAGCAACACACTGCTCTTGGGTTTGTGTATAAATAGAGGAAGATCTAAATTAAAAGGCCTTTTAGCATAACTTCCACCCCCGACTACGCCTTCAGTTGCAATATTGATTGGTTCATCATGACCAGCCATACCTCGATGTACCATATCTGTTCCTTTGGGCAAACTGTCAAGCATTTCGGTATAACTTACTTTTCCCTTTTTAAGAGGGATGTGATCACACCCTGTGAGATCAAGCGTTTTAGCGCCGGCGAAAATTCTTACAGGTAATGAGACCTTTGTCTGACTTAGAAGTACGGCACCAAATGGACTTATATTTAAACCACCTAAGGTTTTGACTTTACTCCACATAATTTGGACCTCCAGGAAATTTTTAAGCAGGTGTGGTTGTTTTTAATTACAATGTTTATTTTTTAAGCATAGCACAGGTGGATTTTTGTTCAAAATGAGCGGTTTGTTTCATAGACGTTAATGAGTACAAATTGGAGACATTATGCTGAGGGAACTTATTCATCTTAAACGATCAACAAAAGTCGAATCAGATAAATGTGTATGATATTTTGTTGGATGTTTTGGAAGGGATTGTGTATTAATACTCAATAAGGATTGGTTTTATTTAGGCTTAATTTTAACATCTATATCGAATGACGAATTTTGGACTATGCTATATAGCAATGATGGATGTTAATGTTTCTAACATGGAGTATATTCATGAGCGAAATTAAAGTAGAGCGATTAATCAAAGGGATCCTGGTCCGTGAAGGTGGTGGTGTAAAACTACATCGCTACATTGGTATCGAGAGGAGCAATGATTTTGAGCCTCTTCTTTTACTTGATTATTTCAATAGTTCTGAGCCTTTAGATTATATGGCTGGTTTTCCTCCGCATCCGCACCGTGGTTTTGAGACAATTACTTATTTACTTGATGGCAGTATTACTCATGAAGACAATAAAGGGCATAAAGGAGTTATTGGTGCCGGGGATGTGCAATGGATGACTGCTGGCAAAGGAATTATTCACTCAGAAATGCCATCGCCCAATGGCAGATTACACGGGTTGCAGTTGTGGTTGAATTTACCTGCGGTAGAGAAAATGCGTGCGCCACGTTATCAAGAAATGCACAGCACTCAATTGCCGGTGGAGACAAATGACACTGGTGCTCAAATAAAGGTTATTGCGGGTAAGACAGATGAAGGAACACATTCGCCAATTTCAGGCATTGCCACACAACCGTTATTATTTGATATTATCTTGCCCCCTGGTGCAAGCATGCAACAGCATATACCTAATGATTACCAAGCGATTCTGCTTGTGATTTCCGGAACCGTTCGCATAGGTGAGCAATTAGTGCAACACGATACTTTGGCAAAACTTGGAAGCGGAGATGTTTTATTTTTGAAAGGTGAAGCAGCAAGTCAATGCATTATGATTGCAGCTGCCAGGCTTCATGAACCGATCACCCGCCATGGGCCATTTGTAATGAATACTCAGGAAGAAATAATACAAGCGTTAGATGATTTTCGTAGCGGCAGATTCTAATTTCTAATACAACCTATTTAACGGATTTTACTAGCTGTTCCTATTTTGCTGGCTTGAGTCAAACGGCCTAATTTTCATAACAGGTCACGGGGAATTTTTCACATTACTTGGATGCATTGTAGCCTGGGTTCTGCTGCGCTGCACCCAGGCTACACTGTACGGCATAGAAATTCAGGACAGTTTAACCAAAATAGTAATCTATAGGATTTACTGTGAAGCCAATTTACATAGTAAATACAGCTCAAGTTCAGCAAGTGCTCCTAAATTGGCTCCGTAACTCTGGAGTTTCCTTTTCATTTCTAGATTCATACTGATTAAATAAGGTTGCTCTATTACCACTTATCACATGCATTTTGTTCTGAATGTCTAAAGAGGATGATTGGATATCTTTAGTCATCGAAAAACAACCTCCTGCATAATGCATGACGGAATCATCGCTACTAACTTTTGGAGGAATTCCCGCATGAGCTTCATTTCCTGGAAAGGATAAAGAATCCCCACAAATATGTGTCGCTAAATTTTTTTCGGGTTGTGCTGCTAAGGGAGCACCAACACTGGTGTTAACCTCAATGGTTCTTCCATGCACATTGATCGTCTTAGTTTTAATTATATGGCCGATTAATAAAGCATATTCGCGATCCCTGGGATCACTAAATTTATCCAGAGCAGAGGGAAAATTGATAAGATTAATTTTTTTAATTTTTGGCAAATCAAGTTCAGCCAGTATTTCTTCCAGTGCTGCATAAAAAGTGCGTTCCATCGGATATAATATCTCTTGAATTGCAAATGCACCCAAACTCATACCTTTAATCGTAAGCGCCCCTTCTTCGCTTAAACTGAGATCAGCAAGAAGTAATAATTGATGGAGATTATGCTTTAAACGATTTTTATAAGCGTCAACATAAAAAATACCTTTACCAAATACAGGGCTATTAAAGGTTATTGTATTCGATTGGGTGGTATTTAAATCAGATAATGCATTGTCCTCACCATAAATAGAAGAAAGAACAGAAGCAAATCCAGGTTGTTTTACTGCTAGAGTCTGGCGCGCAGCAAAATGGGCTGCCTCACCGACTGAATTCTCAAAACGGACGCAAGCTAACACATCATATTGTAAGCTCAGGCAATTACGGAACTCTGGTGCTGCAAGATAACTTATTGACACAGGGTAGGGGTGGGCATTTTTCCATTCATCAAACAGGCTTCCTCTTTGTAAATTAAGCCCGTAAAGTACGGGTGAGAATTCGGTTCGGCTTCCATCTGAAAGAGGTAAAAAATAGGCCTGCGGTACAATTAAAGGACTTACAGCACCTTCTTCCAGGGATAAATACTCTTTATAGAGTAAATCATCTTCCGCTGTACCAATTACTTCTAATAATTTACGAGATGACTTATATTTTTCTTTTCTTTGTTGGTATGCTTTAGCGAACTCAGCAGTATGTTCACGCGGCATAACGAGTCGACCATCAGCATAAACAGCCTTAAACTTTTTGGTGACTAATCGAGATAAAAATCCAGGATAGTCCATTTCTTTATACAAATTACCAAGAGGGGAGTCTTCTTTCTGCTTCGCTGAAAAAAATTGTTTTAGGATCTTATTATGATCTTCAAGAATATAAAACTTATTGGAGTCATGAAGTTTTTGAATTAATTTTAATTCGTCTTCTTCAATATGCATGGCACGGAGTTGCGAGTTGGTTAATGAGTTTTGTACGACTGGAGCTAAAGGATGTTGAAGCGGTGAAAAAGGAAATAACTTTTGAATGGTTTGGGGAATCGCTTTTGTCATTCTAAGGTTTGCCCCAAGTTTGGTCCTTAACGTTGAAGCTGTTTTTAGTATAGCGCGCATAACTCTATCCTTGTCTGATGGGGTTGGTCGTTATTTTAACACAAGTATAATATTTTTGTTTCAATGAAAAAAATTAAAGCCTTGAGGAAACCCAAGGCTTTAAGAAGCAATTGGAGCTATTAAACCAGAGCTTTAATTTTTTGATTTTCTTCTTCAATGCATTGTTCTAACCCAGATTGGCAAATTAAATCCTTATTTTTCCTAAGGACACATTCAGTTAGGTAATTCAAAGCACAAGGAAGCTCTCCATTTTTTACCTGATCTAATGTTAGTGCCGGATCCTTTTCAAATAATGGAGCAAGACAGATCATTGCTTGAATATCCGAGATCTCTATTGTAATTACCCCACCACTTTTTGCTGGCACTTCAAGAGTAAAACCATCTTCATGAGCAGAAATACACGTATACTTTTTGGGAGCTACTTCACTTGCCACACTCACCCATAGATCTCTTTCATAACGCGGTAAATTCACTAATTCAGCTTGTTTTTTCGAAATGTTTTTATACTGCTCGTATAATTCAGCTGCTTTTAAGTGGTCTATTTTTTGGGGATCGGTTTTGCAAACGTAAGTAATAAAATCATCAAAAGCAATGACCTTTTCAATTTCCAGTTGCTGATATTTTTTCATCTTCTCAGCTGGGATAATGCTTAATTCAAGCATCTCTTCCCCTGTGATATCAAGTCGTTTTGCTTGAGTTAAATCATCAAGGTGAATCATATCGGATGATTTTTGATTTACAATAATACAATGGTTAATAGGAACACTAAGATGAGGCACTATAGTTTCACATTGATATGAGAATATAGAGGTACCAAACTCTTCTCCAGCTATGTTGGGTAAGTCATATTCGACATCCCATGCTTGTATACCAAAGGCTTTTGTTGCTATGCCGATTAGTGAAGTGTTTGGGAAAATTGATTTTTTTGCTGCACTAAGTCCAAAACCAAGTGCCACACTAGGACAATAGGTAAAAGAATGAGCTACTTTTGTATTTCCTTTAACCAGGGAGAAACCGTTGACATGCGCCTTGATAATTTCACTTTTGTCGGAAGGGCTTAAATCTTCCACACAGGTATATTTTTTAGATCTCAGAAGACGAGCAAGGCTAGCACGCATTGCCGTTATCCCTAATCCAGGATAATCTAGGCTACCAAGACAATGTTCTACTGATATTCCTCTGTATATTGTGGGCTTGTTTGTTTCAACCAACTTAACATTATGTTTTTGTTTAAGACGTTGTAACGCTGAGACATTGTGTGAATCATAGGCGGATCCAGTAATTCGAACAAAGTTTTTAGCAACCTTACGTGTAAAGAACCCAGCTAAACCAGCACATATCTTTTTATTCATTTCAATACCTCTTAAATATAAATTTTGCAATCTGAATTTTTAGGCATGATCAAAAATTAACCATGCAAACGCTCAGCGTGTATAGTATACAAAATAAACATTAAGGATATATTAATTACCATAAGAATAAAAATTAATCATTTGCGGGTAAGTTTATAGTGGTACCGTTAACTTAATTACTCGGTAAGCCAAAGGGAGTTATGAGTGAATTTCAGATGCCAAGAAGTTCGGTTGCTGCGGCATGCCAATTTTTTCGGCTTTTTCAAATTGGATTCGTTGCTTCAGAGCAGAATTGGTGCATCGTCTGATTGCAACGGCGAAGAGATTTCTGGTTTTGCTCATGAGCGCCCAGAACATTCTGAGCACTGGCCGGTGATTTGAAGCGAATAAGGCACTTTTTTTCCCGCGTGTGGGCTGATGCATATTTTGTGGGGAAGATTTGAGCGAGTTTATTTAAGCCACTCCGTCAATAACGACTCCATTGTTTTGCGAGCAGCGATTAAAGCGGGGGAATCAAACGAAGTTGGGCTATGTAAATCGTCGCAATGCGCTGCCCCTTGAATCAATTGATAGGTTAATTTGGGGTTAATCGCGTTCCCATTTTTTTCCGCCAAGGAAAGAGTAGACCAGGGATCGTTTTCTCCATTAGTGAAATAAATATTAGATGCCAGGATGTCCATTAAAGGAAAGTATAAAGTATTGTTGAGTTCTGTTATATTTGCCGGTTGAGTTAGACCAAACAAGCGCTGACAAACACTGTGGTGATAATCCAGATTAATCAATGAAGAACGTGTAGAAAGCGCAGAATTAGGATGGGCATTTTGCCAATAACCGTATTCTCTGCATGATTGATAGTACCACTGGCGCATTCCCAAGCCCTCTTTATAATCACCAGGATTTTCGCTCATAGCACCTTGGGCTGTCATCTCTACCGCATTAACCCGCATGTCTTGATATAATTTTCTAGCAAATTCGGCATAACCTTGGAGTGGTGTTGGGCTTGCAGATAAATTAGTGCAAAAAGCATCACGCATTCCGTATTGCACTGCCGCAGCGCCGGTATCTGCAATCAAGTATAAAAAATCAACTGGATCAGTAACTGCAGATGCATCAAACAGTGATTTCATTTGTGTCAACTTCGTCGGATTACTTAAACTGGCCTCCACTTCATTGACTACCTCGCGCATTTGAGTAGCGCATTGTAAGCCAGCAACTTGGGTGACATGCGCATCGTACTCAACAAAATCTTCTTTAGCCATTACAGGTGCTGATGACGCTAAGGCACCGACAACCAAATAGGGAAATTTTAAGCGGTAATAAGCCGACAAAGAGCCTGGATAAGAACCGCCAAAAGCAACCCATTTCCCGGTCCAGTTTTTTTCATTTTTTAAATGGCGTTGGAAATAAGCCAAATCATCTAAGGCGGCTTCTGTAGTTAAGAAGCGCAAGTCTTTAGTTGACAATGAATTGAAAGGTAAACTTTCACCATAATATCGATGTTCCAGGGCAACAAGTTTGGCATGAAATTTTTGTGCGTAATTTCTGATTGCGCCATTTAGCGCGCGCTTGGTGCAAGCGGCTTCGCCGCAAATATAGAAAAATACCGGTGAATCCTCTTTAGGACCATAGGTTTCATCAATATAGTAACGTTGGGAAAAAGTTCCCATAGCCGGATCATTATGATCGAGCAATTGTTTAAAATACGCGAGCTGAATTGTTTTTTCAGCAATTAAAGGGATTTTTTCTTCTTGTTTTTCTTGCAAGTAACGTTCTACAATTCCTGCATGCGCTGCAGAAAAAGTAGAGCAGAAGCCAAGAAAAAGTATCATCCATTTTTTAATGTGCATCATATTTATTATCCTTCATATAAATACAGTCCTTTAGTTAGGACAGACCAAAAACTCGGGCACAGCGAACACCATAAGTATTGCTTTTGATAATGTTTCCCTGAGTACTCACTCCATTAGCAAAAAATTCCTGAAACCATGCATTATTTGTGGGGTCGGCGCTGGATTCAGTAGAGCTCCAATACCGGCCATTTAATGACAACTCAGGAAGAAATCCTAAACTATATAAGTTAGTTGCAATATTGGGTGTATTTGCAGGGCAATTCGCACTCGTGCCACCTGCTCCTGAGGTAAATATGCCTAATTCACAAATTGCAGGTAAATACCAAGTCCCTGGCGCTACAGGCCCAGTGTTGTCCGATGGAATTTGGAAGCATAAATCAGAGGCAGGGGAAGCCTGGCCTCCCTCATAAAAACTAAATAATACACCTGTGTTACAGGAACCATTGGTAGCTCCATCGCAATTATCGGGTGGATTGGTAGAAGTTTCCGTGATTCCAGGGACATCATTAAAAATCATGCTCCAAGGGAAACCGACGCTTTGATCACTGTCATCCACTACAGAAAAAACTGCAGAATCGCTAACAGCATATACTAAATAGCCCTCCATAGAAAAAGCCAACGCGATTGAGGGGGGGGGTGACAACATTATCCCCTGTGACTAATATTCCTCCTTGAGCAACAAAAGCCGTAAAAAAAGGTAAGGCAATATTTATCATGCACGATCCGTTTCCTGGAATAACAGCACATGTAGAACTGGTGACCCCGGCTGCTATCCATTCAGCAGGTAAATTAACCCTGACATTAAGCGCTGGAGTGATGGTTTGATTCGTCACAAGGATATTAGTACCTACTGAATCACCGGCAGGAATAATTGCATTAGTAGGAACAGAAAGCGTTGTTGTAGGTGACATACTTACGTTGATGGCTATTGGAACGGAGTTTGCTGTGTTTGTTCCAAAGACTGTTGACGTAGTATTCCCTGGTGTAACTCCTGGTTGATAGGTGATTTGACACGTGTTATTAGGCATTAAAAGTGCCGGACAAAAACTCACGACACCCACGCCAAGAGGAGGTGATGATGCGATAGAAGCCTGCACATTTGAAGCCGGTAGCGTGCCGATATTGGTCACGGTAATTGATTGCGAAGAGCCGCCCGTTATTAAATTTACTGTAGTAGGTGTTGCACGGAGTGTGGGACACTCTAAAGCCTGCATATCAAAGAATGTTGCATTGGTATTGGTTCCTTTCACCATGACATTGGAAATGAAGAAAGCAATTGAAGTATTGGTAAAAAAGGAGATGGTACAACTCCTCCCAGGTAATAAAGAGGCTGGACAGCCGTTATTTTGCAGGACATAAAGGGAAAAAAAACCGTTGGTCGAAGAGGTCTGAATATTGTTTGCAGGAACTCTGGAATTATTCGTAATGGTAACAGCGCCTGGGGTTGAGAGACATTGAGACACGTTTTGGCTTACTTGAATCACGCAATTTTGCAACGACTTGGAGCAGATGACACCATTTTTACCGGTGCTCATGGTTAAGTGGGCTTTTTCAACGGTTTTGGATGATTCGAGTGCCCAGAGTGATTGAAAGGGAACAATAAAAAAAAGAAAAAAGTATAATGGCAGTTGCTGCACACGGTGCATAAAATTCATCCTTATATTTAAACTGGGCGCATAGTTATTCAACCATATTACAGACCCTCTCTTTTTTGCAAGAGATGGGGCATTATCATGGAGGAACCTTTATAAAAAAGAGCTACTGGTTGAGCAATTTACTTGTAGATTGTTTATTTTCATGCCATCATGGTGTCTGTGTAAATTTTTGAGTGATTTTTATGTTAAAAAAACTTCTAAACGTTACTCTTGTCTTAGTCACTTGTAATGCATTCGCTGTAACAGAGTTGGATTTATATCAAGCCCCATTAAGCAGTTTGAACCAATTTTCACTCAAACAACCAAAAATAAGCGCTCGAGCAGCCGCTCCAACTGCGGAAAAGAATGCATTGCAGCAAGTGAATCAGACCCAAGAGCACTCAAAAACGATCATGAGATACCAACAAATGTATCGGGGAATCCCTGTCGTTGGTGCACAAATTATGATTACTAAAGAGGATGCACAAGTCAATGGACATTTACTTAACGACATCCAACTGAATACAAAGCCCTTACTGACGTCAAAAGAGGCTGTTGATTTGGCTAAAAAATCCTGGTTCAGTTTTAATTCACAAATGCCTGCTTATGAGGAATTGAGTGAATTGCAAATTAGGGCAGATCAAAATAATGAACTGAAACTGGTTTATCAGGTTTCATTTAAAACCACTCAAAATGATAATAAGCCAGCGTGGCCATTTTTTATTGTCGATGCACAAAGCGGTGAAATCACCAAGCAGTGGAATAACATAAAAAATTTTATGGATAGCGGCCCGGGTGGAAATGAAAAAGTTCATGAATACTGGTATGGAAGAGATGGATTGCCTTTTTTAGAAGTAGCTCAAAATGGTAGCCAATGCATCATGGATATCGCGAAGGTAAAGCTGGTCAATCTGGGAGCTGCCTGGGATTGGAATGATCTTTTAAGTACTCCTTTTCAATATCCTTGTAGCAAGAATATAGAGGAAAACATCAATGGTGCATTTTCACCGAGCAATGATGCTTATTATTTTGGTCAGACCATAGTAGATATGTATAAAGAATGGTATGGGGTCAATGCACTGCAAAATACAAATGGAACCCCAATGCAGTTAGTCATGCGTGTCCATTTTGGCCAGCATTATGATAATGCTTTTTGGGATGGACAATTTATGTCTTTTGGCGATGGGGAGGATTTTTATCCCTTGGTATCTCTTGATGTAGCGGGTCATGAAGTAACGCATGGTTTTACTGAACAGCATTCAGGCCTTGAATACCATGATCAGTCTGGCGCGCTTAATGAATCTTTATCCGATATGGCAGGCCAGGCATCACGTGCTTATCTCCTGGAAAAATTTCCTCAGCTCTATAATAAACTTTACTTGGAGCCAAATACTGTAACCTGGGGTATTGGTGAAACGATTGTTCGTGATTCTTTTGGTAAAGCGTTACGCTTTATGGATTTTCCTTCTTCCGATGGTAGCTCGGCTGATTGTTTCGACAAAAATCTAGCTCAAAGTCATGGGGCCTATTGCGCAATTAGTTATCCAGAATTGGTTGCTTACGCAAAATCACATATTTCTAACCCTCAGGAAAGACAAAGTTTTATTGTACATACGGCAAGTGGCGTATTTAATAAAGCATTTTATTTATTGGCCAAAAATATAGGGATTAAACAGGCTTACCAGATGATGATTATTGCCAACAGCAAATACTGGACTCCTACCACTAATTTTATTCAAGGTGCCTGTGGTGTGCTGTATGCTGCAAAAGATATGAGCGTTGATCAGAAAATGGTCCAGTCGGTTTTTGGTCAAGTAGGGGTGAAGACTACCAGTTGTAAGGTAAATTAAATCAGTTTCTTTTCCTCGTCCCGGGAAATATCATAGTACTTGTCTCGGGTTTCCCTACAATCCCGTTCGGTCTTCTCGTAACGCATCTTCTGCGACAGTTTGATAAGAGGCCGAATGTGTTCCATTTATGTCCGCGTGTAATTCATAAAGCATTTTTTTTGGCCTACATGTTGTTTGCCGGTCAACAGAATTAGTATATAATTACCACGTTTTTTAATTTGAGTTTACTCTTTTATTTAGGTTGGTAGCCGAATGGTCATCTTTTTTATTACTCTAAGCATTTTGGTATTAAGCCTGCTTTGTGTAGCCGTGATGGTTTTCAAGCTCATTCGTCAGCCCGCCGAGCCTCTATCTTTAATCCAATACTTGAAATTAGGTATAAGTGGAGTGATTGCTTTTATTGCAGACACCTTGGGTGTTGGAAGTTTCGCTGTGAATGTGGCTTTGGCAAAATTGATGGGTACGTTTCGTGATGACGAAATGCCTGCTGTAAATAATGGAGCACAAGTGATCCCAGGAACAATTGAATCTTTGTTTTTTATGGGGTTGGTTGATGTTGATTTAACGACGCTCCTGACTTTGGTTATGGGTACTTGTGTTGGTGGTTTACTCGGTGGCTTTGTTGTAAGTCATATGAGTAAGCAGGCAATTCGGTTAGCTATGGTTTGCTGTTTTGCTTTAATTATTTTGCTTTTAATTTCACATCAATTTCGTCTGTTACCTGTTGGTGGTGAATTAACCGAACTGCATTCATGGAAATTAATCGTTGGCTTTTTAGCGATGGTGGTTTGCGGTGCCTTAACTTCGGTGGGAATAGGTTTATTTGTTATGGTACAAGGTGTACTGTTTTTAATGAATGTTTCGCCTGTAGTGGCGTTCCCAATTATGACTACTGCAGGAGCCATGCAGCAACCATTAACTACTTTTGTATTCTTGAAACATAATAAAATCCCTTTAAAGAAAACCATGATTCTAAGTCTTGCAGGTTGTTTCGGTGTTTTTATTACGATTCCTATTTTTATGCAGTTAACCATTACCTGGTTGCACTTACTTTTATTATTCATCCTGACCTATAATTTTTTTGCGGTGGGTCGTTCGTATTTACGATCCAGACCCAAAAAACATTATGCTCAAACGCCAACACCTGCCTCCTTCATAGCAACTGAATAATAATCTATACTTTACACGCTCATTTTGTGAGCGTGTAAAGTATATAGTATGATGAGCTAATTTTAAGGTTAAAGTACCTACTATGGATGAACCAGTCAGTAAATCACAAAAAAAACGAGATGCCGATTTTTTACAAAAAATGGGCGTAAAATTGATTGACTTGAGTTTGTCTAAGCTTGAGTTACTTCCGCTTCCTGAAAATCTGTATAAAGCAATTATCGATGCAAAGTCCATTAAAAGTCATGGTGCTAAAAGAAGACAAGCTCAATTAATTGGCAAGTTAATGCGTGCCGCTGATCATGAAGAAATTTTGGCAGCTTATGAGCGTTTGCTTGACGAAGATAAAGCGATAACGGCGTCGTTTCATGAGGTTGAGCATTGGCGTGATCGCTTGCTTAACGAAGGTAAAGAAGCATTAACTGCATTTATTGAGGCGTATCAGCCTGAAGATGTCCAGCATTTAAGGCAATTAATTAAAAAAGCGGTTGATGATCAACAGAAAGAAAAAAACACAGGCGCTGCTAAAGCCCTTTTTCGCTATTTGAGGTCATCCATAGAATGAAATATTCTCTATTTATAAGCTGTCCGCGCGGACTTGAATATTTATTGGAAGAAGAATCAAAAGCCATAGGCTTATTGGTTACACGTGTTAATCCGCAAGGAGTTTACGGAGAAGCCGATTTACTGACTCTTTATAAATTATGTCTTTGGTCACGAATAGCCAATCGTGTGCAATTAATTCTTTTTAGCGGCTATGCGGGTAATGAGCAGGCACTGCATCAACTGTGTACAGAATTTCATTGGCAGACTGTATTTTCCCACGATAAAACGATTGCCATTGAATTTCATGGATTTTCTGAGCACATTCGCAATACGATGTTTGGCGCACAGGTAGTTAAAGATGGAATAGTCGATCATTTTCGTCGATTAAATCATTCGCGCCCTTCAGTAGATAAAGAAAAACCACAAATTCTTATTCATGCCTATTTGAAAAATGATGTGGTAACTGTGAGCTTTGATCTCACTGGATACAGTTTGCACCAAAGGGGGTATCGTCATAAAGCGGGTGTGGCCCCTTTAAAGGAAAATGTTGCTGCTGCACTACTTATGCGTGCAAAATGGCCAGAATTAGCTGCTAAAGGCTATGCTTTGCATGATCCCTTTTGTGGAGCGGGTACTCTAGTTATTGAAGCCGCTATGATGGCAGCGCATATTGCTCCTGGTTTATTGCGCCAGGATCAATCGTTACAATATTGGGCACAACATCAATCTTCATTATGGGAAAAATTACGGGTAGATGCACTGCAGCAAGTTAAAACGCTGCCCTTGACCTTATTAGGTACCGACGCAGATAACAAAATAATTGCTACTGCACGCACAAATGCTGAACGCGCTGGCGTGGCGCCACTGGTTGATTTTAAAACTCAAGCACTAAATGAGATTAAGGCCCCGGTAACAAAAGGATTAGTTATATGTAATCCTCCTTATGGGGAACGCCTAAGTGAGGTGACGCATTTGGTTCCGCTTTATCAGCAATTGGGTAAGATTTTGCATGCACATTATCAAGGTTGGCAGGCCGCAATTTTGACCTCCAATCCCGTGTTGGCCAAAGCCTTAGGACTTCGTGCCAGCAAACAATACACCATATATAACGGTGCGTTGGAATGCAAACTGTATTGTTTGGATATTCATGTAACGAATGAGCTTAAAGGCATCATGAGCCATACCCTATCTGAAGGTGCGCAGATGCTCTTTAATCGACTGGAAAAAAATTATCGTCATTTACAAAAATGGGCGAGGAAAAATCATATTTCGTGTTATCGAATATATGATGCAGATTTGCCTGAATATGCATATGCCATAGATATATATAATGATTGCGCTGTGCTCCAAGAATATGCTGCTCCAGCAAACATTCCTACCCATAAGGCAGAGAAACGCAGCTTGGAAGTCATGCAAGTTGTTCCCAGAGCGTTAGGGTTGGAAGCGAATCAATTGGTAGTAAAGCAACGCAAGCAACAAAAAGGCAGTGAGCAATATCAAAAATTGGGACAAAGCCGAAAAACCATGGTTGTTACCGAGGGGCAGGCTAAATTTAAAGTTAATTTATATGATTATTTGGATACGGGTTTATTTTTGGATCATCGATTAATGCGCCTAAGCTTTGCCAAATTAAAGCCAGGAACACGATTTCTCAATTGCTTTTGTTATACAGCCAGTGCCAGCGTTCATGCGGCTTTAGCCGGAGCATTAACAACCAATGTCGATCTCTCCAATACTTATTTGCATTGGGCCGAAGAAAACTTTAAGTTAAATCATCTTGATTTATCAAAGCACCAATTTGTGCAGTTTGATTGCCGTGAATGGATGCGAATTGCTCGCGATCGTTTTGATGTTATTTTTTTGGATCCACCTAGCTTTTCCAACTCAAAGCGCATGGCGGATACTTTGGATATTCAACGTGATCATGCTTCTTTGGTGAACTCTGCTATGCGGTTGCTCAACCCAAACGGAGTGTTATATTTTTCTACTAATTTTCGTCAATTTAAATTGGATCCCCAACTTATAGAGAAATATTCAGTGCAGGATATTAGCGCTCAAACAATAGATCAGGACTTTAAACGAAATCAAAAAATTCATCGCTGTTTTAAAATAATGATGCCACAATTTGCCAGTGCTTGAAACAGGAACTGTAACAGGATGTACGAATGAAAAAACAAGGAAAAAAGAAAAAAAATATATTGCATCCTGCAAATGTATACCAGCATATGGTGCGTAACGCGTGTTTTGGATTTTTAATAACCGCGTTGGCGCTTTTTATAGGTATGTAGGTATGTTGGGATATCACCATTTAGAGAAAATGTCCTGGGTTGATTCATTTATGAATGCCTCCATGATTCTTTCAGGCATGGGACCCGCATCCAATCTGGTCACGCCCTCCGGGAAGATTTTTGCCGGATGTTATGCGTTATTTAGTGGTTTGGCATTTATTGCAATAATGGTGATTGTACTTTCGCCCCTGATTCATCAGTTTTTTCGCAAAATTCATTTGGAAAGCAAAACGATCTATTCTGATGATTAGGAAATACCAGGGATTGTTTCGGCATTACTTGGATGCGCTGCACCCAGGCTACACTATATGGAGCAAGTGACTCTAAAGAGTATTTTTATCTACCCCATAAATTTGCTCTTTTAATGAGTGCATGAAACCGGCCATAAAAAATAGCTCTGCAACAAGAAATAAAGGAGCAATGAGTGCTTGGCTCAAGTTGTCCATGAACGCTGGTTTTTTACCTTCCAGATAATGACCGTAAAATTGTAATCCCCAGCCTATGATAAAAAAGATGACAAATGCCCAAACGCCTAATGTTGTCGGCCCATCTTGGCTAAACCAATTGGCGATCAATAACAGGATGAGCATAATTGGTGTCAATACCAAAGCGAGCTGCCAATTTAAGCGGAAGTAATAAATTAAGGCAATTAAAGTAGCAAAAAAGGCAAGATTTGTTGCAAAAACACCTGGCATAATTATTTTTATAAAACCTAATAAGATCATTACCGATAAAATTATGAGAGGAACTCCTGCCATATGGGTATAACGTGTCTTGATATTTTGATGATATTCAGCATAAAACTGTGCTTGTTCAATAAACGATTTCATTTTAAAAATATCCTGAAGAAGGTTCTCTAAAACATAGCACATTCTCTTAAAAAAAGCAGTTGTACTGATTATCGCCTGGGTTAGCACACAATTGAGTAGCGGGCCTTAATCTTACGCCGCATTTAACGGGGACAAGAAGGAGTAATTATTTCAAATTTTCTTAGAACAACACAGAATACGAGTTCTATTTATCAAAAGCATATGTTCCTACGAGATAAAGCACATTTCCATTCGTTGATGAGCCAGGAACGTACGCCGCTTTTAGGGAAAGCTTTTTATAGAATACACCTGCCCAAGGGACAGCTCCTGGAAAAGGAACGTTGTGCAGGATATCAGGGCGTGATGTAATCAATACAGAAAATCCTAGCCCTGCCTTAAAATTTTTAGTCAAATTTGCGACTTTCAAATAGGCATATCCAGCAGTTGGTTCAAGGTTGCGATGGGAGTCGAGGAATGCAAACGCATAAAGGCCGTGCCAATTTCCTTTTTCATCAAAAAAACCTTTACCAAGTCCACCTCCCCAAGCGAGTTCATTGTATTTTTTTTCTCGGAGTCGTTCTGCAGAATAAGTAAAACGGTTATGCCATGCATAACCGGAGAGATAAAGTTCGGTATTACCTTCAGTCCACGTTTGATGCAGATGACGACAGAAAGGTTTGAAAAAAGGGAGCCAATATTTACATCCTTTTGGTTCTTCGGTATTAAAAGTGGTGGATTCCTCTTTTTTCATATCATCGTTTTCTGTTGCTGGGATTGCAGAAGAGTTTACGTTTTTTTCGTTGTTGGATAATGTAGAAGAAATTGCAGAAAATTGGTTGCTGTAAGTATTCAAAGAAATCAGCATTAATAGACCAATAATGATCAGTCGTAAGGTTATTTTTATCATTTATTTTAAACCTATGCGGGATCTAGACTATAAATATAACTTGTGATCTATTCTTCCTATTGTTGATTGGCAGCATTCTTGCTTGTAAATAGAACGAAGAAGTTTCAAAAATTGAGAGCATAACATGGACTTGTTTCGTAAAAAAGAGATTAATACTTCATTTGAGGGCGAATCTCATCTCGTTAGATGTCTTACCGCTTTTGATCTGATCTTTTTAGGTATTGGAGCCATTATCGGTGCAGGTGTTTTTATTTTGACAGGTGTCGTTGCTGCAATAGATGCTGGGCCTGCAGTAATTTTTTCCTACGTATTAGCTGGACTGGCTTGTATCTTTGCTGCGTTATCTTATGCCGAATTAGCTGCATCTATTGGGGGATGCGGGAGTGCTTATGGTTATGCTTATGCTGGTTTCGGAGAGTTAATGGCATGGATTGTTGGTTGGGATTTATTGTTGGAATATGCTATTTCTGTTTCCGCAGTATCTGTTGGCTGGAGCAGTTATGCCAATGATTTTCTCAAGGCTATAAAAATAAATATACCCACAATGTTTGTGCATGGTCCACAGGATGGCGGTATTTTTAATCTGTTGGCTTGTGTGATTATTGCCATTTTAATGGCATTATTAATTTGGGGCGTTAAGTCAAGTTCTCGAGTAAATAACATTATGGTTATGATCAAGCTTTTGGTCGTTTTTCTTTTTATTGTTGTTGCTACCAGGGAAATTGACCCGAATAATTGGTCACCATTTTTACCTTTTGGCTGGGAAGGTGTAATTAAAGGAGCTTCATTAATCTTTTTTGCTTACATTGGATTTGATGCTGTATCCACAGCGGCTGAAGAGGCGATCAACCCACAGCGTGATTTACCCATAGGAATAATAGGCTCATTATTTGTCTGTACAGTAATATATATTATCGTTGCTGGGTTATTGACCGGTATAGCACATTACAGCACCCTTAATGTTGCCTCTCCCATCAGTCATGCGTTACTGGTTCTAGGTTATAAAACAGTAGCCAGCTTTATCAGTGTTGGCGCTGTAGCCGGATTGACTACTGTAATGCTGGTATTATTTTATGGTTTAACTCGCGTTATGCTAGCAATGACACGTGATGGTCTATTACCGAAGGTTTTTTCCAAAACAAATCAGTACACTCATACACCCATACGGGTTATTTTATTGTGCGGTATTTTAATGGCATCACTTGCTGCTGTTGCTCCAATACATGTTTTGGCTGAGTTAGTGAATGTAGGCACTTTATTTGCATTTTTTATTGTTTGTGCAGGTGTAATCTATTTACACTATAAACACCCACAGATGCATCGACCTTTCAGAACTCCTGCAATGCCTTATGTACCTATTTTAGGGATGATAAGCTGTTTTTATTTAATGGTTCACTTGCCTATGATTACGCTCATTCGTTTTATTATTTGGATGGCCATTGGTATGGTGATTTATTTTGTCTTTAGCTATAGAAATAGTGCTTTGGCAAAAAAATAGTCTAGCTTGAGCGCGCTCGTTAGGTTTTTACTGTTTGTTTGCTTAGATATGACTTAATACTAATGCAGCTGAAATTATTGCTGCTGCAGGAATTGTAATAAGCCAGGAAAAGAAAATTTTTTTGATCACCCGCCAATGCGGCCCTGCGATTCCATTAATTAAGCCAACTCCAGCAATTGCTCCCGTAACAGTATGGGTGGTTGAGATAGGAATACCACATTGAGTTGCTATAAAAAGCGAAACGGCGGCGCCAGTTTCTGCAGCTGAGCCCTTCATTGGGTCGAGTTTTGTTATTTTTGTTCCCATAGTATGGACGATACGCCATCCTCCTGCCAAGGTTCCAAGACTAATCGCTGCTTGGCATGAAATAACCACCCAAAATGGAACATAAAAAGGACCTTCAATCCATGCAGCTGAAAATAATATTATAGAAACGATACCCATTGTTTTTTGTCCATCATTACTGCCATGAGTTAAGCTAAGTAATGCGGACGAACACAATTGGAAGATTTTAAAGAGTTTGAGCTTAGTTTTTTTTCCATTATGTAAAAATTTATAAAAAAAATAAATAATAAGCAACGCAATGAGCAGTCCAAGCGCTGGCGAAATAAAAATTCCTCCAATCACTTTGGCAAAACCTGAAATTTTAAGCGATGAAAAGCCGCCTTTGGCGATTGCAGCACCTGCTAACCCACCAATCAATGCATGTGATGAACTGGATGGAAGCCCGTAATACCAGGTTGCGAGATTCCAAAATATAGCGCCGATCAATGCGGCTAAAATAAAATGCGCATCGACAATATCTGAATCAATCAGGCCGCTACCAATAGTGTGTGCAACAGTGAGATTGAATACTAAAAATGAGATGAAATTGAAAAAAGCGGCCCACACTACTGCCTGCTTTGGGGTTAAAACCTGGGTAGTAACAATAGTGGCTATAGAGTTCGCTGCATCATGGAAGCCGTTGATAAAGTCAAAGATATAGGCAACCAAGATAACAAAAAGTGTGAATAAAATGGCTGAGTCCATACCGAATAGCTCCTTGTGCCATAATTTTTTTAAGCGTTCATGCTCTATGAGCGGAACGCCATATTTTGCCCGTCTTGAGCGAAAAATACGCTGATAAATGCGCACATACTGAAGTATGCTGCGCTTTCTCAGCGTATTTTTCGTTCAACCTGAGCTAAAATCTGACTTTCCACCAGGATTCAAAAATATACTAATTTCTGTAATCTGGAGCGTTGTGAACTCAGGAATTCAACCTCACTTCAGATTCTACTCTGTTTCCTTAGACTACTATACATAATAACTGCTTTTAGTCATTAATTTAGATACAACATGCATTAATTGTTTCACAATGTAAGGAAGTTCTATCGCTCCAGCGTTCAACGCTGTAGTTGCATGTTGCTCTTCATCTTCTTTCATTTTAATAAGAATTGCATGTGATTTTTTATCTTTTGCCGGCAATTTTTTTAAATGACGGTGCAAATGGTGAGCGACTTGTCGTTCAGTTTCTGCAACAAACCCCAAGCTGACTTTGTCCCCAGCGAAACCAGCAACTGCTCCTAATATAAGCGACCCGCCATACCATAAAGGATTTAATATGCTGGGCTTTGAACCCAGTTCAGCCAATCGCTCTTCACACCAGGCTAAATGATCGGTTTCTTCTGCCGCAGCATCGCTCATTTGCTTTTTAATATGGGTTAGTTGTGCTGTTAAAGCCTGGCCTTGGTAAAGTGCTTGGGCACAGACTTCTCCTGCATGATTGACACGCATGAGCCCGGCCACATGTCTTTTTTCTTCTGTAGACAGCTCCGTATCCGCAAGTGATTCTGCAGGGGAAGAACGAGTGCTCGCCCGCTGTGCAGGAGGAAATAAGGTGCGTAGGGTATTGTCTACTTCGAAGATTAGAGTATCAAACATATTCATAAGAGATATTTTTTAAAATTCGTTAGACATGGTATCTTGATTAACTTCAGGATTGAAGTCATCGCTGGTAATTTTTTTGGGCATTTTACCAAAATGGTTGTTTAACATGTCGCTTGATCCTTTGATATGGGGATCTTTTCCATATTCTTCCTTTTTATGCAATATCTCCTCCACTTCTTCATCGTCATCCAGAATGATCACATTACTTTCATAGCTGTTTTTATCATCCTTTTGTGACTGACTCTCCTCAGGATAAATGGTTTTTCTGCCCAGTAAGTGGAGCGCTCCTAAAAATGATGCCCCTGTAGCCAATGTCAGCACTGCCCCTGTGGCCGCCGGAATTGTCACACTTGCTAAAGAGAATAACTGCACAAAGGGATAAGCCAAGGTGCCGAGCAAAGAAAGTGCACCAGGCCCCATGGAAGGTATAATTGCTGCCACGATGGGTGGAGCAAATACAGCAAGAGTCGCTATTATTGCACCAATAAAGAGTACAGAGGCTAAAGCACTGAGATATCCTAAAACAGGATGAGCTTTTTGGGCTGCCTTGTAGCTGACCAAGGGAGAGGTAATTGTACGAATAAGATAGGAGGCACCTTTAAATAAATGTTGCAATCCCATTGTTAATAATAGCGAAAAACTGCGTATGCCTTGAGTGACTCCATGCGTTGGAGCCCAAGAGAGTATTTTATTTTTTAAAAAAGAAAATGTTTGGCTAAGCAAATTAAGCGGAAACTCAGTGACTAGCGACAACAAATTGGTTAATGGGGTGGTGAGAAATTTCAGGGTTAGGAAATAAGCTAATTTAGAGCCGTTTGGTTTTGAAGGCCAACCCATAAAGTAATGTCCAAAATGATACTGACTTTTTTCCTCATTTTTTTTCAGAGGCAAGAAGGTATCTTGCCAGGCTTTTTTTAAAAAAGCCAAAATGGACATATCTACTCGCTCGGGAAATGTTTCTTTTACTAGTTGTGCCGAAGTAGTTATTGGGTTTCTTGATGCCTCTACAAGTTGTTCAGGGGACTGATTCATGCCTTGTTCAAGAAGGTCGGCCAACGTTTTGATGAGATTTCCCGTATGATAACCACAAGTAATGCCATCAAAAAATGACTGGGTCCCAAAAGAATGATATGTTGCCGACTTGATTTGCTCGCAGCCTAAATGACTTAAGTCAACCGTTTGATCTGTGTTTGGATTTAGAGCGCGTAATGCACTGCGTATTTTGTTACCGAATGTATTTTTTGACGGGGGAAGTGAAAAAAAGCGTTTGGAATCGCCGTGCTTAGAGTCATAGACTATAGGATTTGCGCCGTTTGGCGGAAGATGCATCGTGACAATATGTTGTTCAGTAACACCCTGGCCTTCGACTCCAAGCAGAATATGCTTTTGGGCTAAATCTTTTCTTGTCGCAAGATACTTAAAGAGTGCATTCAGTGATCCGACAGGTATTGAATCACGCACAATAACTACATTGTCACGGTTTTCCAAAGTTATACCTAAATCAGAAACATTATGCTCAATTGCACCTGTAGTTTCTTTAAATAAGTATCTAAAAACAACACTACCGAGTAGAGAATAGCCTGGCATGAAATCTCTTAATCAACTTGATTTATTTAAGTATATATCGATTAATATTAAGGCAACATTAATTTGCCTTTAGCGAGATATTTTATTTAAAGAGGAGTCGAACCTTGTTTTTGCTGTCACCTTCTAAATTTTTTGTGAATATCTAAGAGCTTAATTATTGTTGAATCCAATGCTGGAGTGCTACTACAGTTTCCTGATGTATTTGGAGTAACTGTTGATAAAGGGCTGTAGGATATAGTTCTGGATTGTTTTGAAAATGTTTTTCTAAGGCTTCGCATGCATAGCGCAAACGAAGAGTGCCGCAATAAAGCGAGCTGCTTTTCATTTTATGTGTTAGCTTATGAATTTCAATCAGATCTTGTTTTTCCCAAGCCTGAGCTGTTTTTATTAAATCCTTAGTATTTTCTTCGATAAAGAGATGCAGCATTTTTTTGAGTGTTTTTTCCGATCCCATATTATTGATTCCATGAGTACTATCAAATAATGGATATTCATTAAACGGGAGAATAGGCTCAACTTCTGCGGCAGGTACATCGTGGATTTGTACTTTGGAAGTACTGTATCGAGCCAGCAATGCCTGCAGCATACTGCTGCGCAGAGGTTTGGTAATCACTTGATTTATCCCTGCCTGTACACATTCATTTTCAACATCAGCTACCGCATGAGCTGTTAAACAAATGATAGGGGTCGGTGTGAGATTCTGGCTTTGTTCATACTGACGAAATTGTTTGGCTAAGTGTATCCCAGTGGTATCAGGTAGGCCAATATCACTTAAGATCCAATCGAAGGTATGTGATTGAAACAATTCCATTGCTCTAGTCCCTGTTGGTGCGGATAAAAATCGGATGCCAAGCTGTTGTAAAAGATTTTCTATCATCTTTAAGGCGATTGCATTATCTTCAATAAGCAGCACAAGAGGTGAGTCATGTGGTTTTTCTAAAATCAGGGTTTCAGAAGGAAGAGATGTTGACTCTTGGTGCGCTACAGGTTTTTCTACACATTGGACGGGAATGGTTAGCGTAAATGTGGTTCCTGCATGTACTGTGGAGTCGACGCGTATTTTGCCTTTTAAAAGCTGGGTATAACGCTTCACAATATGTAATCCCACACCATGACCTGAATAAATTCCTTGATGTGATGGGGTTGCCCGGTAAAAACGTTTGAAGATTTTGTCTTTATCCTTAGGCTTAATTCCAGGGCCGGTATCTTTGATAAAAAATTCCAGGAACATTTTTCCATGATGGTGTGATTTGGGCCTAACTCCAATTTCAATAAACCCTTTTTCAGTAAATTTAACTGCATTACCTAAAAGGTTTAATAAAATTCGATGAAGTTTTACTGTATCCGTAGTTATCCATTCAGGAGTAGTGCAATCAATACTCATTAATAAATCCAATTTTTTCAAAGTGATGGTTGGAAGCTCCAGATCGGCAATACTACGAATCAAATCATGGACATTGCAGGCTGTTTCATTGACTATGTTTTCTTGTTGGCTTCCAGCGGCGATAATATCGAGCACTCCGTTAAGCAGTGCCAAGAGTTGTTCCCCGCTTATATTGATCATATGAGCGTATTCTTTTTCTTGATTATTTTGAACTTTTCGTTCAAGAATGCTGGACATACCGATAATCCCGCTTAAAGGGGTACGAATATCATGGCTCATATTACGGATGAATTCATCTTTGGCAATGTTCGCTGCTTCTGCTTTCTCTTTCGCTTCTTTGAGTTCGGATTCAACTTTTTTTAGATAAGTAATGTTAATCGTATTGCCAAGAATGCCAATAATTTTTCCTGATTTGTCCAGAAAAGGTCTTTTAGTCGAAAGCAAAACTACTTCTTCACCTGATGGTAAAAGAGTGATTTCTTCGCGTGATAATTCAACATTCTTTTCAATCACTTCAAGGTCATTCGCGCGATAAACATCAGCGGTTTGCTTACCGAATAGTTCGTAATCTGTTTTACCAAGAACTTCACTCTCATCGCATTTATGAATAAATTTCATATGATGAAGACTTTGAACACATCGTTGATTCACACCGGACCAAACACCCTTTAGATCTTTCCAGTAGACATCTCCAGGCAAGACATCAAGCAGATTTTTTAATTGGGCGTATTGTGCTTCCAGCTGATTCATTTTATTTTGTAACGTATTAATTGTTTTTTCTAAATCGGCTATCAAGTTCGCACTGTTGGAAGTTTCATTTTTTCCCATTTTTTTCCATAATAAATTAAAATTCTTAATTTAGAGTATGTTGAACGCCCAAATCTAAAAAACATGAATTATCCTGTATTTTAAGACTGGGTCAATCGTGTTCACAGGCACAAAAACTAAAGAAATACCCTTTTATTTTTAAGCATAGCATAGGCTCTGTTTACAGACCCTAGATGGATGCAGGATTTTTATTGAATTAGTTGCACTTATAATCGATATCATGTTTTATTTGTATTCTGTTATAATGTGTGAAATTGAGTATTTGGTAATACCATGTTAACTCCTGACGGACATTGTGCTAAAAAAATTGAAAAAGTGATGCTGTTAGCATTATGGGCAAATACTCTAAGGGATGAAATTCAAGCTCAGGGTTTAACCGATACAAAAAAATTGATATTTGCAGGTCTTGGAAAGCCAACCTATCCTATTAATTCAAATACCATTGCCTCTTATCTTTCATATTGGCAAAAGTTAGATGATTTAACTAAAAAATGGAAAGTTGATCCGCACCAGGTTGAAGAGGATATTGCCATTGATTATGGAGATCCTCGAGGTGACTATGCGCCGCGAGCATTAATGGCTGATATTATGTCGCGTTGGTATGAGACAGAAATTAAACCGGAAAACATATTGTTTACTGTGGGTGGTATTGGGGCTTTGCGCGTATTATTTGAAACTTTTAATACGCATTTTGAAGAGGTTCCAGGATATCGAATTATTACTCCTTTTCCTTATTACAGTGTGTATTCCAACAACTCATTACATTGTTTGCATCCAATTCATGTGATGGACAAACCCGGATATAAACTCACGGCGCAAGCAACGAAAGAGAGTATTGAAGAGGCTTATGCTTTAGCTGAGATGGATCATGGTTGGCCTAAAGCCATATTAATTTGCAATCCATCAAATCCCCTGGGCAACATTATTGATGAAGACGAGTTAATAAAAATTGCTGAGGTTTTGCGTCAGTATCCTGATTTGTACATCATTTTTGATGAAGCTTATACCGAGATGAGTTTTTCAGATACGCCTTCTTTTTTAAAAATTGCTCCTGATCTAAAACAGCGAGTGATTGTCTTACGCTCAGCAACCAAGGCTTTGTCTGCAGCGGGTGAGCGAATGGCTGTACTTTTAGTGTTCGAATCAAGTTTAATGAATGAAATGCTCAATAAAAATATAAGCTATTTCATTCATGCACCGCGCTCAGCGCAAGCTGCCTATGCACAAACCATGGCGAATTTTGGGACTGAAGAAAAAAATAATATAGCGGCCTTCTATAAGAAAAAAGTGGATTATGTGGTTGCACGCTTAAAAAATATGGGTGCTGCAATGCCAGACCCCTTATATCGTGTAGAAGCTACTTTTTATGTTCTTGCTGATTTTAGTGATATGTTCGGTTTGCCTCTTCCTAAAGAGGCCGCGCGAGTTTTGCAGAAAACGGGTATTGTGGAGACGGATGAAGATCTCGCATATTATTTGTTGTTTAAAGACAACCTGATGGTTTCCCCTTTATCTTATTTTGGCTTGTCAAAACATGATGGTTTTATGCGCATTACCTGTAGTGGTCAAGAGAATGAACTACGGGATCTAATGGATAGGCTTGAGAGAAGGTTATTTGAGTCAAGAAAAAATATAAAAAACTTTTTCCTAGAGCGCATTAATCAAAGGCTCCCGGAATTAAAAAAAATAGATGTCCATATGTTTGATCTTATCTGTCAAAAACTGCAAGCAGGAAATAAGGACGAAGATACTTGTTTGAATTTAAAGTTAAAAAATCAGGCATTAAGAAAAATTAATGATACTATCGTCGATTTTTTTGCAATCATGAAGTTGGAGGAGGTATAACCCGGGTTTCGCTGCGCTGCACCCAGGCTACGTTTAGGACTATGAAAAGATTAACCCTGAATAAATTGCTTAATTGTAAGTGTTAACCGGCTAACTAATTCATCAATTTCTTCTTCATTAATGATCAGGGGTGGTAACAGCCTTACCACAGTATCTGCAGTAACGTTAAAGAGTATACCGTTAGAAAGTCCCAGTAAGCGAGCATCATTAGCGGGCCGGTCCAATTCAATACCAATCATGTAGCCCTTTCCTCGAATCCCTTTTACACCAGGATGCTCCCCGAGATTTTTGATTAATTTCTCCATTAAAAGGCCACTATTCTTTGTGACTTTTTCACAAATTTTGTCACGTTCTATAACTTCCAATACAGTTAGAGCTGTAGCACAAGCCAAGGGATTGCCGCCAAAAGTTGATCCATGATTCCCAGGTTTAAATAAATCGGTTGCCCTTTTACTCATCAGGCAAGCACCTATAGGAACACCATTGCCCAAACCTTTAGCTGTAGTAACCACATCAGGCTGAATGTCATAGTGCATATAGGTAAAAAGTTTTCCTGTACGACCGTTTCCTGTTTGGATTTCATCCAGAATAAGCATCCAGTCATGTTGCTCACAAAGTTTGGTCAGGGAACGCAGATAACTTTCTTCTGCTGCGTGAATTCCACCCTCTCCCTGAATTGGTTCAAGCATAATCGCAACAACATCTTCTCTATTCGCTGCAATAGTATGAATTGCGTCCAAATCATTAAATGGAGCGCGGATGAAGCCTGGCACCAAGGGTTCATATCCTGCTTGTACTTTTCGACTTCCCGATGCGGTTAAGGTTGCCATGGTACGACCATGAAAGGCTCTTTCCATAACAATAATTGAAGGCGTTTCAATTCCTTTTTTATGACCAAAAAGACGGGTCAACTTAATTGCTGCTTCATTGGCCTCAGCGCCTGAATTAGCAAAAAAAGCCTGCTCCATACCCGCCATGGTTGTCAGTTTTTCAGCAAGTAATTCTTGTTGTTTGATGTGAAAGGTGTTTGATGTATGGATTAGCTTGGCAGCTTGTTGTTGTATGGTTTTTGTCACATCCGGATGAGCGTGTCCTAATCCACACACTGCTATCCCACTTAAACCATCAAGATAGGCCTTGCCTTGCTCGTCATACAACCAAATTCCTTCTCCATGTGTAAAAGTTATTGGCATAGGATTGTAACTTGTAATTAAAGCCATAATGTTTTCCTTAAAACTGAAGGAGCTCCACTCAAAAAATACCTCTCCTTCTAATGGAGAGATAGGGGGTGGCCACATTATAGCCATAACTTTCTTTGCTACGCTATATGAGCGGAGAAATCCTCAGTAAAAAGAATTATTTTATTTCATATTGCTGGCTGCAAAATCCCAATTTACCAATTTCCAAAATGCAGAGATATAGTCAGGGCGTGCATTACGATAATCAATATAATAAGCGTGCTCCCATACATCACAAGTCAATAGTGCATTTAAGTCTTCAGTCATTGGAGTACCCGCATTGCTGGTGCTGATTATTTTTAAAGCACCTGTCTTATCCTGAACAAGCCAAGCCCAACCTGAACCAAAAGTAGATATTGCAGTTTGGGTAAATTGTTCTTTAAATTCGCTAAATGATCCAAAATGTTTGTTAATTGCGTCAGCTAATTTGCCTTTGGGCTCGCCGCCACCATTAGGACTGAGGCAGTGCCAGTAAAAGGTATGATTCCAAACTTGTGCGGCATTATTAAACATTCCGCCTTTGGATTTTTTAATAATCTCTTCCAGGTCCATGGATTCAAATTCGGTTCCAGGAATTAATTTATTTAAATTGTTAACGTAGGTCTGATGATGCTTGCCATAATGATACTCTAGTGTTTCACTAGAAATGTGGGGTTCTAATGCATTTTTAGCGTATGGTAACTCAGGCAGTGTAAATGTCATCCTAATCTCCTATTATTTTATTTTGTGGGGTAAGTTTAGCAGGAAGGACATGATATTCAATGAAGAATCCATAATACTCATACTAAAAAAGCAATTTTGCTGAGGGAAACCACAGGATCACTGCAATAAAAATCCATGTTTGTACTTAAGAGAATAATCTTTTAGCTGTAATTTTGCCTATTATTAGATCAAATGGGGCATAAGTTGGCTTTTAGACTCAGATCTGCTAATCTATTATGCTAAAATTTATTGGTTGCGGGCTTTACAGGTTTTCGCGATAATGAGTGATAATTAATTTATTATTTTAAGGTGTGTGAGTGGATACTTTAGAAAAGATTAAAAAGCAAATAGCAGAAAATGCCATTCTGCTTTATATGAAAGGCACGCCGAAGATGCCGCAATGTGGGTTTTCTGCACGTGCAGTGCAATGCATAGAATCTTGTGGCGTAGATTTTGCCTATGTAGATGTTCTTGCTAATCCTGATATTCGCCAAACATTACCCCAGTATTCTGATTGGCCTACTTTTCCGCAGCTCTATGTGAAAGGAGAGTTAATCGGGGGTTCTGATATCATTGCTGAATTATTCCAGCAAGGTGAGTTAGAAACGATGCTGCGTGATGCGATTGCCGCATAATATAATGAGTTAATATCATAATAATAACTATAATGATGGAGATCATAGAATGAGTGTATTAGTGGGACGAAAAGCTCCTGATTTTACCGTTGCAGCGGTTATGCCAAATGGTGAAATTATGGATAAGTTTAATTTACACGAGCACATAAAAGGTAAATATGGTCTCGTATTTTTTTATCCTCTAGATTTTACTTTTGTATGTCCCTCTGAGTTGATCGCTTTAGATCATCGCATTGATGAATTCAAAAGTCGTAACGTTGAAGTGGTTACTGTTTCTATTGATTCACACTTTACTCACAATGCCTACAGATGTACTCCAATTAATAAGGGTGGTATTGGTCCTGTTCGCTATACTATGGCGGCCGATCTGACTCATAGTATTTGTCAATCCTATGGAGTCGAGCATCCAGCTGCAGGTGTTGCATTCCGTGGCGCATTCATTATTGATACCAATGGTGTAGTTCGTTCACAAATTGTTAATGACTTGCCTATAGGCCGTAACATGGACGAAATTTTAAGAATTATTGATGCAGTTCAGCACTTTGAAGAAAATGGCGAGGTTTGTCCTGCTGGTTGGGAAAAAGGTAAAGCGGGAATGAAGGCATCTACAGAAGGTGTTGCTGCTTACCTATCAGAACATTCTGACGCATTGTAAAATTTAGCAACAGGTCACCGGTAGCCCGGGTGCAGCGGCAGCGAAACCCGGGTTCCGCTGCCGCTGCACCGAGGCTACCGGTGACCCATGTTGCCTCTCGGCGATATCTAAAACTAAGTATTTTCCTGCATAGTTTTCCACATGTTGGCCATATGACAAAATAAATCGGCGGTTTTTTCTGCGTCATAAATGGCGGAATGTGCTTCCTGAGCGTTAAAAGGAATTCCTGCTGCTTGCGCTGCTTTGGCTAATACAGTTTGCCCATATAAAAATCCACCTAATGTTGCTGTATCAAAGCAGGTAAACGCATGAAATGGGGATTTGATTCCAGTTCGTTTTATTGCTTCTTTGATAAACAATAAATCAAACCATGCATTATGGCCGACCAAAACAGCACGCTGACATTGAGTTTTTTTAAGTGCAGCAAAAATGGGACGAAACAAATTTTCCAAAGCATTTTTTTCATCTAAAGCAAAACGCAGTGGCTGGTAAGGATCAATTTGATTGAACTCCAGAGACTTTTGATCCAGCTCAGCTCCAGGAAAGGGCAAAATATGTTCGAAATGACTTTCTCCGCGATAAAGATTACCTTGTTTATCCATAAAAATTAATACAATGCACATTTCTAGTAATGCATTTTTATAAGGATCTACGCCCGCAGTTTCTACATCAACTACGACAGGTAAAAAACCACGAAATCGTTCTCTTAAATTCATATAAAATAAATTATCGTGCAGACTCATGAACGCTCCATTGAATGATTTCACCCGCAGCGATTGGAACAACGTGATTAGCGCCTAACGGCAGGAAGTTAGGTATCGTTTGTGGGGATTTAATTAATTCAATGCGTTGCTGATTGATGGGTAGCTGATAGAACTCCGCACCAAAATGACTGAGAAAATGGTTGAGTTGTTTTAATTGATTCAATTCATCAAATACTTGTGTATATAAAGCAAGCGCGAATGGTGCGGAATAAATTCCGGCACAGCCACAGGCACTTTCTTTTGTACTTACGATATGAGGTGCGCTATCTGTTCCGGCAAAAAACTTTGGATTACCGCTGCAAGCAGCATGTTGTAACGCTTTTTGATCTTTCTCATGCTTTAAAATAGGTAGACAATAATAATGAGGTCTAAGCCCGCCAACGAGTAATTTATTGCGATTATACAATAAATGATGGGGGGTAATTGTTGCCGCAACTGTTGCGGGGGCTTCTGCAACATATTCGACTGCAGATTGCGTTGATATATGTTCAAGAACTATTCTTAGCTTGGGAAAGTTTGTGACGATTGGTTTTAAATACTCATCAATAAATAAGGATTCGCGTTCAAAAATATCGCTATGTGTCACTTCTCCATGAATTTGGAGTACTAGGTTGTTATTTTGTAATACTTCAAAAAGGGGATAAAGATCTTTTAGCGATTTTGCGCCAGCTTCAGAGTTAGTTGTTGCGCCGGCTGGATAAAGTTTTGCTCCAAGAATATAAGAGGTATTTGCTGCTTGATGTAATTCTTCGGCGCTTACAGAATCATTTAAGTAAAAAGTCATATAGGGTTCAAAAGTATTGCCTTTGGGTAATGCAGTTAGAATCCTATTTCTGTACTCATTAATGGATGCTAATGTTGTTAGCGCTGGTTTAAGATTCGGCATCACTAATGCACGAGCAAAATGTTGTGCGCTGTCTGCCACCGTATGTTGTAACATCTCATTATCCCTAAGATGGACATGCCAATCATCGGGGCGATTAATCATTAGCGTTTGCATAATAAAGATTCCTGCATTTTTGCCGATAGCTAAGAATAACATGAAATAAGCCGCAGGAATGAATAAAAGATGGCATTTGTGGATCAGAAAGGACAATTTATAGCATGTATTGCGTTGAGTGCAGTACTTACAATGGACACAGGATACACAATGACCCAAGTTCATTTTGCAAATCCATTGGGTGCAAAAGGGTGGCGTGTAAGCCGTAACCTAATTCGTTGTGGGCTATCACTTACCATTCCTAATTATGGTATTGCATATTTCGAACAGTATGCAGCAAAACCACCGCATTTTATTCTACGTACATGGGATGAGGTACAACAATTTTTACCTGCAAAAATTATTGTAAAAACTCCCAACTGGAAAGCTGAAAAGCCTCCTATTCTAGTAGGCCAACTCATGGTCAAGCCAGGGGAGTATGGGATTTATCTAAGACGGGATGGTGCTTTAAAATTACTTACTTTTCTATCTCAAGGCTATGAACCAAGTTTCATTTATCGTGGGGAAACGGGATTTAATACAATGGTTTCATTGTCACCGGTTGGTTTTCAAAAGCCTTATTCTCGCTATCAAGAATGCCTTGGAAGTTTATTACCATTTGGTTATGAACAAGTTAGAGAAAGTATATTTCATTATAAAGAAGATAGCAGAGAATTAACTGATAAAGATAAAGAACAATTACGTCGTATTGCTCGATATGTAGATGCAGATGTTCAAATACAAGAAATACGGGTTGTTGGTTATGCTGATGCTAATGGCCGCAAAGGCTATAACAATGCGATATCTGAAGAAAGAGCGCGAATTGTTCAAAAATATTTACTAAGTCTCGGTGTACCTGAAGAAAAACTTTCTGTAACCTGGGTCGGTGAACTCTATCCTGTTGCTAGAAACGATACTGATGTAGGTCGGGCTGCAAATCGAAGAGTAGTGATTACATTAATAAAAAGATAGAGCGTAATTAAAGTAATGGAAGCGTTCTACGATTCATTAAAGCTTAAAAGAAGTTGTAAGTTTTAATAGATATTTAATGTTACTTCTCAGAGCATATTAGGGGCTGTTTACATTTCTACTATCTTGGCCAAACTGTCCTGATTTTCTGCGCTGCTATGCGCACATACCTTATGTATGCTGCGCTTCGGTACTCGAAAAATCAGGCCATTTTGACTCAAGCTAGCGAAATGTAAGGCAGACCCTATTCTTACACATCCAAAGAGCAGTGCCCACAAAACGTTTTTTCGCACGCTTAAATCAAAAGAATCGCCATCCTGCTCAAAAAAAATATTCATCGTACAAAAAAGGCATATCTATTTGAAAAATATTAATTTTTTTTTGCAAAATTTCTTGACTTATTCTATTCCACTGCTAATACTCACACTGTTGCATGCATCGACCCTGAAGCGACGAAGGCATGCTAATGACAACTCCTAGTAGAGAGTTATCAATTAAAGAGGAACTAATAATAATTTATGTGGAGACATAAGCATGTTAAGTTTAAAAAAAACCACTTTAGCAATTTTAGCTTTAGGTAGCAGTGCAGTATTTGCTGGCACCATGGGTCCAGTTTGCACTCCAGGTAACGTTACTGTTCCTTGCCCAGCTACTGGATGGAATATCGGCGGACAAGCATTAATTTTACAAACAATGACCGATAACGATATTTCATTGAATATCGCGAGTACTCCAACAGGTGTTGCAATTAACACTGAACTGGATGCGCAATGGAACTGGGGATTCCAGATTGAAGGTTCCTACCATTTCAATACCGGAAACGACATCAATGTGAATTGGTATCACTTGGATACAGGTTGGAATAATCATACATTCGTTCCTGCGTTTGATCCAGACACATTAATTGGTTTTGGTCACAAAAACAGATGGGATGCAGTGAACGGTGAGTTCGGTCAATTTGTTGACTTCAGCGCGAACAAGAAAATCCGTTTCCACGGCGGTTTCCAATTTGCTAGCATCAAGAGAAGTGTTCATGCGTTTGCAACAGACTTCGATGCTGGTATTCCTGACTTTACTGTAGGATTCCGAGGCGACACTCAGTATAACGGCTTTGGTCCACGTACTGGTATTGACATGAACTACGTATTTGGCAATGGTTTTGGAATTTATGCTAAAGCAGCTGCTGCAGTATTAGTTGGTTCGCAAAAGCATAATTACAATGTTGACTTCGTTGACCCAGATGGTTCTGTTCCTGTTCTTCCTACCATATTCACTGTTGATGTGAGTGGAACCAGAACATCAGTCGTTCCAGAGTTAGAAGCTAAGTTAGGTGCTAGCTATGCTTATCCAATAGCGCAAGGTGACTTAATTCTGGATGCTGGATACATGTGGTTCGACTACATCCATGCGTTGAACACAACTGTATTACCAGTAACTGCAACTGATTTCGCTGCTGCTGGTCCTTACTTTGGTCTGAAGTATATAGGAAACATTTAATTCGCTATCATTTTAAAAATTTAATCAATACTGTTGACTTTATAAGGGTCAGGTAAGATAATTGAGCAAGGTACGCTCTCGGTATAGAGCGAATATGCGTACCGTTGCTCAATTTAAAATTGGTAACGAACGGAAATAATAATAAAAAAGTGGAGATAAGCATGTTAAATTTGAAAAAAACAGCGTTAGCTGTTCTTGCTTTAGGTAGCAGTGCAGTATTCGCTGGTACCATGGGTCCAGTTTGCACCCCAGGTAACGTCACTGTTCCTTGCCCAGCTACTGGATGGAATATCGGCGGACAAGCATTAATTTTACAAACAATGACCGATAACGATATTTCATTGGATATCGCTTCTACTCCAACAGGTGTTGCGATTAACACTGAACTGGATGCACAATGGAACTGGGGATTCCAGATTGAAGGTTCTTACCATTTCAATACTGGAAACGACATTACTCTGACTTGGTATCACTTGGATACAGGTTGGAACAATCATACATTCGTTCCTTCATTTGATCCAGATACATTAATTGGTTTTGGTCATAAGAACAGATGGGATGCAGTGAACGGTGAGTTCGGTCAATTTGTTGACTTCAGTGCGAACAAGAAAATCCGTTTCCACGGCGGTTTCCAATTTGCTAGCATCAAGAGAAGTGTTCATGCGTTTGCAACAGACTTCGATGCTGGTATTCCTGACTTTACTGTAGGATTCAATGGCAGCACTCAGTACAACGGCTTTGGTCCACGTACTGGTATTGACATGAACTACGTATTTGGCAATGGTTTTGGAATTTATGCTAAAGCAGCTGCTGCAGTATTAGTTGGTTCGCAAAAGCATGGTTACAATGTTGGTTTCGTTGATCCAGATGATTCTGTTCCTGTTCTTCCTACTGTATTCACAGTTGATGTGAGTGGAACTAGAACATCAATCGTTCCAGAATTAGAAGCTAAGTTAGGTGCTAGCTATACTTACGCAATGGCGCAAGGTGATTTAACTCTGGATGCTGGATACATGTGGTTCGACTACATCCATGCGTTGAACACAACTGTATTACCAGTAACTTCAACTGACTTCGCTGCTGCTGGTCCTTACTTCGGTCTGAAGTATGTAGGAAATGTTTAATTTCTTAATTGATTAAGATCTTATGAAAGCCCGTCATTCATGATGGGCTTTTTTTTTCTAATGGAGTATTCATGTTTAAGAAAGCAACTATAGCTGTATTGGGATTGGCAGCAAGTATAGCTACTGCCGGAAGTATGGGGCCAGTTTGTACCCCAGGTAATGTTACCGTTCCATGTGCGACAAATCTCTGGGACTTCGGTGCGCAAGCACTCTATTTAAGATCGGTTTATGGTGCTGAGAAAGCATTTCAATTTGGTACAGCGCCTTTAAATAAAGAATTAAAAAATGACTGGAACTGGGGGTATTTTTTAGAAGGTTCCTACCATTTTAATACGAGAAATGATATTACTATCAACTGGATGCACTTCAGTACATCTGCAGGACCAACTGAGCTTTTTGGATCTTTAACTATCCCTGCAGCAAATGTTCCACTGATACCTGCTCCATTTGAATTCATTAACCGAAATAGAATCGATCAAGTTAACGTAGTGATGGGACAACATACTGATTTCAGTATAAGAAAAAAGATACGTTTCTACGCTGGTTTACAATATGCAAACATACAATCAACCGGGGATAATTATTATATAACAAGTATTGTTCCTTCACTTGCTAGTAACCCATTTAGCAAATTTGACAATACTGACTATAAAGGGATTGGACCGGTAGCTGGAATTAATTATGCATATTACATTACAGACTCATTAAGCGTTACTGCAAATGGAGGTGGCTCCATTCTCTATGGGACAAATCGTTATCACGCCGGTTTTGTCTTCACCCCACTTCACGCTATTGTTGAGCAAGTATCGTTACGCAAAAATGCTATTGTTCCAAGCTTGGAAGCAAAACTTGGTGTAAATTATGCCCATGCTACTCCTATAGGTCTTGCTAATATTCAAGTAGGTTACCAAGTGGTCAATTATTTTCATGTATTGGAAGAGCAAATACTCCCTAATTTATTTGGTCCCGTTCGCGCAGTAGATTATGGTGTTTATGGTCCATACTTTGGTTTGAAGTTAATCAGCAACGCATAATCAACCGTCATATCTCTGTTTTTTAAGCCCATACCTTGCTATGGGCTTTTTTTATACAAATAAGGTTACAAAATTTAAGCAAATTTATAAAAAAGAGGCTAGCCACTCCCTGTTTACCAAGTTATAATTTTCTGCCATTCCGATGTGGAAGTAAAAATAATGAACAGGAGTACCGCATGCAGTATAAAAAAATAATATTGGCCCTAGTCTGTTTATCATCGCCACTCTATGCGGAACATGATCAACAGTTGCAACGTCAAATCGCTCGTCTACAAAAACAAGCACAACAATTACAATCTCAATTAGATACATTACAAAAAGAAATGGTTTCTCGAAAAGTGAAACATTCGAGCAATCCGGTCAAAAGGGAGGCAAAAAAACAAGAGCCAAAGGCTCGTGTAAAACATGGAAAAAAACATGAACATGACCAAGTCAAGCAAGATAACATGGTCAGATATCATTCATCAACGGTGACGGTACATACTCCAGAAGAACATCCAGAGTCAGTAGGATTTTATCCAACCGCTTTAGTGGCTGATGGGCGGGTGGTTACTTATGTTGCGGGCACACCGGTCGTCGCTTCTCCATATTTGGGAGATAGACCCGCGTTTGATGGGTCGGATTACATTGTTAATATCTCGAGTATTAATCGCGACATCCGTTTGATGCAACAACGTCGAAGATTATACAGAACATATCGGAATATGGGCTACCCAATTCCAAACAGGCCCATCATTGCGTTAAGCGGTAAAGCCGAACCAGTTGGTATGCTCAATAGTGATTATGTTGGGGGGACAAATGTTGATTTAACCCTAGGCTCAAGTGAGCTGGATGTTGCTGCTGCGTTAAACCAAAATGTTGAGGCCTACATAGCAATCGCATATGATTCAAGCCCGCCGGAGGTTGGTCCAAGAATTAATAATTCTGCATTTAACCTCAATATGGGCTTTGTTAATATCGGTAATTTGGACAAAACACCATTTTATTTTACTGCAGGTCAGTTGTATGTGCCTTTTGGCCGTTATTCCAGTTCGATGATCAGTTCCCCATTAACTTTAGATATGGCTCGTACTAAAACAAGGCCTTTCATAATAGGCTATAAGTCTCAAGAAGATACAGGACCATTTGTTTCAACCTACATTTATCGAAGTGATACCATGCTGGGAAGAGCTGGAGTTGGCGGTGTGAATGGAGGTTATGTCTTTGGATTTGACAAAATGAGTGGTGAAATAGGCGCAAGTTACATCAGTTCAATTAATGATGCAGCTGGCATGCAAAATACTGCAGCGAACCCCGGAACTTTTGGCGGGTTCGGCTCCTTACTCAATGGAAATGAACTTGTGCGTAAAACGGAAGCTGTGGATGTACACGGTAATATGGCTTACGATCGATTTAACTTTGCTGCGGAATGGGTTGGAACCATCGAGGCATTTAGAGCTCAGGATTTGAGTTTTAATGGTCATGGTGCAAAACCCCAAGCATTACAAACAGAAGTCGATATGACATTTAGGGTATTCAATAGACCTGCGTCTGTTGGTGTTGGCTATCAAAGGACTCGAGAAGCGCTTGCACTAAATTTACCAGAACACCGATTTATTGGGGTATTTAACATTTCTATTTGGAAAGATACTGTAGAAAGTATTGAATACCGACATGAAATTGATTATGGATCCAATGATTTTGCCAACGGCGCTGCACCTCCTGGCCTTGTAAATGCACCGACAATAGGAACTGGAGGTACTGCGGATACAGTTGCTGCACAAATAGGTGTTTATTTCTAAAAACGATCGCTCGGGATCTGAAGTAGCCTGATGAAGCAACTGTCTTGAGCACATCTCTACCTATCCCCCGCGAGCAAGTCGTGGGGGGCGGGACGTAGGAGTAGAGCAGTAGTTGCTCACAATGAATGAGTAATAAGTTATGCAAATTGTGCTATCTTTTATCATATAACGTATTTTCGTAAAGGAAAGGAGCATGTGTAAATCGTACAGCATGCCAAAGTCCGTATTTACACCTCCAAGCTGGAACATATTTTTATCACGGTTCGGTGTATTGCTTATTCTTTTATTCATTTATACCGCCAATTCTTACGCAGCAAAAGTTATCGAACTTCAAATAAAAGGAGCAATCGGGCCTGCCACAGCAGATTATATTATTCGTAATATTGATAATGCACAAAATGCAGATTTAATTCTGATTACTCTTGATACGCCAGGTGGACTCGATGAGTCTACACGCGCAATTATTCAAAAGTTTTTATCATCGAATGTTCCTATAGTGACTTATGTCAGTCCAAATGGCGCACGTGCTGCGAGCGCGGGAACTTACTTACTCTACGCCAGTACTTTGGCAGCTATGGCACCTGGCACTCAATTAGGCGCTGCAAGTCCAGTTAACATCGCTATGACTGGTTTTGCGGATGAAACCAAATCGGATAAGCAGACAACTATGGAGAAAAAAATTACGAATGATGCAGTGGCAACCTTGAGGGCCCTGGCACAATTGAGGGGGCGTAATCCAGATTTCGCACAAAAGGCAGTTTTGAACTCTGAGACTCTAACTTCTACAGAGGCCTTAAAGGAGGGAGTTATTAACTATGTTGCGCGCGATGTGAACGATTTACTTTCACAGTTGAATGGCATATCAGTAATGCAAAACAATCAAAAAATAACACTTAACACCAGTAATGCGCACATAGAATTAGTTGAGCCTGATTGGCGCACACGATTTTTATCAATAATTACTAATCCAACGGTTGCTTATCTCCTTCTGTTACTGGGGATATATGGTATTTTCTTCGAACTGGTTAACCCAGGTAATATATTACCTGGAGTAATTGGTACCATATCAATGTGTATTGCGCTCTATGCGTTGCAATTATTACCAATAAGTTATGCGGGTTTCTTCCTAATTATATTGGGTATTGGTTTTATTATTGCGGAAGCATTTGTACCTGCATACGGTTCTTTAGGTATCGGAGGTACCATCGCGTTTATCATCGGATCCATTATGTTAATTGATAGTGACAATCAGACATATCAAATAGCATGGTCGGCAATCGGAGCAATGGCTTTAGTGAATATTATTTTCTTTGTGATCATTCTTGGGATGGCAGTAAAAGCGAGACGACAAAGTGTTAAACATGGTTTAATTGTTTTGATAGGAGCCCAAGGCCGTACGCTTGGTGACATTAATCCAGATGGGCAGGCATTTATTCGTGGTGAGATTTGGAGTGTACACTCGAAAAAGTTTATAGCAGGTAAAAAGCAAATAAAAGTAATCGGAACCTCAGGACTCGTGTTAGAAATTGAAGAAGATTTAGGTAATCAAGGAGGGTAAAATGGGACCTTTTTTCACAGTAATCATCATTGCAATCGTGTTGCTTTTGATATCGGCAATTAAAGTGTTTAGAGAATATGAACGTGGTGTCGTATTCATGTTAGGACGCTTCTGGAAAGTTAAAGGACCTGGTTTGGTACTTATTATTCCAGTGATCCAACAAGTGGTACGGGTCGATTTACGAACTATAGTTATGGATGTCCCAAGTCAAGATGTAATATCTAAAGATAACGTTTCAGTAAGGGTGAATGCGGTTTTATATTTTCGAGTTGTGGTACCAGAAAATGCAATTATTCAAGTTGAAAATTACTACGAAGCAACCAGTCAATTAGCACAAACGACACTCCGTTCTGTATTAGGACAACATGAGTTGGATGAAATGCTTTCCGAACGTGAACGATTAAACAGCGACGTACAAAAAATATTGGATTCACAAACAGATAACTGGGGAATCAAAGTTGCTAATGTCGAAATTAAACGTGTGGATTTGGATGAAAGCATGATCCGTGCGATTGCGAGACAGGCTGAAGCAGAACGCGAACGACGCGCTAAAGTGATTCATGCCGAAGGGGAGTTGCAGGCATCAGCAAAATTACTGCAAGCGTCACAAGTTCTGGCACAACAACCCCAGGCAATGCAATTACGTTATTTGCAAACATTAGCCGCTATAGCAAGTAACAATAACTCAACTATTGTTTTCCCAATGCCAATGGAGTTAGGTGATATTTTATCCAGTATGGCTCAAAAGAAAAAATAGTTGAAATTTATAAAATACACGCGGGTTCACCTTGGGGAGTTGGCGGATACAGCGTGAGGGACAGTGAGCACAGCCCGGGAATGCGATAATCCCGGGTTACAATCTTTTAGCCATAGAGCATGTTCTCCAAGCATGGAGCTAAAAAATTCTACGTGGCTTTAATATTAAGGAAATTTTACTAAGAATGCTTATTGTAGGCAGAAGAACTATATAAGAAGCAAATTCAATTATTTTAAATAAATACTTTTTTTTGCCTTCTGCCAAAGCATAATTTCGACTAAATCTTTCAAATAAAGGCCAATCAGAAATTTTAAATCCGTTTGGGGATTTATATCCTATGAAAAAGTAACCAGTAAAATACCCATAAAACTGTAAGAGTTTATTAGGGTAAAAAATATAGGAAGCTGCGGCTGAGGCATCAAGGTAGGTAGTATAATGCCAACAGTTTTTAGGCAAAAATAACATATCCCCGCGTTCAAGAGTGACGTCATAACCTTCTGCTTGGTTTAATTTTGGAAATTGTTTGCATAACAAATCCATGGGTTGGCCAAATTCTACTAAGCTGTCGCCAACGAAAGGAAGCTTATAAATATATTTACTTTGATCTTTAGTAAATAATAATAATTGTTTTCTTCCGCTTAAGCATAAATGAAGATTGCAGCAATGTTCTCTATCAAAGTGTATTTCTGTATGAGCTCCCTTACCACCAAAAAAATAAATAACTTTCAATCTCTTGTTAAAGTATCTTGGTCGGAATGGAATTTTTTGCCACAGTGGTACATGCCTTTCTATCGCTTCAGAGTATTGCCTGGGAAAACTTTGGCCAAAAATTCTATAGGGCATATTATTTTTTATTTGTGACATGACCGTTGTAAAATCACCACGTTGGTGTGATTGCCAACAATCATTTTCATACATATCATAGGTTATTATGCCTTCAAGAAGATCTTTAAAATAATCTAAAGTAAACTTATCAGTAAAATTTTTTATTTTTATTAAGATAGGCTCCTTTGATTGATAAAGAAGTCGTTTAATATATTCTTCTTGTCCATATTCATATTCTACTTCTTGTATTTTTTTTATTTTCATTTCTTAACTTTTTGAATAAAATAATAAAAATAATATTTTTTACCCCAAAATCTGTCTCTTCGAGTATTTTTCACAATGTAACGAAGCACAGGATTTTTAAACCTAATTTTCCACCATGGAAGAAATATTAATCCTAAAACAGCAGCAATCTCTTGAAGTTTGTAAAAGTCATTCCCAGCTAAATACAGGGCGTTTTTATAGAAAGTTTCTTCATTTACAATTAACCGTTGATAGAGAGAAGCTTGAACCCACTTAGTAATATTTACTTTTTGAATTATTTTTAATTTATCATTCTTCTTAATAAATCGTTCTAATTTAGTTGATTGATCTTTATCTCTAAAATAATGGTCTGCATAACAAAAAAATCCCCCTAAAGATAGGACACGTTCAACTTCAGAAAAGAAATCTTCAATTCTGGGATAAAGATGAGAACTTTCAAGATTGATAACAATATCAAAGCATTCATTGCCTAGGGGTAAATTTTCTGCATCAGATTGAATGTAATTCACTTTGTCTTGTTTGTAGAAATGGCGATTGGAATTCATTACTAATCGATTAACCAGGTCGATACCTAAGGCATAGTCAGTTTTTAGTAACTCCGAACTTGCTTTAAGACCAAGACCATTGCCACAACCTATCTCAAGTAATCGCTTATTAAAAAATTGCATCTTGATTAATGGTCTTATTAATGAATAAAGAAGTAATTGCGAATAAATATCTTGCACCTCAGAGATTGCAGAAAAATCAAAATTTAATTGTTTGTATTCTTCATAGATTTTTTTATTCCATAATCCTGCATTCAAAAATATTTTATTATGATGCCATTGGCCTAAAGTATTATAACTATCTTGAATCAGTTGTTTAATTAATTTGATTTCTGAAGGGTCTAGGTAGTAACGCCTCATTACAAAATCAATTTGTTTGGCAGCATGACTATAACTTTTGAGTTCTTCATCCATTTGGCTAACAAGCACTTATGCAATTTATATCATTAAGTATAAACAATTTTATTAAAAAGCGTGTTACGTATTTAGCTCGCAGAAATTATGTATCATTTAGAGTAATATCAATACAATCTTTCGTTTGTCTAACTTTTATGGTAGAACACTCATTTTGAAGACTTCATGGGGTTTTTATTGTGTCGATTAAATCAGATAGATGGATAGAAAAAATGGCGCTTGAACATGGAATGATATCTCCATTTCAACCCGGACAAGTGCGTGAAAATGACAATGGAAGGATTATTTCATACGGTGTATCCAGTTATGGGTATGATGTTCGTTGTTCTAATGAATTTAAAATTTTCACTAATATTAATTCTGCTATTGTGGATCCGAAAGCTTTTGATGAAAACAGCTTTGTTGATGTGCAATCCGATGTGTGTATTATTCCTCCCAACTCTTTTGCATTAGCAAGAACAGTAGAATATTTTCGTATTCCACGGAATATTCTGACTATTTGCCTTGGTAAATCGACTTATGCGCGTTGTGGCATTATTGTTAATGTGACTCCTTTGGAACCCGAGTGGGAAGGTCATGTTACTTTGGAGTTTTCGAACACGACTACATTGCCCGCCAAAATTTATGCGCATGAAGGCGTTGCGCAAATGCTATTTTTAGAAGCCACTGAAATTTGTGCTGTTTCGTATCGAGATCGCAATGGAAAATATCAGGGACAAACAGGGGTTACCTTACCTCGTACTTGAATTAGATAATAAGAAATAAATTTTATAACTGTAGCCTGGGTGCAGCGCAGCGAAACCCGAGTCATGGGAGCCTGTTTTTTTCATCCATAACCCGGGTTACGGCTTTGCCTTCCCCAGGCTAAGAGATAAGATAAAAAGTAAACTTATTTTATTCTTCATCATCAGGCAATTTATATTTATCACGTGATGCATCGACGCGTTCGCGTAATTCTTTCCCTGGTTTAAAATGAGGGCTGTATTTTGCCTTTGTCACAACTTTTTCGCCAGTTTTGGGATTATGCGCGTTGCGGGGAGGTCTATAATGAAGGGAAAAGCTGCCGAATCCCCGAATTTCTATTCTTTGATTTTTAATGAGTGCTTCACTCATTAATTCCAATATTCTATTAATGCCATCAGCCACTTGCTTTTCAGTAAGATGCGTCATTCGAGCAGCGATGTGTTCAATGAGTTCCGATTTGATCATACCCACCTCGTGTTGTCGCGTGTTTCAAAGTCTGCTACCAATACAGATTAGGTGCTGACAATTGTCCTTGTTTTATAAGTATAGACTGGGAAAAAAATTATTCAATGTTTTCAAGACAGTTAGTCGAAAGTTGTTTTTCGCGTATGGATGTAAGCAAATACAACGCCCCAACTCATCTGAACTTTAGTACGAGTTGTGACAGTAAAATGAGTATTGGGTAATGTTTTGCTGGTTGTAATTACTGTGTTGAGATGTGGTAAATGATCCAACTTGGCACATAGTTTTTCCCATGTTGGGCCAAAAAAAGCAGTGGAATTGATAAAAACAAGCGTTGCATCATCAAAGTTCACCTTGAGAAAATCTCCTAAAACGAACTGAATTTTTTTGGCTTGTCCCGCGTAGTTTTTCATGGCGGCCAATTGCTCAAGTCGTTTGCATGCATCGAGGTAGAGTTCGGGAAATAATTCAATGCCAATACTTTTGCATATAGGGAACACCATGCTGCAGGCTAATACTGCTTTTCCTGTTCCTGAGCCCAAGTCGTAGAAAACGGTGTTTTCATTTGGATTTGTTAGAGATAAAAGTGCAATAAATGATAAAAAATCAATTTCCCCATAAGCATATTCCATTGCATCATATTCGTGGCGTGCATTTTGAGACAACACAAAGCCATTAGCGCCACTGTAAATTTGACGAAAAACTTGAGCGTGCTCTCGCAAATTTAATGATTTTTGCCATTGAGCCACGTTGATTTGCTTTCTTTTGTATTTTAAATGAAGAAATAAAGTTAAGAGCACAAGAAGCAAACAAATAAGATAAGATGTTAATTGGCTCAAATCTAAGTCCTTTATGGTTCAAACTAGCGAACTGGAAACAGACGCCTAGCTTTTGAAGTTGCTTTTAAACTACCATTTTACCTTCTTGGTGTATTGAGAAGCTACTTATTTAAAAAATTAGGAGCTGTTGGGAGTAACTTTTAATGCAAACTCAATCATTTTATTGATAATGCTCCATAAATATTTCCTTAAGTTGTAAGTTCGCTATAAACTTCATGAATCATTAAGTATAAAAAGTATGAGCATTGTCTTATTGCAATGTAATCGAGTAAAATTCTTGCATGTAGTATAGAATTATAATGTTAAGTGCTATTTTATTACTATATTTTGTTTTAAAAATGAGGTTAACTGTAAATTTATGTCTCATAATGTGACAAGTTAATATTTCCTTAATTTTGATTCATTAGAATGAAGTTATATTGAGGTTGGGAGAGCATCATGGCGGGTTTTTTTAGTAATAGAGTTTATGTGCAGCATGAACCTGGGCCACGTGCAGACTTTAGTTTTATCAATGTAGGTAATGAACAATTTCATGCCGTAGCTGTAGCTTTGATTGATTCTTTGCAAAGTAGTAACCAACGAGGCAATGATGCAACGTTGAAAAAAATTTTGGAACGCTTTTATCAGCACTTTCCCAAATATATAAGCAACCAACCGTATTTAACCCTTCCTGAGCGTATGGGGATCCTACTCAATAATTCTCGTAAGTCAGAGTTAGTGGAGTGTATGGCGTATGTATTACGCCAGCTAGCAGTGGATGAGTTATATACCCATCCTTTAAAGTATATTGAGGTATTTGATGGGTTGAGTGCCGAAACCCCCAAAAGTTATTTACGCGATCCTGAAGTCAAGTTACCACCAAGTGCTTTAAATGCCTTGGCTCAGACACTAGGAATTACAGTTACTCTATCTTTTAAAGAACTTGGCAAGGAGCTGAGAAAAAGAGAAATATATGATGGAGAAGAATAATGGCTAATAAAGTTCATTTAAAGATTCAGATTCAAGATGGCGACTACTACCCTCAGGTAACTGAAAAAAATAAAGAAAAATATGCTTATGTTGGTAAATTAGCCACTCCTAGACCTGAGCCTGTCATAAATTCAAATGAACAAGGGCAAACCCTAGGTGGTATTATTAATATGATTGCGGAACATAAGAAACATCGTGCGCAATCTCACGACCAATGGTGTAATACCATTTTAAGTATGGTCGCTGCGGGTGAATTAACTCGTGAACAACTCATGGCGCTTTATATTAAATTTTTACCTATTCAATTGAAGAATGTCATATCAGTATCTGACTTAACCCAAACAAGACAAAAGTCTGCTATTGTAGGTGAGCCACAAGAACAAGAAAAATATACGATTGATCTATTGGCAGACTCTATAGCGGCTTGGATTGTTACAGGACAAGTTGAACCGGATGACTTGTTTGATCAATTAGAAAATCAATCGACGATGACATTGAGATAAAATGGGTAGTCCAAGGAAGCAGAATCAATCTGGATGATGTAACTCTGCTTCAAATCGTCTACTTACATAAATCCTTGTTTTTTCATCCATTCATCATTAGCAAATTTAGACATGTAATTACGAATTGAGTCAGGTAAAATAACCAAGCATTTTTGGCCTTTACCTAAGGATTTTGCGGCATGCAGCGCAGCCCACATTGCGGCTCCTGAAGAACCACCTACTAATAAACCTTCTTCACGAATTAAATCTCGTGCAGTTCGAAATGAATCCAAATCATTCGTTTTAATGTATTGATCAATTAAACTATTATCTAAAACTTCTGGAAAGAAATCATAGCCTATTCCCTCTACTGCATAGGGCTTAATTTCGGTTCCACCCCCAAGAATCGAGCCCTCGGGGTCAACGCCAATGATTTTAATTTGCGGATTATGTTCCTTAAGCCGTTTGGCAATCCCGGTAATGGTTCCCCCTGTTCCTACTCCGGCAACAACCATATGCAAGTCTTTGCCAAAATCATCAATAATTTCCTGAGCAGTGCCGCGGTAATGGGCATTAGGGTTATTGGGGTTAGCATATTGATCAAGAATATAGGAGTTAGGAATTTCCGCATTCAGTCTTTTAGCCAAAGAAATGTGGCTTTCCGGATCATCATACGCTGCTTCTGTTGGAGTTCGATAAATCGTTGCTCCCAATCGCTCGAGCACAGATTGTTTTTCTTGGCTCATTTTTTCAGGCATAGTAATGATTACTTTGTAGCCTAGTACAGCCCCTGCTAGTGCAATACCTATTCCTGTATTTCCAGAGGTGGGTTCAATCAATGTGTAGCCAGGCTTGATATGACCATCGCGTTCTGCATTAACCACCATTTCATACCCAATGCGATCTTTAACAGAGCCGCCTGGATTAAAAAACTCACATTTTACATACAGCTCACAATCAAGATCATGGCCGAGGCGATTAATTTTTACCACAGGAGTTTGTCCTATGGTAGCAAGGATATTGGGATAAATCATAATAAGTCCTTTATTGAAAGTAGTTGGTTTGATTATATGGGTTTTTGGTTAAAAAAAAAATTCTTGCTGAATTTGGGTGGTGATTTTAAATTTTTTAATTTATATTGATCGTTCGAATCAACAAAGCAGGGAGCTAAATATGATAAAATTAAAGTCACTTAAGTTGGGTTTTGGTATTGCTTTATCTTTAGGATTGTGTGCATGCATGGACATGCAGCGCTCAGAACAAACGAACAACCCGGGCTATGGGCAAATGAATACACAGGCTCAACAACAATCAGTAAATAAGCCTAAAGCGCAAAAGACTTACGCTTCAAAAGATCCTACTCAAAAATCAACACCAGGTCCTAAACGCAATGCTGCGCCACAAATTCCTGTAATACAATAATTTTTATCAAGATGATGCACTATAAGAAGTTTATTAGTGCTTTAGTAGGGCTTAGAAGTTGGGGGTTGGAGTAATGCTCAACCCCCCATGTGTTAAAGAGTTACCAGGGTGTAAAACTTTTTGTTTCATCTTCCTTGGCTTTGTGAACCGCTTCCATTTCTATTTTTACGTGCATTGAATCCAGCCCGTCTTTAATCATTTCATTGTTTACAAATTGTCTGGAAGCACGATCCCCAAAAAAACTCATTTTTTTCTTACTTGTTTTTTCCATACTTTGATGGGACGTTCTTGCGTTTTTATGATCGATCATTTCAGACTTTTGTGCTGAATGAATAATGTTTTTTTGTTTCATACTTGAACCTTATTTTCCTAATAAATTTTTTTAGAAGTTCGTCCTTGCATTACTATTATAAAAAGCAAAAATCCACTTTTTGCTCCCAAATGAGTTAAATTGATTCAATTTGGTAAACTCTCCCGATACGAGAGAGCATACTTGCAAATGAACAGGCCAACTATGTAATAGAGCAGCATAGTTTTTCAAGAGATTTGCATCATTTTGGTCCAATCATCTCTTCTGGTCTTACCAATTCGGCAAAGCGTTCTGCTGTTAAAATACCAAGTTTGACTGCTGCCTCTTGTAAGGAAGAATTGTCTTGGTGTGCTGTTTTAGCAATTTTAGCTGCTTTGTCATAGCCTATATATTGATTAAGTGCGGTGACGAGCATTAAGGAGTGATGTAGGTAGTAGTCAATAACTTTGTGATTGGCTTCAATTCCTTCTGCACAAAACTCCTGGAATGAATGGCAGGTGTCTGCCAGCAAATTAAGCGAATGAAGAACATTAAAGATGATGACGGGTTTAAACACATTCAGCTCAAAATTACCTTGACTGTCGGCTATCCCTACAGTTGCATCATTCCCTAGAACTTGAGCACAAACCATGGTCATGGCTTCACATTGAGTTGGATTGACTTTGCCAGGCATAATGGACGATCCAGGTTCATTTTCTGGAATGATTAATTCACCAATGCCACAACGTGGACCCGAAGCTAACCATCGAATGTCATTCGCAATTTTCATTAAAGCACATGCCAGTGCTTTCATGGCACTGTGGGCATTAACTAAAGCCTCATGAGAGGCCAGTGCAGCAAATTTATTATTTGCGGTCACAAACGGCAATTGAGTTATCTGGGCAATGTGCTCTGCTACTTTGGTTGCAAATTGGGGATGAGTGTTTAACCCGGTTCCTACTGCAGTTCCTCCTGCTGCTAGCTCGTATAATTCGGGCAATGCATCCTCAAGCCGACGGACACAGGCATCAAGCTGGGCAACATAGCCAGAAAACTCCTGACCCAAGGTGAGTGGGACTGCGTCTTGTAAATGAGTTCGACCTATTTTAACTATATCTTTGAATGCCGCCATTTTAACAGCCAAGGCAGCGCGCAAGTTTTTTACTGCTGGGATTAGTTTATTCTTGAAGGCGACAGCTGCTGCAATATGCATAGCGGTTGGGAATGTATCATTCGAAGATTGAGACATATTGACATGATCATTAGGGTGAACAGGCGATTTACTACCCATAGTTCCACCTGCTAACTCAATAGCACGATTTGAAATGACTTCGTTGGCATTCATATTGGATTGAGTACCGCTTCCGGTTTGCCATACATGTAAAGGAAAATGATCGTCCAACATCCCTTTGCTGACCTCATCAGCGGCTTGAATAATTAAATCAGCCTTATCTTTCGGTAATTTACCTAAGTCTAGGTTTGTTAAAGCCGCAGCCTTTTTTAAGATACCAAAAGCGTGAGTGACTTCACGTGGCATAATGTCTTTGCCTATATTAAAGTGATGTAGCGACCGCTCAGTCTGTGCGCCCCAATACCTATCGGCAGGGACAGCAATTTCACCCATGCTGTCGGATTCAATACGTGTTTTGCTCATTATTTTAAATTTCCTTAGTGAAATAAAAAATTCTACCACATAGGGTAAAAATAAGTAATTTTTGTTATAGTATTGGGCATTATAGATACGTAGATATGTAGCCTGGGTGCAGCGAAGCGAAACCCGGGATAGCAGTTTTTTTCCGACCTGGGTTTCGCTTCGCTGCATCCAGGCTACATTATAAAATCAATAAACACATGAGAGCGGTACGCATTTATCAACCTGGAAACTACCATACAGGTCAACTTTTAGAATTATCTCCAGAAGCGAGTCAGCATGTCGGTGTTGTTTTGCGCATGCAGGTTGGTGAGCATATTACTTTATTTTGTGGTGATGACCGTGAGTTTGATGCAACAATAGACGCTGTGAAGAAAAAACAAGTTACTGTGGTAATCGGCTCAATAAACGACGTGAGTCGTGAGTCGCCATTAGCTATCCACTTAGCGCAAGCTATTTCTAAGGGAGAGCGTATGGAGTTCGTCATGCAAAAGGCAGTTGAGCTCGGTGTAGCCAGCATTACCCCCATTATTACGGAGCGTTGTGTTGTCAAGTTGGATAAGGAACGAATGACCAAAAAACTTCTTCAATGGCAGGCAATCGTTATTGCTGCGTGTGAACAATCAGGTCGTAATACAATTCCCATAGTACATCCTACTATTACACTAGATCATTATGTCGTTGAGGCTCAAGCTCAATTAAAATTGATTTTGCATCCAGGCGAAGATAAAAACTGGAAAGATTACCCGATAGGACCTTCTGCTATTGCTTTGCTTATTGGCCCTGAAGGGGGACTTAGTGATAATGAAGTTCAATTAGCTCGCAAGCATGGATTTCAACCTTTATCTTTAGGTCCAAGAATTTTACGCACGGAAACAGCTGCGATTACTGCATTGAGTATGTTGCAAGCAGTGGGTGGTGATCTATAATAGAAGTTGCAGCCAGTTTCTCTTAATGCAAAAATCCAGGGTATAGCAGATTTGCGTGCAGATTGAATGAACAGTTTTTTGACAGCAAGGAAGATGATGTATTCTCAGAGGATTTTTCATTCAAGCTATGTCAAATATGAGTATTTCTTGATGCAAAGTGAGTATTTGGCAATTAACGAATTTTAAACAACCGAGGTTGACACATGAGTGATCTTATTAAAACGATAACAGATGCAAGCTTTGAACAGGATGTAATCAATGCAAATAAGCCGGTATTAGTTGACTTTTGGGCTGAGTGGTGTGGTCCATGTCGCGCATTGACCCCTATATTGGAAGAAGTTGCTGCTACTCATGGTGAGCAAGTAACTTTTGCCAAAATTAATATCGATGAGCATCCACAAACCCCTGCAAAGTTTGGTGTGATGAGTATTCCTACATTGATTTTATTTAAAAACGGCCAAGTTGAAGCAGTGAAAATGGGCTTGCTTTCAAAATCCCAATTAAGTGCTTTTGTTGAGAGTCACGTTTAATTTTTTATTTTTCTATATAAAAAATGTTGTATCTTTTACTAAAGCTGTGATAGCCTGTCTGCAATATGTGATATAATGTAAATATATCACATAGGCAGCAGAATCCTTAGCTGCATTCTTAATAATATTTTTCCCGGATACCCAATTCAATTAATCAACAAATCAAGTGAGAAGTATGAATCTTAGTGAACTTAAGCAATTGCCTATTGCCGATCTTTTTAACATCGCACAAGAGATTGGTGTCGAAAACCCTTCCCGTATGCGCAAACAAGAAATTATTTTTGCCATTCTTAAGGCGCACGCCTTAAAAGGTGAAGACATCCATGGTGATGGTGTTTTGGAAGTCCTGACTGATGGTTTTGGTTTCTTGCGTTCTGCCGATGGCTCTTATTTGGCAGGCCCTGATGACATTTATGTCTCACCCAGCCAAATCAGACGTTTTGGTTTGCGTTCTGGCGATACTATTTCAGGTAAAATTCGTCCTCCTAAAGACAGTGAACGTTATTTTGCTTTGTTGAAAGTTGATGAAATCAATTATGATTCACCTGATAGTGCCAAACGAAAAATCTTATTTGAAAACCTTACTCCTTTATTTGCTACAGAACGTTTAGTTATGGAGCAAGGAAATGGAAGTACTGAAGATTTGACCGCGCGGGTAGTTGATTTATGTGCTCCTTTTGGTCGAGGACAACGTGGTTTGATTGTTTCCCCTCCCAAAGCGGGTAAAACATTAATGCTGCAAAACATCGCACGCTCTATAGAAAAAAATTATCCAGAATGTTACCTCATTGTATTATTAATTGACGAGCGTCCTGAGGAAGTAACTGAAATGCAACGCTCTGTAAAAGGTGAGGTGGTTGCCAGTACTTTTGATGAACCTGCAAACCGCCATGTTCAAGTTGCTGAAATGGTGATCGAAAAAGCCAAGCGTTTGGTTGAACACAAACGTGATGTGGTGATTTTACTTGATTCGATTACTCGCCTGGCCCGAGCTTATAACACAGTAATTCCTTCATCGGGTAAAGTACTGACTGGTGGAGTTGATGCTAATGCGTTACAAAGACCGAAGCGTCTGTATGGTGCAGCGCGAAACATCGAAGAAGGCGGCAGCTTGACGATCATTGCCACAGCTCTGGTAGACACCGGTTCTAAAATGGATGAAGTGATTTACGAAGAATTCAAGGGAACTGGTAATATGGAAATTCACTTGAGTCGTAATATTTCTGAACGTCGTGTCTTTCCTGCAATTAATATTAACCGTTCGGGTACACGTCGTGAAGATTTGTTATTGTCTCCAGAAGATCTACAACGTACCTGGATATTGCGCAAAATCCTGCAATCTATGGATGAGTGTGATGCGATTGAGTTCTTGCTTGAGCGCATGAAGAATCACAAAACCAATGCCGAATTCTTTGATGCAATGAAGCGTCAAGAATAATTTAAGTATTCTAAGTGTCTTAAATACAGCCTGGGTAAATCGATGAGATCCCGGGTTAGGCTGTGCTCACTGCCATTTAATTAAGAAACTTTGTCATTCCCGCGTAGGCGGGAATCCATTCCTGAGTTGGTTTTAGTGTCCGTTCGAGTTGGATCCTTGCCTAAGCGGAGATGACAATTTTACATAGACATGGGCTTAACTTAACGGCAGTGAAGTTTGTCTAGGGGATTATTAATGAAATACTCTGATCTAAGAGATTTTATTGCACAATTGGAATCACGTGATTTATTAAAACGCATATCCTATCCCGTATCGCCTTATCTTGAAATGACTGCAGTCAGTGATCGGGTATTACGTTCAGGCGGTCCAGCCCTTCTCTTTACCAATACTCCAAACCATCAAATGCCGGTTTTGACCAATTTGTTTGGTACCGTTGAGCGCGTGGCTATGGGAATGGGCGAAGAAAACATCAGTGCATTGAGAGAGGTAGGCAAATTATTGGCTGCTTTAAAGGAGCCTGATCCGCCCAAAGGATTTAAGGATGCTTTTAATAAGCTCCCTTTGTTAAAACAGGCATTAAATATGGCGCCCAAATATGTAAGCGGCGCAGAATGCCAAACTCATGTTTGGGAAAAAGATAAGGTAGATCTTAATTCTTTACCGATTCAAACTTGCTGGCCTAAAGATGCAGCGCCATTAATAACCTGGGGGCTTGTTACCACTAAAGGACCCCATCAAACACGCGAAAACATGGGGATTTACCGGCAGCAAGTGTTAAACAAAAATCAGTTAATCATGCGTTGGTTATCCCATCGTGGCGGTGCATTGGACTATCAGGCATGGCAAAAAGCTTATCCTGGGGAGCGTTTTCCAGTTGCAGTAACTTTAGGCGCGGATCCTGCAACCATACTTGCTGCAGTGACCCCTGTACCTGATACTTTGTCTGAATATGCGTTTGCTGGATTATTACGCGGTCAACGCACGCGCCTAACACGATGTATTGGGAATGAGCTGCATGTTCCAGCGAGTGCGGAAATTATTTTAGAAGGTTATTTAGAGCCTGGAGTAGAGGCACCAGAAGGGCCTTATGGGGATCATACGGGCTATTATAATGAAGTACAATCGTTTCCGGTGTTTACTGTAGAACGCATCACCCATCGAAATGATCCCATTTATCATAGTACCTATACTGGCAGACCACCTGATGAGCCTGCTATTCTAGGTGTTGCGTTAAATGAGGTGTTTATCCCTTTATTGCAAAAACAATTTCCTGAAATTGTTGATTTCTATTTACCCCCAGAAGGATGTTCTTATCGTTTGGCTGTAGTCACAATGAAGAAACAGTATCCTGGGCATGCGAAGCGAATCATGATGGCAGTATGGTCTTTTTTAAGACAGTTTATGTATACCAAATTCGTCATTGTGTGTGATGATGACATTGATGCGCGAAATTGGAAGGATGTGATTTGGGCAATGACTACACGTATGGACCCAGCACGAGATACAGTGATGATGGAAAATACACCGATTGATTATCTGGATTTTGCTTCACCTGTATCCGGTTTGGGTTCAAAAATAGGAATGGACGCAACCAATAAATGGCCAGGTGAGACACAAAGAGAATGGGGTGAACCCATTGTGATGGATGAAGAAATATTAAAAAAAGTCAATGGCTATTGGTCTTCTCTGGGGTTAGATGAATGAAGGAACAAACAATTAAAGCTCTGGTAGAGGACATTTCACCCTTGACAGACAGCATCATGCGCTTGATTTTAACCCCTGAAAAATACATTGATTATCAAGCGGGACAATATCTGCAAATTCTTTTTGGTAAAGAAGCATTTAGCTATTCTATTGCTAATGCTCCATTAGGCTCCCATAAATACGAGCTTCATATTCGCCATAGCTTGGAAAATCCCTACAATCAGCGATTATTTGCCCATATTAAGAAGTATGGTTTTGTGAACATCCGCCTACCTTTTGGTGAGTGCTCTATGAAACATTTGGATCCGCGACGTCCTATATTATTTATTGCAGGCGGTACAGGCTTTGCCCCTGTAAAAGCGATGATCGAGCAGTTATTATCTACTTCAGATACCCGAGCTTTTGAATTATTTTGGGGTGCACGGTTGCAAAATGATTTATACCTGGATGAAAAGGTAGCAAATTGGCAGACCCATGTAAGCCATTTTAAATATTTTACTTCGGTTTCTGAGGACAATACTGTACCCCTCGCTTCTATTGTACTGAGCAAACACCCACAGGATCTTAGTGAGTGGCAAATCGTGATTAGTGGGCCTTTTGATATGGTATACAGTACTCGTGATGTATTGGTAAGTAACGGTGTTTCCTCAGCTCGTTTATTTTCGGATGCATTTAGTTTTGAAGCAAAATAAGGAAGAGTTTTATGGAGACTTTATATCAAATTCTAGGTCTTATGGGTGCTGGACTGATCATGTTCATTTTGTATCGCGCAATCAAAGGACGTCCTGAGCAATTTAGTAAGGAAAATCTAAACAAAAGTTTTTTTACTATGGGTGTGTTAGCTCTTGTTTTGATTGGCTTTATTGCGCTCTTAGTTTTAATTTTAAGGAATACGTAAAAAACATGTAGCCTGGGTGCAACGAAGCGGAACCCGGGGTTTTAGATCATAAAATAAAATGCTTAATCCCGGGTTCCGCTTCGTTGCACCCAGGCTACAAATTAGCATTTAGTGTGTGGGATTTGCCCTACTATAATGCCCTTCTTTTTCTTTTAAATAAAAGTGGATATGGGGGTTGTTAATTGGCTTTTGGCTTGTGTCTGCAATGAGCATACATTCTTCAACATAGGTGATTTGACTGCTGTCATCAACCAATAAGCGATACCAAGGATTTCGAGTAGCAAATTCACGTTTATGTGCTTGTGGATTATAACGTCCGGAAGCCTGAAATAAAGGATCAACATCCACTACGATTGCTCTGTAGCGGCTGTTTTTGTGAATTACTAAATCTCCAATGTTAAATTGCGCGATTTTATTCATATGAGCCTCTTTGTTGAGCATCTTGAATAATATATCGGTAGAAGTGAATTTAGCTTGAAGGGTAACCTTGTATTTTCACCCAGCTAAAAGAAGTAACTACAAAGTTAAGGCGTGTTCATTATTAAGTAACTCATGTTTTCTTTGATTTTGCCATTCAGGATTTGATTGAAAATCAGTGAGCTCAATCGAATTTATTCCTTTTACAGCATAAGATTTTTGTACTGTTGTCCATACGTCATCATAAGAACTCATGTTTGGAATAACCAGGTAATGCACACAGGGATCAAGTACACTTACTTTTTCTCCTGCTTCTGCCAGACCTTCGGCTGCTTGTTGCACACAAATATTTCCGCAGATCCCGGTAATCAATAGTTCGTTATAAGATTTATCTCGGAAAAATTGGAGGAAAGACAGTGCATAGTCTTCATAAATATTATCCATCTCTTTTAAAAGACGTGGATCACTTAAATCAATTCCTTCTTTAAGTTTCATTCCAGCTTCAGGAGCAGAGAAATTAATTTTAGCAAAGCGGTAAATCGAAATTTCTTCTTCCAGAATGTTGAGCCGTTCCTCAATAGGCTGTGATATGGCGGCACCTATTGTACCGCATAGACAATGTAACCCATATTGTCCATGCTCTGGATTAAGTTGTTGTAATTCATGGTGTTCAATTCTTAGGACTCTATGAGCATGTATTTGCCCATAACCTTGAGTCATAATTTGCGCGTCAATATGGTCTTGGGTTCGTCCAAAAACATGTGCATCCTGAGTGGTAACGATTTCGATTTGCTGACAAAGCTCAGGGTAATTGGCAATAAGCTCAATAAGTGCATCAAGTAACGCCATATTGCGAATTAATGTATTTTCGCCAGCGGGGGCATATAAGGCAAAGCCATGCAGTACGAAGTCATTTTGTATGTCGATTAAAATGATGGCTAACTTATGTGTTATGCATAATTTTTTGAGAATAATCTTTTTTAATTCTTCTTTTAAGATAGAACCTGACTCAGCATATTTTTTATTGATTTCATTAAAACGGTGAGTTGCACTTTGGCGTAGTTGTTCTTGAATTTGCAGATGTGCAGCCAGTCTTAATTCATTGGATGTATTCATTTGTGTAATAAAAAATAGTTTACGATGAATGATACAATATAAAAGGCTTATTACCCACGGAAAAATTAAATTAAAATGGGGCATAATTCCTAGTGTAGATGATGTACAGCGACATCTGGGAAAACTCGATGGATCAATGAACAGTAGTCTGGGTTTCGCTGCCGCTTCACCCAGACTATGCATTTTATTTAAATTGCATCAAGACTTAAAAAATTACCTATATCTTCCAGTACTTCATCGACAGGAGCTTCGATTTCTTTTTGCTCTTCAACTTTATCGAACCAAAACGATGCTCTTCCAGTTGTCACTTTCGAATAAATCAATTTACCTATGGTTGCGAGACTCAACAAAATATTGGCTACAACTGTTGGCCAAGACGAATATTCACTCATAATATCATCTTGACTGTGCAATTTTGCTTTAAATTTCATTTTAAATTTTTGATAGGTCTCTTTTCCTGGAATCTCATCCCGATTTTGATAGACAAATTGATCTACATCCTTTTTAAGATCATCAGCAAGCTGATTCATGATTTCTTTTTCGTGTTCGGACAAGTCTTTTGCATAAGTTTTTATACCGGCAATTGTTTCATAGAAACTTCGCATTTTCAGGGCATATTCTTTATGGCGCCCTTCTTTAGTTTCGAACGTTAAAAGTACCTGCTCTGCTTTTTGGGGAAGGTCTTCTACCACCTCAGGTTTTGCATCTGCTTCGATTAACTTAACTACAATTTTACTCAGAGTAGCTTGCATTTTAGCACCTGGAAATTTATCCACTCCTGCAGTAATTTTCTTAAGTACTGCCTCGCTGCTTCCTGAGTCTACATATGCTTTTAATAGGCCATTTTTTGCATTAACAATATCTTTAATGAATTGATCGCGAATATCTCTATCCTCAGAAATAAATAAATCCTTAGGATAATAATGCTTGTTACGATCATTGATGTATGTGTTAAGCATTCCTGCAAGCTCTTCAGCAAGTATTTCACGTTGTCCTTGCCTTTCTTTTTCTTGTTGTTGTCTTTCTTCTTTTTGTCTTTCTAGAATTTTAATTTGTCGCTCTTGTTCTTCTGCTTTTACTCTTTCTTCTCTTTCTCGTTGTTGTTTTTCTTCCTCTTCTTGTTTTTCTAGAACTTTAATTTGCCGATCGAGTTCTTCTGCTTCGTCTGTAAGTTCTTTAATGGTAACGGTTTCTTTTTGGGTTATCTGTTGTGTAAGTAGCGCAACTGCTTCAGCAGGATTGTTTCTTTCATCAAAGTGACGCACTAGTTTTAATTTAAGTTGTTCTAATGCTTTTAAAGCAGATGAAATTTCCTTCTGAGTCTGTTCATCTACACCAAGAATAAATGGAATGTTTTTCTCTTGGCGAGAGACAGCACTTAATAAGTTACGTTTATCGGTTGAGTCTAAGGTCCAAGTATATTTGCTTTTCACCTCTCCAAGGAGTTCCAGTAACAAATCAAAACCTATGTTTTGAGGATTTTTAGTACTCGTAATGCCTGATTGATTAACAAATTCTGCCAGTTTATTTCTGTCATAACCGACCTCCAGGTGTTCTTTAACATGTTGCAGCAATACATTTAATTTGTGTGTTTTATCAAGAAGTTTTATATTATGCTCTTCCGCTTTGCGCAAAGCAGCTTCTTGGTCTTGCAGGTAGAGCAAAACCGCTTCTTTATCTTCTTTATCTAAATTGACTGATGAACTGGCATTTATTTGGGCTATTTTTAAGGCGGAAGGGACTTCATCTTCAATGATGGCCTTATTCTTTTGATTAAGTACTGCTATAGCCCTTTCTTTTTCGTTTTTTTCTTGTTGCAATTGCTGCAGCTGTTCTCTTTGTGCCGTGATTTGTTGTTGTTTTTCCAGATATTGACGGGTTAATTCTTGTTTACTTATCATTTTTTACATCTCACATCTAAATGGTTAAAGCACGGGCATTATAAAACACATTGGCTGATTATTAAATGATCAAATTTTTTTTTAAAAATCAAAAAGTTAAATAAGATAAATCGCCAAAACAATTCCTATTTCATAAAGAAAGCAAAGTGGTATTGCGAGCATGATTTGCGAGAAAACATCAGGTGGCGTAAGTAACATCCCTACAATAAAAGCCCCAACGATAACATAGGGCCTGATTTTTTTTAGCGTCATCACCTCAATGATTTTTAAACGCACCAGCACAAAGCAAATCAAGGGTACCTGAAAACAAAAGCCAAAGATCATAAGCATTCTGGTGATAAAATCCAAAGCATAGGCCATGTCAGGCATATAGCGCACTCCTTTAGGCAAGGCGTGTGCAAAAAAGTGAAACATAAACGGTAAAACCAAATAAAAGCAAAATAAAACTCCGGCGAGAAAAAGTACAAGGCTGAAGATTAGAGCAATACGTAGCGTAGTTTGTTCTCTTTGGTAAAGGCCAGGACTGATAAAGCGCCAAAATTGAAATAAAGCAAAAGGAGCGCTGAGCAACATGGCCGCATCAGCAGCGAGTTTTAGTGGAGTAAATACGGGGGATGTTACTTGAGTCGCAATTAAACCTTCTTGAGCAGAAAGCGTATGCAGCAGTGGGTTAACCAAAGCTCGATATAAATCATTCGCCAAAAAAAAGAAAATAAAAAATAAGCTGCTAAACCATATTAAGGTTTGCAATCCACGGCGGCGTAATTCTAAAAGGTGATTTAACATGGTTTCTTCGAAGTAGTAAAATTTTGATTCTAACCTTTCCCAAAAACTACCATTAAGTTAATGACGGTTGTCTTCTAAGTACTGCGCAAGCGCAGCACTTAGAGAAATTTTTAAGCTTCAGCGAGTTCTTTGCTTTTAATGCCAACTTTTTCGGGTCGAATTTCTCTTAAGCGGTTGAACTGATCCACAAAGACTACAGTTGGAACTATAGTTGCACATTCTTCTTCCAATACTTGGGTAAAGGAAGCGATAATGATTAAATCTCCTGGGGTAACCAAATGCGCTGCTGCTCCATTAACGCAAATCTCCGTAGAACCTGGTCTACCCGTGATGGCATAAGTCTCAAAGCGAGTGCCAGCAGTGATATTCCAGACGTTGACTGCTTCATAAGGTAATATGTTTGCTGCCTTAAGCAATTCCGGAGAAATAGTAATGCTTCCTTCATAATCCAAATCAGCCTCAGTGACACACGCACGATGAATTTTGGATTTTAACATTTTTCTATAAGCCATAATGACCCCAACCTTGTTCATAGTGGCCGAATTTTACACCAAATTTAGAAGTTTATGCTATATAAATTTGTCGCTTGAATTGTAGGTATATAGCGCAACCGGTAATGGAAAACCAGAACTCTCCTTCGCTTCTCCTAGGCTACTTTTTATTGAGGATGCGCGTTATAATTAGCTTTTTTTTATGGGATGAATTAAGGTGAGGCATAGCCCACGCAAGCGTTTTGGTCAGAATTTTCTACAAAACCGACATATTATTGATGACATTGTCCGAGCAATTAATCCACAGGCAGAAGATAATATGCTGGAAATTGGTCCGGGTTTGGGGGCTTTAACTGAGCCATTGTTGCGTCGCTTAAATCATCTATCAGCAGTTGAAATCGATACCGATTTACAACATTATCTGTCAGAACGACCTAGTGCGCAGAATAAATTGCATTTAATTGCTGCGGATGCATTAACCCTTGATTACAGCCAATTTGGCCACCAATTACGTGTGGTAGGGAATTTACCTTATAATATTTCCACTCCTTTACTCATTCATTTATTGCACTTTACGCCATATATAGAAGACATGCATTTTATGTTGCAAAAGGAAGTAGTAGAGCGTATGGCGGCACAACCAGGCAGTAAAGCCTACGGTCGGTTAACGGTGATGTTGCAATACCATTGTGCTGTGGAGCATTTGTTTCATGTTCCTCCGGAGGCTTTTGATCCACAGCCTAAAGTAGATTCAGCGGTGGTTCGTCTTATTCCCCATCGCGTTTCTCCCTTTGAAAAAGTTTCTGTAGCGCAGTTAGAGCGTCTGGTAGCTAGTGCATTTGCCATGCGTCGTAAAACACTTAATAACAATTTAAAGGGAATAGTAACGGTTGAACAATTGAGCACGTTGGGTATTGATGGAAGTAAAAGGCCAGAACAAATTTCTATTTCGGAATATGTTCAACTAGCGAAATTTATTTCCAATTAGTGTAAAATTAATCATCATGGACATAATTTATCAATTTTGGAGTTATTAACTATTATGGAGATGGCCTTGTTTCATCGTCAACGTCAGCGTAAAGGTTCCTTGTCTACACACGGTAAATCTTTAAAAGATTTAACACGCATTGTTAATGCGAATCTCTTTTTGTCGGAAGACAAGAGACAGGTGTTACTGAAAAAGATGAGAATGTTATCTGGCTTGGAAACGGCTCGATATGATAGCTTATGTAGCACTCTTATCAATAACCTGGTTCACTATTGCCAAAATTTACCAGAGACAGCAAACAGTTATTATTCTCAGCAAGGTGGATTGGTGGATCATGCACTAAACCGCACGGAAGCTGCGCTGAGCCTTTTTCAGGAATTTATGGTACAAGACCAGCCTGATTTGTCTGAAGAACAAAAGCTTTGGCAATATGCACTTTTTTCAGCGGCAATTCTTCAAGGCATAGGCAAATTGTTTGTTGATTACCGCGTTAGTTTTTATGATGCAAATGGTCAATTTTTAAAAGAATGGAATCCTTTACTTGAAAATATGACGAGCACTGGAATTTATTACTTTTACGAGTTTGAAAAAGAACCTGAAATTGAATTTCGACGTCGTCTCAATTTATTGATGGCAAAAACATTAATGCCGACCAGTGGATTTGCCTGGATAGCCTCTAATCCAGAAGTTCTTTCAGTATGGCTTGCGTTATTGAATGAAGATGAGCGTTCTGCGGGTACTTTGGGAGCCATATTAATTCGAGCTGAAGCCATTGCAATTCAACGTTATTTACTTGAGTTTATGGTGAGAGGAACTCCAGCTCATAGTGGGGGGCGTTATCGTGCAGGGACTTTTTCTGGTGGCCAGCCAGAGACTTTATTAGAGAAGGAGCAGGCTGTAGGCATGGAGTTTATCCAATGGATGATTAAAGCCTTAGATAGCGGCAAGATTATGATTAATAAAGCCCCCTTATTTATGGTCCCTGGGGGTATGTTGATGTGTGCTGAAATGTTTCAATTATTTGTACGTGAACATCCTGAGTATAAAAATTGGCAAGCAGCGCAAAATGGATTTTTATCCTTAAGTTTACACAGTCTTGCTGCTGATGGCGGTGTGTTAAGTCGATTTGAAGCAAGAGAACAAATGGAGAGCGGGATTGTATTTTCTAAGTATACGCTTGCTTTACCTGAGTCTGTAAAAGTGGTTCATCCAAGTACTGGAAAAGTAGAATCGATGTCTGCTACGGAATTGATTCATAAAGCACAATTTAACAGTCAGTTTACCCAGAAGCAAAACATGAGCTTGGCAAGTTCGCTGCAAAAATTGGATGCAGCAGGGAAATGGCAAGTGGTTGAAAACGAAGGGAGTGCGCTAAGGCCAGGAGCAAAAAACGGTGCCTGATTATGCAATTGGTGATGTGCAAGGTTGTTACGAGCCTTTGCAACGGCTGTTGGAATTAATCGATTTTGATGACAAAAGAGATCGTTTGTGGTTTGTTGGCGATTTGGTGAATCGGGGGCCTGAATCTTTAGCTGTCTTACGTTTTGTTAGCTCCTTACCCATTACGCCAAGAGTGACTTTAGGTAATCATGATTTACATTTATTGGGTTCATTATTTGGTGATAGGCCGTGGAAAGGGCATGATGATACTTTGCACGAAGTAATCGACGCAGTTGATGGTGAGGCTTTAGGCCATTGGCTGAGGAAGCAATCCATTTTGTATTACTCACCAGAATTTAAGGTGGTGATGTGTCATGCTGGAATTTGTCCTTTATGGGACTTGTCACAGGCAATACAACATGCTAAAGAGCTTGAAGAGGTGCTTTCTGGTGACACTTATCGTGATTTTTTATCGCATTTATATGGTAATCAACCCGATATATGGTCTGATGATTTAAGAGGGATGGATCGACTGCGGGTAATTACCAATTACTATACGCGCATGCGTTTTTGTGATGTACAAGGACGGCTCGAGTTGGGTCATAAAGAAACTATTGCTCAAGCGCCAGCAAATCTTTATCCTTGGTATGAGGTACCGCATCGCAAAGAAATTGATGTGGATATTGTTTTTGGGCATTGGGCTGCTTTAATGGGGGAATGTCCCAATCCCAAAATTCATGCAATAGATACCGGATGTCTTTGGGGTGGCCAACTCACTGCATTACGTTTGCAGGATATGCAACGATTCGCAGTCTGGAACAAAAAATGATGTTAATAAAAAATTTTAGCTCCATATTTTCATCCTTGATGTCAAGGTCTGTTTTGGGGAGCCGGAACGATATAAAAACTTTGTTTTTTTGTAACTGCTTATCGTCACAATACGTCCGGCGGGCGGGACGTTGGCAAGGGAGAGCGGTTACGTTTTTCTTAGTCTGTTCCCTGTTTGGTTTTAATGCTTGGGCACTCCCTGCTACTGAAGAGTTACAGGTCAAACAAGCAGAAGAACGATTGCAAAAAGCGATAGAGAATCCAGAGTTCATGCTGCATAACTGGATAGAATTGCCAACCTCTCCTGCGGCACGTAATAAAATCGAACATCACTTAAGTTTAAGAGAAGCGATTTTATTGGCTTTACGCTATAACCCTAATATTCAAAATGCTGAACTGGATCGAATCGTGCAACGTTATCAATTGCGTTTGGCACACAATCAGTTTGAACTGCAATACGCTTTGGGAGCGTCTGGAGTAATCCAAAAAAGTAGGTTTAATGGAGTGGGCACCGATACGACACATACGTTATTAGGCAGTCCCGAGTTTGATTTGAAAACAAAACTAGGTACAACAGCTAATTTATCAATCAACAATAACGTCAATGATAATAACAATTACAATCCTGTATTGAATTTTTCCTTAACCCAGCCTTTATTACGTGGCTTCGGAAAAGCAGTAAACGAAGCAGCGCTTTTAAATGCAGAGGACAATGAATGGTTAAACAAATTAAATTTACAGCAATCGGTCGCGGATCAAGTCACCCAAGTTATTATGGCTTATCGAATGCTTATTTTAAGCGGAAATAATTTACAGAATCAGCGCTTACAGTTAAAAGAAGCAAAAAAATCGTATGAAATTAATGAAAAAAAGATAAAGGCAGGTCAATTAGAACCAACAGGTAATATCCAACAATCCTACCAAATTGAATCTTTAAGTTTGATGGTGGAACAGGCGGGGAATGAATTTCAAACTGCATCGCAGGATCTCTTGCAGATCATTGGCCTTGATCCAGAAATGCATATATCAGTCCCTAGTGATGTTGCTTTAGATAAACTTGCAGTTCCTGATTTGCAGCGGTCTATTGAGCAGGCTTTGAATCATAACACCGTTTATTTGGCACAAAAAATGACATTACGCGCAGATGAACGTGCGTATAAAGTGGCTAAGAATCAACAGCTATGGCAATTGGATGTGTCAGGGAATGTGCAAAGTGGTGTTTTAAATGATGTGACAGGCGTTAATGGAGGGGTGAGGGGCATTTACAATGGAAATAATATAACCGAGGCAGCACGGTTGACATTAACTGTTCCGTTGAATGATATCAGCCGTCGCAGTCAATTAATTAATGCTAAAGTGCGCTTGGAAAAAGACCGGCTAAATTTACTTGCAACAAAACGCGCATTAATAACAAATATAACCAATACCATAAACAATATAAGAAGTTTGGCAAAACGTTATCAATTAGCATTAAAACAAGTGAAACTGGCAGAGCAATCTTATGCCTTGGAAAAGAAAAAACAACAAGCAGGAATATCCAGTGCGTTGGATGTAAACAACACGCAGAACCAGCTGATTCAGGCCCAGTCCGGATTAATTAATGCAAAAATTGCATATCTTAATCAGATATCAAACTTACAAAGGACTCTGGGAACAACGCTGGAGCATTGGCAAATTAAATTAAGGTATGGTGGATGAATAGGTATTTAAACACATCAAAAGTCGTCATTTTATTATTAGTTGGGTTTCTTTTATCTTCATGCGGTCATCATGAAAAGAAAAAAACGGTTGCGTTACACCAATATAAGGTTGAGGAACAGACAATCCAGAAAACCTTGCATTTTACAGGAACGGTTCAGCCTTTACATGAAAATACCATAACCAGCCCAATGGAAGCAGTGGTTGAAACAATGAATTTTCATTATGGACAAATGGTCAAAAAAGGTGAGGTGATTTTAACTCTAAACTCAACTGAGCTACAAAGGCAGTTTAATGACACATTAACAGAATATTTAAAAGCTAAAGACAGTTACACCATAGCAAAAGCCAAATTTGTTGGGACTCAGGATTTATGGGACTCAGGTTTATTATCCAAAAATAATTACATGAGTGAAAAATCAAATGTTGATACAGCTCGGGTTACTTTAATGCAGTCCACACGTAAGCTGACAGAAATGTTAGAAAAATTGGATGAAAATAGCCCCAAAAATTTATCTGCATTAAGTTTGGCTGATTTTGATAAGATAAAAAAAATTTTGGCATCCAAGCATAATGTGATTCATTTAAAGTCACCTAGAGATGGTGTGTTACTATACCCTCCTAAAGCGGGTGAGGATAAAAGTGTACGTGTGAACGTGGGATCTACGGTGAAGTCGAGCCAAGTCATTGGATTGATTGGTGATTTATCTGGAATCAGTATCGAAATTGATGTTCCAGAAATCGATATAACCCAAATTCAAACAGGCATGAACGCAGTAGTAAGTGGAGTCGCTTTTGGTAAATATCCATTAAAGGGGCAATTGGTCGCAGTGAATGCACAAGCATCAAACAACAATGGACTCCCCTTTTTTACAGCAGTAGTAGAAGTGGAGAAATTGACTCCGGAGCAGCAACAATGGATCAAAGTAGGCATGAGTGCATCCATTGAATTAAGTGTGGATAATGGCAAGCAACTCATCATACCTATTGCCGCGATAAAGCGAGAAAAAGGACAAAGTATTGTTAATTTACAGAACAATTCAGGCGCTATTGAAAAGCGAGTGATTACAACAGGTGCGGCGCAAGCAGATTCAGTTGTTGTTGAGACCGGTTTAAAGGCTGGTGATGTGGTGGTTTATGAGTGAGCTCGTAATCAATTCAAATACCTTGTCTGAGGATTGGGCAGAGGACTCAAGTATTCTTGAAAGGTTTTTGAATCCCGCAATAAACCCGCGGCATAGAGGCGATGTTAAGAAAACTCAGCAATCATTAATGGTGCTTACGGATATTGTAAAAACGTATCATCTCGAAGGAGTTAGCAGTACTATCTTAAAAGAAGTATCGCTTACGGTATATGAAGGTGATTTACTTGCTATTGTAGGAGCTTCTGGCTCGGGTAAATCTACTTTGATGAATATTCTGGGACTCCTGGATAAAGCAGATGCAGGAACCTATCTCCTGAAGAATCGCAATGTTGCTGCGTTGACTGATGATGAAGCAGCCGAGCTGCGGAATCAAAATATCGGTTTTGTTTTCCAGCAATTCAATTTATTACCAAGATTTACTGCCATGCAAAATGTGGCATTGCCTTTAATCTATCGCGGTATTGGACCTGCTGAAACTAAAGAGAGAGTGCTTGTTGCTCTTGAGCGAGTAGGCATGCATCAATATGCACATCACCGGCCTACACAATTATCCGGCGGACAGCAACAACGGGTTGCCATTGCCCGTGCTTTGGTCACAGAACCCCAAGTGATTTTGGCAGATGAACCTACCGGGGCACTTGATTCACGTACTGGTAATGAAGTAATGAATTTATTTTTAAGTTTGCACGCCCAAGGACGTAGTATCATTATGATTACTCATGATGAGCAGATCGCTGCATTGTGCCAGCGAAAAATTACTCTTGTGGATGGTATGGTTATGGCGGAGACTGAGTCATGAATCTTGCCGGACATTGTCAGCAAGCGTTGGTTAATTTAACCGCTGCCAAGTTGCGCTCTTTTTTAGCCGTTCTAGGAATTTTAGTAGGGACGGCTGCTGTTGTTGCTTTAATTAGTTGTGGTCAGTTAGCTACAGAAAAGGCATTAGCTCAATTCAAGGCATTAGGTACGGATTTATTGGCAATTTCTGTTTACCCAAAAACGACGGATAAATCTTCAGGGAGTATGGAGTCAATCTCTGCAGATCAATGGGAGAAGTTGCCTGAACGAATACCTTATATTGTCGATATGGCACCTTATAGTACCGCATATCAACCTTTGAGTTTTCAGGGAAAATTAATGCAGGGAGCGGTTATAGGCGCCAACGAGCATTTGCCAAAAATTGTTCATATTAAATTAGCCGCCGGACATTTTGTTTCTTTTGTTGAGTCTTATGAGCATTATTGTGTAATTGGTGCAGGTTTAGCGCAGCAAATCAAAGAGATTAGTTTTGATGATCCCATAGGAAAACAATTACGTATAGGACAATCTTTATATACGATTATTGGCGTGGCTGAACCCTGGAAGGAAAATGGCTTTTTCAATGAAGACATCAATCAGGCGGCAATTATTCCATTGGCTGGGATTAGCATGATTAGCAAGGATGCCAAGGTAAATAATGTGGTTCTGGAGTTGAAACCTGATAGTCCTATAGATGAAGTGATTGAAGAAATAAAACAAATTATTGGTTCAATGGCTCCTAAATTGAGTGTTTTTTCTCGTAGTGCAAAACAAATTATTGCCAGCATGGAAAATCAGGGACAAATTTTTACCTTACTGCTTGGTGTAATCGGCGGTATTTCGCTTTTGGTTGGTGGAATTGGCGTAATGAATGTCATGTTGGTTTCCGTGAGCGAGCGAAAAAAAGAAATTGGTATTCGTAAAGCGGTGGGCGCCAAAAATAGAGAAATCCAAGCTTTATTTTTAGTTGAATCGGTGATGCTTTCTTTGTTGGGAGGCATACTTGGGGTAATTTTAGGATTAATTTTTACACGTATTTTGGCCTATTTTAGTGATTGGAATTTTTCAATCTATCTTCTTCCTCCTATAGCAGGCTTTTTGGTATCTGCCGCTACTGGAATTTTCTTTGGTTTTTATCCTGCACGACGTGCTGCAAAATTGGAGCCGGTGGTTTCCTTGCGCAGTGAGTAATTTGAGTTTTTTCCTCTAACCGTATTTATTAATGTGCTAAAATTAATATTAAACGTAATTTAGATTTACGCGCATTTTTAAAAACGACATTTGATTTTTTGCTTCTTAATTTGAATTTTAAATTTTAAATTTTGAAATTTGAATGACGGAGAATGAAATGACGAGAAAGTCGATTTTTCAATTACAAGATGAATGTTTTTTATTGCTTCTCGAGAGCTCTCTTAAAGCAATTCCTTTCAATGTTTTAATTTCTACTGTGATAGCGGGATATTTATTGTACCGTCATGCATCAATAATACCTGTGTCTGCATGGTATCTGGCTATGATTATATTATGCTGTTTTCGTTGGATTAATAGTAAAAAAAGTATTACCAGTAGCGATTACATTGTCAAAAAGGAAGCTACTAAAAACCGTTTTTTATTTTTAACATTTTTAACAGGTGCTCTGTGGGGATCCTGTTATATTCTTTTTTATCCTCATTTCTCTGAAATGCACCAAAATGTTATTACTTTGACTTTAGGAGGCATGGCATCAGGGGCCTTAGCGTCACTTTCTGTGTATCTACCTGCTTATTATGCTTATTTATTACCCATGTTTTTGCCTTTAATTGTTTATAATTTTTGGCTGGGTGAGCTGGATCGAATCATTTTGGCAATTATGTTTGTTCTTTTTGTGATTATGTTAATGATTACGGCCAAATTTCCTGCAAGGTTATTGCATAAAACCCTTCAACTCAGCAAAGAAAAAGATGACGCCTTGCAAGAAGTCAACCGAATTTCAATTACTGATGGATTAACAGGCCTTTATAATCGCCGTTATTTCGATAAACGGCTAAATGAAGAATTTAGACAAGCAAAAAGAAACAAACATCCACTTAATTTAGTCTTAATCGATGTGGATGACCTTAAACATATTAACGATAATTATGGTCATCCTTCCGGTGACTTATTTTTGAAACAATTAGCGATTGCCATCAAAAAATCTGCAAAATCCAATGACAACGCATTTCGAATTGGCGGCGATGAATTTGCGACAATTTTGACGAATACTACTCTTAGTGATGCCATTTTACTGTGCAATAAGCTGCAAAATAAATTTAAAAAACAAACAAAAAAGGGTGAAACTACAATTAGTATAGGAATAGTCAGCGTTTCTCCATTATATGCTAATGATGTGGATGAAGTGATTTCTGCAGCAGATAAAACATTATATGAAGCGAAAAAGGCCGGAAAAAACCAAGTACGCTCTCAACGTATTAATTAAAATGATTCAGAATATCTCAGAGAAATTTTTTTCATAATTTCTTCAATGGGCAAACCCATAACATTGTAATAGGAGCCTTTTATTTCTTTTATAAATGTATCGTATACATTTTGAATACCATATCCTCCAGCTTTATCAAAAGGATCTCCCGTATCAATATAATTTTGTATTTGTTGTTCTGAAAGCGTGTGAAATGTAATGCTGCTGGTCACACAATCAACCTGCCACTGTTGTTCGGGTAGAAAAATTAAAGCATAGCCCGTATAGACCTCATGGGAATTACCGCTTAACATGCTTAACATTCTATATGCATCTTGGTGGTCGCGGGGCTTTTCTAAAATATGATCCTGATAGGCCACTGTAGTATCTGCTGCTAGAATTATGTCCGCGGTACCTGCTTCGACCCGCGCCAAAATAGTTTGTGCTTTTTCTCTGGCAAGTCGAGTGACATATATTTTAGCTTCCTCGTCTTTTTGTTGAATTTCTTCAATGTTGGCAGGCATAACAACAGCAGGCAAACCGTGCTCTTGCAAAATGTGCACGCGTCTTGGAGAGGCGCTGGCTAGAATAATTTTTAATAGATGATGTTGTTTCATAAAAAATAGGGTTTGAAGGGTCTGTAAACAGACCCTAGTTTAAAACATATTATAAATTCTAAAGTCGCACCATTTTGGCTCAATCTAGCGAATTGTCAACAGACGCTAATCAGGCTTAGAAATTTATTATTTGGGACGCTGTACTGCTTCTGGGGTACAGATACCTGGAGTTTTGCTTCTATTGCACTGACTTTGTAAGTACTTTATGATGAAAAAATTCTTTTCATCTAAATGGACTTGAGTATGTTAAATAAATCTTTGCAAGTGATAGCCTTAACTTCAGGCATTTGTTCTTTTGCTTTTGCTGATACAGTGCCATCACAGACTAAGCCTCCTACTACGTTTTCTTCTAATGCATCAGTACCTTCAAGTTATTCACCCGTAGTGATTCATGAGACCTTTGCAAGCATTTTGCAACGTATGAGTAGCGAAAAACAAGCGATTAATGAGCGGCAGCAAGAACTGTTAAAACAACGTTATGATTTGAGTAATAAGCCGTCGCAAACAGCAAAGATGTCTAATGGAAAACCAGTACAAGAAGGTGTGCGCGTGAAGTTGCCTGAGGGGGTAACATGGGAGCAGCTTACCAAAATGAGTCCCGAGGAGATTAAGAATAAAGGCCTTTTTCCTCAGGGCTTCTTACCATTACCCCATCCCAATCATCCTGAAGGAGGGATGTTATTTCCCAAGTTTTCTATTAATGAAATTAAAAAACAAGAAGACAGGGATTTGACACGGTTTGATTTGGATTTTGATATTCCCGACCATTTTTTACCCCCCCACCCCGCACCGATTTTTTTGGTTACCAGGCCTGATCTTGGAGACGTTTCCCAAGGTAAACTAGTAACCATTGAAAATTATTTTGAATTGTTTAACGGTCTATTGAATCCAAAACAACTGGAAGGTTTGCGTTTGTTAGTCACTCCATTCCCACAACAACAATTTAACCAAACTGAAGACCGGCGTACCGTAAGACCCAGTCGTGGTGTGGCTTGCTTTGATTGTCATGCGAATGGGCATACGAACAAAGCAACACATTTGGTTGGTGATATTAGACCCCAGGAGTTTCGCCATCGTATCAATACGCCAACATTGCGCGGTCTAAACATCCAAAGATTATTTGGGTCTCAGCGTGCATTAAAAACAGTGGAGGATTTTACTGAATTTGAACAAAGAGCAGCCTATTTTGATGGTGATCCTGTGATTGCGACCAAAAAAGGCGTCAATATTTTGGAGCGTGGCAGCCAAGTGCACTTCATGTCTGAGTTTCAGTCAATTCTTGATTTTCCTCCAGCGCCTAAATTGACCTGGGAAGGTAAATTGGATCCAGCAAAAGCGAGTCCAGCAGAGTTACGTGGGCAGGACCTGTTTTTTGGCAAGGCAAAATGCTCTGGTTGTCATATGCCTCCTTACTATACTGACAACTCCATGCATAATTTACAAACCGAACGATTCTATCAACCACAAATGATTAATGGTATGAAAGCAGTTGGTGATGGATCTATAAAAACATTTCCTTTGAGAGGAATTAAAGATTCTCCACCCTACTTACATGATGGCCGTTTGTTAACTTTGGCTGATACTGTAGAGTTTTTTAACTTGGTATTGCAATTACAGTTAACTCAAGAAGAAAAGGCGGATTTAACAACATTTATGGAAGCGCTTTAATACTCACTGTATAATTCTTTTGTGCTGATAGCCTGTATCTATTGTAGCCTGGGTGCAGCGTAGCGAAACCCGGGTTAACTATATTGTACAAAGTTCCCGGGTTTCGCTACGCTCCACCCAGGCTACTACTGTACTTAACCAGGTTATGTGTTTTGTGATAAATGGTCTATCTTTAAATATTGAGATGGCAATCAGGTAATAGAAAATCAGGGGGAAAGGCTATGAAAAAATGGGGACTTGCGATAATCGCATACGTTCTGGTACATCATGTTGCCTTCGCACAACAGAATTGGAATGCTTGGGTTGCTGGGATTAGGGCAGAAGCATTGCAACAAGGAATATCACCAGAAACTTTTGATGAGGCATTTGCAGGAGTCCATGAGCCAAGTCGTCAAATTAAAGGATTTTTACGTTCTCAACCAGAACATCGACTCACGTTCATTAAATACCGCAATACACGTGTTGATAATTATAGAATTGCTATAGGACGCAAGGAATTCAAAAAAAACCAGGCAGTATTAGAGGCTGTAGCCAAGCAATACGGAGTAAATCCTTGCTTCATCGTTTCATTTTGGGGAATGGAAACGAGTTATGGTACTTATATGGGTAATTTCCCTGTAGTGAAAGCTTTAGCTACTTTGGCATATGACTCTAATCGCAAGGATTTTTTCCGTAAAGAATTATTCATTGCCTTGCATATTCTGAATGATGGGCATGTGAGTCTCGCTGATTTCAAAGGTGAGTGGGCAGGTGCATCAGGCCAACCACAATTTCTACCTTCAAGTTGGGTGAAATATGCTGTTGATTATGATGGGGATGGGCGAAAAGATATTTGGAGAAGTAAACCGGATGTCTTTGCTTCAATTGCAAATTACATGAAGCAAAATGGATGGCAAACAGGTGAACCCTGGGCAATCCAAGTCAAATTACCTCATAAATTTGATATGGCTATGGAAGGAAAAAACATTGTAAAACCTGTGAGTGAATGGAATGCAATGGGCGTGCGTACTGAAGGGGGTGAGCTATTGCCTTTCCAAAATCTGCAAGCGAGTATTGTTCAACCATTAGGCGGACCTACCTTCTTAACCTTCCCGAATTATAAGATGATTTTACATTATAATAATTCCATCTATTATGCAGGAGCTATAGGCTATTTAGCAGATAAAATCTGCCAAGGACAACATAGGTAGAAATTATGAATGATTATCTCGATAAAACGGCCAGTTTAACCCCTTTAGCAAAAAGGATAATCTGTGATAAAGCCACAGAGTATCCTAATACAGGGGCTTACAATTCCGTCATAACGCAAGGGACTTATTTATGCAGACGTTGTGGTTTGGCCTTATTTCGCGGGTCAAGCCAATTCAGCTCCGGGTGCGGCTGGCCAAGTTTTGATGATAATATCGTTCATGCAGTGAAGCAGCTTCCAGATCGTGATGGTCGACGTATGGAAATTCTTTGTTCTCGCTGTGACGCTCATTTAGGTCATGTTTTTACTGGAGAGTATTTTACACAAAAGAATTTACGTCATTGCGTCAACTCCGCTTCCATTGATTTTGTTGCAGACAGTCAGGTATTGGATACTGAAGAAGCAATAATGGCTGGCGGATGTTTTTGGGGTGTTGATCATTTTTTAAAGCAAATCTCCGGAGTTCTTCGTGTTGAAGTGGGTTATACAGGTGGTGTTACCACAGAACCTAGCTATGACCAGGTGTGTCAGGGCAATACTGGCCATTATGAAGCAGTGCGCGTTATTTATGATAAAGCCAAGACGGATTATCACCACGTGGTAAAACGTTTTTTTGAAATCCACGATCCCACACAAAAATCAGGACAAGGTCCAGATATAGGTCAGCAATATCAGAGTGCGGTATTTTATTATAATCAGGAACAATTAGAGGAAGCAGAAATCTTAATCCAAATACTGCAAAAAAAAGGCCACCAAGTTGCGACGCGTCTTTTACCGGTACAAACATTTTGGCCAGCAGAAGAATACCATCAGGATTATTATGCCAAACATCATAAAGCACCTTATTGTCATCAACCCGTAAATCGCTTTGATTAAGATTTTAGGTTGGAGGGGGTAATATGGAATTTACTTTTCGAATTGCTAAGAAAAATGATAAAGAGGAAATTCTGGATTTAATCAAAAAGCTGGCTGAAGTTGAAAGAAAAAAACCTGAAGAGATTAATTTAACTTTGGAAAAAATTGAATCTCATGGCTTTGGCCGAAATAAATATTTTTATGTTTTATTAGCTGAATATAAGAAAAAACCAGCGGGTTATGCCTTGTACTTTTTCTCGTACTCCGCCTCTGCAGGCGCTCCTATTTTGTATATTGAAGATCTTTTTGTCGATGAACCCTATCGTAATTTTGGTTTGGGTACTGGCTTATTAGCTCATCTTGCGCGCCTGGCGATTGAAAAGGAATGTTGTCGAATGGAAGGACATGCATTTACCTGGAATAAAAAAGTCATTGAATTTTTTGAATTTATAGGAGCTCATCCGCGTACCGATTTGTTGCAATTTCGCTTATCGGACGAGCATTTAAGGAAATTAGCGGAACAAAAATAGAGTAAACTTTGAATAAGTTCCTGAATCTTGATCACGTCTCTGCCTGTCCGGCATTTTTGCAAATTGATACAGGTAGCTTGGGTGCAGCGAAGCGAAACCCGGGAAATCTGTGCCAGGAAAACCCGGGTTCCGCTTCGCTGCACCCAGGCCACATCACTGGACACCCGTGTGGACGTAGATAAGTATTTAACCTATTGTAAGTATCCTAACGCACATTTAAATACATGTGTTCAAATCCTGAAAAAGATAAACTGTGATGTTTTCTTTGCGCAGGTTTGGTTGCATCCAGGCATAAAGAAGGGAATTGTGTCGACAAGGCTTTAAAAATAGAGTGCATTTCAATACGCGCCAATTTTGCACCAAGACAAAAATGACTTCCATAACCATAACTGAAATGCTGCGTTTGCTTTTTCGCAAGTGTTATAGAATCCGGATGATTAAAATACTGTGGATCACGATTAATCGCGTGCGTTGATATGAAAATTACCTTCCCTTTTTCAATCAGTTGATCACCAAGCATGGTTTCATGAAAAATAAAGGTTACTGCTGGATCAAGACGGTTGCATTCCTCAATATAAGCATCCAGCGCATTGAGGTTGTTTCTTATCTGTTTCCAGAGTCCTGGCTCACTGAGCAAAATAAATAAATTATTACACAGTTGATCCGTTGTTGTAACCTGACCTGCAACCAGCATCATAATGGCCTGGGAAATGATTTCATCATCAGTTAATCCGAAATGAGCTTGATGTTCCAACAAAATACTTAAAAAATCTTTTCCAGGCTTTAATCGACGATGAGTTATGAGATCAGAAAAATAATTATATAACTGTTGGGCACTATGATTTACCTTAATGCCATCTTCATCTTTATAACTGGTTGAGCCGCCAAAAAACTGGGTCATGTTATTGGACCAATGATAAAAATCATGGCGTTCACTATCCGGAATTGCAAACAATTCTGCAAGTGTTACTGAGGGAATGTTTTGCGCGAGTTGGCTTACAAAATCAAAAGGTCGGTTTTCAGTAAATTCAGTCAGGCAATTTGCTATGGTTCGCTGAATCAATGGTTTTAACTGTTCGAGGCAATGGGTACTCAATCCATGATAACAAATTCGTCTCCGCTCCGTATGCTCTGGAGCATCACTCATCACCATCATTTGGCTGACTACTTTGAAAAAATCAGTAATTAATGACAAATTCATTTCGGGCATACGGGAAATAAAAAAAGGTGAGCGATCGCAACTAAAATCCTCGCTTGTGAGCACTTGTTTGGCTAATTGATACGAGGTAATAACAAAGAATTTCCCAGGTTCCCACCAGAATAGCTCCCCCATTTCCCGTAAATGATGACTGAATTGCTCTGGAGTTGTAGTTTGTTTGAGCTGCATTAACGTATAGGATTTCATAATATTTGGATCCTTCTTAAATGCCTTGGACTATGGCGATGAAATGAATTGCGGCCATGCAGGAGAGAAAAATTATCCGCGAGCAAAAAATCACCTTCTTGCCATTCGTGTTGGTAAAGGTGTTGTGACATCCGCATGCTCTGGCTCAAAGAGGATAAAATAGCATGTGATTCATCTTCACTTTTACCTATTATCTTGACATGTACGGGATTTAAATAGTCTTCACCTACAGGTTCAGCAAAGCGTAAAATAACCTGTTTCGTATCCGGATGAATATTGATTAAATTACGAGTAATGGAACCCCCATAATGAGCCAACTTCTCAGTATGAAATGAGAGAGAATAGTGTTGCCATTCATTTTTTTGCGATTCGTTTGCCCTATGCCAAACCGTTTCCGTGTTCACAAATAAGGTTTCACCACCGCTTCCAACTTTAGGCGCTTGCAGGCAATTGAAGAGTAAAAAACGAGGTTCTCGATGAAAAGCTCCGTCCCAGTGCAAAGGAACATCCCCTTCAGTAAATAAATAGTTTTTGGGCTGTTTATCTACTTTCATTTCCATTACCGGGCCAAAATCCCAGGAAAGCAATTGTGCTTGGCTTTGGCAATAATTGAGTAAGGCATCACGATCTAGAGGTTTGAAGCCACGCAAAAGGACAACTTTATGATGTGTTACCTGATCTAAGAGTTTTTTTAACGGTAGGTCAGTCAAATTGGTGTGGGTATCCGCTTGCATCAGATGTGGGCCAAATTTTGAGTTATTCATTAACATGCCTCCAACACATAATGATCATCATTTAATCGAGCGCCCAGCCGTTCAGCTTCCTCTCTTTTAACTAATTGCCATCCTTGCGCATTTTTAAGTAAAACACTATGCCAGGGAGTGCTCCAACGATTCGATACAGGAAGAAAGTGAATTCCTATTTTTTCTGAACCACAAGGTTGCGGGTGAATCGACAAACGTACGGATTGTGGAAAATAGTGTGCAAGTAATTTTGACCATGCATTCGATCGACGGATTACCTCATAAGCAATGTGTTTGGCTTCTTGACGTATTTTGTTTTTTGTTTGCTCTGGCTTTAAAGCAAGTTGATCTTCAACAATAAAACGATGAATGCCATTAAATTGATAACGCGCACTCTGTTCTGTTGCAATGTGTTTTTTTAATTCGCCTAAAGATTGCCCAAACTCGATCATTAATGATTCACGCATGATCTGATAGTTATGGTAAGGGTACACGTCATCAAGTGAAAAAGTCGATAAATGGCTTAGTTGATAATCCTCAATGATTTGTTGAATTCCTTTTTGGTACACATCTACATGCAGATCATTCACCAAAACCAAGTCATTAAATACTCGACCATCAGAACAAATAATTAACTTTACACCCACTGGATAAGCTTCCTGCATGGTTTGACAGAGTTGATTCAAATTGCTTAAGCCAATGATTTCACCTCGATCGGGCTTTTCTGACAACGTTTTCTGCCTGTTGGACGATTTTGCTGGGAAGGCAGGAAGAATTAAAGTAAGCATTCTTTGCTCAGTGATTGCTTGTTGAATTTTTTGTTGCGGATGACGCGTGCATTCAGGACATAAAATTCCAGAGCACTGTTTTTCGGTTAGCTCACTCACTCGTCTTTGATTGAGTAATACATTTAATAATGCTGTTGTTGTCTCTTGAACGGACATCATTGACATATTTTGCCTCCAATTTGCTTTCCTTGTAGCCTGGGTGCAGCAAAGCGGAACCCGGGGTATGGGAGTTAAAGTCGCAACCCGGGTTCCGCTTTGCTGCACCCAGGCTACGTTTTCCATTGGAGTAACCAGATTAGGCAAAATCTTTATAAATTGATAATATTAAGTTTTAATGAACTTTATAACATAAATTTATGGATATTGATTTTGATGCCCTGCGTGTTTTTGTTGTTGTAGTTGAATGTGGTGGGTTTAACGCGGCATCACGCACCTTATTCAAAACCCAGCCGGCAATCACTTCATCGATAAAAAAGCTGGAAGAGCAACTCAATTTAGTGCTGTTTGATCGCAGCCACTATCGACCCGTATTAACTGCAGAAGGAGAAAAACTATTTCGTCGAGCCCAATCTTTAATTGGTCATTGGAAGAACATTAGTCAGTTTGCAGAACAACTCCAGTCCGAGGCGGAAAGCGATATTACGATTGCGATTGATGTTTTTTTTCCTTTATCAAGCTTGAAAAATCTTTTACGGCATTGGATTCACAGTTTCCCCAATACTCAATTTCATTTTCTAACGGAATCACTTGGCGGTGCTTGTGAGCGATTATTAAGAAATCAAGCAGACTTGATCATTAGCGAAAATTTGATCACCAAAAAAGCAGTCGAAGTGATACCCCTACGTTCTGAGTTCCTAATCGCAGTAGCATCTCCTGAATTTATCCACTATTACAGCAAGCAATTAGGCGATCTGGACACTCTTTCCGAATGCATGCAAGTTATTCTGCGCGATTCATCGCAGTCTGATTTTTCATTTGGGGTTATTGAGCATGCGCGCCGCTGGACAGTAAGCGATGTTATGGCCAAAAAAGATATTATTGTGGCAGGCCTTGGTTGGGGGCGGTTGCCTTTACATATGATTACCCAAGAAGTAGCAGATGGTCGATTGCAGTACTTGCAAGGAAGTCATTTCGACAGACGATTAATTACTATGGGCGCAATACGATTGCAAAAACCAGCCCGAGGTCCGGTTGCAGAAAAGTTATGGCAGGATTTGAACAATAAAAATATTGTAAGATTTGAACAGTGAGCTACACGTCCTATATCTGTTCTTCTTTTTTATATTGCTCATCCGCTTCCTTTGCCTTACGCTGATTTTCTTGCAACTGCAACGCATTAAGCTGCTGTTGCCAGAGCATTGCTGCTTGGGCTTTGAACTGGTTCAGTTTTCTTACTAGTAACCCTAAATGCGTTGCCAACATGGGAAGTTTCTTAGGTCCGAAGACAATGAGGGCAACAATAAAAATGACAAGAAGCTCGCCACCGCTCATGAGGATTTATTATCCTCTTTTGGCGGTTCATTTGTTTGCTCTTCATTCAAGGCTTTACGGAAATTTCTAATCGCTTCGCCAAGATCCGTACCTATAGTTTTTAATTTAGAAGTACCAAAAAGAGCAATAACAATAATCAGAATTAATAATAATGAAAGAGGGCTGATGCCGCTTAGTCCCATGTTAGTTCCTCGCACTACGGTTAAAAAGTACAAACAGACCCGTCAAAATAGCCCCGGTAAGAGCAAGTGGAACGAGCTGTTTATGGTGGATAAAATGCAAATAGTCAAGCAGGCCTACTAAAAGAAAAGAAAGTCCTGCGCCAATTGCAACGCTATTCCAGTGTACTGCTAATTTTTCATTTTCTGGCTGTGCGTTAGCACGTTCTTTATTTATTATTAATTCTTCTTTTTTAAGCTCTAGAAAATCAAAGAGCAGTTTGGGCATATGCGGTAATTGCTCCGCAAGAAAAGGTAGGTTCTTTTTTAATTGAGTCAAGAATGCTTTGGGACCGATTTGATCTTTCACCCACTTTTCAAGAAAAGGTTTGGCAGTGGCCCATAAATCCAAATCGGGGTAGAGTTGGCGTCCTAAGCCTTCTACAGCAAGCAGCGTTTTTTGCAATAAAACCAATTGTGGTTGTACTTCCATATGAAAGCGTCGAGCAACCTGAAAAAGACGTAATACCACTTGGGCAAATGAAATATCCTTTAAAGGCCGCTCAAAAATAGGTTCACATACCGTACGAATACTGCTTTCAAATTCATCAACACGAGCATCACGGGCAACCCAACCTGACTCAACATGTAACTCGGCTACACGTCGGTAATCCCGATTAAAAAAAGCCAAGAGATTTTCAGCTAAATACCGTTTGTCATTATCATTTAATGTGCCCATGATCCCAAAGTCTATGCAGATATATTGCGGTTCTTTGGGGTTTTTATAAGAAACAAAAATATTTCCTGGATGCATGTCTGCATGAAAAAAACAATCACGAAATACTTGGGTAAAGAAAATTTCTACGCCGCGCTCAGCCAGTTTTTTTATATCAACCCCATGTGCCTGCAAACTCGATACATCAGATACAGGTATGCCACGGATTCGTTCGAGTACCATGACGTTGGAATGTGAATAGTCCCAATGTACTTCTGGAATATACAGTATGGGGGAATTCTCAAAGTTACGCCTTAATTGGGCAGCATTGGCGGCCTCTCTTAATAAGTCGAGTTCATCAAGTAAGGTATGTTCAAATTCTGTTACAATTTCCTTGGGTTTTAAACGCCTAATCTCAGGCCAATATCGATCCGCCCATTTTGCAATAGTATGCATAATACTCAAATCTTGCTCAATGATGCGTCGCATATTAGGTCTAAGCACTTTGACAATCACTTCTTCACCTGTTTTCAAGGTTGCAGCATGTACTTGAGCCATAGAGGCTGATGCCAAAGGAATTGAATCAAATTCAGCAAAAACTTCGTAAGGAGACAAACCATAGACCTTTTCGATAATCGCCATTGCTTTTTCACTGGGGAACGGCGGAACTTTATCCTGTAATTTGCTGAGTTCAATCGCTATATCCAGCGGTAAAATATCAGGACGAGTAGAAAGTGCCTGACCGAATTTGATAAAAATAGGCCCTAGCTCTTCCAACGACTTACGAAGTGCTTCACCATGAGTTAGCTGTTCTTTGCGAAACCAGTTCCAGGGATTTAAATAAACAATAAAACGTAGCGGGGCAAACAATCTTAATGACACGACTACATTATCTAGCCCGTTTTTGGCCAGAATATAATTGATGTGGATAAGACGAATGAGTTTTTTAATGGATTTCATAGCGGCTTATTAGTTGATTTATATGAGCCTGCAAGCGTTCGACAGTTAAGGATAACTCATCGACTTCAACAAAAAAATCTTCCAGTTCGTATTTTGTGGGAAACAGTCGCAACTCTTCTTGCAAGTATTCAGACATATTTTGACGCATGGAATCATCCAATCTCTTTTTGAATGCTATTCCTTTACGTACAAAAGAACCAATCTGATGAGCAACCACATCACCAGTAAAATGAGCCAGATGTCCTTCCCAATCGATATCCATTTCATCAAACAGTTTTTTTACTTGTTGCCCTAATTCTGTATCGCCAGTCATGCGGATTTTATCATTAAATAAAGAGCGTGCCTTGGATGCAGGTAATAAACTGAGGCGGATTAAACCTAAAGGATTGCTATGAATGATTGTGTCTGCTTCACTATCGTAGCTATCCAGCAAGATGATTTCACCGTCTTTAAAAAGGATAAAAAAATTAACATTTAAAGGACTTATAATCATTTCAAGCGTTTTACTATCAAGCGTTTTCAGCTTGGCTGGCATTTGCTCATCCAGTCTGGCGGCTTTGTTAATGGCTATTTGGAGAGCCTTTAAAGAATATTTTTTTAACATAATGCACTCAATATTTATAGGCAATGTGCAAGGCAACGATGCCGCCGCTTAGATTATCATAATGACAATCTTCAAATCCCGCATGCTCAATCATTTCTTTTAGTTTGTTTTGATCAGGGTGCATGCGTATGGATTCAGCAAGGTATTGATAACTGGCTTTGTCTTGCGCAATAAGCCCCCCTATTTTAGGTAAAATATTAAACGAATACCAGTCATAAATAGGCTTTAAGCCGGGAAATGTAGGGGTTGAGAATTCAAGAATCATTAATTTTCCACCGGGCTTGCATACACGATACATCGAACGCAGCGCTTCTTCCTTATCCGTCACATTTCTTAAGCCGAATCCCATGGTAATGCAGTGAAAACTATTATCAGCAAAAGGAAGACATTGAGCATTACCTTGTACGTAATCAATGTTTTTATATAAGCCTTCATCCAATAGACGATTACGTCCTACATGAAGCATGGCAGAATTAATATCCGCTAGAACAACACGGCCTAAATCTCCTACTTTTTTGCATAATAAACGGGTTAAATCCCCACTGCCTCCTGCTAAATCCAAAACAAATTGTCCAGGGCGTACTTGGCTAAGCTCTACGGTATAGCGTTTCCACAAATGGTGAATACCTAAAGACATTAAATCATTCATCACATCATAGTTTTTTGCTACGGAATGAAAAACTTCTGCTACTTTCTTTTCTTTCTCATCCCAGGAAACAGTGGAGTAACCAAAATGAGTTTCTTTTTCTTGATCAGCCATATAGGAAACACGAATTTGTTATTTAATGCTCCATATTAACTGATTTTAGTCAAGATACCCAGTCCTATATGTCTTAGTGTATTGGGTAAAGTCACAATGGACTTTGATTTTCGTATTGATTTTTTGTAATGAATCTCTCCTCCTGATTCGCTTGGAGAACATGGAGAGGTGATTTATGATTAATAACAATTAATATGCATAATTAAATATTTTTTTATTGATAAACGATAAATTCTTGTTATAATTTTTACTGGAATTTATCAATAGGTATTTATCATGAAAAAAATAAAAAACACCAGTCATATTCTTTACCTGCTATTTCGTATCCTTTGTTGGCTTATACCTTTAACTACAACCCTCTTAATCTTGTTTGAGTTCGATTGGATGTGTTATGTAGGAGCCTGGTCTTCTTTAATTTCTTTAGAACAAATTCGTGATCCCTCTCATTTTTCCTGGATGCATCGCTTCGTCGTATTAGTGATCGAATGGATGCCGCTGACCATTACCATTTTAATTTGTCATAAGCTTGCCAAGCTATTTCGTCTTTTTGAGAAGGGGGACCTGTTTGAAAAGGAAAATATCAAATTAATTAAACAGGTAAGCATTTACATGATTTTGGGTGAGATAGTGCAGCTATTTTATCAACCTTTAATGACTGCGGCACTTACCTTTAATAATCCTAAAGGTGAACGCATTGCCAGTATTACCTTGAATTCAGCGAATTTATCTACTTTAATTACGGCTTTTATTATTTTAGTTGCTTCCTGGATCATTCAAGAAGCGCATCAGCTAAAATCAGAAACGCAATTAACAATTTAAGGAATATTCTCGTGTCTATTATTGTTAATTTGGATGTGATGATGGCAAAACGCAAATGCAGACTTAAAGAATTGGCAGAAGCAATAGGGATTACTGAAGCGAATTTGTCTATTTTAAAAAATGGCAAGGCTAAGGCAATACGCTTTGCGACATTGGAAGCGATTTGTGCTTACCTCAAGTGTCAGCCTGGAGATATTCTTGAATATCAAACGGAACAGCAGGATGATTTAACAGGGAATAAAGAAAATTCATCTTTTTTGTTGATGGGGTAGGGTTAGCTTTACCGCCAAGTATAATTTCTGTTATACCTAAAAGATTGTCATCCCTGCGAAGGCAGGGAGGTAGATTCACATTTGAAGTGCAACAGCGAAAACTTAAATGTCTCAAGGGGTGTTTTATACCCGAGGCACTTTCTAGGAGTCAAATTATAACGGGCAACAATCTGAAATAACTCATGTGAAGAAATGTCGTTGAGGTTGGTTTTTCTTGGTAAAAATCTACGAATACGACCGATAGCATTTTCAATACCCCCTTTTTGCCATGGAGAATGGGTATCACAAAAATAGGTTTTAATTCCATATTGATTCAAGAGATGATGCTGGGCGAATTCAGTACCATTATCAAAGGTAATTGTTTTGGCCAAAGGCTTAGGGAGCGAAGTCAGTAAGGACAGGAGTTGAGAAGAGATAGGTTTTGCTTCTTTAGTTTGCAGCGGATAAAGTAAGGTTAATCGTGAATGACGTTCATGAGCCACTAGAATGGCTTGTCCGTATTTGGAAAATAACATTAAATCCGCTTCCCAATGGCCTGCTTGCTGGCGTGTCGCTACTTTTTTATCCCGTTTATGGATAGAAACCCGGTCCTTTATAGTCAATACGGAGCTATAGTGTTTTTTAAAAGGTGGACGACGTTTGGTTTTCCCTAAAGGCAAATAACGACGCCAACTGTAATCTTTGGTGCGTTTGATTTGGTTGTAAATGAAACGATAGATTGACTCATAAGAAATAACACGGCATCCTTGCTCCCGCGTCAGCCGTTTTGCTGTTTGCTCAGGAGACCATCCCATAGCAAGAAGGTCTAATACCTGGGCACGCAATTCTGGTTGACGCTCCAGTTTACTTCCATGCCAACGACGACCTAACGTCTGCTGTTCTGCATAACTCGCATCATAACCTTTTGTACTCGTTTCATTTCGCCTTATCTCACGAGATATTGTTGATGTCGAGCGAGCCATAACTGACGCAATTTTTTGGAGTGTATATCCTTCTCTTTGTAAGTAGGATATTCGATATCTCTCCTCCAACGAGAGTTGTGAATAGTGTTTTCCCATAGCAACTCCGAGTATAACTCGTGTTGCACTTCGTTTGTGAATTTAGGGAATCCATCCCACAAACAAAGTAAAATCCAGCAAAAGTGGATCAAGTAACTCAATTTACTCCGAAATAGTGAGATGAAAGCAGTAAGTGTTTAGCCCCATTGAAGGAACAGCCATATTTGGTCTATCTTGAGAGAAAATCATGAGGAATGGTTTTCTCTCAACCTGGACTCAAATCTGTCTGTTCGTTTACAGATAAGCCCATACCCCCTGAACGATTACTGGGTGTTCTGTCGTATTTAATTTATTAAATTTGCAGCGTGCCCCTGATTTTGAGCAAAAATAAATTCCTTAATAGAATCATTGTTGCTTTTCAAATAATCTTTAATAAAAGCAATTAAAATGGAATGTATTTTATCAAATAATTGAGTTGGATTGTTTGACGTATCCATTTGTACACATTGCTGATAAATCTCATATAGGTGCTTTAATTCTTCACTCTTATTTTTATTTGTCAATTTCTCTTTTTCTATATTAGTCTCAATAAGTATTTTTATTTCTTTAAGCGCATTGGCTTTAATAAGATTCGCATTTGAAGTTTCCCAAGAGCTTTTAAATTCATCGAATTTCTCCTTATACATCCACGATTCATTCGCTGCACGCATAGAATATTGCACTAATGTTTCCTCAGCTCTTGGTTGAACTTTATACAAACCATGAATCCAGTTTCTTACTGTATCATTGTAAATACTGTTGGTGATGAGACAGCTCAAATCGACTTTATCCATTGCTGCAAATAGCTCTTTTTGATTCGCAATAAATCGTCTATGCCAGTTTAGAACATCGGATTGCCCCCAGATGTTTAATTTTTCCTCATTTAATGTGATTTGAGTATTTTTATAAGTAGTTTCTATTTGTTTCATCAGCGCCAGCAAGGCAAAGTGAGTCACATTATTGTGTGTAGGATCTCCCTTCGGAGTAACTTTGGCGGGAAAGAATGTAAAATAGGAAAAAAATTTTCCAAACATAATAGGTCCTTTTAGGCGTGAAAATTACTAGAGTTTGTAAACAGACCCTAAGCCTTTGTTGTATTTAATTATTACTTGTCATCCATTTTGAGGTCTGTCTAAAAACACAAAAGAGGGCTGGCATGAATTTGCTTATTGTAAAAACTTTTAATAGATAAAGCCAATGGTTAAAACGAATAATTCATTGATTTTTAAATAAAAATATTATTGGATTTTGCAGTACGACTCACACAATATATAAATCAAACTTTGCAGGGAAACTTAGCATGCTTCCAATTAGAATTTGCCCTTATATGCATCTAAAAAATAATGTTTATTTTCTTGATCCATACGAGGTCTTTTGTAAAAAAGGCTATTGTATCTCTGGTGACCGCCATAACCACCCCTATTACTCTGATGGAACCCATTTGTCAAAAATAGGTTCCAGATTTCTTATAAGTCATCTGAAGCATAAAATTATCTCCATACTAAATTCTCCAACAGAAGAAATACATAGAGTGAAATCATAATTCTTTTTGTGTACCAGCTTAGTAAACGCAGCCTGGGGTTGTTATCAAGCTCATATTTGTCTCCATTTATATGCTTCGCAAAAAAGCCAGTAGCCCATAATTATTCCTTAATGTGCAATTATTATACTTTTCCAGTGGTTTTATTATAGAAAATCAACGATCTAAAACCATATGAAAACAGTACATGAATATAATATGGAGTCACTAAAATGTCTCAAATAACCGGCCGAGATATTTACTCGATTAATGAATGGCAAACTATTTTACTTGCTGCAAATTATGTTAAAGAGAATCGAGTTGTTATTGAAATAACGGATGCAATAATAAAATACCATCAACTTGAAAAGAAAAAAGCAGACAACATCATTGCCCGAAAAGAAGCGTTATCTCACATAGAAAAATTGTGTGAGCGCTTTGTTGCAGCGCGCGAAGACGATCTATGTCAAAAACCCAAAGGAAGTCGAAAAAACTTAGAAGGCAGTATTGATTACTGGATTTTGTCATTACAAAAAAAGTCTAATCATAAATTACAATACCTTAATCAACTGGAATCGTTCTTAGCTACTGCGAAACCTCATCAGATTAATCGCAATGAGATGATTGAACATTTAAAAATACGCAACAAATCGAATACACCATCACGATTAAAATTATTCAGTGGGACCTATCTCGAAAAAATTGATCCATTACATCGGCAATTTGAATTTAATATGAATAAATTACCGAATAAAGAATTTGGTATAAATTCTGCATTTTTAGATTGGATAGCAAGCAATGACACTACTCCATTCTTTCTATGGCTAGAAAATCATGATGTATTAACTCAAAACCGAGTTTCTAAAGAAAAGCATGAAATTAATTTGATTGATTATAATTTGCAGGCTGCGCATATTGCGACATTTAAAAACATGGATGGTCAAAATTACCTTGTTTCAAAGCCCCAAAATAGCGATGAAGAAACCGTGAAATTAAATTCAAGACAAATGAAAAATTATAGCTTTAAAATGGGCACAGCATATGGATCAACAGCATTTGTATGGTGCAAGGATAATGAAAATCAGTTTCTTACCCATCCTCATCAAGCAGGAAAATTCCATCATTCTTCATTGAGTACGGGTAAAAGCGTACGCTGTGCAGGTATGTGGGTGGTAAACAATGGAATTATTACACACATTAGTAATAGCAGCGGGCATTACAGGCCAAGCTCGCTTTCATTTTATTTGCTCATCAAATTCTTAGAAAGTAAGCAAGTTATTAATGCTAATACGAGGGTAGCTGATTTGCGCAAACCCGATGAGCTTGTCGATCCTAGCCGACCCTTTGGATCCACTAAAAGCCAATATGTTCCACTAAGAGAATATCTTGATTGGGCTGAGCAATTACCCGAAGTACAGGAATACTTACAGACTGTAAATTCATGTAACAACACATCAAACGAGCAATGCATTATCTTTTAACTCAAGCTCAAAAAGAACCTATAATTAAAAATAGAACTCAATTTAGAATCTAGATTAGGTTCTAAGGAGTAGTTATGCCCAAGGACCTCTTTTCTCTTGAGCAAACGAGGGATTATGCAGAAAAGGCTAAGACTTATGCACGTGGAAAAATTTCGGGAGGGAGTACTCATCTTGAAAATAATACGCTACCACCCGCAGAATTTGAGCGTCTAAATAATTTCATGGAGGAAGTTAGGCACCATAAAGATCAGGGTGTTAAAAAAAGACTTGCATCAAGTACATTAGAAGATAAACATTGGGTTCGTTTTGAGACAACTGTTGAGGTTTCATCCGAATCTCATTTTGGTAGTTGTCATGAGCTTGCATTTCAAGCACTCGATTATATATTAAAAGCAAATTCAGAGATTAATGCCGAAATCTTTAGCATTCAGCGTGCCGCCTCTGATATTGATAGCGGTGATCATGAATTTTTAGTCTTAAACAGAAAGCAACCTAGTGATCCAAAGCGACCTGAAACGTGGGGCGATGATGCAGTAATTTGTGATCCATGGGCAAATAAAGTTTATGCAGCCAAAGAATATCGTTCACAATTAGAGGCTTATAAGTATGATGAACCAAATAAGAAAAATAGGACTGTACGATTTAATTCTGAACAACATATAATCGATGTAGAATTTTACTTCACGTCAAATTATTTACCTAGGGTAAACACTGTAGAGAGCCTGAAGTCAAATTTTTCTAGCCAGGCACAATCTGTGATTAGCATGCTAGAAAGTGTTCGATTTAGATTGGAGACTGAGAAAGAAAGACTTAAAGGTAAACCTAAAAAGGCCGATATAATTTCCGGAAAAATCCAGCAGATTACCCAAAAAATTGGAGAATTAAACCAACGTATTTCAGATAGTATGGAAAAGAAATATCTTGGCGCTAGTCCGAAAGCGAATTATGATGCAGCAAAATCGGAATTAACGCGCTCGCTTCACGCCATAAGGGAAATCGCACAAAATGTTAAGCAATTTTCTCCAGAGGAACAAGCCATATTATTTAAACCTTCAAACCCATTTGGCTCTACAACGGATACACAAAAAAATTTAAAAGAGATTGATGAAGAAGCAACCCTACGCCTTTCTCCTGAACTACGATAGCAAGCAGGTTGGGTCATTTTTACCCAATAGAAAATCATTTACAACGAGTTGTTGAGTCAAAAACCCAAATTGCTAACCCCAAAATAGCAGAACTGTAGGTTGGGCCTTGGCCCAACTTTTCTTTAATCTGAGATAAGAACAAATAAAAAATTATTGAATTATATAAAAATGTTGGGCCAAGGCCCAACCTACACACGCAAGACAAAAAAGTTAGGGGGGCTTATCAAAAAACTGACGATACCTCAGCTCAAAATGCACCAACCTACATACTTACTTGTTAATAATGTTTATGATTGGCCAAAAAATAGTAAAATAAATTAGGGTCTGTTTACATTTCGCTAGATTGAGTCAAAATGGCTTGAGTTTCGAGTACCGAAGCGCAGCATACACAAAGT
>NZ_LNXS01000029.1:608709-667682 GCF_001467525.1 Legionella anisa
TACACAGAAAATCATGTCATTTTGGCCAAGATAGTAGAAATGTAAACAGACCCTAAAGAGATTAGGATTAAATTGATGGATACCACAACTTTAAATCAAACACTCCCTGCTATTCATACCTTCGAAGACTATGAAAAACTGAAGCAGTATATTGAAGAAGATCTCGCTCGAGCGATTATTCATAAACACCAGTTACACGAAGCATCATTAATGCTCTTTGCTGAAGGGACAAACATTGTTTTTGCATATGGGGATAGTAAAGTCATTAAAATTTTTCCGCCGTTTCATCAAAGCCAATTTGAAAGTGAGCGATTAGTATTGAAGCATGTGCAGGGAACGCTTTCGATCAAGACGCCTATACTTGAGCATGAAGGTGAACTATTGGGTTGGCCTTACCTTATCCTCAGCAAGCTTGAAGGAACACTTTTAGAGAGTCTTTGGGAAAACATGGCACACAACAACAAAGTGATCATTCTTCATGAGTTGGGAGCACTCATTCGCGAAGTGCATGCTTTACCGACCAATGGGCTTGAGGCTATTGATTGTCGCTGGCCGCAATTTCTTGAAAAGCAAATGGCGCATTGCGTAGAACATCATCGAACAAAAGGACTTTCAACGGCTTTGCTGCAACAGCTTCCTGCGTACCTTGATTCAAGCAAAGCAGTATTACCAGAGATAAAAAAACCAGTTCTCTTAACTGGGGAATATACTCCGATGAACTTTTTAGTCAGACAAGTCGATGGCGTTTGGCATCTTAGCGGCTTGATTGATTTTGGCGATGCAATGCTCGGTTTGCCAGAGTATGATTTGCTTGGCCCTGGCGCTTTTCTTATACAGGGAGACAAGCAATTACTGCACACATTTTTAATGGCTTATGGTTACTTGCCACATGAGTTGACGAAGAGCTTGAGTCATCAATTGACTGCATTAATGCTGCTCCACCAATATAGCAATTTGAACATTCAGGTAAGAATTCCAGATTGGCAGGATAAAGTAAGAAGCTTGCAGGATTTAGAAAATTTAGTGTGGGGCTTTTAAAAACAAATTTTGTGAGGGATAAGTGGCACATTTTTAAGGAAAAAGGAAAATGATAAAAAAATTCTACGAACATTTATAAAAGGCACTCTAGCGATGTTAATTATTTTTGGTGGGTTACCTGGAACAGGAAAAACGACAATTTCTAAAATTATAGCCAAGCGTTTAAATGCAGCCTACCTGAGAGTAGATACCATTGAGCAAACTTTAATTAACTTAGATGGCTATCCTGATTCATTGGTAGTAGGTTCAGAGGGTTACTTAATCAGTTACGCAGTCGCTCGAGAGAATTTAGCCTTAGGTTTAAATGTGGTGGCCGACTCGGTTAATCCGATTGCTATAACACGTCACGATTGGCAGGAGGTTGCAAAACAAACTGAATCAGATTTTATTGAGATTGAACTCATTTGTTCCGATGAAAAAGTACATCAAAGTCGAGTGGAAGAGCGCATTGCAGATATAGAAGGTCATAATCTGCCTACATGGCAAGATGTTTTGAATCGTGATTATGATTCTTGGGAAAGCAAGCACATTGTGATTGATACGTCAAAGTATTCAATCGATGAGTCAGTGGTGATTATTATGAATTTTATAGCCTTAAAGGGAATTTAATTACATCCCTGCTTACTAAAATAGTCTTTACATTGACGCTATTGTATATTAGATCTAGAAATGAATACTGAGTCATCAGAAATTCATTCTCGATTTTTTATTGTTCAGGACATAATTAATAAGGGATTAAACTATGCGATTCACCAAAAATATAGGTTTTATTCTTCTCGCTGTTTACCTGATTATAGTAGCTCTTGGTACTTTGGCGCCTGGAGTTGCAATTCCCAGCACCATCACCGCTGTAGTTGCTTTGGTAGCTGCAATTTTTATACTCATAGGTAGGTAAATAAAAGACATCCCTATAAGCCCTGATGCAGTTCAGCGGTTGTTAAGCAAATGGGTGCATGGGGCCGGTAGGGTTTTAGGTTTCAAATCCTACCGGCCTAACCGGTTTCTAGAAAATATCCATGCTGACCTTTTCTGTTACTACTGTAGGGCTTACTTTCTCTCTTGAATGATCAAAAAGGCCCAATTGACTTTGAACAACAGTAATTTGATTTTGAGATTTTACTGGTTCAGGCACCACTGAAATTGCAGTTTTCTGTTCTTCTTGGAACTTAGTAAGCACTTCAGCGATTGCGGTAAATCCTCTTGCATTTGCATAATCAAGTGGGGTCTTATTACTCGTATCCACAATATCCGTTTTAGCACCTTTACTTAAAAGCAATTCAACTACCTCTTTCTTTCCCTGGCATACAGCTAAATGCAGAGGAGTTTTATTATTATCCTTATTTGGAATATTAAGATTTGCTCCTACATCTAATAGTGCATTTACTGCAGCATAAGTACCGAAGAAAACAGCGTAATGCAGCGGCGACATCCCTTTTCCCGTTTTGTTAGGGTTAGCGCCAAACGCCACGAGTGATTGGATTAAATCAGGATGATTTGATTTTACTGCGTGATGGAAGAGGGTCATATTATTTTTGTCTTCCACATCAGGATTAGCACCATTTTTCAAAAGCGCTTCAATCATCTCAGTATGGCCTTTTTGTACGGCGTATGCTAATGGAGATAGCCCATTTTTATCGGGAGTATCAACACTAAGTCCCTTTTTAACAAGCGTATCAATTATTGCGTTAACAAGCTTGATATCGCCTGAATTTATGGCGTGATGCAACGGGGTAAGCCCTTGTTTGTCTGGCATGTCAGGAATAGCATGTCGCTTCAAAAGTGAATTGACAATATTATGCCGTTTCAATTGAACAGCATGATGCAGTGGGGCCATCCCATTATTGTCCGCTATATTAGGATTCGCACCGTTCTTTTTAGGTAGAAGTGTTACAACGAGATCACGACGTCCCGATATAACAGCATGGTGAAGTGCGGTTTTTCCTTCATTATCTTGTATATTTGGATTCGCATTTCGCTGCAAAAGGGCGGTAACCATTTCAGGCTTTCCAGATAATACATTCAAATGGATTAAAGTCATCCCACGTTCATCCGTATGATCAATAGCCTCCGCTCTTCTATTTGCTAAATCTTCATGAGCCTTAGCTAAAAGGATACCATCTAATTGGGATTTAATTTCTGGGGAGATTTTACTTATTTTTTTCCTAAAATTGTCAATGATCAGTTGAGGATTTTCAACTGGACTTTTAGCTTTTCCTTGTAAGAAATTATTTAATTGTAGATATGCTTTATTCGTATGATGATCAATTTTTACATTATCCTTAGGTAGCTTTTCAGCACACATATCAATTTCTTCTAGCGCTTCGAAAACTTTATGTAATTTACTATTTAACTCCATCATCTTTCGGTAGTTATCAAGGCCTGTATTTCTGAGGGTTTCCAGTTCTTTTGCTACGTTAGCAACGAGCTTATTTCGATTTTTTTGATTGCCATGGGGTTGTTTCAGATACTCAGTAATGTTTTTTAATAAAATTTCTTTTATTTCAACGTAGGGTTTATGGGTATTACGATATATTTTTATGATAGGAAAACCACTTACTTTGGCTAAACTTGTATTGGTTTTATCGAATTGGAATCTCCATTTATCCAAGTTATTATTTTGTATTGATTTTAAGCCGCATTTAATTGAATCAATCATTAAGAATGTAATTTGGCCATGAAATCTGGAAATTCTATCGATATCACTCACTTTTTCACGAATAATCTTTTGGGCATGATCCCATCTTGATAAATAGCTATCAAGTACGATTCTGGATTGCTCTAATTTATGAGGCGATGCATACAACATCCAACATTCATATTCCGCGGCAACTGGCGCTTTAAAATTATCTTCTGCAGGGAAGGTAAAATTTGTTATTCCTTCTGCTAACTTAATACCTGCATCTAAGGTATATCCACCTTCAGTTGCTAATAAAAAGAGTGCAAAAGCATCTTTAAAGGTTACTTTATCAATAATTCGATTGCGTGGCTCGGTTAAAAGCTCTTTTCTAACTTCTACCATTTTATCTGCTTTTTCACGAATATAAAAATCTTCGTGTTTTTGCATGTTGGCAATGTATTTATCGATTGATTTAACTTCTACATTGCAGCCATTCTTTTTGAATAAATCATGATAATGTTGAACATGCTCATCCAGACAATAATAACAAATTGTATTTGTAGCTCGTTGTGATACATCAATTACATCCTCAACATCAGATCCAAGCTTATTTGCTCCTGATAAATCAATCTTTGGCGGACCTACCCATAAGTAATTTACTTTTGGTAATTCTACACTTTTCTCTTTTACAGTGTTATTTTCAAGTTTTTTCCGCATTATATCTGCCTCCATTAATGTTGATTCATCGCTGACTAACTGTTTAAAAATTAATCTAATGGATGTATTATGAGGCAAGTCGATTTAAGTAATGATTAAGATCAGCAATTGTAATATTTATACACATATAAAAATATTTATGCACTTTTAGGTGGTTTATTAGGTTGTCCTAATAGCGGAAATGGATACTTGCTAACTAATAAGAGGAAAAACTGAGCTGTATAATCTATACAGGCTACCTTGCTATCTTAAACTACAACTCGTCGATTCCATATGGAGTTTTTCGCTATTATTTTTATAAAAGTCAGATCTTTTTATATCTTCGAAAATGTCGCCTAAAACACTTTTTTCGTCAAGCGCATTGATTTGATCATGGGTCAGCATTATCTCACCACCTTTTAACCATTTGAGTAAGCAACTTGCTGCTTCTTTTCGCATGCTAAGGGTTGCAACACAGTTTTTGTCAGCAGCCCATTCAAATGCGAGGTAATCATCCAATGCATAAGTTAAATCTTTTTGCGATCTAGGAGTTGAATTTTTGCTTACCACTTCCCGATTTTGAGGCGCATGGTTTTCCACGACTTTGTTCTCTGGTCTACAAAACATGGAGTGCGATAAAAGTGAGGACTTGGCTGTTTTGGGCAATAAAGGAGGCTTTGTATTAATATCATTTCTTTTAATTTTTAAAGCAAATGGATTTTCAATGTGGTTACGCTGTTCTTTTAAAGTAGTGTGTAATTGCATCGATGTGGACAAAGCAACAATTGGATTATTGTCGAAATCGGCGAAAAATTCCCGATCCTTGATAGCAGCGGGTGGGTTTCGCAACATTGATATTTCAGGACAATTATTTTTTATTGCTTGAAGTTCTTTCGCATACACTGCATCAAGATAATTTCGTAATACAAGGCTATCCTTTGTATCCCAATACCCGCCACCAACTGCATAGGAAAAGAGTAGTGATTCTATATTTCCAAAGCGAAGAGCAAAAGCTTGTAATTTTTTCTCGATAACTTGGGCTTCATTAGTACATTCTTTTTGATCTCTTTCGACTATGGGAAAGCTGACTTGTTTACTTAGAAACATATTACGAATGAATACTGAAAAATTATCTGGGTACGATACTTGTGGCGGTTTTATAATCCAGCCTTCATTGATTCCATAACAAGGAAACCATGTTCCTTTACTTGCGGAATTTGTACCTGAAGAGCAATAAAAATAGGGTGCTTTCTCTAAAGATACTACAGAGATGTTCCTTTTGACTTTTTCATTTCCTTCGATAGTTACATATGAAAAAAAGTTACCTTTTTCTCTTGCTTTTGATTGCATAACTTTTAACCTCTACATTTTTCTTACTTCAAATCAACCAAATACTGGTCTTGTAGTATTATATTTAAACAGCAGTTATTGTCTTATTAATGCATCTACGTAAATCATGCAATTTGATACGTGTTATTTGATTTCAAAAGAATTTATTCAACAGATAAGAGAATGAGTCTCCCTTTTCGAATTCAGGGAGAGATATCTGGGTAGATGGTTGGCGATTAATTCATTTTTTTATCATGATGCGTGAGTTAAGCAGCCAATTGAGTCACCAGGTTAAAAAAATCAGGGAACGTATTGGTTTGTTTGTTCTGTGATGCATGCATCTGACGTACTACGACGATATTTTTTTCAGGGATAATAACAAGGTATTGGCCTAGATATCCCTCAGCAAAATACATCGTTGGTTGCATCTTTACCCACCAAAGCAAACCACACATATAATTGATTCCACTTTCTAAGCGGTTAGAGAGTGGTTCAGGATTCATTGATAAGCTAATCCATTCTTTGCTGATAATTCGCTTGTCGTTCCAAATGCCGTTATTCAGTATCAATTCACCAATTTTAAGCAAATCTTCTGCTCTAATTTGCAGTCCTGCCATTCCATGAGGATTACCAGCAGAGTCTTTCATCCAGGCAAAATCAGTAATTCCTAAAGGGTTAAACAATGTTACTTCGATAAAGTGGTCCATTGGCAATCCGGATATTTTTTTAAATATGCCAGCTAATAAATTGATTGCTTTGTTATTATAGAAAAATACTTTTCCAGGATGGTTGCTGAGTTCTGCAGCTAATGCGAGTTGCACAAAATCTGGAGAAGCATAAATTTCTTGAGTTGTTGGGTCAGCCTGAATACCGGAAGTATGTGATAGTAATTGCTGAACCGTAATGAATTTCTTTGCCCCCTGCCTCCATTCTGGGTAAAACCGAAAAATCGGATCATCCAATGAAATCAGTTGAGCATCATATAATATTCCAATACCCAAGCTAACGATTGACTTGGTAACCGACATGGCCTCGATGGATCCTACGTGCGGCCTTGAAAAGTACGCTCCTAGAATTTTACCATTTTGTGCAACAATTGCAGCATCAGATTGGGATGATTTAGCTCCACTAATAATATCGACTATGATTTTTTTAGTGTTCTCATCAAGTTGATCAACAGAATAGAATTCATCAGATCTATGGGCAAAAGACATATTATACGACATACAACGACACATCAAAGTTACAACGTTTTTTTATATAATAGATTATTTTTTGAACATTTTCATAATTAGATGGATTTTTTTGATCTTCTTTGACTTATTTTTATAAGTTTTTCAAAATGAGCCAGCATAAATAAGTAAACAATTCGATATACAACCCAATTATATATTCAGTAAACATAGGGGTCAGGTCTTGCCTTTTGCCTATTTATATAAAAAAGGCAAAAGGCAAGACCTGACCCCTATGTGCTATGTGCGATTTTATGCGCTCCGATACTCACATACTTCATGTATGGTCCGTTTCGGTGCTCTCAAATCGCAGCATTTTGACTCAAGGTAGCGAATTGTATTCATTACTTGCAGAAAGACTATATGAACTCAATGGTAAGCTATTCGGGTAGTTGGATGGAGCTACCATTAGACCAAATATCGCTAACCTTTTTGCATGAACGGCTGGTGATACATGTTCAAACGCAACATTCACATCACTTGGAATCGTGTCATGTTCAAGTCCAGCTTGTTTTCTAACATCTAATACCGCTGATTTAAAATGGTGTATCAGCTTTCATATTCTTTTGATTTTCATCGAAATAAAATGAATATCGTTCTTTAATTTCCTCAGCGAATACTACATGCTTTGGATTTTTAGATGCTAGCATTAGGTCTATGACGCTATGGATATTTTCTTTACCTTTAACGGTTAGTTCAAATCCACCATTTGTCTTTTGAACTGGTAATGATTGCATCATTAATCCTGGGTTACGAGTTGCAAGATCCATCCACAAAGAATAAGTAAATTTATCACCGCCACTCAAATCAGTATCAAGAACATGCATTTCATTTGATGCAGGAATAATTGCAGCAATTGTTGAATTAGGTTGCATAATAGAGTGATCAAAAAATGTCTTCATTTGAATACCTTACTTAAATTAATATAGGATAAGAAAAAATAAACACTCATGTGATTATTTTTCAGACAAATAGTTTACAATAAAAACATTAAGGTGATATTAAGAACGTAGAATTACCCTAAAAAACCTCTCTGCAGAGGACAAATTTTTGATTGGATCCAGTCTGTTTTTACTTGCGAACAGGATTTCTTCTTGGGTTTTACACATCCTTTCCCAAGCTTTTCTTATACATCCTATCCAATTGTCATTTAAAAAATGGGATAATTTTTTGAGGAATTTTTTAAATCTAAAGTCTTTAAAGCGCGTTGGATTATCTATAATTGCTCATCGGGCCTTAAGGTAAGGATTTCATGTCCATTATCTGTTACTAAAATAGTATGCTCCCATTGTGCAGATAATTTATGATCTTTTGTGACAACAGTCCATCCATCACCTAATGTCTTGACTTCCTTACTACCCAAATTAATCATCGGTTCAATAGTAAAGGTCATTCCAGCTTGCAATTGTAAGCCTGTATTGGGTTTGCCAAAATGCATTACATCGGGTTTTTCCCACATGGTTTTACCAATCCCATGCCCTCCAAATTCACGAACCACAGAATACCGATTTTTCTCGGCATGTCCTTGGATGATGTTCCCTATATCTCCAAGTCGGGTTCCAGGACGTACAAGATCAATTGCCTTATAAAGACATTCTTGTGTGACTTCTACCAATTTTTTGGCGAAAGGTTTTACATCGCCAATGAGAAACATTTTACTTGTATCACCTATATATCCATCTTTTTGTACCGTAACGTCAATATTAAGGATGTCGCCATTTTTAAGTATTTTATTCGAAGGTATTCCATGACACACAACATGATTAATTGAGGTGCAAATGCATGCTGGAAATCCATAATGATTTAATGTTGAAGGAATTGCTCTTAAATCTTCAATAATATATTTATGGCATATTCGCTCAAGTTCAACAGTACTTATGCCTGCAACAACATAAGGTTCTATCATGTGCAGTACAGATGCAGCCAGATTTCCAGCAACGCGCATTTTTTGTATTTCTTCAGGCGTCTTCACTAACATCGTGTATTTCCCCTAATGATGCTTGATTTACTAAAATTTTGAGAATTTCGGAATAAGTAATAGAGGGATTTTCCTCTGCTAATTTTCCTACTCTAATCCAATACTCAGCTTGGGAATTTATTGAACGACTCATGGCTCTAGCCATTAGTTTAGTAGCCTCATGTAATTCATTGGAAATTTTTACAATACCCATATCGCTTCTCCTAAAAAAACGAATGATATATCATATTGATATATATTGCTACGTTCTGTATTTGAAATATAGTTTTTTGTGGGCAGATGGTAGTATTATTTTTGTATTAAAATAAAGCACATAGGGGTCAGATCTTGCCTTTTGCCTATTTATATAAAAAAGGCAAAAGGCAAGATCTGACCCCTATGTGCGTTTTGACTCAAGATAGCGAATTGTAAACAAACCCCTAGTACTTATTACTTGCAGAAAGGCTATATGAGCTCAATGGTAAGCTATTCGGGTAGTTGGATGGGGCTGGCATTAAACCAAATACCGCTAATCCTTTTGTATGAACGGCCGGTGATACATGGGCAAATGCAACACTCACATCACTTGGAATCGTGTCATGTTCAAGTCCAGCTTGTTTTCTAACATCTAATACCACTGATTCAAAATGATGTACCAATTTTAAAACATCATCTAAAGGAGCATTGTGTTGTTCAAATGCAGTGATGTAGTGTCGACTTTTTAAATTAGATACTTTCATATTCGGTTTAGGAGGCTCTATATCCTCATTAACAGGTGGGAGTACAGGCATTACCAAATTCTCAATTGCTGCAGCAAGAGTTTCATCGGTAAAGTGCTTTGCAATTTTAAACCAGGCTTCAATTGTAAGCGTTTTATTATTCTCTGTTCCCTTCGTGTCATATGCCATCGAATAACTTGGTAGGCTATAACCCGAAGGCTTCTTTTCTTGGGTCTTTGCTTCAACCTTCATACATTCATCAATGTTTTTATAACCTTGCTTTTTTAAATAGTTCTCAATTTCATTAATTGTTACGTCATTGCTTTCTAAATAAATTCTAAATTTTGCATCATCAAGTTTAATCGTAACTTTGATACCCATATCCATCTCCTCATTATGTCCAAAATAGTCAAAACTATACTGGTATTCATGTTTAAACTCTATCATTAGGTCAAGAGCACATAGGGGTCAGATCTTGCCTTTTGCCTATTTATATAAAAAAGGAAAAAGGCAAGATCTGACCCCTATGTGCGCTATTGAAAACTCAGAAGTAAAATACATTTGGTCTAACCCTATGCCAAACGCACAATGTTCATATCCAAGCACTCTAAAGTAGTTTTTAGGTTGTTGCGCCGCATCGCGAAGCACGTATTGACTCAATGCAGGGTTATAAAAACCATAGGTCATGTAATAATGAATCCCTTGCAAAGGTCCACCGTGATTTTTATTTAATTGGATAGCATGCATGGTTTTCTTTAAAGTGGCTGTATAAATGAAAAGCATTGTAGGGGAAATGGGATTTAAATAAAACTGCTAAATTCGAACTTAGAGAATCCCTGTTAGTTATTTGCCTGAAATATAATCAATCTTGTTTGCTTGCAGCAAGCAGGATGACTTCTTCATGCTAGGGAATTAATCCCGTTTGCCTGGTGGACGAGCAACTTCCCTGCATTTTGCAACTATAAAATGTGTCGCTTCCACATCATCCGTATCAACCAGAAAGCAGCCAGTGCTGCAGCCAAATGCTTCAAAGTATGTCCGCTAGTAATACCACCAAAGAATCGATAAATCTGATTATCATAGGCTTCCAATACTTTTGATAAACTATAGAGTAGAGCAACTATAGCTACATCCCGGGAACGGGTATAATGTGATGGTAACAGCAGCATTACGAATGCTACCAAGACCGTATATGCTTGTACGGCTGCATAAAGTCGCAAATCACCAGTCCCATGAAGCTCACTGAGATACCATTGTAAAACACTATGAATACCAATGAATAAAAGAAAAGGCCAGAACCACAAAGCCAGGCGGCTGTTTATTCTATCGGAGATTAGGGCTGCGACAAATGACATGAAAACGACAGTTATCGGTAGCCTATCCCATACTAAGCGATGATTGTCTGGGGCTAAATGATAGTAGCCAGAACCCAATGCTACCAAAATCAGTCCAAGCGAAATACCGACCCAAATCCAGCGCTCACTGCACTCTATAAACTGGATTTTTCTATGAGAAAATAAGAGGAACAAGCCCCAAACTCCTACTAAAGCAAAAGGCAGATTAGATAACACGTCCCAAGTATTATTGATGCCAAACCAAGTACGTTGCTCAGCAAAGTGGTGGTAACTTTGTGGCTGGGGAATGGGTGGGAGCAATAAGCCAATCACGAGCATTAGCAGTGTGCTGCACAGCAAGAATATGACGCCTGTTTTTTTTGAAACCAAAGCCCCCCCATAGTTAATCTGCTTAACAATAAATGGCCATTAATCCTATTAAATTCAGGATTCGACCTTAAATTCAAGAACTTTTTTTAAAATTATCAATTGAACGCCACACAGCCTTATAAAATCTACCCTATCACCCTTAAAAATTTTCTTCCTCGAATAGTTGAACGTCATTATCAATAAATCTGTTACCGGATTTATAAAGGAGCGTTTCACTGATTTAAATTGAAGTTCAGTAATAATTCAAGTTGACTTTAATTATATCGAATTGTAATTAACGGAGATGTTAAATTATGCATTACTGATTAAAACCTTCGCAACATCATAGTTTTTGCACTTTCAGCTTTTTCAAACAGATCTTCTATTTGAGAATCAATTGGAACGCCGTGGTTTTTGCAGCTATTAAGATAGGTTTTCTTTGGTGTGTCACCTAAATAATCTTCTAATGTAGCATCTGCTCCATTTTCTAAGAGGTATTCAATCCATAAATAATTTCGACTGGCTGCCGCATGATGCAAAGCGGTCTTACTATATAAATCTATAGCATTTACTTGAGCGTTATATCTAAGAAGAAGGTTAGCAATTTGTTTCGTATCTGCATCACAGTGTTGATTTAAAATTAATCCCATAAGTGACGATTTACCATTCTTACCACCATCATTTGGAATAACCTTCTTTTGAAGCATCCCTTCAATTATTGAAAGAGTAGCAGGAATATCCTCATGCGTATAAAGACGCATATTTTTATTGGCGCAATAATGATATAAATTTTTACTTAAGTAAAATTGTTTGTGTGCTTCACTTGGATATATCATTTTGGGTTTTTTTAAACCCATCTCTTTTGCTTGATTTAATTTAATCAAATCTGGATTTTCAGAAGAAATGGCCAGTTTTATGTCGTGTAAAAGCGGCTCAGAAATGTATTTTTGTTTATATAAGAGATTCAAAACGGCCATTAACTTCTCTAAATCTATTGATAAAATTTCAAAGTTCATTTCCTCTTTTTCTATCTCATCATAGTTGAAACCAAATTCTTCCAGGCACTTTTCAAAAAGTAATGGGTTTTGGGGCTTCTGAAAATTAATTTTGAATTGATTATCACCTTCAGCGACAATTATAATTTTATGAAAATCGGTTGGTTTATTAAAATGATAGGTAAGCATTGCATAGAAGTATACTGTAAGTTCAGTGTCCCAACCTGATTCTGGTTCTCTTCGAATGTCCGTGGAGCCCAATTTAACCTGATCTTGGCGAGGAGTTATCTCTTCTGTGCTTTTTTCAAAAAAACTATATTTACTGAGCACGAACTAATATTGATTGATAGATAATCTACCAAATCATACTCATTTTATCGATAAGATACAATTCTATTTGTTCATAACTTGTTATCATGTATGCAAAATATATAATCCGAATTTTCTTTATTAGTACGCGTGATTAATCTATGTGCACAACAAATATAAATACAGGGAGTTTTAAAGATGAGTCAGTTCTTGGTTAAAATGATATTGGTCAATAAGTAAAAACAATTATAGAATTCATATAACATTATGATAGTATTATCTTTTTTAAGTTTTCAAGGATGTTTTATGCTATCAATTCAAAATATTAATATTCAATCAATCAATGGCCAATTAACAGTCTCGTAAAAGTAGACTATGTAACAAATCTTTCAGAAAATCTCAGGCCTTACTGATAAATAGGATAATTAATATGAAATATATCGTAATAAAAGCTAATCCCACTGATACGTACTTTAAAAGACATGACACGCATGTTATGGGAGAAAAAGTACTTCTGGAAATCGATAAACGACTTAAGGCTCATTACAATGATCGAAGGCTTTTAGGGGTCAGGGGTCTTTCAGCAGATGGAAAAGCTTTAGATTATTCGAATAGTTCCGGTGTTTGTTATTGGATGTTTGAAGGAGTGAGCAAAGATGCAATTGATGCCATCATTCAAGAGGGTGATCACATAACTTTTGCGGAGCTTAATTTCACTGAACAAAAAAGCAACCAATTTTGGAAAAAAGATTTTTCGATTGAAATTAAAAATATAAATTTTACACAAGCTAATAACCATGAGCCATTAGTTAGCAGTTTTGTTTGTTAAATTGTGTGATTTACACTTCCTTTTACTTTTCTTCTTAAATAATTTAGGTAGCCTGTTTGCTTGATGAGTAGAGATTATCTTAAAAAATCTTTCTTAGATAATCTCTCCAGTAAGGTTAGTACATAACTCGAAGCGTTAACTCCTCTCAATTGCTCAAAGCAGGGGAAATAAGTTAATTTTAATTCCTATAGTGTGATTGATAGACATAGTTGCTATTATTTTCCATGAATTCATTTATGATATCGGCGACAACCCTTAAATAGAAACCGGCTAATGCAATAGATAACCCGGTGATGGCGTGATTATTATCTTGTGAACAAAACGATGCAGTAAAAATTAGCATGCCTGACAGCATGATGATTAATACAGCACAATTCAGTTTGTCGTCATTATTTATCCTATAAAAAAGACTGTTCCGGTTGTGACTTAATTGCTCTGAATGCTCTAGGTGCTCTAGTTGTTCTGGTTCCGATTGTTCCGTTTGCCCTAACGCATTTATTATTTCTTCTAAAGGGGAAGCAAGCTGGGTGTTTATTGTTTTGAATTTTGATCTATATTTACTCATAAGCAATAATCCAAAATAAAGGGAATAATAGAATAACAAACAGATTATTAAGCTCCTAATTAATCCAAAAAATGAATTTGTATCACGTTCAACCATCCGGAAAATTCCGGATAGTTAAACAAAAAGGAAAAACAAAAGATATGATGTGTTAAGACTATAGAGTTATCTTACGATTATTTTCTAGGACTAAATGATTCTTCACGGGATTCACTTTCTGAATAATCCCAATCGAACCAGTAGTCAGCATCGACATTAGTACCATTCAAAGAATTATGCCCACTATTAATCCTCTGTACTATCGTCTCGTACATTGCACTGTATTCTTCATATTGCGCAACATAAACTTTAAGTTTTGCATTATCAAGATGTGGACGATTTTTCAATTGATCTCTTTGGGAGCCACTATTTATTTCTAGCACAAATAAATCCCAATTGATTTCTTGCAAATCACTTAGTTCGTCCGGTACGAGATTTTCTTTCTTAAGGGAAGTTAACACTGAGCTTCTGCAAGCATAAATGAGGGTATGTAATTCCGTTATATTTTTTAATAAACGACTGTGTTCTAGCTTTCGATTTTTTTCAATAGACGTAAACATAATGAGCTGCTTTTGATTAATTTGGAAGTTCAAATTATGAACAATTGATATTAATAAAATATTAAATGGGATGCGTATAGTTTGCAACGACTCCACCAGATTGCCACTATATTTTTAATTTAACTATTTAATAAATATAAAATTATACTTCGTAAGAAATATTTGTCACCGTTAAATTACATTCCCCATCACCAACCCGTAAGGTCCTGCTCTCCCCAACTCTAGCTTTCAATAATGTTTTCGCCAAGGGTGAAATCCAGCTTATTTTTCCTGCATTGATATCTGCTTCATCCAGACCTACAATTTTGACAGAATGAGATTCACCATGTTCATTGATGTATTGGACAGTGGCGCCCAAAAATACTTGAGTAAGACCCACTTGAAGCTTAGGATCGACTATTTCAGCGCTTTCCAATCGTTTTGTTAAATAGCGAATGCGTCTATCAATTTCACGTAAACGTTTTTTTCCATAAATGTAATCCCCATTTTCCGATCGATCACCATTACTCGCAGCCCAACTTACTACTTTCACAATTTCAGGCCTTTCATTGCTAACTAAATCACGTAATTCAGTTTGCAGCATTGCAAAACCAATAGGGGTCATATAGTTTTTGACGGGTAACTCTAAGTCTGGACGCTCTGGTTCAGCATACTCATCATCTTCTTTTGTAAAAGCCTTACTCACCACAAACTCCTATTATAATAGTCATAATAATATGTTACTTAATTATATCACTCTATATAAGTAGCTTATATTTTACTTATTGGTACTTACTGCATAAACTTTCTATATCTCTAGATGGATATCAGATGATTATGATGAAATGGCTCTTGATGGTATTGTTCTTTTTTTTTAGTTCCGTCGTGGAAGCGAATAATAGTTTAAATCAGGCTTCACCAAAAGGACTTGATGCCATATTGAGAGCAGCAACCCAATTTGTATCCAATATCTATTCCAATCCTGCGAATCTGGATTTGTTAAGCGCTTCTGAGGAGGATAGAAAAGCGTTCTTCAATAAGGAGTTCAGTACAACGAACATAGCCTGTAACATCGTTAAAATAGAGTTTCTTAATTTTGAAGTAACAGACTGGGCGATTTGGGGAGTACAATGTTCAGAAAAAAAATCGTTTATTTTTGCTATCAAAAATGATTATGTAGGAACTCTAAAATTATTAGACTGTAAAATATGCATTAACGCAAAGTTTACTCCCTGCCTAGATTGGTGTACGCGAACTATTCCTTTAAGTGAAGTAAATACTAAGCCCGAATCCCCATATATAAAACCAGAATTAGCAAATCTTCCCTCGTCAATCTCTGAGCTATCAACGGATAATGTCGCTCTAGAGCAGGTTTTCCATGATCCAATCAATCGATATTCGATTAAATATCCCAGTACCTGGAAACAATGGTTGGATAGTTCAGGGGTGCAAAAATTTGGTATCCCTCAAAAACCATGGGTGGTTTTTGTTTCAAGCCTAGACGACAAGTACAAGAGTGTGATTGAATTATTTAAAGAAAAACCTGATGTAACGTACCTGAAAAATGATTTTACCCAAGTTATCAATAAAAACATTACATTTTTAAACGATGGCCCATTAACGATAAAAGCTTCCGATGGCAGCAATTTAAAGGCATATTATGTTATCGCGACTTATTCATTAGGTAGTTTTCGGTTTGAACTCTTGGCTGTTATGGTCGAACGTAAAACGGCACCGAAGTATTTAAGATTTGTCTATGTATCTCCTATAGCACAAGAAAAAGATACCTTACCCATTGCTAAAGCCATGTTAAAGTCTTGGTCAATCGCTCCTTAGCTAATACATCTAGTAGCCCCAGATCCAGCAACTTTCTACGGAGGAGCTGAAAAAGGTTATACGTATTACTCTAAAATAGTAGTGAGTTAAACTTTATTAATTTTCAATGTTTTCAGATTGTTAACAATTTCTAAATGTAATTTAGGTTGCATAAAAGCGCCCTTATGTTTAATTTTATGGACAACTTGGAATATTATTGCGCAAATTTAAATACCATAAAACGGCTTATGTATTGTAAATATCCAGGATTTTTCCCAAGTAAAAATATAGAAACTTTCTCAGGGGTACAGTTTTCAAATGTTGTAAAAACTTCCTCTGCAATCCAAACATTATATCGAGGGGATAATCATCTTTCAGATGTGGTTTTTCTTTTGCCCACTCTACTTATAGGCGTTTTTTGCCAAAGCCTTCCTGAAGTAGTAGACATGGAGCAAATAAGATTGCACAAATTAACAAACTTATCTAATGATTTTCATATGGTAAGTATGTCAGAAGATCTTCAGATTGCATTAGATTGGGGGAGCGGATGCTTTATTGAAATTGACCCTTCTTTATTTTCTAATTATGTTGTAGATGTTCATGCAACTTTTCGTAAAAATCAGCTAAATTTTCCTGCACGAATGGAGCGAGAAAAAGAGCATACAGCCTTAATTGTACCGTTTTGCAGCATAAAAAAAATAACGATTCACTATAAAGAATTAGTGAATCCTTTTTATGTCTGTATATCTCCCGATAATCACGAAGCAACAATTGCGTTTAATGCGTTCTACTGTCAGCTCATTTCACTTTTAAGAAAAAAATACACTCAAGAAGTAGCGTATGAAGAAGAGAAAACAGCATTATACGCTTGTGTTACAGCCTATTTAGAGTTTTATGATAAATTCAGCGGGAGTGGCAATCCTTTTAATAAAAGCTTTTCAGAGTTATTAACGCTTTATCCGGAATTTATGGAGAATTTTTTTCAATCGAATCATGTAACATCAAAAATAGGTTTGATGAAAGATTTTTTCCTAAGTTCATCTGGTAACTCATTTAAAGAACATCCTTATACTAAAATCATCGATGCTTCTTATATCCATAGAGCTAAGGAGAGTACTACTTGTGATGAAGATGACTGGGCAAAACCAGGGTATGATTAGTAATAAAAAAGATGTAATTAGAAAGCTCAATAATGCCCTAGGTTAAATAATTATGTTTAAATAATGAGTAGAGAGCCGGGGGGAATCTGTATTGTTTAGGACATGGTTGCGTCACGTTATTCGTGGAAAAATAAGACTAAAACTCGCTCCTTTTAAGATCTTTGAATCACTTATTGCAAGCATCCCATCATGTAAACTCAATATGGATTTCGTAATGGATAAACCAAGCCCAATATGTTTTCCTGTAGTGTCACCTGAATTTAATGTTGTAAAAGGTTCCACTATTTTTTCCCTATCCTGTTCAGGAACACCTGGGCCATCATCCTCTATGTGAATAATCACTGATTCATTTTGATATTCCAAACGAATCAGTATCTCTTTACGAGCGTGTTTCAGTGCATTACTAATGAGATTTGTTACCGCGTGATATAAGAGTTTTGGATCAAAAGAGATGAATTCATTGTCACTTTGTTGGTAATTAAATGACACGTTTACTTCATAGGATTGATGTGTTTTTAACAAATTCGCAAGCCATTGACGTAGATTAAGTTGTTCCCTATTTATTTTAAGTTCGTGTGACGTACTTTGTGAGTAGAGTAAAAACGTGTGAATCAAGCGATTTAATTCTTGGATATCTTCTTCGATGCTTTCAATATGTTCTTGCTCTTCACTGGACTGAGTTTTAAGTTTTTTTAACGAGTCAAGGGCCAATTGTATGGTGTATAAAGGAGTGCGAACTTCGTGGGCGACAAATCGTGCCATATTTTGTTGTGATTGCATCAGTAAATTTATTTTGTTACCCATAGCAACGACATTTTCATAGACGCCTCTTAAAGTTGAAAAGCGATTCAGGTTTACATCATAGTTAAAATGACCTTGGCTGTACTCTTGGGTTAACTTATGTATTTTTGCACTGTTTCTGCTGAATAACCACGTGAGCACTGCTACGGCAAAAACAGCTAATAAGGTTATTGTGATAACAAAATATATTTGAATCTTTGATAATTGAAGTGAAAAGTAAGGATAGTTTAAAGGACCTACGCGTATTATTTTGTCACTGTTAGGAATTTTAAAATAAATCGTTGTTATAGGTTTCTCATCAGTAGGGATGTCATAATCTACCTCACCATTCATTAATTTATTTTTGGTTTTATAAGTAATATGGTTACTGTTAATTGATGTGAGTGTTAAAGGAATCTGATACTGAAGCCTGAGTTTGTCTAATGCTTCATTCCATTTGCTCAACGGGGTAGTATTTAACGTATTTAAAATGAGTGCTCTCATCAGATAAGTTGAACTTTGAATGATCTCATTCATCGATGTTCCTACTTGTATTTTCAAGACATAAGCGCTCTTGTTTAGACGCTTGTAGGCATAGACATCATGAAGACTATAGGTTAAAAACATAAGATTCTGTTCATCTTTGTAAACAATACCCCCCGCAAGCAATTGCTCCTTTTCTTTTTCTGTAAGGGGTAGGGAGTTCATAGCAATCACTTGGGCGGCATTAATGTTTTGCGGAAATAATTTTTTTAATTCCTCATTAGATCGATTCCATTGTGACTCGTTTGACTTAAGTAATAGGTGTTCGAGTACTGAAAAATTGCCTATCCCTAAAATGTCATGAACTTTTTGGGCGCTTACTCGTATGGAGTAAGTAAAGGAAAGATAAAAACCTAAAAGGATGAAAAATAATATCAATAAAGAGGCTGAAATTGTTTTTAGGTATAATTTTATCATTTATCCTTCCATGCATCCGATAAAAATAAATATCCTTTTCCGTAAATCGTTTTAATTCGATAAGGATTATCCAGGTCATCACCTAATATCTTCCTCAATCGTGATATCTTAAGATCAATACTTCGATCTACACCATCGTATTCTCTGCCACGTAATGCATAATCAATATTATCTCTGCTTAAAACGGTATCAGCATTCTTTGCGAGTAGAGCGAGCAGCTCATATTCACTTGGGCTTAAATCAATGGGGTTTCCACAATAACGGACACTTTTTTTTATTAAATCAATAATCAAATGATCAAACTGAATTTTTTTAGCTTCTACGATTAAGTTGGGTCTTCTTAAAAGTGCGACAATTCGTGCTTTTAATACCTCTTCTTTAACGGGTTTCGTGACATAGTCATCTGCACCAAGTTTAAGGCTGGTTACCTCATTTTGCTCCGTGTTCAAAGCAGTTAACATCAATATTTTACCACGGTACGCATCGCGTACCGTTTCACAAATTTGTTCTCCATTCATCCCTGGCAACATGATGTCAAGAATCACTAAATCGGGCTGCTCTCTAAGGATACGATAGGCAGCACTATCACCCCGAGACTCCGTAGCAACATGATACCCTTCATCAGTAAGCATTTTTTTTAAATACTTGGCTAATTTGAGGTTATCTTCAACCAACAGTATGTTTATGTTCATCGTTTATATTTTCTATGCGGTTTAATATTAGTGTAGTCATGTTGGCCCATTTCTACTATCTTGGCCAAAATAACTCGATCTAGCGAAATGGAAGCAGATCATCCCATAACCCTTCTTTAAATTATTGTCTAAATATACCCAATCAATACAAAGTTTATACAATTTGCGGTGTGTGTTTCGATATAATGGATTTATTGAACGGTAACATTGTAGGAGAACAGCATGAAAGCAAAATTTATAAGTTTTGTGGCGCCGATCTTTAAGTCCAACAGCACAGCATCTAATGTGGAAATGATTAGGAAGAAAGCCAATATAGAACAAATAAGTGTGGCTACAGTGAGAGGTAATGACACTCCTGTAACCCAGGGCTATGGAGACGTAAATGAAGATACGGTGTTTGGCGCTGCATCACTGAGTAAGCCAGTATTTACTTATCTGGTATTAAAACTTGCAGAAGCTGGCAAGCTCTCTTTAGATATGAAGAGGCTTAATGACATTTTGCCCTTTAAGGACTTTTGTCAACAACATGGTTTTAAATGGAAAGAAGATGAGGAAATTAATGAAGAGGACATAGCACGCATTAATGCATTCACGCCAGAAATGATCCTCTCTCATAAAACCGGTTTTGATTTAAATAACTGGACCAATGAGGTGAATCATCAGTTTGAACCTGGCCAAGAATATTATAGATATTCAGGTCTACCTTTGTTTTATTTGCAAAAAGTGATTGAAAAGCTTCACGAACCCAAACTTGCTTTAATGCCGGAGAATGTTTCTTTTGAAGAAAACACACTGTATGTTTCAATCAATCCTCCGAATCTAAGATATACTATTGTTGATATTACAGGGGTAGGAAGATCGAGCACCATAGACTTAAATGCGCTCAATTGTAATCTACAAAAGCTTACGGATGTCCAGGAGCTTAATTCCTACTTACCCAAAATTCTTGAAGAAGTAGCAAAACGGGGTCATACCGCAAACCTTGATGTGCTTGCTAAAAAATATGTGTTTGCCCCTTTACATATGGACCACAGCAGTTTTGGGAAAAAACCATGCGCAGCAAATACCTTAACTACTACTGCGGAAGATTATGCACGATTTGTGCAAGCTTGGATGAATGATAAAACATTGCACTATGCTTTTAATCCTCGAATTCGGATGACACAGGATCCTTGGGCAAAAGCGACAGTGTCGGATCACCAGGATTTAAACTATGTAGCTGAATGTTTGGGGTTTCAACTTGAAGTAGATGGAAACGGCAAACCACTTACTGCGTTTAAGACAGGGGATATGGGACCATGGAGAGGGTGGGTTGCAATTGATTTAACCGGTGATTTAAAAGAACGGAAAGCGACCGTTTTTTTTGCGAAGGGCCCCGATGAGGGAAATGGACATATTCTTGCTGAGACACTGATCAAACCCTATTTTCAAGTAGAGCATGCGATGAGGTGGTTTAAAGAGAAATATGGTTTTGCTACGGGCTTGGAAGAAGACTGGGAGGCTTTGCAAAAAAAACGATGTGAGCGCGGAATGAGCTATCAAAAACAATCACCGAAATTGTCTCGATCTCAGGAGGAAGTGACTGCTCCAAGTGATAGTACACAAAAAATGATTAACCTTATGCCACCAGCAACCCAAACGGTTCAAGAGCAAAAACTAGAAACACACTCAAATGAACTTGTTCAAGAAGTGGATCAAGTAAGAAATGAGGATAAAAAGCAAGAAGAAGGGAAATTTAATCCCAGCCCATTTTCTAACTCTTATAGCTCTTACTATTAGGTCAATTAGGCTGTAGAGGGGGAAATCAAGACTCAATTTTCGGCAACTTGAGTATGAGACCAACAGGTTATTTCCCCTTTGTTCCCAAAGCTGAATTTTCATATAGCGTGATAATGGAATAAATTTTATCATGTAAATTCAGCTTGTTTTTATCCTATACTTACTAGGATTGAGCAATAAATTTACACTTGAATTGCTGCGGATTATAACTATAGGGAGATTATAATGGCTGGAAATGATTCAAGTAGTAGTGTTGCAATTGTTGCTCTAGTCGTGATTGTTATTCTTGTCGTTATTGCAGCATATTATTTCTTTCGTGAGAGTCTTGGTACTACAACACCCACAATTCCTGCAGTAATTAAAGAGGTTCCTAAAACTACTATAGAAATGCCAAAAACAACACCAAATAATTCAAGTAGTGGTGATACGAAAAAATAGGGTTGGGACTGCACTCAAATCTGACTTTTCCCCAAGAATTTTAACTTGTGACTAAGAGACAGTTGCAAACAACCAGGTTACGACACGCCTGCTGTCGCGGGCTGATTAAGATGCGCTTGCTCGTGTAATGCCGTTATGAAATCGCTTACCGTATGAACTGTTGTGCCATTCAATAATTTATCTGCCAAACCTTGTTTTACAAAGACTCTAATAGCCCCACCTAATTCACCCTTACGTAAGGTGGGTAAATGTGTTAAGAGATTCGTTGGATTTTCTTTTAAAGCATCTTTAAGTGCCGCAACAGCTTCTTTATTTGCCAAATCGCTCTTTTGAGTTGCAAAAAATCCATATTTATATTCTTTATTTAATATATTCTCAAGAGCTAGAGTACTATTTACATAAGAAACAACATGTTCATCAATAGCTAAATTGGCTTGGTGTGCCTTGGTGATATCCTTGATTAATTGGAGTTTTTCAGCATCAGGGTCATCTGACTTTAAATTTTTTAATTTATGGAATTCTTTGTTTTTATTTATTTGATCATCAATCCACTTTACAGTGACCTGGGTTAAATCATCGCTGTTTAAGATGACATCAACACAAAGCTCATATATGGAGGATGTTTCTGCGAAAGAAGCAGGGGATGCGAGTAATATTTTCCTTAAAGCGTGACGATATGCACTATGGAGATATTCAATAAGTTCCTTTTCATTAATGAGTTCCTCTTTAGTGTGCATTTTTTTAATAAATTTTAAGGGATCGTAAGTGTGAACAGTATTTAGTTTTGGCATACACGCTACTCCATAGGGGGCTGTTTACAATTCTACTTTCTTGGCCAAAATGCTTCGATTTTCTGCGCTCCGATACTCACATAGTTCGTGTATGCTCCGTTTCTGTGCTCTAAAAATCGCAGCATTTTGGCTCAAGATAGCGAATTGCTCCAAAATTTTTTCTCGTTCTATTTTGTTGGATGCAGAAATTTTTATGAATTTAACATAGCATACACTATGTAAAATATACTAAGGATTTGCAATGAAAGTAATACATGATGGTGATGCTGCCTATGAAGATATAATGGCGTTGTGTTTATTGCTGCTTAATGCGGATGTAGTTGCTGTCACTGTAGCGTATGGAGAGTCGACTACCAAAATCGGTGCCGAAAATATGGAACGAGTATGTCGGATGTTAAAACCCACAGCAAAAATCCCTGTTGCATACGGTGTTAATTCTGCAATGGATCATCATGGTACTCCCTTTCCTGAATATATTACTAAAGAAGCAAATACGATTTTAAATGATACCGATGTGCCATTGGTGACTGATTCTCAAGTTACAGACTCCGCTGTTAAATTAATATATGACACGTTAATGTCCAGTGATGAAAAAATAACACTAGTAGCTACTGGACCATTAACCAATATTGCTCAGCTGATCTCTGCTCATCCTGATTGCATAGAAAAAATTGAAAAAATAGTCATTATGGGAGGTGCTGTAAAAGTGCCAGGAAATATTTCAGATCTGATCCCTAATACAGAAAATACCCAAGCAGAATGGAATTTTTACGCTGATCCAAAAGCTGCAGAACGTGTTTTTACGACTCCCAATCTTTCTATATGGCTTGTTCCAATCGACATTACGTGTCAAATGCCTATGACTCGAACTTTTATTGCCCGATTAGATAAGGAAACATTACCCGCGTTAAAATTGGTCAAAGATATGTTAACGTCTTTATTACGGGGGATGGGAGAGGAATTGTTCTATGGTAAATTACAATTTTGGGATAGTTTATCCGCCATGATCGCGTTAAATCCTTTGATGGCATTATTTGAGCCGCTGCAGCTCACTGTCGACTTAAGCACAAGCCAGACAAAAATAGATAAGACGCCAAGCTCTAAAATGGCTCATGTTCAGGTTGCAACCAAGATTTATGACGTTGAGGGGGCTTATGATGCGTTCTTTAGATTGATGAAAACAGGAACAGAACCTTCCATGAGGATTTCAGATTATAACAGAACTTTTTTTGGATTATCGAAGCCGGTGGTGTTTTCTCAAAAATCATTAGCTCCAGAAATACAACAAACAAATACGCTTACTTAATTGTGTAGCCTGGGTGCAGGTCTGTAAGACCGGAACCCGGGTTTCACTGCGTTTCACCCAGGCTACTACCTAAAAAACAGGACAAGCAGCGGGGCGTAAGCAGAGGATGTGAAAAGACAGTTGCTTGCAGCCAGGCTTATTCTTTTACGCAAGCTTTTCGTGAACTCGTTTCATATTAATCAATTTTTGCCATTTTGAAATAATCAATACAGCAATGGCATTACCAATCATATTGGTTAAGGATCTTCCTGAAGACATAAAACGATCTACCCCAAGAATTATAACTACTCCTGCAACAGGAATCGTGCCTACAGCCGCTAAAGAACTGGCCAATATAATAAAACCACTACCTGTAACGCCGGCAGCTCCCTTTGAACTGATAATCATGATAAGCAATAAAAAGATTTGCTGATGAAACGTTAAATCAGAGTTAGTTGCCTGTGCAATAAATAAAGCTGCAAGAGTAAGATAAATTGCAGTCCCATCTAAGTTAAAAGAATAACCTGTTGGTATCACCAAATCGACCACTGATTTATCGCACCCTAATTCAATTAATTTTTCCAATAAATTAGGTATTACTGTTTCAGAAGATGAGGTAGCAAAAACAATAAAAATTTCAGTTTTAAAATACTGAATCACTTTAAATACATTTAAGCCTAAAGCAAAATAGAGGACGCTGCCGAGCAGGATCACGATAAATACAATGCATGTTAAGTAAAAACAAATCAGTAATTCAGTCAATTCAAGTAAAGAATGGGCGCCATATTGGCCTACTGTGTAAGCCATCGCAGCAAAGGCTGCTATTGGAGCGTAATGCATCATCGCATGGATTATATTAAAAAATATTTTTGCCAGATGCTCGAAGCCTTCTAAGATGAATTTTCCTTTGCTTCCATAAGACATCAAGCCCAATGCAAATATGATTGCAACAAACAATACTTGCAGAATTTCCCCATGAATAAATGCACTAAAAAATGTTTCAGGAACAATATTGAGAACAAAATCCTGAACATTGTCTATTTGCTCTGCTTTACCAAGATATGAGCGTGCTTCGGAGATATTTAAAGAAGACGGGTCTATATTCATTCCGGTACCCGGCTGGAATATATTTGCAACAATCAACCCCAAAGTTAAGGCACAAAGCGTTGTTAGCACAAAATAAATCAGTGATATACCTCCAATCTTCCCTACAGTTTTTAAGTCACTCATTGCAGCAATGCCGGAAACAAGGGTTAAAAAAATAATGGGGGTAATCATCATTTTTATTAGCTTGATGAATAAATCTGCAAAGGGTTTAAATGAGATAGCTAGCGCTGGAGCAACAATACCCAGAATGATACCAATAATAATTCCTGCAATAACCTGCACATATAACTTTTTAAAAAATTTCATAATGAGCTCGCTCAGTACAATGATGTTTTCTTTCAGTATTCCGATATAGCATGTGAATGAACTTGCGATTATATCCGGTTTAAGGAAAAAGAGGAGAGAATTAGCATGCGAGGCAAAACCCGGGTTACGGGTAATCCCAGGTTTGCTGATTCTCTATGGAATAAGTTAATTTAAAAATAGTGCAGCGATTAAGTTTTTTGGGAGCCTAAACCATAACGAGACAGTGTTACTTCTGAATTATCCTCATACATCTTAGTTTCATATCCTTTTATTCCCTCTGATACTACGTTGGTTTTTTTTGTACTTTGTTTGCCCATCACCATAAGCTTATGTAAAACATTGTTTATGTCTTGCGCTCCATTTAACCGTGCAACATCGTTGAGTCTGTAAGTAAGAATAATCCCTTCATTTGCCCTATCATGACTTTCGTAAACAACGGTTGATTTTGCAGGAGATTGAGACAGTTTAATTTGTTGTGAAAAATAGCGCAATGTCGGCAACATCTGCAACATGGTAGGCTTGTAGTACCCGCTTTCATTGCTAATTAAAAAGACTTCACCTGTGTTATCTGTTTCTATAAAGCCGGCGGCTTTTACTGGCTGGCCTGCAAAAAACCAAGAATGATTCCACTCATAGCTGGAAGGCACGGCATAAAGATTATTATTTTTATCAAGAACATAGAGCAATCTACTATCTAAAATGACTTCATTTTTGTAATTATAAAGTTTGCCATTATTAAAATGTACTAAATAAGGCGCTCTTTCATTCTCCGTATATAAATAATGACTTTTATCCTCGGTGAGAAATTGACTGTCCATGGGTATTAAGTCCGATGAAACACGAGTGGAATTGTTATCATCATGTGAACGAGTTACAGAAGGGTTTTCAAATGGATTACTCTGAAAGAAGTAGTTTTGAACAGATGAATTATTACTAATTTGCTGAATTGTTTTAGCTAAACTGGATAAAAAGGATAGTTCTTTTTTCAGGAGATTATTTTCTACTTCAAGCTCTTTAATTGTTTTATTTGTTTCCCAAATACTCGTCCTCAACGTTTCAGCTTGATTTTCCAGGCCAACTATTTTTTGTTTGGCCCTCTCTCTCACACGACGTTGAGATAAGGCATTTTTTCTTCTTCTTAATTCTTCTTTCTCTTCATCGTGGAGTTTGCCTCGTCTTTCTTCAAGAGAATTAATTCTATTTTGTAATTCCATATTATTAAGTTTTCTCTTTTTGGAGCTATGTTCGACCTGAGGAGGCGATTGCGAATCAAGTATTGGAAATAAATCGAATTGCTCAGAAGGGATCCAACTCAGTAAATCACTTGGGGTAGAGAGTTTTTCATCATCTTGTTTCAATTCTTGTTCTAAATGAATTGGCGTACGGTTTTCTCCAAAAACATCGAGGTCATCAAAATTAAAATCTAAGAAATCAAAATTATTTTCTTCGATGCCATCAAAAAAATCATTTTTTTCATACATAAGAACACCTCGATTTTTGTAGAATCATTTATTTAAGACAAAATGTCGCAAGTATATAGAAGCATCATTAAGGGAACCTTAAATGACATATTGTAATTCTTTATAAAACAGGGTAAATGTGATCTAATCGAATAATATAGAATCAAAAAGTCTACATTCGGTGCTTTATGCCTGAGAGATTCTCACAAAATTTAACCAGGAAGAATGTCATTTGTTGCCTGTCATCCCTGCTTACGCAGGGATGACAGTCTTTTTAGATATAATAGAAGACGTAGAATATGTATTTTCGTGTTTAAATTTTGTGAGGATCTCTCAAGCTTTATGCGTGGGATCAGAAATAAAATTAAGGAATTATGTATGCCTAAATCAAAAGTGCATCAAGCAGTAGAACACTTTTATAAGAATGTGAAAAATCTTGATTATAAATATGGTTATGAACAAGAACATCTTGCAGGAAGAGCTGCATTTCTTCTGGAGGCAGAATTAAGAGCTCTTTTGGCCAAGGATTTGGAAAATCCAAATTCTTCAGCACATGATGCACAGCAAGAATTAATCAATGATGCTGTTAAGATTGTTACTCAATATGAGTGCTTAATGAAAGTAGCTCCTGGGACGGTAAATGAACTTAAAGCATTAATTAATTATTTTATTGGTAAAAAGATTTTCGATGTAGAGGATTCAATATTTTCGGAGTCTTATAAAACTATCGAAGAGGATAGTTCTAAAAAAGATGTTGCTCGAAATTTTAAGCAATATAAAGATGAACTTGTAGCTATAAAAACATCGGTAGAAGTGGATACGAATGAAGAAGTAGCAGGCAAGAAGAATTTTGTCGTCAGTTAGAGGTTAAAATCCAGGAGCTAGGCGAGTCTATTGAGTTGTAAGTTCTCTGATTGCTGTTAAACGACAATCAGAGAACATAATTTATTTATTGGTTTTGTTGAGGATTGGCTGCAATTTGATTACCTGATTTTATCTCAGAATTTAAGATGACACTCTCAAAATTTTGGTCAGCTCCTACAACCAGCAATCCGTTATTCAGTTTATAAAAATAAACACATTCTTCCTTTCCATTAAACCAGTGTTCCCAAGTCATGCAAACACTACCATCGTCTTTTACTAGCCAAGTTCCTTTATCATTTTGTGGGGCACCCTCGGTTTGTTTCGCAAATCCTCCCATCATTTTACCATCTTTACCAAAGTAGCCAGTAAAACTATTGGCAAGAACTTTATCGTTGAGTGTAGCGGCTGATATGGTCGTGACAGTCTTATCACTTAAGGCTTCTGTTACTTCCGATTTACTCATTGAAGAAATCGATGCAGCAAAGCTAAGTGAGGAGGCTGCCAATAAAGCAGCGGCGATAGGTAATCGTTTCATAATGATTCTTCCTTTGAATTTTTATTATCTCTTAAAGAAGAATAGCAGAAATAAAACATATTTCTATTTCAGGGCGCTGAGAAATTGTATCTTTAGTTCCTCTCTAATAATTAAAAATTGAAACTAATTTTGGATTTGTAGCTATATTATTAATTACAATTAGGAATTGAGAAAATAATGGAAAAGAAATTTCGTTGCATCGTTACCGAAAGGGGAGAAAATGGAAAATCGTTTATTTCAGAAGATCGGGAAGTAGGTGTGGGCCCTCTTGGTATTATTGATTTCTGGGAAACAGAAGAAATGCCTGCCTCCCTTCATGGAAAAAATCTTTTGCCTGGAAAACCAACGCGTTTAGAAGCCTCGACTCACGGTACACTATTTCGATTTTTTGAAATTCCTCCATTTCAAAAGAATTTATCTCCTGAAGAAGCTGAAAAACAAGCAGCGGAAGTCTTTGCGTCTGTGCAGGCAAGCCATTGTCGTGTTGATACTCGCCTTAATCCTATGATGCATACGACTCGAACAATCGATTATGTTGTTCTTTTAAAAGGTGAGGTAACTCTGTTATTGGATAAATCTGAAGTAAAACTGAAACCATTTGATGTTGTTGTGCAACGCGGAACAAATCATTATTGGATAAATTATAATACCGAACCCGCTTTACTTATGGGGGTATTATTGGATGCAAAATAATTAGTCAAAAAGACCAAAATAAAGTATACTTCAAGCACGTTCAACGTGTTTAATAGAAGACAAAAATGGATGCAAAAATATTTACCGAACGACCACCTAGAACAATGTGGGTTGCGGGTCAAAATGAAACAATTAGAAAAACAGCAGCACAAAATGGGTTTCCTGCTACCGTAGGATTAGAGGGCTGTGTGGCAATAATTATTGCTGACAAAAAAGGTAATGTCAGTATAACTCACGTGGATGCCGATACAGATTTATCATTCATTAAAAATGAAATTGCTTTTATGGATGGGGAATATACTATTGATATAATAAAAAAACCAGGTAAGGGTAATCTTGATCTAAAAGTTCTTACTGCTTTGGATGAAATGGGTTTATCTCAGATTCCTGCATCAGGTAAACAGAGAGTTCTTGAAAGCGATGAAGGAACAGTGGTTTATAATCATTTGAAAAAAGCACCACAGGTTTTTTCTTTTAATGATTTTAAAGAAATTGCTACTCCAGGCATTACTCCTAAAGAAACAAATAAATTGCTTACATTAGGTTATAGTGTTGAAACGTGTGTAGCTGATCCTCTTAGATTCCAGCTAAGGGTATACAGCCGTCAATTGAATCAAGCTCTCTCTTCTAAGCCTACTGCCTTACCGGTATTAGTACATGACTCATCAGGTTGGTTAGAAACAGAAGTGAAAATAGACAAGGAAGTAGAATTAATTTTAAATAAGGGAGAAATACATCATCAGCCATTCTTTCAATCTTCTAAAATGCAATCTTTAAATCATGTGTTACCTCGCTATACAGCACTGGTAAAGCATCTTGAATTACAGGAGAAAAAGATTTCTTCTGAATTTTAATTGAATTATGCTGGGTCATTTTTGACCTAGCATAATTCCTGGTTTGATAAACCTAAATATTCTAGTAAGCCTAGCCATTATTTAATCAATATTCCACTGCTTACTGTCTCAGAGCAATGCCTTTAGCAGTTATCCCCTACACTTGGATTTGAAGCACCAGGAAAAAATGCAGCTGAGATCTGTGACATGGGTTCCGTAGAAACTTGCTGGGATTCAACTGTACTCGTAAAAAAACGTGATGAGCCATTCGCATATTTTTGCTTTTCTCGTAATTCTTTTTCTTGAATGAGTTGGTGCACTCCATTTTTATGCTGGCATTGTGCTCAATCATGGATGGATTTCTGCCTTTGCAGGAATGACAACTGCTTTTCAGCCAATTTAGGTTTTAGAGCCACTTTTTCTTGAGCTTTTTGTGAATGGTTTTCTATTGGGTTTATTGTATGTTGATGTTGTTTTCTTATGAGTAGACGAATGTTTTTTGGGCTTTGAACCGATAGTGGTCTGAGGGACATTGTGCTTGGGTTCAAAATCTTCGACTTCAATACGGTTTAACTTGCGTTGAATTAGTTTTTCTATAGCGTGTAATTGATTTACTTCATCAGCACTTACTAAGGAAATAGCTAATCCTGAGGCGCCAGCGCGTCCAGTTCGCCCGATACGATGGACGTAATCCTCAGCAACTTGCGGTAAATCAAAATTGACCACACAGGGCAATTGCTCAATGTCAATTCCTCGTGCAGCAATGTCTGTCGCGACTAAAATATGTAACTCTCCAGACTTAAACTCGGCTAACGCTTTAGTTCGCTGGGATTGCGATTTATTGCCATGGATAGCAGCAGCATGAATTTGAGCTTCGGCCAATTGCTTCACTAATTTATTTGCACCATGTTTGGTCTTTGAAAAGACCAAAGTTTGCCCCCATTTATTTTTATGAATTAAATGACTCAGTAAGGCTGCTTTTTGACTTTTATCAACTGGATGTACTGTTTGCTGGATTTTAACTACAGTTGTATTGCGAGGGGTAACATCAATTTCTACGGGTTGATTTAGAATGGTTTTTACAAGATTACGAATTTCATCAGTAAAAGTAGCTGAAAACATAAGATTTTGCCGGTTTTTTGGCAACCATTTAATAATTCGTTTCATGTCATGAATGAAGCCCATATCCAACATTCTATCGGCTTCATCCAGAACAAGCGTATCCACTTCATCGAATTGTATGGCGCGTTGTTGATGCAAATCCAATAAACGTCCCGGGGTAGCGACTAGAAGCTCAACCCCCGAACGTAATTTCATCATTTGCGGATTAATTTTTACTCCGCCAAAAACTACCGCAGAACGAAGCGATAGATAGCGTCCGTATTGAATGATGCTTTCATGTACTTGACTGGCTAATTCACGTGTTGGAGTGAGGATGAGTACTCGAGTTCGATTGCTTTTAGCTCGAGGTTTTGAGCTGAGTTTTTGTAAAATAGGTAATACGAAACTTGCTGTTTTACCTGTTCCTGTTTGTGCTGAAGCCAGAACGTCACGACCTGATAATATCTTAGGAATGGCTTGAGTTTGAATAGGGGAAGGCTCTTTGTAACCTAATTCGTTAATGGCTTGAAGTAATGGTTCGATTAAACCTAACGGCTTAAAACTCATGCGGTTTCCTTTATTTATTGGGGACAGTGTAAGGGGAAATGGTCTTGTTTTCATTTCAAATTGTTTATTTTCAGGGCAATTATATCACAAATGTTAGAGGGTATGTTAGTAAATAAACTGTCTTAAGTTCCTAGTTAAAAGCAGTAGTTTGGGGATGAATAATGTTAGGGTCTGTAAACAGACCCTATTTTATTTATAAAGCATAACCAACTGCTTGTTCATATTTTTGAAGGTACCGATCTTTAGATTGTTCATCTAATCCATTCCAAAAAGCTTCCGTCGTTGGCTTTGGGGACATCTTATGGCGAATACCTTGCGTTTCTTCTGATAAATAAGACCTAAATTCAATATCTAATGTCTCATATTTTCTTGATTTTTTCCGGAGGAAATCCTGGAGAATAACTTCTTTTTCTGGTTTTTCCATCATACTCCAATATTCGCCAGTTGGAACATGGTTAAAAAACTCGATACGTACCAAACGTGTCGTTTCAGAAATATAGGCTTTTAACTCTGGTTCAAATAAGTCCCATTCATTAGTAAAGAAACTGGAATTGTTTCCTGGAATAGAAGGATTTCTTTCTGCTTCTTGTGTTGCTGAGGGTGCATCGAGCACTTCGGTAATGCCGTCTTGTAAATCTTTTGGAGATTTTACTTGAATTGCTTTAAACCCATTGGCTCTTGCTTCTGATACATTATGAAAGGAATCATCAAAAAAATATATGTCTTCTTTAGCTGCATTAAATCGTTGGCAAAGTGATTCCAGTCTTGGTACCTTGCTGCCGTCGGTATCTTTTTCTGGGCCCATATAGTTTTCAGGTGGGATATGTACTCCATAGCCTTTAAAAAAATCCAGGGTGCGTTGAATTACCTCTTTATCTAAATCTGCACCATTATTTGTTACTAAAACGATGGGGATGCCTTTTCTTTGGGCGCGTTGAAGTAACTCTGCTGTTTTTTGTCCGCCAACCATTACTGAATATGCTCCTGGAATAACTTCATTTCCTACACGCATCGGTTGTCCTAGGCCATTGTCATCATGTTCTGAACCAGTTTGTAATGTCTCTGATACATCGAATGCTAATACTATCGCCATATTGATTCCTTGTTATCCAAAATAAGAAATTATATTCTAAATTTATTGAGATTTCCTTAATGACTGTTATTTTTTGTTCAAAATGACAATAAATTTTCCCGTCTTAAATGGTTTTAATAGCAAGCCAGGAAGGTTTTCAGGTCCGAAACCTGGGCTTTGCATCATGAACCAAGCTTTTGTTTTTAAAATATATTTTAGTGTTTTTCAAGTAAATGGAACACTTCCTTGACATGCTCTTATTGCTTTCTTAAGATGGTTCCCATGCTGCCTTCCTCAAATGATTTATATTATTTTATCGAAGTGTGTCAAACGCTGAATTTGTCACGCGCATCTGAACGCCTGGGAATTAGTCAACCCTCTTTAAGTAGTGCCGTCAAACGACTTGAACATGCAATTGGTACCAGTCTCTTTATTCGCATAAAAAATGGGTTGAAATTAACTAAATCGGGGGAACAATTTTACAACCACGCCAAGCAATTGATTCATTTATGGGAAACCGCTCGGGCTGAAAGTCTAGCAAGTGTTAATGAAATCCAAGGGGATTTTGTTCTTGGTTGTCATCCTTCTGTAGCTCAATATCATTTGCCTTTATTTATGCCCAAATTGCTTGAGCAATATCCTCAAATAAGAATTACCCTGAAACATGATTTATCACGCAAAATTCTCGAAGGAATTATTAATTTTTCCATTGATATTGGTATTGTTGTTAATCCAGTGAGGCATAGAGATTTGATTCTGCAAAAGCTTTATGATGATGAGGTTGGTTTTTGGCAGCCTAAAGATAAAAATCTCATGGAAGAGCAAAAGATGTTAACCTTATTATGCGATGTCGATTTATTGCAAACGCAAAAATTACTCAAAGATTTGGAGGCAATGGGCATCAAGGAATATCGTTTATTACCTACCTCGAATCTGGATGTAATTGCCAGTTTGACTGCAGCGGGGTGTGGTGTGGGTATTCTACCGCGTTCAGTAGTGTATACTCATCATCAGCCGCTACTTTCCCAAGTTCCGAACACACCCACTTTTCATGATGAAATTTATTTAGCATACCGACCGGAGCAAAGGCACGTTAAGGCATTACAGGTTATGGTGCAAACCATTCGTGATTCGTGCAAAAATTTGCAAACCTAAATGGTTAAGCAACATCTGAAAGCATGTCTTCTTCTAAATGTTCATTAAACCAACGGATTAAGGTTTCTTCACCTAATTGCTCGTAAATATAATTCAAAAACAGCTCCAATTGGTTGGTAAAATCGTCTTCAGTAAACTTCAATTTTTCACGCATATTGGGGACATGATGCAAATACTCTCCAAAGTAGTGATTACAGAATTCATGATAATCCAAGGTAATCAGAATAAATTCATGCCACATATTATCCACAGGCCTCATTTCTTCATGCATCACAGGAATGAATTGGAGCTCTGGATTACCAGGGTTGGCTTTTAAATCATGTTCGTGTTTTACACTGAGCCATAGGTATTTGAGCATGTCGGCAAACAGCAGTTCTGCAGAATCAGAAAAACCAGGAAAATTCTGTTTAAATCGTTCTATAACTAATGGATTTTTGTATTCCAGTAATAGTCTGAGATCGGGTAATTTTTTCATGGTCATTCTCACAAATAATCTATGGCTAACAGAATTTTAGGAGTAGCGACAGCATTTGCAGCGCATCATACCTTTTGCTATTTTGGCTTTAACGATTTGTTGCACTAATTGTTTTTTCATCTTTTCTCTCCATTGGTTAACAGCGGTTTTTAGCATAAATTATATGGAGTGTTTTAACTATAAAGAAAAAGCTATCGCTGTAATAGTTTATGGCTGGGTGTGAACCCGGGTTCCGGTTTGAACCTGCCCCCAGGCTATGTGCTCTTTTACTGAGAAGATTTTCCAACAGGGGTCATTGCCTGCTCCCAGATTTTATGTGCAACATCCTCTTCAGATTGTGGTTTGATGTCAGTCTGCTTTGATTGCTGTAATTTTTGTTTTAGCTCCTTTTGATGCTGTTGACCCACGGGTGTCATGACATTTTCCCATATTTCAGAGGATATGTGCGCATGTGTATAGTCTTTATGTTGTTGATCGTGTTGTTGAGGTAAGATGGTTCCTCTTAAAATACTATCCACCGCAGCATCTAATTTAAGCACGCTCTCCACATTGTCATCAAGCACTTGGGGTATGACTTTATGTAATCCTCCTAATAAGTCAGGTTCAATCGTATTGAGCACGTTTGCTGCAGCTGAGACACAATTGTTCCCTAATAGCTTATAGTCTTTAGTATTAAAGTCACTGGCATGAGATTTAGCCTTATCAAATAATTTTTTTGTTTCAATTGCTTTTTTCTTGATATCCTTATCATTAGATTTCATGTCTTCCATAACTTGATCAGGTAAATCTACCTGTATCATCCGATGAATTCCTACTCGATAGTAGGTTATATCAAGCCCATTGACCGTAAACGCTGTAGATTTAGGCTGGCTATGATAAAATTTTTCACAGGCTGCTAATATTCCAGGAAAAGATTGATTATTTGTACTATATTGCGGCGCTGGCCCTCCATAATTTACTAAAAAGCTTGGCATGATATTCTCTCCTTATTGTTATTGTTGCTAATGCAACAGTAAACTCCTTTTCAAAGGTATAGTCGAGTTAGGCTAAAATGCTATTAGTCTAAGGATTACCCCCATCTTATCACTGTATTTTTTCACTCAACCTGCACTTAAATCCGACTTTTCCCCAAAATGCTTAACTTGTGACTATGAAACAGATGCTTATAAAAGGGGATTTTTTATTTCATTTTGAACGGGTGGGGCTGGGGAAAAGAAATAGAGAAGTAGTAAGATGAGAAAAATAATTAGAGAAATATAAAATACAATTTTTGCGTTATTTGTTAATGAAGGATCAGAGCCTTTATATCCAATGTATCCTGAAACAATCACTATCACTAAAAAAATAAAAGCTGCAGTTAACATTTTATCCTTCCTTTTTCAGAGCAAAGAGTGTTTATTTCATTGCTTTTGATTAAGTCTCATCTATTTTAATTATAGATATCTTTTGTAAGTTCGTTTTTTCAGGGGACTTGTTTGTTTTTATATCGTGATTATGTTAAAGATCAGGGGCTTCATGTCGCAATAAAGCGACAAATATCCTTTATCTTATAAAGAGATTTTCATGGACGAAAATAATAATAAATCCCTGGCTCTTCATGTCTGGATAGTCTGTGCGCTGGGTTTGTTCATTGATGGTTATGATTTATATATTGCTTCTGTTGCAGAGCCTTTTATTAATGCTTTATATCATCCATCCTCCCTTATGATTGGCCTCACTCAAGCTGCAGCACCTCTTGGTGCGGTATTTGGTGCAATCATTGTTGGTCGCTTGGCAGATATGCTGGGCAGGAAAAGTATGCTCATTATAAATCTTGTATTTTTTGTGCTCATTGCTCTGGCTTCCGCTTTTGCCTGGAGTATAACCTCACTTTGTGTTTTTCGATTTTTACTCGGTTTTGGTGTGGGTGCTGATTATCCTATCTGTGCAGCCTATTTAGCAGAAATGATTCCGCCTCGTAAAAGTGCCCAATTTATCGCAACTGCTATGTTTATCAATTGCCTTGCTTCGCCGGTAGGTGTTCTTGTTGCGTGGCTTTTATTTAAACTGCATCCTCAACTCGATGTTTGGCGATGGATATTTGCTTCAGGAGCAATTCCTGCAATTATAGGACTGTTATTTAGAGCGAAACTGCCAGAGAGCTTTTTATGGCAAGTTCATCAACGGTTAAAACCTCGCTCAAGACGTGCTATTTTCACTCATTATCAATTTATATTCTCGCCAAAAATGATAAGAGTTACTGTTTGTCTTTGTCTTTGCTGGTTTTTACTCGATATATCGTATTATGGAATAGGGCTATTCACTCCTTACGTCTTACAGGCATTTAATCTTTCGAGCGAAGCAAATTTCCTCAGCGCGCAAACGGAAGTTCTAAAAAGCACTTTAGTGGTCAATATTTTTGTTACCTTAGGCGCTTTTGTCGTCATTTTTTTTGTCAATCACGTATCTTTAATTAAACTGCAGAAAACAGGATTTCTTTTTTCATTTGTGGGATTGTTAATTCTTAGCATCAGCTATCTGTTCCCCAATATCAGTATTATTTTTATCGGATTTATTCTGTTTAATTTTTTTATAAATTTTGGTCCAGGAATTTCAACTTATCTGTTGCCCGCTAAACTTTATAATCCTGAATTTAAAGCTACCGGACATGGATTGGCGGCTGGAACTGGGAAATTTGGTGCGTTTATTGGAACGGTATTTTTACCTATTTTCCAGGCTCACTTGGGCATCTATCTGACTTTGGCGATTCTTGCCAGTACCCTTCTTCTGGGTTGGTTGTTAACAAAATGGTTAGAACGGGAAGAGGGTAAATTAACTACTGTTTCGGATTCAATTTCTGAGAATACATTGCTATCAGCGTCTTAAAAGGGAAAATCATGAATTATCAATTAAGTGAAGAGCAACACAGTTTTTGGCAAAAACAGGGATTTGTCATTTTGAGAGATTTTCTCTTTATTAATCTGAAACAACATCTGCAAACCTGGTGTGATGAATTAACATCTTGGCCTGAAACACCAGGAAAGTGGATGAAGTATTTTGAAAAAAATGCTCAGGGTGAACGCCAGCTTTGTCGCGTTGAAAATTTTATTGATTATCATAAAGGGATGGATGAGGTTGCTAATGGCTCACGTACTTTAAGCTTAGTGTCCTCATTAATGGGAGAGCAGGCCTCTATTTTCAAAGAAAAAATTAACTATAAATTTCCGGGCGGGGGAGGTTTTAAACCGCATCAAGATGCTCCTGCTTTTATTAGCTTTAACCAAAGATTTCACATAACTATGATGGTGGCAATTGATGATTGCACTTTAGAAAACGGTTGTTTACAAGTAGTTACAGGAGGAGCGAATAAACCTGTAATTCTTCCTCAAGAAGCGGATGGGTCTATTAAAAAGGAAATTGCAGAGACTTTCCAGTGGACTCCAATTGAATGTAAAACAGGAGATGTCATTTTATTTGATTCTTATTTACCTCATTATTCTGAGGCAAATCGCAGTAATAAACCGCGTCGTGCGATTTTTATTACCTTTAGCAGATTTTCTGAAGGCGGGGCGAAACGTGAAGCTTATTACCAGGATAAACGAGAAAAATTTCCTCCAGATTGTGAGCGTGATCCCAATAAAGATTACTCAGCCGGTGCTGCTATTTATAATGTCGCTAATCCTATTAGTGAAATGATGCAATGAAGACAATGAATCATATCGACCAAAAAATTGATAGGGCTTTTCAGTATTTGTGGCTCTCCGAAGGCATGGATTACATTGGAGAGTCTGTTTCGCAATTAGAACATGCGTTACAGTGCGCCTATTTTGCCGAGCAAGCGGGACACAGCCAGGAAGTCATTCTCGCGTGCTTATTTCATGATATAGGGCATTTTGCCTCAGATACCAAGCAAAACAAGATGGCAGATTTAGGGGTTGTGCATCATGAATGGATCGGCGCGCAATTAGCCTATATCTTAGGATTTTCTGCAAAAGTTGCATTGCTTATTGGTAATCATGTGAATGCCAAACGCTATCTGGCGGGAAAGAAAAAAGACTATTTTGAGCGTTTATCTGCAGCAAGTAAGAAAACGCTTCTCTTTCAAGGTGGAGTGATGTCGGATGAAGAGATGCTGCACTTTGAGGCAAACACCCATTTTAAAGAGATATTACGAGTGCGAGTCAATGATGAAAAAGCCAAGGAAATTGGTTTGGAGGTTCCAGACCTTGTTTATTATCGCCCTTATTTATATAAGCATTTTGCAGAAACGTTGAGATCAGCAGAAAATATAGTGCTCCCAAATTATGTGGATAATTTATGGGTAGAGCAATTTAAGGCATCACTTGAGAATGAATGCACGAGTTAACTGGACTTAAGAATTCATCAGGAACAAAAATAAATATCGCACTATTTAGAAAAAAAAGTTAGAATTATTGATGAAAAATTTTCCATAATGCCAATATTTTCAATAAAATTTGCTTTTAAAGTCGGCTCGCCGCTCCATAATCCCAAGGGCCAAGAATGAATATGTACGCACAAACAGCTCAAGAAAAAAGACAACTCTGGATTATTTTACTGATCGTCTTAATTAGTTTTATTGGTTCATCTATTGCTTACCCCATTTTTCCACCATTGTTTTTACAATCTACGGATCAGTTAATTATTTCTCCGGAATGGAGTGAAACGAGCAGACGTATTTTGCTGGGACTAACCCTTGCAATTTTTCCTTTGGGGCAATTTATTGGTTCTCCTATTCTAGGAAGAAATTCTGATTTGTATGGTCGCAAAAAAATAATGGTCATCAGTTTGGCCGGAAGCATACTGGGGTATTTATTGACTGTCATCGCATTTTGGACAAACAGTTTCTGGCTCTTATTATTCAGCCGCTTTTTAACCGGATTCATGGAGGGGACTTTTGCTGTTGCAAGGGCATTGGCATCAGAATTAACTACAATTAACAAGTTTGTCAGCTTTGGTAGAATTAACAGCATGGCTGGCATTGGCTACATCATTGGACCAATCATGGGTGGTTTATTATCAAACCCAAATATTGTTCCCTGGTTTTCATGGTCATTCCCTTTTACTTTTGCAGCATTCGCTTCAATTACCACACTGAGCCTTGCCTGGTGGAAATTACCAGAACATAAAACTCTATCCAAACCTGAAAAAAAATCCATATTGGGCCAACTCAATATTATCCGACAATTCAAGCTCTTATTTCAAAATCATCCTCATTTAATCCATTTGCTCATCATCAGTACACTGTTTACCTTTGCAGTGGATATGTTTTACGAATTCGGCCCGGTTTATCTGGCCGGAAAATGGTTCATGTCTCCAGGCATGATCGCGATTTATAACGCTGCATTGTCAGCCGCCCTTGCTTTAGGTGCTGCATGGCTTCCTCATTATCTTTCAAAACATATGCCCATTCATAAAATAATAATCGTGGCTATGATGGCCACTGCCCTGATTTTTGCAGCAATGGTTGCTTTTCAATACCCCTCAGCTCTATTTTTATTGTTCACACTTATTGGGTTTAGTATCACTACTGTTACAACTACTATGACGATTCACATCTCAAACATGTCTCATACCGCCATTCAGGGCGAAGTCATGGGTGCGCAATTAAGTTTGCGTACTCTAGGTGACGCGATTATTTGTTTTGTTGGTGGTTTTCTGATTGTTTTGTCAATTGTTACCCCCATTATTTTATGCGGTATCACTGCATTGACTGCTGGCATTTTGTGCTTGGTATATTTAAAACCAGCTAAATAGGTTGTGATGCTTGAATATTATTGATGATTTTTTAGTTGTTTATTAAAAAAAGTGCATCAAAATTATTTAACTTATTAATTAATAGTGTATTTTTTTATTTTAGGTACACCTATAATTCTTTCAAAATCTCTGTTAAATTAATTCGTTGTTGTTCTTAGCAGAAGAAGTTTGCTTAAAGCACTTTTTTTCGTGTGGTTATTTTTTAAGGATGAAGAAATTGTTAAAGAGTAAATATGGATTTGCATTAGCTATTTTTGGATTAACTTCTATTAGTGTTCAACCAAGTATTGCGGCAACGTCGCCAGTAGTAAAAAAGCATGCTGTTTGGAAAGATCAGATTGAAAAAAAAGTTGACTGGTTTTCAATGAGTTGGCGTCCTTTTGCAACTGTATCATTAGGTGCGGCATTCACTGACGATGCAGGTAAGTCACAATTTATTTCTATTGACGATCCTGTTCAAGATGAGTCTTTTAGTTATGCTGCCGACAATACGGATCAATCTAGATTTATATACGGTGTTTCGCTTGGGATAGAAGTTCTATTAAATCCGAGTTGGTTTTTACAAACTGGATTTAGTTATTATCAACCCATGGAGTTTCATACCCAAGGTGTTGTGACACAAGGCGCATCGGATGTATTAATATTTGATTCATTTTCATATAAGTATGATATACAGGCACAACAAGTATTATTTGAAAACAAACTCTTGTATAACTTCATGTATCAATCGCTGATTTTCCATCCGTACATTTCAGGAGGTATTGGGGTTAGTTCAAATACTGCAAAAGATTACACGGTCAATATTGTACCGGAATTTAGTACCTTTAGTAATCAATTTAAGGATGAGACGCGTACCTCCTTCTCTTACAGAGTAGGGGCGGGTGTAGATTATGAGGTGACCAATCATATCCGTGTAGGTGTGGGCTATCGATTTTCTGACTTTGGTAAAGTGGAGCTTGGAAATGCTTCAATCGACGGAGTTGCAACATTTAATAATTTATCACAATCTCATTTATATACTAACGAAGTATTAGGACAAATCACTTTTGTGATTTAAAGGAGATGTAAAACTTAGTTTGGTTTTATGGAGACTCCAATAAAGCACAAAATTTACTTCAGATGCTTAAATTTTAGGGACATGATTGGCGTTTTGAGTGTGATCTAAATTGTCATGCAAGTGATTTAACTCATTCTTCTCACTCAATTGATAGTGTCTTGAGCTTTGGGCATCAGTACTTGAATTAAAAGATGTGCTTTTCGAGTAGCTAATTTTTTAAGCATCGATCAAAGGATGAACAATGAACTATAAATATCATTTGTGCGCGGTTGGTTTTTTGGGGGTTGTTACTTCAATGGCCAGTTTTGCCTTACCTTTCAATATTGCTCCCCAAGGTACTTTACCTACCACCGTTCCTGTGGGAGGAAGCGTGAATGCTGCATATACGGTGACAAACAACACCTTATCCATGCGTTTTAATAATTTTATTAAGTGGTTTCCGCCCAATGTAACGCAAATACTCGAGCCAACAGACGCGACTGTTTGCCCACTTTTTTTTAATTTAGGTCCAAATGGTTCGATTAATCAAAGTTGTACTTTAAAGTTGAAAATATCTGGCGCGGTCAATCGTAATGATCCTGATCCGCACCATCATTTATTTGCTTGCTTCCCTGGGGGTAAAACTTGTGCCGGCCCAACACCTGCTAATTCGTTAAACGTCACTGTAACCAATGCCCCACCTGAAACTCAAATTTCTGTTGCAGTAGGAGGCTATGGAACTTTGACTTCAGGATTTCCGCTTGTTTATATAAGTAATAATAATGGCGCTACCTGGCCTACTCCAGTATTACCGCCAACTATTGGTCTACCCGGCAATCAAGCAGCACTTATTGCTGTTGGGTGCAATGGCAATCTCTGTACTGCCATTGGTGCGGTTCTCGGAGAAGTAGACGACGCTCTACCTTTTTTCTATTCAAGCTCAGATAGAGGGGCGAGCTGGTCTGCGCCTAGTTTCTTTGCACGAACCGGTCCTCTTGCGACAAGTAATGAGATTTTCATTGTTACTGTGAGTTGTGTGGGTAGCAATTGTGTGAGTGCAGGAACATGGCGAGACAGTGTTACTGGAAATGCTTATCCACTGAGCTATAGGAGTTCTAATAATGGAGTCACCTGGTCTCAGCCTACGTTTTTTTCAACTGCAGCTCTTCCACCTGGAAACGAGGGCGCGAGACTGGGCTCAATTAGTTGTGTTGGAACAAATTGTTCTGCGGTTGGTTTTTATAATGACGCTACAGGTGATCGACAACCTGTGAGTTATTATAGTGCGAATAATGGCGTAACATGGTCTGAAGCAATCATACCAAGCACGGCTAATTTTCCAGTTGGATATGTAGGTGGTGCCAGGTTGACGAGTGTAAGCTGTGTTGGAACTAATTGCAGTGCTGTAGGTGAGAGTCCTAATCCAGCAGATTCTAACGTCGACTTGCCTCTAAGTTATACCAGTGCAAATGGTGGAATTTCCTGGTCTTCAGTAAGGTTTCTTTCAACAGCTGCACTGCCACCTGGAAACGGAGGGGCGTTTCTAAATAGCGTAAGTTGTGCAGGGACTCGTTGTTCTGCAGTAGGGTATTATACTAGAGAAACTCCCGACGGTGCTGATCAACAATTACCTGTGAGTTATTTCAGTGCAAATAATGGAGTGACTTGGTCAGAAGCTATATTTCCTCCCACAAGCGGGATTCCTGCAGGCTTTGAGAATGCCCGATTAACCGGAGTTTCGTGTAAGAATAATATATGTTCCGCTGTAGGTTTTTATGTTGACGCAATGGAGAATACATTTCCTTTAACCTATCAAAGTTTGGATAATGGAATAACCTGGACCATCTTTTTGCCGAGTATCGCCTCTATTCCTGGCGCTATTTCAGCTCTTACGTTTAGTGTAGGTGGTTCTGAAAGTGGTCTTTTACAGACCTAATAGGAAATGGGGCTAACCCAAGGTGTTTCTTGGGTTAGCAATATTGTGCTGTAGGCCTGAGGGATCGTCAGTTTTTCATTTAAAATTTCTCTACGTACTGCGCTTTATGCCTGAGAGATCCTCACAAAATTTAACCAGGTAGAATTCATTTGTTACTTGAATCCATCCAGCCTAAGGAATGGACGCCCTATATCGAAGTCAAAAAGGCTGTCATCCCTGCGAAGGCAGGGGATGACAGTTTTTTAGGTATAGCTGTAAATGTAGAATATGTATTTTCCTGTTTCGATTTTGTGAGGATCTCTCAGGCTTTATGCGCGGTACGTAAGCCAAAAAATTAGTGGAAGTTTTTCTTATCAAAAAACTGACGATCCCTCAGGTTTTTGTAGACCCTAATTACAGGTGTAACTTCTTTCTTGTTCGGGACCGTTGTTTTCAATAGTAGAAGGTCTTGATAAAAATCCATAATTGAGCATACCTGATATTGGCCATTGTAATTGCTGATGCTCAATTACTTTACCATGGCATGAACTCAAAATAAGTTGTCCGCTCTGATTAAAAATAGAGAAATTTTTTTTATCGGGTAAATTTTGGATTGCTTTCTTCGATAAGGAGGTCATTCTGGGGTTAGTGATAAGTGCTGCATACATAAAATCCATGCGGCTTTCTAGGGGTTCATCACGCATCGATTCAAAATACTTTTGCGCGCAAAAAGATAATGAGGCTGCACTGCCTGCGAGTGTTTTTACAAAGCCTTTTTCCCCAGAAGATAGTCTGCCTTCTTTCATCAGAAAATTACCTTCATTATCTGCCAAATAGAAACTATTTTGCTCTTTACGAATATCCAAACTTCCTAATTTATAGGTTCCATCGTTACAACCTGTAGGACCTAAGGCATCAGTCACAAGTATAATTTTGTTTTTAACCGCGTTTTGAATGAGCGAAATAAATGAGGGGGATAAATGTACCCCATCAATAATGAGTTCCACCCCAGACGGACAATGCTCAGGATTTTCAAGTATCCATTGTACTACATGGCTTTTGGCGTCGCTTAAAGTAAGGGGGCGTGTTTCTCTGCTACACGATTCTTGGCAGCCATTGCCCAAATGAGTAAACCCACAAGCGCCTGCTGCAATAGCACGGCCAATGATCTCCTTATCATCCGGATTGCAATGGCCAATAAATACTTTTACGAAAATACCTTCTTGCTCAAGTGCCTTTGTCTGTTTAATAAAATCTTCTGCACCTAATAAATCAGGCGCAATTGTTATTTTCCAGTGTTTAATATGAGGCGCTACGTCAATAATATCCCTGAATTGCTTCATACAAATACTGTTTTGTAGTGCCTCTTCAGCATGAGCACCTTTGCAACTTTTTGAGATAAAGGGGCCCTCTAAATGCACACCAAGGATCTGGGTACAGCCTGGGATAGGATTCTGTTCTTGTTTCTGAATGAAATCATTAAGTTGTATCAGTGATTTTTTTAAGGCGGGGATAGGCATGGATACTAGAGTTGCTAATGCATAAGAAAGCCCTGTTCTTCCTAGTGCTTTGACAATACGCTCCAAGCCCTCAGTACTTATTTCATCGCCTAAATCAGCGAAATCAATACCACCTTGACCATGAACATGAGAATCCAACATTCCTGGCATGAAGAAATAACAGCCTTTAGAATCAATTATTTTCTCCTCTTGGAGAGATGATAAATTAGCATCAATATTGAAAATTATCCTTGACCCATCTTCAGTAACGTGCACGTGTTTTAATTCTTTAATCCCGGCATCGTTGTAGACATAAATATTTTTAATTAGCATTTAATACCCTCCTTGGCTGAGCTCCACAAACAATTGCTGGGCGCTTAATCTATTCGGTCAGCGTTCTAAAGACATATTTTAGAACCCGGACCCCATCAGGAAATGCCCTAGAGTTTCACTGCTAAATTGGCTAAAATCGCATGTCGATAAATTAATTTCTTTATGATTCATTGGCATCCTGCATCATTGTAATTGTAACAAAATATGGGAATGAGATGAATGAAGACCTTTTTAATTAATATTGATCGTCTTTCTTCTAAATTCCTATTTATATCGGATATAACACCTCGAATTCTCGGAGAAAATATTTATGTTTAGCCGCATTTTTGTTAGGGAAACATCTGAAGGCATGGCAAGTAAAGCTGCTCGAGCTATTCAAATGACAATCATGGAAAATAATAAGAAAAAAATACCTACCGTTTTGGGACTGGCAACAGGGAGTACTCCTGAACCTTTATATAAAGAATTAGTTCGTCTGCATAAAGAGGAAAATTTAGATTTTTCATTAGTCATCACGTTTAATTTAGATGAGTATTTAGGGTTAGAACCAACCCATGTTCAATCTTATAATTACTACATGCATCATCATTTTTTTGATCATGTTAATATCAAAAAAGAGAATATTCACATGCTTGATGGAACTGTTCCACTTCAGTCCATTGAACAGCATGCGAAAGAATATGAAGAGAAGATTCAAGAAGTCGGTGGAATAGATATTCAAATTTTAGGTTTGGGTGTGAATGGCCATATTGGTTTTAATGAACCGGGCTCCTCATTTGATTCTAAAACACGATTAATCGAGTTAGATGATAAGACTCGCGAGGCGAATAAGCGATTTTTTAATTCAAAAGATGAAGTGCCAACCCATGCAATAACAATGGGTATTAGAACGATTTTGCAACACAGTAAAGCGTGTTATTTGCTCGCGTCAGGCTCAGCAAAGGCAGATATTATTGCTGCTGTTAATCTGGCTTCTTCACCGACTCAAGATATTCCGGCAACCGCTTTATATGCTCATAAAAACGTTACTATCCTACTTGATAAAGAAGCAGCATCTAAGTTGCCGTCCTCGGTTAAACCAATAACATCGCCATTACTGTCTCGAAGTATCTATGCTCCTAAAAATTCAGAGGAGTCAAAAATTGTTCCTGTTCATGATGGCCTCAACGATACAAGTATCAATCTAACCTGATAAGATCGAAAATAGAATATCCAAACCCTACATTCAGGAATGACGAATATGGGGTTAATTTCTTTATTATTCTGTCACCAACAATGAGATTCTCATTGGTTAATATGGACTAGATATCTCATTTTTAAATGAACTACCAAAACGCCTAAGAACCGTCGCTAAATATGCGAGAAATCCCATTATGGGGGTATAGACGACCATGCATGAAAATAAATAAATGCTATAATATTTATACAATTTGTTTTTTTTTATTTTTATGAGAAAAAATGAACTGGCGAAATTTCTGGATGAAAATCAAGACTCAACTTTGGATGAGATTCATGAGTTAAGAAAAAGCTATGAGTCTTTAACAAATCTGAGTGGTGACGATGAAATTCCTGCTCAAATTCAAGAGGAATACGAGCATGTGGTGCGGGTTGTGTATGATCCATCTGTACCTCACTATCCTTTTCGATGGAAAGAATTTATTCCTGAGATTATGGAGGCGGACTTACACGCAATCTCCGATGGTTTTACAGCTGGCGACCTGGTTTATGGTATAAATGGTGCCCGTATCATGTTATTTAATGCCTTGCAAAGTGAGCATCGAGATGATTTTACTACTCGACTTGCTAATGGAACACACAAGGCTACTATTGATCCTTATATTGATATTTTTCTCAAGGACTCATCAAATCCAAGCGATCCTTTTTATGTTCCTGCCCAATCATTCAAATCTTATGCAACGCTTTTTAAACCTGAATTAGAGCAATTTTCTCCTTCATGGCGAGCAGAGGACAATGCACCTTTCATCAAAAAAATGTCTAAATTAGGCATTATGTGGGTATTAAATAATGAAAATAAACTTCATTTTGTTTTAAACAATATTGATTACAAAATGTGCTTTGAGAAAAGATTTGATAAGATAACCTTCGCTGAACTTCGTTTTCTTTATCGACATTGGGAGCAATTTAAGCCTTTTTATGAAGAAGGAAAAATTAACTTTTATTTTTTGAAAGAGAAACAACTAGTCAAAGTGGATGCTCCTTGGGAGTCTAAGCCTGATATTGTGAGTACGTATGTACCCAAACATTCCCACCAAAAGAGTTACCACGCATTTTTCAATAGTTTCATCATTAATCTCATCACAAACGAAATCAAAACTGAAAAATGGAGAACTGGATTATGGGGATTCGGAGGAGGCTCTCCAATTACAGTTGATGGTCAGCAAATAAAAGTTCCCCATCGGGTTGCCCAAATTTATAACATTGCCAATGATAATACACTAAGCTTAGCGGCTAAGTATTTGGAGGTTATGAAGTTAGCACGTGAGGCGGTTGATAATCCTAGAAAGTTACAAAAGCCAGAGACGACGGCGTTTTATCAGGCAATTCTTGATTTTGACAAAAAGCTTTCCCATCAGGCAAGAGCTGGAGAAATCAGATTTTTTAGATCCAAATCAGAATTGGAGCAGCAACAAAATTTGCAAAAAGATGAGGACACCCAACGCCATCAACCTACTTAATTTTTGTTTACCTCTTTATATCGAGAGCAGAAAATTGTCAAAATAGCGATTCCCCAAGAAATATCATATATATTTGTAATCGTTTCATTCCTGGTAATAAAATGCTAAAAAATAATATCGCTTAATTTCTCCCGTGATTATGTGTGCTACGCATGTGAATTGTCATAATACATCTCCTGATAGTCCCAAGACTGGAAGGTTGAGGAAGTAGTAGGTTGGGTCATTTTGACCCAACAATTTAAACTATATAACTACGACCGTTCACATATTGCAAATAACAAAGTAGGCTGGGCTAAACATAGTGCAGCCCAGCATGGAGTTATCATCATCCTATTGATTACCTACCTGGCCATTTTGATAATTTAGCTGGCTTTTTCTATATTGTGTTGGATAATTCGGTTGACCAGCTTGATAATTAACTTGATTGTTTTGATAATTTAGCTGGCTTTTCTTATATTTTGTTTGGTAGTTCGGCTGGCCAGTTTGATAATTAACTTGACCATTTTGATAGTTTAGCTGACCATTTCTATATCTTTTTTGATATTGTACCTGGCCATTATCATACCCTACGTTGCCTTTATAATACTTGGTATGACCATATCCAACGTAGGTATTATTGTTGTAGTAACCGTGGTGCTTATTATAGTTTCTATAGCCGGTGTAATATTTTGTTTTTCCAGTATTATAGAGGACATTGTTTGAGTAATATCCTCTTCCTCCAGAGTAATAGCTAGGCCTATAACCATATGAGCTATAGGGATTATCATAATAGCCATCATGCCAGCCAGCTCCATAACTACCTACTCTATAATAATTAGTTGTATATCCTGGAGGAGTATAACCAGCAGAATAAACATGATTGGCGCGGTATCCAGGTGAATTCACGGTAGTCGTGGTACAACCACCTAGACCTATTAGCGTTGCAGCAATCCCCACGAGCTTAATTGTTTGATTCATAATGACCTCCTGTCGTTAAAATGCAATTTTATTGTAGTATGAGATTATTATTTGATCAAATGGATATTTATTTATTCAGTTTCATTGAATTTGATAGGAGTTCATCGCGATGCTTGGGATGTTTAGGAGCGAGCGTACGTTAAACCTCTATTTTTGAGAATGGATAAAGTCTTTTATTTCAATAAAGCAATAGCGGAGAAATGGCTCATTGAGTTTTATTTTAGAAATTCCTTCTTTATGATCTTTTAAAGGAATTACTTCAATTAGGAGGGTGTTTGCATCCGAGTTAAGGGCGTTAATGGTTTCTTTTGTGTCCACTCCGTATCGGTCTGAATCTAATCTTCCATTTCCATGTAAGAGGCAATTACGAATTTTAGAAATATTGACTAGCATGTTCCAATGCGTGTTATCAATAATGTACCCTAGTTCGCTCAGAGCGAGTTCAAATCGTGATATGCTTGCATTTTTCTTAATGAGCAATTGGGTACATTCATAATACAAGGCTTCTTCTAATTTGGCATAAATTTGCAGGAAGGTCGATTCAACTAGAGTCTGTATGCTTTGTTCATAAAACTCTAGAGCATGCGTTTCATCCATTGTGAGTTCATTAATTTTTTTCTTCGATTCGAGATGCGCGATCTCTTGTTGAATGGATGCGGTCATTAATTTGTAGAGTTTTAGTTGATATTTAAAATGAATTGTTTTTAGAAATTTAAATTGTTTCATTGCTCATTATCCATGTCAGATAGTTGTTCTGCCAAGAAAATAAACTGAGTAGAATAACACTTTGAGTCAGTTATGTCTCATCTGAAGATGTTGAGTAGCCAAGAGCTCTATGCCCTAACTCCTCATGTGTCAGAGTGGTTATTTCTTCGGAGCTAAAAGCATGCCTTTTTTTCACGTTATTCGTGGCTTGTCGAAATAAGGGATCAAAATTCAAGACGTCTTCGGGACCTTCAGTGGACTCATCTAAATCGTGCGGTAATATACTATAGCTGTGTTTTACTCGAGCTTCTTCTTTGTTTAAACGGAGTAGCTTATAGAGATAATTTATTGTTGAGTCAGCAATTTTATAAGCACCAGTTACTGCCAGGGCGGGTACAAGTAAAATAGAAACTATGGCAGCTGTTGCCGCAGAACCCACAGCAACCGGTGCAATGAGCAAAAAGAAAAGGATGCCTGTCGTTGATAATGAGGTAATTATGGGGCCATTTCCGTGGTTTGACGTCATAATATTTTGAGGAGGATATAGCCAGTTTGTGAATTTTTCAGATAACTTTCCAGCAGACCATAAAGCACCGCCGATAAGGATAACAGGAGAAAGGAGAGCAAGCATGGCCAGTAACAATGCTACTATCACTACGCTTGCAGCAGCAGTAAATGGCAATAGGAGTGTTGTCAATATACCAGTCAGGACCTGTTTCATTTTTCTATCATTAAAACAATGTGTTTTTTATTTTAACAGGAAGACCTTAAGTAATTCTTAACTGAATTCTGCGCATAAAGCGGCGAAATGTAGTCTTTTTGATTTTCTGAATGATGCGTTTACTGATCATCGGGTGACTTCTTAAGCTATACTTTTTGTATGGAATATAAAATAGAAAATATTAATTATGCTTAGCAGAGAAGAGCGTCAACGACGCGAACTTGAAGATCAACGACGTAAATTTGTGGATTCACAAGTTTTAGTGGAGAGCATACGTCAGAATCTTTCAGATTGGCAGAAAACTGAAATGCCTGCCCAATATCGTGATGCCCATAAGGATGTTACAGAAGCGGTAGGTAAAGAGCTTGATCGATTAGACACCGTGCTTAAGGAATTAGACAAAGCTCAAGTCGAGGCGCTTTCTCCTGATGAAAAAGGCCGTCTTAACGAAGCTTATGAGTCGCTTAAAGACCTGAATAAGAAGACTACAACAGCTCAACTACTGAGTAATGCTGTAATTATGACTTATGATCTAAGCAAAGAGGAACGGGTTGATCCAAAATCACTTCAGGAAGTGGGTATAAATTCAGTGAGAGTCGCATGGAACTTGGCAACTGACTTAGCTTTTGATAAATCCACATCCTTGACTGAAAAAATGATAGGTTTTGCTAAGGCCTGCGGTAATGGAGTAATTGGTATGTGTCAAGGTGCCCTACAAGGATTTGAGGAAGGCAAAGGCTTTTTTGACACAATAAAGAATATGGTTACGGGAAGTTTTGAACAAGGCATGGGAGGATATAACAAATCACTTGCTACGAGTTTGTTGGGCGAGAAGGAACGAGGCAAGCAAATTATATCCGATCTTAGAAGTGCACATGACAAAGTAGCGCAGGAGTTAGAAAATGATCCTGATAATCCCATAAAACAGGCACGAAAAGCAATTATTGACGAGGAAGCCAGATATTTAGATGATCTTGAAGAAGATTTAAATAATAGTGAAGGTGAAAAACTCTCAAAGACTGTGGGTTCCTTAGAACTATTGCAATTAAGCAATGCAGGTACGTCGCTGCAAAGCTCTGGCTTATCATTCCTGCATCGTCTTGTTCTTGGCGATGACAAAAAATTAGATCCCGGGCTAGTAGAAAAATTAGGAAAGGATACGGTAAATATCACCAGAAATATAAATCAAATACTTGATGATTCGTCTAAAAGTATGCCATCAAAATTATGGGATATGACTAAAGCCTATGCCAGTGCAGCAGGAGATGGAATAACAGCATTCATAAAGGGTTTCGAGGGGGGCGGCAGTTTAAAAGAAAAATACGTAAATGCTGTAGAAAAAGGTTTTTCTACGTTTATGGATAAATTTTCTAAAGCTCTTGATAAAAGTAATGCCCCAAAAAAATCAGATACCGAGATAGAGATGTCCCTAATGAGTGCTCCTAAATCAACGCAAAAAACAATACCTCAAGGAACCACTCTTCCACCAAGTAATGAATTACTCTCTCCCAGAGAGAAAGAGTCCACGAAAGTGGGGACTGTTAAAGAAGAAAGAGACCTGAGTATAAAACACAACTGATATCAACAGTTTTATCCCGACTCATTTATTAAGGAATACGAATCACAGCAGGATCAGGGAACTACTGAGCGCATGATGGGATTTTGCAGTGAAATCAGTGTCTCTGTTGATTGAATTTCATCGATAAGCTGAATTTTATTAACGAGTAACTGCTGTAACGTATCTATGGATTGACACATTACTTTAATAAAAATATTAAAATGATGACCAATCGTGTAATAAGCCTCGATGACCTCTTCTAAATCTTCCAATTTCTTTAAGACCGCTTGATAATCTTTCGCATGGTTGAGCGTAATGCCAATGAAACAACAGACATCATATCCTAATCGCTTGGGATTAATATGTACATGCACTCCCTCAATAATACCCGCTTGCCGCATTTTTTCTACGCGAACATGAATTGTAGCAGGACTTACAGCACATGCTTTAGCGAGTTCTGCATAAGCAGTACGAGCATTTTTTATTAATGAGTTCAGTATTTTTCGGTCAAGATTATCGATTGGATAATTTTCTAGGTCTTTCACGGGTGTTTATTAAAATTTATTTAATTAAATGGTAATTTTAATGGATATTATTTTATTTATCTACATTTATTTTAAATCGGTAATAAAAATAAACTAAAAATTCAATATAATGTTAGTCTCATTTAATTTAGAGGCAGTGTGATGAAACAGGCATTTATTGAAAAACAAAAGCAAATAAGCTTTGTGAAGGGTTTTTTTTCCCGTGAATTGGAACAAAAATTAGGTCTTATTGAGGTGCAAGGACCATTATTGACTTGTGTTGGGGATGGTGTACAAGATAACTTGTCTGGCACGGAACAAGCTGTTTCTGTGAAGGTTAAAGCCATACCCGATCATTCTTTTGAGGTTGTTCATTCCTTGGCAAAATGGAAAAGAAAATTACTTGGAGAGTTTGCATTTCAGGCAGGAGAGGGCATTTATACTCATATGAGCGCTTTAAGACCTGACGAAGAGGTATTAAGCGCAACCCATTCGGTTTTTGTGGATCAATGGGATTGGGAACGTGTCATAGATCAGGCAGATCGTTGTTTAAGTTATTTGAAAAAAACGGTCATTGAACTCTATGATGCAATAAAAAAAACAGAACATGTGGTGAGTGAGCTTTATGGTCTGACTCCATTTCTTCCTCAATATATTCATTTTATTTACGCCGAAGAATTACGCGCTTTATATCCTCATCTATCGCCTAAAGATCGAGAGCGGTCTATCGCTAAAAAATATGGGGCTGTTTTTTTAATTGGGATCGGTGGTTCGTTATCCGATGGAAGACCTCATGATTTACGTGCTCCTGATTATGATGATTGGAGTTCAGTGAATGAAGTAGGATTTACCGGCTTAAACGGTGATATTTTAGTTTGGAACCCGATACTTGCAGATGTTTTTGAAATTTCTTCTATGGGTATTCGAGTCAATGAAACCATATTAAAATATCAATTGGCATTAACAGGTTGTCAGCATCGTTTGGATTTTGATTGGCACCAGAAATTAATATCCGGCTCTTTACCTCAAACAATTGGCGGTGGTATTGGTCAATCTCGTTTAGTGATGCTTTTATTGCAAAAAAAACATATTGGCGAAGTTCAATGTAGCGTTTGGCCTGAAGCTTTAGAAATTTGACAACCCTACCAAAAAAAGCGAGTGTAATCTAAGACATTAATACACTTGGATTACGCTTGCTATCACATAGCTCTTATTCAAAATTTTTTCTGATAATCTCAGTCTTACATCGTTTTACCGAATCGGTTTTCAACTTCTTCGCCTACTTCATGACTGTCTTCATAAAATTTACGTAATCGCACCATCGAGACGAATCGCTTACCCTCAGAATTGGTATCGGCAAATTTATCAAAAAAAGCGCTCCATTCACCATTAGATGCTTTTAAAGCTATTCCAAAAGTATCAGAGCGTGTTTCCTTTTTACTTCATTTTGCGTGATAAAATGGCTCAGAAGATGAGTAGCTATGAATTGTGCTTTTGATTAAAAAATTTGTAAATTAAGTACTAAAATTAGTATATGGAGATAAAAGACACATTTACATAAATGGATATAAATCACAGACTCGCAAAAAGCTCTATTGTTTTCAAAGAATATGTGAACAAGTATGCGTATATAGGCTTGGGTATTTCTATTTTTAGTATTTTCATTGCGTCACTTATTGTGTCTTATCAAATAACAGGATTCATCAATCTGAATGGTTTTGTTAGAGCTCAAACAACAAATCCTGCCATATGGATTCTTGATCTCAGTCCTTTTCTCTTTGCCTATTGGGGCCAGTCATTTTGTCATGGATTGGCCAACACAGCAGAATCGCTTGTAGCAGATAAAACTAAGGAGCTTCTATATAAAAGTGGTGATCTTGAATCAAAACTTAAATATGAAAGTGAACATGATTATTTTACTCAACTGCCCAATGCACTCCTGTTTAGTGAACAAATCAAACAAGCAATTGATAAGATTGAGAAACCCAATGAGTTGGCAGTTATTATCTTAAAATTGAATGATTTTAAGGTCGTTCATAACAATTTCGGTAATTTTAATGCGAATAGCGCCTTAATGCAGTTTGTTAAAAAATTAAAAGATATGTTGATCAATCCTTTCATGCTACAAGCTACTATGGGAATAAACAGCATTGCTCGGATAGAAGGTGATGAGTTTGCTTTATTGTTACCAAGATTAAATAAAAATATTAATTTCAACACCTTGTTAGAGGCCATTATTGGGGCAACCACTCTTAATTTTGTTGTAGATGGTGTTCATGTAAACATCAGTACTACTGCAGGTGTAGCCATATATCCTCATGCTGGGGAAAATGACGTTTCATTAGTGAGTCATGCTCGAACTGCTGTTTTCCATGCAAGAAAGAAAAATAAGCCTTTCGCTCTTTATAATTCGAATATGGAAGACGACTTTACTTCAAACCGAATTGTGATGAGTTCGTTAAAAAAATCAATAGAAAACCAAGAGATCGAGATCTATTATCAACCCTCAGTAGAGCTGGCAACAGGTAAAATAATTGGTGCCGAGGCTAAAGTTCGTTTTGTTCATGAAAAATATGGATTAATCAGTGCGGAACAATTTAATCCGCTTATTGAAGGCTCAAGTTTAATTCAACAACTAAGCTCATATATGTTAATCGATGTCATAAAGCAACTCGTGCTTTGGCATCAAGAGGGGTATAAAATATTTGCCTCGGTTAACTTGTCTGTTCAGGATGTTATTGACGGGAAATTACCTGATTTTGTGGAGAAATTACTTAATAAAAATAAAATTGCACCCGAATATTTAATATTAGAATTCAATGAACGTGCCTGTTTATCTGATCAAGAAAAATCAACTGAGGTGTTAAATCAATTAAGCAAATTAGGCGTTAAAATATCGATAGATGATTTTTGCAGTGGATATTCTTCATTTACATATCTGGTAAATTTTCCTATCAATGAAATTAAAATTGAAAAATCCCTCATTTTGGACATGATTAAAGATAAGAAAAAATCTAAAATTGTCGAAGCGATTGTTAAGCTGGCACAAACTTTAGAGTTAAATGTTTTAGCTGATGGGATAGAAAATCAAGAAGTTAGAGAACAACTGCAACAGTATGGTTGCAAGTATGGGCAGGGGGGTTATTTCTCACGCCAGGTAAGTCCTTATGAATTTATGGCTCTGTTAAATTCTGGTGTAACGAGAAAGTAAAGCAAAATCAATTTCATCCTTTTTCCCTTCCGCAGAAAAAATCTTCCAAATTAAACTATACTAATCATACAAATTGTTCTTTTAATGTCCACGATTAATGCCATAATCATTGAGGAGTTGATATATGTCTCATATTAAAAAGATTTTTATGATCTTGATTGTAAGTTGTTTTGTATCTAATTCTTTTGCAGCTTGGGGATATCATAAATCTACCACTGTTTGTAAAGGAGGCACCTGCCATCATACAAATGTTAAAAAAGGTTGTGTTGATGGTCATTGCGGTAAGGTGCGGACTGGTACAACCTGGCATAGATAGTAGGTAGATCATGAGATCACACTGTGATGTGATCTCATTTAAGTTCCATTAGTTGTAGTAATCAAATGATTTAAGTAATCCAGTGTTTAATGAAGTAATTAATTTGACCGAGTCGACTACCCTCTTTCATTATTGATCACAAATAATACTTATTGATTTGATAGTGATATAAAAGTAGTGATGTTATCATTGCCATGTAAAAACTAAAGGACTACAATGGTGCCATTACTTTTGTTCCATCCTGCAAAAAAGCTGTCTTCTAATGCTTAAAACGAACCCAATTATTTATTGGGCTGTCTTTGATTAATAGTTAAATTAACGATTAGAGCCATAAAAATATTTTTGAAAAGAAGTGAGAAATAAAAACTATTGACACAAGAAATCTCTCTAAGGAATCGAGATTTACAATAAAAGGAGCTTATTATGTTTCATGTAGACAATAGTGGTGAAGGCAATTGCATGTATTATGCATATGGCATTTCTTTAATGTATTTTTTACGTGCGAAAAACACTCCACAACTGACAGAAGATATTTTTAACAAGTTAAAACTTAAAGAAGATGCTAAAGTCAGTTTGCGAGCCCTATTGTCTAAGGAAGCAAATCAAGAGTTTACCTCCCATGAGATCAAAACAATTATTGAACCCATATTGGGTAGAGCAACACGAGATTTGGCTGCGGAACATACAAAACATGAATTCAAAATGTTTCCTAAAGATTCACCATTATTTACTGCCTCTAAATACGGTTTAGAATATTATTTTAAGCAACAGTTTAAGACGAAGTATCAGGAGTTGTCAGGACTCATCACGCATGAATTTACTCATGCGGATTATACTGAAGCAGAAATATATCGAGTTAGCGGCATGAAAACTGCAATGGGAGAATTTGCCAAAGCACGATTCCTTCAGGTCAAAGAAGAGTTTTCCCGCGAGTGGTCAATTAAAGAACAAAAAATCAAATCAACCGGTAAACGATTAAGTGAAACGGCGATTCAATCTCACAAAGCACATCTTTTAGATAATATCCTGAGAAAAGAAACGGTTGCATTTTTTTCAGCAGATAATGATAAGCATCTGATTCAATATACAAATCATCTACAAAATGAGTATACATGGGGTTCGGAAGAAACACTATTTGTCTTACATCGAGCCATTCAAGGTGAACGTATGGTGCGTAATACAAAAGGAACTATTGATACCTTCTATGATCATGAGATCGTTTTACACCTTCACAGAAATGATAGCAGTCCTTTTATTCAATCTGGAAATCCAGTAATGATTTTGAATAATAAAGGGAATACACATTGGACTTCTAAAATACCGAATTCGATATTTTCAATGAACCAATCCACTAAAACAACTCAAACCGATTATCCTGCAGAAATTGCTCTTTTTGTTAAAGAAAACAGACAATCGGGTCCAAAAGTAGCAAAAGTGCTGAGAGAGATGCATAAAAAAGGGCTGCTTGAAGGCAATGAACAATATTCCCCTGAGCGGTGTAAAGAAATAGCGGAACACTATCTAAATTATGTAAAAACACACAATCGTCGTTTTCTAATCACTGAGGTAGAGTACTTTTTAGAAGAAATGGACCAACTTATTAAGAAAAAAACGGTCATTGATAAAACCACTGCAGTTGACACAAGCCCCACGATAGAGGTGAAGGAAACGAATTCTCAACTGCAAGTGACTACTACAGACGCCCCTATGGAAGAGGTAGTACCTGAGAAATTAGAAACCCAAGATGAGACATTGAATACCCCAGTTGCAGAATGGCTCACACCCTTTGTTCTGCCAGAATATCCCATACCAAATGGTGAATTTACGAGCAAAGATAAGCACTTAGCAAAGAAGAATGACAAACAATTTACACATCCTTATAGCGATGAGGAAGTCACCATGTTGTGTCAGTCGATTTATGATTGGGTCGATACCTTAACGGATAGATCATTTAGAAGTTTAATCAATTCCTCACTAAGAAAATATGAATCGAAAATATGGGGAAGTCTTTGGGGAGCCTCCAGGAGAACAGAAGTTGCGGGTTATTTAGAGGGAAATTGTAGCTCGAAAGCACTTGCCCTTATCCTTATAAATGGAGATGCAGAGTCAACATTCAATGCGTGTTTGTTTGTCAAAATAGTAGAAACAATTAAAAAAGAAATTGATAGGCAGCCGGGAATGTTGGAAGAGCCAAAATATCAATTAATTTCTCAATTGAATTTAGAGGAGCATGGAGCGTTTTATCTTACGAAAATGAAATCTCATGATGAAACGATTGCAGCTTCGCACCATCAACTACAAGATGTTTCGAATTTAACATGTTGAATGCTAGGCATTTTAGTCCAGACTATTCGCTATAGCTAAAATGTAGCCTGGGTGCAGCGCAGCGAAACCCGGGTTTCACTTCGTTTCACCCAGGTTGCTTGCTTCCTTCCTTCGCAGGAATGACAACCCCAGAGTCCAGAATATATAGGCTTAGATCTTGTCAATAGTTATCGGAGTTGATCCTTTCTGGTCTTCTGTAGTCTGAGTATTCGCATTGAGGGAGTCTTTTGCTGTATTAAAAACTCCAATTTTTACCAAAGCATTACTTAAAGTTTGAGGATCTTTGATCTTAACCTCTGCTTGGGCAAGTGCAGCTGTATCCGGTATTGGGGCAGGTATATCTATTGGGCTATTATTGACTTGAACTTGGGCTTCTGATTGCGGATACGTTTTGGATAGAACCCCTTCTGTTGATGCAGTTTTGGTTTGCAGAATCGCCCCAACTAGCCCCATGCTATCTGCTAATCGTATACCGGCTTCTACATATTCTCTATTAGCAGACTCTAGAATTAACTGAACCTCTTTTCCAGGAAAAACTTGATTCAGCGTGCCATCGAATAAACAAGGTGTTGGTGCTTTGTTGCTAGTACACAAGTTTAAATCACCTTTATAGGTTACTTTACTCAGGGTTGCTTCACTGTAGTTTTTGCTTTGCTTGATGGTAGATAGTAGTTCAAGTAGCTTGGTTTTAATATCATCATTGGTATAGGGGGTTGGGATATCCGCCTCTAATTTTTGTAAGTCCGATAATTTTAATTCCTTCTTAATTAAAGCAAAACCATTCGATAAAGACTGAGTCCTTTCATGATAACTTGAGATGGCAAGCTCTCCTTTGGGAGTAATTGCATAGTGGACATAAATTTTTGGCATGAATAACCTCCCTTATTTTGGATAAAATAAGGATGAATAGTGTCCTTCCGGCAAGGCTGTGTGACAGAGTTTAAATGATTTTGTAAAGTACGCTCTCCTTAAATTGTGGAGATTTACTCAA
>NZ_LNXS01000030.1 GCF_001467525.1 Legionella anisa
TAATCAAAGCTACGATAGAGAACGAACAGCTTAGCTAAATGCTCAAGGGTTCAAAGTACTGCGTTTTTGGAACAATGATGTACTTACAACAAGCAGCGTCGGTTATTGAGGCCATCTTGTACACATTAGCCGATTCTTGACATCCCCTCTCCCCAACCCTCTTCCCGCGAAGAACAGTATCTTACTATTCAAATTCCTTGCGCGGGAGAGGGA
>NZ_LNXS01000031.1 GCF_001467525.1 Legionella anisa
TGATAATGAATCATCATCGGATCCACCATCAATAATAATATATTCTAAGTTTGGATAATTTTGAGAAAGTACCGACTCGATACATTGTCGAAGAAAAGGGCCTTGGTTAAATGAAGGGGTCACCACAGAAATTTTTGGCAGATTATTTTCTTGCTTCATTTTTATCCTTAAAAACTGATTGGGTTATCCTCACTTAACTTATATCCTGTAATTTAATTAGTTCCAAAAGAGTAGCTATCCCATCATTTAGAATTTTTTTATTACAACAAAAAATATATTGGTATCAACTTAAGAAATTATTTAAAGTAGCCTGGTTACTTGCAACCACGAGCACTATCTATCATCAATCCAGGCTGCACTAGTCAGGCTACATGTGTTAGTTGACACCATTACATGAAATATCTCATTTATATAGGACTAACTTTTAAATTAGAAATAGTATAAGCCGCAAGTCTAGAATCGGTTTCGCTTAAAGGCATTGCCGCTCCATTAGTCACAATGGTCAGTTTAGTCAGTGATGCAGGAGGAATATCAAGTACTTTGTCATAAACGGATCGTTCTCCGTTTTTTGCATCAAACACAATTTTATTGGGTTTATGATTCTCCCACAAATAAATTGTTAATTGTTGATCTCCATGTGTACCATACTCAAAAAACAATCTGGTTTTCTTCATTTTTGAAGAAGCATCGGAGGGTTCTAGTTGGAAAATAATCTCATCCTTAACCCAATACCACCGATTCTCGCCACTCTTCTCTTCGGGATATAGATTGCTGACATTAATAATTTTTATCTCGGCTCGAGATACATTATGCAAACGCGCATCTTCTGAAGAGACCTTAATTGTATTAGAAGATTCACTAATTTTATTGGAAGATTCATTAATCGTTTTACTATCAGGGATCTTTTGCATACTCTGCACTAAATCAGCTCCAATCTTCTGTGCAGTTCCTGGATATTTCAGAGCATAAAAACTCGTCACTCCCACGATGATACCTAAAAAAAATCCCAAAAAAAAATCCCTCTTTTTCATAATTAATCCTTATAATTCCTATACTTTATAAAGCATTTTCGCTTGCTCAAGATATCACATTCATCATAAAGAGAACAATATTTAAAAAGCAGTTTATCTCTTGCGCGCTCCCCATACTCAAGTTATCCAGGTATCTTGTTCGGAGAAAAAATTTGTATCCTGAAGTAAGAATGCAAGTTCTCGACCTGCCGCATCGGTAAAGGACTCAGTAAATTGTATATAAATTCGTTTGTTATCTACTAACTCATTGGGAATAGATACTTGTTGGTACTGATGCGCAGTAAATTGAAACTGACCTACTCTTTTTTTACCCGCCATGATAAGCATAGTTGAATCCATTGGTGTAAGTCCACCGATGTAGAGAATTTCTCCAACGGCTCTCTTCTTCAAGTTACACGAGAATTCTTTTGATAGCCAATTATCCGAAAAAAAACCACGAATCTTAGATTTTGAAATAGTTTTATTGATATAAAGAATTTTCTTGAGAGAAGATTTTCCAAATTCTTTAATTTTTTTAATGAGATTTGAAAAATTCTGATTCTGACGTGACCAATGGTAATGTATCTTGCTCACAGGAAGATGTAGGCCTTTAATAGATAATAAGCGAGCTATTTTGTTGATTGTATTTTTTTTCTCATAAATCAAGTGGTGCCAGTATCCCTGGTAATAATTGAGATGTGTATAACCAATATGATGTTTGCATATGCTAAATATTTCTTGATAGATTTTACCACGCCCTGAAAGCGTCTTAGTTTCTGGATATAAGCGTGAACAGGAAAGTTTTTCATGCAAAAACTGGATATCCATTCTGGCTTTTGCGATACGTAACCAGTAATCATAATCCATAACAAAATGGAGTTGCTCATCAAAAAATCCAATTTTTTCTACTACGCGACGTCTCCAAAAAGCAGAGGGCTGACATATCATACAGTCTTTAGCTAATCTATTAAATGAATACTCATCTGTCCTATAAGTACCAATGATATTATCCTGCTCATCAATATAATCGGCCTGACCATAGACCATATCACAGTGCGGATCATTCAGGAAAAAATCAACAACTTTCTGAATGGCACCAGGGGTTAACACATCATCCGAGTTCAAATAAGCAAGAATTTCTCCTTTTGCCCTCTTAATACCTTTATTAATGGCATGAGTTTGTCCGTTGTCTGGCTCTGAAATCCAAAAAAAACGGTCGGTATAAGAACTAAGAATATTTACAGAATCATCGGTAGAGCCACCATCAATCACAATATATTCGATATGAGGATAGTTTTGGCTAAGTACACTATCAATGGTACGTTTGAGAAATCTTCCTTGATTAAAAGAAGGAGTTACGATAGAGACTAAGGGCAAGTTTTTTGATGTCGATTCTTCATAGACTACTTTTTGTCTGGCCTTCTCTGCAACGCGAGCACACGCAGCAAATAAATTATGTGCCGATCGCTCCCAAGAATATGCATTTAATCTTACCTTACCACGTTGAACTAGTGTTTCACGCAACGCATTATTTTGCAGGATCTCGTTCATGGCATCAGCCATTGCTGAGATATCTAAAGGAGAACACGTAATCACAGCATCCCCCCCTACTTCAGGAAGACTGGTTGTATTACTGCATAAAACGGGGGTATCTGTATTAAAAGCCTCTAATAAAGGGATCCCAAAGCCTTCGTAGAGTGTGAAAAAAACCAAAGCTTGCGCGCGCTCCATAAGTATTCGAGAAAATTCAGGCCGAATAAAGCCTAGATGTACAACAGGTAAATCCTTGTTGTTTTTATGAAGCTCTTTCCACCCTTTTCTATTCCCTGTTAAAACAAGGGACACAGTTAAATCACGATTACTTTTTAAAAGGAGACGAAAAGCTTGCAGCAATCTAAGATGATTTTTATGTTTCCAAATATTTGCTGGAAAGAGGAAAAATGGAGTTTTAGGAATCAACGCTTTTTCTTGCTCAGTCAAACAATCTTCAGTTGTTGTTAGGCTGTGGACTTTTTGTAAAGAAGGTTCCATAAGAAAAATATCGTTGCATTTTGTTTCAGAAAAATCATAAAGAGATTTTTTTGCAAATTCTGATATAGTGCCGATGGCCCCTGCGTGAGTCAATGCTTTTGAAAATGCTGTTCTTCTGGATCGAAGTGCCTGTTTGGAGAAAAACTCAGGATAGACTTCGTGTTGTATATCAGGAATTAAGAAAATTTGCTTGTTTAATGGGAACTGTAACGTATCTTCCATAGGATAAGTACGGAAAAGAACATCGAGATTATTTTCAGTCGCAATTCGATCCAAATCCGAGAAAAATGTTGCACTCGATAAAGTAAAAAAGCGAATGTTTTCTGAGTGAGACTCAAGCATGGCTCTATTAAAAGGAGTACAAAATACTAAAAATTGATGTTCTGGATAAAGGACAAACATCGACTCACAAACCCCTTTCACGAGCTGAGAAATACCCCCAGAAGCACCAATGACTAATTGACGAAGTTCAATTCCTATAATCATAACGTAATTCCATGTATTTATTTTTGAGAAAAGTTACCAATGATGTTCTTCGTGGAAAACCATCTTTGTTTGCATTAAATTGTGCCATTAACCGTCCTGTCCTTTTCCAAAGTTTAATAATGTCTTTTTGATACCATCCAGGAAAAATCTCTTCGTTATTTTTTGCAAATTTATGTAAGGTATCAAGCAGATAACATAGAACACCGGGAGTCATTTCTAATCCAGAATGTTGCCTTGAGATACGTCGAAGTTCTTCGATGCGTTTGAATGAACCTGTTGAGGTTTTAGTGGTGTTATATTCTCGATTTGCAGACAAAACACCATGGATAGGATGAGGAGCACCCAATGTGGAAAGACGCATCCACAGATCAAAATCCATTCCATACTCTAATTCCACATTAAGATATCCTATTTGTTCTAAACAATGCCGATTCATGAATGTTGAAGGTTGCAAAATATAGTTCAAACCCATAACTAATGCAGGACGGTCAAATTTTAAACTGTTTTTGGGAAAGAAATGAGACCGTACCTCTCCTGTTTTAGAAACTCGAAATCCATCTCCGAAAAAAAAAGGGGCGTGTGGATTGATTTGATACGCGTTGATCACGTTTGCAAACGCACCAGGGAGATAATAATCATCAGAATTAAGCCAGGCAACCAACTCTCCAGATGCTTTCATGAATCCTTTATTTATTG
>NZ_LNXS01000032.1 GCF_001467525.1 Legionella anisa
TGGTGATAACGTACAATTGACCATTAATCTTCATGCGCCTATTGCGATGGACGAAGGTTTACGTTTCGCAATTCGGGAAGGTGGTCGTACTGTTGGTGCAGGTGTTGTTGCGAAAATCATCGAATAGTAAAGTTAAATTGTGTTGGCATGAATCATTAATTCATGCCAATTAATTTAGGCCAGTAGCTCAATTGGCAGAGTGGCGGTCTCCAAAACCGCAGGTTGGGGGTTCGATTCCCTCCTGGCCTGCCAACATACAAGTGAATATGAAAAGTTCGAACGAAAACCAAAGTAAGACTAAAAATATTTTCTCATGGATGGCTGTAGTTGTTGTAACTGCAGTGGCATTCTTTTGCACCTATTACTACACTTTTTCAGGCCCAATTTTGTCAATAATATGGCTCGTGTGGCTATTATTGGCTTTATTTTTTGGCTACATGACCTCTTCAGGTAAACAAGTATTTAAATTCGCTCAAGAGTCAAAAGTTGAATTGTTAAAGGTCGTTTGGCCAACTCGCCAAGAAACGATACAGACAACAACCATTGTTATTGTTATGGTTGCAGTGACTGGATTTATACTCTGGGGAGTCGATTCAGTGATGATGTGGGCAATTGCTAAAATAACGCATTTAGGGTGAATTCGGTGGAAGAACACAAATCGAAACAATGGTACGTTGTACATGCCTATTCAGGTTATGAGAATTTCGTTATGCGCGAAATCAAATCTCGAGCTCAACATCACAATTTAGATGATAAAATTGGTGAAGTTGTGGTTCCTTCAGAAGAAGTGGTTGAAATGCGCTCGGGTCAAAAGCGTAAAAGTACACGTAAGTTTTTTCCTGGCTATGTATTGGTAAACATGGTTATGGATGATCAAACATGGCATATGATAAGAGCGATCCCAAGAGTTCTAGGCTTTATTGGTGGAACAAGCCAAACGCCTACACCGATTACTGATAAAGAAGCTCGTGCAATTATGCAGCGTGTTGAAGATGGTGTTACTAAACCAAGACCTAAGATCCTATTTGAACCCGGTGAAGTGGTTCGAGTTAAGGAAGGTCCTTTTGTTGACTTTAATGGGGTAGTAGAAGAAGTCAACTATGAGAAAAATAGATTAAGAGTAGCCGTTTTGATTTTTGGACGATCTACTCCGGTAGAACTTGAATTTAGTCAAGTGGAAAAAACTTAGTTCGCTAAGGTGCCCTGATAACTCGTTTAAATAAAAAGTTTAAACAGGAGTTTTCGGGGTTATTTTGTGTAAAAAAAGGGGAGCCAGAAATTTACACGAAGAAAGTGATTCATGCTTTCTCGAAGACGCTGGCGCATGACCCATGAGGAGTAAATATGGCAAAAAAAGTAGAAGCATATATTAAGTTACAAATTCCAGCAGGTAAAGCAAATCCAAGTCCACCTGTAGGCCCAGCCTTGGGTCAGCGTGGTGTTAATATTATGGAATTTTGTAAAGCATTTAACGCAGCAACCCAACAAATGGAGCAAGGATTACCTACTCCAGTTGTAATTACTGTATATAGCGATCGTAGTTTTACCTTTATTACTAAAACTCCACCAGCTTCTGTTCTTCTGAAAAAAGCTGCAGGTATTCAAAGTGGAAGTGGTACACCCAATACTAAAAAAGTGGCCAAACTTAATGTCAAACAACTTGAGGAAATTGCGAAGATTAAAGAACCTGATTTAACTGCAGCAAGCTTAGCGGCAGCAGTTAGAAGTATTGCAGGTACTGCACGCAGTATGGGTATTGACGTTGAAGGTTTAGAGTAAGGGGGATGCCATGACAAGAGTATCTAAAAAGCAAAAGAAAATTATAGAGACAATTAAGTCAAATCATTTATATAGCGCGACAGAGGCAATTAACTTGTTAAAACAATTTGCTTCAACTAAATTTCGTGAAAGTTTAGATATAAGTGTTAATCTGGGTGTTGATCCTCGTAAATCCGATCAAGTTGTACGCTCGTCGACTAACTTACCTAAAGGTACAGGAAAAGTTGTACGCGTAGCTGTATTTGCACAAGGTGATAATGCTACTAAAGCTAAAAATGCTGGTGCTGATATTGTTGGATTTGAGGATTTGGCTGAGAAAATCAAAGGTGGCGCAATGGACTTCGATGTTGTTATTGCTACACCAGATGCTATGCGTATTGTCGGACAGCTAGGCCAGGTTTTAGGTCCTAGAGGTTTAATGCCAAATCCAAAAGTTGGCACGGTTACTACGAACGTTGAAGCAGCTGTGAACGATGCAAAATCTGGTCAAGTACGTTATAGAACTGACAAGAACGGTATTATTCATTGCACCGTCGGTAAAGTAGATTTTACTGCTGAAGACATCATTGAAAACATAGTTGCTTTAATTAATGATCTTAAAAAAGCAAAACCTGCTTCTGCTAAAGGTCAGTATTTAAAGAAAGTCTCTTTATCAACAACTATGGGTCCTGGTATAGCTATTGATATTTCATCAATACCTGTGTAATATAATCACCCATTTTTAAGAATTCACGGCATAGATTTGGTTCCATGCCGTCGAAGACCGCAGGTGCTAACGCTTAATTTCCTGCGCAGACGGTGAACCGGCTCCAATTTTAAAGAGACGGCCACCATAACTGGCAAATCCTTGTGATTTGTATAATTAGGAGGTCAGTAACGTGACATTAAATTTAGCTGAAAAAAAAGCTGTTGTTGAAGAAGTGACTGAGGTCGCCTCAAAGGCTATTTCGGCAGTTGTTGCTGATTATCGTGGTTTAACCGTTAATCAAATGACGCAGTTGCGTAGTGAAGCACGCAAGTCTGGTGTTTATCTTCGTGTTGTTAGAAATACATTAACACGAAGAGCTTTTAAAAATACTGAATTTGAGTGCTTGAATGACTTGCTTGTAGGCCCGTTGTTCATTGCATTATCACTGGAAGCACCTAGTGATGCAGCAAGACTACTTAAAGAATTCACTAAGACATTTGAAAAACTTGAGATTAAAGCATTATCCGTAGGCGGAAAAGTATATAAAGCAAATCAGATTGATGCTGTTGCTAGCTTACCGACTCGTGATGAGGCAATTGCCAAGTTGATGTACGTGATGAAAGCGCCAATTGAGAAATTTGTCAGAACTCTTGCTGAGCCACATGCTAAATTTGTGAGAACTTTAGCAGCAGTAAAAGATAAAAAAGCAGGTTAAATCTCATTTAATCATTAAATTAATTTTAAATCAGGAGCTAGAAATGGCTGTGTCAAAAAATGATATTTTAGAAACCATAGCAAATATGTCTGTTATGGAAGTTGTTGAGTTAATCGAAGCTATGGAAGAGAAATTCAACGTTTCTGCTGCCGCTGCTGCTGTTGCAGTTGCCGCTCCAGCTGCTAGTGGTGCTGCCGCTGCTGAAGAACAAACAGAGTTTACTGTTGTTATGAGCAGTTTCGGTGCAAACAAAGTTAACGTAATTAAAGCAGTTCGTGGTATTACTGGTCTTGGCTTGAAAGAAGCTAAAGACTTAGTAGAAGGTGCTCCTTCAACAATTAAAGAAGGTGTATCTAAAGATGAAGCTGCTAACATCAAGAAAGAACTTGAAGAAGCTGGTGCTTCAGTAGAAGTTAAATAATAAAGTTATATCAGTGAGATAGGACCCAGCCATGGTTTCATGGCTGGGTTTACGTGTTTGAAGTCATCAATAATTTACAGAGGAAACACCATGGCCGTTGCAGAAGCTAAACCTCAATATTCGCATGCTGAGAAAAAACGATTTCGCAAAAGCTTTGGTAAGCAGGCCGATAAAATGGCAATACCAAATCTGCTTGAAATTCAACTTAAATCCTATAGGGATTTTCTTCAGGCTGATAGCAAGTCAAATGAACAATTTAATACAGGATTACATGCTGCATTTTCTTCTGTATTTCCGATTGAAAGCTTTTCTGGCAATGCACGATTAGAATATGTTGGTTATAAGTTAGGTGAACCAGCGTTTGATGTTCGTGAATGCAAATTAAGAGGCTTAACCTATTCTGCACCGTTAAGGGTTAAAATCAGACTTGTTGTTCTAGATAAGGACGCAAGCGAAGATCCAAAGCCTATCAAAGATATCAGAGAACAAGATGTCTTTATGGGTGAAATACCTTTAATGACTGATGTTGGTACATTTGTTGTAAATGGTACCGAGAGAGTTGTTGTCTCTCAATTACATCGATCTCCGGGTGTGATATTTGAGCATGATAAAGGTAAAACCCATTCATCTGGTAAACTATTGTATTCCGCACGTATTATACCCTACCGTGGGTCATGGTTGGACTTTGAATTTGATCCAAAAGACTGTGTTTATGTCCGAATTGATAGAAGACGTAAATTACCCGTAAGTATTTTATTAAGAGCCTTAGGATATGAAACAGAAGATATCTTAAATGAGTTCTTTGAAATGACAAGCTGTCATCTTAAAAATGGTGAATACCATATTGATTTAATTCCTCAACGACTACGAGGTGAAATTGCGTCGTTTGATATTCTCGTTCCTGAAACAGGCGAGCTTATTGTAGAACAAGGTAGAAGAATTACTGCACGCCATATTAAACAAATGGAAAAAGCTCAGATGAAAGATCTGGTTGTTCCACGTGATTATTTAATAGGCAAAACACTGGCTAAAAATATCATAGATACTTCTACCGGTGAATTTATCGCACAAGCAAATGATGAAGTAACTGATGAGACCCTCGATTTAATGGCTTCCAATGGAATTCATGAATTTGACATGATTTATACTAATGATTTGGATCATGGTTCTTATATATCAGATACATTGAAAATTGATCCTACCTCAAGTCAGTTGGAGGCACTTGTTGAAATTTATCGTATGATGAGACCAGGTGAGCCACCAACTAAAGAAGCAGCTGAAGCTCTGTTTAAAAACTTATTCTTTGTTGATGAGCGCTATGATTTATCAGCTGTTGGTAGAATGAAATTTAATCGACGCGTAGGCAGAAAAAATGATGATGGCCCAGGCACTTTGACTAAAGAAGACATAATGGCTGTTATCAAGACATTGATCGATATAAGAAACGGTATTGGTATGGTGGATGATATTGACCACCTAGGTAACCGAAGGGTTCGTAGTGTTGGTGAAATGACAGAGAACCAATTTAGGGTCGGTCTTGTACGTGTTGAACGAGCTGTTAAAGAACGCTTAAGTTTGGTTGAATCTGAAAATCTGATGCCACAAGATTTAATCAATGCAAAACCCGTTTCTGCTGCGATTAAAGAATTCTTTGGCTCAAGCCAATTATCACAGTTTATGGATCAAGTTAATCCATTATCCGGTGTGACACACAAACGTAGGGTTTCTGCACTGGGTCCAGGTGGTTTAACACGTGAGCGAGCTGGTTTTGAAGTTCGTGACGTTCATACCACACACTATGGACGTGTTTGTCCTATTGAAACACCAGAAGGTCCAAATATTGGTTTGATTAATTCATTATCTGTTTATGCAAGAACAAATGATTATGGATTTATTGAAACTCCATGCCGTAAAGTAATTAATGGTCGTGTGACGGATGATATTGAATATTTATCAGCAATTGAAGAAGTTGATCAGTATATTGCGCAATCGAGCGTGGCTCTTGATAAAGACGGAAATATTCTTGCAGATCTCGTTCCATGTAGACATCAAAATGAGTTTTCATTAACAACACCAGATAACATTAACTACATGGATATTTCACCCAAGCAGATCGTTTCTGTAGCTGCTTCGCTAATTCCATTCTTGGAGCATGATGATGCGAACCGTGCTTTGATGGGTTCAAACATGCAACGACAAGCAGTCCCTACTTTACGTTCTGAAAAACCCCTAGTAGGCACAGGAATGGAACGTATTGTTGCTTCTGATTCTGGGGTTTCCGTAGTGGCAAAACGCGGCGGTGTAATTGATCTTGTGGATGCATCACGTATTGTTGTTCGAGTGAATGATGACGAGACTACTGCTGGTGAAACGGGTGTTGATATTTACAACCTGACTAAGTACTTTCGTTCAAACCAGGATACATGTATCAATCAACGTCCAATAGTTAATACTGGCGATATGATTCAAAAAGGAGACATCTTAGCTGATGGTCCTTGCACTGATATGGGTGAACTAGCCCTAGGCCAAAATTTATTGGTCGCTTTTATGCCTTGGAATGGATATAACTTTGAGGACTCCATCCTTATCTCAGAACGTATTGTACAAGATGATCGATTCACAACGATTCACATCGAAGAGTTAACTTGTATTGCGCGTGATACTAAATTAGGTACTGAAGAAATTACCGCCGATATTCCAAATGTTGGTGAATCAGCACTTTCAAACTTAGATGAAGCTGGGGTAGTTTATATCGGCGCTGAAGTTAAGGCAGGCGATATTCTGGTCGGAAAAGTTACTCCTAAAGGCGAGACACAGCTTACTCCTGAAGAGAAGTTGTTGCGTGCAATTTTTGGTGAAAAAGCTTCGGATGTTAAAGATTCTTCATTACGCGTTCCATCAGGAATGAATGGTACTGTTATTGATGTTCAAGTATTTACGCGTGATGGCTTAGAAAAAGATGCGCGTGCGAAAAGCATTGAAGAAGAGCATTTAGCTCGAGTTCGTAAGGACTTAGTTGATGAGCGACGTATTCGTGAAGAAGATATTTACCATCGTGTAGCCAACATTGTACTCGATAAGGTCGCAACAGGTGGTCCAGGAAATCTGAAACCAGGTTCCAAAATTAATCAAGACTACCTGGATAAAATAGGTAGAGAAAAATGGTTTGATATTCGGCTCGAAAACGATGTAATCAGCCAGCAATTAGAACAACTTTCAAAACAGCTTGAACTGTTGTCTAAAGAAATGGAAAAGCGTTTCAATGATAGTCGAAAGAAAATAATTCAGGGGGATGATTTAGCTCCTGGTGTATTAAAAATTGTTAAAGTATATCTTGCTGTGAAGAGACGTATTCAGCCAGGTGATAAAATGGCTGGTCGACATGGAAACAAAGGGGTTATCTCTATTGTGGTTCCGGTTGAAGACATGCCGCATATGGAAGATGGAACAGCTGTAGATATCGTTCTTAATCCATTAGGCGTACCTTCACGTATGAATATTGGACAAGTATTAGAAACCCATCTTGGTTTAGCTGCAAAAGGCTTAGGAAATAAAATTGCTCAGATGCTTGATTCAAAACAAAATGCAACTGAAATCAAATCCTTTTTGCATAAGATATACAACCATGATGATGTACAAAGAGTACATCTAGATTGTCTGAATGATGAAGAGCTATTCAGATTGGCAGATAATCTACGAGCTGGTGTACCGATGGCAACACCTGTTTTTGATGGTGCTTCTGAAGAAGAAATAAAACGCATGCTACAACTGGCAGATTTGTCTTCTGATGGTAAAACCTTCTTGATTGATGGTAGGACTGGAAGCAAATTTGATAACCCAGTAACGGTAGGTTACATGTATATGTTGAAACTAAACCATTTAGTTGATGATAAGATGCATGCTCGTTCAACTGGTTCATACAGCCTGGTAACGCAACAACCACTTGGCGGTAAAGCACAGTTTGGGGGTCAGCGCTTTGGGGAGATGGAGGTATGGGCTCTCGAAGCTTATGGTGCAGCTTATACATTACAGGAAATGTTGACTGTGAAATCAGATGACGTTGGAGGTAGAACAAAAATCTACAAAAATATTGTCGATGGCGATCATCGTATGGATCCAGGAATGCCTGAATCTTTCAACGTATTATTGAAAGAAATTCGTGCGCTTGGAATAGATATCGAACTCGAACACGATTAACTTTTTCAGCGATACTGATTAACAAATTTTTGGAGGCATAGACTTGAGTACTCTAAACGACGATCCAATGAATGAACCAATGAGAAAAGCACCTGTAATGAGCGATTTGCTCGGCATCCTTAAGCAACAGGGACAAAGTGAAGAGTTTGACGCAATTAAAATTGCGTTAGCCTCTCCTGAACTAATTCGTTCATGGTCATATGGTGAAGTAAAAAAACCAGAAACAATTAATTATCGTACATTTAAACCGGAGCGGGATGGTTTATTTTGTGCCAAAACATTTGGTCCAGTAAAAGATTATGAGTGCCTATGTGGTAAATATAAGCGACTCAAACATCGAGGCGTTATCTGCGAAAAATGCGGTGTTGAACTTGCACTGGCAAAAGTACGTCGTGAACGCATGGGACATATTGAACTTGCAAGCCCCGTAGCACACATCTGGTTCTTGAAGTCATTACCTTCCCGAATTGGTTTATTACTTGATATGACGTTACGAGACATTGAGCGTGTACTTTATTTTGAAGCGTTTGTTGTCGTCGATCCGGGAATGACAGAGCTTGAGCGTGGCCAGTTGCTGAATGATGAAGTATATCTTGATGCAATGGAACAGTATGGTGATGAATTTGACGCACGAATGGGTGCTGAAGCTATCCGCGATTTACTTCGTCAAGTTGATTTGGAAGAAGAAATCAAGAGTTTGCGTGAAGAGTTACCCACTACAAGTTCTGAAACAAAAATTAAGAAAATCACGAAGAGATTAAAGCTGCTTGAAGCATTCTATGATTCTGGCAATAAGCCAGAGTGGATGATCATGGATGTATTACCAGTTCTACCACCTGATTTAAGACCTTTGGTTCCTTTAGATGGTGGTCGTTTTGCGACATCTGATTTGAATGACTTGTATCGACGTGTTATTAACCGAAACAACCGTTTGAAGCGTCTTCTTGATTTGAATGCGCCCGATATTATTGTGCGTAATGAAAAGAGAATGTTACAGGAATCAGTTGATGCGCTGCTGGATAACGGGCGTCGTGGTCGTGCGATTACGGGTACAAATAAGAGACCACTCAAATCTTTAGCAGATATGATTAAAGGGAAGCAAGGTCGTTTCCGCCAAAACCTGTTAGGTAAGCGTGTAGACTATTCCGGACGTTCAGTAATTGTGGTTGGTCCGACTTTGAAGCTGCATCAGTGTGGTCTTCCAAAGAAAATGGCCCTTGAATTATTTAAACCATTCATATTCAGCAAACTTGAGTTTAGAGGTTTAGCTACAACAATTAAAGCTGCCAAAAAAATGGTAGAGCGTGAAGAGTCTGTTGTTTGGGATATTTTAGATGATGTTATTCGTGAGCATCCAATCCTGCTAAACCGAGCGCCTACATTACATAGGCTAGGTATTCAGGCATTTGAACCTGTGTTGATTGAAGGTAAAGCGATACAACTGCATCCTTTAGTTTGTACTGCATATAACGCAGACTTCGACGGTGACCAAATGGCGGTTCACGTACCGTTAACTTTGGAAGCGCAATTAGAAGCTCGCTCGTTAATGATGTCTACCAACAATATTCTATCGCCTGCGAGTGGTGAACCGATTATCGTTCCCAGCCAAGACGTTGTACTTGGGTTATATTATTTAACCCGAGAAAAAGTTAATGCTTTAGGTGAAGGGAAGATTTTTGTCAGTGCCCAGGAAGCTCAGAATTTTTATGAGTCAGGGCATCTTGATATCCATGCAAAAATTAAAATCCGCATGCCTAAGGACGACGGAGAAGGACATCATCTGGTAGAAACTACAGTTGGTCGAGCTATTCTTGCCGAGATTCTGCCTAAGGGTATGACTTTTGCAACAATAAACCGTACCATGACCAAGAAAGTAATTTCGAAGGTTATTGATAGTTGCTATAGAAATTTTGGTTTGAAAGAAACTGTAATTTTTGCAGATAAGCTAATGTATACTGGCTTTAAATATGCGACACGTTCTGGTATATCAATTGGTATTGAAGACATGGAAATACCTGATGATAAAGCCAGCATTATTGACCATGCTGATAATGAAGTTCGTGAAATTGAATCCCAATTCCGTTCAGGCTTGGTAACCAATGGTGAGCGTTACAACAAAGTAATTGATATTTGGTCTAGAACCAACGAATTAGTTGCTAAATCTATGATGAGCAAAATAGCAACCGAAGAAACTCGTGATGCAAAAGGTGATCTCGTCAGGCAAGAATCATTCAACCCAATCTTCATGATGGCTGATTCAGGCGCTAGGGGTTCTGCAGCGCAAATCAGACAGCTTGCCGGTATGCGTGGATTGATGGCTGCTCCAGATGGCTCGATTATTGAAACGCCAATTACCGCTAACTTCCGTGAAGGCTTGAACGTATTCCAGTACTTTATTTCAACTCACGGTGCGAGAAAAGGTCTGGCAGATACTGCGTTAAAAACAGCTAACTCCGGTTACTTGACACGGCGTTTAGTTGATGTGGCGCAAGACGTGGTGATTACTGAAGACGATTGTGGTGTTGATACCGGTGTTCTAATGCAACCTCTGATTGAAGGCGGCGATATCGTTGAGCCTTTACATGAGCGGGTATTAGGACGAGTAGTTGCTTCAGATGTTTATATTCCCAACCAAAGTGAGCCTGTGGTTACTGCAGGAACATTATTGGATGAAGAGTGGGTTGAAAAACTCGAAAAACAAGGAGTGGACCAAATCATGGTTCGCTCACCGATTACTTGTCAAACTCGATTTGGATTATGTGCTAAGTGCTATGGTCGTGATTTGGCAAGAGGTCACCTTGTTAATACTGGTGAAGCTGTAGGTATTATTGCTGCTCAATCAATTGGTGAGCCTGGAACGCAGTTGACAATGCGTACCTTCCATATTGGGGGGGCTGCATCGAGAGCAACAGCAGCAAATAATATTCAGATTAAAACTAAAGGGGTTATTCGTTTACATAACATTAAAACAGTAACGCATGAAAATAAAAATCTGGTTGCTGTGTCACGTTCCGGTGAGGTAACGATCGTTGATGAGTTCGGACGTGAGCGTGAGCGTTATAAGCTACCCTATGGTGCAGTAATTTCAGTGCAAGATAATTCACCTGTGGAAGCTGGACAAGTTATTGCTACTTGGGATCCACATACTCACCCAGTTATTTCTGAGGTAAGTGGTTATTTGAAATTTGTCGATTTAATCGATGGTATTACGATGAACCGACAAACTGATGAATTAACCGGTTTGAGTAACATTGTAGTTATCGATGCAAAACAACGCAGTGCCGCAGGTCGTGATTTACGTCCAATGGTAAAATTAGTAACTGAAAATGGCGAAGATATTTATCTTGCTGGTACTAATGTCCCTGCCCAATACTATCTGCCTGTAGACGCGATTGTTAACTTTGAAGATGGTAGCCATGTGGGAATCGGGGATGTTATTGCACGTATCCCTCAAGAGCGTTCCAAAACTCGCGATATTACAGGGGGTCTGCCAAGAGTAGCTGATTTATTTGAGGCGCGTAAACCTAAAGACTCAGCAGTTATGGCTGAAGTTTCGGGGATGGTTAGTTTTGGTAAGGAGACAAAGGGTAAGAGGAGATTGATTATAAATGTTTCCGAAGATCAATGTCATGAAGAATTGATACCCAAATGGAGACATATTTCTGTCTTCGAAGGCGAGCATGTTGAACGCGGTGAGATTATCGCTGAAGGTGCGCTCAACCCACATGATATATTACGTCTGCTGGGTGTAGGTGCATTAGCGAATTACATCGTAAATGAAGTACAAGATGTCTATCGCTTACAAGGTGTAAAAATTAATGACAAGCATATTGAAGTAATCGTACGACAAATGCTACGTAAACGAGTTATTACTTTTGCTGGGGATTCAAAATTCTTGGTAGGTGAGCAAGTAGAAGAAAGCGTCTTATTACAAGAAAATGACAAACTTATTGCTGAAGAGAAACAAACAGCTAGAGGCACACCTATATTGCTAGGTATTACAAAAGCTTCCTTAGCAACTGAGTCATTTATTTCTGCTGCTTCGTTCCAAGAAACAACAAGAGTACTAACTGAAGCTGCTGTAAGTGGTAAAATTGATGATTTACGTGGATTAAAAGAAAACGTGATGGTTGGACGCTTGATTCCTGCGGGAACAGGTTATGCATATCATCAAGGCCGTAAGGCAAAAAGAGCTAAGGCTGCAGCCGGTGAGCACCCAGTGCATACTGTTACTGCGAGTGATGTTGAGCATGCGTTAAGTGAAGCATTAAACGCAGACAATCAAGAACACTAGTTCGGATTCGAAAAACGGCAGATTAAACTTGACAAATCTGCCGTGGCTATATAGAATCCGGCCTCCTTATGCATTCGAAATAATCAAAAGAGACAGATCGGAGTTAAGTATAAATGGCTACTATTAATCAGTTAGTAAGAAAGCCTCGTGTGGACGTAAAGAAGAAAAGTAACGTGCCAGCGCTGGAATCATGTCCACAAAGACGCGGTGTGTGTACACGCGTTTACACTACTACACCTAAAAAACCTAACTCAGCTATGCGTAAGGTTGCCCGTGTACGTTTAACCAATGGATTTGAAGTTTCATCATATATAGGTGGAGAAGGCCATAACCTTCAGGAACACTCAGTTGTTCTTATTAGAGGTGGTCGTGTTAAAGATTTACCTGGTGTGCGTTATCACACTGTAAGAGGTAGCTTGGATACATCAGGTGTTAATGATCGTAAACAAGGTCGTTCGAAATACGGTACTAAAAAACCAAAAGATAAAAAATAACTGATTGTAGGAAATTGAAATGCCTAGAAGAAGAGAAGTCCCCAAAAGAGAAATTTTGCCAGATCCTAAGCATCATAGTGAATTGCTAGCAAAATTTATTAACGTGTTAATGGTCAGTGGTAAAAAATCTACTGCTGAAAAAATAATATACGGTGCTTTATCAGTTTTAGAAGAGCGCGTAAAGAAGCTTAAGAAAGCAGATGAGGAAGAAGGTGAATCAGGTTCTGCAAGTGGTTCAGCAACTGTTCTTCGCTACTTTGAAAATGCTTTAGATAATGTTCGCCCAAGCGTAGAAGTTCGTTCGCGACGAGTTGGTGGTGCTACCTACCAAGTTCCTGTTGAAGTAAGAACAGATCGTAGTATTGCTTTGGGAATGCGCTGGATTGTTCAAGCTGCACGTACTCGTGGTGAAAAAGGTATGATGTTACGCTTGGCTGGGGAACTGATGGATGCCTACGAAAGTAAAGGTTCCGCAGTGAAGAAACGCGAAGATACACATAAGATGGCAAAAGCCAACCAGGCGTTTGCGCATTTTAGATGGAACTAAGAGAGAGGGTAATCCGTGTCCACTCCATTGAAGCTATATAGAAATATAGGGATTGCAGCGCACGTTGATGCTGGAAAAACCACCACAACAGAGCGTGTACTGTACTATACTGGTATGTCTCATAAAATTGGTGAAGTTCATGACGGTGCTGCAACAATGGACTGGATGGTTCAGGAGCAAGAGCGCGGTATTACCATTACATCAGCAGCAACAACGTGCTACTGGGCTGGTATGGATAAACAATTCGAACCTCACCGTATCAATATTATTGATACCCCAGGACACGTTGATTTCATGATTGAAGTTGAGCGCTCACTACGCGTGCTCGACGGTGCTGTTGTTGTGTTCGACTCAGTATCTGGTGTGGAGCCACAATCAGAAACTGTTTGGCGACAAGCAAACAAGTATGGTGTGCCACGCATCGTGTTTGTTAATAAGATGGATAGAATGGGTGCAAACTTCCTTCGTGTAGTGAGCCAAATTAAACAAAGATTGGGTTCAAATCCCATCGTTGTCCAACTTCCTATTGGTGCGGAAGAAGAGTTTAAAGGTGTTATTGACCTTATTAAAATGAAGGCAATTCATTGGGATGAAGAAAATAAAGGTATGACGTTCCAATATAAAGACGTACCTGCAGATCTCAAAGAACATTGTGAAGAATATCGCGCTCTACTTGTTGAGGCTGCTGCAGAAGCAACCGAAGAGCTCATGGAAAAATATCTTGAAGGTGTGGAACTTACCGAAGAAGAGATAAAAAAAGCATTGCGACAATTAACCATAAGCAACCAAATTGTACCAGTCTTTTGTGGTTCAGCCTTTAAAAACAAAGGGGTTCAAGCAGTTTTGGATGGTGTAATTGAGTATCTGCCTTCTCCAACAGATATCCCTGATGTTCAAGGTGTAGATGAAGATGGCGAGCCAGCTTCTCGCAAAACAAGTTATGATGCACCATTTTCAGCTTTAGCATTTAAAATTGCGACTGACCCATTTGTTGGAACTTTAACCTACTTTAGAGCATACTCAGGTGTTTTAAAAAGCGGTGATACAGTTTACAACTCGGTTAAAGCAAAGAGAGAGCGTATAGGTCGTTTGTTGCAGATGCATGCCAACTCACGCGAAGAAATTAAAGAAGTAAAGGCAGGCGATATTGCTGCCGCTGTTGGGTTAAAAACAGTAACAACAGGGGATACCCTATGCGATACTGAGAGTGTTGTCATATTAGAAAGAATGGACTTTCCAGATCCTGTAATCGCAGTTGCTGTTGAACCAAAAACTAAAGCAGACCAGGAAAAAATGGGTATTGCTCTTGGTAAATTAGCACAAGAAGACCCATCATTCAGAGTTCATACAGATGAGGAATCAGGCCAAACGATTATTGAAGGTATGGGTGAGCTTCATCTAGAAATTATTGTTGACCGCATGAAACGTGAGTTTAATGTGGAAGCCAATGTAGGTAAGCCTCAAGTTGCTTATCGTGAAACACTGAAACAAAAAGTGGAACAAGAAGGTAAATTTGTTAGACAATCTGGTGGACGCGGTCAATTTGGACATGTTTGGTTGAAAATTGAACCACAAGAACCTGGAAAAGGTTATGAGTTTATCAATGAAATTGTTGGCGGTGTTATTCCGAAAGAATACATCCCAGCTGTTGATAAAGGGGTTCAAGAACAAATGCAAAATGGTGTTATTGCTGGATATCCTGTAGTGGACGTTAAAGTAACTTTATTTGATGGTTCATTCCATGAAGTGGATTCTAGTGAAATGGCATTCAAAATTGCTGGCTCTATGGGTTTCAAACAAGGTGCATTAAAAGCCAAACCAGTTTTACTTGAACCAATCATGAGTGTTGAAGTAGTTACTCCTGAAGACTATATGGGCGATGTTATGGGTGACCTTAATAGACGCCGTGGTCTTGTACAAGGAATGGAGGATTCACCAGCAGGAAAAATTGTTAGGGCTGAAGTACCACTCGCAGAGATGTTTGGTTATTCGACCGATTTGCGTTCTGCTACCCAGGGAAGAGCAACATATACTATGGAATTTTCTAAGTATGCTGAAGCTCCAAATAACATTGCTGAAGCAATTATTAAGAAACAATAAAAAGTTAAAACGAGGTTATTGAAATGGCGAAGGAAAAATTTGAACGTAAGAAGCCACACGTAAATGTGGGCACGATTGGTCACGTAGACCATGGTAAGACTACATT
>NZ_LNXS01000033.1:0-2306 GCF_001467525.1 Legionella anisa
AGAAAACGATTCGGATTGAGGTTTAATTTGATCGCTGGTATTTATAACTACGAGTGCAAAAATTGAGGTTTGGAAAGAGGTCTATTTAAATAACTGGAGCTTTTTTCTATATCATAAGAATCTAAAAAAGGCACAGCACCTAAAAATGCGCGTTAATTCTATTTTTTAAGGAGGAAATATTCTCATAAATGACTTGCATATTTTGATCAATTACGTTCGCAACCCATCCGGCTAGAGAAATATTTTTTCTTTACATGTCCGCTTGAGTTAATAATGCATAATTAATATATCCAAGACGCATCCCCACAACTAAAATCACTGGCACATAAAGTTCGAATGCAAAATCGGCAAGTGTTTCTTCAAATCGTTTAAGGGTACTTGCCATCCACCAGCTCTTTCAATCAATACAAGATCGGCCTTATACTTTATTACCGAGGAGATTCTATTTTTTAATTGATTGACAGTATAATTTTTATTGATTTTTTTAGCAGCGATATGGGGTGCAATAGCCGGCTCAAATGAAATTGGATTAACAAGTCGATAGGGTAATTTAATGGAAGAATACTGTTGTAACATCAATACATCTTCACTAATTAGGCCTTTTTTAGTCTTATTACAGCCCGATGCAATAGGTTTGCAACCTATTGTTGAATATCCCATTTTATTAAATAAATGCAAAATAGAGTGGTATATAGCCATATTGGCTACATTTGCATCATCACCGGTAACAAAGAAGCGGATTTTTCTCACCAACAAGATATGTTCTAATGAATAATAAGTCATTTCTATCGGGTTTAAATAACTAACAAATTAAAGATTACGAACTTCTTCAAGCCTATATAAAACCCGAGTAAAACAGATAAAGCCTAGTATTGTTTTGTCATCTCTCTTAGTCACCCTTAATTTCTAATTTATTATTCGATATTAAATGAAGGTTCCATAGTCGAGATAATTCCTTGAGTACGGCTTCCCCTCGTATACTGGTTCCTGTCTTATCAAGATTTGGTGAATAAACAGCTATGGCCATTTTATTGGGAATAACGGCAATGATTCCACCACTTACGCCACTTTTAGCAGGAACCCCTATTGTTACAAACCAGCCACCGCTTCGCTCATAGATTCCGTTGATTACCATTTCAGATAAAACATCTCTTACATACTTAGATGAGAGGACCTTTTGGTGCGTTTTAGGGTTGATCCCATTATTTGCAAAAGTAGACCCTATTGAGGCTAAAGTTTCAGTATTGACCATAAGAGCGCAAGCTTTTGTATATCGATCTAAAACTTCTTTTGGATCCCCAATTAACATTCCATAAGATTCGAGTAGGTGACTAATCGCCCTGTTTCGTTGATTTGAAATGGCTTCAGAATGGTAAATCCTCTTTCCTAAGAATATCTGTTCACCACCTAATTGTTTGATAAATGTGACAAGTCGATTCCATTTTTCTTCTGAGTCTTTTCCTCTTATAAAACTGGTTGTTTGTATGGCACCGACATTGACGAAAGGATTATGGCTTTGATTGTTTTCTATTGATTTGATGGAGTTAAATTGCTCGCCTGTCGCTTCAAGGCCTATTTTGTTAAAAATTATTTTTTCTCCATTGTCTTGTAGCGCTAGAGCATAAGCAAAAATTTTTGAAATGGATTGCAAAGAAAAATTCGCATGTTTATCTCCTATTGATATAACTTTTCCATCGACTGTCACAACTGAGATTGCAAACAAATCAGAATTCGCTTTTGCCAGTTCCGGAATGTAGGATGCAGGCTTTCCATTATAGTTAGTTTTATATTTATCATACACACTTTTTAACGTAGCATAGTCAGGGGATACCGAACCACCCACTGCAGAAAAAGAACAAAAGAAGCTTAGTATTAATACAGTAAAATGGTAGCGCATTTTTATCACTCAAGTTTTATCATGAATTTTTATATGAATGTCATTATACTTCACCCACAAAAATTAGTTAAATTAATAATTATGATTGAATCAATAAGAAACTCTAATCATTAATATAAAAATTTTAGTCCCCTATGCTAAACATAAAGATATAAATGGTGGACCACTAGCAACATCCCAGCAACAAGGTTGGGATGAAATATCATCAAACTGATATTTATAGCAGCGAGTAGGATTAATTCGATTAAACCTCAAAGGAATCACTTTTCCAACGGATTATAGCGCAAATAAGTGAAGTTACTTGATTTAACTTCAATAACAAGACTCTTTTGATTGAAATAAACTGCAAGCGCCCTGCTCGGCTTGGCTAAATTGAGCTCTTAAACTTGCAAATAACTCTCTACCGCAA
>NZ_LNXS01000033.1:2438-11809 GCF_001467525.1 Legionella anisa
TAATAACTGCAAGATACCCTGTTCTGCATCGATTAAAATGATATCTCCAGTCTTTATTCGAGAAAGTACCTCATTATCTACCGCCTCTGGAGTCACATGAATTGCTGCAGGAACCTTACCTGAAGCACCTGACATACGCCCATCAGTGACCAGAGCCACTTTATACCCTTTATCCATGAGCACCCCAAGCTTAGGTGTTAGTTGGTGTAACTCAGGCATACCGGAGGCCTTAGGTCCCTGAAATCGCACGACCACAATACAATTCCGCTCTAAATGACCCTCTTTAAAAAGCGCTTCAAACTCATCTTGACTAGAACAAACTACAGCAGCGGCTTTGATTTTGCCTTTTCCTGCAGCAAGTCCAGAAGTTTTAATCACACAACGACCTATATTGCCACTTAATACGTTTAAACCACCATGGTCTTTAAATGGAGTTTGAGCTGCAACCAGTACGTTTTCATCACTAGAGGTTTGGGGCCCAGGAACCCAAACCAGTTCATGGTTATCCAATAAAGGTTGATACGTATAGTGATCTAATCCCTTACCCATTACGGTATCTACATCCTGGTGCAATAACTCAGCATCAAGAAGAGTATGAATAAAATATGCCATTCCCCCTGCATGTTGAAAATGATTGATGTCCGCATAGCCATTAGGATAAATTTTCGCAATTAATGGAGTCACTGCAGATAGTTGCGCAAAATCATCCCAATTAACAGAGTAACCAGCCATTGCAGCAATCGCAATTAAATGCATGGTGTGATTTGTTGAGCCTCCTGACGCCAACAAGGCTACAATCGCAAGCCACTTATCATTGAAACCGCCTAGAATGACAACTACAAAATTGAAGTGGGAACAAAGTTGTCACAAAATGGGGCCGACGTACACACTAGGCCTGTATTGAATGAAGATTTAGACAAACATTTTGAACGTTGGTATACAGGTTTGAAAATTGGTGTTGAGGGTAAGAAAAAACCCGTTAAATTGCAAATGGTGGCTTAATTACACCCCACTTTTTTATGCTCTCCAAATTGTCATTATCGAATAATCAAGACACCTACGATGAAAAAATTAAAGATTTTCCGTTGTAATGTGAGAAATTTTACACTTCACATCACGATCTTGATTCCCAGGCCTTTAAGGGATTGGCACTCGGAACATCAGAATTATAAAAAGGGTAACTTAACCTTTTTTTGTTCCAATTGTTGATTGTGAAGGATCCTTGGAGGAATTGTTTTCCTCAGGTAAATTGTTATTATTACCAAATATACCCAGACTAGTTAAGGATGACTCACTTTTCTCTTTACTAGTTTCCTCAATAGTGATTTGTTCATTCTTGATGAAATCTGTAAAATTCTTGCATTGAGATAACTTCTCTTTGCTTGGTGGATCATTCATCAGAAGAACTACTAATTTTGTGTTCATTTTAAGAAAATCGTAGATAGCTAAATTGAAAAAATGTTTTGGGCCCTTTGAGTCTTGCTCTGTAATAATTTGAGCAATAGCATATAACAAGAGTGGATTATATTTTTTATCGAAGAATCGTTCTTTTGACAAAATACTCATTGCCAGTAACAATCCCTCATCAGATAGTAGATACGGGTTATCTAGTATAAGAGTAACTGTTAAATCTGTTTTCTTTTCCATATCACTATTTTTTGTCGTAACAAGTAAATTGTACATCCATTTTTCTACAAATTCTTCCCTCTGTTGATCTTCTTCATTACTGGAGTAAGCAGTTTTTATCATTTTTATGATAATTTTTAGAGGAAGGGCATTTAAAACAAATTGCTTATGTAATAAATTAAGGTATTTATCTTTAAATACATCCATTGTATCGTTTTGCATGGACCTCTCTATCTCTTGCTCTAGAAATAGACCAGCATCAGGATGTCCAAACTCAATTGCTTTCAAAAGATGAGGGATAAAGTCACCATCTTCTCTACTTACTATCATGGCCTCCAAATAAGCTGCTTTAGCAGGATCGGCCTTGCGGGCAAGGTCAATATATTGTTTTGCCTCATCTAATTTGTTGTTTTGCAGACAATGCTCCAAACAAAGCAATGCCGCATCAGAATTCTTATAGCTGGCTAATTTTAAGTAATGATATTGATGTGCCTTCTTCAACGTTTCCACGGCAGAGCGTCTGATTATTTCTGTGCTGCCATGAATAGCTGTATGTACAGTGTTTATTAACTTTGATTGTTGATTTGGTTCAGCATCATCCTGGGTGATTTCTTTTCCTTTATTCCAATAAAACAATCCCTTTTCTTCATCAACATGGGGTGGAGTGGCATAAAATTCAGCCAATGCACTATAAACTCTATAATTTTGTATAAATGGGTTTTTATTATCTTTAATTAGTTTCTCTGTCCAAAAGGCAGTTTCTTCATTCCCATCAAGGATTAATTCAACCAATAGGTCAACCATTTTTTCAGCGTGAAACTTCATTTCCTGAGGTATAGAGAACTTACTATCGTTTTTCTGTACCTCACTAAGGGCAAGTATAAAGCTCATCTCTAATTTTATGATTTCAAAAGCAAATAAGGGATAATCATTATAAGATAAATCTTTTTGAAATTGTTTAAACTTAGGATTATTAAACAAATATCGGTACAAATTAACCATTTTGTGAGGGTTGCTTGCTGCCCAAGTTTCTAAATCAAAAGATTGGGGCATTTCTTTGATTTGGGTATTTTTATTTTCCAAGCGATTTATCATCCGAAAATAATAGGCCTTTTTGATACTGGAATCACCCCCAATCATCGCAAGTACTAATCCGGTAAATGAATCATCTAAAGAATGGTCTTCTACCTCATCTTTACCTGTCTTATCGCTTGCTTCAGTCTGTTTCTCGGAAAAATCTTGCTCATAAAGGTACTCTGCCACCTCGGTTAACATGGCTTTATAGGTTTTCATAAAGGGCTTGTCGTCTAATTTTGGTTTTATTCCAAATAAAGTGTTTACAGTAAATTCAACCATCTTATTATGCAGGTCAAATTCAGCAAACTGTCGATTAGCCAGCACTTGTTTTAATCCATAAGTCAAATTTCTTTGTTGATTGTTTTGTTCTTCTAACTCTTTGAGTTTATTTAGACGGTCGTTTAGTAATTGCTCTAAATTTTTGAACATTTCCTCAATCTGTATTTGATCTTGTTTTGTAGTGACTTTTTCAAGAAGTGCCGATTTTTTTTGCTGTAAATCAATAAGTTGTTCTTGAATTTCTTTGATCTGATTTTTTAAAGAAGGGATATTAAAGTCTCTGATTTCTATCTTAGGAATACTAGTCACCCGAGCACTAAGCTCACCGTATCGCTGCATGATGTCGAGTGGTTTATGTGAGTGCTCTTGAATATATTTATGGTAAAGTGTATATAGAGAATCCATATATAAAGTTGCGTATCCTAGCCATCCCTCCCAGTTTTTTTCTGCATCCTCAATTGCTGATATACTTTTTCCTATATAAATTGGGGACATGGGACCACTTTGAAAAAATGTTATAAGTTCACTCAAAGAGCATTTAAATAGATTTTCAATGTATTTTGTAACGTTATCAGGATATGAATTGTCAGATGATCTGTGGACTCGCTCAAAACCATTTTTGCTAAACACATTGTCTTGAATATCATCCCAATACGTTGGACCTGTATCACCATCAATCCATACCCACAAGTTATTACCTGCTTCTCCAATTACGGTTCCTAATCCCTTAGGGGTTTTAATTCGTTGTAAAAAATTCACACCAAATTTTTTTGCAGTGTTTGATGTAAAGGACATCTCAATCGTTCTACCACCTTTAGAAGTAAAAGGCATTTTTGACATCAATCTTGACGATTTGTGTATATCGATAGTCATAATCCACCTAATTTTCTGTAACTAAATCGAATTTCAAGATAAAGTAGAGTAATAAGTAATATAAACCATATTGTTTAATAATTAATCATTTATTGCCAATTGTCAAATCTCGGCTTTAGTCGCATGTTGCCTCGTAATAAATCTTAGCCAAGAAGAGAAGAAAAAACACAAGGGAGAAGCTTTGGATGGTTCGCTATTTGGAGCTCAGGACTAAACCCTTCAACTTTAGGGACAAATATTGTTGATTCACAGATAGTTACAATTCTCTGCCGCCAAAACTCAATAGCTTGATATAACTTTTTCAATAAATATTGGTATCTGTTGGGTTTTACCTCATGGTACCTAATATTAGAGAAGGTAAAATTCATTTTTCACGAAATACACAAGGCCATATTGAGTTAACTAGAGAGAATTTAAATTGGTTGATAAGATTCGCTTGAGACAACCAAGCTTTCAGAAGGAGAAAATATCATTACGGTATTGCACTAGAAAAAAGCCTGTACGACGCGCCTTACCCGAGCATCTAGCTCGTGAAGTGATAGAGCATGACATTGCAGAAGAAGAGAAGTTCGGCGCTTGTTCCGACAAAGCTTTCTGTCATTACCATGTTCGTCCCAAATATGGCTGTAATCGCTATGACAACACTGCCCAATGCCTTCGTTATTCTTTCCTAAAGGCATGGGCCAGCGAAAGCTTTGTGTCCCATGCCATCGTAAGTTAATACGAAGACCATTTGCCTTTGTATCGCCAGGAGCAAATAGGGGTTCGATTTGGGATTGAGATGCAAGAAACACCGTATGTGGCTAGATAATCTCCGCTTATTGGGTCTTCATGCCGGTGAGAGAGGCTCTTTTTGAAGCATTTATGGCATCAAATTACCTACAAGCCGATGAAACTACCCTGCAGGTCATGGATGAGCCACCAGTACCAGTTACATGTTGTTTACACAAACCTCTAACCCAATAAAAAAACAGTACTTTTTTTATTACCAACAAACCCCTCAGGCTTAGTGGCCAAAGATTCTAAAGGCTATCTGCAAACAGATGTGTATAAGGGGTAAGACTGGGTGGGTTACCATCCGAATATTATCAATTAATGGGTTTTGGCTAGCAATTTACTGTCTAATGTTTGTATTATGTGAATAATTAACCTCTGCTTTAGCAGAGCTATCTGTTTCACATAATACAGTAAAAATATAATTTTATTCACATATGACTTATTATGTTAATAATTTTAGGGAAGAATAGACTGTTTCAGGCTATAACTCACTTTTTTATGCTTTAGAAAAGATTTTTTAAATTCATCAAGTTAAGTCATACCGGCTAAAATGCTCAATTGCTGGCCGAAACTCCAATATGTTTTAATGATTGTTTTGAAGCTATAATTACATTGATAGGAATAATAACTACGTAAAAAACGGAGTGTCTAAATAATGTTGAGCAACAATCTGTAGAAATTTTTTACAATATGGGTATTAACCATGTTTTTTAAGAAAACACATGAAACTAAATATAGCAGTATTACCAAATTCCTAAAAACATTTCCTCTTGAAGAGTTTTGGCGATTTTTTGTTGAACGTGGTCGTTATGATTATCGCGAAAAACTGTATCGGTTTGTATATAAACAGCTAACATTGTTAGACGATGAAAGTTTAAAAAAAATTCCTACGGAAACTATTTTAAAAGATACGCTATTTCAGGATATTACGATACAAGAATACCAAGATCTTCTAGAGGAACGGGGATTAAGTCTCTCCGTGCTAGAGTTCCTCAATCTAAAGGGTAAAAGTGCCGATAAAGAAAAGCTAAAGTCTCATTTGGACATGCACCAAGGGGTTGGGTTTCGAAAGCAAAGAGCCTGGTTACTTGATGGGCATGACCAAAGCATTATGTTATATAATTGAAAATTTTGATTTAAAGCCAAAATTGAGTGTTGATTTTATTAAGGAGTTGCATCGTTTATGCATGAAGGAAGTCAAAAATACCAGACAGGGAACTAAGCCTGGAGAGTTTCGTGAAAATTATACTACAGCGGCTTGGGATCTTGTTCCAGGGGATTCGGATACCTTCGAAGGTTTGCTAGAGAACATTATTTATCTGGGAGCGATTCAAGGGAAATACCCTGCTGATATGGATTTGCAATTTAGCAAGGACCCAAATTTTTCCTGGTTAAGCTCACCAGCAAATAATAAAAGTGAAATCAGGATATGGGTTCAAAATGAGTTGGGAAAACCTGTATACACCAGGTATTTTTCTTTCAAAGACAACCCGCAAGCGATAGCTAAAGAAATATGGGCTGCTGTAAAAGAAGGTAAACACGTTAAGTATGTCACTTCAAAAAAAGGAGAAAATCTTTTAACTAGGGTTCAGGATGATTGTATTCAAACGCTCGAAGATTCATTAGATAATGCTCAAAGTAAGAACCAAAAACTCACGGCCATATTCACTTTTTTAAAACAAGTAGTTTTATTTCACCCATTTTACGATGGAGTTGGACGTACTTACTCCATGTTATTGCTCCAATATTTGCTCATACGCGAAAATCTAATGCCAGTTATATTAAAAGACTCTAATATGATTCCAGGCTTTTCAGTTTTACAGCTTGTTGATGAATATTTACGAGCAGAAAAAGAAATGCAAACCATCTTGGAAGACTCAAGTTTTATAAAAAATCCGCAATTTGCAAGTCCTAACGTTGATACTGCTACTATTCTAAAGGCTCAAAGCCATGACTATCATAAAATGTTTCAAGAGTGTTTGAATTTATTAAAAAGTACTCTGGATAAACTCAATTTGGATATTAACACTAAACACGCACAGGAAGAATCTGCTAGCAAAAAAACAACTTAAATTAGAGCCTATTTTTTGTAGATTTGAGAACGCCTCAATTAGGGCTGGTGTCTACATCGGATTTTAGCTAATTTATCTGCCAACGTTAGTTCAGAATCTGAAATGACACTGAAAAATGTTCGTTAGCTGCTATCAGCGCTGTCATTCAATTGGATAGAAATCAAATGTTAGGTAGCACATACAATTGATCTACACGCTTTTACTGCCCATGGTCAATTATAACTGCTTTACAAAGTGTGTTCTCGTAGATTGTCATTGGTTTCATAAATCCGTGGTTTTCATCCGGGGTAATTGGTATTAAATAGCCTTTAACTTTAACGTTATTCCGGCTATTATTGATAATTAAAGCCGCCATTTCAGCTAAATTTGAGTTGTGAATTTTTTTATTATCAAATTTAAATAAACCACATGAGAGTGCGGGAATATTTTTTTTCCGATTTCTCCACTCTTCTCTTGATTGCACATTACCTAGGGTAGCGCCTCTATGTAAGTAGGGGTTATTTACACCATTTATTTTCGCGGAATTTGTTTTATCATAAATGTTCTTTAACATACTATCGGGTATGAGGGGGATGTCATTTTTATCGCAAACCGCTAAAACCTTATAGTTATTTTTGAGTTTTCTATGCTTATTAATCTTAACCATTTCTCCACAGGTTTCTTCTTTGTCTTGGTCAATATAATAATGAAGCTGATATTGTCCTTGTGAAATTGTGAGTACAAAACAAGGGAAACTTTGTATTTTTTTCCTATCTGGGTTAGCAGCGTTATTTTTTTCAGATTGGTAAACATATAACATTGCAGAAGATGATTTGGTTTCAACCTCGGGGGGGGTTATATCCGCTGTGTCGCAACCTAAAATGGTAAACCGCTTGAGCCGCGGATATTGCTTATCATGCTTCAGTGCGTTGGCAACTGTATCAACTAGCTCCCTCGTGCTGTTGTAGGATGTTCTATTTTTCCTGGACCAGTGGCAATTAACCGTGACTTCACTAGCATATTTCATTAATTCATGATTGATAACTACTGTATCTGTGGCTATCACGATCCCCTTTTTATAAAACTCTTTTTTCTTGAGGTTACTAGCCATTTCAAGTTCAACTATATTTTGTGTCGTATCCTTATTTGTAATTATCAGTTTCATATTGAGATCATTTTTTTCGATGACCTGACCTAAATCTTCCACAATTACTCTTGCAAGATTATGATGTTTTAATTTTTTTAGTTCATTCAGTTCGCTATTGAATTCTGCAAAAATTGTACTGGAATTTTCGAAATTCCACTCTGACTTGAATTTTTGAGCTTTGACTTCCTTCTTAAACTCTTTTAGTAATTTAACCATGTTATTCAAGTGCTTAGTTGCTTCACTAATAGTTGTGCTCATAATATTTGATCTATAATTTGATTGATTTCTTATAAATTATACTATTTGACCTTAATTATTACAAGCAGACTATATTTATCCTTCAATTAGGCTTAAATGTTCCTTAAAGTATATTTAAAATTCCAACAATAAAGCAGCTCAAACTCCTATTAGACCTGGGACGGCAACTTAACTTTTTGTGTGCACTGTGCTCTATTTAGCTGGTGCAGATTGATATAAATGATTTTATACGCGAAACAGAATGTATTTGACCCCTGGCCGGGATCCTAGTAAAAAAGGGTCATGTTCAATTTTTAATCCCTATTAATACCAAACTGTAATGGCATTGTCTGTCGTGACCTGGACAAATCAAAAACACCATAGCGATTAATATTCTCCCTGAAATACGCTGATAAAATCGATAAATCATCCTTACTATATTTGACCTCTTCAGCAGAAAGCTGGTTCAAAACATTGGTTGTGTTGGCAACAGTGTAGAACATCACAGCATTAGCACCATCCTGCCAAACGCAATAATTTTTTGCTGAATTATACTATTGTTTTCGTGAATAACACCGTCTTTGCCAAAGGTGATCCAATCAATAAAATCATTAAACTCTTCACTTTTACAACTAGCTGCTTGAATCTTTTTACGAAAGTCAATATCAGCAATATATTTTAAAAGAAAAATGGTTCGTACCACTCGCCCCAATTCACGGAACGCTTGATGCAGCTTATTCTTTTTGCTATTGTAGCGCAGCTTTTTCAATATAGTTGACGCTTTAATTTTGCCACTTTGGATTGACATAACAACGCGCAACATATCGTAGTACATTGACTCTATGAGTTGCCAGTTGGGCTCTTTCGATGTAAAAATATCACTGATATGTTGGTATGATTTTTCATTCATTTCAGCTGGTCGATAAAAATTGAGATGCTTAAAACTACGTATTCTGGGCATAAGTGTTATTGCCAACAAATAGGCAAACCCAAATACCACTTCGTTTTGCGCATGCGTATCCCCATGGATTTTATCTGGACGTAAGGCTTCATCACTTTCATAAATCCCATCGAAAATGTAAATGGCCTCATAAACACCACACGGGATAAAGTTTCCAAACAAAGCAACATACTGATCAGAAACGTGATAATAGCCAATCCCACCATATTTTCCATAGCGAATATGGTGCTCTGCCAGTAGATTATTGGTATACATATCCCAATAGACCTCTTTCCAAACCCTAATTTTTGCACTCGTAGTTATAAATGCCAGAGATCAAATTAAACCTCAATCCGAATCGTTT
>NZ_LNXS01000034.1 GCF_001467525.1 Legionella anisa
ACCCTAATTTTTAATGAACGTCTGGTTATTCCAGATTAAAATGCCCTCAAATAAAAGCACTTTAATCTGGATAATCCCAATGAATAAACCCTCTAATTTGGTGGAGCCGAGGAGGATCGAACTCCTGACCCCCTGCGTGCAAGGCAGGTGCTCTCCCAGCTGAGCTACGACCCCTTTTTTTACTGCGGCTTTTCGTTTTACTCTGCGCTGCTTATGCTCTCTCACTCAGTCACATACTGATGTATGCTCCTTCGCTCGCTCGCATGCACGCCTCGATTAAAACAAAAATCCTTGTAAAAATGCTTTGACTCGCGTGAGCTTATCGCTCGCGCTTCGCTCTCGCTGTGCCTAGCATTTATGCCCCTTTCGGGTGCATTGGGTTTCTTTATTCTCGAAAACAAACTGTGTGGGCACTTTAAATTCTTTAGTGCTCTTAATTTAAGGAGGTGATCCAGCCGCAGGTTCCCCTACGG
>NZ_LNXS01000035.1 GCF_001467525.1 Legionella anisa
GGAAGTTGTGAGATAAAGCATTATCATCAGAAAACAGAACAATTTTTTTATTGTTTACAAGGACAATTGGTTATTGAGTTTGAAGATTATGAACAGGTGTTGCAGGAACAGGAAGGAATAACTATTAAAGTAGGGGCAGCTCATAAAGTGAAAAACAGTTCCGGAAATTTGGTTTCTTTTTTGGTGATTTCATCTCCTAATCTATCAGGGGATAGAGTGAACCTGGAGTCCTAAACTGTCTGTTGAATTGATTATCCGCAAAGCAGTAATGGATGATGCTCAACATCTCCACCCTTTAATGGAACAATTGGGCTATCAGCAATCGCCTGATGAGTTGCAAAGAAGACTTGAGCTATTTACTAATGAACTGCATTACGGTGTTCTTCTTGCGGAAATTGCTGGAAAAGTTGTTGGTTGGATTGCTTGGTCTAAGAGTACTCTTTTTGTTTCCGAAACAACAAGATTTCATATTGAAGGCCTTGTGGTCGACCAAGGATATCGTAATCAAGGAATAGGTAAAAAGCTTATGATTACAGTTGAGGAATTTGCCAGGCAGTTTAGTCCCTGTATTGTTGATTTGACATCGGGACTTAGGCGAGCCAAAGAGGGCTCTCATGATTTTTACAAATCACTTGGATATCAGAATGAAGGACATATGGCAAAACTGTATTTAAGGAAAGTACTGTGAACATCAAAGAATTACAATCTGCTTTAAAAATTGAGACAGCAACATTAGATGATTATCCTATCATCCAAAATATGGCACGATTTTATGTATATGAACTCTCTCGTGACTGTGGTTTTATTTCAGATGATTGGGCGTTACCTTCCGATGGCCTGTATGAAAGCTTCGATTTTAAAAATTACTTTGAAGAGCCGACAAGAAAAGCCTTTCTTATCAAGGTAGGCAATGAATTAGCAGGTTTTGTCCTATTAAATCAAGCAGGGATTTACCCTGATACTGTGTGGAATATGGGCGAGTTTTTTATTACTGCTAAGTTTCAAGGCAAAGGTTTAGGTTTTTTGGTTTCCTCTGAACTTTGGAACATGTATCCAGGCTTATGGGAAGTTTCTGTGATTCCGGAAAATAAGCCAGCGCTTAACTTTTGGCGTAAAACTATTTCAAAAATTACAATGGGCAATTTCCAGGAAGAAGTTAAAACAGTCAATTATGATCCACATCAGCTTCAACGAGTTATTTTTCGTTTTGATAGTAGAGCACATGAGAGTAGCGATCCTTCAGAAAGCAAGAAAGAATATCAAATCCAATTTGCTGATGAAATCGATGAGGCCACAGAAAAACGAATGACGAAGGGATTTATTGCCTATGAAGCCCAACATGGTATTGATGTTAATTATCGACGTTTTTCAGTGACCATTTCTTCTGCCCAAGGAGAAGTTGTTGGGGTGATTAATGCCTATACAGCATTTTCTGAAATTTATGTGGATGATATTTGGGTAGACAGTAGTCATCGTGGTAAAGGGTATGGCAAGCAGTTATTGCTTGCTCTAGAGCATCATTTCAAAGGCCAGGGCTTTAATAATATCAATTTAGTGACCAGTGCTTTTCAAGCCCCAGAGTTTTATAAGAAGTGCGGTTTTATAGCAGAATTCACGAGAATCAATAAAAAAAATCCCAAGTTAAGCAAAACATTTTTTGTTAAATTTTTTAATGAAGAATCAGAAACACAAGGCATTCTTAAGGCGGCTCATAGTGAATAGAAGTCAACTAGAAACAATCTGTAAAAAATTAAAAATGAGCCCACCTTGTGACTTGCCGCAAAGAGTTTACGGCGGTCTTCTACATAAAATGTGGTATTTGGAATGCAATGACTCGCAATTTGCTGTAAAACAGCTCAATCGAAGGATTCAGTTGACTGAAGAAATTAAATCCCAATATGAATTGACAGAAGAAATAGCCTTTCAATTTTCCAAATATACGATACCTGCAATTCATGCTCTAAAAATAGAAAATAATTATTTAATCCTTTCAGAAGATGAAGCTTTTCTTGTTTATCCTTGGATAACAGCAAAAGCATTAGATAAAGACGCTATATCTGAGATGCATGCACTTAAAATAGCCACTCTCTTGGCTAAAATTCATTGCATTAATCTTGATGTTCCCCAGCTAAGCACTCAAGAATTTGATATTCATCCCAATGAAAAAATTAGTGTGTTAATAGACCAGTCAGCAAGCCAAAATTTGGTGTTTAAGGAGCAATTAATAAGTAATCAACGAATTATAATTGAGCTTAACGACCTCTATCAAAAAGCTGTACCTATTTTACAAAGTAGCAGTGTAGTAAGCCATGGTGATCTGGATCAGAAAAATGTTTTATGGGATAAAAATAATGCTTCGTTTCTTATCGATTGGGAGTCGGCGCGAAAACTTAACCCCACTTATGAAATAGTCAATTGTGCTCTTGATTGGAGTGGAATTACTACCACGCTGTTTCAGAAGCCTTTATTTATAAAAATGCTAAAAACATACGCGTCTTCTGGAATAACAATAAATCAGGATCATTTGGAAGCCGTCTTTTATGGTGTACTTGGTAATTGGATCAATTGGCTGGTGTATAACATAGAGCGTTCTTTTAGCTCTGATAAAGAGCAACAGGCTATTGGTATTGAACAGGTTCTTCAGGTTTTGCCTACTATTATTCAAGTCAAAGTGAGCATTATGGAATTAACTGAATTAGTAACACGTGAATTAAGAATAACCTTTTAACTTTATTCAACTTTGATTACCATATCGCACGAAATTAAACTTAAGTTTCAAGGAATGCTTCATGACGAACATTAACAATAATAAAGCAGCATTAGTGACCGGAGCCAGCCATGGAATTGGTCTTGAACTCGCTAAAATTCTTTTAGGTGACGGTTGGGTTGTTTATGGAACAGGACGGGATGTGAGCAGCTTAGAGGACACTAAAGCGCTATTTCCTCGTTTTGTTCCCATTCAATCGGATTTTACCCGCAATAGTGATATTGAACAGGTTGCAAAAATTATTCATGAATCTGGAATACCACTTCATCTTTTAGTTCAAAATGCAGGAATGAAAAGCCCTCCACGTCCATTAACTGAATATGATTGTGACAGTATTGACGAAGTTTTTCAGGTTAATTTATTAGCTCCAATGAAACTAACGGCACTTCTTGCGGTACGGATGCCTGAGAAGTCTCGGATTTTATTTGTTACATCAAGGGCAGCCACTTTGAAACTTAAAGAAAGTTCAACATACTGTGCCAGTAAAGCGGGTTTGGATGAAGTAACTGCTATTGTGAGAAAAGAGTTAACCGAGAAAAATATTGGGGTGTCTTGTATTATTCCAGGAGAAGTGGATACAAGAATTCAAAAAATTTTAAGAGAAACGACTTCATTTCATTTACATAAAATGTTTGATGAGGCTTATCAGTCCGGTCAATTAATAAGTCCAGAAACGTGCTCGGAATTCCTTAAATGGTTTCTTTGCTGCTTATCTTTTGATGAGTTTAAGCAAAGCAATATGCCCGTTTCCATCTATGAAGAATGGCATCATCCATTTTGGCTTAGAGATAGAAATCAGCTACCTCCTTTTCCTTTCTAATTTATGAGCATACACAATAGTTCCGCCAAAAATAACTCACCTTTTACAGCAGGCCAGTATGTTATCTATCTCAAATAATATCAGTTATAAAATAATGGTAATTTGCGATTATTTGTCGCCATATGCTATAATATACTTTATACATTAACGAGGGAGATAAACATGGCTCAATCAGTACGATTATCAGATACGTTAGTTAAACAAGCCAAAGCTGTTGGTGAAGTAATGTCTCGCTCTGGGGCTGGGCAAATTGAACACTGGGCTAAAATAGGAAAAATTGCAGAAGAAAATCCTGATTTATCTTATGAGTTTATTAGGGATAGTTTGCTTGCAAAAGCAGAAATAGATAATGGATTGGTTGATGATTATGAATTTGATCGTTAAGCAATCTAACTCGTTTATGAAAACCGTAAAAAAATTACCGAAACAGCATAAAGCTATCCTCGATGAGGAGGTCAGGAAATTAGTTAACAATCCTGATCTCGGAGAACGTAAAAAAGGCGACTTGGATTTTTTAAGGGTTCATAAATTCAAATTGTCAAACCAGGGAGTGTTATTAGGCTACATGTATGAAGAAGATGAAATCATATTAACCTTGCTTAAATTAGGATCTCATGAAAACTTTTACCGCGATATCACAAATAATGTAACCTATTGAAAATAATGAATTAGAGTTTTTTCATATTATTCAACAGTCAGGTTTTCTTTTCTCTTATTATAAATCAGAGGGATAGGTTGTTATCTATATTGCATTTAATGTAATGTTTCTTGATGAAGAATTTGTTGGAGCCATGTCAATGGAATGGGATATAGAATATACGAATGAATTCGAACTTTGGTTGGCAAAACTCACAAAAAAAGAACAGATTGCTGTGACAACTATAGTAAATTTGCTGAAGTCCTATGGACCAAACCATAAAATTCCTGCTTCGATTTGCTTAAATAGTTCAAAACTCAAGCATATGCGTGAATTACATATAGAGTATGCAGGAAGCCCATATCAAATCTTTTATGTCTTTGATCTAACGCGTTTTGCGATTTTACTTTTAAGCGGTAATAAAATAGGAGAGGAAGTTTGCTGAAAGCAAAAGATTTGGAACTATTCCCCACTTGTATTTTTCGTTGATAACGTTTACTCGCTATTGGAATTGATGGAAATAATTAAATGAGTGAAATATGATTAAGCTAATGAAATCAAAAAAAATTGCTTTTGAGAGGTAGTTAGAAACAAAAAGCTGTGCTGGTGGCAAGTATTTTTCAAAAGATTATTTTAACGGATGATAAAAGCCAATGAATACCTCTCAAAATTATAAAAAGGACACTAAAACCATTCTAGAAGCAGTTCCAGATTTGTACCTTATCTTATCGCCTCAATTGAATATTGTTGGTGCTAGTGACGTTTATCTAAAAACCATGATGGTAAAGCGAGAGGAAATCCTAGGTCGATATCTTTTTGATGTCATTCCCGATGATACTTCGGCAACCAGAGTAAAAAATTTACGCTATTCATTGGAACGTGTATTAAAAGATAAGACTTGTGATGCAATGGCAATTCAAAAGTATGATGTTAGGCGTTCCGCTTCATTAGATGGTGATTTTGAAGAAAGGTATTGGAGACTACTTAATTGTCCGGTTTTGGATAAAGAAAATCAGGTTCAATATATTATCCATCGCATGGAAGATATCACTGAGTTTATTCGTCTTCAGAAATCTTATGACTTACAATTAAACATTATAAAAAAATTGCAACGTGGCAAAGGGATATCTGGGGCTGAAAAATTAAAAGAAATTAACGATATTCAAAAGGTTAATAAGAAATTACAAGAAGGGGATAATTATAATGCTGCTTTTTTAGCAGCTATTCCTGATGCAATGATTTTAGTGAATCAAGAAGGAAAAATTGAATTTAGTAATAATCAGGCAGAGGACATGTTTGGTTATACAAAAGAAGAGCTATTAGGACAGCTGGTAGAAAAATTGATGCCTGAAAAAGCGGCCAAGATTCATCCACAACATCGTGATAATTATTTTAAATCACCACGTGTACGTCCTATGGGACTTGGCATGGAGCTTCAAGGAAAACGTAAAAATGGAGAAATATTTAGCGTTGAAATTAGCTTAAGTCCTTTGCAAACAACTAAAGGATTAGCCGCTATTGCCACCATCCGCGATGTGACTCTACGAGTGGAGCAAAACCAGCTATTACAACAAAACGAAAAGTCACTTAGGGAATTGTATGAAACGCTTGAAAAAGAAAAATTACAACTTGAATCCATCAATCAAAAGATGTTTACAATAACGCAATTAAGTGAAACTTTTCTTGCCTGTAATACGATTGAGGAAATACTCGAGTCCTTTTCATCATTTGCTCATAAAATTCTTGATTTTTCTGATGGTGCATTATACCTCATGCATAATTCACGCAACTATCTGGAGAAAAAAATTATATGGGGAGATTTAGATCATTATCCGGCGATTTTTTCCTCTAATGAATGTTGGGCTTTAAGGCGAGGATGCATTCATGAAGTCAGTGAACTGCAACCTGGGGTTTTATGTCAGCATATCAAAGAAATGAAGCAAGCACAGCAAGCATCTTTGTGTATCCCTTTAATGGCACAAAATGAAATACTTGGTTTGTTATTTATCTATAAAAGTATGGAAAAATCGAACACTTTGATTCCTGTGGTTGCAGAAACCATTTCGTTAGCCATTGCAAACATCAGATTGAAAGAATTGCTTCACTCTCAATCCATTCGTGATCCACTGACAGGTTTATTAAATCGTCGCTTTCTCGATGAATATATAGTCAAGCAAATAGGACAAGCAAAACGTAACAAAACGTCCATAGTATTTATCATGGTTGACGTGGATAACTTCAAAAGAGTCAATGATAACTTTGGTCATGAAACAGGAGATTATGTATTATCTCGATTAGGTAATTTAATTCCATCATTGGTTCGCGAAGGTGATTTGGCCTGTCGCTATGGCGGGGAAGAATTTTTATTTGTTTTACCCAATTTCGACGCGAATAGTGCAAAAGCATGTGGTGAAAACATTCGAAATAAAGTGAATGAAATGCGAATCGTCATTGATGGATCTGTTTCTAATATCACCATATCACTTGGAATTTCAGTTTTCCCAAATGATGGTACTTCTTCAAAGGAATTGATTGACGCTGCTGATCAAGCCTTATATACGGCTAAGAAACACGGTAAAAATAGGACCGTACTTTTTTCTGAACTGAATGACTAACTGTTTGGATCTGATTATCAATATTATATGCAGCCAAACGGTCATCAAATCTAATTATTTATCTAACGTTAGGAACAGAAACTACTGTGTATATGAATATCATGAGTAATCAGAATTTTTAATTAATAATCAATTGATTCGCTTGAAGTTTTTCATGGCGCTTGGAAAATGGCAACAAAGTACATCTGTGAAATATAAAAATAATTAGCCACTCTGTATTTTGTCTTTTTATGTTTTTATTTTACGTGCCACCCCAGTTTTAATGGCAGCTTCTTTAACCGCTTGAGCGACCCTTTTTACCACGCTCGTATCAAATACGCTGGGAACAATATAATTGCAACTTAAATACTGTTCTTCTATAGAATTTGCTATCGCATACGCTGCAGCAAGCTTCATTTCTTCATTAATCTGGGTCGCCATACAATCAAGCGCTCCCCTGAAAATACCTGGAAAACAGAGCACATTATTAATTTGATTTGGGTAGTCACTTCGCCCTGTTGCTACAATGGCAGCGTATTTTTTTGCATCTTCAGGCATTATTTCAGGGATAGGATTCGCCATGGCAAAAACAATCGCATCTTTATTCATTTTTTTTATGTCTTTGGCAACAATTACACCGGGTTTTGAAACGCCTATAAAAACATCTGCACCTTTTATTACTTCATGCACTGTGCCCTTTTCAAGATTGGGGTTTGTATGTTCCGCATACCATTGATGCGCTGAATGTAATCCTGATTTACCAGCATAAAGCACCCCATCACAATCACATCCGATAATATTTTTTACACCTAAGTTAAGTAACATTTTGGTACACGCTGTACCGGCTGCACCAATACCTACTACAACCACTTTAATGTCCTCAAGTTTCTTCTTAACCAATTTTAATGCGTTAATCATTGCAGCAGCGAGCACCACTGCTGTGCCATGTTGATCATCGTGAAATACTGGAATATTCAGCTCTTTCTTGAGTCGTTCCTCCACTTCAAAACAACGAGGAGCTGAAATATCTTCTAAATTAATCCCACCGAATACCGGCGCAATGTGCTTAATGGTTGCAACGATTTCATCCACATTTTGGGTAGCCAAACAAATAGGAAATGCATCAACATTGGCAAATTCTTTAAACAATAATGCCTTCCCTTCCATAACTGGAATAGCAGCATATGGCCCCATATCGCCCAAACCTAATACCGCAGTTCCGTCAGAAACTACTGCGACCATATTTTTTTTAATGGTTAGGTTAAATACATCTTCAGGTTTTTTATAAATTGAAGTACAAATTCGTGCAACACCTGGTGTATAGACGATTGACAAGTCATCTCGTGTCTTTAATGGAATACGACCTTGTATTTCAATTTTTCCACCCAAATGTGCTAGAAAAGTGCGATCGGATACTTGAATCACTTCTATATTAGGAATCGTATGCAATACATCAACGATTATGTCTGCATGTTTCGGGCCGCATGTGTAAATGGTAATGTCACGTATCTGGGCATCTGCTTCAATACGAACAGTATCAATCGCACCAATTTGCCCACCCTCTTTTTCGATAGCAGCTGCTAATTTGCCGAAAGTTCTGGGAGAATTTTTTATGCGAATTCGCATGGTAATGCTATTCGAAGCGGAACATTTTTGAATCTTCATAACAACTCCGTGCTCCATGTTTCAGAACAAATCTCGATCTTTTTTCTTTAAGAGATTTAAATATAGATGTTTTTTATTAACACCTTATTACTGATATAACTTAAGAAAACCGTATTGACTCTGTTCCGATTTGTATACACCACATATTACTTTTATTTGAAATTCACTGCTTCCTGAATATGATTACCAATAATTACGCTCTGTGTATACCGCCCTTTTTTAGTTTCATAGACACTTGCTCTTGCAGAATGTATCTCCGTTATGTTACTCCTTACTTTGATCATCAAGCCATTTTTTAGTTCGCTTTTGCCACGCTACATAGCATTCTTGCCCACAAAAATACTTGATATAATCTTCACCTTCAGAAGACATGGCAGCTGATTTAGGAATCAGTTTAAGGCATGTATAGCAGCCTTCTGTGTCACACTCTCCTTTGCCAAATTCTTCAAAAGAGGTCATGAAACACAATGGCTTTCTCTCTACTGCTTCATGAGACATTCCGGTATATTTATCCATATACCCTAAGGCTAACGCGCCTATAATTTCTTGATCATCAGATATAGAAATCAGTTGTCGTGTTGCTGTTTCATCCAGTGTCACCCAACAACAACCAACCCCAAGACTCCATGCCACCAACCACATATTTTGCATTGCAGCAGCACCGCTAAATAGATGTTGTTTGTGTTGAAGTAACCAATCGTCGATTTCAACTACTTTGTTGACGGTTACAATAATTAAAATTGGTGCTTTAGATAAAAAGCTGGCGTGTTTCGCAGCAGCAGCCAGATGCTTAAGGCGCTCTTTATTTCGGATTAAAGTAAAGTGCCATGGCTGACAATTGAGAGGACTCGGCGCATATCGTCCTGCTTCGAGTATTTTTTCAAGTGTTTGCTTATCCAGTTCTTTGAGGGCAAAACTTCGTACAGCCCGTCTGCTTTTAATCAACTCAAACATGTCCATGTTAATACATCCATCAAATACTAAAGTAATATTTTAAATATAGTTAATACGGTCATCCAAAGCAATGGTCATGAATAAGCAGATAATCTTATAGGAATGCATCACTAAAAATAGCTTTAGAAGGAACACCTGCAAGAAATGCAACATATCAAATAGCCATTTTTCAGGATTGTAATAATAGCATTTGCCAAAGGGACCTCTTAGTCTGATTTGAGTGCCCATTATGGAAGTTTCTTGCAACCATTGACTTATCGCTATCTCGTAAAGCTTAATATGTAATTCAATATAACCATCTTGGCTTGGAATATTAGCTGGAATAACTTCGAGCTTAAACTTTAGTATGTTCACAACACTCATCAAGCATAGTATCTTGTTCCTTAAATGCTTTATAAGCTTTTAAGGCCCACATTTCACCAACACAGCCTCCCATAGTGCTGACCACAGCCAATACCTCGCCAAGTTCCTCCTCACGCGTACCCAGTGTTTTGGCTTGTAAGGCATAATAAGTTAAACAAGGCTCGCAACGAGCATTAATACCACAAACCATAGCAATCAATGTTTTGATTTTCGCAGATAATACTCTATCTTTAAAACTTGTTGCCTCAGTTGTTGAATAGCCTGGGTTGTGCCGAGGTTTATCTTTGAAAAATCTTTCATCAAGCTTAATGCTGGATCGATTTGTAAGAGATTTTTGCTATCCATAATTGCCTCCTCAGTTATGGTCAATTTTTTGTGATAAGAATCATTTATTCCATAACACCATGGCATTTTAAATTAATCGTTGGTAACCCACCACCATTTCCTATTCTTCTTTCTTACTATACCCCCAAAAAATGGCGTTTCAAAGCTGCTTGGATAGTTCCATTCGTCTCAACTTTTTTTCAACTACTTGGCTATAATACATAATAATTAACTTAAAAATTGAGAAGAAAACATATGATACCCTCTACTACAGTAGAAAAAACCATACTTTTGCTTTTAATTTGCATCTCTTTTTTGGTGAGTTCCTGTGTCTCGTTTGTTCCTCAGGATGACGCAAAAAATAATACGCCAGTGAAGAGACAATTTAGTGGATATCATCCTCATGGACACGGGCATGGACATCATTAGAAATCACGTGCTAGCCGTAATTATTAAGACAATGTATACTACCAATTACTCTGAGCAACAATCCATCGTGTCATACAATACAACATGAATCACAGCATCAAAATGTAAAGATCGAGACCGCTGTATTTATGGAAGATTGGCACTAGATGATAGGCAAATGTTCTACTCTACCTGGAAAACAATTATCTAACTTACATACATTAATAATAAAAGGAATTTATTTTGATGCACATTCTTTATTTCAACATAGAAGATAATTAGTTATGAAAAAAATATTCTTTCCAATGATTTTTTTTCTAACACTACAAGTAGTTGTAGGCTGTGTTCCTAGATCGTTAGAACCAGATGCAGTGAAGGTGGTGATTATCTATGGTCAAAATACTAAAATGCCTAAACCATGTAAGCCTTTAGGTAAAATATCAAATAGAGATGTACACGGCAGAAAACTTCAATTCTCACTTGGTTTGGAACAAAATCTAAAAATAGATGACATTAATTTTCTTAAAAATGAAGGAGCCAAATTAGGAGCAAATGTTGTTGTGTTTGAAGAACATCAAACATTAATAGAGAGACATCACGCTCTCCCTGGTCGAACTACTGACATCAGCATGCATGTTATTTATGCGAAAACGTATCAATGTCCTTCCAATTTAATAAATAAAATGCAAAAGCAGTTGAACGGAGTTCATAATGTATATAAGAATCCGGTGGTCATTAAAATTATTAATTAGGGTATTGATTTGGTTTCTAAACTTTGCAAGCGTTCCTGAGCTTGAGGATATCCTTGCGCAGCCGATTTTCGAAGCCATTTTAGAGCTTCTGTATCATTTTGTGGGACCGCTTCACCGTCATGATAGATTGCAGCAAGGGCGAATTGGGCCTGAGGCATTCCCTGATTCGCCGCTAGACGGAACCATTTTACAGCCTCCGTGCTATTCTGAGCTACCCCTTTGCCATTAAGGAACCCTGTGCCTACATTATATTGAGCCACCGCATCTCCTTGTTTCGCAGCCAGAAGAAGCCATTTCATCGCCTCAAATTGATTTTGCAAAACATTATTTCCCGTTGCATACATGACGCCGAGCGTCCGTTGAGCCATGAGATCACCATGTTCACCCGCTTTACGAAACCACTTGACTGCTTCAGTATCATTTTGGCTCACACCCCTCCCTGTTACATACATGATTGCTAGATTATATTGAGCTACCGGATCTTCTTTTTCAGCGGCCTTGCGAAACCATTTAATGGCTTCGGTATCATTTTGTTGTACTCCTCTAGCTCCTAAATACATAATACCAAGGCTTCGCTCAGCTTCTGGCAATCCTTGTTCGGCTGCCTTCTGAATCCATTTCACCGCTTCGCTATCATTTTTCTGGATACCCATGCCTTCTTTATACATAACACCAAGATTTAATTGCGACACTGCATCATTTTTCTCAGCGGCTTTACGAAACCATTGAACCGCCTTGCTATGATTTTGCGGAACACCTTTTCCCGCTGCATACACTAAACCAAGATTGCGCTGCGCCATAGTATCGTCTTGTTTTGCTGCTTTACGAAACCACTGTACGGCTGCAGAATCATTTTGTGATACGCCTTTGCCAGTCATATAATCGATGCCACGATTATTCCATGCTGCGGGACCTTTACCTATCACGGCATAGTTTTCTATATGCTCTTTAATGTTAGGGTAATTTCCCACACCAACCACAACAACAATAAGTACGATTAAAAGTAATAGGACGCGTCGTGAAGGCATATATACCAATCCTTGTTAAAAGTTGTTAATAGGAATCTAAAATATCAAACCCATCACAATTTATTTTTCCACTAGAATCATCTTTGAAATAAAATGACATCAGTTCTTTCCGTTCTTCCACTTCGCACAATTTTTTTATTTTTATAAACTAGTTATTTCAATTTTTAAGGGATATATTTTTATGGATAAATTTTTTTCTTCCTCATCCAGACCCAATAGGGTAAAGTATTCTTGAGTCAATTACCTAAATAATTCGGAATGCGATCCTGTTCTTGTTAACTCCAACAATTCCACAGCATTATTATTTGTTATACGATAAATTAATAACCAATCAGGCGTTATGTGGCATTCTCTATAGCCTTTATAATCTCCTACCAAAGCATGATCACGATTTTTTTGAGGTAGTGGTTCTTGGCGCTGCAGTTTTTCAATAACATCATCAATTAACTTTCGATTTTTTCCTTGCTTCGCTACTCTTTTTAAGTCTTTTTTAAACTGGGTACTTGAACAAAGTTTTAATACATTAACCATTGTCTATTTCATTCCACAAATCTTTCATAGAATCATAGGTTTTTACCTTGCCTGAATCGAGCTCTTTCATCGCTGCTATAGTTTCTTCATTAGGTAACTTAAGTTCAAAAGGTATTCCTCTAACATGAACGATTTGCGCATAGAATGCATTAATTGCCTGAGATGTATTTAATCCTAATTGATGCAATATTTTTTCGGCATCATGCTTTAATGTTGGATCAATTCTAGCGTGGATTGATGCTGCTCTACCCATAATAAACTCCAATTTGTTTTCTTATATCTAATGTAGCACATTGGCTACATAATCGCAACACAAACGCACGGCATGATTAAAAATGGATTAGCATCATATCAATTGAGTACACCCTCGTAGACTAATTTAAATAAAATGACTAAAAGACAGGCAATTGATAAATTTAAAATCATTCACCCTATTTGGACAATATTTCAACATTAACCGCCATCTCCCCAAGAACAAAATATTCCCTTTAGAAGTTTACACCGTTGGGTTAATCAATATAGAACAATGGATTAAAAGGGTTAGAGCAAAAAGCGCGTGGAGATAAGGGACCATATCGGCTCAATTTTTTCAACTGCTTGGTTATTATATATATAACTAACTTAAAAATTGAGAAGAAAACATATGAGACTATTTACCGTAGTAGAAAAACTAATACCTTTGCTTTTAATTTGCATCTCTTTTTTGGTGAGTTCCTGTGTCTCGTTTGTTCCTCAGGATGATGCAAAAAATAACACGCTAGTGAAGAGACAATTTAGTGGATATCATCCTTATGGACACGGGCATGGACATCACTAGAAATCACGTAATAAGCCGTAATTATTAAGACAATGCATTCTGCCCATTTTACTTGACGAAAGAAGCACCATTGTGTAGTGCAATACGATATAAATCAAAGCAGCAGCAAAAATATGCTTGCTGTGTTTATTGAAAGTTAACACAGGTTTCACCGGTAAGGGACTGTTTCACTCTACCTGGAGAGCGAATTATCCAACTCCCAACAGCATGCATTCATTAATAAGAAAAAGGGTTGCTATTCCTGATGCACATCTCCCTTGCTGAAACAAATAAACAACACTCATAGAAATTCAACAAGCACCCTTTCTTGAACTTGGTTAATCATATGGCAAGGCAAGTTATTATATTCTGTTGATAATAAAGCCTTATTTTCAGAGACAATAGAGCAATAATTATTTATTTAACGATCTCGACTTCTTCTGCCTGTTGTCCTTTCGGTCCTTTACCCGCTTTAAACAGAACGGTTGCTCCTTCATGAAGTGTTTTAAAGCCACTACTCTGTATCGCACTGAAATGTACAAAATAATCCTTGCCACTGCTTTCAATAAAACCAAAGCCTTTGCCTTCATTAAACCATTTTACTTTGCCGCGAATCTTATCTGCCATTTTTGTTTTTTCCTGACAATTTGAGTGTTCTATAGTTTCATGCGGCATAGTACCCTTGTCAATAGCCAATATTTTAAACCTACCAATAGATTTAAATCCCAACAATAGTCTGCATCACTGATTAGATGATTCAACTACAGGTTAAAGAAAAATCCACGAATCACTCTTGATGACATGAAAAAAACCTAGAAATGGAAGATTAAAACGAATATAACTTTATATATAAATGCTGAAACATACCAGGAGAAAAAAATGGGTGTTGTTCATGATTTAAAGCAGGAAAAAAATGTGCCTGTTGTCATAGCCAATCACCACGGCTTAATAACCTAAGCTAATCCAGTTTTTGAAAATGTATTCGAATGGAAATTAACCGAAATTAAAGACAAGCCCATTGCCATTATTATACCGCCTCGCTTTCATGATGCCCATAATCTGGGTTTTTCACGTTTTCTTTCAACGGGTCAGCCTACTCTCTTAGGCACACCTCTTAAGCTCTCTGCCGTTACAAAAAAAGGGAAAGAGTTCAATGCAATACATACCATTTTTGCAGAACAAATTGAAAATCAATGGATTTTTGGAGCAACAATATCTCCTACTGATAAAGGAAACTAAATCATGGAACAGGTGGATGAATTAATTAACCCATTGAGACATACCTTGAGTAAAATGGAGTTAGCATTAGGCACTATTAATGAAGCCATTATATGGACTGATGAAACAGGACTAGTTCAATGGTGTAACAAAACATTTGACCATTTGATCAATAGGCGCCATATCGAAATATTAGGGAGTAATATTTCTCAGCTTCTACCATTAAAAAATAAACATAAGCTCTCTTGGAAAAAACTTTTAAAAACTGCAATAACAGATGACAGTACTCATGAAATCTATAAATACCATCGTAATGCTAACGAATTTTTTTTAGAAATGAGAACCAGCCGCTTAATATTAGATAATAAGACAACGATTATTATTGTATTAAAAAACGTCACAACAGAGCAGCACTATTTGAGTGAACTACTCAAGAAAGAAAAACTATTACGAAAGCAATCAGACCTTTTAGCGAGAGATAAAGAGTATGTGGATAATATCATTCGCTCCATGAGTAACATGCTTATTGTAGTTGATCAAAATGGGATTATTACTACAGTCAACCAAGCCACTTCGTCGATGTTAGGGTACAAAATGGACGAGTTATTAGGTAAGAATTTTAGTGTTATTTTTTCTGACAAGAATTATCAATTTTTAAACAGAATTATCTCGTCTAAATCACTTGCTAATTTAGAAGCCAATTGCAAGACAAAAAATGGACATATTAAACCGGTATTACTTTCTGGCTCGGTCATGTTTGACACCGATGGTAACCTCTCAGCCATAGTAACCATTGCTCAAGATATCAGCGAGCGAAAAGAAATGGAACAGCGACTTCTTTACCTGTCTACCCATGATAGTTTAACCGGCTTACCTAATCGTGCGGTATTTGAAGATGCATTAGAGGCAGCGGTTCAACGTGTAAAACGTACTCATCAGAATATGGCGCTACTTTATATTGATCTGGATTATTTTAAAATGGTTAATGATACTTTCGGACATAGAATAGGTGACTTGTTGTTAGTGGCAGTTTCTGAATTCTTAAGAAATTCGATACGCAAGGATGACCTTGCACTGCGTTTAGGTGGTGATGAGTTTGCAATTATTCTTAACGGGTTAAACTCCACGAACAGTGTTTATAAGATTGTAGAAAATATACAGCGCAATATTGCTAACAAATATACATTAGAAGGAAATGAGGTGTCCATTACTGCAAGTATTGGTATTGCTTTTTATCGTACAATAGACGAATTCCCGACGTGTGATCTGAAAAAAAATGCAGATCTCGCAATGTATAAAGCAAAAGAATTAGGTCGTAATACCTATCAAGAGTATGATCTCATCTGATAATCACATTATCATGTTATTGCTAAAAACTCCCTCTTCTTTTTGAAACAAAAGGATTAGAGCGCTCAGAATGATTATGTATTGATCGCTTTGTTTTTGCAACTTATGTTTTTGCTTTGGTCAAGCAAACTTGGAATACAGTTTCATTTTTTTTAAAATTTTACGATCACAACAATAATCAAATGCATCACTAAAACAAGACGGTAGTACTTTGTTGATGTTACATGGTATAGTTTTATGACGTCCACTTAGGATATACACAAGATTTTTGCACCTGTAGGATTTATAAAATTACGGATGATATGAATTTATGAACGCTTTTCTCTTAAGCATTTCTTTTATCATTGGATTAATTATTCCGACGTGTTCTACAGCACAAACTCCTGATGTGCATGCTCAACATCACGCCCAACCTAGCCAAGGCTCAAGCACGCAAAGTGGGATGGGTGCAACGACGAGCTCTCCTAATGAACATGCCCAACATCACGCAGGCGGCTCAGGTGGGATGGGGGAAATGTGTAAAATGAAGGGCTGGCCCCAAAACAACTGTTCCCCACAATGATGCAAGAGCCTCTAACCCTAGAAATGTATGAGAATGCAAAACGCTTAGCCGATGAACGGGTCAATCAAGGCAACCAGTTACTCACTGCAGAGGTAGAAAAACTAAGGCTTGCCACTCAAAAACAAGATGCTGAGGCGATGGAGCAAGCGAATGAACAGATATGGCGTGCCCAAGCCATGATTCAAAGCGGGCTTACCGCACAACGTTCGTTAGCGGAAAAGAAAAACATCCAAGGTACTGCGCTGCAATGGCTTAGAAAAGAAATGAATCTACCTGCTGTTGAAGTCCAACCGCAGTCAAACGGTTTCTTTGGCCTGTCATGGTTTCACATCATCACGATGATGCTTTTTGCTTTATTCACTTTTTCCATGATTTGGATGTATTTCCAAAAATTGAAACGTGTGAATGTGTTACTGGCTCGATTATCAGGAAGTACCACAGAACCAGGTGTCTCTGCGGGACCTGCGTTTTTGCCAACAACCATTACTCCTCCCGTCGAGCCAATTCCTGTAAATGCAGTAATTGCACCTACCAAATCCAATGCATGGACAGGTCACTTACAAGTAGCGGGCATTTTTGTGGAAACGCCCACCGTGAAAACCTTTCGTCTTGTGGACCCTGCAAGCGGTAAGCTTCCCTTTAATTATCTGCCCGGTCAATTTATCACGGTGACCCTAAACTTAAATAATATTCCGGTGAAACGCTCCTATACCATTGCTTCATCCCCCACACTAAGGGATTGCTGTGAAATCACTGTAAAACATGAAGAGAAAGGAACCGTATCCCACTATTTGCACACCCAGGTTCATGAAAATGACGTGCTGCAATGTACCGGTCCTTCGGGTAGATTCACGTTTACAGGACAAGAAGCACAAAGTATTGTGCTCATCGCCGGTGGTGTGGGTATCACGCCCATGATGAGTGTCATTCGTTATTTGACCGACCGCTCGTGGAAAGGGGACATCTTTTTCTTTTTCTGCTGTAAGGATGAAGAAAACATTATTTTTGCAGAAGAAATCGAGTATTTACGCAAACGCTTTCCTAATCTGCATGTGTTTCTTGTTCTTGATAACTTAAGTGAACCCACAAAAAATCAATTCATTCAAGGACCTCTTACCAAAGACCTTTTGACTCGCTTTGTTCCTGAATTCATCACACACCGCATTCATCTTTGTGGCCCACCACCCATGATGAATGCGGTGAAGACGATGCTTGATGCATTACAGGTACCTAAAGAAAACATCATCGTTGAAATTTTTGCTGGAGTATTGCCGCCTAAAACAGAACCCCAACTGCCTGAAGAGGCTGGAAAAACCGCCGTGGTTACTTTTGCGAAAGCAAATAAAACAGCGGTACTCACACCCCAAAAAACAATTCTTGAAGCTTCCGAGGATGTAGGCGTCAATATTGAGTATTCATGTCGGATCGGTATTTGTGGCCTCTGTAAGACAAAACTACTTAAAGGAAAAGTCACCATGGATGTTGAGGACGGACTCACCGACGAAGATAAAAAACAAAACATCATTCTCGCCTGCCAAGCCAAGGCATGCGAGGATGTTGTGGTGGATGCATAATCATGAAACAGGAACGAACAATTGTCACTGGTTTGTTTTTGCTGCTCCTCATTTTGTGGTTGGGGTTTTTAGTCCATCGGGCACCCACTTTTCCAGGAAGCTTCATTGGCGGCATCCTCGCCATCACCGCCGCATCACTTTTAGTGATTCCATCGTTACTGTATTCAGCAGTGAAACGTATTCCTCAATTTAAAGAAACAATAAGCAAACACGTTTCATTGGGAGCGCTCTTAACAGCGCATGTGTATACCGGCATTCTAGGGGCAATCATTGCCATACTGCACACGGGGCACCGTTTTGAAAGCAGTATTGGGATTTGGCTTACAACACTGATGATGCTCACCGTATTGAGTGGTTTTATTGGACGGTATTTCCTTGCTTACTCATCTCATGAATTGCATGAGAAAAAGGAGATGCTGAATGTATTGGCTTATGAATACAATAAAATGGTTAATCAATTAGCACAACAGCCTAATGCAGAGTTAACTTTTGCGGCGACACGCAATTTTTTAAGTCGCACAGCACACGGTTTTTTTGTGCCCGAAGAAACGTTTCTAGAAGTAAAAGCCCCCCCCTTCTCTTCGTGCAATGGGACTTGTCGAATCCATTGCGGATGTTGAATACGCCATCAAAATGCATGAAGCACTCAAGCGTAAAACAAGGTATTGGCTTTATTGTCATCTTGTCACTTCATGCGCATTTTATTTAGTACTCACGATGCATATTTGGACAGAAATCGATTATGGAATTATTTGGCTTAAATGAAGAAAATTATTGTTATCCTTAGCCTCGTGCTTTTAGTTACAGCGTCCTTTTATTTTGTCCGTTCGAAAACAGGGCAAGGTATGGTCATGCCCGGTGCATTGTCTGAAGCACATGCCGAGCTTTCCCAAAATTGCTCTGCCTGCCATACCCCCATTAAGGGGGTTGATGATGCCAAGTGCATCAGCTGCCATGCTTACGATAAGAAGTTGCTGCAAAGACAACCCACCGCGTTTCATGGCTTTATTGGACATTGCTCTTCCTGTCATGTGGAGCATCAAGGTCTTAATGCCAACTTAAACACGATGGATCATGAAGCCTTAATACACATTGTTGAAGAATTCCTCGACGAAAAGACATTAAACCAATTTCCAAGTCATGCAAATGATCCACTTGTATCCGCTGATGAATCAAAATTAGACTGTCTGACGTGTCATGGAACAAAAGATAAGCACTTTGGTTTATTTGGGCCAAATTGTGCCCAATGTCATGCGACAACCCAATGGGGTATTCCTGATTTCAAGCATCCCTCAGTACATTCCCAAGACTGTGCACAGTGTCATCAAGCACCACCCAGTCATTACATGGAGCATTTTCAAATGATGGATCAAAAAATAGCCCATGAGGAAAATGCAAATGTAACGCAATGTTATTTATGTCATCAAACAACCTCATTTAATGACATCAAGGGGGTTGGTTTTTGTAAACATCATTGACACGTATCTGCGTTCCTCATCGTACAGGCAAAGCTATCCACCATATAGGTAATCAAAGAGAAGTGAGAGCTGATGATCGCGGATTTGTGTATAAGAATCCAAAGTAGCTGTAATTGAGTTACTGTATGCATGCTCCAGTTCTTTAAACCCATTGTTCGCATCAACCGGTTGACGATTGGCTTGAACCCAACTGGCTAATAGTGGCAGCATGACCATTGGCATGCTGATACGCTCTGAAAACAGATAATTTTTTAACCGCATGGGGTGAAGCCACTTCAAGTAACCAAGGCCTAATCCAGCTTTCATAAAAAACCTGGTTAAGTTCTGAGACCTTTTCTACGTTTTCAAATGCCTTGGGTGCATCATGATATTTTTGATAAAGATCTTCAACACGACGCTTTTGGCCTGGTGTGTACGTTCATTTTTTTCTCTTGAAATATACTTTGATCTTGGATTATTAATGATCTGACTACCTAGACGTAAAGATTGGCAATAGACTATGATGAATAATAACTAACCGATATGATTTTTAATCATAATGGAGAAATATCATGTGTCGGTTCATTGCATATATTGGAAATTCACTTGTATTGGATGAAGTACTATTTAAACCTATGAATTCGTTAATTAAGCAAAGTATTCATGCGCGTGAAATGAAAGAACCATTAAATGGGGATGGATTCGGCCTTGGTTGGTATACGCCAGAAATTGATTCCGAACCAGCGTTATACCGTTCAATACAACCCGCGTGGAATGATCAAAATTTAAAATATCTTGCCAGAAAAATACAATCAAATTGCTTTTTTGCTCACGTTCGATCTGCTAGCTGCGGCGGAGTTTCCCAAGATAATTGTCACCCATTTCATTACAAACAATTTCTTTTTATGCATAACGGCGATATTGGAGGATTTGGCAAGATAAAGCGATATCTTCGACGCAAATTATCAGATAAGTTTTATGATTTTATCCAAGGTCAAACAGACTCCGAACATTTTTTTGCATTATTTTTAGATAATTTTCAAAAGAAACAAATATCTTTTGAAGCCAATACTGTAGCTAGTGTGTTAGCGGATACCATTCAAGAAATGGAAGACTTTAAGAAAAAATATGGTGCAATCGAAGATTCATTTATTAATGCAGCAATAACGGATGGCAAGAATATGGTGGTTGTGCGATATATCTCAAATCCAAAAGATACACCACTGAGTTTGTATTACGCTATAGGCGTTCAATATGAATGTATAAAAGGGGATTGTCACATACATTCAGGAAATAACCAAAATAAGAGTATTTTAATTGTATCGGAACGTTTAACTGATTCTCAATGTAAATGGCATGAAATACCTCTTAACCATATGTTATTAGTACAAAACGGTCTCGTCACTACACTTAGACCACTAAGAATAGATGCATAAAATGCAAATAGAGGTTCGGGGTGAGTAGAACAGCCAGATCACTCCAACCGAACCCTCCTCAGAACCGGACTTGCGGAACTATCGCATCCGGCTCCCGATAGATCAGTGCCCTACACATGTTCAGCGAGTAGGAAACATCGATATAGTTTTCCCAGCTTTTGGGAACCCTATTGCTTTAAGCATCAAATTGAAACGCGCCCAACTCATTGAGTGACGCCTACCTTTCCGATTTAACCATTTGAAGATAATACGCATGCAATATTTTCTGAAAACATCTATTCTACGCTCATTATCAGAGACGTTGTGGTAATTGATCCAGCCTTTCACGACACGCATTACTGTTTTCAGGATTTCTCCTGTGTGCTTCGTGTTCAGATTCTTCCAGAGAAATTCACGTAGCCCTTTGAGTTTAGCCGTAAAGCGGTCACGACGACTTGTAAGTTTCAGTCGCCAAAACCCATTTCTGGCTTGTCCCCAATAGCATGTGAAGCCTAAGAAATTAAATGTTGGTAAGCGGTTACCTTGCTTATGTGCTCTCTGTGCTGCTCCAAGTCCAGCTGGAATAAGCTGTGATTTTTCCGCATGCATTTCCAGCCCATATTTAGCTAGTCGTTTGGGTAGTACATTATAGAAGCGTTTTGCCTCTTCTGGTCGTTCAAATGTGTACACCATATCATCAGCGTATCTGATTAACTCTGCTCTGCCACGAAAGTGAGATTTTCTGATTGTTTCAAACCATTCATCTATGACGTAGTGCAGGTAGATATTAGCCATTGTTGTTGAAATAATCGATCCTTGCGGGCATCCGCAAGTATTCTTTATTTCTTTGTTTCCCTCCATAATGGGTGCAGTTATCAAGACTTCTATGAGTCTCAGAAAACGTTGGTCTGATATTTTCTTACGTAATAGCTCCATCATTACCGAGTGCGGTATTGAATTGAAATATTTTCGTATGTCGATTTCGACTATTGCACCGTTCATATTGGGAAATGTTGATGACATGAGCGCTTTTAAAGCATCATGACAATTTTTCCCAGGTCTGAAACCATAGGAGCAAGGTAGAAACAACGGCTCATAAATCTTGGTTAAAAGTACGCTGACGGCTGATTGAACCAGCTTATCTTCTACGCACGATATGGCCAATGGGCGCGTGCTTCCGTCTTCTTTAGGTATTTCAGTAATCCTTGACGGCTTTGGTTTGTAGGTTCCACGGCGAATACGTTTGATAAGAGCATTGATGTTCTCACCTAAATTTTCACCATAGGCCACTTTTGTCACTTTATCGATGCCAATAGCCTTCTTTCCATCCAGCCGTTGGTATTGTTCCACAAGCATATCAGCATTTATCACGTGTCCTATATTGTTAAATATGATACTCGAGTTGTTCGCTGATATCTCGCCTATGCGCTCTAGTTTCGTTAACCATGATTTTCTGTCGTTGCTGTGTACAGTCATTGTTTCTCTTTCACGCTCGATCTATCTGCCAGCCCTTCACTCCACAGACATTACCCTGCTTCATCATTAATATGGCTGACTCCGACTTCCATTAGCACGTTTCAGGAGCCTTGTGTTTTGCACTTGTGCACCTAATACTTCCATCCTTGAAGGAGCTAATGGATCTCACAAGTTTCGACATCCATCTCTACAAACTCGCCCACGCCTACAACCCCGGCCCTTGGTCATGGTTCGTCACCAGTATAATCTTGCCATGTCCTGTTGCCTGCCACGTCCCGAAACGTGTCGGCTCGTTGCGACCAGTCATTTTTCAGGGCTACAGCGTTCACCTTTCGATTTGGGCTCGAATGTTTCGCTGTCTACGCTTCGTCCCCATTGTTGCCGCAGGGCACGCAAGACTCGCTACATAGTGGTGCTGGCTACACCTTCTATGACGGGACTTTCACCCGCAAGATGGATACGACTTTCTTGTCGCACCCGGGATCCTGACGAAAAGGACCGTTTCATATTTATTTTTATTAGACCTCTTTCCAAACCTCAATTTTTGCACTCGTAGTTATAAATACCAGCGATCAAATTAAACCTCAATCCGAATCGTTTTCT
>NZ_LNXS01000036.1:0-21460 GCF_001467525.1 Legionella anisa
TGAAAAAATGGCCTAAAACACTGTCAACCCCTAAATGATAAAATTTAAAAATATTTTTTACGCAGCCTTGCCGAAAGGACACGAAGAGCCTGTTTTTGACCTGCAGCACTTTGTGCCTGAGATTGCAAAGTACGCAACTTTGCAGAATCATTTTTTAAGCTCTGTTGTTGTTTATCAATCCCTTTAAGCATGGCGTCATTGGATCGCTTTTCAGCAACAGAAGCCGCTAATCTGCTTTGTTTGATTTTTCTAAGTTCTTCCGCAGAACATTGGCCATTACCATTAAAACACGGCGTCTTTTGGTAGTATTCCTGACTTTGGAATCGGTCAAGGTAGCCTTGGAGGCTGCCAGCTTCCTGCTTGTAGTAATCAATGGTATCAGTCGATTCAAGCAAATTATTAATAACTGAGTTGGCATTATCCCATTCAAAGGAAGTCAGTGACTTGGTGTTGTCTAACATGTTTTGGTATTGATCCATCTGATTTTTGTATTGATCGACTTGCGTTTTATACTCGCTAAGCTGAGTTGCAATCATTTTTCCATTTTGGATCCAATTCGCAATATCAAACACAGGTGCGCCACCCGCGAATACTGGTAAAACAAAGCAATAAATAATCATGGATTTAAATTTCATAATGCTCTCCTTCATTAATAAACAAATTGCCTATAGGGCTGTTTAAACGTTAAGTCCTTTACCACGATGATATTGAATCGATAACCTGGGCGAACATTGATAGTGGGAGACACATTAAGGTTTTTTGAAACCAGTTGCGAAGTGACCTCGCCCAATTGTTGCCCCAAAGCTTGACTCATGACGCTGCCAGCTGTGGGCTGGGCGTAACCGAATTGATTAGATTGATTGGTATTTTGGCTATAAGTAATACCAGCAATAATGCCTGACATTAAAAGTGCTGAACCATAAATTCGTCCATAATGATGATCTACCTGATCACGAAATCCGGCATATCCAGCACTATCAGAACCAGGCATAGAGCCAATATCCAGGGCCTTACTATCTGGAAAAACCAAACGTTGCCAAGCCACTAATACAGAGTTCTGACCAAAAGGGACATCACTGGAATAAAGTCCCAATATCTTGGTTCCTTGAGGTATTAAAAGATATTTTCCGGTGGCGGTGTCATATACGTTTTGTGAGACCTGAGCTATGATTTGGCCTGGTAATTCTGAGGAAATGCCACTGATCATTACCCCCGGAATTACACTACCAGCTCTTAGTTCGTATCGACTGTTTGGGTTTTGAAGTGTTGAATTTAAATGCCAACGCATTTCATTTTCCTCACCACCTAAAGTTTGTGGCATGGGTTTGGCTTGCCTTCCTTGTAATAATGCGAGCTGCTCTTTAAACGCTAATGAGGGGTCGATGTTGAATGCCATCTCATTGCTATTCATGGACGTTTTGGCAGTGTCGCGATTATTCAATCGTGGGTTATCTACCATTACGGAAGTCTTTGCTTTGACAGCCTCTTCAAATTCTTGAGTTTTTTCCTGACGAATGCGCTCGATTTCAGCTTCAGATACATCTTTTGTGAGAACATCTTCTTTAGGTAGAAGTTGTTCAGGAATAGGCAAAGGAGCTGCTTCATTGTTAGCAATCGTGACACTCTGGGGCGGAATTACTGCTGTTTTATGGTTTCCTACCACGTCATTGGCAAGGCTCATGGTATTTTTCTTTGGGTTTTTAATCTTCACTATTTCTGGTGGCTGGTTTTGCGCATTAGCTCGTTTATTGGCAACCAATGCGATGAGCACCACAAAAAGAGTTAAAATACCAATTGCAATCATGAGTGGCACATTATTCACTCGTTTTACACCTGTTGTTTGAAGCTTTTGGGGTGAATTGTCTGGTGACAAATAATCATTATTTTGATTCATAGCTCTTACTCCTTATGAGTCCATGCGCTGACAGAGATGATATTTTCATGGTTTTTTTCATACAGACGGCTCAATGTTTGCATTCCTACAAAAAGGCTTACTCGATAGCTTTGAGGTTTAAGTTCATCAAGCACATAGAAAAAATTAGCTTTATTCTTAGGGCATTGATTTTCATTGATGCCATAACCCTTTTTTCTAAGGTTTTGAATAAGACTTAAGCCAAAGCCATCTGTCACTCGTTGACCAATACAAAATGTATTTTGAGCAGGTGGAACAACTTGGGTTAATTGAGTCGCTGCATCTGCCGCCAGATAGGCATCTTTGCCTTGAGACATTTGAGTGAAATTGCCATAACGTATGCTGGCACAGCTTGATAACAAGACAGCAGCCAATAAAACACTTAATTTTTTCATCTTCAGCACCTTGTAATCGTAATTTTTTCTTGAGAGGAACCGCTGCCGATAACTAAGATGGCTTTATCAAAAACCTCATCTACGATGTAACGACAACCCTGAAGACGATAATTGACCATGACGGACTCTGATTTTTTAAATAGCCCTCGACTTCTTAAAACCAGCAGCGCAGGCGCTTCACTTTGAGCCATGGTTCTTGGCATCTCAATAATTGTTTTGACCCCATTGTTATAAACTCTAACTGGCTTAAATCGGGCATTGCCTTGAATTCGATAATTAAAGTTAAGGGAGCCAAGATATTCATTCGTTTCTGGCAGGGTATCTACTTTTCGTCTTTCAGCCTGAATGCGTTGAAGCAACTGCCATTTTGCTTTGGCTTCATCAGGATAAGTAAACGAAATGTAAGGCATAAATTCGGTTCTATCTGACTTTAATCTAAAGTGATATGTTCTTCTGTCTGTGGTGACTACCAAAGAAGAATCAAGCCCTACATCTTTAGGTTTTATTAGCAGATGGATTTGTTGCATAGCTCCAGATCCTGTGAGAGATGGTTCAACAACAAAGCGTGGATCACCGACGTTCATGTCGTTAAACTGCTCACCTGCTTGAAGGGCAATATCACACACTTGTAAAGGGGCACAAACTACTCTGATTTGCCCTGATCCATAAATAAAACTGACTGAACCATCGCTTGATGCAAAGGGTATACTTGTTTTTTCTCCTTGTTGTGTACGCTCTGCAATATCTAAACCTTGTTTTTCCTGACTCGATAGCTTAGGCGCAGTATCCGAAAAATAATGCTCGGCCAGATTAGTGTTATCCAATGCAAAACTTGTCAGCGGTGTTAATAAACAAAATAGCTGCATTACTCTTTTCATTGCTGTTCTCCATGCTTTAATTCGTATGACCAGTTAAAATCACGCACATAAATCAGGTGGGGATTTTTCAAAATGGACTCACTGGTGGCATCATTGATTTCATTCTCCTGATACATCGTAATCATCGCTTTCATCATGCGAGGCTTTTCTTTAAGTGAACCATCACGATTTCTAATGGTTTCAATCCAAGCTACTTGCCAGGTCTCATCAGATTCTTGAAGCACTGAACGAATGTCTATACTCACAATCTCAAAAGCAGCTCTTTCAAAGGGATTAGATTGCTGTTTGTCGCTGTAGAATTCTTGAACCTTGGCAAGGGCTGCATCATTGGAATTTAAATAGGAATACACCTGAAAAACAGCTTTCTTTTGTAGTTCTACATCAAGGCTTACCATGCGTATGTTTTCAATAAAATGAGCAGCTGCAGCACGATAATCATCAATGCTTGCCTCACCCACTCTATCAGCACGAGTAACCGATAAGGTATTGCCATTGGCATCTTGTTGAAACACCAAAGGGATAAACTTAGACTGACTACCTATTGCGATGAGTCCCCCAACTGCCGCCAATGCGATTAAGAGGCTACCTAACCCAACTAACTGCCAAACTTGAAGTGATTTCATAAGTCCTGCGGTATGAACATTCCATGCTCGTCTGGCATTGAGGTAAGGGTTATTCGTTACAATTTTTTTCATGCTGCTTCTCCATATTGATTCATGCGAATACCTTTTTCTGAAAGCCATTGAGAGACCCACGCATCCCCATGCTTAAACTCCAGTTGCTTCATTCTTGCTATAGAATCGGGATCAGTTGCTCCAACAAACGCCAAGGCCAAAGGTTCTAACGCCAATTGATAAAGTCTCTGGCCTTTTTCACTGACATAGTAGTAATCACGTTTGGGGACGGCTGCTGCGATGATGTCAATCTGGCGTGGATTTAGGCCCATGCGCTCATAAATGAGGCGGGATTCAGGATCTCTTGCATACAGATTTGGTAAAAAGATTTTGGTAGCGGTTGATTCAACAATAATATCTAGGATTCCAGAGTTGGCTGCATGTGATAAATGTTGGGTTGCCATAAACACCACACAGTTTTTCTTAGCCATGGAATCAAGCCATTCAGCAATCTTGTTTTTAAACACTGGATGAGCCAGCATCAACCATGCTTCATCAAGCAAGATTAGGGTAGGGCGACCATCTAACGAGGTTTCAATACGCCTAAAGAGATAGAGCAACACAGGTAAAGCAAATTTCTCACCTAAACCCATTAAATGTTCGATCTCGAATGCCATAAAAGAGGACAAGCCTAAACCATCACTTTCAGCATCTACTAAATGGCCCATCAATCCATCAATGGTGTATTGCTTTAATGTCTCTCTAATCGGCTCATCCTGAATAGTCATGACAAATTCAGATACGGTTTTAGAACCACTTTGGTGCATGCTTAAAATGGCATGGCCGATTTCATTGCGCTGAACTGGTGTGGTATTCAAACCATTCAAGGCTAAAATTGTATCAATCCACTCCATAGCCCAAGCTCTATCTGCTTTAGTTTCTAAAAACTGTAGAGGTGCAAAAGCAAGGCGGGAGTCTTTACCGGCAATCGTGAAATGTTCCCCACCTGTGGCCTTACAAGTTGGGTACATGGACATGCCTTTATCAAAAGAATAAATACGTGCATCTTTATATCGACGCCAGGACAATGCTATTAAACCCAGGTGGGTTGATTTACCAGAACGAGTGGGCCCAAACATAATGCCATGGCCTAAATCTCTTACATGCAGATTCAAACGAAATGGTGCATTACCGCTGGTGACACAGTGCATCAAAGGTGGTGATTGAGGGGGAAACAGTGGGCAAGGCGCTTTATTTTCACCAGTCCAAATGCTGGATGTAGGTAACAAGTCCGCCAGATTCATGGTATTCATCAGAGGCCGTCTGATGTTTTCAACACCATGACCTGGCAAGCTGCCCATATAGGCATCCATAGTATTAATGGTTTCTGTACGTGCGCTAAACCCTAACGCATTGATATTCTTTTCGATGAATAGGGCTGCTTTTTCAACGTTAGCTCTATCTTCGTCCATTAACACCACAACCGATGTATAGTAACCTTGGCCAACCATTCCGGAATTGGTTTCGGCAATAGCCGCTTGCGCATCATTAACCATGCCGAGCGCGTCTTCATCAACGACACCAGAGTTGGTATTAAACATTTGGTCAAAAAATCCTCTGACCTTTTGTTTCCATTTTTTACGGAATTTAGTGAAATGAGCTACAGCCTCATGGGGATCCATGAATATGAAGCGAGAGTTCCATCGATATTCCAAAGGCAGTTGAGTCAACAGTGTTAAAATACCTGGATAAGACTCCATGGGGAATCCTTCAATAGCAACACATTGAATGAATTTTCGGCCAATTTTAGGTGTAATTCCTGGAGTTAATTCTTGACCGCCTATTAAAGCATCCAGATAAATGGGATTTTTAGCCAGATTCACAGGGTGATTAATCCCTGTGACACAATATTGAATGTGTCTTAAAAAGTTATCCTGAGTGACTTTATTGTTTTCATTGATGAATAGTTCTGAGCCTAGCCTTTCAAGGTGAAGTGCCGCACTCATCCGTGACTCAAAGTTCCTGCATGATTGCTTGAAGGTTTCAATTAATTGATGGGTTTTTTCTTTGAGGTTTAATTTCTCCCCTGAATCATCAAACATCAATTCAACAAAACGCTTTTGTGCCAATACAGGTGGATACCAAGTTAGTGTGATAATAAAATAACCTTCATACAATGCCCCTATACTTTCAAAGTACTGTCTTCTTTCTTCATCAACAGCTTTTGATACCGGATCTGGAAAGTATGAAGCACTCTGCTCACTGTAACCTGGAGCAGCACGTCTTATGGCATCGACATGAATCATCCAGCCATTACCCAATGAGGACATTGCCTGATTGATTCGAAAAGCCATCATTTCACGGGCTTCATCTGTAGTGTTGGCTATGTCTTCACCTTGATACAACCAGGCTGCCATAAAAGAGCCATTTTTACCTACAATCACACCATCATCGATTACTGCTGCGTAATTCAGTAAATCAACTAGTCCCGCTGTATGACTTCGATGTCTTCTAACATGGTGCTTATGGCTTTTCATTCGAGCTGCGCTAAATAATGTACCCAACAACAAAAGCCCAATAATACTGATTAAAAAAGTAATGAATCCAATCATAGGTAGCCCCCTTTATTATTACGAAAAGGGGTAGAACGAGCTGGATAATAAGCCTGATAGCCTCTTTGTCTCAGATAGACTGCTCTCATATAAGGATCAGCTTTTGCCATGAGCCTTAGACCTTTTAAGGATAAAAACCAAAGGGCAAAGCCAAAAAGTGCGGCAAGCCAATCTTGAGCTGCGAATACTAAGATTGCTGAGAGTAAACCCGAAAACATAACTAGCTCGCGATCCCCTCCCATGAAAAGGCTTGGGCGATTACCACATCTGCGTATAGGAATGGTGCGTAGGCTCATGGCTGCAACTCCGTAGCACTCGTTAAAACTGAGGGTTTAGCAATTTCAGCTCCCTTGCCTGTAATCGCAGTCATAGTATTTTGTGCGGCAACCAGGAATGAAAGTACCAACACAATAAAGAGGAGGGTTCGCAAAAAACCATTCATTTCACCACCAAAAATCAGCGTGGCTCCTGCACCAACTAAACCAATAATTGCAGCAGTAAAGGCAAATGGGCCGGTAATGGATTTTTGTATTTTGGTTAGATAGGAGTCAAAAGTTAAGCCTCCACCTGCACTGGAAGCACATGCAGGATCTGTTATAAACAGAAGCAATAAAACAATCGCTCCCATGATCCATAGACTTCGATAATTTATATTGACTACTTGGTTCATACCTATTCTCCTTAAATAAGTTGTTCGATGTTGTAATGACCATTTTCATATCCTTTAACCGATATGATTTCTTCAACTCTGCGTCCTTGCGGGGTTCTTGCGATATGCACCACACAATGAACCGTCTCACCAATCAAAGGTTCAATTTCAGCCGGGGCAGAAGGGTTACGGGTAATAAGTGATTTCAAACGATGAAGTCCTGCGAGGCAGTTATTAGCATGCAAAGTGGCAGCACCGCCCTCATGACCTGTATTCCAGGCATCAAGTAAATCGAGCGCTTCACTGCCCCGCACTTCACCAACAAGGATTCGATCTGGTCGCATCCTTAGAGTGGTTTTCAAAAGCTGGGTCATATTGACATCAATGGTGGTGTGATATTGGACGCAGTTCTCAGCAGCACATTGAATTTCACCAGTATCTTCAATGATGAAGACACGCTCAGCTGGTGAGCTACAAACCATTTCATTGATAATGGCGTTCACTAAAGTAGTTTTACCAGAACCTGTGCCGCCAATGACGAGAATGTTTCGATGTGCAATAACAGCCTTCTTAATCACCGCACATTGTGCTGCTGTCATGATTTTTGATTTTACATAGTCATCTAGTGTAAAAACCGAAATGGCTTTTTTACGAATCGCAAATGTTGGTTTTGATACCACGGGTGGCAGCTGCCCTGCAAAACGTGAACCATCCAATGGCAGTTCACCCTCCAGTATTGGATTAAAACGTGTTACCTCTTTACCATGAAAGCCGGCAATAGTTTTAATGATGGATTCAGCACGCGCGTTATTGATACTACCTATACAACGCATGGTTTCGCCTAGGCGTTCCTGCCAAAGTTTGCCATCTGCATTGAGCATGATTTCAACGGTTTTAGGATCACCGAGCGCCTGTTCAATCACGCCACCCAAATCACGCCTTAGCTTTTCACAGGCGCGGTCTTTAACCGTTATCCCTTGCTCTTCTTGTGCTTTCATATGAATAACCCTCGATGTTATTAAGCCGACTTCAAGCCGTTTTTGAATTTGCTAATTAAACGGTCAACAATGCTTTCCTTATTGGAAGATGAGTCGCTGAACCATTGATCTTTTTGGCGTTCTCGATAAATGCGTCTTTGAATTTCATCACGGTGAACAGGGATTGATTGAGGGGCATCGAAAGCAAGGCGAACTTCACCATCACGATACCCCACTACAGTGCAGTAAACTTCCTCACTGATAACTACCGATTCCCCAACTTTTCTGGTTAAAACCAACATAATGTGGCTCCTTCTGTTATTTAAAATAAATAGGCTTTGCACTGCCTGATATTCTCTTCAACCACTTCTTTGCTGGCTGGTTGATATTTTTCTGGTAAGACATCAAAAGAATTTCGCCTTTTGATATCACGACAAAAGCCAATCATTTGCGGTAGGGTAGGCGGCATTTCGCAATGATCGCGGCAATCAATAATGACCTGATTTAAAATCTCATCACTGAATTGACTTAAGCCCTCCAGCCACTCTTTCTTGGCAAACTCTAAAAACCCATCACTCTTGAACTGACTGCGCCACAAATGTCCGTAGAAAACTGCAAAACGAGTAAACAGGTTTTCAATACACTTTTTTCTACTGTCGGTAGCATTGCAGGTTGATGACGTTTGATTGCTGGTATTCGTCTTCACCGTTGATTGCTGTATCTCCTGTTTCTGGGGTCCAGAATGGATCAATGGCTCTGCTTTTAGTATTTGTGCCGCACTTCTCATTCCTTTTCTCCTGCGTTAATTCGACTTTGACTTCATCTTCCCAGCATTTTTGAGACAACCAGTTGGCTGGGAACTTCCATGCTGGAACCCATTCACCATGCGCTTCTTTTTCTGTACGGGCTTTGATTTGTTGATCCAGAGCTTGCAGCATTCTTTGCAGCAAAGGCTCATCTGGATTGATTTGTGTAAAGATTTCAAAGGCACGTTCACGAGACTTTTTCTCGGGGTACATACGCCAGAAATGGTCGAAGCGTTGTAATAAATAAATATAATTATTTTCTTTTATATGAGGTGTGTCGGCTTTTAGGGTTTTATCTATGTCGGCTTTTACTTCAGTGTCCTCCGCCCCCCTTGTATTTACAGGGATTACAGCGTGCGGTTTTGTGTCGGCTTGCTGTGTCGGGTTTGTGCCGGGTTTATTTTGGACACAATAACTGATATCCGCTAAAAGACATTTTAAAATAAGATGTTTATCTAAAGACTGAATGACAATAAGTCCAGCTCTTTCAAGCCCTTTAATGACTCGACGAATTTGCTGACGGCTAGGACTTCCTGATTCAGTAATTCCTTGATGGGGTTCAATATAAAGGGTCTCGGCCAGCGATTGGTAACTAATCCGTCGCTTAATTCCTACTATGAAGGTATTGCGATCCATATAGGGTCGAATACCTCTTAAGTAGGTAATTTGCTGGATATATGAAAGTCCACAGAGTGCATCCAATTCATTATCATTCACTGTAAAGTACATAAATAGTCCTTTATTCCTTAACTAAAAGTCTTAGCGCTCAATGAAACTTGTGATAACATTTTGAGAACTTAAGGCAAAAAATAGCTCTTAATGAGCTTAACTGCTCGAATCGAGTAGTTAATAGATCTCAAAATAACACATATTGAGTTATAGTCAATATATAAATGGATTAATTTATTAACCTAAAACCGTGGAATAGGTATGAACATCAAAGAGAAAATCGGCCAAAGAATCATGAATGAACGAAAGGCCAAAGGATTGACGAGAAAAGCATTGGCTGAGTTGACCAGTGAGTTGAAAATTTCACGTATTAATAATTATGAAAGAGGGGACCGTACCCCTGGCCCAACAGAAATTAAATTGCTTGCTGATGCGCTGGAGGTTTCAGCTTCTTATTTGATGTGTTTAACTGATAACCGTGAAGGGAAGATAACGAAATCGCCTGGCATGGGGGCATTGGTTCCTATCTTGGATTACAAACAAGCAATTGATCCAGCTGCATTCATCCAGAAAATCAAAGAGGAGGTAGATACCAAAGTCGAGTTTATTCCTGTCAGTACAGCTGTTAGTGATAGCATTGGAAAGCATGCTTTTGCACTGCATATTAAAGATGAAAGCATGATGCCAGAGTTTCGGATTAATGATGTCATCATTGTAGATCCAGATACAAATCCTAAGCCTGGTGATTTTGTAGTGGCGTTGATTGAGGGGGATCAGGAAGTCATTGTTCGCAAATATAAGCAATTATCTGCCTCTAGAGAGGTACGAGAATTTGAATTGATTGCTCTGAATGATGACTGGGCTGATATTCGTGTTGGTGCCAATGAAATGTTAGCCCAAATTATTGGATGCGGGGTTAGTTTAGCTCGGGAGTTGAGAGGTTAAATAAAAACAATTGTTTTTACTATTCACAATAATTGTTATCACGGTTGTTGCAAATATATTCTAAGTTCAATGTTATAGAATATTTTTCCTTCATATTATTTTAAGGACTGACACATTACAATCAGAAAATCCGGAATTATGACAACAATGGGCATCCACATAAAAATATACCTTTGACTATTTGCACTGCTTGAACCCGCACATTTAATTTTTAAGATAGTTTCAGGACTTACGAAAAGCTCATTACCACTGATGGTTTTTCAAGCTCATTGAAGAGGTAATTTCTGAGAAGATTTTTCTTGATTCTGTATACTTTTTCCCGTTTTATAATCTAATTTTTTTAAAGCGACCAAACATGAATAGTACATGAAATGTGATTACGTTGGATTTGACATTGACATCTATCGATGCTAGTTAACTGCTTGGGCTCACGATGAAATTGCTCAGCAAACCATCTGATAGCACAAATTTTCTTTGTGTCGTTAGGGCATTGTTGCAATATATCATTTGTAACAACATACCCATGTTCACATGGAACAATATCACTCTTAACATGTCTCTCACTTAATCGCTCTTTTTCCAAATAGATTCTGAATACGTCATGGCCTACATGATTTGCATGCTCTACATAATTGGTAAGCGTATAGTTAAACTGACTACACAACAAATATTGGCAATATTCTAATTGGCCAAATGATTTCTTTAGGCGGGCTATGATAATTCACCTGAGTTTAAAACAAAAACATAATCTAGATGTATACAAAAAGTAGTTATATGATCTTTTGACTATCAATCATATAAGATATTTCTTCTAATCCCATGATCTATTGATTCTTTGTGAGGGGTTTTCAGTAAGTCCTGTTTTAGCTGCTGCAAAGCAAATTAGCCATAAAGAATTGTAAATCAATTGATTGGTTAATTTTTGTTTGATTAAATTTCTTTAATTTAGTAGTTTGCGAAAATCACTCCAATTTAATTGGACCTTCGGCTAGCCGATTTGTTAGCCGCCTCAGGGGCAGATTGAGTATCTGCAACCATGTTAAGGCCTTCTACAGTACTTTTTAATAAATTTAAACAATTTTGAAACATGGTTTGCTCTTCGCTGCTTTTGCTCTTTAGTAGAGTCGTTGTGTCTACATTAGCGATTACAAATTTAGAGCTGCTTATATAGCTTGGGTCCTCCATAATAGCTTCCATTTCTTTCTCAGCCCGAAGATATTCACCCACAAGTTGTTGTACTGACAATCCAGGAATCATATTAGAATCCATCAATAAAACTGGCATTAGATTTTCACGCATCAGTAAATATTGCAGCAATAACATGGAATAGGTACGACCCACTCCATCATCAAATGGGTGAAATAAAACCACATGCTTTAAAAAAGTGAAGATAGCAGTGAGTTTTTCATGTTTATCTTTGGCTTTAATCAATGAGCTTTCAAGTTCTTGTATGCAATCCTCTTGGATTCTGCTTAAAAGGTTTCCTCCGTTTTCTGAAGTGACATACTGTACATGTTTTCCCTCTTTAGCAGCTGCCCATATTTCTTTAGCAATCTCTTCCGGATTTTTATTTTTGAATGATACATATGCATTGTAAGAGCGTTTTCCTAATTCTTTTTGGGTCCATATCTCAATTTCACTATCATTATTTTTTGGCGAGGCATACATTAATAACTTTTCGTCCTTATTGAATAGCATTTCCATATCAGTAGGGTATTTTCCTTGAATGGCTGCCAAGTAAGTGATGTTTTCAACTAAGCCCTCGAAGGTCTCACAACCTCCTGGTAGAATATCCCAAGCCGCGACATCATTATCACTTCGAAATTCCCCAGGTTTAGTGTTTTCTCTGGTGTTTTTTACTTTATCCATGCATAGACGATGTAATTCCTCTATTAAATTCACATTCAACTTGCGCTTATTATCGATACTTTCAAGTATAAAGCATAATCCTTTAGTCATACCCATCAGGTATCCAGGCTCTTTGCTTTCAAAACCAAGCCATCCTTGGTGCTTATCTAAAAGATCTTTCAACCGCTCTTTTTTTGATTTCTTATAGTCCACATTGAGGAATTTAAACATCGACGAATTTAATCCTCTTTCTTTTAATAGGTCTTTGTATTCTTTTAGAGTCAGCTTTTGAAATAATTCACTATTTAATATAGTTTCAATGCTGGTCTTTTCTAGTTCCTCGCCTTCTACTAACGTCAGTTGTTTGTAGATAAAACGATACAATGTTTCTCGATAATCATAACGAGCACGCTCAACAAAAAATCGCCAAAACTCTTCAAGAGGAAATGTTTTCAAAAATTTTACGGTATTACCATACTTTACTTCATGAGTTTTTGGAAAAAACATAATTATTCCTCTCCAGAACTATAATGCCCTCAAAATTTAAACCACAAGCAATTAAATATAGTATATTTCCTACTATCCAATTAATTAGGAGCTGGTTTCAAGTAGACTCAATATTCTCCATAAACTTGCCAGCTCTATTAAAATTTTACGATCCACCACTTTTAAAAGGATTTTTTCCTACCATCATTTTTTTCATGGGAACTTGATTCTGTTCATCATACTCATAGTCAGCGAAAAGGTCCTCATCTTCTAAGGCAGTTTCCTTAATCCCCTCAGCAAAGGGGACATCCATTCTTTCATCGGTCCAGGCTGCGTGAGTATAGCTTACGTACTTACCAAGTTTTCTATTAGAGGCTGGACATGTGTCAGTAGAGGCTCTAATGCCTGCTTCTTTGAAGCGCTCTTCAATCTTAAGAAGGATGTCTATCCATTGTGCAGCATTGAGCTCAGGGTTTGCGTTACGATAAATCACAAGCTCTCGGCCTATCATAGTTTTTACGTCATTATTTTGCACCCGATTGACTTGCGCCTGACTCATGATCTTAAACAGACCTAAATTCATTTGGTTGGCCATTTCTGCAACGATAGGAAAGGCTTTTGATACGTCGTCTTTGTGAATGGATAAGTTAAATTTCCAGTCAAACTCATCAATTTGATTCAATGGAGGGCTAGTACGCTCATAGCGTATCCAACGGTCGCTTGCTCCATTAAGAAAGTGAAACATTGACAGTTTAAAACCGAGGGCGTCATGGCTTTCTTGTGCGTAAGGCCCAGTATTTTGTTCGTTTGTCTCTTTTGAGAAGTAAGCACGGACAATCTCTTGGAGATTGGCAGATTTAAAAAAAGAAAGGCCTTTCTCTAAGCCGCCTTTTGTAGCGCTGGTTGCAGTACTTGAGAGTTTTTGAAATAATAGATTAGCCTGACTTTGATGCTCTAAACTCTCTTTTTCTGCAACATCAAGCGTTACAATGACATCACGTGCTGTGGGAGAAAGAGGGGAGTCTTTTTGCACCACATCTAAAAAACCTAATAGAGAACTCCTCCACTCTTGCCATTTTCTTACGGCCAATTTCCTATCTTGGAGTAAGAGCTTTGACAGGCACTCAATATATATTTCTCTTAAAATCAATAAATTTCTTTTTTTATTCAATTCTTCTGGGTCATAGGGGGCATGGTTTGCGAGGGTACAAATATCATTTAAGTTCTCTTGACGCAAAAACGAACAGACCTCCTTTATTGACTCATTACCTAAAGACAGAACTTTCTTAGGGTTAGAACCCAATTTCTCAATTTGTTGTGAGGCGATTTTGATAATTTTTTGCAGCGTTGCTTCGTCGATAGGAACTGCTTTGAGTTTTGGCTTATTGCCTTCATGGTAAAAATAAAATTTATAATCTTCGCTAAAAACGTAAGCACGTGATATCCTAGTTTTTGATTCAATCAGTCCAAGTAAGGTTTCTTCATCCATTCCTGACTTGACCTTAATTAAAGAAGTGCTGGGTTCATGATATACGCATTGGCGTAAGCCCGGGTCTAGAAAATCAATTATTTTTGAATTGGTGAATAAATTTTCACCAGGACCTCCTCCATATTCTTTTTCGAAAGCATTTAATCGTTCCATGACTTCAGCAGGTTTAAGGCAACTATTTTCTTTAAACAAATCTCTAAGTGGGTTTTTTACTTGTAAATCTTCGCATGAATAGTTTTTTTAATAATATTCTGCCACAACATCCTTAGGGAAAACTCCCCTAAAAATGCTCGATAATGATTCCACACCCATTACAGAGGGGATTTTTTCGCAATGCTTTTCCAGTCTGTAGTATAAGGGTGAGCCAAGAAGTCTCTTTTTAAAAAATTCCTCGTATTCAGATCTTGGTTTTGCTGCTAAAAGACGTAGATACTCATTCCGCAATAAGAGTAATGACTTTAAATAATGGGGTGGCACTGTTGAAATCGCTTCAAATGAATCGAAAGATCCACCAATTTTGTATTTTTCAGTGATGACAAAAAATAATTTTTCAATATACGCCATTTTCTCATCAAGTGTCATGGCCTTGTTTTCAGTGATTTCTTTATGAAAATCAGGAACCTTACCCCCATCGATTAAACCCAACAAGGGTAATTCTTTTAAAAATTTCGCGTAGGATTTTTCAAGCATTGGTTTTATTGAAGCATCTAGTCTATCCACTATATGTTTGCGTCGTTGATTAACGTATTTAGTTGATTGTTCATTAGACTGGTCGAAATGGTATTTCTTTTTATGTAATTGAATAAAAACAGCGGGGTCAAGGTCAAAATCTTTGGATTTCTTAAGGGCTTGCTCCATGGCCTGATAAGATTGGCTCATCGCAATGACTTTCGTGGGCATATCAGATAGTTTAACCCAATTGATTTTGTCCATGTTATCGAGTTTAACTGTTCGCTTTTTTGTGTAATTTTCCTCTATCTTAATTTCTTTTGTTGCCTTTAGCGATAACTCTTCTGAGTATTCTGTTGGTAAATAGTCAAAAGCATGGTCGTACTTACTGAGCTCACTAAGAACCGCCAGAGTGTATACCGAGCAGTTGTACTCGTCTTTTTGCAGTTGCGATTGGCAGGATTTGATTTCAAATTTTATGCCTTTTTTAGTCAGCTCTTTATACAATAAATCGAGCGCCTCCATGTGTTTGGGGTCCGCGGCAGATTCAAAACAAAATATTTTATAGACACCTGAGCGGTCTCTTTCTACATCAAAGCCAATCGTATGATTGCCATTGAGATGGTTGTACAAATACTGCCTTCTATCCCCAACACCCAACCCTGCAATGGCTTTGGCAAGTTTTCTTGCAGTGGCTTTTGAGGCATAATCAGCACAACGAATGGGAATCAAGTGGCCAGAGCGCCCTAATTCTCGCAAGCGACGGTTTTTAGCGTTTAATATGGGTGCTATGTCTCGGGCTTCAAAGGGTTGTCTATCTCGTTTATATCGCACTGAATTATAAACTTCTCGTAATGACATATACTCATCGGTTGAAAAATCATTTGATTGATAGGTTGTCAGTATTTTTTTGTCCTGCAGCTGTTTTAGGTGTTTGGTTAAAATAAGGTGCACATTTTTAACTACATCGTCAGAGAGAGCGGTGTCGTTGCTGGCTGATTGAATTACTTTGCGCAATTGATACTTAATAAATGAGTTAAAATGCAGCCAATAAGCCAGGCCCTCTTCGTCCTTCCTATTGATTAAAGTAGCCAATTCCGAATCTGGTTGTCCTGTAAATATTGCCTTTCTCTCATGGCAGGCAATAACTATTTTTGCCAGTTCAATGGAGGACTTTTCTTTTGATGAAGGTGTTAGAGATGTTGTTAACTCTGTTTTGCCTGTGCCCATGATATTTGACAACCAAAGTAGTGATTTCAATATACAAATATAGTACATATTATGATTTATTTGAAATAATAAAATTCATCTCGTTTGATATTTTTTTAATAAAAACCTGTTAACATAATCTATAATAACCAACCATTGTGAGCCGAAATGAAACTAATAGAGCTACTAAATATATTTAAAAATACCAATGGTATTCCAAAAATAGAAAACAATGGAGTACTATCAAGTTTACCCCCCGAACTATTACAGTTAATAGTAAGCCATTTGGATTTAAAGTCAGTGCTGAACGTTCGAGCTCTTTCAAAAGAACATTTGGAAAAAATCCATTATTTTTTAAGTAATCCTGTATTGGGTAAAAAAATTGGTTTAATCAATTTAGACTAGATGGATTTAACTGCAGTGGGCGAAAATGTCATGCATAGAACATTTGGAATTTCTGATTTTTACGGCAAACCAAAAGAACCTAGATCGAAAGAAATTAAAAAATCATTTCAAAATAAAGTGTCGTTATTTAAAAACCCAGAGGATGCTGATGCACATATCAAAAAGCACTCCAAAAAAACTGAATTTGATGAGCTTGAGAGCAAGCCTCATCAAGCCATTGTGACGCTTAAAAATCCGAATACCTTATTCCGAATACTGAAAACAACAGGGAAAGAAAAGGACCTTGTATTAACCGTTCGTGATAATGAAATAACAGAAAAGATTACATTTAAATAGTTTGTCATGATTATAAAATGCCTGTAACTAATTATTGGCAAATGCTCTGGATTAGAATTTACTTATAATTATGAAATTTATTAAAAAACAAATTAAAAATTTTTTGTATTATTGGGTATTTATTTGGTGCTCGTTTTTCTGTTCTGATTGTTTCAATGCTACTTGAACGGCCTTAATGAGTAATTTATCACCTTCTAACATAGCATTTAGGGTTGCTTCTGATTTACCTTGGAAAAGATGAGCACATACAGAAATAAATACTTCTTCAGAATTATGTTTTAATAACCAAGATAATAATTGTTTACTGGAAGACAAATCAGATTTTCTTACCGTCTTTGGTAATGAGGAGTTAAATTCATGCATAAGATTAGGCACTAATAAATCTTCCATAAACTTTTCTCTAAATTTAGGGCATGTTGCGACTAGGAAATTACCAAATGGAATATGATTAAAAACAAGTTGTTCGTCTTCAAAATCGTAGACATCTGATTCAATTCCGGTCTTAAGTTTTAAATTAAGTAATGAAGTCCCTGTACCATAAAAAACAACAATCCACTTTGAATCTGCGTGAGATTTATTGTTGGCAATAAATTTCGCTAGTTCAAGAAAAGTTCGGCATGCTCCCCACCCAAAAGGATTTTGATTGAAATGTTGGTAGTTTATGATGTCATCAAATGTAAGGTTAAATAACCGTTCTTTATCAACTCTTGGTTTTAAACCTCCTTCTTGATGAAATATTGAAGGTTTTCTGCCATCTACCCTAAAAAATAGGCCGTGGACCTCTAATTGGAACATATCTTTACCTACTTTAGGATTTGAGGCATGAAATAATTGCTCTGTAAGTTTGAAAAACTTATCTTTAAAATTAAAGCTTGTTTTATTGGTTGAAAAGTGTAATTTACTAGTTTTTAGACTAGAGGCTTTTTTTGTAACATCAGCTTTAAACAGGTTAATTTTAGAAAACATAATAGTGATAGTCATTATTTTAATCAATTAGATTTTATATTATACCGATCGTTAATTAACAAAAAATTAAATGGGTTATTTTTATCAGGGAAAATTTTTAAAAAATCGATTAATCCTTGTTGTGTTCCACAAGTGTTGCAAGGCTGAATACCTCTATGTGCAGTTTTGGCGCATTAAATCATTCAATAGGCAATAAAAAAATCTAGAACTTCTGTCATTCTCCATTTATTTGTCTACAATCGAGCGATAATGATACATTATTTAGCAAATTGAATTAATTCGAACTATATTATATTAATATAACAAACAATTATTTTTACTTTGTATGTCTTTAAATAAACAAGAAATCTCCAAAGAGCTACATAAAGAATTTTGTGAAGCTATTGTACCTGTTCTTAGGCGTTCTTCTGCTAGGGGGGGGAGTAGCACAAACAGAAGAAGCTTTGGACACTGAAAAATTTTCAGGGGTACTTAAAAGTTATTTTTCTAGTGTTTCTCCTGTACTCTCAAAAAAGCCCATAGAAAGAACTCGAGATTTATTTGAAGAGCCTTTCATTGTTGGTGAGTGCCATTCGCATATTAGCCCCAAGAAATTTTTGATAGAAAACATGAAAAAAATGAAGCAAAACGGGTATGAAGTTTTATTCATGGAGCATTTATTTTATGATACTAACCAAAAAGATCTAGATGAATTTTTCAAGACAGGAAAGATGTCTACAGAATTAATAAACCAACTTAGGGAAATGAACCAACATGGATTGGGTTATTCTTTTGGTCCATCGTCAAAAATTACCTCTTCTTTATGGAAAAATAACGATTATGTTGCCGTATTACATGCTGCTCGTGAGGCAGGTATCCGAGTAGTAGGAATAGACATAAGTACGGTTTATCGTAGTCAAAAAATCGGTATTGATAATCAGCAGCTAGACAATACCCGGATTAGATACATGAATTATACGGCGGCACAGATCATGAAACGTGAAATTGGCTTCTTGTCCAAGGGTAAAAAATGGTGCGGCTTTATGGGAAATACTCATGTAAGTACTTTTGAAAATACACCGGGAGTTGCAGAGTTACTTGATGCAAGAAGTGTATATGTTTTTGACCAACCGCAATGGACGAATTCGACTCAGCCGTTCAAAGGCTGTGTGGATTGTAATGGTGAGTATATATACTCAAGTGGACGAGCGATATTTAAAGGCGATGCGATTTATGAATTGGATCCAAGAGTAGATACGTCATTATTTGAACATCCAACTGCAATCTACAAAGAAAAATTAGCTCAGGTAGCGCAGCCAAAAACTAAGCTTACATCTGATGACATAGAGTTGGCAATCAAGTATTTCAGCCGTCTTGAAGTCACTGAACTTGGTAAATTATTTGGATTCAAGACGTCTGAATTAGATAGTTCATATCATATGGTTCAAAAAATAACTCCCGTTAATCCCCAAAAAACGATTGAAGAAAGTAATACATTTAGTTTTATTATTGAGAATAACTATTCACATATGGAATCATACACTGTTTATTTATCCAAAGACCAAATATTGAGTTTTTCTGCTAAACAAAAGGAAATAGATCTACAGAATTATAAGCCTAGCAATTGAAGTCTATAACACCTATATGAAAAATCAGATATATGATGGGATTACTTTGAAATATAAATTGTCTGCTACAATTATTGAACGAAAAAGAAAGGGATATTTTTCATTTAATAAATTGGGCTTTAGTTCCAGGTTTTATGTTTGTGCACTATAAAAAATCCCCGCTAAGCGGGGATTTCAAAACTTAACCCAATAAAATCCAGGCTTTCGACCAAGCAAGACCTACGCTAGGAGAGTTAAAAACGCGGTTTAGTAGGCCATTACAATTTTTTTGGGGGGTCAAAACTACAAATAAGCTCATTTGTAGTATCTATAGCTTTTTGTTGATGAAAAAAACCTTTAAATAAATTAACACTCTCTATTCCTAAAAATTTACAAATATTATATAACATATTACACACTGATGATGGTGCCTTATTTTTTTTCAGCTCTGTATGCACATCAGATAATACTTGAGTTATTTTTATTTTATTACCCGCAATATCCAAGCCCTTGAGTTTAAGCATCATATTTGCAGAAATGAAATCTTTACCTAATACTTGAAGTAATTCTAGTTGTTCTTTTACAAAAAGATAGTTTATTTCCTTCTCAACTGAATCAATCATCTCTTTATAATTTTTATCAGTTGGCATTTGAACAGCTGCATAGTTTGAAAGTTTATTAAGCTCGTCTTTAAATTTAGCTAGGAATTTTTTCGCTTTTAGATAATCAGCCTTTTCCCCATTTAAAATAGAATCTGCAACTTGATAATACAAGTGTACTAATTTTTTTTCTGACTCAAATGCTTGCTTGGAGTCGTTGGCTTGGAAAATATAACCAGCATCCCCTCTCTTATTAGCTAACCCCGTAATTACCTCAGCAAGTGTCAATAGCTTAGCATGATCATATTCCTTCTCAGGAGGCTTTGGAAAGTAATCCATATTAAGATCATAATCTCGGTAATTTCTTAAAATAGTCTTTACAATCCCCTCGGGGTGAAAGGAGTATGCCTCCAACAGGCTTCTACACATTAAATAATGAATAAGTTTCGGCTCTACCCCAAAAAAGGGGGCACTTTAATCAAGTTAGTCTAGACTAACTAATTGATTTCGCGATCAAATTGGAGATTAAAGTGCCTAAGCATAATCTTATATTAAATTTACCGGGTTTTACCATACAAAAAGTGAGTGGCTATCAACCTCTTATATTGGATATTTCTTACCACCGACAACCTCGTTGTGCTCATTGTCACAGTAAGTCGGTGCGAAAGAAGTCTTCCTATGTTCGAACAGTGGCTCATGAGTTAATCGGTCATCGCCGCAGTCTATTACGTTTCAAAGCTTATAAACTCTATTGTAATACGTGTAAGCGATACGGTAATCAACAATTCCCTGGTATTAATAAACATCAACGTTCGACATGGCGTTTACAAGCGTGTGTGTTTCATGACCATACTCGAGGTATATCTCAAAAAGACCTTGCCCAGCAATTTAATAAAGGTAAAGCTACTATAGAGCGCTGGTATCATCGACATTATCAAGAACAAGCGAAAGAGCTGATGAATACACCATGCCCAACTGTTCTGGGCATCGATGAGCATTTTTTCAGTCGAAAACAGGGTTTTGCCACAACACTTTGTGATCTTAAAAAACATAAGATTTTTGATATTGTTAAGGGAAGAAGTGAGGCAGACCTTTCCAGTTATCTTGCTTCTTTAGTCGGGAAGGAACGCGTTAAAGTAGTCTGTATGGATTTAAGTAGTACTTATCGTTCTATTGTTAAAAAACATTTTCCTAATGCAAAAATAGTGGCCGATCGTTTTCATGTTATTCGCTTACTTCAACATCAATGTATGATGACCTATCGCGAGCTATCCAGCCAAATAAAAAGTAACCGAGGCATCTTGGCTTTACTGCGTACGCGCCCTGATAAATTGACGCCTCAACGACGACTTAAGCGCGATGCATTCCTTGAAGACAATCCGGCGGTAAACGCTATATACCAGTTTCAAC
>NZ_LNXS01000036.1:21470-21554 GCF_001467525.1 Legionella anisa
GGCTCTACACCAAATAAGGGGGCACTTTAATCAACTTAGTCTAAACTAAGTCATTGATTTGACGATCAAAAGGAGATTAAAGTG
>NZ_LNXS01000036.1:21564-21646 GCF_001467525.1 Legionella anisa
GTGTCCTTCCGGCAAGGCTGTGTGACAGAGTTTAAATGATTTTGTAAAGTACGCTCTCCTTAAATTGTGGAGATTTACTCAA
>NZ_LNXS01000036.1:21656-22943 GCF_001467525.1 Legionella anisa
CCGAAGTACAATCTTATCCTAAATTTACCTGGATTTTCCATAGTAAAAGTGAGCGGATATCAACCATTATTATTAGATGTAAGTTATAACCGCTTGGCGCGTTGTAGCCACTGTCAAAGTAAGAAGGTACGGAAGAAATCCTCGTTTATCCGAAGAGTTCATCATGAATTAATAGGGCATAGACGAAGTATATTAAGGTTTAAAGCATATAAGTTGTATTGCTATGAGTGTTGTCGTTATGGTAATCAACAATTCCCTGGTATCAATAAACATCAACGCGCAACTTGGCGAGCGCAGGCATCAGTGTTTCATGAGCATAGCAGAGGAGTATCTCAAAAAGACTTATCGGAGCGTTACAAGAAAGGTAAAGCAACTATAGAGCGTTGGTATCAGCGTCATTATGAAGAGCAACATAGAGAGTTAATCAATAAACCCAGTCCGCTAGTATTGGGTATAGATGAACATTTCTTTAGTAAAAAAGAAGGATTTGCTACGACCTTTTGCGACCTAAGAAAACATAAAGTGTTTGATGTAGTTCGGGGCCGAAGTGAAGGAGACTTAAAAGACTACCTACAGCAGCTTCCTGGGAAAGAACGAGTTAAAGTCATCTGTATGGACTTAAGTAGTACCTATCGGTCTATTGTCAAAAAATACTTTCCTAATGCCATGATAGTTGCCGATAGATTCCATGTGATTCGATTAATTCAACATCAATGTATGATGTCTTACCGAGAGCTCTCCAGTGAAATAAAAAGCAATAGAGGTATCTTAGCCTTATTGAGAACCAGGCCTGATAACCTGAGTGAAAAAAGAAGGCTCAAAGAGACGCATTTTTAACTCAAAATCCGGCTATCGATGCAATTTATCAATTCCAACAACAACTTCATTCTCTTTTAATGAAAAGAGCTTTAACCCAAAAAGCATGTCGTAAAGTAATACCTACCTTCTTAGACATGCTTACCGAATTAAAGCAAAGTGCTTTTAAGGCTTTAGCTTCATTGGGTAAGACACTGGGTGCTTGGAAAGATGAAGTCGCTAGAATGTGGCGGTTTAGTAAATCAAATGGAATCACAGAAGGCTTTCATCGAAAAATGAAGCTCATTCAGCGAAGGGCTTATGGTTTTAGAAATTTTGAAAATTATAGAGTACGTGTTAAGGTCCTCTGCGGGTGATTAGAGCTGCCCCCTTAAATGGGAAAGAGCCATAAATTGACGCCTCAACGACGACTTAAGCGCGATGCATTCCTTGAAGACAATCCGGCGGTAAACGCTATATACCAGTTTCAAC
>NZ_LNXS01000036.1:22953-34136 GCF_001467525.1 Legionella anisa
CAATTTTTTGGGGCGCCATTGGGGCATTAAATTAAAATTTGGGGCTTTTTTGGGACATTTTGTAGACAATGATAGACCATGAAATACAATATAAAAATCAATAAAAACCCGCTAAATGCATTGATTTTATTGGGTTTATGATGGTCTTTGGTGGTCGGAAATGGTTTGAATAATTGGTGGAGGCGGCGGGAATCGAACCCGCGTCCGCAAATCCTCTGCCTTCAGCTCTACATGCGTAGCCGTGTCTTTTGATTTAACTGTGCATTCTCCGACCGGCAGGATACTACACAGCGATTCCCTGAATTTCGCGTCTTAATACGGGATGGATTAGGACACTAGCTTATTTCTTATGACCGTTGATTCGATACCAATAAGCGGGCTCGGTCGAACGGGATACTGGGTTTATTGGCCAGTACACAGTGATGGTTCAACTAAAGTGCTTATTAGGCAGCGATAGCTTCTCCACCAGCAAAGTTTTCATCGTTTGCATTTATATTTAGTTTGAGTCTGATTTACGAGAGTTCTCAATCTCGGCATGCACCTCTGGTTTTGCAACCCACGTCGAAGCCAGGTCGCCCCCTTGTACACTTTAAGTATAACATAAAATGTGTGCAGATTAGCAGCTTTCTTTTGAAAATTAGAGTCTGATTATTCCCTGGGTTAGGGCTTTGCCTTCGCCCAGGGTTTTGCTTTAGCCTTGAATGCCGTTATGACGCAGCAACGCATCAACTGTTGCTGGACGGCCTCTGAATTCTTTGTAGGCTTCAGCCGCTTTCTTCGAGCTGCCTGCTTCCAAAATGTAATGCAGGAAATCATGTCCGGTTTTGGGATTTAACACCCCTTCTTCTTCAAAACGGGAAAACGCATCGCTGGATAAAACTTCTGCCCAACTGTAACTGTAGTATCCTGCAGCATATCCGCCCCCAAATATATGACTAAAGCTCTGCGGAAAACGATTGTAGGGGACAGCAGGAATCACACTGGTTTTAGAGCGTACATCTGCGAGGATCTTTTCAACCAGGGAATCCTGCTTGGGTGCATACTCTTGATGAATACGAAAATCGAATATCGAAAACTCCATCTGCCGTAACATCGCCATTGCGGATTGGAAATTTTTTGCAGCAATCAACCGTTGAAAAAGAGTCTCTGGAAGCGGTTCACCGGTGTCTACATGTGCGGTCAAAACATCCAAACCACTCTTCTCCCAACACCAATTTTCAAAAAATTGGCTGGGCAACTCAACCGCATCCCACTCTACCCCATTAATGCCTGAAGCACCCAGATAATCGACCTGCGTTAAAATGTGATGCAGACAATGACCAAATTCGTGGAATAAAGTCACCACTTCTTCATGCGATAACATCGCCGGCTTGTTGGCTGATGCTTTGGCAAAATTACAAGTCAGGGTTGCAATGGGCAACTGTACTTTGCCATCTTCCAATCTTCTGCGGCTTTGTAATGAATCCATCCATGCGCCGCTGTGTTTGTTCGGTCTGGCAAATAAATCGGTAAACACATAACCGCGAACGTTATTGTGTTCATCGACCACGCAATAACATTGTACGTCTTTATGCCAAATATCCACGCCCTTTACTTCTTCAATGGACATCCCATAAAGTTTTTTAACAAGAGCAAACACCCCCTGCATGACTTTAGGTTGCGGGAAATAAGGGCGTAAATCTTCTTGTGACAGGGTAAATAAGGCTTGTCTTCGTTTTTCAGACAAATACGCTACGTCCCAAGGTCTTACGGGTTTGAGTTGGAATTTTTTCTCAGCAAATTGCTCCAACAGCTTGAACTCCGTTGTTGCTTGCGTGTGGATGCGCTTAACCAAATCATCCATGAAATCCCTGACTTGGGCGGTTGATTCTGCCATTTTTGTCGCAAGCGACAATTCGGCGTAGTTGTTAAACCCTAAAAGTTTGGCTTTTTCATGACGTAATGCCAAAATTTCCTGGATCAAAGGGGTATTGTCATAAGTTCCCGCATTAGGACCTTGATCGGATGCGCGGGTAATAAAGGCGTGATACATTTCTTCGCGTAACGCACGATCTTCGCCATAAGTCATCACCGCTTGATAACACGGGTATTCTAAAGTCAGCACATGCCCTTCAAGACCTTTTTCAGCAGCAACTTCTTTGGCCGTATTTAAAGCATGTTCGGGCAGTCCTGCCAAACGTGCTGAATCTTTGATGTGTAAGGTAAATGCTTGGGTTGCATCCAAAATATTATGTTCAAATTTATTGGTTAATTCATCCAGGCGCGTCTGAATTTCTTCAAATCGCTTTTTATGTTCCTTAGCCAAAGCGACCCCTGATAATTCAAAATCACGCAGGCTGTCGGCAATTAATTTTTGTTGTACTGGGTTCAATGCGTGTTGGTCAATTGATTTAATGGCTTCATACAATTCATAATTGTGACCCATTGCGGATTCATAAGCGGAGAGGAGCGGCAAGCAGGCATCATAACATTTGCGCAACTCAGGTGAATCCATGACCCCATGCAAATGTGACATAGGCGACCAAAAACGTTCCAGCTCATCCGCCATATCATCTAAGGGGTACATTAAGTTGTCCCAAGTATAATGAGGATTTTCTTTAAGTAAGCGCTCAACCTGCTGCAGATGCTTTTTTAACATGGCATCCAGATGAGATTGAAAATGATTGACATCAATACGGCTAAATTGGGGTAATCCTACAGTTACTGACATGCTTTACCTTTAAAAATAGATACAAGACCTAAAGCATAACATTCAATTGGGAAAGCCTCTATACCTCAATGAAATCACTGAGATAAGCAATTATAGAGAATTAAATACAACATAGTGCCGTATCTAAATCCATATCCTCTTCCTCATTCTCATCCAAATCTACAGGGGATGGCTCTTTAGTGCTAAAAAGACCTAGCTTAGATAATGCAGTAGAACGATCGAGCGTATCCCTAGGTCGTCTATTGGCTACTTCTTCAGTAAGAGCAAAATTTATCAGACAAATTGAAACCAGGATAAGTGCTCCAAGGAACGGCAAAATTGGATTCACAGCAAATATGGGAAGAGCCATACACATCCCTATAAAAATAAAGACCGTAGTCGCGACATGTGAGCCTAAACGAAACTGCTCAAAAGCGATTTGATTATCTATGGCTTCAAGCTGCTCCCTTATTTGTTTTTGTTCTTTCCAACTCTCTGCCCTATCGCGCATGGCTTCATATTGCGATCTCAGTTCCTTTAAGCGGCTCAATTCGATATAAGCTCGGGTCATAGCCCAAATGACATCAAAAGCGAATACAGCAAGGGATACGTAAAATGCAAAAGGAGCCAATGCTCCAGTTAAATAAAAGGTATTAATCAGACCTGCGCCAGCCCAAACAAGATCATTTCCAAATTCAAAATAACGCCTTTTAATTTGTGCACTAAAGCGCACCATCCAGCCTAATGACTGTTCGTGCTCATCCATCCACCAACCAGGAATAGTATGCTTCAATAAAGAATAGAAATTCACCGCCAGACGCGGTAACCAAAAAAGCCAGGCCAAGTGCATAAGAAACGGGTCCATCGCTGTATCCATGATTTTCACAAAACGCAGGTATGATTTTGATTCTGTATGCACCAAAGCAAAAAGATCCAATGCGCGCTTTGAACGAACAATGAAGAGACGCCATAAATTGACGTCCAGGATGGTATTGCGTAATTCTTGAGTGAACGAAAGATTTTCAGGGAGTTCTTTTGGCTTTTTGGGAAAGTTGGGAATGAGTTCTGCCAATAATTCACGGTACAGATTTTGTTGCGCACGTAAACGAAGCACTTCTCTGGGTATGTCCATGTAGTATTGATAGATGTGCTCCAAGAGTTCAGCCATCATCAATGCGGCAATCAATTGTTCGCGTAGTTCGTCCCGATCTAGGGTTTTTGGAGAGAGGAATTTATCCCTGAGTTGTCGCCCCAAAAGACTGTATTCCAAGTTCATCACCAAATGCATTGGAATGATTCGACGATAAAAATCAGGACCTAATTTTTTAATAGTTTCGGTGAACGTCCAATTCAAAGGACTTTCAGCCTGAGCAAGAGAGAGCTCAGGAAAAATTTCATGCAAATGTCGAAGTAGTGGGGTCATGATGTCCTAAAATAAATTTTTTGGGATATCAAATAGACAATTTTATATTAATCATTTGCTTACTGTCTATAAATAACTTTAAAAGTAAAAAAATAGGTCTGATTATATATAAATCTGCACAAAAAGAAAATTTATGAACTGTTTACACTTTTTATTGTTTCTATGCATTAGTATTTATCAGTAATGAACGTGATGTTTTTCACTACCGAGCAAAGCCCATGATTCGCCTTATTCGATCTATACTATAGTTAGGTTATTTTATCGTTTTAGCATGCTCATAAAACAGGAAAACAGGACAAAATTAAGTCTTTTTGAAAAAAAATAGTCAAAAATGAACTTGTATTCTTGCTGATTCATGTCTTCTGAGCGACAATAGCACACCTAGTTAAGTGCACAAGAGAACCCATGAATCTTTCCAAAGAATTAGCTAATGCCATTCGTATGTTAAGTGTAGACGCAGTAGAACAAGCCCAATCAGGACATCCAGGAATGCCCTTAGGCATGGCCGATATTGCCACCGTTTTATGGAGAAAGTTTTTAAAACACAATCCGAAAAATCCTCATTGGTTTAACCGCGATCGTTTTGTATTATCCAATGGGCATGGTTCCATGCTGATTTATTCATTACTGCATCTGACCGGATACAACCTCACATTAGATGATCTGAAGCATTTTCGTCAACTCAATTCGAAAACGCCTGGGCACCCAGAGTTTGGCCATACTCCTGGAGTAGAAACCACTACCGGTCCTTTAGGGCAAGGCTTAGCCAATGCAGTAGGTATGGCTTTGGCAGAACGCGTTCTGGCAACTCACTTCAATCGCGATGATTTGCATCTTGTGGATCACTATACCTATGCCTTTACTGGTGATGGCTGTCTCATGGAAGGCATTTCCCATGAAGCGTGTTCGCTAGCAGGTACTTTGGGTTTAGGGAAACTGATTGTCTTCTATGACGACAATGGAATCTCTATTGATGGGAAAGTTGAATCTTGGTTTACTGATGATACAGCCCAACGTTTTAGAGCATATCAATGGCAAGTCATCGAGGCAGTTGACGGCCACGATATGGATGCGATTGAGCAAGCCATTCTTAAAGCGCAAGCCAATACCGCACAACCCACACTGATTATCTGCAAAACAGTAATCGGACTAGGTTCCTCCGTAGCCGGTAGTGAAAAAGCCCATGGTTCTGCATTAGGTGCAAAAGACGTTGCCAATGTACGCGAATTTTTTAAATGGAATCATGAGCCTTTTGTTATTCCCGATACCATTTATCAACAGTGGAATCATGCTGAGCAAGGGGAAAAAGAAGAGCAACAATGGCTAATGCTTTTGAATGAATACCAACAACACTATCCCCAAGAGCATTATGAGTTTTTACGCCGCATCAATGGCGATCTTCCTGATGATTGGCAAAGCCAAAGCCATGCATTTTTTGAGCAGTGCCGCAGTAATGACAAAGCCGTTGCGACACGTAAAGCTTCCCAACAATGCATTGAACATTTTGCCCGCATGCTGCCTGAAATGCTTGGCGGCTCCGCAGATTTAACCGGTTCCAATAATACCGATTGGTCAGGCAGCAAAGCCATTACTGGCGAAGACTTTACAGGGAATTACCTGTATTATGGCGTACGTGAATTTGGGATGTCTGCAATCATGAACGGTATCGCGGTCCACGGGGGATTTATTCCTTATGGCGGAACTTTCCTGGTTTTTGCTGACTATGCACGCAACGCAATACGTTTAAGTGCTTTAATGAAACAACGCGTTATTTATGTCTTTACCCATGATTCCATTGGTTTAGGCGAAGACGGTCCAACACATCAACCAGTCGAGCATGCGTCCATGTTACGGATGACTCCAGGCATGAGTGTGTGGCGTCCTGCAGATTTAATGGAAACAGCCGTTGCATGGAAACTCGCTTTGGAGCATCATAATGGCCCAACATCCTTACTGCTTTCAAGACAAAATTTACCTGCATTGCCGCATAGCGCAACCGCTGCAGAATTAATTAAAAAAGGAGGTTATATCATTATGGATTGCGATGGCACCCCTGATGCCATCTTGATTGCTACGGGCTCGGAAGTTCAATTGGCACTTGCTGCTGCAGAACAAGTGAAAACACGCGAGCTTAAAGTGAGAGTGGTTTCCATGCCTTGTGCAGAACGATTCCTGGAGCAAGACCCAAGCTATAAAAATGAGGTATTGCCCCAAAACATTCCCACACGTATCGCAATTGAAGCAGCCAGTTCAGCTTATTGGTATCAATTTGTTGGCTTACACGGTGCAGTCATTGGTCTGGATCGTTTTGGCGTATCGGCCCCAGCAAATCAAGCATATCAATATCTGGATATTACGGTAGAACGAATAATTAACACTTTGGAACAATTAGTACAAAAACGTTAAAACGATTAAAGAAACTTGTAGCCTGGGTGAAGGCGAAGCCATAACCCGGGAAAATGATATCCCATACATCCCGGGTTATGGCTTCGCCTTCACCCAGGCTACGATTGCATACTTAACTTGAGATAAGTAACTCATTACTAAAAATTGGAGAGAAGTAATATGACAATACGTGTCGCGATTAATGGCTACGGTCGCATTGGCCGTTGTATCTTAAGAGCAATTTTTGAATCTAAAAAGCAAAATGAATTTGAAATTGTTGCTATCAATGACTTATCCGCCATTGAGACTACAGCACATCTGACCCGCTATGACACAACCCATGGCCGCTTCACATCCGATGTGAAAGTTGAAGGTGGCATGTTAGTGATTGATGGCCATGCAATCAAAATCATTGCTGAGCGTAACCCTGCGAATCTCCCCTGGAAAGAATTAAACATTGATTTAGTTTTAGAATGCACCGGTTTCTTTACCGAGCGAGAAAAGGCAATGCAACACATTACTGCAGGTGCGAAAAAAGTATTGATTTCCGCTCCAGGAAAAAATGTGGATGCAACCATAGTTTATGGAGTGAACCATCAAACACTTAAAGCCTCGGATCTCATCGTTTCTAACGCTTCATGCACCACCAATTGCTTGGCACCTGTTGTGAAGCCATTAAATGATGTTTTGGGTATTGAATACGGTTTATTGAATACGGTTCATGCCTATACCAATGATCAAATGCTTTTGGATGGAAGTCATGAAGATTTACGTCGCGCTCGAGCAGCAGCCCACTCGATTATCCCAACAAAAACAGGGGCAGCAGCCGCTGTAGGATTAGTATTACCTGAATTAGCAGGGAAACTGGATGGCTTTGCAATGCGTGTTCCCGTTCTGAATGTTTCTGTGATTGATTTAACCTTTACTGCAAAGCGTGAAACCACCGCACAAGAAGTGAACGACATTGTACGCCAAGCAAAAAGCCGCATCTTACAAATCAATGATGATCCTTTAGTATCCTGCGATTTTAATCATAACCCTGCATCTTCTATTTTTGATACCACACAAACCAAGGTGTTTGGCAATCTCGTGAAAATAGTCGCTTGGTATGATAATGAATGGGGCTTTTCTAATCGTATGCTGGATACAGCACAGCAAATGATGAGTTGCTAAAAACCCTAGTACCGTTTTCATTTAATTTTGACAGTTAGCATCTCATCTTGCATTCATCTTTGTGCGATTGTTGCTCGAATCTGCAAGCAATATGAGATGCTAACTGTCAAAATTAAATGGAAACGGTACACATCTGGAGATAACTGATGAATCTGATACAAATGAGCGATATAGACCTGTCTGGAAAACGGGTGCTAATTCGCGAAGATCTGAATGTTCCAATAAAAGAGGGAATGATTACCAGTGATCAACGATTACAGGCAGCACTACCCACTTTGAATGCTGCGTTAGCTGCTGGCGCTGCAGTGATGGTCTTATCTCATTTAGGTCGACCCGAAGAGGGAAAAATAGAACGCCGTTTTTCCTTGCAACCCATTGCAGAATACTTGCAGAAACATTTGGACTATCCTGTTCATTTCGTAAGTGATTATCTCAATGGCGTAGACGTTAAACCCGGTGAATTGGTGGTTTGCGAAAACGTACGCTTTAATGTGGGTGAAAAAAATAATGACGAGCAGCTGGCAAGAAAACTTGCCAGCCTCTGCGATGTCTTTGTTATGGATGCTTTTGGTACAGCCCATAGAGCTCAAGCCTCTACATACGGTGTAGCTCAGTATGCATCTGTTGCTGTTGCTGGCCCCTTATTGATTCGTGAGCTGGATGCTTTGGAAAAAGCACTTGCCGCACCCAAAAAACCAATTGTTGCAATTGTTGGTGGTGCCAAAGTCTCTACGAAGCTCAGTTTATTACGCCAGTTAGTCACCCTTGTTGATTATTTAATCCCTGGTGGCGGCATTGCAAATACCTTCCTCAAAGCACAAGGATTCGAGATTGGCGTCTCCCTTTATGAAGAAGAGTTGTTGCAAGAAGCACGTGAAATTCTCCAGTTAGCTAAAGAAAAAGGGTGTCACATTCCTTTACCCAGTGATGTTGTGGTCGGTAAATCCTTTAGCGAACTTTGCCCAGCCTATAATAAGTCGTTGCACAATGTTGCCTCTGACGACATGATTCTCGACATTGGTCCCACAACGGTGAGTGAGTATGTAGATATTATTAACGAGGCCAAAACCATTATTTGGAATGGTCCTGTGGGTGTTTTTGAATTCGCACAATTTGCCTATGGAACACGTGCATTGGCAATTGCTATTGCTGAAAGCGATGCATTTTCAATTGCAGGTGGTGGCGATACGCTTGCTGCGATTGATCTTTATGATCTAAACCAGCAGATTTCTTATGTTTCCACAGGGGGTGGGGCATTTCTTGAGTGTTTGGAAGGAAAGACCTTGCCAGCTGTTGCCATTTTGCAGGAGCGTGCAAAAGATGTTAAGACAAACTAAAATTGTTGCCACATTAGGGCCTTCCAGTAGTGACCCGGCAATACTTCGTGCCATGTTGACCGCAGGTGTTGATGTGGTACGCATCAATTTTTCCCATGCGGATGCCTCAGCGTTACAGCTCATTGCTTTGGTACGAGGAATCGCTGAGGAATTAAATCGGCCATTGGCAGTAATGGCTGATTTACAAGGACCAAAAATCCGCATTGGCCGCTTTAAAGATAAATCCATCACTTTAGTTGAAGGGCAAGACTTTACTTTGGATTGCAATGCATCCGACTTGTTAGGTGATACGAATGAAGTATCTGTGGCTTACCCGAGTCTGTCTCGTGAGTTAAGCCCAGGTGATCATTTATTGCTGAATGATGGTTTGGTTGAACTACAGGTAAAGAGCATTGCTCATTCCAAAATTCATTGTAGTGTCGTTGAGGGCGGTGTCTTAAGTGATCTGAAAGGACTCAACAGAAAAGGCGGTGGATTAGCGGCCAGAACCATGACGGACAAAGACAAGCGCGATTTGCACACCGCCATTGAAGCAGAAGTAGATTACATCAGTTTATCCTTTGTCAAAGATGCGGAAGACATTCGGCATACCCGCGCACTCATGACTCAATTTGGTAAAAAAATCCCCGTAATTGCAAAAATCGAGCGCACCGAAGCGTTACAGTACCTCACTGAAATTATTCAGGAAGCAGATGCAATTATGGTCGCTCGTGGCGATTTAGGTGTTGAAATCGGCGCTGCGGAAGTACCCGCGATTCAAAAACACATCATTGGCGAAGCACGTCGATTGGACAAAGTAGTGATTACAGCAACGCAAATGATGGAGTCGATGATTAGCAATCCACAACCCACACGGGCAGAGGTTTCTGATGTTGCCAATGCGATATTAGATGGAACAGATGCGGTGATGTTGTCTGCAGAAACAGCCAGTGGTCAGTTTCCAGTAAAAGTTCTGAGCATGGTTAATAAGATTTGCTTAAGCACTGAAAAACATGCCAGTTTTTACTATCACAATACCGATGAAACCTGTCATTACCATCGCGCGGATCAAGCAATTGCCATGGCAACAATGCATGCAGCCAATCATTTTCCCATTCAGGCAATTATTACACTGACTGAATCCGGTGATACCGCTTTATGGATATCACGACAACAAAGTACGGTCCCTATTATCGCTGTATCCGCTAATAAGCGGACTATAGGTCGTCTGTGCCTTGCCCATAATGTTTTTCCGGTATTCATGGATTATCATTCATTTGCTGCCGACACATTGAATCAACACGTGCTGGAGGAATTAACAAAGGCAGGCCATTTAGAGAAAAAAAACTTTGTTTTATTAACTCGCGGTCGAGTAATTGGTACGGCAGGCGGTACAAACAGTATGGAGATTATTCGGGTTTAAATGTAATCTATAAATAAGTTCGCTGTGGGTAGAATCCCGCATACGCGAACTGGTACAACTATTTATTGCGGGTGTAGTTCAATGGTAGAACCTCAGCTTCCCAAGCTGATGGCGTGGGTTCGATTCCCATCACCCGCTCAATATGATTTACTCGCGTTTATCAAACGAGGCATCCATTCGGAACATGAACGCCCTGTCTCGAAGCCTCGGAGAGAGATCGCAGATAGCCGGTAGATTCCCAGGCTAACCACTAGTACAAATCACCGTTATACCAATAGGCTGTCATCCCTGAGAAAGCAGAGGCCCGCCCTTCCCTATGATGTTGAATATTTTTGCGAAGTTGGCGAAATAGTATCTTCTATTAAGACTTCGGATGTATATTGCAAATGGACCCCTGTCTGCGCACACTACTGTTCGGTAAAAATTTTGCTCTCCTGCAATAGGTAATGTCCCTAAATTTTTTTTGTAGGCTCTTCCGCATTCATCTAGGCACATCACTTAATCTTGCTTCGATCTGCTCCCTCTCCCGCGCAAGGAATTTGAATAGTAAGATACTGTTCTTCGGGGGAAGAGGGTTGGGGAGAGGGGATGTCAAGAATCGGTTAATGTGTACAAGATGGCCTCAATAACCGACGCTGTTTGTTGTAGTACATCATTGTTCCAAAAACGCAGTACTTTGAACCCTTGAGTATTTAGCCAAGCTGTTCGTTCTCTATCGTAGCTTTGATTATCAAGATGCTGGCTACCGTCAAGTTCAATAATTAAGCGTTTTTC
>NZ_LNXS01000036.1:34146-115604 GCF_001467525.1 Legionella anisa
TCAACAACAAGTTCATGCATTACTCTTACATAAATCCATGAATAAAGAATGGTGTAAAAAAATGATTCCTCAGTTTTTAAATATACTTGATGACTTAAAAAATAGCCCATTTAAAGCGTTAGCGGCTCTTGGTAAAACATTCTGTCAATGGAAAGAAGAGATAGTACGTATGTGGCGTTTTAGAAAGTCTAATGGGATTACAGAAGGGTTTCATAGAAAGATGAAGTTGATTCAAAGAAGAGCTTATGGCTTTCGTAACTTTGAAAATTACAGAACTCGTGTTAGGGTGCTGTGCTGTTAAATGTGAGTGCCCCCGTAATTGGGAAAGAGCCATTTTTTGTTCCTGTACTGTCATGTTACTTAACCAATATGTAAGGGGTTTAATATAAATCTCGATTTTTTATAGCGGCAAATCATATGATGATTATTCATTTCTGGACCCACAAGAATGGCATGATACTGTGGGGTAGTTCTATGAATGCATCTAAGTATAAGATTTTATTCGATGTTTGTTGTGGCTTATTGATTTAATGGTGGCTATGGGTGGACTCGAACCACCGACCTCAGCATTATGAGTGCCGCGCTCTAACCGGCTGAGCTACATAGCCACAAGACGCGTGATTTTGTCGTTTTAATGGAAAATTGTCAAGTCTGTTATCCCTTTTTTTTGGATTTTTTTCTGATTATTCCTAAAGGTATGTGCTTAATCATTTTCTATAAGTTTTTTATAATGGACTTAAAGTTGTTATTTTTCTGCTGATGATGGCGCTGTGGTAAGGATTATGTGGAGGGAGGTGCCTGGGTGAAGGCGACGCCATTTTGTCCACTACGTCCCGCGACTTGTTCGCGGGATCCAATTCTGGACTCCGCGGACAACCACGCGAACAAGTCGTGGGGCGGAGCGTAGGCTGATCGAAATGGCGTCGCCTTCACCCAGCTATTTTGAGAACGTTAGATGATCAATAAATACATGGCACCTGGTCCACGTAATATTTGCACTAATAGCTCATTTTTTTTATGTAGAGCCATTTGTTGTAGTGATTTAACGTCTTTAATTGGAGTTTTATTCGCAGAGATAATAATGTCTCCAGGTCTTAAACCAGCACGCCATCCTGCACTTGTTTCTGAGGCACCAACGACTTGTACACCAATGACGTTACCATGAGGCGGTGTTTCTTGCTCAAAGTTTCTTAATGCCAGCCCATAAAGAAAGGGATTCTCAGACTGCAGTTTTTGTTCATGTGATTTAATGTCAGTAACGACCGCATCCAGTGTAATGGTTTTGCCATCACGTTGAACGACCATTTTAACATTTGAACCTACGCGCAAGAGACTAATCGTTGTTTTAACCTGAGTCGCTTGTGTGATTTTTGTATTGTTAATTTGGGTAATAATATCACCTGATTTTAAACCAGCTCGCTCAGCAGGAGAGTTTGGATTAACTTGTGATACTAACGCACCTTGGAAATCTTCAGGATATCCGAGGGAATGAGCAAGTTCAGGAGTTAAATGTTGAACGAATATACCCATTAAGCCTCGATGAATAGAACCAAATTTAATGATTTGTTGCGCTACATCTTTTGCCATATTGATGGGGATAGCAAAGCCTATTCCTACGTTACCGCCATAAGGGGAAAGAATTGCAGTATTAATCCCAATCAACTCACCTTTCGTATTAACTAACGCACCACCCGAATTACCTGGATTAATTGCAGCGTCAGTTTGGATAAAATTTTCTACTCCTTCGATATTTAAGTCGCTGCGTTTTAAAGCACTGACAATACCAAACGTTGCAGACTGACTGTTACCAAAACTGTTTAAGCCAAAAGGATTACCAATCGCAACTACAAAATCACCCACTTGCAATTGATCCGAATCTCCTATAGGCAAAGATTTTAGATTGGTAGCATTAATTTTTAATATGGCCAAATCTGTTTCACTATCACTACCGATCAGTTTTGCTTTTAAACGTCTGCCATCCTGTAACGTAATTGTGACAAGATTTGCATTACGAATGACGTGATCATTCGTAATAATAATCCCATGTTGTGCATCCACAATCACACCTGAGCCTATACTTTCAAATTTACGTCCTTTTTCAGGGGATGCTTGTTGATGCGGTTGTCTGCGATTTTGAGACTCTTCATCATTTCCAGTTGCTCCAGGGGATGTATTAGCAGGTAAATAACCTTGTACCGCAACATTCACAATTGCAGGCATAATATTCTTTAATGCAGGGGCCAAACTAGGCATAGGTGTAGGCGCTGCTTCATTAGCCGCATAAGTTACCGAGGCTGTTAAAAGAAGCAGGCTATTTATAATGAATTTGATATGTTTTATCATAATTATTAATCCTGAGGTTGATCATTAAACCAAATTAAGGTAGCTATTCTACCTGTTTGTGACGTTCTTCGATAGGAAAACAACTCATTTTTTAACTCAAAAGTGCAGAAACCAGACTGATAAACAGCTTTTATGCCTTTTAAGTTTAAAACAATTTCAGCAATTAGAGGCAAATTAGCCAACCATTTTCCATGCACGGGTTTAAATGCTTGTTTACTTAAAGGGTACGTATCGGTAAAGGTTTGATATACTTCTTCTCCGACTTCATAACACTTTTGACAGATTGAGGGGCCTATCCAGGCTAATATCTCTGATTCCGAACTCACCATTTTATCGAGTGTTTTTTCAATGATACCATGAGCTAATCCCTTCCAACCAGCATGAATTGCCGCAATCTCCGTGCCCTGCACATTACAAAGCATGATGGGTAAGCAATCGGCAGTAAGAATGGCTAAGGGATGTTTCATGGAGCGGGTTATTGAGGCATCTGCATTTCTATTTGGGTCTTCTTCTGTAATAACACAATGAGTCCCATGTGTTTGATGTAACCATTGAGGCTCGCCGGGCAGGTGTAACAACTCCATAAGTTGTTGCCTGTTTTGCAGGACGTGGTGATCGTTGTCCCCAACGTTCAAACCCATGTTATTGCTATCATAAGGAGCCTGACTATATCCTGATAAACGTGTTGTACTCAGGGCTGTGACATTTTTTGGCGCTGGCCAATTAGCTGGATTAGTCTTCATAATGCTGGTCCAATATGTTAAGAAGAAGTTTAAAATCATCAGGCATTGGAGCCTTAAACGTCAACTCATTTTCTGATTTTGGATGATAAAATGAGAGCGTACATGCATGTAGTGCTTGTCTTTTAAAGTTTTGGAGTAGGGCGCGCAATTGCTCACTTGCTTGCGCTGGAAATCGCATACGTCCCCCATAAAGTGGGTCACCAACAACCGGGTGATGGATATAGGCCAAATGGACTCTAATTTGATGTGTTCGCCCAGTCATGAGCTTAACGTCTAATAAAGTAAAATCCTGATATTGTTTTTTTACTGAATAATGAGTTATTGCTTGCCGTCCTTGCTCTTGAACGGCCATTTTTAATCGATTTCTGGGGTTTCGTCCAAAGCCAGTATCAATCGTACCGCCAGAAATAATATGGCCTTGTACTAAAGTAATGTAATGACGTTGAATTTCGCGAGCTTGCATTTGACGTATTAAAGAAGTGTGTGCGGGCAGTGTTTTTGCCACGACGAGTAAGCCTGTTGTATCTTTGTCTAATCGATGAATAATGCCTGCTCTGGGTAAATGATGTAAGGATGGTGCATGATGCAACAATGCATTGACTAATGTGTGCTCTTTATTTCCTGCTCCAGGATGAACGACCATGTTTTCCGGTTTATTGAGTACTAAAATGTCCTCGTCCTCATAAACGATACTTAAGGGAATTTCCTCGGGAATGCAATGATTAAAGTCCTTTTCCATTAAAGTAAAATCTACATTAATCTCAATCGAATCTCCATCTAAAGCTTTGTCTTTAGGTTTACATGGTTTTTGATTAAGCGTTATTGTACCGTTTTTAATCCAATTGCTGATTTGCGAACGTGAGTATTCGGGAAGTAAATTGGCGAGCACACTGTCAATACGTTGATTGTGATGCTCGCGTGGAACAGTTAATTGTCTATGAATATGTTCTATCATCAAATCGTTTCGGTCTCAGCTGCTACGAGCCGTCCTCGTAATGAGTTAGGCAATGCATCATTGATTTGAACATCGACGAATTGTCCTATCAAATGAGCGGAACCATCAAAATTCACCACCCGATTGCATTCAGTACGGCCAGAAAGCTGTTTGGCGTCTTTTTTAGCGTGCCCAGTAACTAATATTTTCTGCGTGCTTCCTATCATAGATTGACTGTATCGAGAGGCGTTTAATACCAGCCTGTTTTGTAATATCTGCAATCTTTGTTTTTTTACTTCCATAGGAGTGTCATCGGGTAAATTTGCAGCTGGAGTACCTGGTCTTGGGCTGTAAATAAAGCTAAATGAGGTATCGAAACCTATTTCATGAACCAAATCCATAGTGTCCTGAAAGTCTTTATCTGTTTCTCCTGGAAAGCCAACAATAATGTCTGTCGATAAACGAATGTCTGGGCGCACTTTACGCAATTTTCTAATCTTGGATTTAAACTCTAAAGCAGTATAGCCACGCTTCATTAGCCCTAAAATGCGATCAGAACCACTTTGTACGGGTAGATGTAAATGATTCGCTAATTCAGGTACTTCTGCATAGGCATTAATTAAATTATCTGAGAACGCCAAAGGATGGGATGTAGTAAAACGAATTCTGCCTATACCCTCTATGGCAGCAAGATAATGAATTAAAAGTGCCAGGTCGGCGATCTCGCCATTTTCCATCACACCACGGTAATCATTAACATTTTGTCCCAATAAATTAATTTCCCTGACACCTTGTATCGCCAATTGATAACACTCAGCAAGTACATCATCAAAAGGACGACTAATTTCTGTGCCGCGAGTATAAGGCACAACACAAAAACTGCAGTATTTGCTGCAGCCTTCCATAATCGAAACAAATGCCGTAGGTCCTTCAGCTCTTGGTGCGGGCAGATGATCAAATTTTTCAATTTCTGGGAAACTGATATCAACAACTGGTTTTTTCTTTTCCATTCGTTCATTAAGTAATGTTGGAAGTCGATGTAATGTTTGTGGACCAAAAACGATATCGACAAAAGGGGCTCTTTTAATAATGTCTTCACCTTCTTGACTTGCAACACAGCCGCCCACACCAATTACTACATGAGGATTTTTAGCTTTATACTCACGCCACTGTCCTAATTGAGAAAAAACTTTCTCTTGTGCTTTTTCACGAATAGAGCACGTATTAAGCAATATCACATCTGCTTCTTCAACGTGTTCCGTTTTGACTAAGCCATGTGATTGCAACAAAACTTCTGCCATTTTAGTTGAATCGTATTCATTCATCTGGCAGCCGTTGGTTTTGATGTATAATTTTTTAGCCATATCAAATCTACTTTAAAAATGTGTAGCCTGAGTGGAAGTACAATCCGTAGCAGGAAGACCTGAGTTCGGCTTTGCACCCAGGTTACTATATCCCAGGAAGTTTCGTATTATTTCATTAATGTACACTTTGGCAATAAGTTTCTTTAATTTTGGGCAAAATAATTAAGGCAATAAGCATTCCCAGAGGAAGAATTGCAAGCCCCGTATGGTAAGCTTCCAATGGATATACTCTAACATTCCCATTCATCTCACCTTGCCACATTTTGTCAAGAATATAGCCAATAAGTGGCTGTGCCAGCGCAATTCCTACCATATTCATCATGTTCATAAAGCTTAAACCTGTAGCGACATATTTTTTATTGCATAACTCTTTGGCTACAGTAAATGCAGGTAAAAAGCCTGCGGAGAAGATGCCAAACGCAAACAACAAAATCTCCATATAGATTGGGGCATTAATTGGAGCAAAAATAAAAATTATGGAGGTTATAAGTGCGCCGATACATCCTATATACATCGGGGGTTTGCGCAAACCAATGCGATTCGAAAATATTCCCCATAAGGGACTGGCAATTGCCCAACCGATAAAGACTAAAGAAATATAATTTGCAGCGGTTGTTTTAGTGATCATCATTTTAGTCATTAAAAAGGGAACCCCCCAGAGACCACAAAAAACGGGGGTTGCCATGTACATTAAACCGCCATAGCAAGCAACTAGCCAAAGTTGTTTGTTTTTTATCAGTGTTAATAAACTCGGTATTACGGGCTCTTCTTTAATAGAATGGTGGTGAGTTTTTTCATAATTTTTAGGAGTGTCTTTAGCAATGACAATAAGTAAGACTGCCAGAATAAGGCCAACAATACCCATAATGAACATACTGTGGCGCCAACCAAAAGCCTCAATTAATAAAGCTAAAGGTGCTTCACCTCCAATTGCGCCTAACATTCCTATGGTAACCATGAGGCCAGTAAGCAAGGCAAAACGCTGAGCAGGAAACCAATTCGCTGCAAGCTTCATTGTACCCACTGCTGCAAATGCTGAGCCAAAACCTATCATTAGACGTGCTACACAGGCCATAAAAAAGTTATCTGTCATTCCGAATGCAATGGTGCTGACAGCGCAAACTATAGTCGCTAGAGTTAACAATCGGTGTGGACCGAAATAGTCCATTAACACCCCGCCAGGTAATTGCATGGCCGCATAAGAATAGAAATAGATACCGGATAGAATTCCTAATGTTTGGCTAGTAACTGAGAAATCCCTCATTAATTCGTTACTCATAACGCTAGGGGAAACCTGTAAGAGACATTCGTAAAAATAAAATAAGCAACCTAAGCCCCATACCATCCAAGGCATTATTGATTGTATCCCAAAACTTGTTACTGAGTCGGACCGTGTATTGTAGTGTGCCATTCTTTTATAACTCTCCAGATTCATCGATACGAAATTGACTTTGCATTATCACTCTTTGGCCAAGATTCAGTTACTACTCAAGACCAGCCATCCTGGCGTTTTTCAATTAAAAAATTTTCGTATGCAGTCCTTACTTTTATCCTTGCTTTTACGCTCTAAAACTTCACTTTGATAAAAAATGTGAAGGATACATTTTTGAATAAAAACTGGGAATAGTTCTGTAGATCAGGTGGTTAAACCTTGTGTTACATGTAATGCAGTTTTTTAAATCAAAAAGTCAACCAGAAACATTACCATACAAATATACAAATTTCATCATATAAAATATTAACAGTTTGGTTATTATTTGTCTATTGATCGTTTGGATAGTCAGGAGGATCAATGACTACGCGAGTTCCTTTCATTCCATCCCCAGGCAGGTCAATAAATTCTTCATTAAGCCAGCGTGCATCCTCAATAAACATCCGGATACAACCGTGGCTTGCTCGGTATCCTGGTACATCATAACTACCATGCAACGCATAACCTCTAAAAAAATGCATGCAATAGGGCATTAACGCGCCACCATCATTGCCATCCGATCTTCTCGGGAATACAGTGGATACACAATCAATATCTTGTTTGCGAATAACTCTAAAAGAACCAGTTGGAGTATTGCAGCCTCCAATGACGCCTGGACATTTACCTATCCCTGATGAAATAGGTCCCCACCACAGGAGTTCGCCATCTTGATCATAGGCTGCCCAAGCTAGTTTTTTTTGGCTTACATAAATTGCTTTTTCTCCTTGAGAGTCAATATATCTTGGAAAAGGAGAAACATCATAGATAGTCAGGCGGTCGATATTTTTCGGTACTGCAATAGTTACTCCCGAATGTAATGCAACATTCATCCGATTAATTCGTCGAACCATGTCTCGTTCTTCGGGATTAGGGAATAGTTTTTCCCAGCTTTCACCCGCTTTAACTTTCATACAAAAATAGTCCGATGAATTACATAAATTTTCACCGTATCTCGCATGAGCAAGAGCAAGTTGACTTATTGTCAATAAATAAATAGAGACGATCATTGATATCATAACTTTCATAAATGATCTCAATTGGGTCATTATAGTCTCTATAGCGGCACTTTAAAAAATAACTTTACATATGAGTTTCATAGCATATGGGGATACTATCATGTGGAAAATTCAGGGGAGAAATTCCTGGGCTTTACTGTGTAAACCCAGGCATCATTATGGTTTCAAAGTTAAAAATCAGGATTGAAGTGAGGAATCAGGCTCTGAACTGCTGGGGGAAATTTTTTGCCAAGCCTCATGAACTTGCGCAAGTAATGCATTGGATTGGGCTAACAATTCTTTATCGTTATTGAGATTTGCTTTTAATAGTAAATATTCAATATGCATGTAAATTTGGAGTAAGTTTTCTGCTATTTCACCACCTTGCTCGTGGTTTAAACTGGTTTTTAAACCTTCAATAATACTTAATGCCTTACTAATATGCTCTCCTTTTTCTTGAATTTCCTTTCGATCAATATTGCCTTGAGCTGTGGCAATATGAGTTCGCGCACCTTGCAATAACAAGTTGATTAATTCATAAGGAGAGGCAGCATCAATACGAGTTTTTAATTCAATTGTTTTATAATGATTTATAACTTGTTGATTTGGATTCTTCATCGATAATGCTCCAATTATTTAGTTTTTAATTTGGGTAGATTCGATAAAATTTGAGTCAGTGTATTGCTGGTGTTTTGCATCTGCGAGATTAAGAGATCCACGGCATTCCATTGTTTATAATATCTTTTTTCAAGAGTAATGCTGCGTTCATTGATGCGTTCTTGCATTTCATCTAATTGTTTTGCCTGCGTATTTAAACGATCTATTCGTTCCTCAATTTCACCGTCTTCACCGATTAATGAATCTAAATAGCCATCAATCAATGAGGCCAACCCATCACTGACAATAATTTGTCCTCTATCCCCAACGAGTCCAGAAAGAACATCAATTGATAATGTACTGAAGTCGCCAGTACCATTTAGAGTAATTCCATCTGTCGAGTTGGCTAAAACGCCTCCTATGGTACCTGACATGCTCATGCCCGGCGTATATTCATTTAAAATGACATCATAAGCTCCTGCAGCAACTTCAGTATCCAATGAATTAATTTTAATATTGGGATCGGTAGCAGTTATTTTTTTGGCAAATAAATTCCCAATATCCTGATAATTATTTTTAATCGCTTCATCCAACATTTCGGAATCAATTTCCAGCAGACCATGCTTATCACTGGTAATCCCCAAGTCAGCTAGACTTTGGATTGGGCCATTAGTAGTTAATGGGTTTGTGGCTAAGTGGTATAAGTTTGTTTTTAAATCTCTAAGTTTGTCGTCACCTTGCAATACTCCTCTTTTTCTGGTTTCCATATCGAAACCAGTTAAAGCAGTGATGAAATTAATAAAATCATTATATTTTTTGACGAAATCATTAATTAAACCTTTGAGATGCTCTACATCTTTTTTCACGGTTAAGGTGATTGTTGTTGCTGGATCAGCTTGTCGAAGGTCGAGCGTGATTCCTGTTAACGCATTTTCCAATTGATTACTGCTTTCACTCAAAAGCAATCCATTGATTTGTACCTGGCTATTTTGGGCTGCCATAGTTTGATTTAAAGAGGTATTGCTTGTTGTCGGATCATAATTCAAGGCCGTTAAACTACCTGTAATTTGCATCGCGTATTTTTCACCTGTTTCAGAAGAGGTTAACGTTAATCTGGAGCCAACACCATCTTGTACAATCGCTGCGGTAACACCTGCATTTGCGGCATTAATGGCATCGCGAACCGTACTAAGGCTATCATTTCCTGGAGTGATATTAATTGTCACAGGATCTACCTCGGTATTTAGTGTGAAGGTTGTATTGTTATTGCTGTAGGTACCAAAGTTTATTGTAATGCTGCCGCTACCTACTGAAGAACTGTTGTTAGTAAAATAACCACTTGCAAGACTTTGCGCTTGAGCTAATTGATTCACTTTTATTTGATATAAACCTTCGGCTGCTTGTTCTGTCACTGATGCAGAAATATACCCTGGTTCACTGAGTAATAAATTCATTTTATTCAATTCACTAGCATAAGATAGGGAACTGAGTGTTGTTTGAAAATTGGATATGGCACTTTTTAATTGGCCAAAAGCAGATAACTCAGTTGTAACGGAATTAAGCTTTTTATCGTGTCGTACTTGTGCTGGCATGAGATCGGCTTTGACCATGCTTTCAACCATTGCTTTAATGTCTAAACCTGACCCAATGCCCGGAGTTGAGAGGCCCATAATATTCCCTTATCTGTTTTAGGGTCTATTGACAATTCTACTATCTTGACTCAACTTAGCGAATTATCAAAGACCCTAGTAATTCAATGAAATTACATTTATCCATAAAGTGCATCAAACACGTTTATCTATAGAACCACTAATTATCCCATCAAGCAAGTTAAGTAAATCCAAATACTCATCCGAGGGTATTTTGCGTATTATCTTGTCTGAGATTTTATCAGTGACTATAGTTTGCAAAAGACCTGTGGCATGGTCTATCGCCTGTTTCGAATCAGTATCCAGATTCAGATCCGATGTAGCGCATTTAGTCACAGGCTTAATATTTTTATCTTTTAATTTGACTGAATCACTTTGTAGCAATTTATTATTTGCTGGAGGAATCGATTCCATAGTCATTTTTTTACTCCTTTCCCTTGATCGATACCTTAATCATTGGGATATATAAGCCGAAAAGCGGCAAAAGCCGCATTTCGGTTTTTACTTTCTTTTACAACTATCCTAACAAGGAAAGAACAGATTGTGGCATCGCATTTGCTTGGGCCAACATTGCTGTTCCTGCTTGTTGTAAGATTTGGTTTTTAGTTAAACTTGCCATTTCTGCTGCATAGTCAGTATCTTGAATACGGCTGCGTGCGGCGGACATATTATCAGATACGTTTTGCAGGTTAGCTACTGTTGCATCAAGTCGGTTTTGCAAAGCACCTAATGCAGCGCGGTTATTAGTGACGCTATCTAAGGCAGCACTGATTCTCAATATAGCTTGCTCTGCGCCATCTTGAGTCGTGATGTCAATACTATTAACACCATTTGTATCCAGGCTGATTGTACCTGATAAACCAACATCAGCTATAGTTCCACCTACAGAAATAGTTTGAGCAGCGCTCACAGTAAGTTGTCCGCGCAGTGTCGCTGCAAATGGACCACCTGTGACTGTAAGCCCGTCAGTACCTGCAGTAAATCCGGTACCACTTTCAGTTACGGCAATGTTTCTTCCATCTGCTGCAGTTAACGTCATGTCACCACCATTTAGAGCTGCCACAACCCCTGTTTGACTGCTTACGGCATTGATTGCATCCATAAGGTCAGTATTGGTTAATGCAGTGGAGACGTCTTGGTTCGTAAATATAGCAACGCCGTTAATGGTCAGGTTATAAGTATCCGCTGCTGTACCACCTATAGCTCCGACAGTTTGGGTACCACTTGTTGATGCGGTTACTGTTAAACCAGGAACACCTGCAGCATTAATTGCAGCAGCTTTAGCATATGCAGATGAGCTGTCTTGGCCATTTGCTGTGCCCACATAGTTTGCAGACGAACTGACGCTAACTGCTGGGTTAGTACCAAGAGCAAGAGTAATATCAGCGGCAGCATTGGCACTTACTGTGGTTCCTTGTTGATAAGCAATACTACCTATTGTTGAGGAGGCAATACTGTTTATTGAAAATGAAAGGGTTTCACCTGCATTAGAGCCAATTTGCAGAGAGGCGTTAGTGTATGAACCATTTAAAATGCTTTGACCGTTAAATTGCGTACTCGTAGCGATATGATCCATTTCACTCAAAAGATTATTTACTTCATTTTGTAACGCTTGACGGTTGGATTGGCTATAAGTTCCGTTTGCAGATTGAAGCGCCAACTCCCTCATACGTTGTAAAAGGTTGGTTGACTCTTGCATCGCGCCTTCCGCAACTTGTGCGAGTGAAATACCATCATTAGCATTTTTCACTGCTTGATCCATTCCGCGAATTTGTGATGTCATATTTGTTGCAATTGCCAGCCCTGCAGCATCATCTTTTGCACTATTAATTTTTAAACCAGATGATAATCTTTGTATCGCAGTTGCCATAGCGTTACTTGATTTAGACAAGTTACGTTGAGCAATTAACGAGGGCACGTTGGTATTAATAATTTGAGCCATAATTATAGTCTCCTCAGACCTAAATCCCTGGTTTGGGACATTTTATAAATTGGCAAATTCCTTTTTAATGGCGAATTTACCGTACGCAAAAAGGTTATCGGACATATGGCAAAAAACTTTAGACTCACATCTGTTTTTTTGCAAAAAAATGGAAAATATATTTATTAAAATGAATGAGTTGCATTTTTTGAGCATTTTGTTTTTGTTTCTGGTTATCTCAATGGGTTACTTTATTAACTTCAAGACAATCGCACGATAAAACCGTTCTATCGTCCAATGAGCATGATGAGCTCTCTCAAAATCAAAGCGACCCTGGTTTTGGATTACCTTGGCGATTGTAGTGGCATTTGCTTGCCTACCAACTCGGTTGTGGAAAAAGTCTCTTGTAATAGAAATTAAATTGAATAAAATATGCTTATTCTGAATATTAAATACAATAAAATGTTTGATAATTTACCGATTGAAGTGTCAGCTCATATTTATTCGTTTTTTAATAAACAAAATGAGAAACATGTATTTTCAAGAATCAGTAGAAAATATAATAAAATATACTGGATTGAACAGTGCAAAGAAAAATATGGGTTCTCTCCTGAAGAAGATGCTCGAGAAATTTATCTGGCGATGGCTCTAATTGATGAGGCTATAGATAAAAAAAATTCTATCGATGAAAAAGAAATTGATTTATTTTATGAAAAATTAATCCAATACAACACGAATTATCCAGGAAATTCTGAAGTTATATATCACCTTGCTAAGTTATATTTAAGAAATAAATCCAAGTATCAAAATATTGAACTAGGCAAATCACTTTGTGAGCAAGCGGCAACATTAAATCATAATGGTGCTAGACAACTGCTTGGAAGTTTTTATCGAGATGGATTATATGGTTATCCTTTCGATGCTCTTGTTGCCATTAAATATTATAAAGATGCTGCTATCAGCGGCAGTAATAATGCAGCTGTGGAACTTGGTATTTCATTTAGGGATGGTTGTGGAAGTATAGAAAGGAATGTAGAGCAAGCAATTTATTATTTAAATATGGCCGTCAATCGAAATGATAATCGGGCAGCTCGAATATTAGGACTTTCTTATTGTGATGGAATAGGTGCTATACCGCAAAATCAAGAGAAGGCAATATTGAATTATAAATTGGCGGCAACACGAGGAGATAATATAGCTGCGCGGGATTTAGGATCCTCTTTTCGTGATGGACTAGGTTGTATTAGGAAAAACGCCGAGTTGGCTATTGAATATTTTAGAATGGCAGCTTTACGAGAAGATATTGAGGCTGCAATAAATTTAGGTGTATCTTTTGCTTTTGGAAGAGGCTGCATTGCAAAGGATCATAATGAATCTGCATATTACTTAACTCTTGCCGCGAATTCTGGGGATCAACGAGCTGTAAAAATGCTGGAAGATTTAAACATGAATCTAAAGCTAACATTAAATTAATCGACAATAGCTCCTATTTGGAAGGAGCTATTTATTAAAATAAGTGATTAAAAGTAATCGGGAACGAAAGGCGCTTTCTCCAGGGTTCCAGTGCGACGATCCTGATGATGCCAATTTTTTACTTCGTGACTTGCTTTAGTCATAAATTCTCTGAATTTCGAGTCATCAAGTCTTAGCTGCATTAAACAGGATTTAAACTTTTCTTCTGCAGAGCCATTAACATATAGAATGTCATCGGGTCCTTTTCCTTGCGCATCACTTGTTCTAGCAGCAAGAATGTGTAAGGGTGAAATAGCAGATGAACGGTACTCCATTAAATCAATAAACCCTAAGTCATTATTTCCCTCAACAGTTCTGCTTGAATTGAATCCTAAAGTTTGCCCTTCAAAGTTCACAGCGGTTTCTGGATCAATTAAGGTAGCATACACATATGCTGTTTTATGCTGTATTGTTGACTGAATATCTGCATATAAACTCCCAATATATGGGCTAGCACTTAAAACGACGCTTTCTGAAGGATCTCTTTGGTTATCATATTTGGGAATAAATCCTTCCTTGAACACGCTTTCAGGAGGTTGGGTTGTGCCTCGATACATAACACAAATACTTTTATTTTTAGGACGACTGGTATACATCGAATCTGTGAAAAACATATTTGCATAGTATGATGTCATTGAATCACTACTATTAAGATATCCATCAATTTTCTTTTGAAAATCTTGTTCAATTTCTTCCGTAGTTATATTTAAGACTCTCTTCTCTAACATAATATTTACTCACTTTAAAGCATTAATTTGGGCTTACAGATTACTTATGTTTGGCGTATAAATAATCTATATGAGTAAATATTATTCATCAGCAAGTATTAATTACACCTTAAAGTGTTCATTATTTATTTTATGATTGCTTAAATTTTTTTATGATTTAGGACGTGGATATTTTTTAATGTAGATAAAAATCAGTAGATTAGAAGAAAATTTGTCCTATTTAGACATCTATAGATAATCTGATAGAAATAATTTTGTTTTCTAATTTTAATAATGACTTCGTAGAGATCGTTCTCAATCGACGAGTTCATCTCTCCTTTCCTCTAAAACTCATCTCTTGCTTACTGCTCAAGAAAAATTCGAATCCGGTTTAATGTGCATTTAAGAATATTTTTTTCTGTGTATAATATTATGATTCTATAATATTGGGTTCCAATTATGAGTTGGTTTAAAAAACTATTGCCTTCAAGAGTGAGTACGAGTTCCTCCCAAAAAAAAGGAGTTCCTGAGGGTTTATGGCTTAAATGTTCAGGCTGTAACGAAGTTCTCTATAGTACTGAATTAGAAAAGAATTTAATGGTATGTCCCTCCTGTAATTTCCATCATCGGATATCTGCACGGGTCCGAATTCAGCAATTTCTTGATGAGGGAGGCCAGGAAGAGATTGCTGAATTATTAGAACCTCAAGATCGATTAAAGTTTAGGGACTCAAAAAAATATAAAGATAGGATCTCACAAGCACAAAAAACAACAGGCGAGAAGGAAGCTTTGATTATTGTCAAAGGTACGTTATTACAACAACCTGTAGTTGTTGGATCCTTTGAATTCAATTTTATGGGTGGCTCCATGGGCGCTACGGTAGGGGAGAAATTTGTTCGTGCAATTCAAGTAGCAACAAAAGAACAAAGACCTTATATTTGTTTTACTGCAAGTGGCGGTGCACGGATGCAAGAAGGGCTTTTTTCCTTAATGCAAATGGCCAAAACTTCAGCTGCTCTGGCCAAATTTGCTGAAACGGGCTTACCTTTTATTGTCGTGTTGACTGATCCAACCATGGGCGGGGTTTCTGCCAGCTTTGCAAGTCTGGGAGATGTGATTATTGCTGAGCCTAATGCGTTAATTGGTTTCGCTGGTCCCAGAGTTATTGAGCAAACTGTAAGACAAACTTTACCTGAGGGGTTTCAGCGTAGCGAATTTTTGTTAGAGCATGGACATATCGATATGATTCTCGAAAGAAAAGATATCCGTCCAGTTGTTGCTGAATTAATTGCTAAATTAACGCGCAAAAGTGTAGGGGATTCAGTTGCCAAAGCAGGATCGTATTAGAACTCTTACGAAGCATACGGTAGAGAGAGAAATGCGAGAAGATACGGAGCACAGAACCGGAGTGTACACGAGCGTATATGAGGATTCGAGTACTGTATCGACGAAGCAGTTTCCTTCTCCTGCAGCGTTTCGAAAAAGGTCTATTGATGAATGGTTGCATGATTTAGAAACTAGAAATACTCAAGAAATACAACTTGGTTTAACGCGTATTATGGACGTTGCAAAGAAATTAGGTCTACAACGTCCAGGCTGTCCGGTGATTACTGTAGCAGGTACTAATGGAAAAGGTTCAACAGTAACTGCTCTTGAAATGATTTATCATGTTGCCGGATATAAAGTTGGCGCTTATACCTCACCCCATCTTATCCAGTTTAATGAACGTATTCGTGTCAATTTAACACCCATTTCTGATGATGACTTATGTCAGGCTTTTAGTCTTATCGAAGAAGCTCGTGGAGAAACTCTTTTAACTTATTTTGAAATGACTACTTTGGCAGCATTGTGGCATTTCAAAAAAATGGAATTGGATGTCATTATTCTTGAAGTGGGATTAGGTGGTCGATTGGACGCCACGAATATTGTGGATGCAGAATTATCCATAATTACTACCATAGATTTTGATCATCAGGAGTACTTAGGGAATACACTTGATGCAATTGGCTATGAGAAAGCGGGTATCCTTCGTTCGGGTAAACCATTCATCTATGCTGATATTAATCCACCTGCATCAGTAACTCATGTAGCGAAACAACTTGGTGTTCCTGCATATTTGTGGAGCCAAGAATTTTCTATTCAAGAAGAAAACTCTGTCTGGAGTCTACATTACGAGGAAAAACTGAGTCTTTCCTCAGTTTATGGATTACCTAAGCCTGCAATACAGCTCAAATCAGCTGCTGCAGCAATTACTGCATGTGTTTTACTTGAACATCATCTGCCAGTGGCACTTTCCCATTTTCAAATTGCCATGCAACGTATTAATATTCCCGGTCGTTTGCAATTGCATGAAGACAAGGTGAGCACTTTATTTGATGTCTCTCATAATCCTCAATCGGCAAGATTACTCGCAGATACTTTGCGCATGATGAAAAAAACAAAAATTCACGCTGTTTTTTCTGCTTTGAAAGATAAAGATATTTTTGGCCTGATTATGCCTTTGAAGGATTGTGTTGAGCGATGGTATCCTGCACAATTGGATAATAAACGTGCTGCTAGTGGAGATTTGTTGCTCACCTTTTTTAAGGATGCAGAAATTCCTGTAGAAATTTGTTATAATAACCCCCTTGCAGCTTTTGAAGCTGCATTGGAACAAGCTAAACCTGGTGACTTAATTGTTGTTTATGGGTCATTTTTTACTGTAAGTCATGTTATGGCTAATAGGAGATTCAATGAAATTAGTAATTGATGAGAAGCTAAAACATCGTTTGGTTGGTGTAGCTGTTGTTTTATCATTAGGTGCAATTTTTCTGCCTGCAATGATGAAGAAATCAAGTCAACGCCTTGAAAATAATTTTAGTGTAAAGGTACAGTTACCTCCTAAACCAACAACTCCTGATGTAGCGATAACTGATGAAAAGGAGATGTTTAAAACCATAAAAATAGCCAAGATTGAAATTCCTCCTGCCGTAGAACAAAAAAAGTCCAATCCCCAAAAAGAAGACTTTATTCAATCCGCTCAAAAAGCTGATGATGCAGCTGTATCTGTTGCTAAGGCAGTGGCATCTAAAGCGGATGCTGCAGCTGTAGCGAAACCAATAGAGTTAGCATTAAGTAATGCAGCACAAAATGTTGTTAAAAAACAAGTAAAAGTAGCCGCTGCAACGAGACCAGCTACACCCGCTAAACCGATTAAACCGGTCGCAAATGTGAGTCCTAAAACGATTAACAAGCCGGTAATTGCTCGAGTAAATACAAGCAATACTAAAAATTACAAAAGAACTATTTATGCTGTTCAATTGGCCTCGTTTTCGAAGTTGGCTAATGCCCAATCCTTGGTTAGCAAATTACGTAGCAAAGGATATAAAGCAAGTTACATCAAAATTGCTGGAAGACAAGGTGTTATTTATAAAGTTTATGCGGGACATTCACCTATTAAAAGTGATGTGATGAAATTAAAAATTCAATTAGCAAGTGCTATGCAGTTGAATGGTTTTGTAGTCAATACTGGAGTTAGCTAACCATGCAATTTCAATGGGTTGATTTAATTTTTATAGTAATAATTGGCTTATCTTCTATTACCGGTTTATTAAGAGGATTTATTAAAGAATTTATTGCATTAGGGGTATGGATATTAGCGGTATGGGCAGGCTATACCTATTCAGGAGCCCTTAATCCCTATTTACAGCCTTATATACAAGATCAATCACTTCGTACAATAGCGGGTTTTGTTATTGTTGTGCTTGGTGTTTTAATCGTCGGAGGTATTGGTAATGCGATACTTGGCCTTTTCTTAAGGGGCAGCGGTTTAGGCGCTATGGATAAAGTTCTTGGTGGCATTTTTGGCTTTTCCCGTGGTGTTTTCATTCTTTCTCTTATCTTCGCAGTACTCAGCATGACCTCTTTGCCTTATCAGCAATATGTCCAAAGCTCCAGAATTTATAATCAAATGTTACCTGTTATAAACTGGATATCTAGTTCTTTACCGGGCGTTATTAATAAAGCAAAACAAACGGTATCGGCAAACGAGTCCTTTAATTTTATTGATATAAGCCCTGATCTTTAATGTATTTATAGACTGATTGAGGGAGCTTGTTTTTAACATCAGCTCCCTTTTCTATTTCTTCACGAATGAAAGTGGACGAAATATCATAATTGCCTGCATCAAATAAAAAAACACTTCCTGCTAGTGTGTTTAAGAGTTCTATTTTGCTTTTAGTTCGATATTTTTCCAAAAAATCCTGCATAATTTTTGGGACAGCTTGCCTGGCAAATTCTTTTCTATTGATTACCAGTAAATTTGCTAGAGTAATAATTTTCTCCCATTGATGCCAACGGGGTAATGATAGAAAGGCATCATATCCAATAATCAAAGTTATAGATGCATTGGGGTATTCCAGCCTAAAACTTTCTAAAGTTTCAACCATATAAGAAGGGGTGTCGCGTTTTATCTCGCGTAAATCAAGCTTAAAGTCTGGTGCCTCTTTAATTGCCAACCTCAACATTTCTACTCTTTGCTCGTTATTCGCTAACGTTGGTGGCTTTATAGTTGGTGTTTTACAAGGGAGAAAAATATAGGAGTCAAATTTAATATGTGTCTGAATAAATTTGCTGGTCTGCAAATGACCATTATGTATGGGATCGAAGGTACCGCCAAAAATAGCTATGCTGTGCATGTGTCACCTATTAATTTCCCCAGACAAAGTGAGAGGGCGGTGTTTTCTAGGGAGTTCCATACTTGGGTGTATGAGCTATTTGATTTGATACGTTCATCGATGGAGAAACAATATCGATGAAGCTGCTGCAGTATTACTTGATTAAATCGCTTACAACATATTTTATAGAGGTTGACGCGCTGGGGCCAAATTTTTAATTGGCTGCATGCATTTTGAATATCAATTTTCTTTTCCATTAAATAAGAAAGCTGTAGGATTAATCTTATTTCCTGACTGAGCATCCATAAGACTAAAGTAGCTTCTGTCTTATTATTTGCTGCATGACGTAGAATCTGAATTGCCTTATCTCCGTGACCAAGGAGACATGCATCGACTAGCTCGAAAAGATCATAGTCACATTGATTGAATAAGTGCTCCAATACGTGTTGCGTCTCAATTTTGCTGTTAGGAGTATAAGATAAGGCCATTTTTTCAATAACTTGCGCACATGCTAGCATATTTCCCTGTGTATATTGGTGAATTAAATCGGGAATTTGCAGATCATAACTCATGAAGTTTTTCTTTAACTGCGTAACTATCCAACTTTTCATTGCTTCTGAGTTAAGCGGATAGGATAGGATAAGTGCCGCCTGTTCATGGGATGATATCCACTGTAATTGTTTTGCAGGTACATTCGGAGCTCTAATAACAATGAAACAACGTGAATTAATCAAGTTAAGGTATTCAGTGAGAATTTTCTTTCCCATAGCGTCTATGGATTTCTTATCATAAAAAATATTCAAGAGTACGGTATCTGAAAATAAGGAGTAACTGTTTGCTTCTTCCCTTACAGTATTCCAATCCTCTGCTGACTGAATGGATATGATTTGCTCATCGTAGTTATAATTTTTTTTGATGGCTGACTTTATGGTAGCTAAAGACTCTTCCAGCAAGTAATTATCTTGTCCAATAATTATATAGAGTGGAGCAATTTTTTTTTCTACTTGCTGGGCAAGCATTTGTTGTTTGATTTGCATGATAATTTTAGTTTAAGCATGTGCATGTGTCGTTTTTTCTTACCCACGCTACCTTTTTTCTTATCTGAGTTTAGGCTCTTGTAGATGGCTAAGTCGATAAATTATTTGGGTCACCGCATCTTGCTTCATTTCTCCAATTAAAATACTTTCTTCATCTTTAGAGCCTAGAATTCTGTTATTATTCAATATAAGTTCCCGGGAAATACTTATTCTACCAGGAGCATTAATAACTTGGCCTGCGCGTGTTTTCAATACAAATACTACGGTTAGAGTTAAAGTATATTGTCGTGGATTTGTACTTGCTCCAACACTGATGATCTGTTGTTGTAAGTTAACCTCATTAACGATTAACCAATATTTGGCCCGAGAGGGCTCAGGATTCACTTCAACATCGGATCCTTCCAGTCGAGATTGCAGTATTGAGACAAATTGTTTGTCATCATTTTCAGAAATAATGGCTACATTGTTAAGCCAGTTGGGTACATTGTCCATACCTCGTAGATGAAACCCACAAGCTGATAATAATAAGAGGAGCAGTAACGGTACTAGACAACGTAAAGTTGCAATTTGACGTTTTTGTTGTTCATGTCCCGCAAGTTGTATGCGAAGTCTATACGGGACTTTAGAAACATCAGGATGGTTAGACTTCATTAGTTAACAACCAAATTAATTAATTGCCTGTGTGCAACAACGATTGCTTTTTTTACTGTTTTATCAGCCAGAAAGTCTTTTACATGCTCTTTGGCTGCAGCAATTAAAGCTTCTTCTGCAGCATCTACGCCCGCGGTAAATTGAGCTCTTAGTTTCCCATTAACTTGAACTACATAATCCACTTCATCGGTTTTTAGAGCACCTTTATCTACTCTTGGCCAGTTTGCATCAATAATTGCTTTTTCAAAGCCTAATTGTTGCCAAAGATGATGGGTAATATGTGGTGTTATAGGAGCCAATAATCGCAACAGAATACTCATGCTGGAGTGAATAAAGAATTTATCTTCTTCAGTTTCTATAGAATAGCTCGAAATTTCATTAAACAGCTTCATGCAACCGGAAACTACTGTATTGAACTGATTTCGATCATAATCATGTGTCGCTTGTGCAAGAGTTTGGTGCACAACAAGACGTGATTTCTTTAAACGACTTTCCACTTGCTGCCAGTTCACATGTCCATTACCACTTAGAATGATGTCATTGATTTCAATGAACATATTTTGATACTGATGAGCAAAAGCCCAGATGCGCTTTAGAAAACGATGTGCGCCTTCCACAGCAGTATCTGACCACTCTAACGATTGCTCAGGAGGTGCAGCAAACATAACAAATAGACGTGCCGTATCAGCCCCATAAGTATCAATAAGATGATTGGGATCGACTACATTACCAACAGACTTAGACATTTTATGTCCGTCTTTTAAAACCATTCCTTGGGTTAACAGGGCTTTAAATGGTTCATCCGAATTCACTAAACCTTCATCACGCATTAGCTTGTGGAAAAAGCGAGCATAAAGTAAATGCATTACTGCATGTTCGATCCCACCCACATATTGATCCACAGGAGTCCAATATTTTGCTCGGTCATCAAGCATGGCATTTTCCTGACCTTTACATGCAAAACGAGCATAATACCAAGATGACTCAACAAAAGTATCAAAAGTGTCTGTCTCACGAGATGCATCCTGACCGCATTTTGGACAACTTATGTTAACAAATTCTGGACATTGAGCAAGGGGTGAACCGGTTCCAGTAAATGTTACATTTTCCGGAAGAATTACTGGGAGATCTTCATCTGGAACGGGCACAGTACCACATTGTTCGCATAAAATCATGGGAATAGGGGTGCCCCAATATCTTTGTCTTGATACGCCCCAGTCACGCAACCTATAGTTAATTGTTGCTTTTCCTGCATCATGTTCTTCAAGAAAACTGGTTATGGTCTCCACTGCTTGGGAGGAGCTTAATCCATCAAATTGACCTGAGTTAATTAGTGTGCCTTCTTCAGTATAAGCAGACTTGTTTAAGTCATGTTTTATGTCATTTGCTGGTTTAATGACTTCTTTAATAGGTAATTGATATTTGCGTGCAAATTCCCAGTCTCTTTGATCGTGTGCTGGGACTGACATTACAGCTCCAGAACCGTATTGCATGAGCACAAAATTTGCCACCCATATTGGTAGTTCTTCACCAGTTATAGGATGGACTGCCGACATACCTGTAGCGATACCTCGTTTTTCCATAGTAGCAAGTTCAGCCTCAGCCATTTTAGTACCTTGACAGCTGTCAATGAACTCCTTGACTTCCTTACGAGTGCTTGCTGCTTCTTTGGCAAGGGGGTGATCCGTTGCTACTGCAAGGTATGTTGCTCCCATTAAAGTATCAGGGCGGGTTGTATATATTTTTAATCGTTTGGGATAATTATTGACGCTGAAATGAATTTCGGTACCTGTCGAGCGACCTATCCAGTTGCGTTGCATTTGTTTTACTTGTGCAGGCCATTCATCTAATGTGTCGAGTGAGCTGAGGAGCTCATCAGCATAAGCTGTGATTTTAATAAACCACTGAGAAATTTCTTTTCGCTCCACAGGAGCACCAGAGCGCCAGCCGCGTCCATCGACGACTTGTTCATTTGCCAAAACGGTTTGATCGACCGGATCCCAATTTACCACGGCATTTTTTTTGTATACTAAGCCTTTTTCGAATAATCGAATAAAAAACCATTGTTCCCATCGATAGTATTCAGGTGCACAAGTACAAATTTCACGTCGCCAATCATAGGCATTACCAAGACGTAAAAATTGTTTTTTCATGGACTCTATATTTTTTTTGGTCCATTCAGCAGGGGGGATTCCGTTTTTGATGGCGGCATTTTCAGCAGGCAAGCCAAATGCATCCCAACCTATAGGTTGAAGAACATTTTTACCCAACGCACGTTGATAACGAGCAATAACGTCACCAATAGTGTAGTTACGAACATGCCCCATGTGTAATGTCCCACTTGGGTAGGGAAACATGGATAAACAATAAAATTTCTCTCTGTTTAAATCTTCTGAAACGTTAAATGATTGTTTTTTATGCCAATACTGTTGAGCTTGTTCCTCAACTTCTTGTGGTATATAGGTATTATCCATAGTCCGATTTTTTAAGTGACTCTAAATCGCTAAGGATAACTCCTCTTGTGTCTGCCAGCAATAGATTATTACTGGAATAAGCGACGAAGTTGAATAAAAAGTATAAAAATAAGAAAAATTGTACAAAATATAAGTACTGGATACTCATACCAAATAATCCATGGAGTGAGTCCTTCGGCCGGAAATATACTACTTTGCAATAGGCCGGAACTGAATGGAGGTAGACTTTCTACTATATCTCCGTTTGAGTCAATTACTGATGATAAACCGTCATTATTGACTACTACTTGATAACGTCCTGTAAGTAGGGAAAGGATTTGAGCCATTTGTAATTGTTGGTAGCTGGCTAATGAGTGTCCAAACCAGCCATTATCACTCATTGAAACAATCCATTGGGCTTTAGGCATTTGATCACGTAAAATATTGGGGTAAGCAATCTCATAGCAAATGAGGCTTGCTATAGGATGGCTTTCAATTCGAATTAGGCGTTGCTTTCTTTTTCCTGGTAATAAATTGGGTTCAGGTAAATTCAACCAACGATTAATGGTAACCAGAGGTTTGGGAATATACTCACCAAAAGGAACCAAATGGCGTTTGAGTTTTTTCCCTTTTGCCTGTCCAAGAGTAATTACCGAGTTGTAATAATTTGTTTCACTATCATTTGTAGGCTGTAAAATGCCTACCATAAGTGCGCTGTTCGCTTTCAGAGCTTTTTTATTCAGTTTTAACAGATATTTATCCAAGTAACTTGCAGGCAATGGTATGGCTGACTCTGGTAAAATAATTAATTGTTTACCTAGGAGTTTATTAATTGCATTTTCATAGTATTTTAATAAATTCCAAAATAAGGTTTCATCCCATTTGTCGCGCATGGACAAATTAGCCTGAACAGCACCTACACTGATAGGCTCTTGTTTGATTTGTGACCATGAAATGCTTTTACAAAGTATTGGACTCATCATAATGAGTACAATTATGATCAAGTAGAGGTAACGTTTTTGGGAATTTTGTGACACAGCTAAAGTCAGTAGTGCAGAAATTAGAACACAGACAAAACTGAGTCCGTAAATTCCTAAAACAGGAGCGATGTATTTAATCGGTGTATCAATGAGGATGGTGCCTATTAATAGCCAGGGAAAACCGCTAAATAAAGTAGCACGGCAGTATTCACTCAAGCACCATAAAACACAAAATAGAGCTAAAGACACTAGTTTTCGATTTTTAAGCTCAAGCAATTGATACAGATAAGCAACAAGGGCAGGGAAGAGCGCGAGATACATAATAAAAATTAATGTAACTAATCCTGCAAAGAAATAATTAAGTTGGCCATAGTCGTGGATACTGACTATAACCCAGGAAACTCCAAACCCGAAATAGCCTAGCCCATAAAAAAAACCAAGTGCAAAGCCTTGTTTTGCGGAGCAATTTTGTAGACTTGAATAGAGAAAAGCCATACTTAACAGCGCTAATCCTGGGATATGAAAAGGAGCAAAACCAAAAGGCGCCAGAAGGCCTGCTATAAATACAAAAAAGTATTTAACATAGCGAAGACGAATTGATGAGTTCAGAGGGATGGAGTTGGCTAAAGCGGTTTGCTTCATGAGCTGTTAAAAAATTATAAAACGATAAGATAATTGAGTCCTTCATCCAGGTCAAGAATTAGTGAAACATTTTTAATCGTAACCCGGTGAAGTGTAATGAGATTAATATTCCCGGGTTTCGCTTCACCCAGGCTACAATTGATGACGATGAGTTGATAGGTCTGGGCACTTGTATTATTTTTTCAGAACATAAGTTCCTGGTGCATCACAAATCGGTCTTATTTCTTTCTCAGGATTGCCTAGTTCAGGTGGTTTCTTTTTTGTACCCGAATAATCTACGAGCCATTTTTCCCAGGCTGGCCACCAAGAATCTTTAAAATGAGGAGCTCTTTCCAACCAAACATTGGGAGCTAAATGTTTATCATTTTCTTTATGGGTTAGCATTTGATAACTTCGTCCGGATTCACCTGGCTCATTAACAATCCCTGTATTGTGTCCTGCATTGGTCAATACAAAGGTAATATCGCTATCAGTAAAATAATGAATTTTATACACTGACTTCCAAGGGGCTATATGATCTTTTATAGTACTTACTGCAAAGGTAGGTATTTTGATATCGGCAAGATTAATGTTCTCATCAAGAATTTTAAATCGTCCTTCAACTAAATCATTATTTAAAAACAAACTGCGTAAATACTCACTATGCATTTTGTAGGGCATGCGTGTGGTATCGTAATTCCATGCCATTAAGTCACTCACTTCCTGTCTTTTACCCAATAGATAATCATAAACCATCCGAGACCAAATGAGGTCTATGGAGCGTAACATATTAAACGCACCAGCCATTTGCGAACCATCTAAATAACCCTTTTCCCACATGATATCTTCAATATAGGTAAGCTGGTTTTCGTCAATAAATAGCTGCAGTTCTCCTGCATCCTGAAAATCGGTTTGCGCTGCAAACAGTGTAATCGTTTTTAATCGATCATCATTATCGGCGGCCATTTTTGCAGTAACCATTGTTAATAAGGTTCCCCCAATACAATAACCTACCGCATGGATTTTTTCTTTCGGAATAATTTGATTTATTATTTTTAATGCATCCATCACGCCATATGTCGCGTAATCAGAAAAGTTTAAGTCTCTATCTTCAGAGGTTGGATTTTTCCAGGAAATCATAAAAACAGTGTGCCCTTTATCCACCAAGAATTTAACCATTGAATTGTTAGGCGAGAGATCAAGAATGTAATATTTCATAATCCAAGCAGGGATGATTAAGACTGGTTCTGGATGCACTGTTGCTGTTGTAGGTTCATATTGGATAAGCTCAATTAAATGATTTCTATAAATAACTTTTCCAGATGTTACTGCTACATTATTCCCTACTTTATATTGTTCACTTCCCGCTGGTGGTTTGTCATTCAGTTTTAGGATGATGTCATCAAAAAAATTATTCCATCCTTTGATAAAATTCATGCCACCTTCATTCATTGTGGTCGTAATCACTTCAGGATTTATTCCAGGAAAATTAGATGGAGCAAAAACATCCAGAATTTGGCGTGTTACAAAATTAACTATGTTTTCATGATGCTTGGAAATACCACGAAGATGTGTTGTAGCATTCTCCCACCATTCTTCTGTTAATAAAAAGGATTGTGAGTACACGTTGAATGGGAACTGAGACCATAATTCATTTTGAAAGCGGTGATCGGTTTGACGTACTTCAATACAGGGTTCACATTTATTCTGGCTTTGTTGCTGTATGTATAACAATAAATGGCCTAGTTTTTTGAGTGCATTTTTATTTAACTCAATTCGCTTTGCCGGCGAAAAAATTAAATAGATTAGCCAATCTGTAAAAGACATCATGAGGGTCCCTGGAGATAGCCAGTTACACAATTGACTGATTAAAGCGTGGAATAATCTATCAAAACTTAGCCCTTCATAGTCGTATTTTTCTGATTCGGTTAATAAGGGGGGCAGGGCATTCTCAGTAGATTTTGGGGGCTTTTTTTTGGATTTACTCATAATCAATTCCCTTTATGAATTCAAGAATTTTAAAAATACAGTCCTTGTTTAAATGTTATGTATTAAAAAAATGGAATAACTCGATTTTAATTCTCATTTTGTTTTGTACATAGTTTTTTGTTCTGTACATAGTATTAGAGAATACTATCCAATTCTTAATATTTTGTGTAGGATTATCCCGTTTTATAATGGGAGAGGGATAAATGTATAATGTAATGATTACTGGTGCAGGGAAAATTGGTAGCTTAATCGCTTGCTTATTATCAGAGAGCGGTTCTTATCAGGTTCATCTGGTTGATATTGATTTTAATGGATCAGATGTAAAAAGGCTGTTGGACGCAGTACCCAAAATTAAAACAGTAGCCTTAGATGTTCGAGATCAGCAGTCAACCCAAGCTTATATGGAAAAAAATGGTATTGTGACCGTTATTTCAAGCCTTCCATATTTTCTAAATACTTATGTTGCGGAAGCTGCTAAAGCTGCCAAAGCACATTATTTTGATCTCACTGAAGATACCGCGGTGACTGAAGCGGTGAAAGCAATTGCTCTTGATGCAGAAACTGCATTTGTACCTCAATGCGGATTGGCTCCTGGATTTATCAGCATCGCTGCAAATAGTTTAATGCATGAATTTGAAGAGTGTCACCATGTTAAATTACGTGTTGGAGCTCTTCCTCAAAATGCAAATAATGCATTGCAATATTCATTAACTTGGTCAACTGATGGAGTTATTAATGAGTACGGCAATCCTTGTTATGCAATTAAATATGGAAAGGCAGTAACTTCGGCACCTTTAGAAGGATTAGAAACCATTCAAATCGATGGTTGTGAATATGAAGCATTTAATACCTCAGGTGGATTGGGAAGTTTGGCGGAATTGCATGCAGGTAAAGTACAAACCATGAATTATAAAACAATGCGTTATCCTGGCCATTGTTCAAAGATGCGTTTATTAATGAACGACTTGCGACTAAATCAAGATAGACCTACGTTAAAACGGATTTTAGAAAATGCTATTCCTAAAACTTATCAAGATCTTGTGATTGTTTATGTTTCTGTTGAAGGAATAAAACGCGGCGAGTTGACTGAAAAAAATTATGTGAAAAAGATTTACCCTGCTGAAATTTGTGGTTTGGAATGGTCAGCAATTCAAATAAGCACTGCTTCTGGTGTTTGTGCAGTAGTCGATTTAGTGCTCGGACAAGAGAATGAGTATAAGGGGTTGATTTTACAAGAAAAATTCCAATTGTCCGCCGTGTTGGAAAACCGCTTTGGTCGCTATTACGCTTAATCTAGATATCTTGGTTACTGTCCCGGATTATTTTTTTGTGAATCCGGGTTACTATGGAGGCATTTAATGGACATATTAAAACGCTTGAAAATTCACGCAGTTAATCCGGGCGCCTTTAGTGGTCAAGGTTGGCAAAGTGGGATTCATGAGCATCAATTAATCTCTTATAACCCTGCAAATGGTGAAAAACTTGCAGAAATAGCAACGTGCACTATGCGCGATTATGAAGAGGTAATGACTCGTGCTCAACATGCTGCGCATGAGTGGAAAAAAGTTCCAGCTCCCAAAAGGGGAGAAATTATCAGGCAAATTGGCCAGGCATTGCGTGAACATAAAGATGCTTTGGGAAGTTTGGTTTCCCTTGAAATGGGTAAATCCAAGCAGGAGGGAGATGGAGAGGTTCAGGAAATGATTGATATAGCCGATTTTGCGGTAGGTCAATCACGTATGTTATACGGTAATTCCATGAACTCGGAACGTCCTCAACACAGAATGTATGAGCAGTGGCATCCATATGGTATTGTTGGCGTTATTTCGGCGTTTAACTTTCCCGTTGCAGTTTGGTCTTGGAATGCTTTTCTGGCTGCTATCTGTGGTAATGTGACTTTGTGGAAACCTTCAGCAAAGACTCCCTTGTGTGCTGTTGCGGTTCAGCATATTTGCAATGATGTGTTAAGAGCTAATGGTTGTCCGGAAATATTTAGTTTAATTATTCCAGAAAGCCACGATGTGGTTGAGGAAATGGTTAATGATAAGCGGATACCTCTTATTTCATTTACTGGTTCAACAGCTGTAGGTAAAAAGGTTGCAGAAAAAGTTGCTACCCGATTAGGTAAAACTATTCTGGAGTTAGGTGGTAATAACGCAATTATCCTCGATGAGTCAGCAGATCTTCATTTAGCAATTCCAGCCATTGTTTTTGGAGCAGTGGGTACTGCAGGTCAACGGTGTACCTCTACACGACGTTTATTTGTTCATCATTCTAAGTATGATTACGTTGTAGAGCGTTTACGTTTTGCCTATGAGCAAATAACAATTGGTGATCCTTTAGATAAGAAAAATTTAATGGGACCGCTTATTGATGAACAGGCTGTGCATCAATTTAATCAGGCAATAGCTCGAATTAAGGAAGCAGGTGGCCGGATTATTTTTGGCGGTGAACCCGTGCAGCGCCCTGGATTTTTTGTTCAACCTACATTGGTATGTAATGTAAAAAATCATTGGGAAATTGTTCAAGAAGAAACATTTGCGCCAATTTTGTACGTTATGCCTTTTCAAACAATCGATGAGGCGATTGCTTTACAAAATCATGTACCCCAAGGATTGTCTTCTGCCATGTTCACCCAAAACCTGAAAAATGCGGAACATTTTTTAAGCGCTTGGGGTAGTGATTGTGGAATAGCTAATATTAATATAGGGACTTCAGGTGCGGAAATTGGTGGTGCATTTGGCGGGGAAAAGGAAACCGGTGGTGGACGTGAATCGGGTTCTGATTCTTGGAAAGCATACATGCGTCGACAAACCAATACGATAAATTGGGGAAATGAATTACCTTTAGCTCAAGGTATTCGTTTTGATTTGTCTTGATTTTGGTCAATTGTTGTAGCCTGGGTGAAGCAAAGCGTAACCCGGGTTCATAGAACATAAATTACCCGGGTTACGCTTTGCTTCACCCAGGCTACATTCATTAACGAGGAAAAAAGAATGCAGGGACCTTTTTTTATAAAAAAAGTCGCAGTTCTGGGCGCTGGTGTTATGGGTGCACAGATTGCAGCGCACTGTGTTAACGCAGGCATAGAAACGTTACTCTATGATTTGGCATCTAAGGAAGGAAATGCGAACGCACTGATTGATAAGTCAATAGCTAACTTAGGGAAGCTAAAACCTGCTCCTCTTGCTACTGCCCAAACTGCAGCATTACTGCAAGCACGAAATTATGATCAGGATCTTGCTGATTTATCTTCATGCGATTTAATTATTGAAGCAATAGCAGAGCGTTTGGATTGGAAAGAAGATTTATACAAGCGGATTTCTCCATTTTTAGCACAACACGCTATTTTAGTGAGTAATACTTCCGGTTTGAGTATTAACTCTTTATGTTCTGTTTTACCCGAAGCACATAGAAAGAATTTTTGTGGCGTTCACTTTTTTAATCCTCCACGTTACATGCACCTTGCAGAACTTATTCCTGCGAAAACTACGAATAAGGAATTAGTGGATAACCTGGAAACCTGGTTAACTCGTTACCTAGGTAAAGGAGTGGTACGTGCCAAAGATACGCCCAATTTTATTGGTAATCGTATAGGCGTATTTTCTCTCTTAACAACCTTACATCATGCTTTTTCTATGGATATGGGATTGGATGAAGTTGATGCATTGACAGGTCCTTTGTTAGGAAGACCAAAGTCTGCCACATTTCGTACTATGGATGTTGTTGGTCTAGATACCATGCAACATGTAATCCACACAATGCAGCAGCAGTTACAAGATGATCCATGGCATCCTACGTTTAAACTGCCCGAATGGCTGCTTAATCTTATTAAAGAGGGACATTTAGGCCAAAAAACAGGCCAGGGTATCTATAGGAAAAATGGCAAAACGATTGAGGTTTATGATGTTAGAACAGCAACTTATCGCCCAGCTCAACCTGTTGTAAGTGATGAGTTGAAAACGATCATGGGTAATCCTGATCCAGCAGTACGCATGCAAAATCTAGTTACTTCGAATAACAAGCAAGCACAATTCTTGGCTGCATGCTTCAGAGATTTATTCCATTATTGTGCTTATCATCTTGAGTCAATTGCAGATAATGTTAGAGATGTTGATTTGGCGATTCGCTGGGGCTTTGGATGGATGCAAGGACCTTTTGAAACGTGGCAATTAGCAGACTTGGCAAAAATGACTCAGTATATTAATCAGGCAATAAAGGAAAAATCATCGCTGAGTACCGCGCAATTGCCCGGATGGCTTTTTGAAATCGATGCCTTCTATACTGAAACTGGCGCATATTCTCCGCAGATGAATGATTATCAATCGCGAAGTCAATTACCTGTGTACAAACGTCAATTCTTCACTGACCGGGTTATAAAAGAATCAGCACATCCTACACCTGTGATTTATGAAAATGAAGGTGTGCGTTTATGGCATTTACAAGATGATGTGGCTGTAGTGAATTTCAAAAGCAAGGCAAATACTGTGGGACAAGCAGTTCTTGATGGATTGGAGGCCGCAGTAGATACTGCAGAAAAACAATGTCGTGGGCTAATTATTTATCAACACGATGCGACTAATTTTTGTTCCGGTGCTGACTTGCGCGGTGTTCTTAATTTATTAATTAAGGACAATAAAATGCAGGCTTTGGACACTATGATTGCACAATTTCAACGTGTCGCTTTACGTTTGAAATATAGTTCTCTTCCAACAGTTGCAGCGTTGAGAGGGCGTGCTCTTGGGGGTGGCTGTGAATTAATGATGCATTGTGATGCTGTGGTTGCTGCCTTTGAAGCTTATCCGGGTCTGGTTGAGTTTGGCGTTGGAGTCATACCTGCTGGTGGTGGATGTAAAGAAATGGCCATGCGTGCTGCACATCTGGCTCCTAAAGGAGATTTGATGGCAGTTCTTCAGAGTTACTATCAACAAATCGCCACTGCGCAAGTTGCAGGTTCAGCCGCTGATGCAATGCAGATGGGCTATTTACGCAATACGGACAGTTATGTCATGAATGCGGATGAAGTACTCTATGTTGCATTGGCTAAAGTGAATTTTATGCATACGGAAAATTACTTGCCTCCTTTAAAGAAACAGTTTCAAATTGCTGGAATTGAAGGTAAAGCACGATTACAAGCAGGTTTGGTCAACTGGTTAGAGGGTGGATTTATTTCTCAGCATGATTATTTCATTGCTACGGAGTTGGCAACAGTGCTTTGTGGGGGCAATCTCAATCAAAACACATTTGTTGATGAGAACTGGATGCTTAAGTTAGAACGAGAAGCTTTTATAACTCTCGCTGGATCCCAATTAACTCAAGCCCGGATTAGTCATTTACTAGAAACTGGCAAGCCGTTACGCAACTAAGGGAGATTTGAAAATGACTAATGTATATATAGTTGATGCATTACGTACTCCAGTAGGTAAAGCACCACGCGGTGTATTTAAGAATATGTTACCGGATGATTTATTGGCCCATGTGATTAAAAATTTAATGGAGCGTAATCCATCAGTGGATCATCAGGAACTAGGCGACGTTGTTATAGGTTGTGCTATGCCTGAGGCAGAGCAGGGTATGAATGTGGCACGTATTGCATCATTACTTGCTGACTTACCTCAATCTGTTCCCGCAATGACAATTAACCGCTTTTGTTCTTCTGGGGTGCAAAGCATTGCTACCGTTGCAGAGTCTATACGTAGTGGTAACATGCATTTGGCTCTTGCTGGTGGTGTTGAAAGCATGTCTATGGTTCCTTTAGGTGGAAATAAATACACAGCAAATCCTGGCATATTCAATAATGACGATATTGCCATCGCATACGGGATGGGTATTACTGCTGAAAATGTTGCAAAACGCTGGGAGATTACGCGAGCGCAACAAGATGAATTTGCTGCTGAAAGTCATAAAAAAGCTGTAGCAGCACAGCAACGTGGTGACTTTAAAGCAGAGATCAGTCCTGTAGAAATTACCTTAAGACAGTCAGATTTAGAAAATGACACAGTAATCATGAAGAAAAAATGGGTAAATGATGATGAAGGACCACGAGCAGATACTTCCTATGAGGTTATTTCTAAATTAAAACCAGTCTTTGCTGCAAAGGGAACAGTTACCGCAGGAAACAGTTCACAGACCAGTGATGGCGCAGGCATTGCTTTATTGGCCAGCGAACAGGCTTTACATCAATATAATTTAAAACCAATAGGACGATTATTGAGTTATGCTGTCGCCGGGGTTCCTCCTGAAATTATGGGGATTGGTCCTATCAAGGCAATTCCAGTTGCTTTAAAACGAGCGGGCATTACTTTAGATCAGTTGGATTGGATAGAGCTCAATGAAGCTTTTGCAGCGCAAGCTTTGGCGGTGATTAAAGAACTTGATTTGCCTCGAGCCAAAGTGAATCCTTTAGGTGGCGCTATTGCCTTAGGACATCCTTTAGGCGCTACAGGTGCGATAAGAACAGCTACTTTATTGCATGGGTTAAAAAGAACTAAAGGACGATATGGCATGGTCACCATGTGTATTGGTACAGGCATGGGCGCTGCTGCAATATTTGAAGCCTTATAGTCTGTAACGGGTGATGGGTATTGTAGCCTGGGTGCAGCGAAGCGTAACCCGGGTTTTCCAAGACACAGGCTTTTCCCCGGGTTACGCTTCGCTGCACCCAGGCTACAATCTGATATTATTTATGAACGGTTACAAAGAAGCCAGATCTGCACTTTGCTACATTTCAGGTCACTTTTGTAAAGAGATTTTTAAATAAGATACTACTTAGTTTTTATCGCGGAATATGATGCGACCTTTGGTCAAGTCATAGGGAGTTAATTCGACTTTGACTTTGTCACCAGTTAAAATTCTAATGTAATTTTTACGCATACGACCAGAAATGTGGGCGGTGATAACATGCCCATTTTCTAATTCAACTCGGAACATGGTGTTGGGTAAGGTATCGATAACCGTTCCAGCCATTTCTATATGATCTTCTTTTGCCATAGGTCTCTCAGTAATCTACCAAATTTATAAGGTTCATTATTATATACTTAACTGCGTGTATACTGCACTAAAATGAAGAAAATGGCAATCTAAGCTCATTAAAATTTAATTATTTGTATTACTCCAAAATTGGTTTCCTGCAGATATTATTGACTCGGCTATTAATTCAATCTCTCTTATCTTGCTTTATGAGTATTAACTAATCCAGGAATATCCTCAGCTACAAATAGATCGCCAACGTAGTCAACATAATGTCTCTCTTGACTGGCTTGCGCTCGACTGGGTCTAATCAATCCGTGCAGATTAAATTCATTTTTTTGTAATTCAAAACTCAGTGTCTTAATCTGCTCTGGAGTAACGCTTTGTTCAAATAGCATCTTTGCAGTATTGAGAAAGGACTGCATTTCCTCATCAAAAGTTGCTTTATCTTGCATATATTTTGTTTTTACTTCAAGGGTATCTGTAAATGCAGGCTCTTTAGGTGGCTTAGGAACGATTTTCCAACCCTCATGTGTTAACCCCAATCGGATATGTTTTACCATTTCATGTTCTTGAGAGTAATATGAAACAGTCATAATCCCTGCTGAATTATCTCTTATTAAAAATACAGCCTTAGTTTCTTTTTTTGTAGCACCATGGCTATCCAAAATATCATGTAATTGGTAACTGCTAAGTTTTCCGAAAATAATAGAAACTTTAGACCCTGGTTCATTATTTTGTTTGGGATCCATAGGCAAATACTCCGGGTTATTTAGTTACTACATTATCAATTATTGAAGCCATCACAGGATGAAATGGTAATGGTATGTCTATATCGTATAATAATAGTACACTGATGTTACTATTTGAAATATTAAGGCAAAATGATATTCCATGGACCTTGCTTGGTAGGGTATTCTAATGACTGGGATAACAGGTGAAGAAATTCTTTTCGTTCGATAACTTTAGCACCTAGACTTTGTAAATGATTGGTTGGAATTTGGCAATCAATAAAATCAAAGTTCCAGTCTACCATAGTTTTACATAAATAATAAAAAGCAATTTTTGAAGCATTAGTTATCTTGTGAAACATCGATTCACCAAAAAAAGCATGGCCCAAACTGAGTCCATATAAGCCTCCTACAAGTTCATCTTCATACCATATTTCAAAGGAGTGAGCATAGCCCATGGTATGTAGGCGGGTATATGCTTCAATCATTTCTTTTGTTATCCAGGTATTATTTATTCGTTCAGTACACGTAGCACATGCAGTAATTACTTCTATAAATGCAGTGTCTATTGTGAATCTGAAGGATTTTTTTAATGATTTTTGTAGGCTACGAGATACTTTAAATTCGTTGGGGAGCAATATGAGTCTTGGATTTGGAGACCACCAGAGAATAGGTGTTCCTGGCTCATACCAGGGAAAAATTCCTTGTTTATAAGCTTGAAGTATGCGTTGGGGTGATAAATCACCGCCAATGAATAATAGACCTTGGTCATCACTTGTTTCTGGATCTGGAAAGAAGTGAGTTTCATTATAACTCAATACAATCTCCTAGATTTATCAAGAATTTTTCTCTTACAAATCTTTTTTATTCTACAATTATTATAAACCTAGAAAAAGCAGTTGAAACCTGCTGTGTAAACTAAAGGCATCAAATCTGCTGGATTGTTTTAAAACAATGCAACATCTTCAGTTTGCACACTACGATTTCTACTGCTTTCTCTAGGCTAAACAAGAACCGGAGGAAGCAATTGGATCATCTGTACAGCTTGGGAAATATTTTAATGCTTTTGAGTCTTTGTTTTAGAAAAGTACTCTTCCTTCGTACAATATTTATTCTATCTGATTTGTCGTTTTTGCTTTATGGCGTATTGGCTGATGTACCTCCGGTTGCATATTGGGCTATCGCATCCTTAGCAATTAATTTTGTACAAATTGGTATTTTGTTAAGAGATATGATACCTAGAGACTTACCTTATGATTTGCAACAAATAAAAGATTTATTTTTTTCAAGTATGCAAACGAGTGATTTTATTCGCCTCATTAAATTAAGTTACCGAGGGACTTCCAGCAATAAAAAAATGCTGACTCAAGGGGAACCTGTAGAAAATTTAATGTTGATCACTGATGGTTTGGTTTATCTTGATGTAGATGGAGCTACTATTGAAGTAGGTCCTTATCATTTTATTGGTGAAATGAGTTATTTTAGAGACGGTAAGGCCAGCACTAGCATACACTCACGAGAACCGGTAAATTTTTTATATTGGCGTTATTCCGATTTGCGTCGCTTACAAGAAAAAAACCCTCCCTTATTTATGAAAATGGTTGAAGCGATGGGGAAAGATATTATGTTGAAAATGCTTCATCAAAATAAAACACCAGAGTCACCATAAAGTGGCAGTTCTACTCGGAGCAGCAAAGAAGAGTTATCGCATTATAAGTCCGCTTCACTGCGCCAGATTTCAATTAAACGTTATTCCCTAAATTCAAATCCAAATATTGTTCTGCATCAAGAGCAGCCATACAGCCAAAACCAGCAGAGGTAATGGCTTGTCGGTACACATGATCAGCCACATCACCACAAGCAAATACACCAGGAACGGAAGTGCTGGTTGCCATACCTTCTAGTCCTGACTTAATCACAATATAGCCATTATTCATAATCAGCTGATCTTTAAACAAATCAGTATTAGGTGTGTGTCCTATAGCAATGAATACACCATCGATATTTAATAATTCCTTTGTATCATTTTGTACATTACGAATTAAAGCTCCAGTTACTTTTTTATCATCGCCAATGACTTCATCAAGGGTGGAGTTCCAAATTATTTTAATATTGCCATTGCGTGTTTTTTCAAAGAGTTTATCCTGAAGGATTTTCTCAGCACGTAGACTGTCGCGTCGATGTACTAAGGTTACGGAGGAAGCAAGGTTAGACAAATAAAGCGCTTCTTCAACGGCAGTATTTCCTCCACCAATAACACAAACTGCTTTATTGCGATAAAAAAAGCCGTCACAAGTGGCGCAGGCGGAGACTCCTCGGCCTTGATAAGCTGACTCTGACTCTAATCCCAGGTATCGTGCAGAGGCTCCAGTAGCGATAATCAGCGCATCACAAGTATAAATATCACTATCACCATGCAGTGTAAAAGGTGCTTGTGCTAAATTCGCTTTAACAATATGATCAAAAATAATTTGGGTATCAAAGCGTTCTGCATGTTTTTGCATACGCTCCATCAGGGCAGGGCCTTGCAGTCCTTCGATGTCACCAGGCCAGTTATCAACGTCTGTTGTGGTCGTTAATTGACCTCCTGGTTGCATTCCAGTGATTAAAACCGGATGAAGATTGGCTCTTGCAGCATAGACTGCAGCGGTGTAACCTGCTGGCCCTGAACCTAATATGATTAAGCGGTGATGATTGCTTGAGCTCATTGTCTCTGCCTTCCTTAATATTTTGATATTTTGTGTTAAGATGGCGAATATTATGACAAAAACAACTATATGAAAATACCTATGGAAAAACAACATTCAGGAAAAAAATCTGGTGCTTCTAAAAAACACATGCCTAGCTATGTTGTAAAGCGACTTAGTGAGGGTAGTTTTATATTAATTTTAACAAGCGCTCTTTTTGTGCTCTTGTCGTTACTGACTTATAAAATCAGTGATCCTGGATTTTCGCATGCTTCGCCGGCTGGAGCGGTAGTTGCAAACTCAGGTGGACAAGTGGGCGCATATATTGCAGACGCCCTTTACTTTGCGTTTGGATATTTTGCCTATTTGGTACCCATCGCTTTTGTATATGTTTCTTGGGCCTTATTACACGATTTTCGTACATTAAAGATTTTTGATAAACGCGTTTTAGTTCTTCGCTCTGTTGGGTTGATGCTTATGTTTGCCGGAGGCTGCGGTTTATTAAGCCTCGAGGCAGAGATGAATCAATTGGATTCCATTCATGGTGCCGGAGGATTTATAGGACAGGCTGTTGGAGGTGGTTGGTATCAAATGCTGAATTTGCATGGAGCAAGCTTGGTTCTATTGGCTATGCTTTTGGTAGGAACTACATGGTTAACCGGTTTATCCTGGATAAAGGCAATTGAGCTTATTGGCTTTTATACATTATTCGCTGCAAATTACATTTCTAAGGCAGTACAAAAAGTAGTGTATCTTTTTAAAGCTCAAGTTGAGCGTTCAAAGTCAAGAGAAATAACCAAAGCACCTCGTGAAAAAACCGCTCCGAAATTATTTAGGCCAAAAGTAGAGAAAGAAAAAGAGGTGACAGCTCCTCCCCCTATTTTAATTACTAATGAAGCAAAACCTGAAATTGTTAAACCGGTTCCGGTTAAGGAAATAAAGGAAATCCGTATTCCCAAAGTAAGTATTTCCGGTGAGTTGCCCTCTCTAAGTTTATTAGATAAAGGACAACCTGGAAAACCAATGGGCGGATATACGCATCAGGAACTAGAGAATTTATCACGGGAAGTAGAACAACATTTACTGGATTTTGGCATTCAGGCTGGTGTGGTAGCTGTACATCCTGGACCTGTGGTAACTCGCTTTGAATTACAATTGGCAGCAGGTATCAAAGTAAGCAAGTTGACTGCGTTGGCTAAAGATTTAGCTCGTTCTTTATCCGTAATTTCAGTTCGTGTTGTTGAAGTAATCCCAGGTAAAACGGTGGTTGGATTGGAGTTACCCAATCATTCACGAGAAACCGTTCGATTATCGGATGTTTTATTAGCAGATGTATATCAACAGGCCCATTCACCAATTACCTTAGCTTTAGGTGTTGATATTGCAGGCCATCCTGTAGTGGTTGATTTGGCTAAAATGCCGCATTTATTGGTTGCTGGGACAACAGGATCTGGCAAATCGGTTGGTATTAATGCCATGATTCTAAGTATCTTATTTAAGGCAACCCCTGATCAAGTACGTCTCATTATGGTTGATCCTAAAATGTTGGAATTATCCGTCTATGATGGGATTCCGCATTTATTGACTCCTGTAGTTACCGATATGAAAGAGGCTGCCAGCGCTTTACGATGGTGCGTTGAAGAGATGGAGCGTCGTTATAAGTTGATGGCTGCTTTGGGTGTAAGAAACTTGGCAGGTTTTAATAGTAAAATCGCTGAAGCGATTGCTGAAGGCCAACCTTTGGTTAATCCTTTATGGAAGCCTGTTGATTCAATGGATGCAACAGCTCCAGAGTTAGAGCCTTTACCCTATATTGTCGTTGTGATTGATGAACTTGCCGACATGATGATGGTTGTAGGTAAGAAGGTGGAACAGTTAATTGCACGTATTGCTCAAAAAGCCCGTGCCGCTGGAATTCATATGATTCTTGCTACACAGAGGCCTTCAGTGGATGTTTTGACTGGGTTGATTAAATCAAATATTCCTACAAGGATGTCGTTTCAAGTTTCGTCAAAAATTGATTCTCGTACTATATTAGATCAACAAGGTGCTGAGCAATTATTAGGGCATGGAGATATGCTCTATTTGGCACCAGGAAGTGGAGCACCATTACGTGTTCATGGAGCTTTTGTTGATGACAAAGAAGTTCATCGTATTGCGGATGACTGGCGTGCTCGAGGGGAACCTGATTATATTGATGATATCTTAAAATTAACTGGTGATGGTAATGAAGGTGGCACTGATGAAGAGGGGCAATCCGCTGCTGAGGATGATGATCCTCTTTATGATCAAGCAGTAGAGTTCGTTATTCAAACACGTAAGGCGAGTATTTCTGCAGTTCAACGACGTTTAAAAATAGGTTACAACCGCGCAGCAAGAATGGTTGAGGAAATGGAGCGAACAGGAATTGTGGGGCCATTAGATGGTGGTTATCGTGATGTCTTGGTGTCATCTGTGACGGAGGATTAACAATGAAAAAAATATTAATTGCATTACTCTTGAGTGTTTCTATCGCAGGATTTTGTGAAACACCTGATGCATTATTGCAGACCAAATTAAATAGCATTCGCTCAATGACAGCTGTTTTTAAGCAAACAGTAAAAGCGAAAAAGAGAGTAGTATCTCGTTCATCAGGGACTATGGCATTACAAAGACCTGGTCGATTTCGGTGGCAGACAACACAACCTATGGAGCAGTTAATGGTAGCTGATGGTCAAAAAATTTGGGTCTATGATAAGGACTTAGAGCAAGTAACTGTTAAAGCGCAACAAAAAGGTTTAGGGGGTACTGCTGCTTTATTCTTGAGTGGTTACGACGATACTGTAACTCGAGATTTTAAGGTTGCTCAAAGTAATGTGGGTAATGAGATTGTTTTTGATTTGAAATCAAAATCTCCTAAAGCAAACTTCCAACGGATAAAACTGATGTTTCGCCAAAATACCTTAACTGGGCTGGAGCTTTATGATCAATTGGGGCAAGTGACAACTGTCCAATTATCGCAAATCAAATTAAATCCTAAATTGGCCACTAGTTTGTTTCAATTCAAAACGCCAAAAGGGGTTGATGTGGTTCGCCAATGAGCTTATTTAAGACGATGCCTACACCACCATTAGCAGAGCTTTTACGACCCAAAAGTCTGGATGAAGTAATTGGGCAAAGCCATTTATTGGGAGAGGGAAAATCGTTACGACTTAGTTTTGCTGGAAAAAAACTTCATTCAATGATTTTATGGGGACCGCCAGGAGTTGGTAAAACAACGATTGCCCGTATTGCCGCTGAAGCTTTTGACTGCGAATGGATAGCGCTTTCAGCGGTTTTCTCCGGCGTTAAGGACATTCGTGCCGCAGTTGAAAAAGCTCAGGAAAATCTGACCCATGGTAAACATACTTTATTGTTTATTGATGAAATTCATCGTTTTAACAAAGCGCAACAAGATGCTTTATTACCTTATACTGAATCAGGTTTGGTGACATTTATAGGAGCTACTACTGAAAATCCGTCTTTTGAAGTAAATTCAGCTTTGTTATCACGCGCCCAGGTTTATGTTTTAAAGTCATTGACTGATGAAGAGTTAAAGCATTTGTTTCAAAAAGCATATAAGACTGTTTTATCTCATATCCAGTTTGATGATGATGCTGTAGAAATGCTTATCGGATTTGCTGATGGGGATGCCCGACGATTATTAAATTGCCTTGAGCAATTGCATGCAGCATGTACCACAATGAATAATGTACATGTGACTAAAGAATTTGTTATGAATTCACTCACAGAGCAGGTGAGACGTTTCGATAAAGGTGGTGATAATTTTTACGATCAAATTTCTGCGCTGCATAAATCAGTGCGTGGCTCTCATCCTGATGCAGCACTTTATTGGTTATGCCGTATGTTAGACGGGGGAGTGGATCCGCGTTATTTGGCACGGCGTATTGTAAGAATGGCATGGGAGGATATTGGTTTAGCCGATCCCCGTGCTACTCAAATTGCAAATGATGCTGCACTTACTTACGAAAGATTGGGCTCTCCTGAGGGAGAACTTGCTCTGGGAGAAGCAATCATTTATTTATCAATTGCTGCAAAAAGTAATGCTGCTTATGTTGCATTCAACCAAGCTATGGATTTTGTAAAACGGGATAAATCTCGAGAAGTGCCCATTCATTTGCGCAATGCTCCTACTCGTTTAATGAAAAAACTAGGACATGGAAAAGAGTATCGTTATGCCCATGATGAACCCCACGCTTATGCTGCTGGAGAACATTATTTACCTGAAGGGATGGAAGAGCCAGGTTGGTATAAACCAGTAAATCGTGGCTTGGAAATAAAGATTGCCGAGAAGTTAGACTTTTTAAAATCATTGGATGAAAAAAAGCAGGAATCGTAGCCTGGGTGAAGCGCAGCGTAACCCGGGTTTGGGTGTTCAGCAAATCTCCAGGTTACGCTGCGCTTCACCCAGGCTACAAGCAGTGCACTTTACTGAGGCTATATCCTATAATGATGACCTATAGTGCAATTTATCCTCTCCACTTAGTTTTTCTATTTCTTCTAATAATTCTTTTTTGATCAAGTCAAGAGATGTATAACTGTAAAACAATGAATGGCGGTTGCGTAAACCAGTGATACAACTTGTTAAAGAATTAAGAATTAATGCATTACAATCGCGAGGAATCCAATTCGGATCCTCATGATCGGAATTAGATATTTTGTATACATCGCCAAAATCTACTAAGTACGCTTTAAAAGTACCATCTTCCTTTTTTTCTATCAAAATGTTGTCCAGCTTCAAGTCACCATGACGCAACCCCAAGTTATGAAATCTACGCACCTCATCCACAATAGCAAGTATTTGGTGACAATATGCTAGGGGATCATCATGATAAGCAATTAGACTATAACTGACTGGAGAAGCATTTAAAAACGGTAAAACCAATCGAATCCGGCCATGTTCATCCCTAAATAATTCTGCTTTTTTTTCTGGGTATACTGTATTCCATATTGTTTTTTCTTTTTCATAGGTAGTTGCATAAAAATTAATAACTTCCTTACTGTCTCCGCTCTTATATCTAGGTTTTTTAACAATGAAACTGGGCTTGTTTTCTATGCCAAAAAATCTGTTGATGGAAGTATATCCACCTGGATTACCCCGGATTGGAGTGTATCTCACTCCATTGAGGTTGAGAATTGAATTACTTCTTTTAAGTTTATTAGAAAATTCATATTTGCGTTTTGTCATAATAATCCCCTAATTCAGTGCCAAAATGCCAACTAATTACTTATTTCATTAATTTTATTAGTTAACTTATGGCTAAATTCGGCAAAAAAAGCATTTAGATAAAGAGAATGAGCAGTGGTTGTTCAAAATAAACTCATTCATCAGGCAGAATCTAAAACTTTTACCGCAAAATTTTAATTTGAGCGCTTTGTATTGGCTTGAAGCTGAAGAACCAGTATCGCGAAACCTGGACACTGGTATTGGAGAGGATTAGTTTTGTTCGCGCTGTTTACAAATAACTCCGACCAACCTCGACAACAGTGTCCAGGTAGCGCATCACCATCATTTGTTGTAAACGTGTTAGCAGCATGTTCAGATAATAATATCAAATAAAAGTACATTATGCATAAATTTATTCATAATATCAAATGAAACAAAGAAAAAATTGAGTGTAGATTAATTGCATGATTTTAAATGTATTTTCATTTTATTCTAAATTTGTTACAGTCATCTTATTAATTATAATAATTTCATCCAGTATGCATTATTCTAATTACCAAACATGTGCAGTAAGACCGCAAATACCTCTTTCAGAGTGGGATATTTTATCCAGCCTACCAACCGCTTTAGTAATCATCAATTCTCAAGGACGCATCGTATGGTTAAACCCACCTGCTGAAGCAATGTTGGGATATGGGTTATTCGATTCATTATGGTTGGATGTGATTTTACGTGCTTTTGTTCCTCGAGCTGATGATGGTCATGAAGTTTCTCTTGCTGACGGCCGTCGTGTCCATGTAGCGATCGCAACCTTAGACAGTTTACCGGGCATCCTAGTGAGTTTAACTGATATAACTGCTACACGAGATTATGAGAAAGCTAAGGAAAATGAAAAACAATTGGTTTCAATTGGTACAATGACGGCGCAGCTCGCACATCAAATCAGAACTCCTTTGGCTTCAGCGATGTTGTATACAGAACATTTGAATAATCTTCCTGATCTCGATGTGCGTACCCTAAACTGGATTCATCGATTGCAAGAGTGTCATACCAGCATTGAGCAGCAAATTCAGGATTTATTGTTATTTGCGCGAGGTACTACAATAGAGCCGACACGTATGGATATGAATTATTGGTGTTCTTTGCTGGTACAACGTGCTCAGCCTTATGTTTTAGCTCGTAATGTGACATTCAATGTGAACAATCAGCTGATTTCCAGTGAGTCATTAGTTCATGCAGAATCATTAATTGGTGCTGTTTTGAACTTAGTGATCAATTCATTGCAGTCGGATGCAACAGAAATTAATTTAACACTTGCATCTATGGATGATTCAGGTATACAAATATCAGTAGAGGACAATGGTAAAGGAATGACTGAGGAAGTAAAGAACCAGGCTTTTTCCCCTTTTTATACTACAAAGGCGCAAGGAAATGGTTTAGGTTTGGCGGTTGTTTATGCTGTAGTAAAAGCACACGGCGGTCAGTTGAGTCTGGAGTCTACAGAAGGAGTAGGAACTCAAGTTAATTTGTTTTTGCCGTAATATTTTAAGTCGTCATCCTGAGCATGTTGAAGTGTTTCCTGCTAAAGCTTTTAAAATAAATTCAGGAGACGCTTTACTGTGCCCCGGATGATATCCTTTTTATAACACTTAGAAAAAGGACTTTTTATGAGTCATGTTTTAATCGTTGAAGATGATCCAGTATTAAGGGAAGCGCTGGCTGAAACAATGACTATTGCTGGCCATACATATATTACTGCTAAAGATGGCAGGGAAGCTTTGGCTCTTCTCGAAATTCATAATCCATCAGTGGTATTAACAGATATTCGCATGGATGAGCTCGATGGAAATCAGCTATTAGCTGAGATCCAAAAAAGAAGACTTGGGCTACCTGTAATTTTGATGACTGCTTATGGTTCAGTACAAGATGCAGTGAGTGCCCTTCATAATGGTGCGGTGGATTATTTACAAAAGCCGTTTAGTGCTCAAGTGTTAACTGAAAAAATAAATCAATACATTAAAGTGGAGTTTGATGAAGATACTGGAGAGCCCATTGCGCAGGATCCTAAAAGTCAGGCCTTATTGACTATGGCATTAAAAGTGGCACAATCAGATGTTGGTGTGATGATTAGTGGAGAGAGTGGCACAGGTAAAGAAGTTTTGGCTCATTTTATTCATGATCATTCACCTCGGAAAAAGCAACCTTTCATTGCGATTAATTGTGCTGCAATTCCTGAGCAAATGCTCGAGGCCACTTTATTTGGTTATGAAAAAGGTTCATTTACTGGGGCTTATAAATCAACGGCTGGAAAGTTTGAGCAGGCACAAGGTGGCACTTTGCTTCTTGATGAAGTGAGTGAAATGCCTTTAAGCTTACAAGCTAAATTGCTTCGAGTTTTGCAAGAAAAAGAAGTGGAGCGAATTGGAGCCAATAAAACAATTAGTTTGGATGTACGCATTCTGGCTACGACCAACCGACAGCTTAAGGATGAAGTGAAGGCGGGCAGATTTAGGGAAGATTTGTTTTATCGTTTGAATGTATTCCCATTGCAGTGGCACCCTTTACGTGAAAGAAAGAATGACATAATTCCCTTGGCTAACTATCTGATTCGTAAGCATTGCCAGCATAAGCAACCTGTGATTCCAGTGATTTGTCCAGCAGCTCAGAAGCTGATGTTAGCTTATCCGTGGCCTGGGAATGCGCGGGAATTGGATAACGTGATTCAACGAGCATTAGTTTTACAAACTCAAGGGATTATAGAGGCAGAGCATTTACAATTGTCATTAAATGCAACCTTGGTTCCTGAAACTACTCCATTTGCCAACAGTAAAAATCTACAAATTCATGAATTTGAATTAATTGAGAAAACTTTATTGGAAAATGAAGGAAATAGGCAGAAAGTAGCATCTTTGTTAGGGGTAAGTGAAAGAACATTACGCTATAAATTAGCAAAAATGCGTGAGGAAGGGTATACAGTATAAAAAATTGTATCATCATTGATGCAATGACAGTTTATGGTGATATTAGGGCACCAGAAAAAGGGATAAAACGCCAAATAATTATGAGGTAAATAAGGATATGAGTAATATTAATACAGTTGATTTGCTAAATCAGATAAAGACAATGTCTGCCAAGGCTGAAGGAGCAGTGATTGAAACAGAAACAAATCAATCTCCTTTTGGTACGGTATTCCAACAAGCATTAAATCAAGTCAATGAGTTAAATCAATCCGCAGACTCTTTAAAAACACGTTTTGAAATGGGAGATCCTAACGTGAGTTTAGGGGCGGTAATGATAGAGGCCCAAAAATCCAATTTGGGGCTTGAGGCTACTGTTCGAGTTCGCAACAAAGTGGTACAAGCGTATCAAGACATTATGAATATGCCAGTATAATTAGGAGCTTGATATGGCATTGGCTGATAGTGCATCAACAGTAGCAGCAAAATTTGCAAATCTTTCTATTGCGCGGCAAATTGGTTTACTCGTGGGGATTGCTGCAAGCATTGCAATCGGATTAGGAGTTGTTTTATGGTCTCGTGATCCGAATTATGTACCTTTATACACGCAAATGAATGCGCGTGATGCGGCTGAAGTGGTTTCTGCTCTTGAGCGTAATGGTATTGATTTTAAGATTGATAATAACAATAGTATGATTATGGTTGCAGCCGATAATCTGCAAAATGTACGTCTTAAATTGGCAATGGAAGGATTACCTCGTGATCCTGCTGGTTCGGAAGAGCTTTTCTCCAGCTCTAATGCGTTTAACAGCAGTCAATTTATGGAAAACGCACGTTACAAGCAAGCTTTAGAGGCTGAGCTTGCTCGTACTATAAGCAAGTTCAATGATATTAAATCAGCCCGAGTTCATTTAGCAATTCCACGTGAGTCGGCTTTTGTTCGTGATGCCCACGAGCCTAGCGCTTCTGTTTTCCTGGATGTTTATTCAGGTTTGGAACTTAAAAAGCATACAATTGCCGCAATTGTAAATTTGGTTGCATCCAGCATTCCAAATCTCTCTGCAAGTCGGGTAACGGTTGTCGATCAGGATGGACAGTTGTTAAATGAAGGCGGTGGGCAAACCTTTTTTACAGATACAGAGCGCTTTTTAGATTACAGACAAAATTTAGAACATCAATACGCTCAAAAAATTCAAGATATTTTAACACCAATACTTGGTTATGGCCGGGTTAGAGCAAAAGTTTCTGCTGATATAGATTTTACCAGTTACGAACAAACACAAGAAATGTTTAATCCCGAACTGCCTTCTCTGCGTAGTGAACAAACCATGGAAGAGAAGCGTAATGTTTCAAATGAAGCAGTGGGAGTCCCTGGTACTTTATCTAATACACCACAAGCTAATCCTGCTCTTAATCCCAAGAATGCCCCACCTAAAAATGTACCACCAAATGCACCACAGCAGACACAGACAGCATCAGATACTAATCAACCCACGGATTTGCGTAGACAAAGTACTAAGAATTTTGAGTTGGATAAAACAATTAGTCATACCAAAAATCAACCCGGAACGATTAAACGACTCTCTGTTGCAGTTTTGGTAGACAACAGGGCGGTAATGAATGAGAAAACTAAAAAAGTGTCTAAAACTCCTTTGACGCAAAAGGAAATAGAGCAAATTAAAATACTCGTTGCAGATGCAATTGGATTAAATGCTCAACGCGGCGATAGTTTAAATGTAATCAATACTGATTTTGTTAAACCTGATCCTATAGCTGCTATACCTGAAGAGCGTTTTTGGCAAAAAGATATTTTCTGGTCCATAGTGAAGCAAACGGCCGCTGCTTTATTTGTTTTGGCTTTAATCTTTGGGGTGCTAAGACCCATGCTAAAAACATTGGCCAGTAATCGCAATGCCAGAGGTGTAGCGAATGATGAGCAAGCTATAGCAGATTTGACCTATGATGGAACAATTTCAATCAAAGAAGCGAATGATTATGAATCGCAGTTAAATTTATTACGCCAGGTTGTTGATAAGGAACCCAAGCGCGTAGCACAGGTAGTTAAAAATTGGGTTGATCGGGGGTAATTATGGATGGGATAGAACGTGCAGCCATTTTGCTATTAAGTATGGGTGAAAAAAATGCTGCTGAAGTATTAAGACATCTCGAGCCGAGACAAGTACAAAAGGTGGGGGTCGCGATGTCGACGCTCAGTAATGTTACCAAGGCGAAAATGGAGAATGTGCTCGTCGAATTTACTAATGCTATTGGGGAGCAAACCAGTTTAACGGTAGATACAGAGCATTATTTACGTACCGTACTCATTGAAGCTTTGGGATTAGAAAAAGCGACTCCATTTATTGATCGAATCTTGATTTCTGATAAAGACAGTGGGCTTAACCGTTTAAAATGGTTAGATGGTCGATTAATTGCTGATGTAATTCGTAATGAGCATCCACAAATTATTGCAACAATATTAATCCACTTAGATAGTGAACAAGCGGCTGAAGTGGTGCGTTATTTTAGTGTGGAGAAGCGCTCGGAAGTATTATTACGTATGTGCAATATTGATACAGTAAAACCGGAAGCCATTTCAGAGTTAGGGCAAGTTATAGAGAAACAACTCAGTGGTCAGAAAGTAAGTAAATCTGCCTCAGTAGGAGGCATTAAGAGTGTTGCTGATGTAATTAACTATTTTGATGGTGCTATGGAAGAGGAAGTACTCAATAAAATTAAAGATTGGGATGAAGAGTTAAGCGAAAAAATCCGAGATAAGATGTTTGTCTTTGAGAATTTAGTGGATATGGATGATCGAAGCATGCAAACGTTATTGCGTGATGTGACACCTGAGCAATTAAAACTGGCTTTGAAAGGGACTACTGAGCCTACTAAGGAAAAAATATTCTCTAATATGTCCAAACGTGGTGCTGATTTATTACGAGAGGATATTGAGTTACAAGGCCCTGTTAAAGTAGTTGATGTAGAGCGTGCTCAACGTGATATTCTGGCTATAGCAAAAAATCTTGCAGAAGATGGTAAGATTGCACTAGGCTCCAAAGCTGGGGATGAGATGATTTAACCTATTCAGGGATGATAAGTATATGTCGGATGAGTTCGAGCCTTACCTAAAGAAAAAAGAAAATAACAGTGAGTTTAGTGCTTGGGGATATGAATCGATTATAAATAATGAAGCAAAAGTTGAAATTAATGAAGAGGAGCGTTTTCTCGCTGAGTGTGAGCGTTTAAAACAGGAAGCTAGAGAAAACGGGTATGCAGAAGGCATACAACAAGCACAGGCTGAAATTAATGAAAAAAGAAAACAGTTTGTATATTGGTTTGACCTACTGCAAAAACCGATAAAACTTGTGGATGAACAGGTTACTCAGGAAATAATTCAAACAATAATTTGGGTGGCTCAGCATTGTATTGGCGTGGAATTATCCGTTAATCCTAATAAATTAAACGATTTACTCAATACCATCAAATCCGAATTGCCTTCCCTACAAACCTATAAAGTGCTAGCCATGCATCCAGAAGATGTTACCTGGGTCAAAAATGAATTTGGTGAAAAAGAGATACCTGGTTTGCAAGAGATTTTGGTAGCAGATCCTTTATTAAATCGAGGAGATTTTTATTTAAAAGGTGAATATAGTGAATTAGATGCGCGAGTATATACCCGTTTAGCCATTTTGTTTACAAAGTATGTTACTCACGATCTGATTGATCCTTTGCAAAATTAGGGTGAGTAGATGAAAGTTTATGAGTCACATCTAATCAAAATACTGCCTGAAATTCGCGAAAAAAAGCATTTAGGATTATTACATTGTGGTCGCATAAGTCGGGCTGTTGGTCTTACACTAGAAGCTAAAGGCTTTAATCAACCTGTTGGTGCGCGTTGTTTTATTACTATTGATAAGTCACGTACAATTGACGCTGAAGTAGTTGGCTTTAGCCAAGATCGCGTATATTTGATGTCCATTGGCGCGATTCAGGGTCTTGCTCCCGGAATGATTATTACCCCAACTGGGCGTGTTGCTCAGGTTGAAGTCGGCGCTCAATTATTAGGGCGAGTTATAAACGGTTCTGGAGTTCTTATAGACGAAGGTCCTCCTCTTGAGTTAAATGAGGTATATCCTTTAATTAGTCCCGTAATTAATCCTTTAAAAAGAGCGGCTATTGATACACCTTTAGATGTAGGGATACGCGCAATTAATGGATTACTTACTGTTGGGCGTGGCCAACGAATCGGATTATTTGCAGGATCAGGAGTAGGAAAATCTGTTTTGTTAGGAATGATGACTCGTTTTACCAAAGCTGATGTGGTTGTTGTGGGTTTGATTGGCGAGCGTGGTAGAGAGGTCAAGGAATTTATCGAATTGAATTTAGGTGAAGAGGGTTTAAAGCGCGCAATTGTTGTTGCGGCACCTGCAGATGAAAGCCCTCTAATGCGTTTACACGGTGCTAAAGTAGCTACGAGTATTGCTGAGTATTTTCGCGATCAGGGCAAGCATGTACTCCTGCTAATAGACTCTTTAACTCGCTTTGCTCAGGCGCAAAGAGAGATTGCTCTATCTATAGGTGAGGCTCCAGCAACCAAGGGTTATCCTCCTTCTGTATTTGCCAAATTACCAAAACTCGTCGAACGTGCTGGGAATGGAGAAGTTGGTAGTGGTTCGATTACTGCATTTTATACAGTCTTAACAGAAGGCGATGACATGCAAGATCCTATTGCAGATGCAGCTCGGGCTATTTTGGATGGGCATATTGTTTTAAGTCGGTCTATTGCTGAAGAAGGACAATATCCTGCTATTGATTTGGAAGCTTCTATTAGTCGAGTAATGCAAACCATAGTATCTGAGCAACAAATGAATGATATGCTATTATTCAAAAAGAATTTATCACTGTATGAAAAAAATAAGGACTTCATATTGCTTGGCGCTTATGCAATGGGAAGTGATCCAAATCTCGATAAGGCGATTCAATCTCGGGATAAAATTCGAAAATATATGGAGCAAAGTATCAATGAACGGGTTCTTTATGAGGAAAGTGTGGATATGTTATCGCAGTTAGCATCATCTCTTGGAGTTAATGGATGAGTCAGCGATTGGAACGTTTAAAACAGCTTTTACAGATTAAAAAAGAAGCAACTCATGCTGCATATCAAGAGCTTTTAAAAGCACAGGAACAATTTAAGCATAATAAGTTAAAGCATGATCAGTTAGTCGCTTATCGACAGGATTATCTTAAGCAAGTTGAGAAAATTGGTGAACAAGGAACAATAGTTGCACGACTACGCAATCGCATCGATTTTATTAGCCATTTGGATACAGCTTTAATACAATTAAACGCACATTTGGCTCATTTAGGAAAAATAAGGGCTAAGGCTGAACTCAAATATAAACAGACAAAAATTTCTGAAGAAGGGGTTAGCCAATTGGTAGATCGGGTTAACAAGAGCGAACAACTCAAATTACAGCGCATCGAACAAAAAGAAAATGATGAGTATGCGCAAAAGCAATGGTATAGTAAAAAAATCAATGAGTAATAGAACACAACGCGTGAGTACAGTATTAAAAAGAGTTTGGATGCTTTTAGCTGTCCTAATTATCTTTATGGCTGTTTTATCCAGCATATTTCGCTCTCTAACTCCCTGGGCAAAAGAATATAAGGGAGAAGTAGAACATCATTTATCAACCCTTATAGGACAACCTGTATCCATACAAACAATGGAAACAGGATGGTATTGGTTTCAACCTGTTCTTAAATTAAATCAGGTAACTTTGGGAGATGATTCAGAGCATGATTTTCGTATCAATAAATTGTTAGTCGGAATTAACTTATTTAAATCATTATGGACTTGGCAGATCCAACCGGGAGTTCTCTTTATTGATGATATGCATCTCAATTTGAGAGAAAAAGATAATCATTGGTCTATTGATGGTATTGCAACCGATCCGCTAAATAGTACCGAGATGACGCCAGAGAAAACCAAACAGATTTTGCTCTGGCTATCACAGCAAGAACACTTAGTTATTAAGCATGTTTCAGCTTATTTCCATTTTAGCGACGGGGCTTTGATTCCTGTTAATGGTTTAAATGTATCGGTAGCAAATCGCGGTGGACATTATAAGTTTAAAGGAGAGGCGCGGCTTGCACAAACAAGCAGTACTAATTTTCAACTGTTAGGCGATGGGTATTTTGATCCAGACAATTTTAAGGACATTGAAGGGCAATTTTATTTTTCAGCCAAAAATATAGTACCTGCTCAGTGGCAAAATTTTTTTCCTAAGACAACTGAGCATTTTGAGGGTGGTAAGGGCAATATTAATTTATGGCTTGATGTACATCATGGTGCAGTTTCTTCAGTACAAGCACAGATAAGCTTTAAGCGGCTGGCTTGGCGATTGCTGAATAATCAGAACAGTCAACTTATCCAATCATTCTTTGCAAATCTCTCATGGAAGCCCGACAATTTAGGCTGGCAGCTCCAGGCTGATCCAATTAAATTGCGTATTGGTGGTGTAGCTTGGCCTGAGAATAAATTATTGCTTAAATACAATAAAGAACAACAAAGTTATCTATTATTTGTAAAATCAATCATTATTGAATCATTGTTTTCTGATGCAATTAACTGGCCTGAAAGTATCCAGAACATATTGGCTATGAAGCCACAGGGAATCTTAAAAGATACTCAGGTTCTTGTTTCACTAAATACCAATGTTTCGGTTATTCCTCCAATCCCGGTTTTTAGCACGGTTACTGCAAATACGCATTTGCAATCAGAATCTCCGACCATACTAAGCACAACCCAAGATGCTACCGACACCTCACAAAAAAGAGGGAATGATTTTTCCATTGATGACTATTCTATAAATTATGTTTTAACGCGTTTTGAACAGTTAGGATGGGATGCCAAAGATAATATTCCCGAAATAAAAAATCTTTCAGGCGTTATAAACTGGCAACCTGAACAAGGACGATTGGAGCTTGACTCTGAAAATACTTCGATAAATGTCAGTGGTTATCCAGAGCAAACATTAACTTTACTTAATGGCGCTTTTGACTGGAAAGAGCTAAGTGATGGTTTACGAGTTAGTATGGAACGATTTGTAGTAAGCCAGCCAGAGTTAACATTAAGTATGCAAGGTGCGGTAGATCAGGTCACTCGCCAATCTGTGGGCCATATTCGTCTTGGTGCGGAATTTTCTGGTAAAAATTGGCAACAATGGGTTCCTTTTTTACCTAAAAAATACATGAAACCTAAGTTGTACCTTTGGCTAAAAAATGACGTAAAACAGATTGCTAATGCGAGCGGAAGAGTAAGAGTGAATGGTTTGGCAAAAGATTTTCCTTTCGATAACAATACCGGCGAATTTATTATAGACAGTTATGCAAGTGGCGGAGAGTTAGCTATCAACTCCAAATGGAAAACTGTAAAAGAAGTTGATGGATTTATTCATTTAAAAAACCGTGATCTTAATATTGATATAGTCCATGCTAATTTTCAGGGTGTACCTACAAAAGAAATGCATTTGCGCATCGATGATATTGGAAGAAACAAAGAAAATTTGCTGGTGACTGGAAAAATTGATGCATCAGTACAAAAAATGATTAATTATGTCATGGCTTCTCCTTTAAGGAAAAAGCTAACGCTTTTAAAAATGCTATCCATTAAAGGATCAGCATTACTCAATTTAAGCGTACAGGTTCCTTTATATCCAGAAAATGATGATGTACTCGCTAAAGGGAATCTCACCTTTAAAAATAATACAATTACAGTGAATCACGAAGTAGCCCAGTTTTCTGTGCAAAACTTATCAGGCGGGTTGATGTTTAATGAAACAGGGATAACAGATAGTTACCTGTTTGCAACAATCTTGGGACATCCGATGAACATCAAAGCTCAATCGGTTAAGATACCCATGCCTGCAACAACAATAACAATCAATGGGAAATGTACTGTTGATTCTTTGAAAAACCAGTTTAAATTGCCACAACTTGCTTTAGTTGATGGTTCATTAGATGTGAACGCAGTATTAAAATTAAGTGATAAACCTTCCGAAGCAGACAGTATTAGTTTTAATAGTACTTTGGAGGGGATGGATGTTAATTTACCTGCTCCTTTAGGTAAAAAATCAAATGAAAAGACTCCCCTGGAATTAATTCTTGAGCTCAATGCGAAAAAATCAATGCGCTTACGAGGTAACTATGATAATCGTTTAAGCGCGGATCTATTATTTAAAAATTTTAAAGAGGGTTATGCCTTTGATTCTGGACAGTTGCGTTTAGGCAGTGCAAATGCCGTAAATCAAAAATTACCTGGTCTTTCAGTGGTGGGTATCTTAAAAGGATTTGATCTTCAGGAATGGAAAAATATATACAGTCAATTTTCTTCAGCAAAAGCAGGCTCATCTATATTAAATAATTTGCGAATTATTAATGTCACTATAGATAAATTCAGTTTTTTGAAACAGCAGTTTAATAGAATTATAGTTAAAGCAAAAATATTACCGAGTAAAGATTGGTCGTTTAATCTACAGCAAGAAAATGTTGCTGCTGACTTAACTTATCATACACCTACCAATGAATTAAGCGGTCATGTGTACCATTTAAATTTGGATAAAATGGATGCGGCAAGTAAAGAGTTTGCTGAAACGACACAAATGCACCCAAATCAAATACCAAACCTTAATTTGCGTGTTGATAATTTGTCTGTGGGTAAAGTGCAAGTGGGGGATGTAACCTTGAAGAGTAAATCCACCAATGAAAAGTGGAAAGTGGATTATTGCCAGATTACATCTCCAGCCTATCAATTTAATGTTGAGGGAGAATGGATTCAAAAAGAAAATGTAAATCAGACAAATCTTGATGTAAAACTGAATATCACAAATTTAGCTAAAACTTTAGAGCGTTGGAATGTAACTCCTGCTGTTCATGCAAAAAAAGGGTATATGGAGTTTCATGGGGGGTGGAAAAAGAGTTTGTATCAGTTTTCCCTTGCCTCGCTAAAAGGAACTATGTATTTACAACTTAAAAACGGAAGAATTACGCATTTAAGCAAGGAAACAGAAGAAAAGTTAGGTCTAGGTAAATTATTAAGTATTCTAAGTTTGCAGACTATTCCTCGCCGCTTACAATTGGACTTTAGCGATTTGGCACATCAAGGCTATAGTTTTGATATTTTTCAGGGAAACTTTATTGTGAATAAAGGAATTATGGGTACACAGGATAGTTATCTCGATGGTCCTGTTGCATATGCAAGTATGAAAGGGGATCTTGACTTAGTGAAACATACCTATGACCTGAACTTGAAAATATCTCCACATATAACGGCGAGTTTACCCGTTGTTGCAACCATTGCTGGAGGTCCTGTAGCCGGTGTTGCAGCTTGGGTCGCGAATAAAATTATTAATCAGAGCATGCAAAAAATATCTGCATACAGTTATAAAATTTCAGGGCCATGGAACGAGCCTGTTGTGCAACAGCTCGGTATGGTAAAAAAATAATGAAAAAAGAGGAATCATTATCGGAGAGTAGATAGTTAAATGTTACATCTAATATTTGATCGTTATTGGGATATTTGCTTATTAAAAGAAAGTCCAGAAAATACACCTTACTCTATTACTCGAATGGTTTTGAGTGCGGTCTTATTGGCTTTACTTATAACGACCGAATGGGAATATACTTATTTCAACTCTTCTGAAGAGATGATAAATAATGTATTTATCTCCGTATGTTTAGTTATCTCATATGTTATTTATACTTATCTTGCTTTGTTTTTTAAAGGGTTGACTCCGAGACTTGTACAGACAGTCACTTCATTGTACTGTATCAATATTATCATCCATATATTAGTTATTCCTTTGCTGATTATTGCACCCTATATTTCCGTGGTTAATTTAAGAAATCCTTTATTTTTATTTATGGGCATTCTTTATTTATTTTTGAGTTTGGGATTATCTGTTTGGCAGTTTGTTATCACAGCACATATTTATAAGCTTGCATTAAACATTACAGCGATTCAATCTGTATTGGCTGCATTTGGTTTAATAGCGGCTAATATTTTAACTATTGCTTTATTACAATGAGATTAGGATTATCATGCATTTACATATTTTAGGTATAAGCGGAACTTTTATGAGTGCCTTGGCTTTGTTGGCGCGTGATGCGGGACATAAGGTTACTGGAAGTGATGCCAACTGTTATCCACCAGTAAGTGACTTACTCGCAGCAAAAGAAATAACTTGGGTTGAAGGTTATGATGACACTTCTTTAGCATTACAAGCAGATCTGGTTGTTGTGGGCAATGCCATTAAAAGAGGTATGCCAGTGCTCGAGGCTGTAATTGAATCAGGCAAACCATATACTTCTGGACCACAATGGCTTGCTGAAAATATTTTATCGAGATATCAGGTGATTGCTGTTTCTGGTACTCACGGTAAAACAACAACTACCTCAATGGTTGCCTGGATTTTACATCAAGCAGGACTTAATCCTGGATTTTTGATTGGTGGGGTCTCATCTGATTTTCAGACAAGCTCGTGTCTTGGCTCGGGTAAATGGTTTGTAATCGAAGCAGATGAATATGATAGTGCTTTTTTTGATAAACGTCCTAAGTTTATGCATTATCGTCCAAGAATCGCTATTTTAAACAATCTGGAATTCGATCATGCAGATATCTATTCTGATTTAGCAGCGATTCAATTGCAATTTCATTATCTGATGAGAACAATCCCTGCAAGTGGTGTTGCGATTAAACCTCGAGACGATAAAGCACTTAATGAAGTGATTGCTCGTGGTCAATATTCGCGAATTGAAGAGCTGAGTTTAGATGGTGATGCACAATGGACTGCACAATTACTTGAAGAGAATGGCTCAGCATTTAAAGTCTTGCATCACGGCAAGGAAGTGGCTGAAGTAAGATGGCCTTTAATTGGGCGTTTTAATGTGGAGAATGGTTTGGCTGCTCTTGTTGCCAGTGTAAATGCTGGAGTAAACCCAAAAGTAGCAGCTGAAGCTTTAGAACGTTTCACTCCAGTAAAGCGTCGTTTAGAGGTTCGATCCAATAAATATGGTATAACTCTTTATGATGATTTTGCGCACCATCCTACAGCCATTATGCGAACCATTGATGCTTTAAAGCGAAGTAACAGACATCAACGTATTTTTGCGGTGTTGGAATTTGCCTCATATACCATGCGTACTGGTGTTCATGCTCATGAAATGGCACATGCTTTGGAACCAGTTCATGGCGCATATGTTTTGGAGCCGAATGATTTTAATTTACACGAAACTGTAAGCAACTGGACTTGTCCCTATAAGATTTGTAAAAGCCATGATGAAATAATTAAAGAAGTGACTGGGATGGTACAAGCAGGCGATGCTGTTTTGGTCATGAGTAATCGAGGTTTTAATGGAATTCATCAAAAATTAATCAATTCTATAGAAGAGCGCTTTTCAAGATAGTTTGTAACCTGGGTGAAGCGCAAGCATAACCCAGGTTTCCTTTTCATAAGTTTTTTTGGTTATGCTGTACTTCGCCCAGGCTAAGTTTCTCTGCTCTTCATATCTTTCTTACTGAGTTATCCTCGAGCGTATTGGGCATAAAAAATTATAAAAAAGACTTTTAATTCTTTTTATGTTCAATTAGTTAAATTAATAGTTGCAATATTTTTTATAGGTTGCTATAAAAAATGAAGGCGTTTACATTTTTGGACAATGACGCGTTGCAGTTATTGCGGGTCAATATTTGCAGGAGGGACGCAATGACAATGTTGTTTGCCGAATTTCAGCAAAAAGCAATACGACTAGCGACGTGTTTAGCGCGAACTAATGGACAACATGTGGGATGTTTAAGTTTTTTTTCCCTATTCATTTCGAGACATGCTGCCATGGATGATGCGACCACAATAAGTATGCTGGCTCACAGTTTAGATGAGACATATGAATTAATCCAATATGTTAAAGCCGTTAAAAGAAATCCTAAGCTAACTCTAGATGATTTCAATGAATTTAGAAGAAAGGTTATTATTGGAATATATTTGGTCAAGTGGTTTCAATATGATTCCTCGGTAAGTAATTATCTTCATCAAAGTTTAATTGATTTATTTCGTAGTCATTTAGGCATTCAATCTCTTGAAGACATGGACAAGGATTTTTTTTACTCATGCTTGAGTGAGTTGAGTTACTATTGCACTTTTGTATATGAACGACGCGAACAAAAAGCATATGATGATCTAAACGAGCGATTAGGAGCAACAATTCAAAAGGATATTCATGAGACAAAATATTTTTCGTTTAATAAGAACTCTTCATCCTTATATGGGTTTTATAAAGGTGTTATGAGCTCTCTAGGAATGAGTATGTATTAAGGAGGATGTATGACTTTTATCCCGCCAGCATTTGTAAAATTTAGAGTCAATACGCTTAACCTGGAAGCAAAATACTCCACTTTATTAGGAAGATATACAGTGGTAGATAGTAAGGTCAGTGATGGATCCTCTGTAGTACAACAATCTAGCCTTGAGGTATTAATCGCTAGAACAAATGAGGTAATAAAATGTAAATCGGGCAGAGATACTCAGATTGAAGTGTTTAATTTATTAATTAATGAATTGCGTCAAATTCCCAAGGAAGATAAAGAAAAAACCAAGCAAGGTACTTTGTTTTTATTAGGTGCATTAATTCATCGCTATTTTCGATTGATAATAGAATACGACAATCCTAAAGGATATATCTCTTGGAACTTCTTTGGTTGTGATGTAACTACTGTAAAATTATTCCAAGCCATAAGAAGAGCTTTGCAATTTAAAGAAATAGAAGAGGTTAAAAAAAGATATAGGGAGGATGATTTAAAGATTCTTGATGTTGTAACTATTGTAAACGCATTAGAAGTTTTTCGTGATAACATGCTGCTCGAAGATAAAGATAAAGTTCCTCGATTCATGAAATACCCCCATTTTGCAAAGGATGAACATTTCAAACAGTATCTTCAGGATATTATTGATCAACAAAGAGTGCGTGGCGCAGCGGTATTAAATCGATTTAAAGCGATTGATTTTGTTAAATCTCTATCAACACAAATCGAAAATGAACGCCAACAGCTTGAAAAAGATATCGAGAAATGGTGTAAAGGTGTAGCAAAAGATTATAAGAATTTTAATGCATTTAAAATTTTGGACGTAGAAGCAATTAATGCCAGTCTTATTAAACATGTTGAGTCAGAGACATCGAGAAATGTAATATTTGGTTTATTTTATACTCCCTCGATTCAAGAGGATCTCGAATCGATTGATCACAATAGTTTTTCGACAAAGATGAAAGAGTGTTCTGATTCTACATGCAGCTACATGCTTTTTGGTGGTTATGTATTGCTACTGCAGCAACAAAAGAGACTTGATACTGATCTGTTATTTACTATCCAACAAGCTTTAGGTCTGGAGCGATCCCTAGATGAACTGTCTAAGGAAGATATGTTAGACGGCGTGAAATTTCTCAAACGGTTCCTTGAAACAAAACAAGATGCTGCCTTGGATTGTGAGTTTTTTGAAGGAGCAGAGAAGATGCATACGGCGGTTGCACGGGCAGAGAAAGAACTTACCGTGCAAACAGCACCGAAAAAAGAGGAGCGTCACGTGGTGCTCTCGGTTTAAATTTTATTGCAAAGTAGCCTGGGATGTAGCGCAGCAAAACCCCAGGTTACACTTATAATTTTTTTCTTGTTTTGTTTAAAAACTCATTTTCTTGCTGGATGTAATCAAGATCAAAACGAAATAAATTAAATTTTGTATTTTTATCATAAATATCAATTTGTTCTATTTTTTTTAACTTATTGACTAGATTTATGGAGAGCGGAAGCCCACATAATTCAATAAACACCTTAATGAACCACATAGTGAACATCATAGTAATGAAAACAGAGTGAGGTAGTGTTTTATAAAATGCAATCGCTGTAAAAATTATACTATCCAGGCCCGAGGCTAAAAATGTGGCTAGAAGAAATCGTCCTCCCATATACCGTCCCTGGGTCTTAACTTTGGTTTTGGCAATAAGATAAGAATTGAACGATTCGGCAATCAGGTAACTGATAAATGATGCCAAAATAATTCTGGAGTTAATGGTTAACAGAGTATCGAAAAGAGCATTATTGGTTGTAAAATTAGGATTAGGCATATGGATGACAAGTTGGCCATATAAAATAAAAAATAAATTAAATACGAACCCACACCAAATCGTACGACGTGCATATTTATAACCATACACCTCAGTAATCAAATCAGAAAGCAAAAAGGATAATGGAAAGATCAATGTTCCAGCATCCGTTGTTAAGCCCCAAACATTAATTAACCGTGGATCAAACCAATTAGCCAGTATAATGATCATGGAATAAGTTAATGTCAAATACCACAAATAACTCGAATGAATAATAATTTTTCCATTTCCAAATCGATTATTTATTGTTGTATCCATGATTAAAGCGCTAATGAAAACGGATTAAAATTGGTCTTTACATCATAATGATCGACATTATCTTTGCGTTTTAAATAATTTGAAATATGGTATGTAATTGGCAATGCACATACTTCATACAGTACTTTGAGTAAATACATCGTTCCAATAATTTGCCAAATCCCTGCATAGGGAATTAGGAACAAAAAGGCAATATGAGTAAAAAGTAGTGTATCAATACCAACGCCAATCATCGTACTTGTAATCGCACGCAGCCAAAGTCGTTCCCCGGATGTCATCACTTTGAGTTTGGCTAAAATAATTGAATTGGCAAATTCGCCAAAAAAGTAACTAATGACGGAAGCTACGAAAACTCTTAATGTTCCTTGATATACAGTTGCATAAGCTTCTTGATGAGACCAGTAGGGCGAAGGGGTGAGATAAATGGTAAGCCAGGTGCCCAAAAATACAATAGTATTCGCGAGTAATGCCATCCAAATGATCCGCCTGCTTACTTTAAATCCATATACTTCGGTCAGAATATCATCAAAGACATAGGTTAAAGGGAAAAAAATTAAACCTGCAGCAAAATTGATGGAACCAAATGCAGCTATTTTAAAGGCAGCTAAATTCGATAAGATTAAAAAAGTTGTAAACAGTATTCCAACACTAATGACACTGGATTTGTTTGCGGATGCTTGTTTGGGGAATCTTTTAATTAAATCCAGATTATTGGTTTGTTCTGCAGAATATAAAGCCGCAATATGCGCTACATCTTCATGCGAAAAACTATCCAGCCATTTTTTTTGATACAGTTCGCTTACCGACTTATCAAAAGTTACTGCTTTACCAGTAACTTGAACTGTAACATAAACTTTTGCAGTGTTTTGATAACTGTCATCGACTGAGATAATCCGGTACGCATTAGAAATAATTTTATCCGCTGGTACTTGGAATAGTTGTTTTATTCGATGAAATAATTTATTGATCATATTTTTAGATTGAGAAAACAATAATGTCTGACATGCTTATTATGCCTAAAAGTAAAACAAAAGTCAGTACGCTTGTACCTGAGAACCTTATTGGTCAAAACATTCAAATGGAACCTCTTACTTTAAGTCATTATGAGCGTTTGCGTCATCCAGCCAATGATGCGCGAATTTGGACTTATATGCCCAATAAAGCGAATGGTGAGTTTTATGATGCCTGGTTTCAGAATTGTTTGATGAAGCAGATCCAAGGGATTCAACTTACCTATGTAATAAGACGGTTAAAGGATAATGAACTCATCGGAGGCCGAGCTTATTATGAAATAGATCTGCACCATAAAAAGCTAGAAGTTGGTTATGGTTGGCTTACTCCATCAGTATGGGGAAAGCAATATAATCACGAGTCTTTGCTGTTATTGTTTCAAAATGCATTTGAGATCTGGAATATCAATCGCATACAAATCGCAACAGACCCTCGCAATATCAAAAACTACAATACGTTAAAAAAATTAGGAGCAACAAGAGAGGGGATTTTGCGTCAACATATGATTCATCACAATGGCCAAATCACCGATACGGTCTTGTTTAGCATTCTTGCTGAAGAATGGCCTGAGGTGAAAAAAAAGTTGGTGCAACGATTAGACCAGATAGGAGTGGGTCGAGGTTAGAATGATTTGTAGCCTGGGTGCAGCGGCAGCGGAACCCGGGATCGATGATATTGCATTCCCAGGTTCCGCTGCCGCTGCACCCAGGCTACAAAAGCACTGAAGTCAAATGCTCAATTAATGACTTATAAACTTCATTCCACCATCTTTATAAGTGACTTTAATCGTCTCACCTGACTTGAATTTCCCCGTCAATATATCTTGAGCCAGAGGATTTTCCAATTGTTGTTGAATCGTACGCTTTAAAGGTCTTGCTCCATATACTGGATCGAAACCTGCTTCTGCTAAGTGCGATAATGCTTCCTGAGTTACATCAAGATGAATATCTTGTTGTTTCAGACGTTTTTGCAAATAACCAATTTGGATTGCAGCAATTTTCGCAATTTGATCTTTAGCAAGAGAATGGAAGACTACGGTATCATCAATGCGGTTAATGAATTCAGGGCGGAAGTGCTGGCGTACCATTTCCATTACTGCATCCTTAATTTGGTCGTATTTAAATTTATTTCCCATTTCCTGAATCAGATTGGAACCCAGGTTTGAGGTCATGACAATAATGGTGTTGCGAAAGTCAACAGTACGTCCTTGGCCATCAGTCAAGCGTCCATCATCCATCACTTGCAAGAGTATATTGAACACATCTGTATGCGCTTTTTCTACTTCATCAAGTAAAATAACTGAATAAGGCCTGCGTCGAACAGCTTCCGTCAAATAGCCTCCTTCCTCATAACCAACATATCCAGGTGGTGCACCAATTAGACGGGCAACAGAATGTTTTTCCATAAATTCGGACATATCGATGCGAACCATTGCTTCTTCGGTATCAAAGAGAAATGAAGCCAGGGCCTTACATAATTCAGTTTTACCCACGCCAGTAGGACCAAGGAATAAAAATGATCCAATAGGACGATTAGGGTCGGATAATCCGGCACGTGCACGACGAATGGCATTGGATACAGCATCTATTGCCTCATTTTGACCTATGAGACGATGATGCAATACTTCTTCCATCCTCAGTAATTTTTCTTTTTCACCCTCCATCATCTTAGCTACAGGTATGCCTGTCCATTTGGAAACGACTTCTGCCACTTCATCTTCTGTTACTTTATTACGGACTAATTTGTTTTCATGAGATTCTGCTTCAGCCACTTGTGCCAAACGCTTTTCAAGTTCTGGGATACGTCCATATTGTAATTCAGACATTCTACTCAAATCTCCGGCTCGACGTGCGGTTTCCATTTCAAGCTTAGCTTGTTCAAGGGCTTCTTTAATTTGAGTCGCTCCCTGCATCATTGCTTTTTCTGATTTCCAAACTTCTTCTAAATCCGAGTAGTTGTGTTCCAGCTCGTCAATCGTATGTTGTAAGTCTTCAAGTCGTTTTTTAGATGCTTCATCGGATTCTTTTTTGAGCGCCTCACGTTCAATTTTCAATTGAATCAACCGTCGTTCCAACTTATCCATGCTTTCGGGTTTAGAATCAATTTCCATGCGAATCAGACTCCCTGCTTCATCGATTAAATCAATCGCTTTATCGGGAAGTTGTCGGTCTGTAATGTATCGGTGCGATAGCGTAGCAGCTGCGACTATAGCTGGGTCAGTAATTTCAACCCCATGATGTACTTCATAACGTTCTTTTAAACCACGAAGAATAGCAATTGTATCTTCAACACTCGGTTCATCAACAAGAACTTTCTGGAAGCGACGTTCCAAAGCGGCGTCTTTTTCGATGTATTGTCGGTACTCATCAAGAGTGGTTGCGCCGATGCAATGGAGCTCACCGCGTGCTAAAGCTGGTTTTAGCATGTTTCCTGCATCCATTGCACCCTCTGCTTTTCCAGCACCAACCATAGTATGAAGCTCATCAATAAAGAGAATAATTTGACCTTCTTGTTTTGCTAGATCATTAAGAACAGCTTTCAGCCGCTCTTCGAATTCACCACGAAATTTTGCTCCGGCAATCAAAGCCCCCATATCCAATGAAAGCAAGCGTTTATTTTTTAGACCTTCAGGAACCTCACCATTAATAATACGTTGTGCCAATCCTTCAACAATTGCTGTTTTACCTACACCGGGCTCACCAATTAAAACAGGATTATTTTTTGTACGCCTTTGCAATACTTGAATGGTTCTGCGAATTTCATCATCGCGACCAATTACTGGGTCTAATTTACCTTGTTCTGCACGAGCGGTTAGGTCTAGAGTATATTTCTCAAGAGCTTGACGTTGCTCCTCTGCGTTAGGGTCATTAACTGTTTCTCCACCACGCAACTCATTAATTGCATTTTCTATTGCTTTCGCTTCACCCCCTGCTTGTTTGAGTATGCGAGAAAGGCTGCCTTCCTCACTTATTGCCGCTAAAACAAAAAGCTCGCTGGAAATAAAATTGTCTTTCTTTTGTTGTGCCAGCTTATCAGTAAGATTTAATAGACGATTTAATCCATTGGAAACATGGATATCACCTCCAATTCCAGCAACTTTAGGAAGTTTATCTAATGCCTGATCTAAAAGAGTTCTTAAGAGAGGAATATTAACACCAGCCTTACTGAGCAGGGGTCTGCAAGTACCTCCTTGTTGATCAAGAAGCGCCTTCATTAAGTGTTCGGGTTCGATAAAGCCATTATCTCTTCCTAATGCTAGAGATTGAGCATCTGCCAGGGCTATTTGAAACTTTGATGTTAGTTTATCCATTCTCATGATGTATAACCTTCTAATGGTTAATGGGTATTAATTTTTTTGCATCTACCGTAAAATGAGGACTAATTTAATTATTTCAAGTGATTGTTATGACAAATGACCATTCTTCTAATTCTACTTCGGATTCTCAGGCCCTGCTGAATCAAATCATTATTGATTATATGAAAGAGGCGAAAAGAAAGCGCAGATGGAAATGGTTTATGCGTGTTATTTATTTGCTCATCATTGCTTATATAGTTTATTACGTGTCGAAGGGTACCAGTGAAGAAATAGGTACTAATATCAAGCCTCACGTAGGTATCGTAGATATTGTAGGTGAAATGTCTGAAACTAAAGCCAATGCAGATGATTTTGCCAGGGGATTGGATTCAGCTTATAAAAACTCTGGGTTAAAAGCAGTGATTATTCGTATTAATAGCCCAGGAGGCAGTCCAGTTCAGGCTGAATACATGTACAACATAATAAAGTTTTATCAAAAAAAATATCCGGATATAAAAATTTATTCAGTTTGTGTGGATGCGTGTGCTTCTGCTGCGTACTATGTTGCTGTTGCAACGGATACTATTTATGCTAGTCCCGCAAGCATGGTTGGTTCTATAGGTGTTTTGTATAATGGTTTTGGTTTTGTAGATTTAATTAATAAAGTTGGTATTTCGCGAAGATTACAAGCATCAGGTGCAAATAAATCATTTTTAGATCCTTTTACTCCTGAAACAGATTTTGCCAAGCAAAAATTACAGGTAATGCTGGATCAAGTACATGAGCAATTTATTAATCGAGTAAAAGAAGGTCGAGGAAGTCGCTTACATATTGATAATGACACCTTTTCTGGACTTTTTTGGACTGGTGAGCAGGCTTTAGCAATAGGGCTAATTGATGGTCTTGCAAGCAGTGGACAGGTAGCTCGTGAAGTAATTAAAGTTCCTGAAGTTGTCGATTATACCCGTAAGCAAAATCTTTTTGATCGAGTGTCCAAAAGTCTTGGGACTGCTTTGGCTGATGAGCTTCCTTTAGCTCTCGGATTAAAGCAAGGCATTCAATAAAATTGAGGCCTGAATTCTTTGTAGCCTGGGTGAGGCGCAGCGAAACCCGGGATCTGAAACAAGTGATTCCTGGGTTGCGGCTCTGCCTTCACCCAGGCTACGGTTTTCTTATTTCAAAACAGGGGAAATAGTTTGTAATAATGATTTAAAGACTTTAGGTGTTCCGGCAACAATGTCTCCATGCTTGAGAAAATCATCACCGCCTTGTACATCGCTAATTAATCCACCTGCTTCTCGAATTAATAAGGATCCTGCCGCAATATCCCAAGGACGTAAACCGAACTCCCAAAATCCATCCAACCGACCACTGGCGACATAAGCCAAATCAAGTGCTGCAGATCCAGTTCTTCTGACTCCAGCACATTTACCAAATAATGCTTCAAAAGTAGGTAAGTATTTTTGTGCTGCATTGATGTCACGGGATGGAAAACCAGTTCCTAAAAGCGCGGCTACAAGTTGAGTTTGCTTGGAAACGCGTATTCTTCTATCATTTAATCGCGCTCCGCGTCCTCGGCTTGCAGCAAAACATTCATGTCGTAATGGATCGTAAATAACTCCATGTTCTATCCTGCCTTTAACCTTTACCCCTATAGAAACTGAAAAGAAAGGAAATCCATGTAAATAATTTGATGTTCCATCGAGGGGATCAATAATCCAGGTTGACTCGCCATCTCCTTCTTGGACACCACTTTCCTCAGCAAGAATCCCATGTTCAGGATATGCTTTATGAATCGTATGAATAATGGCTTGTTCGGCTTTGATGTCTACTTCGCTAAAATATTCATGGTTATTTTTAGCGGTAATTTTGAGACGATCCACTTGCTCTATATGTCGAATTATAATTTCACCGGCCAATCGTGCTGCGTTAATTGCTATATTTAAAAGTGGTTCCATGAATATTACTCTTGAGTGTGCAAAACCGGTGATTCTATCATATTTTTTTTGCGCAAATAGGGTTAAATATGAAAAAAGCAAAAATCGTCAAAAAGGGTGTTCGATGATATGATATAATCATTTCAATGCATTAATAAAAGTTTTTATGAAGTTAAGTTCAATCCGTATTATTCTAGTAGCCACATCTCACCCTGGTAACATAGGCTCAACAGCTCGAGCGATGAAAACTATGGGGTTAAATTCACTGTATCTGGTTAAGCCTAAATCTTTTCCGGATTATAAAGCAAAAGAAATGGCAGCAGGAGCTGATGATCTTTTGGAACGTGCGGTCGTTACTGAAACTTTAGATGAGGCTTTGGTTGGTTGTCAGCTGATTTTGGGGACAAGCGCAAGACCCAGAGGCCTTTCTTTACCTGGCTTAATTCCTGCATCGTGTGCGGATTTGGTAAGTCAACAATCAGAAAATACTCAAATTGCGATTGTTTTTGGAAGGGAGCATGCAGGTCTTACTAACGAAGAGCTGCTAAAATGTCATTATCATATTCATATCCCGAGTAATCCTGAATATGCCTCACTTAATTTGGCACAGGCCGTACAGATTATTGCTTATGAGTTGCGCATGAAGCTATTAACACCCCAAGCAGAAGTGGCGTTACGTCAGGATGAATATGCTACAGCAGATGAAATTGAGCAGTTTTATGAGCATTTGAGGGAGGTTTTTGTTGCGATTCAATTTTTAAAAGCGTCAAATCCAAGACGTTTAATGCAGCGCGTACGTCGATTATTTAATCGCGTGAATTTGGAAAAAACGGAAGTAAATTTGTTAAGAGGGATGTTAAGTCAAGTACAAAAATCGTTGGAATGGGCAAGTAAAAGGGGTCGGAGTGAAGAAAATAATTAAAATACCAATTTATTTTGATTATATGGCAACAACACCTACTGATCCGCGTGTAGTAGAGCGGATGGTCCATTATTTAGGTCCGGATGGAGATTATGGTAATCCTTCTTCAGTAACTCATGAATACGGTCGCGTTGCCGCTCTTGCTGTTGAGCATGCGCGTTTACAAGTTGCAGATTCAATCCACGCTTCCATCCAGGATATAGTATTTACCTCAGGTGCCACAGAAGCGAATAATTTGGCGATAATAGGCGCAGCCCACTTTTATAAGAATAAAGGTAAGCATTTGATTACGATGAGTACAGAACACAAGGCAGTGCTCGATAGTTTTGACCGTTTAGAAAAAGATGGATTCGAAGTAACCTATATAGAGCCTGAATCCAATGGTTTGCTTGATCTTGAGAAACTGGCTCAAGCATTGAGACCAGATACCATTTTAGTATCCATCATGCATGTGAACAATGAAATCGGTGTAGTGCAAGACATTGGGTCTATTGGCACTTTATTACGTCATAAAGGAATTCTTTTTCATGTTGATGCGGCACAAAGTGCTGGAAAAATTTCTATTGACCTTGAACATCTTTCTGTGGATTTAATGGCGCTATCGGCACATAAAAATTATGGCCCAAAAGGTGTAGGTGCGCTTTATGTCCGGCATAAACCACGAATTCGTCTGCAACCGCAAAGTTTTGGTGGTGGACATGAGGGAGGCTTACGCTCAGGAACTTTGGCCACGCATCAAATTGTGGGTATGGGAGAAGCATTTGCATTAGCTGAAAGTTTACGGGAGGAGGAGCAAGCCCGTCTTTTAAGCTATCGTCAGCGCTTATGGAATGGTATTAAACATTTGCCAGGCATTCAACTCAATGGAGATGAACAAAAGCGAATTGCGGGTAATCTTAATATAAGTTTTGCCGGTTTAGATGGGGATTCTTTGCTGTTAGCATTGAATGAGCTAGCCGTATCTACTACTTCAGCCTGCAGTTCTTCCAGTATCCAACCCTCTTACGTGTTGAGAGCTTTAGGGGTAAGTGATGATTTAGCGCAAAGCAGCATTAGATTATCTATAGGGCGTTTTACTAAGGAAGAAGAAGTAGAATACGCAATTAATGTTATTTGCACACAAGTAACTCGATTGCATGAAATATCACCATCATGATGTATAATAGAATTGTGCAGGATTGTTTTTTTTCACCCAGACATGTAGGGGTTATCAATTTAAATGATCATTTTGCGGTTGTTGTTAAAAACAACCAAAAAGGTCAGGGAACGATTGAACTCTATGTACAGTGTGATTCAGAGGGGACAATTGTCCGAGCTTGTTTTAAAACAAATGGTAATCCTTATGTAATTGCCAGTCTGGAATGGTTGTGCAGGCAGCTTGAAGGGCAGACTATAGATGCCGTGCCACAAATTGATTATCAGCTTATTGTCAAAGAATTAGATATTCCTGTTGCTCAATATCCTATAGCATTAAGGATTATTGATGTTTATAAAGAAGCATTGCTTTTAATAAAGAAAACAAATCGAGTCGAGAGGTAATAATGAGTGTAGTAATGCATCATATAGAAAGCACCGTGCCTGAAATCAGTTTTACTGAAGCAGCAGTAAAACACTTGGTATCTTATTTGCAAAAAAATTCTGAATATACCGGGATTCGTTTGTCGGTAAAAAAAACAGGGTGTTCTGGTTTATCGTATGTTATTGATTATGTACGCGCTCCTGATAAAGACGATTTGGTTCTTGCTTTGACTGAAAACTATAGTGCATGTATTGATAAGTCCAGCTATCCCTTTCTGAAAAATATGAGTGTTGATTACGTAAAACAGGGATTAAATTATAAATTTGTTTTCAATAACCCTAACCAAACAGGTCAATGTGGATGTGGGGAAAGTTTCACAGTAGATTAGAGACATATTTAGCTATGTCGCCTGGGTGAAGCGAAGCGCAACCCGGGATTCCTTATTTTTAAGCATCCCAGGTATTCACGAATAAAAATTATATATTACATGGAAAAACGGAAACTGGATTGATGCTCTTTAATTTGTTTTCTGCTTAATTGCTGCTTATTTGAAAAAAAGCCTAAAAATTTATTTAATTCAGCTTTGGCTGAAGCACCGAAAATTAACTCATCATCTGTACCTAAGACGACCGGATCACTGAGATCCTGATAAACTGTCGTAATGGGGTGAGGCTCTGTTTCAAGATGCCAATTCAATTTGCTGTGGCAGCTGGGACATACCTCTATAGGAATGCCAAGTTTGTTAATGCGATCTTTTTGTTGCGTGGTTAGATAAATACAATGACCTAACCGTACTTTGCCATGTAATGGATTTTTGTTCTTATCAGGGTGTTGTGATTTCCATTCCTCTAATGCTGTTAAGACTGCATCAGTATCTTGCCGTTCCTGAGCAGTATTGGATTCGCCAGCATGAATCGCAACAGCCACGCCTTTATTTAAAGCGAGTTGAATTACCTTGGCTAACTCATTTCCTGCGAGAGTTCTATTTGCCACAGGATTTCCTGAAATATCCAAACCGACTAAAACTTTATCTGGACTTGATAGTACGCGATCGATCAAGTAATTTGCATCATCTAAATTGTGTAATGTTCTGTCCAGGCTCAATAATCCAACAGCTTTTTTGTCCGTTATTTTTTGATTTGCTTGGAGTAGACCAAATACGAATGAGTCTATATATTTATCACGCGTTTCATTTGCCATTTCTTTGGGCGTCGTTCTAATTTCAAGGTACTTAGCTTTTGAACTTTCTACTACATCCACTACGCCATCAGAAATATCAATTAGATTCTGAATAATCTTATGCACCAAGCCAAACTGTTTCCAAATAATCGCAATTAACTCTTTGGAATAACCACTTTCTGGCTGCTGCGTTGTTTTTTGGAGATATTCTGTACGTACTCGAATTAATTCTTCATATATTTCTATGCAGTTATTTTTTTTGGCTGTTTTTTCCAGAAACGACAAACTCAAGCTTCCATTAAGATGGCAATGTAAATCACTGGTATGTTTTCTAGTCATCTTTATCCTTAATTAACTCAATTACGAGCAGTTTATTCAGAATAATTTAAAAATAAATACAATTTCGTAATTTTTTGAGCGATCGAGTAAAAATTATGCAATTTTTCTTATTATTTTCCTATGCTTAATAGAAATAACCCTAACACATTAATTAAATAATAAATTCGCCTTGTCCATTTAACTTGTAAAATGGTAAAATTTTTTTGACTTAATATTTCCTTAAGAAATGAATATCATTAAAACAATATTTACACTCTTTGAGATGTTTGGTACTATATAGGCCATAGTGTTCGGTGAGTGTATGTACTGGGCATAATTTTATTTAATTAATCTGTACTAGGAGACTTAAATGAGCACAGAAACAATGGTGCAAAGCAGCGAAGCACTTTCACATCAAGTAATTCATGCTGTTAAGGGTTATTTAACCAGTGTTAATAATAAAGATTCTAACTTGAATTTATATCAATTAATTGTTGAAGAAGTTGAAGCGCCGTTATTTCGTACTGTTATGGAGTTAACTCGTTACAATCAATCAAAAGCTGCTCGTGTTCTTGGTGTAAGCCGTGGTACTTTGCGCACCAAGTTAAAGCGTTATTTTGATGACGAATTTATTGGAACTCGTGATTTCTAATTGATTAAGAACGACCTCGCTGGTTTTTTCATATATTAATTTCCCAATATAGTGGTCTTTGGCTAGGCACTCTGCTACTATTGATAACAGAGTTGGTCAGACAATCGCTCTTTGTTTTGCAAAGGGAGGAAAGTCCGGGCTCCAGAGGGTAGAGTGCCAGGTAACGCCTGGGAGGTGTGAACCTACGGAAAGTGCCACAGAAAATATACCGCCTCTTAGAGGTAAGGGTGAAATGGTGCGGTAAGAGCGCACCGCGCGTCTGGTAACAGACGTGGCAGGGAAAACCCCACTCGGAGCAAGACCAAATAGGAGTCCATTTGACTGAAAAGTCATTACGTGTGACCCGCACGGGATTCGGGTAGGTCGCTTGAGGCATGTGGTGACGCATGTCCCAGATGAATGATTGTCCATGACAGAACCCGGCTTATCGACTGACTCTTTTTACTTCATTATCCGCTTAAAGAACCCCTGAAACAAAATAAGCTCCAGTTCCAGTGCACTATGAAAGGACTGAATTCCATGTTCTGGATTTTGTTAATTAGATAGATCAATAGCTATGTTCATATTTTAAAATGACCCTATTTTGCCCTTAATGTAAATTGTATTTTCATTTGGTTTGAAATATGTTTAATTTGTTGTCAATTTAGATTATAATATAGTCATTCTGTTTTTAATGTAACGCGTAATATGAGAAATCAGCAGCTGCGAGCCATTTATGCAAACCAAAGAGAAATTTCCACTGAGCGAACACTTCTAGAGCAAGTTAAAGAGTTCGCTGAAATAGGGTTTAATAAAAACCTCGAAGAATACATTAAATCAAATAGAGAAAAAATTGAGTTATACACCTCTATTCAGTTTGATACCTCAAAATATTCCGAGAAGTATTTGGAATTCTTAAATGGCTTAATTCTAGCCTTATCCTTAGAAGAAAAAGATATCAAAACAAAGACGATTCGTGATAAGCGTGCTTTGAATGAACATTATTCAAGGCAGCCAAAAACTAAGGGCGAATATCCGTCAATTGAAGACGTTGAGGACTCGACGACTCTCAATAGGAACGTTATCAATCGACTGGATGCATTTAAAAAGGAAGTAGAGGCTCTTCGCAATCAACAACTAATCCTGAAAGCTAAGTCTTTAGTAAAATCAGCAAAGGCTGACATCGATGTAAATCAGGAAAACTTGAGATTAATGAAAATCGGTTATCTTGAGTTGCTTTCGAACTATTCACTAGAATCATCTGTTGCATTTGAGCGGGAATTTGACCATTTATTTGGTGAAAAGTCCATCTCAACATTCAGAAAGCACTTTGCTGGAAGAAAACGCATTATGGATGAAATCATGGAGGAGTGTAAAGAAACCTCTGTGGAAGAAGAGATTAAGAAGGAACAATTCAAGCTTGATCAGCACATCATGAACTTTGAATTGATTGTGAAGCAAGCCACAGATTTAAAGAGCTTAGCAACACTACTTAAGCAAGTAAAAACTATTGAAGGCAGTATCACACAAAAAGCAGGTGAACTGCTAATCCCTTCAGAAGCTCAGAAACTTCAAGAACTCATCCGATTTATTGCAGAAAAAGAGCAAGAAATACAGCGTATCAAAAAAGGGATTAAGGGTACCTCGGAAATACATCAACAAACTATCCGGGCTATTGAGACGATTGAACAATCCATTCAGAAAAAAAAGGTAGAAGCCGAATCTTTTTTACAGCAAATCAGTAAGACGAGCAGTGAAGTCCAACAAAAAATAGAAGGCCGTCAAGTGGGCGTTCCCGCTCCAAGTGATCAAGTAAATAAAGAGGCCTCACTAACAAAGAAAAATCGGCTGCTAGAAGCAATCTCATTAATAAAAACATATAGAGAAACTTTAGAAAGCGAGCAAAAAAAATTTTCTGTAAAATTTTTCCATAAATCAAGAAATCACGAGAAGCTCAGCTATTGCCAGTCATTAGAAAAAGAACTTAACTCGCAAATTAATACTTTAGATCGTGAAAGCAACCTACTCCTGATTATTAAAAACGCTCATGATAAAGCAACCAAGGAGTCTGGTGCTCAAAAAGAAATCACCAAAGGTGGCAGTTATTTCGGTACAAGCCGCATGCTCAGTTTACAACGACTTTTGGGTATTGATGAAGCCTGGCAAACGAAAGGACACTCCAAATTCCTTGTATTTTCAACTCAGTCTAATTTACATGGGCTTAAGACGTCGGGAGTCGTTGGGGATAAAGTACATAAAATTGTGAAGAATTTCTATCTTGGAGTAGATAACAGTAATGAACCATACCAGGAGATAAAAAAGCAGGCATTCCCAAATGCAGCCGTCAATAACCCACAATGTTCTTGATAAAACTTGCTTAATTAGAACTCACGGGGGAGAGAGTATTCTTTCGGAATATGAATTAAAATCTTTTTTTATTCAATATTAATTACCTGCCAAATGTTTTTTTAGTAGAGTATTGATTTGTTCGGGATTCGCCTTTCCTTTGGTTTGTTTCATTATTTGTCCCACAAAGAAGGCCAATAATTTTTCTTTTCCTGCTCTGTAATCCGCTGCTTGTTCAGGGTACTGCTGAATCAATTTAATAATCAGCTCTTCCCAAGCAGCAGTATCATCTACCTGCTGATATCCCTCGCGCTCGATAATTACTTCAATATTTTTTTCACCAGCCCACAATAAAGTAAAAATAGAACGTGCATTGTTTAAAGAAATAGCACCCTCATGCAGCTTATCGAGTAGATTTGCTATTAATTCTGCGGATATACGCGGGGTATCAAAGGTTAAATTCTCTTCATTCAAAGCTGCAGCATATTGACCTTTTAGCCAATTAATGATCATCTTTGCTGGGGCACGGCATCGAGCTTTAACTGATTTAAAAAAACGATACGCTGCAGGTGAAGAAAGAATAAAATTAATGTCTTCCTCATTGAGAGAGGGGGTGTTTTTTAATTCAGCATGAATTTTCTCTGGCAAATCCGGTAAATTATTCTTTACTTCCGCAATGAGGAATCGGGTGATTTGTATTGGTAATAAATCAGGATCTGGGAAATATCGGTAATCATTTTCATTTTCTTTACTGCGCATTGCGTGCGTTGTATGCGTGTCAGGATTATAAAGACGAGTTTCTTGGATTACGTGTTGGCCACTTTCCAGTATATCCTGATGTCGTGCTTGTTCGTAAGCGATAGCTTTCTCGATAAAACGAAATGAATTCAAATTTTTCAATTCCGTTCGTGTTCCTAAAACAGATGAACCTTTGGGTTTTAGAGATAGGTTGACATCGCAACGGAAATTCCCTTCTTGCATATTACCATCACAAATCCCTAGAAACTGAACCAATTGATGCAGTTTTTTGAGATAGCTCACTGCTTCATGGCTTGAAAACAAACAAGGGGTAGTTACTATTTCCAATAGAGGGGTTCCTGCTCGGTTAAGATCAATTCCACTGTAGCCTGAATGAACCCCATGTAATGATTTACCTGCATCTTCTTCCAAATGGGCACGTACGATCATCACCTCTTTTTCAGTGCCATCATTTAGAGTAATTACCAATTTACCATTGCTGACTATGGGCTTTTGAAATTGGCTAATTTGATAGCCTTTGGGTAAATCGGGATAAAAATAATTTTTGCGCTCAAAAACAGATTGATCATTAATATCCGCCTGAATGGCCAAACCAAATTGAATTGCCATAATTACTGCTTCCTGATTCAATACAGGCAAAACACCAGGAAATCCTGCATCGATAAAGCAGGTTTGAGAATTAGGGGCAGAACCAAAAGCAGTAGATGCACCAGAAAAAAGTTTTGATTTTGTTTTGAGCTGAATATGTACTTCAAGGCCAATGACTGTATCCCATTCCATAATTCACCTTTATTGGTTTGGACTGGCCAAATGCCAGTTGGTCTGTTGTTGATAATGATGAGCTATTTGGAGTAAGTGGCTTTCACCAAAATGTTTGCCCATGAGTTGCATGCCTATAGGTAGCCCTTTAGCAAAGCCTGCGGGTATGGAAATTGCAGGGAGTCCAGCAAGGTTAGCAGCTACAGTAAACACGTCAGCCAAGTAATTTTGAATTGGATCAGCAATTTTTTCACCCAGTTTAAATGCACACGTTGGGGATGTTGGTCCGAGAATAACATCGACCGATTTTAGAGTTGTGACCAGTTCTTCTTGGATAAGACGACGAATTTTTTGTGCTTGCAAATAATAGGCATCAAAATAACCCGATGAAAGAACGTGAGTACCAGTAAGAATTCGGCGTTTTACTTCGATACCAAATCCTTCACTGCGAGTATTACGAATGAGCTCAGTTAATGTTGTTGCATGATCACTGCGATAACCAAAGCGCAAACCATCATAACGTGATAAATTGGATGAAGCTTCAGCGCACGCAACCACATAGTAACAAGGTACCCATAAAGGTTGGAGTTCTAAATTCAATTGAATAATTTCGGCGCCCATGCTTTCGAAAGTTTTTACTGCTTCACGAATCGCATTTTGTATTTCTTGCTCCACCTGGGGTTGAAAAAAACATGAAGGGAGTCCAATTTTTAATTTGGGTAAGGGTTTTTTGAGTTCGGCATAATAATCGGGAATTGTTGCATCAACCGATGTAGAGTCTTTGGGGTCAAATCCTGCCATAGCTTGAAGCACCAATGCGAGATCCTCAGCGCTTCTGGCCAAAGGTCCGGCCTGATCCAGACTGGATGCATAAGCAATCATTCCGTAGCGGGAAATGAGTCCATAAGTGGGTTTAATTCCACTAATTCCACAAAGGGCAGCCGGTTGGCGTATCGAGCCTCCTGTGTCAGAGCCTATAGCGAAAGGGACCAAACCGGCAGCTACGGCTGCTGCTGAGCCACCCGAGGAACCACCAGGAACCCGTTCTTTATCCCACGGATTTTTTACCGCACCAAAGTAACTGTTTTCATTAGACGAACCCATGGCAAATTCGTCCATATTCGTTTTACCTATCAGAATCGAGCCTTGTTCAAGTAACTTACTGGCCAAAGTCGCTTCATAAGGTGATTGGAACTGTTCAAGCATTTTAGAAGCACACGTAGTTGGCATACGCTTGGTACAAAACAAATCTTTTAATGCCATAGGGATGCCAGTAAGGATTTTTTCATTCCCATTTTTAAACTGATGATCTGCTTTTTGAGCTTCAAGAAGCGCATGCTCTTCATCTAAACTAATAAAGGCGTTTAAATCTTTATGTTTTTGAATTTGCTTTAGGTAATGTTGCGTTAATTCAACACTAGAGAGTTTCCTATGATGTAAATCCTGAGATAATTGCTTTAATGATAAATGTTCCATGATTATTTACTCTGGTCTATAACTTGAGGTACTAAATAAAGATCGTGTTCGAATTGTGGTGCAAGGGTCTCTAATTCAACCAGACAATTTTCTTCAGTAACCGCATCAGGTCTTAAACGTTGACTTAAGGCAAGAGGATGAAAAAGCGGTTCAATCTCTTGGGTATTAACAGAGCGCAGTTGATCGACAAAATTCATGATTGCGTTAATATCTTCAATGAGTTTTGGCGAATGTTCTATATCCGTATCCAGATAGGCTAATTGAGAAATTTTCTCTAAATCTTGTGCTGAGATGGTCATAAAATGGTACCTCACAGAATGAACGCCATATTATAACGAGGATGTTATAACTTATAAATATAAAAGTAGTTGTAGCCGGATGATTTATAGCCTGGGTGCAGCGCAGCGAAACCCGGGATCAATGGTTTATTCATATTCCGAAAACCCGGGTTTCGCTGCGCTGCACCCAGGCTACATAATTTGATTATTTTTTCAGATAAGGAAATTCATCCTGTAATAAATGAATTACATGGTGTAATTGTTCCTTGCTTTTTACAATAAGAAGCACGGTATCATCACCAGCAATTGTACCTAATATACTTGAGTTTTGAGTGGTTTGAGGTGAGTAAGACACGAATTTTCTGTCAATAAAAAAAGCCAGACTGTTTGCGTTGCCAGGATGTGTATGAAGCACGATAAGACCATAATCGGATACTTGCATATTCAATACCAAAGGCAGGTTGGGTATATTGAAATCCACTACTTGATAAGTACCCCCTATTTTCGCGATTTTTAATTTTTTCAATCTTCGCGATAGAGTTGCTTGAGGAATAGTATAGCCTCGTTCCTTTAAACTGGTTTGCAAATCAATTTGTTCCGCAATTTTCTCTGTTTGCACAATATTTAATATATGCCCATCAAGAGCAGCATCTTGGCTCATGTATCTCTCCACTTTATGTGTGTTTTGTGAATACAAAATCATTTTTAATGAAATTATATTCAAAATATCTTGACAGGGCAAGTCAAGATTGATAAATTTGAAAAAACGCATAAAAACTGGATGTATATTCAAATGAAACAAATATTCTTTACATTTTTAGCAGGTTTTGCCTTTTTTGTTTCTCTTTGCTACGCAAAGATTTCCAATGATGGGGGGCAATATATTCATTTTGCAGTTGCTGCAGAATATCCACCATTTGAATATAACGATCATGGTGAAATCAAAGGGTTTGATATTGATTTAGCGCGCTTGATTGCCAAAAAACTGGGTAAGGAAGCAATTTTTGATACCATGCAATTCAGCAGTATTTTACCTGCTTTAAGTACAGGACAGGTTGATACAGCAATTTCTACGATCACGATTACAGAACAGCGAAAAAAGAATTTTGATTTCACTAAGCCTTATTATTTCGAAAGTATGGCCGCTGTCTTTCCTGAACAAAAGCCGATTAACGATGTGAAGCAATTAGCTGATAAAAAAATAGCAGTTCAATTAGGCAGTACCATGGAAATTTGGTTAAAAAAGAATATGCCAAATGCCAGCCTTCTCGTAATGGATAATAACAATCAAACCATCGCAGCCCTAAAGGCTGGTCATGTTGATTTGGTACTTGTTGATGGAGTTCAAGGTGCGGTATTTAGTCAGAAAAATCCTGGACTATCCTTTGCGATTCTTGCTCAATCAGCAGATGGTTATGGTTTGGCACTGAAAAAGAATTCTGAATTAACTCACAAAATAAATCATGTTTTATTTGAACTGGAGCAAAGTGGTGAGCTTGCTGCACTCAAGAAAAAATGGTTGGAGGACACAAAATGGAAGAGTTAAAACAAAATGTTCTCTATATTGGCGAGGGAACTTTAGTTACTTTGATTCTGTTATTCGGTGGGTTACTGATAGGGACTTTATTAGGAACAGCACTGGCTTTATTGCGACACCAAGGGATTATGAAACCAATAATAAATGGTTTTGTTTCGATAATGAGAGGGACTCCAGTAATTTTACAACTTAGTTTTATCTATTTTGCTGCACCTGCATTAATTGGTATCAAGGCAAATATTTTAGTAGCAGGACTTTTAACTTTTGGTTTAAACAGCTCCGCTTATATTGCTGAGATTCTGAGAGCAGGAATAGAACATTTGCCAAAGGGGCAGTTTGAGGCAGCAAAAACGCTGCAAGTGCCTGGTTTTTATCTATGGAAGGATATTGTTTTACCGCAAGTCATTAAGAATATTTTCCCTGCATACATTAATGAAATGATTGCATTGCTGAAAGAAACTGCTTTGATTGCAACTATAGGAGGAATGGATTTGATGCGCAGAGCGCAATCGGTGGCTGCAGAGCAATTTACCTATTTTGTTCCACTGTGCATTGCAGGTTGTTTTTACTATGGTATGGTGCTCTTGATTGAGTTCCTAGGCAAGAAAATGGAACAAAGGGGGCTTTATGTTAGCCATTAAGCAAGCCTGTAAATATTTTGGTTCGCTAACCATATTAAATAATATTAACTTAAACGTACACGCCCAAACGGTACTTGGTTTGGCCGGTCCATCAGGAAGTGGAAAATCCACATTGCTACGTTGTATACAACAATTAGAAACTTTGGATTCAGGTACGATTGAAGTAGCCGGTCAAAGTGGTTTTATGTTTCAGGATTTCCAACTTTTTCCACATATGACTGTGATGAACAATTTGGTGTATGCCCCTCGTCTACACAATAAAATGGTACCTCATGAAGAACAGGCACATGAGTTACTGCTGAGTTTGGGAATTAGCGATAAAGCATCTGCCTATCCCCACCAATTATCTGGAGGGCAAAAACAACGAGTTGCTTTAGCACGTAGCTTGATGATGAAACCCAACTTATTACTTTGTGATGAGCCTACATCAGGTCTTGATCTGGCAACGATTGATGAAGTAATTAACTTATTAAATACTGTGAAATCTTTAGGAGTTACGATGGTAATTGCCTCCCACGATCTTGATTTCTTAAGCAAAATGTCCGATCGATTAATTGTTCTAAAAGGGGGACAGCTAGTCGCAGATGTAGTACCTAAGGAATTGGCTGAACCTATTTTACATTTAAAAAAATACTACCAGGAGTAAACCATGACTGAATCGATTAAAAAAATTGTCCTTGCCTATTCGGGTGGCTTGGATACTTCGGTAATGATTCCATGGCTTAAAGAACATTACCAGCAGGCAGAGATTATCGCGATGGTTTGTGATTTAGGACAAAATGAAGATTTAACGGCGATTAAAGAAAAAGCAATAAAAAGTGGTGCCTCAAAAGCCTACGTGATGAATGTCCAAGATGAATTTGTTAGCGACTATCTGTGGCGATTGGTTAAAGCAGGAGCACTTTATGAAAACCAATATATTCTAGGTACCATTTCTCGACCGCTCATTGCAAAAAAACTGGTTGAAATTGCCCTGTTGGAAAACGCAGATGCTGTTGCCCATGGAGCCACTGGAAAAGGTAATGATCAGGTTCGCTTTGAATATACGGTAAAAGCTTTAGCTCCGGAGCTTAAAATTATCGCTCCATGGAGATCCTGGAAAATTAAGTCCAGACAAGAGGCCATTGAATATGCCAAATTGCATGGTATTGAAGTGCCGGTTACACCTAAGTCACCTTATTCACGCGATCATAATCTTTGGTATATTTCGCATGAAGGGGGTGTTTTAGAAGACCCAGGTCAACCTATGCCTGATGACTTATTGCTGATGACTGCATCTTTAGAACAATCCTCAAACAATGCTGAATTAGTAAGCATTGAGTTTGATCACGGCGTACCTGTTGCCTTGAATGAAAAAAAAATGCATTCAGTGGCGTTGCTTAAAGAGTTAAATAAAATTGCAGGTGCTCATGGAATTGGGGTTGCAGACCTTGTAGAAAATCGATTGGTTGGAATGAAAATCAGAGGAATATATGAAGCACCTGCGGCTGCTGTTCTTTATAAGGCGCATCAGATGCTTGAAAGTCTATGTCTTGATCGATCAACTTTGCATTTAAAACAGTCATTACAGCAAACTTATGCCAATCTTGTTTATGAGGGACGATGGTTTTCCCAAGCCAAAAATGCATTGGATGCATTAATTGATGTAACACAACAGCATATGACTGGGACTGTAAGCTTGCAATTATTCAAAGGAAACATTATTCCTTATGGAATGCACTCTCCATTTAGTTTGCATGATCCTGCATTAGCTACTTTTGAAGAGGATGGTGTTTACAACCAACAGGATGCTGAAGGATTTATCAATTTATTTTCTTTATCAGCACAGGTGTATGGCAAGGTACATAATGGGAGATAAATAATGGCTCATAAAACATGGGGAGGGCGATTCAAAAAAGAACTCGATCCGGGTGTCATGCATTTTAATGCTTCCTTGGCTTTTGATAAGGTGCTTTATGCTCACGATATAGTCGGGAGTCAGGTACATGCAAAAATGCTTGCACGACAAAAAATTATTTCCGAGGGTGAAGCAGATTTAATATGCAATGGTCTTGAAGAAATAAGCCATGAAATAGGAAAGGGTATCCATGAATTTGATGAGTCTTGTGAAGATATTCATATGTTTGTGGAGCAATTACTTATTGCTAAAATTGGTGATGTGGGTAAAAAGCTGCATACAGGTCGAAGTCGAAATGATCAGGTTGCCCTGGATTTAAGATTGTATGCTCGTGATGCAGGTGGGGAGATTAATCTGCTTTTGCAGCGCTTAAACCAGGCTTTGGAAAAGTTGGAGAGTCATCATGCTGAAGATAAAATCCCAGGTTATACCCATTTGCAGCAAGCTCAGCCAATTTATTTAGGACAATTTTTTGCTGCTTATTTGGCAATGTTTCAACGCGATTTAGGCCGTTTGCACGATTGGCATACACGGATGAATTTCTCTCCTCTAGGCGCTGGGGCTTTAGCAGGAAGTATGCTCCCTTTAGACAGAGCGTGGGTTGCAGAAACTCTGGGCTTTAACGGAGTGATTGAGAATACACTTGATGCAGTAAGCGATCGAGATTTTATTATTGAATTTTGTTCTGTTGCTTCCATCATTTTGATGCATTTGTCGCGTCTTGCTGAAGATTTGATTCTTTGGGCTACTCAAGAGTTTGGTTTTATTACTCTTGATGATGCCTTTGCTACCGGCTCATCGTTGATGCCTAACAAGAAAAATCCAGATGTTCTGGAGTTAATCAGGGGGAAAAGCGGTCGAGTTTTTGGGCATTTAATGGGTATTCTAACGGTAATGAAAGGATTACCGCTTGCATACAACAAGGACATGCAAGAAGACAAAGAGTGTCTTTTTGATACAATAAATACCTTGACCGCGTGCCTGGAAATAATTACTCCTTTTCTTGAAAGCATCCACTTTAATACAAACGTGATGGAGCAGAAAGCCAATAGCGGTTATCTGAATGCTACTGCAGTATTGGAATCCTTGGTTTTACAAGGTATGCCTTTTAGGGATGCGCATCATCAGGTGGGTTTGTGGGTCCAGGAAGCAATGGATAAAAATTGTTCTCTTGATGAGATTATTAAAAATCAATCGTGAATAACGTAGCCTGGGTGCAGCGAAGCGTAACCCGGGTTACGGCTTCGCCCTGAGTGATCCTCTCATTTTTGAATCGCTAAAAAAAAGATGCAAGCGATGGAAACTTTTGATC
>NZ_LNXS01000037.1 GCF_001467525.1 Legionella anisa
AACGACAAGTTCCAATAGGAATATATAGTGTTGATTTTGTCTGCTTAGAAAAACGCTTAATTATTGAACTTGACGGTAGCCAGCTTCTTGATAATCAAAGCTACGATAGAGAACGAACAGCTTGGCTAAATGTTCAAGGTTCAAAGTAATGCGTTTTTGGAACAATGATGTACTACAACAAACAGCATCGGTTATTGAGGCCATCTTGTACACATTAACCGATTCTTGACATCCCCTCTCCCCAACCCTCTTCCCGAGAAGAACAGTATCTTACTATTCAAATTCCTTGCGCGGGAGAGGGAGCAGATCGAAGCAAGATTAAGTGATGTGCCTAGATGAATGCTGAAGAGCCTACAAAAAAAATTTAGGGACATTACCTATTGCAGGAGAGCAAAATTTTTACCGGACAGTAGTGTACCTTCGCAGGGATGACAGAATATGCACGGCCCCAGTCTATCTAGCGTGAACGAGAATTGGTTTTCGCGCATGATGAATTCCCATAAAATAGTAACATTTCAATCAAGTCTGAACGCTCTGTCAGCCCTGCGAAGGCAGGGGTCCATTTGCCATGTACATCCTGAGCCTTAATTGGATATTCTATCCTTAAACAATCCTCGTGGCTTAATTTTAGTTATAAACTATTTTGAAGAATGGATCCCTGCCTTCGCAAATGTGATTATGAAAAGAACGGGTTATGCAAAAGCTCTATTAAAAAGCGTTTTACATACAGCCAGTATTTCATCCTGCATGTTTTTGTTCTCTCCAATCCCTGGGCGCAATAAATTTTGATGCAATAATTGATGGTGTTTTTTGTATGCTTTCTTTAAAAAAGAGTAATGTTCTTTATTTAAGACCCCTGCTAGAAATAAATGATGGAGTTGGCTTAATGTATTTGTATAGCGAGCTAAGGAGGGATCCCCTAAATGAAGCATTAAAAATTGCACTAAAAATTCCAAATCCAACAGACCACCAGAGATAGGATTTCGATCGTGATGTTGCTCCATTTTGGATCGCATCGCCAATACATCATGCAGTAATGTAGGTTTATCACGCGCCAATAACAATACGGACTTTTTCAACTGCAAAAAAGCATGCCTAATCCTTGCATTTCCTGTCAAAATACGTGCTTTTAATAAAGCTTGATGCTCCCAAGTCCATGCCTGATTCTTTTGATACTCAACAAAAGCATCGACATGACTCACCAATAGTCCCGCTGCTCCTGAAGGTCTAAGACGTGTATCTACCGTATAAAGTACTCCAGATTGGGAACGAGTAGTCAACATATGCAAAATTTTTTGAGTTAAACGAGTAATTAATGCTTCTTCTGATATTTTTGCAGAATGTAAAAACACCAAATCCAAATCAGAAGCGTAATTCATTTCACGACTACCTAACTTTCCATAAGCTATGATTGCAAAATGTGATTTTGCTTGCTCCATTTCTGGATACCGCAAACACAACTGTTCGCTGGCAATGACTAAAACCTGACTTACAATGACCTGAGCCACATCCGACAAAAATTGTCCAATACGCACAGCTTTGCAGAATCCATAAAGTTCTGCACGCGCAGCCATTAACCAATTGGTTAGCTTAAATTGACGTAAGATTTCCTCTTGCACTTCAACATCATGATGATGCGCTAATTTTTCAGTTAATAGTCTTTGTAATTGATGCAGCGACTGAGGTCGCCATTCTTGACCCTGATCCAGCAAAACTTCCAATAAAAAGGGTTGATTTACTAACAAGGAAGTAATAAATGGACTTTGAGCGAACCAAAACAATAATTCGGTTAAAACCTGTGGGTTCTCAGTTAATAAAGCAAGATACGCGCTACGCCCCACAATATTCTCGAGCAAATGCATTACTTGTAATAAAACTTCGTCCGTTTTTTCAACGTGAGTCAATTCAACAAGTAACATCACCATGAATCGGTCCAAACGCATTCGTGCGCCCTGTGTTAAACGTCGACAACGCGGACTATGGCGAAAGGAATGAATCATCTGATAACAATGGGGAGCATTCGCAAAACCTAAGCTGGCTAATAAATTAATTGCCATCGTAGTTTCAACATGTCCTTGCCAAAGGCTAGCTAACTGGTTCGTGAGTAATCTTTTCTCATCTTCATAATCTTTGACTTGGCCAAGCACTGAATGAAAAGCATAACTGATAATCCGCTGGTATTTATGTAATTTGTTAATTAAATCATCCCAGGAAAGATACCCCATGCCCAAAGTAATTTGTTTTTGTTTTACGAGATCCTCTGGCAAAGAGTGAGTCTGCTGATCATTTAAACTCTGGAGTGTATTTTCGAGCTTGCGTAAAAAAAGATATGCCTGTTTTAAAGCATCCGTATGCGGTAACAATTTTTCACACTTCAAAACAGCAAGCGCCGATAAAGCATTTTGCTCTTGTAATTGCGGCAAACGCCCCCCGCGAATTAACTGAAAATTCTGAATAACAAATTCTACCTCTCTGATTCCGCCTTTACCTCGCTTGATATCATCCAACCGAGGGTTTATTTGCACCTCTCGCTCTATCATTGCCTTCATACTACGCAACGATTCAATTACACTAAAATCGACGTAACGTCGATATACAAAAGGAACAATCAATCGCTGAAACCAGGGCTGTATCTCATCCACCTTTTCTGCAATTACCCGTGTCTTAACCATAGCATAGCGTTCCCAATCACGACCTTGTTCTTGGTAATAAGTTTCCATGGCAGCCAAGCTTGAAACCAGTGGACCACTATCGCCATTAGGCCGTAATCTTAAATCGACTCGAAATACAAACCCATCTGGGGTTACATTTTGTAAGGTCTGTACAAATTGCTGCACTAATCTACTGAAATAGTGCTGATTATCGATACACTCTTCACCATCAGTTTCTCCTACAACAGTATAAGCAAAAATAAGATCAACATCAGAAGAGTAATTCAACTCTCTGCCCCCTAGTTTCCCCATGGCCAGAGTAAATAGCTCTACTTCATTTCCATCTGCATCACGTGGAATACCATAACGTAAGGACAATCCTTGTTTACAATAATCAAGTGCATGCAAAATAAGCGCATCGGCACAATCGGACCATGCACGCAGAACCTGCTCTGTATTGGCAATACCGGATAGTTCAAGAAGAAGCAATCGCAAAAAATGTGTATTGCGGAAATGACGTAATGCACGCAAATAAGCTGCTTGCGGCAAATTAAATGACACATTTTTCAAAATACGAAAATAATCTTCTCGTGCCATCAAAGAACAGCACTTATCCTCCATGAGAAATGCTTTTAATAGGTGAATTTGTCTGCATGCATAATCACTCATAAGGAGTAATTTGATGACGCTTTCGCGCAAGGGATGATGCAAATCGGACAGATGCTTTTCAATGAACCATGCTTTTGATTGCAATAACTCAGGGATTTCGATTTGCATATATTTTCTTTTTTTCATTCCAAAATGAATACTGCCGTTATAATATAATCTATAAAAATCAATAACAATTCTATAATATAAAATGATCCGATTAATTCTGATTGCGTTTGTTTGTTTCACTTCTTCACTTTTTGCTCAAGGCGAGCCCTTGAATGTGGGAGTTGAAAGCTTTGCTCCTCCGTTCGTCATGCAAGGGAATCATAATCAACTCTTTGGTTTTGATATTGATATGATGAACAATCTATGCAAAATCATGAATAGAACCTGTACCTTTCATGTGATGCGTTTCAGTCAATTACTTGATGCAGTTGCTAACCAAAAAATAGATGTTGCAGTCAGCTCGATAACCATTACTACCGAACGCGCAAAACTAGTCAATTTCAGTCTACCCTATCTGCAAAGTTTCTCTCGATTTCTAGAAAGAGCATCTAATACAAAAGAAACGTTTAGCCTGGATCTCTTAAATACTAAAAAAATAGGCTTGGAAACTGGCACCATATTTTTTGACCAACTTCAGGAGATGGGAGTAAAAAATCCCAATGTTAAGTATTATGGCGGTATTCAAGAGCAACTCGCAGCTTTAGGTGCCGGAGATGTAGATATTATTCTGCTGGATAACCCAACAGCTATTTACTGGGCATCCAATTCAGCAAACACATTTAGGTTAATAGGCCCACGCTTTACATACGGTTATGGTTATGGGATAGCTGTGAATCCTGCTGATTCTAACTTATTAACAAAACTAAACCAGGCTTTAGTCCAATATCAAAACTCCGATGAGTTCAAACAAAATTATAATAAATACCTGTATCAATTTTAAGAGTACATGAGGAATGTACTCTAAGCCTGGGAAGTTTAAGTACTTAGCACCTATCCGCGATTATTGGGCGCATCGTGCGAAGAAATTTTCTCACGCCTGCGCTCACATCAAATCGATATTAACTTAGTGGCCCCTAAGGCTAGGGTCTGTTTAATGTAATGTGTGTCCTTGAGTCAGACAACGTGTAATAACTTGTCGTGTTATAAAATCACCCTGACTTACGCCATACGTTGAATTAAAATGTTTTGCTAAAATGACAACCCATCCTGATAGCCGGAAACTCATTTTTTTTTCCGCTTGGTCAACAACAATTTCAAAAAGACCTAACGTATCACTTTCACGCTCACTAGCGTATTCTTCCATAATCACCCGGGCGGTTTGTAAATCTTTGTCTCTGGTAGGCCAGTTTTGACTCATATTATTCTCCCTAGAAAGCATGATTAGGTCTCTGTAATTTCCTAGGGTCTATTTACATTTCTACTATCTTGGCACTGCTCTGAGTTTTCTGCGCTTCAGTACTCGAAAATCAGGCCATTTTGGCTCAAGCTAGCGAAAGGTAAACAACCCTTATCATGAGATAAGTTTCAAAATTACAAGAGCAGAAATAGAACCATATTGTCTCATATTTTGACCAAATTCTCAAGATGCAAGAACTCGGCGAAGCATCCATTTGCTGTGTCAAAAACAATTAAATACCACACTCATTGCTTAACATCGTAGAATGTTTTTTCAAGACAGCATATGATATACCTACTTATTCAAATTTTAAAATTACTGTATGACTTATCACATTTTACCCTCAATTTTATCTGCAGATCTTACTTGCCTGGGTGATGAAGTAGAATCCGTTATGAACGCAGGAGCAGATTTTATTCATTTTGATGTTATGGATAATCATTATGTTCCCAATTTAACGTTTGGCCCTGCATTCTGTGAGGCCTTACTCAAACGCTTCCCGAAGCTCCCTATTGATGTTCATCTCATGATCAACCCCGTTGATGCATTGATTGAAGCATTCGCAAAAGCAGGAGCAAAACGAATTAGTATTCATCCTGATGCAACCATACATGTGGACCGCAGTTTAAAGCTCATCAAAGATTTAGGATGTGAAGCTGGTCTTGTATTAAACCCAGCAACACCAATTGAGGTATTAACCTGGTGCGCTCATAAACTCGACTTTGTTCTCATCATGACCGTAAATCCCGGCTTTGGAGGACAAAAAATTATCACTGAAATTATTGATAAAATACCCCAAGTCCGCAAACTCTATCCTCAACTCGACCTTTGTGTCGATGGTGGCGTGACCATAGATAATATTGCTACTTTGGCGCGCGCAGGAGCAAACCAATTTGTGGCTGGTGCTGCAGTATTCAAAAGTGACAATTACAAAGAAACAATTGATGCCATGCGAAGACAATTAGCAACCATCAAAGACATTAATTAAGAAAAGTTATGAAAAAAATTATTTTATTCTTATGCGGATTTATTAGTTTCCAGACTTGTCTCGCTTTTTCGGGAGAACAATATATGGAACGTTTTAATAACTATTTGTCCTTTAGTCAAAATTTGCCTACTGCGACACCTACCCCAGCATTCTTGGAGTTCATTAGCGGAACCACTCCTTTATCAACCAAATTACGCGAAAAATGGCTGTATGAATTAGCAAAAAGCAAGGATTGGACTCGCTTTAGCCAATATTACCAACCTTCTAATGATCTCAATCTCGTTTGTTATGAGCACATTGCATATTACAATACGGGAAAGCAACAAGAAGCATTAAAAGCATCCATTCCACTATGGTTAAGTGGTGATTCAAGACCGCCTTCCTGCAACAGTTTGTTTGACTTGCTTCTGAAAGATAATAATTTTGATCAAAACTTAATTACTCAACGAATTGCGCTTGCTTTGGAGCGGCGTAATATCCAATTAGCCCGCTATTTATTGACGAAATACAAAAAACCTCATCCACTAGAACTGCATGCTTTAAATGCTGTTTATCAAAATCCAGGGAACATCAGCACACTAAATCCGGGTGAATTAAATGATGACATCTATCTTTACGGCCTGAAGCGTATGGTTTCGATTAATATGGATAAAGCGCTTAAATTATGGCAGCAAAGTAAAACCCCAAAAATGCTTAGCAAGGCACAACAACAATCTTTCTTGGCTCATGTAGCTCTTTATAAAGCCATGCGTAATCATGAAGATGCATTACAATGGTTCACCAAAGTAAAACCACAATATTACAATGATGTGTTATTGGATTGGCAAATACGCTTTGCTTTGAAGCGAAAAAACTGGGCGCAAGTCACCGCATTAATTAATGATTCAAAACATAAAGATGAACCCTGTTGGCAATATTGGCTAGCACGTTCTTTAGAAGCACAAGGGAAAAAAGCAGAAGCACAAGTGCTTTACGAAGCTCTGGCAAAAAATAGACAGTATTATGGATTTCTTGCGAGCCTTCATCTCAATAAACCACCCAGTTTTGCCAATGAAATTCCTACAACAAATTTGGATGTATTGAAGCCCTATCAGGCTTTTATTGATCAAATTCAGACACTCTACATGACCAAGCAAACCCTGCAGGCATCACGTCTACTCAATGATTTCATCAGTGAATTACCTAAAGACGAGGCAAGCGCTTTGGTTTATTGGATAGATAAGCAATTGCAATGGCATGGTAAATCGGTTTACTTAAGCAATAATGAGACCCTCAATAATCAGCTTTCGTTAAGATTTCCATTGGCATATAAAGACAGTATCTCGCTTTACTCTAAAAAATATGCGGTTGCTCCAGAATTTATTTACGCCATCATTCGTCAGGAAAGCGGATTCAGAGACGACGCGACTTCTTCCGTGGGTGCTCGCGGTTTAATGCAAGTCATGCCTTATACAGCGAGAGTGGTCTCAAAAGCAGATAAGATTCCTTACAATGATCAAAAGCAATTATTCGTGTCTCAAAAGAACATCAATATCGGAGTAGCTTATTTAAAACAACTTGCAAAACGATTCGATAACCATCCCATACTCATTGCGGCAGCATATAATGCTGGGCCCAAGCAGGTAGTTTATTGGTTAAAAACGCATCCCCCTAAAGAAATTGATGTATGGATAGAGACCCTTCCCTGGCAAGAAACACGTAACTATTTAAAAAACATTATGGCTTTCTATGTAGTGTATCAATATCGTTTGGGTCTAAAGCCTAATCTAGGAAGTTTCCTCGAGTCTTTATAAAGGCTGAACCGTAAGCCTGGGGTCAATGACGCCAGGTTTTCAAATATACATAAATACCCCTGGTTTCAATTCGTGCGCACCAAATTGTTAAATTAACATTCTTTTTGTTCTATAATTATACAAATTAACCAAAAAGGTTATACGTTGATTTCCTGTATGCCTTAAAGGCGATTTTTATGATAAAAGTTACCTATTTTATTAGCTTGGGAATGATACTTATTCTCACAGGCTGTGGACAACCATCCGCTTATGTAGTTGGTACCACATATCAACCGATGCATTACACTTATGCGCCTGGATATAATCCACCACAAGTGGCTTATCCCGATGTACCAACAGATGCAGATACATCGATAGACAGTGAAGCCGTCATTGAGCAAGAACATGCGATTAATGCAACAAATGACTCGATTGCCGCCCAACAGCAAAAAGAGGCGGCGCAACAGCAAGTAATTATACAACAGATTAAGATACAACAGCTTAAGATACAACAACTTAAGGCACTACCAAGCCCGTAAAAAAATATGATGCATCTTTTAAGTTCGACATAAAAGGCATGGAAAAATGCCTTTTATGAAAAGAAAAGCAAGTACGTTTCACTGCTTGCTTACTGATTAACGCCCTTGAGGCAGCCGCGTGCCCTGCTTACTATTACAAATTTGATGATCCTCTAAGACATCAATAAATCGATGAACATCGCTCAGGGTAATGGAAATTGCAGGTTTAGCCACTAAAGCCAACATTTTTCCTAATTCATGTTTCGTGAATTGAGTCATTAAAGGAAGACTGGTTAATTTTGTAACGACGTCTGTCCTTTCTAAAAAGCTATTATTTTCATAAATTTTTTGATAATTCTCAGCATTCAACATGCCTGCTTTCTGCAAATAATTCATAAAATGAAATGCCCCGACACCCAATTGACTTACTTTTAAAAAGTCTTCCCTTGGTGAACAATGGCTAATAAGTGATTCGCTGTGTAATAACAAAAGATTTTTCGCAAAAATATTGGCATTTTCGGGATTTTTTTCAAGTAAGTAAAAATAGTTACTTAACAATTCGGGTACTTCTGAAAGCTTTCGAGCACCCTCATAAATTCTATCGATGAATCGATCTTGTTTTAAAAGAATATCAACGATACCAAGATCATAAATGTCTTTAGCTAATAATAAACTAAGCAGATTAAGCGTTGTCCCCAGGTGTGTTGTCGAAATCAAACTCTCACGAAGTTTATCGATTAAAAAGTCAGGGTTGTATGCATGCTCCTGAAGTTCAATAAGTAATTGGACAATATTGAGTGATTCATCAGGATAAGCAAGGATTAAATTAAAACTCGATTTATCAAGAAGACGTCCATCGTGTAGCGTTCGTACGCTTTGTGCCACAGTTGAATCGGAGCGTGCAGCCTGAAACAAAAGCTCCATTGGCACAAAATTAGGATTGATATCGAGTTCATTCATCACTCCCAATAAATTGACAACTCCACCTATATTAGAAATATTTTGGTTAATAATATTCTCGAGTTGATCAGTCAGAGGAATTTTCAGTTCTCTCAATGCCTTAAATACAGAAATTAAACGATTACCAAACTGAGGATATCTCCCAATAAGAGTGATCATTCGAGGGTCACTCCCCAAACCCAATTTATTTAAACGATTAAGAAAAATATTGTTTCCATCTACTTTTACTTCTTTATCATTTCCTCCCTCAGATCCAGGAGCAGAGGATTGCATTAATTCCTGGGTTTCAGGCTTTAAAGCTTTGATAATCGTTTGAGTACTCGTTCTCAGCCTCGGTGCATCTAAGCATCTAGTGTCATTATCTCCAGTCATTACTGTCCCTAAATTGTTCTCAAAGGGCTAAAATATAACACAAATGACCATATTAAAGCAAATTTTATTATTTAAACCTTTAATTAATTGATGCATCTCAACCATTTCAATAAATTCACCTACATAGAACTCAGAACTTCATATAAGCAAGATTACAGAACAAATGAATGACTTCTTTCTGAGTTAGAATTGAAGTGTCTTCACACACTTTTTTATAGTTTTCCGAATTTAACATGCCCGCTTGCTGCATTAATAGATGAACAATTTATTTTCAATACAACCGCTTAATGGTCACTTAAGGTTCTTTTTGTATAATGCCAACCATTAGGTAAATTATGGCCTAAATATTCAAATAAAACCCACAATGACCTAACTTAAAAATTAAAGTCTAAAAATTATTTAACGGGGAAAATTAAGATGGGCGCAAGTCGAGACGTTGTTGAACAACAAATTAAAGATCTAAAAGATTATACAGATACCGTTGCTGCGGTTCATTTGTTAAAAGAAGTTGTAACAAATGGTGCGGTAGTAACAATAGGAACTGCAAAGGAAAGTATTGATATAGAAAACAATAAAAAAGATCCTAAGATCGGAAATGTCGTAAAAGCGATTTTAGCAAAAGCGGGTAAGCCAGGCGAAAGCACTAAATGGGAAGATAAAGGCGACGGAAAACCACATCTTGAAGCTGCTATTACTATTGGTGGTGCAGTTTATACAATTGATTTGGTCTTTGAAGGAAATGATCATACTGTAGATACGACACAAAATTATACTCTTAACATTACAAGTAAGTTAACTTCTGAAGTGACCAGAGGAAAATTATTCTTCGATCATGATCATACAGCTACTGTGAAACTCACCTATGACAAAGATGGTGATCTTCGTGCGGTAACTAAAAAAGGATTAGCTGTTGATACCAAATCGTTTGTTCCATATGCATATCAAAATGAAATTTTAGCTAAATTTCACGACAGTCTCGTAGCAAAAAAAGAACAACGACTCGCAATTATGGGTACCGGTTCAGGTAAAAGTATTGTTATGGCAGGTATTGCTCAAGCCGTTGGGCGTACTGTCATGATTGTTCCTGATCAAACATTGGTAAACCAACAGTCAAAAGAAACAACTGACCTGCTTAATGCCGGAATGATTAATGGTTCTAAAGCAGTTCCTGCACGAGTTTTCACTTTAGAAACTCTTAAAGGTAAGGTTGATGTTCTTTGGGATACTTTAGAAAATGATTTAAGTGATATAGAAGAAGAAGATGTACTAAAAATCAAAGAATATTTTCGCAAAGTGATTGCAGGTACTGAGCCTTTTGATCAAATTGTTTTACAAGCTGAGCATCCTTTATTCAAGATCATTGCAAGCGAAATAAAAGACTCCATGGTATTAATTGATGAAAGTCATCGCCATACTTTTAAACCAGAAGATGCAGAAATTTTGAAAGGAATAAAAGATCGTAATTCAGTTCTGGCATTAACAGCTACTCCAACTTCTGAATTATATGGTCTCTTTCAGGGTGATCCTTTGGATGATTTAAGTCTTGGTGCTGCAATTCAACTAGGAACTATTCGACCAATTAAAGATGAAGTCGCTTATCTGGATGAAAAAAGTTTGATTGACCAAGCTGTGACTCACTACTTTGATGATTATTATCTCGAAGCAGGGATGAGTGGTTATGTTGATCCTATTGAATTAAAGAAACAGATCATACAAGCGGAAATAGGAATTGAAGACTCTGTGGCCCAGGAAAGAGCGATTAATCAAGCTTTAGAATTAAACCGCATCCGCTGCCAACGCAACATGGGTTTTTCTGACGATAAAGTAACTCGTGAAAAATTAGCGGAAATCTATCAAAAGATCGCGAATGGCGATGTACCCACTATTGAAAAATATCAAGACGAAGTTGCAAAACTCAGACAAAAATCTGAATGTGACGCACGATTGAAATTGACGCAAAAGTTTGGCGCTGTAGATGAAATAGAGTTCCGAAAAACTGTTGCCAAACCTGTAGTGAATTTAAAGCAGGATATCGATAAAGAACAACAAAAAGATATTCAAAGAACAATCAATAGCTATGCTCTTGCTCTTGTCCTCAATGATAAGCATACAGATATCGCTGAAAAAGATAGAACTCATAAACTTGATGACTATTTAAAAGAATGTGATCAGCATATTGCGAAATATAAAACGAAGAATGATGAGATACCTAAACCATTTCTTACCAAGCTTCAATCGTGTGAAACAAAAAGTAGGGAAACACTAAAAGAAGCCTTAGAAAAGTTAGGTGCTCCTATTTCCAAATTGCCTACTGAACAAAAGGAAGCCATTACCAAGTTGATATTGGATAGAGCAGAAGCAATGGTGACTAAAGTTAAAACATCACAACCCATATCTGAAGTTATAACTGGAGCAACTCAGCCTAATTTAGTCGCTTTGAAAGCAACTGAAAATTATTCTGGTGCAATTGATATGAGAACGGCACAAACTACAATTGATGAGCAACTTGCTCAAATCGAAGTAGGATTGAGGACCCATATTGTCGCTGATCAGGTGATTGCAACAGGCGTGAGTATCAGAGATATCTTGAACGTGCAAATTATCAATACGAATTCGCCCGTTATTGAATCAGATATCAATGTGATTAACGGAATCCTGTCAGGACCACAGGCAGCTGGTCGTTGCGTAAGGAATAAAGATGTCGAAGCTCGTGCGCAGCAATACATTGATGAACGATATCAAGGCAAAGGTTTAATTCTTACCTTAGATGCGATCATCGATCCTAGAAACTCAGCGGAAAGAACAAGAGAAGTTATGAAGAACAGGGAAAAACAAGCTCTAAAAGAAGCAAAGGTTCTCCATCTTCTGAAGACTGAGCTAAAAGGTTTTGACGCGTTTAAATTGTTTCAACAATGTGTGCCTTTACATGAAAAGATTGAATCGCTTATTGAAAAATTGGACACACTCAATAACCTATTAAAGGACCAACAGAAAACTATGGGAACTAAAAAGGATACAGTGGTTAAAATAAGTGAACAACATTCTTCTAGAAAGCTAGAGCTTCTTAGCGAAATAGATGGTCTTGATAGAGAATTGCATATTATACCAGGAAGAAAAGGAAGAGATGGGGCAACACCACTTCCATCTGAGTATGCTCGAAATCCATCTCTTTATCTAATATGGGTAAAAGCATCTCTTAAGAGAGCCTCACTCGAATCGGAAACAAAAGAAGTACGAGATACTATTAAGGAACTGGAAGTTGAAATAGAGAAAATAGGAGAAAAAGTACTTGAACTCCAGGAAACGATCAAAGATGGAAGCGTGAAACTGGAAAAACTGAAAGCCGAAGAAGAGCTATTACTCCAACAAATGGAAGAAGTCAGCAAAGAATTCACTTCAGTGTAACAAGGGCTTAATATTCTTTATACTTGATTCAACCCTCCGCTTGTGCGGAGGGTTTTTTTTATAATCAGGTACCGCTCAGATAGTAATCGTACAGGGGGTATGGGCTTATCTGTACACGAACAGACAGAGATTTGATGTCCAATTCAACCATCACCCGTCCTTAATAATTAAATAGGAACCAAGGCTGATAAACTATTATAAACCCAAGAAGATGGGCTAAATAGGAATACAAAATTTCATTGTTTAAAACCTGGTTTTTTAATTAATTGATGCTTTTCAATCATTTCAATAAATTCACCTAGCGGGGACTCAGTACGGGGTTCTTCACTCATTAAACGAAGCATTTTTTCTAATTCGACTTTATCGAATGTTTCAAATAAAGGAAGATTACTGAATAACTCCATAACCGTCTTCTGAGTAAGGATTGAAGTATCTCGACACACTTTTTTATAATTTTCAGAATCTAACATGCCTGCTTGCTGCAGGTGGGTCAAGAAATGAAATGCGCCAATCCCCAATTTGCTTACCGTTAATAAATCCTCTGTTTTTCTATAATCAATGAGTGATGCGTTATGCAACAGCAAAATAAGATTAGCGAAGACATTGGCATTCTTTGGATTATTCTCAATGACACTGAAGTAGCTTGCAGCGAGTTTATTTTTTGTAGTGAGTTTAGCAGTGCCTTCATAAATTTTATCTATATAGTCCTGTTGCCTTAAAAGAATATCAAAACATTCAAAGTAATAAAGATTATTATTTAAAAGAAGGGTAAGCAGTCTTATCACTGTATCCATATTTTTTGCAGAAAATTTATGGAGTTTTTCAACTATTTTCTCTGTAAGATAGGCGTGCTGTTGAAAATTAATAATTAAATAAGCAAGTAATAAAGAGTGCTCAGGATAAGCAAGCAAAAGATTTAAAGTAGGCAAATCAAGTGCATCTCGCGTTTTGAGCTGCTGCATTCCCATCAGAGTTGTATCTGAGCGCGCACTAGCAAACAAAAGTTCTAAAGGAAAAAGAGTTACATCAATTCCTTCACTTTGCATAAAATCTAATAAATTGTTTAGGTCACCTGCATAAGAAACATTGCTTGCAATGACATCATGAAGTGTATCATCCAGCTTAATGTTACATTTTTTTAAGCGCTTGAATAAGGAGGCCAGCCGATTAATGTATTCAGGATTCTCTTCAAGGGTTTTCAACATTCGTTCATCAGGATCCAAACCTAATTTATTTAAGAGAGTCATGATTTTACCTTTTATCGCAGTTATTTGATTAATCTTAAGATAGGTCATTTACCGCCTCACCGTCCTGTGTCATTTATCTTTGTATCTCAAATAAAAATCAATGAATTTTTATGTATTATTTTTGAGTGCATCACCAAAAAAAGTCATTGAGCTCAAGATAATAACAAAGAAAACATATTTTAAATATAGTAAATAATAGAAACACAGGATCTTCTTACGTGAAGTAAAAATTTTCCTTCTTTATGATCAATAAATTTTCAATAAAATCACTTAATAGTCACTTAACATTCTTTTTGTATAATCCCCGAATTAGGTAAATTGTGATCTAACTATCTATCAAAATCTCACAATGACCTAACTTGAAGCAAATATCAAAAAATATTCGAGGGGAACCTAAAAATGGGCGCGAGTCAAGATATAGTCCGCAAGCAGATTGAAGATCTTAAAAATTATACTGATACTGTTGCAGCGGTACATTTATTAAAAGAGGTAGTAACTAGTGGAGCAGTAGTTACAATAGGTCGAGCTCAAGAAATTATTGCAATAGAAAACAAGGAAGAAACCCCAAAGATTGGAAATGTCGTTAAAGCGATTTTACAAAGTGCAGGTAATCCTGGAGAAAGCAGTAAATGGGTCAAAAAAGATGACCAAAAACAACATCTTGAAGCCGCAATTACTATTGGTGGTGCAGTTTATACAGTTGATTTGGTCTTTGATGGATATGATTCTGTTGTAGATACGACACAAAATTATACTGTAAATATTACCAGTAAGTTAAATTCTGAAGTAAGCAGAGGAAAATTATTCTTCGATCATGATCATACAGCTACTGTGAAACTCACCTATGACAAAGATGGTGATCTTCGTGCAGTAACTCATAAAGGATTAACTGTTGATACCAAATCGTTTGTTCCATACGCATATCAAAATGAAATTTTAGCTAAATTTCATGACAGTCTCGTAGCAAAAAAAGAGCAACGACTCGCAGTTATGGGTACCGGTTCAGGTAAAAGTATTGTTATGGCAGGTATTGCTCAAGCTGTTGGGCGTACAATCATGATTGTTCCCGATCAAACATTGGTAAAGCAACAAATAAAAGAAACAACGGATCTGCTTAGTGCTGGAATAGTTCAAGGCGTCAAAGTAGATGCTCCACGAATATTTACTCTAGATTCGATTAAAGGTAAGGTTGATATTGATTGGGACAAGCTAATTAATCAAGAAAAGCTAGAAGAACTTAAAACTCAAGTTGATATTAGTGAGCGGGCTAAGCTCTCCACTAATTGGGCTTTGCTGGTTGAGAAAAAGGTAATTGATTGGGATAAGCTGGACGAATTGGACGTCGAAGAACTCAAGGCATACTTTGCGAAAGTGGTTGCAGGTACTGAACCTTTTGACCAAATTATTTTACAAGCAGAGCATCCCTTATTCAAGATCGTCGCAAGTGAAATAAAAAATTCCATGGTCTTAATTGATGAAAGCCATAAACATACTTTTAAACCACAAGATACAGAGATTTTGGTAGGAATACAAAAACATAATACAGTTCTGGCATTAACAGCCACCCCAACCTCTGAATTATATGATCTCTTTAAAGGTGATCCTTTAGACGATTTAAGTCTTGGTGCTGCAATTGAACTAGGAACTATTCGACCGATTAAACCTGAATTGGCTTATTTGAAAGAAGGAGATTTGGTTGACCAAGCCGTGGCTCACTACTTTGATGATTATTATCTCGAAGAAGAAATGATGGGTTACGTTGATCCTGTTGCATTAAAGAAACAGATCATACAAACGGAAATAGGCATTGAAGACTCTGTGGCCCAGGAAAGAGCGATTAATCAAGCTTTAGAATTAAACCGCATCCGCTGCCAACGCAACATGGGTTTTTCTGACGATAAAGCAACTCGTGAAAAATTAGCGGGAATCTATCAAAAGCTCGCGAATGGTGATGAATCCACTATTGCAAAATATCAAGACGAAGTTGCAAAACTCAGACAAAAATCTGAATGTGACGCACGATTGAAATTGACGCAAAAGTTTGGCGCTGTAGATGAAGTAGAGTTACAAAAAACTGTTGCCAAACCTGTAGTGAATTTAAAGCAGGATATCGATAAAGAACAACAAAAAGATATTCAAAGAGCAATTAATAGCTTTGCTCTTTTTCTTGTCTTCAATGAAAAGCAAGTCGATTTCGCTGAAAAGGACAGAACTCACAAACTTGAGAACTATTTAGCTGAACACGATCAGCATGTTGTGAAATATAAAAAGGAAGAGTTACCAGAACCATTTGCTACTAAATTTAAAAAGGCTGAAGTAAAAAGCAGGGAAGACCTAAAAGAAGCCTTAGTAAAGTCAGGCGTACCTATTTCCAATTTGCCAGTTGCACAAAAAGAAGCCATTACCAACTTGATATTGGATAGAGCAGAAGCAATCGTAACTAAGATCAAAGGATCTGAATCCATATCTGAAGTGATAACTAGGGCAACTCCGGTTGATTTAGTCGCATTGAAAGCAACTGAGAATTATTCTGATGCAATTGATATGAGTACGAAACAATCTACAATTGATGAGCAAATTGCTCAAATCGAAGTAGGATTGAGAACCCATATCATAGCGGATCAGGTAATTGCAACAGGGGTGAGTATCAGAGATATCTTGAACGTGCAAATTATCAATACGAATTCGCCTGTTATTGAATCAGATATCAATGTGATTAACGGGATCTTGTCAGGACCACAGGCAACTGGTCGTTGCGTAAGAAATAAAGACACCGAAGCGCGTGTTCAACAATACATTGATGAACGATATCAAGGCAAAGGTCTAATTCTTACTGTAGATGACGTTATTGATGCTAAGAACTCAGCAACAAAAGCAAGAGAAGTTTTGGAAAACAGGGAGAAACAAGCTAAGAAAGAAGCGGCTGTTGTTCGTCTCTTGAAGACTGAGTTAAAAGGTTTCGACGCGTTTACCTTGTTTCAACAATGTGTGCCTTTACATGATAGAATTGAGGGCCTTGTTAAAAAATTGGACGTTCTCGATAATCTTTTAAGAGACAAAGAGAAGAGCGTGGTTACTCACCAGTTAACAAGGGATAGAACTGAAAAGCAATATGAGTCTAAGAAAAAATCTCTTGAACAAGATATAACGGCTCTTGCAGAAGAGTTAGAAATTATCCCTGGAAGAAAAGGTAAAGCTCCAGAAACCAGACTTCCATCTGAGTATGCTCGAAATGCATCACTTTATTTAATGTGGGTAAAAATAACTCTTAAGCAAGCAACTCTGAATGCTGCAACAGAAGAAGTACGCTCCACTCTTGAGCAAATAGATCATGAGATAGAAAAACTGGAAAAGGCTATCAAAGAAATCGAAGTTACATACAAAGAAGGAAGTTTAGAACTGGAGAAACTGAGAGCTCAAGAAGAGCGCATGATACTACAAATAGAAGAAGCCAGTAAGCAATTTACTTCTGTATAATAATGGGATAAATATTCTTCTTTCTTCATTGAACCCTCCGCTTGCGGAGGGTTTTTATTTAGACTCTAAATAACGAACATAACTAACTTTTATTAAGATTCCCAATTCAACCATCACTCGTCTTTAATAATTAAGTAGATCAGAAGAACTAAAAAAGTAATAAATATTTGGAAGGACGTTGTTAGAGCGCCGCTTAGCAATGAGGACATCCATAGGCCAAACCATTCACCTGCTACAGACATAAATAACACGTTCCAGGTTAAAAATCCCAAAGTAAGCCCTGCTACAGCCCAACTCTTAGCACCATTAAATACGAATGCATTTGCATGTCGCACTTTAAATAACTTCCAAGCCCCTACACCGCAGATTATCGTGGTTAACAATTCAAAACCAATGATAACCAGATATATCGCATGATGCAGTATGGGATTGGTAATGGCTCGATAACCAATTAAAGAATCGGGAAATATATCGTTCATCATCAGCGTGCGCTTGACCGCAGCAAAATTGATATAATAATCAGAAACATTACCGAAAACATCCAGAAAACAGTAAAAAGTGATTGCTAGAATACAAAGTATTTTTGATTTTCTTATCATGATTGTCCCGTAGTATTTCTTGCAAAACGCAATAATACATGATCGGTTCGCGCTGCAGATTCCTGTATGGCTTTGCTTGGACTTAGAAAGCCAGCAAACATCGCCTCCAAAACCTCATCATTGATACTGCGAATCTGATTTTGTGGACCAAAACGTTGTAATGGCTTTTCGTGTAATTCACCTTCTAAATCAGTACGCGCCATCAATAAGGTAGGATGGCGGCTACTGCGTAAAATATCTGCATAGATACCGTGTAATCCTATGGGAAGATAGCCTGTATGTTCATGCCAACGTTTTTGTGTTTCGGGTTTGGTAATAAATGCAAAGAATTGGGCTATTCCTTTATAGTGTTCCTTCGTTTGCCCGCCAACTGCCCATAATGCAGCACCTCCAGCAACATTCGCATGTCTTAGCTTACTTACTTCTGTATCCAAAGGCATACTGGCAATGCCTAAATGAAAGGGAACTAAGGTAGATAAGCTATTATAAGCCCCAGAAGATTGGCTAAATAAAGGACAAATACCACTGGTAAATAAAATAGTAGCATCATCGACCCTGCCGGCATATCGAAAATAATGCAGTGAATGCCAACGCTGCAAACGTTCAAAATGATGAAGTAGTTGCGGCGTTGCATAAACAGCACGTACCGGATTATTCTGAGTTAACGGTAATCCATGAATCGCCAAAAACGATTCAAAAAGTACCCATCCCGGATAAGCTGTTGTATAGGTACAATCATAACCCGCTTTTTTTAGCTTCTCTGCCAATACCTCCATCTCGGACCAAGTACGTGGAAAGTTGGCTTGGGAATAACCTACTTTGGCGAGTACATCCTGATTGTAATATAGAGTTGCTACTGAGAGATTAAAAGGCAAAGCCAACAATTGACCATTATTGCTATAAAACTCACGAACCGATTGAATAAAGTCCTCTTGGGGTAAGCGCATTCCTTGTTCTTGCATCAGTTCGTCTACTGGCTTGATGACACCCTTAGGTGACTGCATAATCGCAGTGCCAACCTCAAAGATTTGCACGATTGCGGGAGGATGATGTGCTCTGAATGCCGCAGCAAAACTTGTTAATGTCTCTACATAATTTCCCTTATAAACAGGTTTAATAAAATATTCACTTTGACTTTGATTAAAGTCGTCAGCGAGTAATCTGACTTCATCACCAAGATGTCCGGCCATTCCATGCCAAAATACCAGTTCAACTCGTTTTGCCTGGACCGACAGAGTAGAAAAGAGAATGAATAAAAAAAGTAATAATTTTTTCATGCCAATAAATCAGGATAGTCACTAAAAACCGCATCAACCCCCCAGCCAAATAACTTATTAGCCAAACGTCTGCGATTCACCGTATAAGTACAAAGTACATAGCCCGCTGCTTTAATTGCCTTTACCCGCTCCTCGGTTAACACCCTGCGATTCAAATGAATGGAAAAACACTCTAACTGTTTTGCTTTTTGCAACCATTGCTCATCCCAAGTATGCAGTAGTAAACCTAATGGCATTTCTGGGGCAATACTTCGACATAAAACTAAAGCATCCCAAGAAAAACTGGAAACCAAAGGCAGATCTTTATCCTGTGGCCAATAACGTTGAATGTGACTCATTACTGCTACCGCAGTTTGCTCTTCTGTACCAGGATAAGGTTTAATTTCTACATTTGCCTGAACGCCTGAAAAAGACAACCACTTCAGTACTTCTTTAAAATGAGGAATATGCTCGCCTTTAAATTGTCGTGAAAACCAAGAGCCGGCATCCAATGAGCGCAAATAACCGGACTCAACCATGCCTACTTCACCGCGTCCATTTGTTGTTCTTTTTAAATTGTCGTCATGAATTACAAAAGGTTCACCATCAGCGCTACACATCACATCAAATTCAATAAAACGACATCCTAAAGCCAAAGCCTTGTCAAAAGCAGCCAATGTATTCTCAGGAGCATAAGCAGCCGCTCCTCGATGCCCAATAATTTTTTCAACAACCAACAAATTGATTCCCCTTTTTATAAAATGTAGGAAATGTAGCCTGGGTGAAGGCAAAGCCGTAACCCGGGGTTCGGTAATAATTTTCCTGGGTTACGGCTTTGCCTTCACCCAGGCTACTTTTTTATTGCTTACGATTCGAAGCAACCCCAACAATTGCAGTTAATATTAATTCATTACTAACTGTCAAAGCCGGAGCCGCAGCAGCTGCTTCTCCTACCATCATGGTGTTCATTGTCTTCGCTTGATAAGGTCTTGGCGGAGGAGGATTAGCTCCTTCAACAAAAACCAAATTACTGACGCTGTAATTCTGTCCTGGGTATGCTTTATTAATACGAGCAAGTTCATCATTCACTTGTTGATACAGTCGTTGTCGAATTTGCCCTAAAACAGCCTGAGTTTCATCAAAACTTGGTTTGAAATCAACACTGGATATTTCATATTTAGCACCAGGTAAACTCACATCTTTGGCATTTTTATAAATATCAGTCAATACCTCCTGGCTTACTCGTGCTTGTGCCTGTACATATAATTTTTCAAGGCCAGAACTATCTTGTGAGCGATCGAATTCGATCAAATGCCATTCTCCCTTGGCGATTTTGTTTAATCGCTCCATAATATCAGCACGCGCCTTCACTAAATCAGCGCTGGTTAAAGTCACATTAATATTGACTCCCAATAAAGCAGTTTGAGTTGTAACCCATTGTTTTGCTGAAAGTTGAAAATCAATTTTATCAAGAACTAACTGAGGAGGAAAAGGAGGCGGTAAAGCATTTTCAGCAAAAGCAAACGGTGTGACTAACATTAAAGCCAACATTCTAACAGCTACTTGGCGCATGACTCTCTCCAACGTGATGAATAATGAAATTAAGTGTATACCAGCACACCTTAAGACACCAAATTATTAACCTTTACCATTGATTTAATCAAAAAATAGGAATATAACTTCTGCAAAATATTTGCAAGAGGAGCATAAACAATGATGTCAGTGGACAATATATCAAGTAGTAACCCAATAATAGCTGAAGATGATTTCCTCGATTACGCCCTCTCTCATGGCTTTGGCGACTTACATTTTAAAGTAGACCCTGCAACTGGAATGAAAGCAATCATCGCCATTCACAATACCAAATTAGGTCCTGCTTTAGGCGGTTGTCGTTTTATTGAATATCCGAATACTTATGCAGCAATCCAAGACGCCATGCGTCTCGCGCGGGGAATGAGTTTCAAAGCGGCATCGGTCAACTTGCCTCTGGGAGGCGGTAAATCCGTTATTATCAAACCCAATGGTCCGTTTGATCGCGCCCAATACATGCATCAATTTGGTCGATTTGTTAATGAATTAAATGGACGTTACATTACTGCTCTTGACAGCGGAACGGAATTGCCAGACATGGATATCATTGGAGAGCACACCCCCTATGTAGCCAGTTTATCCAAATACCATGGTGATCCTTCACCTTCTACAGCCAGAGGGATTCTACGAGGCATTCAAGCAGCCGTAGCCTTCAAACTAGGAAAAGAAAGCCTAAAAGATATTCATGTAGCCATTCAAGGTTTGGGTCATGTTGGATTTTTGCTCGCCAGACATTTACATGAATTAGGGGCTACACTCACTGTTGCTGATATTTCTCCAACTGCTGTAGATCGTGCTGTTACTGAATTTGGCGCTAAAGCAGTAAGTACTGATCAAATTCACAAGGTTCCCTGTGACGTTTTTGCACCGTGTGCCTTAGGTGCAATTATCAATGACATTACTATTTCTCAACTGCAAACTACAATTATCGCCGGTGCGGCAAATAACCAGCTGGCTCATACGTATCATGGTAAAAAATTACATGATAAAGGCATTTTATTTGCTGTAGACTATGTTATCAATGCCGGGGGATTAATTTTTGCAGCGTCTAAATATCTTCATACTCCTGAAGAGAAAATTAACGAACAGATCGATGCCATTTATGGCCATTTAACTGAAATTTTTGCCCTGTCTGTTAAAGAAAATTTACCTACTAGTGACATTGCGGATAATTTGGCAAAAGAAAAATTATCTTAGGGGTTTGTTGACACTATGAAGCATTTAAGCCTAACTCCAAATCTTTATGAATACATGATAGATAAATCTTTGCGGGAACACCCTTCTCTGACTGGTCTACGCAAAGTAACCTCTACTATGGAGTTGGCGAATATGCAAGTCGCGCCGGAGCAAGCACAATTTATGCAATTGCTCTTGCGTTTGATTCATGCAAAAAATGTTTTAGAGTTAGGTACATTTACTGGTTATAGTGCTTTAGCAATGTCTTTAATGCTGCCTGATGATGGGAGGCTCATCACCTGTGACATCAATGCGGAATGGACAAGCAAAGCACATCCTTTCTGGAAAGAGGCAAAACAAGACCATAAAATTGAATTACGCCTTGGTCGTGCATTAGACACGTTACATGCGTTAATCTCCGAAGGTTGGGAGCAAAAATTTGATTTCATTTTTATCGATGCCGACAAAACCAACTATGTGAATTACTATGAATTGGCATTAAAACTCATTCAACCTCAAGGACTAATCGCTATAGATAATATATTTTGGGATGGTAAAGTAATCGATGAGAATGAAACAGGTGGACAAACCAGGGAAATTAAGAAACTTAACGAATTGATTAAAAATGATCAGCGTGTGTTTATTAGTTTATTGCCCATAGCAGATGGATTGTTTTTAGTACAACCATCTTAAAGATCATAATGTAGTCTGGGTGAAGCGCAGCGAAACCCGGGTTTATGAAATTCCCGGGTTTCGCTGCGCGTCACCCAGGCTACGACACCTTTGTTTTTTCCATCCTTATAAGAAATTGTGTAAGTACCGAATAACTTTAAAGGAGTAATGAGACAATGCAAACAAACAACAACCCTTGTGGATTAGATGGTTTTGCTTTTCTAGAATTTTCAGGTCCAGATAAAAAACGTCTGCATCAACAATTCACTGACATGGGTTTCCAAGCTACTGCTCATCATAAAAACCAAGACATCACTTTATTTCAACAAGGTGAAATTCAATTTATAGTCAATGCGGCCACACATTGCCAAGCAGAAGATCATGCCAAGATTCATGGAGCAGGTGCCTGCGCTATGGGATTTAAAGTCAAAAATGCCAATGCTGCGTTTGAGTATGCAATCAAACATGGAGCAACTGCTTTTGAAGACTGTACGCACGCTCATCATGGTTTGCTTGGCATCCAGGCTATAGGTGGAAGTGTTATTTACTTTGTTGATGATCACCATCAACCCTTCTCTGCTCATTGGGAACATCAACCCAATAAAAAAGTAGAAGGAAATGGCTTAATTATGATTGATCATTTAACCCATAACGTATTTCGCGGCAACATGGATAAATGGGCCAAGTTTTATGAATCCATTTTTAACTTCCAGGAAATTCGTTATTTTAATATTAAAGGAAAAATGACTGGATTATTAAGCCGTGCTCTGGGTAGCCCATGTGGGAAAATCAAAATCCCTTTAAATGAATCCAAAGATGATTTGTCACAAATTGAAGAATTTCTTCACGAATACAAAGGTGAAGGCATCCAACATATCGCATTAACCACGAACAATATTTATCGTACGGTGCATACATTAAGAGAACAAGGCGTTAAATTCCTTGATGTTCCAGATACCTATTACGAAATGTTGCATGATCGTCTTCCCTGGCATCAAGAGCAAGTCGATCAACTTCAAGAAGAGAAAATTCTGATTGATGGCGAGAGAGATCCAAAACATGGTTTATTACTGCAAATCTTCACTGAAAATATCTTTGGCCCCGTTTTTTTTGAAATTATTCAGCGCAAGGGAAATCAGGGATTTGGTGAAGGTAACTTTCAGGCTTTATTCGAAGCCATTGAACGAGATCAGATCAGACGTGGTACTTTGAAAGAAACATCTGCTTAAGAATGTGGCCTGAAATACTCTGTAGCCTGGGTGCAGCGCAGCGGAACCCGGGATTGAGAAGTGATTTTTGCTCGTAAAATCCCGGGTTTCGCTCCGCTGCACCCAGGCTACAACTACTAATGAGGAGCTTATGAAACTTGCCAGTTTAAAATCTACATCACGAGATGGAGAATTATGCGTAGTCAATCAAGCATTGACTCGTGCAGTACGTGTGCCCCAGATAGCAGCCAATTTGCAATACGCTCTAGAGCATTGGGACACCGTAAAAGAAAAGTTACACAAGGTCTATCAACAACTTAATGAAGGACATTTGGAAAATACCATCAGTTTCGATCCACAACACTGCACATCCCCCTTACCCCGTGCGTATCAATGGGCTGATGGCAGCGCCTATGTCAACCATGTTGAGCTTGTGCGTAAAGCCCGTGGGGCTGAACTGCCAGCAAATTTCTGGACTGATCCTTTGATGTATCAAGGCGGTTCCGATTCCTTCCTTGGCCCCAGAGATCCCATTTTAGTTGCCGATGAGGCATACGGTATTGACTTTGAAGCAGAAGTTGCAGTGGTGACTGGTGATGTTCCTATGGGCATAAGCTCTAAAGATGCGGGTCAACATATTAAATTGTTGATGCTGGTTAATGATGTCTCATTACGTAATTTAATCCCAGATGAACTGGCAAAAGGTTTTGGTTTTTTCCATTCCAAACCTTCAAGCAGTTTTTCTCCTGTAGCCATCACCCCGGATGAATTAGGTGCTGATTGGGACGGCCAACGTGTGCACCTGCCTTTATTGAGCCATCTAAATGGAAAATTATTTGGCCAACCTAATGCAGGAATTGACATGACCTTTTCTTTTCCAGAGCTCATTCAACACGCGGCAAAAACCAGAGTCCTCAGTGCGGGAACAATTATTGGTTCAGGTACTGTTTCGAATCTTGATCGCAGTAAAGGATCTTCATGTATTGCTGAAAAAAGAATGTTGGAACTCATAGAGCAGGGACAGGCTAAAACGTCTTTTATGCATTTTGGGGATCGCATTCGTATTGAAATGCTCGATAAACAGGGCACAAGCCTGTTTGGTGCAATCGATCAAGTCGTTGAGCGGATATAAGCGATGAAACTTTATGACTATTTTCGCTCCACAGCCTGTTATCGTGTGCGTATTGCCCTGAACCTCAAAAATATCGCTTATGAAAAAATTGATATTCATTTAGTGAATCATGGTGGAGAACAACATAGCCCGGAATATCGAAAGATAAATCCTCAAGAATTGGTTCCCAGCTTGGAAGTCAATGGAAAAGTGATTAGTCAATCACTTGCCATTATCGACTATCTGGATGAGGCTTACCCAGCCCCTGCTCTATTACCTCAAAATCCACTGGATAAAGCTACTGTAAGATCACTTGCCTTAATCGTTGCTTGTGATATGCATCCTCTGAATAACTTAAGGGTATTAAACCGAATAAAAGAGCAATTTCAAGCGAATGAAGCACAAGTTACTGAATGGTATCATCATTGGCTTAAAGCCGGATTTGACGCGTTTGAAGCGAAATTGCAGCATATTGATCGCAGTCAATTTTTTTGCTTTGGAAATTCCGTTACTTTAGCTGATCTCTGCCTTATTCCTCAGGTCTACAATGCAAACCGTTTTCATTTTGCAATGGATAACTATCCACTTATCAATGAAATCAATACTCATTGTTTAACCCTGGAACCATTCCAAAAAGCAGTACCTGAAGCTTAAGGGAAATATTCTGGCCAAAACGTGCAAACGTCTTGAAAGTTTATTTCAAGGCGGTTGCTACGCGCTTTTATGATGAGTAAACCCGGGTTACGCTGCGCTTCACCCAGGCTGCGGTTTCGAAAAATTTGCAATCGTATCGTTGCGATCATTTACATAAACACTCTTGATGCATCATCTTTTTTTAGAGAAATAATCTTCTTTTTTTGGATGGATTTTCTTCTTCGTCGTTTCTTGGTTCTAAATTGTCTTCTGGTTCTATATTAAAGAATCGTTGGCGTGAATATTTTTGGGAAACCTCATTATCTTCCAAATCATTTAAATACAGGGCTAATGAATAATCGGCATCAAGTTGAACTCGTTCCAACTCCATATCCATTTTCTTTACTTCTTCGGAGTTGTATTCTTCAGCAAGCTTTCTATATTTCACTTGATCTAATTCATCACGTGCTGTTGGATTTTTAATAGAGATTAATGTTTTATATAAAGTTAAATAATACGAACCGAGTTTATTTATTAATTCCAATTGCAGCTCTGCATCATAAAAAACATCATAAAATTCTTCATCTTGCTCAGGAGATGTTAAAGTATTTAAGAGTTTTATATTTTCTTGACATAAAAGAACAATTGAGTATAGATTAGATCCGTCAGAGCTCTGCAAACGGGCGATTGATTCTTCATTACTCTTGAAGCGAGAGTTTTCCAATAGTTTTTCTAATTTACTTTGCATTTGCAATCCTAAACTTTAAAATTAATTATGATTAAAAGATATATAAATCGCTTTAAAAAAGCGACGAGATTTTCTGATTTTTTTACAACATAATCAATAAAAATTTATTTAAAATCAATTAATTAATTTTAAATCGGCAAATGATTTTCCTCCATATTCTGTTCAGAACCATGCTTTACTTAGTTCGACATTCACAACACCTTGGGGCGTTTTTTTAAGCATACTCCATACAGTTTTACATCGTTGTAAATGACCAACCAGGTAATTTTTATTACTGCACTTGTAACGCACTGGCATGTGATCGTAAATTTTTCCTGAATTAATTGCTTTACAACGCTCTCCAGTAGTTAACTCAACGCCCCAAGGATAAGCAAGCGACATATCCAAAGTTTTATTGAGTTCATTATCCAAAGGCTGCTTCACATTAATCTGCACACTATCTCCAATCCAGGGAGATTGAGGACATATAGCCTCTGTCCTGTTTGGACCTGATTTAACAAAGCAAGGATCATAAGTTTTGCCCTGCGCACTACAACGCCAGGCATCTTCGCGGACGATCAGTTGCGATTGAGAATGGCACTCACCCTTGAGTATTTTTTTCACTTGGGGAGTTACCTGCTCTGTAGCATCACCATAAGGCCTGTACAATTTTAATATCGTATCATTTGCTGCAACCATAAAAGAACAAAAGAATAATAAAATACAGAGTACTATTCGCAACATAATGTTTCCTCAATAATTCCAGGGCCTGCATATAATTCTACTCTTTGCGCACGACCTTGATTTTCTGTACCCAGATGCCCACGTACTTTTGTATACGCAACTTCTTAAGCACATTCATTTTTTCTGAGATAAAATTTAAAATTTTGTTTTAGGAGTACCGCGGCTGAAGCAGAAAATGCATGCCTTTTGTACCAAGATAGTAGAAATGCGGATAACCCCAGTGTATCATCTCATTTTTAGTTAAAGGTATCTATACTTCATGAGGTCACAAATTGCGATTTTTTGGTATATCCAGTCTCGCTAACCTAATGAATTCTTTAAGCGAAAATGTATATCGGACTGATAGAATTTAAAAAATACTCAGGCTTGTTTCCATTTCGCTCGCTTGAGTCAAAATGGTCTGATTTTAGAGCACCGTAGTGCAGCATACACAAAGTATGTGAGTAACACGGAAAATCAGGATCGTTTAGCCAAAAGTGTGAAATGGAACAAAACCCTAAAAACGCTTTGTGACCGAGCAAAATATATAGAGTGTGAGGAGTAAAAAATGACCAAAGTTTTTACCATAAAACAGTGTTTAGATGGTGAAATCAGCATTGATGAACACGTTACTGTTAGAGGTTGGGTAAAGACCCGACGTGATTCCAAAATGGGCTTATCTTTTATTAGCCTGCATGATGGCTCCTGTTTTGCTCCTATTCAAATCGTAGCTACAGACGGTTTATCTAATTATAATGAAGAAGTCAGCAAACTTAATGCCGGATGCGCTTTGATTGCCTCAGGAAAATTAGTCGCTTCACAAGGAAAAGGCCAAGCTTTTGAAATTCAGGCTGACTCGATTCAAGTCGTCGGTTGGGTAGAAAATCCAGATACCTATCCTATTCAGGCGAAGCGTCATACACTGGAATTTCTACGTGAGGTAGCCCATCTGCGACCTCGTACAAATACAATTAGTGCGGTCACGCGAATCCGTCATTGCCTATCACAGGCCATCCATCGTTTTTTCCACGAGCAAGGTTTTTTCTGGATACATACTCCCATTATCACCTCAAGCGATTGTGAAGGTGCGGGTGAAATGTTTCGCGTATCCACTTTAGATCTTTTAAATGTGCCTAAAAATGAATACGGCCAAATTGACTTTAGTAAAGACTTTTTTGGTAAAGAAACTTTTCTTACCGTTTCAGGGCAGCTAAACCTGGAGGCCTATTGTATGGCCATGTCCAAAGTATATACTTTTGGACCAACTTTCCGCGCTGAAAACTCAAATACAAGCCGTCATCTGGCGGAATTCTGGATGATTGAACCTGAAGTTGCTTTTGCTACTTTGCAAGATATTTGTGATTTAAGTCAAAGTATGTTGCGTTATTTATGCAAAGCGGTTCTGGACGAGCGAGCAGATGATATGGACTTTTTCAATCAATTCGTTGCCCCCGGATGTACTGAACGTCTAGAACATATTGCTGATTCAGACTTTGAAGTCATGACGTACACCGATGCCATTAAAATTTTGGAAAAAAGCGCTCAGTCTTTTGAGTTTCCTGTGAGTTGGGGATTGGATTTACAATCGGAGCATGAGCGCTATCTGGCAGAAATTCATTGTAAAAAACCGGTGATACTCACTAACTATCCTCAAGAAATTAAAGGTTTTTACATGCGTCTTAATGATGATGGAAAAACGGTCGCAGCTATGGATGTTTTAGCACCTGGAATCGGCGAAATTATAGGAGGCAGTCAACGCGAAGAACGCCTGGATATTCTGGATAAGCGCATCGAGGAATGTAATCTAAATAAAGAAAGCTATCAATGGTATAGGGACCTGCGCCGTTACGGTACGGTACCTCATGCAGGATTTGGTTTAGGGTTCGAACGATTGGTAAGCTATGTTACCGGTTTAGCCAACGTACGTGATGTCATTCCTTTCCCACGCACACCAGGACATGCAGAATACTAGGAAGTGGATTTTTTAATAGATATCCAAACGTAGCCTGTTTTTGCAACTGTCTCTTGATCATTTCTTTGCTCAAGAGACAGTTAGAAGCAATATATTATAACCATCATCTTAACAATGCTGATTCTAGATTGCGTAGTATTCTAAATATAATAATCAACTCCCTGAACATCATCCAGAATTTCACGTGTTTGCTGATATTCAACATCCTGAGCAACACCATTAAAGAATCCACAATGCATCCGACCTACTGATGGTACAGAGGTAACTTTAGGTTGGCGAGCTTCTATCGCATCATTTAACTCATTCAATAATTTAATACCCTCATAAGTAGGTTGAATATACTCTACCTTTCTGGGTTCTTGCTCACCATACCCATACCAAGCTCCTGGAGTTGCTTGAGGAAATGTAAGACCCTTCATAATTTCAGAAGTATCTTTAGGTAGGTTTCTGGCTTTAACAACACTGCAATTGTCCTTAACCAAATCATACAGATCCCACGTAATGTCACCAGGATAAGTACGGCGAAATTCTGCAACTTCCGCTAATAATGCAAGTACTTCTTCATTTGGAGGTGAATCATTTTCAAGAGCTCGGTTTTCTTCAAAACAACGGTCTAAGAGACAAATAAATCGTTCTGCACTTTGATCATTATGAAACTCTTTAGCCACGCCAGGATAGCCTAAATGCTCACCATACTCTCGCAAAAGTCGAAGATATTCAAACTGACACTGGGAAAGATAAACCGTACTCATATAATCATAATATTCTTGAGACCAGATTGAATTGTCTCTCTGTAATTGATTAAGAAATTGATGCATTTCTCGATCCAGCTCGCGTAATTTGGGTTCAATTTCTTTAAGTTTCTCTACGGCCTCGTTACGACTGTTATCGTATACTTCTTTGCAGTTCGCCTGAATCACTATTAAGGGATTTAATGATGGAATTAAAACTCCTTTAAATTTTTTTCTCAATTCCTCATGTGCGATTATTGTCGTCATAGGATGATTTATTTTTTCGAGCTCAACATCACATTTTTCACAAAGCAAACGGCTCTCAGAGCTGATTTTCTTCATATCAACATACTTTTCAAGATTATTAGATCGTAGACCTTGCCAAATGGCGGTAGCGCTTGTTAAATCCCCTTTGCGGTAACATGAATTCATTAATTGGATGAATAGTTCATAATAAAAGACGCGCTTGGTAGGATCTTCTTGTCCCGCAATTAAGACAGTAATCAGGAGCTGCAAATCAGTAGCATAATCGCTCAAAGGATCAAGACTGTAGGCTCCCTTACGTTTATCTTTTGACTTATAATAAATTACATCTTCTTCTCGAACCTGGATAAATAATTGGCGGCAATGACTCACAAGGGATTCACTTAAATCATCTAAAAAATATTGGACCTGAGAAGTTATTTCCTGTCTATCTCTCTTATTGTGTTTATAAACTTGCTCAAATAAGGTATCAAGTTTATTTTCCATTTCTACATAAGCTTCGCTATTTAATATTCTGGGCATACTTCATTCTCTCTGAGAGTTAAATTAACATTTCTTTTAAAAGGCCGATGATTGTATCACCGCAATATTAAGAAATAATTAATAGCCATGATGTACTATTATCGAACCACTTGTGCAGGACAATTTTTCAAAAACAGTTCTCCTGAGTTTCAATAGAGATACACGATAAATATTTTAATAATTTGGAATTGATGTTACTGTTGGTTAAGGCGTCACGTAGAGAAATTTATGCCAAGCCTAAAGAAACTATTTTGAGGTCTCTTTTGATTTCGTACCAAGAGGAGTTGACTTACTCGATTTTTATTCTTGCCCATCTACAGCGCTCATGTTTATTATTATAACAACTTATGAGAGCCTTTGAAGTATGAAGCGAAACTCCATACAGAGTCTGCTTCTTCAATTCATTAAAATATTATAAGGTTAATAGGTAAATTCACTCTTAGTAGCCTCTTCTTCGCTTGACTCTTCAAGTATTATTTCTAGTTCCGATGCTTGAAAATCCTCTTCTTTTAAGGAACTACGACTGCGTTTGGAGGACAAAAAACCGTGGGAGGTTAATGGAACTCCGACATCTGTAAGCTCATACTGCTTTTTATCTGCTTTGATCTTATCTATTAAACTTTCTGGTGAGCGGCTCAAGGGGATATCTCGAGTCAAGTCATTGGATGATTGCTTTTTACCAATCTTTTCAGTTTTATTAAACATCTTATTCTTTCCTGTTTTATTAATTTCTAAATAATTCCAGTTGGATCTTAGCTAACAGTCCAAATCTACTTAAAGTCAGATACAACACCCTCTCCTAATACCAAAACTCTATCCATCTGTTTTGCTAACTGTTGATCATGGGTGACAATAACTAAAGCAGTATTCAATTTTCTATTAAGTTCCAGCATGAGATCAAATACTTTTGTTGCGGTAGTCTGGTCAAGATTTCCTGTGGGTTCATCCGCTAATACACAGTAAGGTTGATGCACTAGAGCTCTGGCTATCGCAACTCTTTGTCGCTCTCCGCCTGAAAGCTGTGCAGGTTTATGTGTTTTTCTTTCTTTAAGGCCAACATCATCCAACATTTTACTTGCTTCTGCCTCTGCATCCTTCACCGAGATATTTGCTAATAATAAAGGCATGCAAACATTTTCAAGTGCTGTAAACTCCGGTAACAAGTGATGAAACTGATAGATAAATCCCAAACCTTGATTACGTAGTTTACATCGTTGTTTTTCATTTATCGTTTGCCAATTTACATCCTTAATCGATACATCTCCGCTTGTTGGCCTATCCAATCCACCCAACAAATGCAATAAAGTGCTTTTCCCAGATCCTGAAGGCCCAATAATTGCTAAGCGTTCGCCTTGAGCTATGGACAAATCAATCCCTCGCAATACTTCGACTTTAGAAGTACCGTCATTGTATGACTTGCATAGTTTTTTCGCATTTAAAATAACATCACTCATAATGCAAAGCCTCCGCAATCACTGTTTTTGAGGCCCGCCAGGCAGGATAAATTGTTGCGAGAAAACTCATTAATAACGCCATAACACAAACCTTCCATAGATCGCTAAACAGAATTTCTGAAGGTAAATAGTCAACAAAATAAATGCTGGACGATAAAACTTTAACATGAAACCAGCTTTGCAGATGATTCACAATTGTGGTTGCATTTTTTGCCAATACTAATCCACCAAGTAAACCAAAAAGGGTGCCTACAATTCCCACCATCATTCCTTGCACTATAAATGTCCATAATATGGTAGAAGGCGTCGCACCAATAGTTCTTAAAATAGCGATTTCTGCTTGTTTGTCATTAACAACCATCACCAGGGAAGATACTAAATTAAATGCAGCCACTGCGATAATCAGCAATAAGATGAGAAACATCATTGTTTTTTCCATTTTAACCGCCTGGAAAAAGGCACCATATTGCTGGGTCCAATTGCCTACCTGATACTCGCCACCTAATAAATTCGATAATTGATTAGATAATTCGGGGGCTTGATAAACATTATCTATTTTCATCTTGATTCCAGTTACCTCATCACCCATTTGCAATAATTTTTGCGCATCTCCCATATTGATGAATGCCAACTTAGTATCAAAATTAAACCCACTTCCAGCAGAAAAAACCCCAACTACGGTGAATCGTTTAAAGCGAGGAATCATTCCGGCAGGGGTAACTGTTGCCTGAGGAATCATAACGGTGACCTTATCCCCAATCATCATCCCCATGCTGTCTGCAAGCCCTCTACCCAAGATAATGCCAAAATCTTTTAAATTATTTAGACTCCCAGCAAGCAATTTATCTTGTAAGTGGCTCATCTGTTGTTCTTTCTCGGGTAAAATTCCCGTTAAGACAATAGGTAAAACCTGTCCGTCATTAACCATTAATCCCTGTCCGCCAACATAAGGTGCGAGTGCTTTAATTTCAGGGATCGTTTGGATTTCTTTAGCCACTTCAGGCCAATTACTCAGTCGTTCATTGGGCCCGGAAACCGTAATTTCAGGAGCCATCCCAAAAAACCGATTATGGATTTGCTGGTCAAATCCATTCATTACCGATAAGACCGTAATAAGAACCATCACGCCTAAGCCTATACCTAACATCGAGCTTAACGAAATAAAGGAAACAAAATGATTCTTCTTTCTGGAACGCGTATAGCGCAACCCCATAAAAAGGGCTAATGGTTTATACATATTTGCTTTGATTTTTGGTTAAAGCCTTATTGTAGTGAAAAAATCATCCAAGAGATATACCTTATACCTAGTTCGACTCATTTATATTGTCTCATCAGATAACCCACATATATTAACGTAGATTATTGTTTTATCGTCACTAATTTTACAAATTGTAAATTTAAATTATTTAAAGTAACATGTTTTAACAATCAAACCATTGACTTTACAGAAGGACGATTATGGCCACATCGCAAGTAGAAGCGAAAAAAATCATCTTCAGTGATAAGATTATTGCTTTGGTCAATAAGCCAGATGTTCATTTTGATGAAATAGATGCATTAGTTAGTGAAGAACTTGCGGTAGTCCCCGGGGGCGACGCACTTGACCAGTTAACTGATTTCATTCATCTCGTTTCCTTCACTAAAGCAAAACACTTTTCTCATCCTGTCTTGGCCTTGCAGGTGTTTCTCAATGAAAATACAAGCCAGGAAACACGCAGAGCTCTGATTAAAGCAATTAGGATGGCACCTGCACGCGATGATAAAATTTATGAGCTCATTTGTCTTTTGGCCCAAAAAGAAAAGCTTGCTCGATATACGCAAATAACTCATGTTACTCCGCTTCCATTAACTATAGGTGAAGGTGACCTGAGACATACGGAAGAATATAGTGATTGGTATTTAATTTTTGATCTATTTGGACTCTGTAAAAGCCTGCCTTCTGAATTAACTCCTTTAATGACAGAATTGTTAACCACAGCGACCCCCTCAGTGGAAGACCTGCGAACACTGGAACAATTTCTTAAATTCATAGACAGGCTCGATCTTTTACGAAAAGATATAATAGAAGCAATGCTGCCTCAATTAAGATATAAAAGCAGTATAGAAAAACTCCAATCGTTGCTGGGCTATTTACAAAGTAATGATTTGCTGCACCCCAGTATTTTAAAACACACTCTGCCCTTATTACATCGTTTAGACGCACTTAAAATTTTTTTCAATGCCTACCTGCGCGAACTACAATCTGTCGAGTCATGCCAAGAAACATTAGAAATACTCAATCCCTTTTGCCAACTTTCTCTGCCTGAGAAGGGAAGTTATGATGATGTAGTACCAACCAATACCCCGTTACATCAAGCCATTATTGAACGCAACCTTTTTAATCTGAAACATGCATTGAGCTTGGCAAACTCGAAACTTCTCTTAGCAACTTCTTATGACAATACAGCCCTGCTCTTAGCCTGCAAACTGGCTGATAAAGAAGCTGCAAAGCATATTTTGGAAAAAATGCGCGAACTAAAGTGTGATGTAAATTACAGTGACCATCATGGGATGACTGCGCTTCATTGGGCGAGATTTTATCATTTTGATGATTTAAGTAGGGAACTTATTGAAGCAGGTGCTCATGAAGAATTAAAAGCAACAAACGGTAAAAACTGTACCTACTTCGCAAAACATCAATTTACGCTTGCTGATTTTAAAATAGAAGGTCGTGAAATTGTCGAGGATTTCTTTAAATTAAAAAATTGTGCCTTGACTGACATTGCCTTTCATGCAGATAAAATTGCCTTAAATTTAAAATTAACCACCTCAAAAGAAATCTTGGATTTGTATCAAAAAGATGAAATGGCGCAGATTCGCTCATCCAATCGTTTCCTCTTATTTTTTAAAGCTTTTCGTACCCGATTCGTTGAATGGTTAGGGAAACAAAGAGAACTGGATTATCAATCCAGCTCGCCATCTGCTGAACAAAGAGTGGTTCCCAGCTAAGTGCACATATGATACCTAGGTGAAGAATACCTGTCTCGTGATCACATTTCTGCCAATCGCGAACAAACCGCGGGACGTCGGAATAGAGTTAGACTGGCTTTTTTCAGCAAAGAATCAATAAAGAACACTCAGTACAGTATTTTTTTAATAAACTAGCGGTTATCCTATGTAACCAATATGTAAAACCTGCTATCAGGTAAGGTAATGTGTATGAATCCTAGCTCTTGGTATTATCCCTCACTCATTGCTTTGTGTCTTTATGGTGCCTGGGGCTATTGGGGCACACGGGCATCAAGTTTCATTAATCCCCTGTCCATCACTTTTTATTCAAGCATAGGTGTATTAATTTCTGGCATCATCGCTTTGGTACTGCTTGATTTCAAACTGGATCTTTGCCCTAAAGGCAGTGCGTACGGACTATTGAACGGCTTAGCAAGCGGGATTGCCTGTATTTTTTTTATTGCCGCGCTTCGTAACGGACCTACAATGCCTGTGGTGCTCGTCACATCGATGTATCCTATGATTACGCTATTATTGTGTGTTGTGTTTCTGAAACAGGGACTAACATTCAAACATGGATTGGGTATGGTCTTTGCAATTCTTGCTTTAATCTTATTTGCTACAGAATGAATGTGATTGGTGCCCAGGGCCGGAATCGAACCGGCATGGTGTTACCACCGAGGGATTTTAAGTCCCTTGCGTCTACCTGTTTCGCCACCTGGGCAATCGATTATGGAGGCTGAGGCCGGAATCGAACCGGCGTACACGGCTTTGCAGGCCGCTGCATGACCACTCTGCCACACAGCCCCAATTAATACTTCTATATCTTCCTAGCTCTAAAAAAAAAAGCGACTTTTTGTCGCTTTAATTTGGAGCGGGAAACGAGACTCGAACTCGCGACCCCAACCTTGGCAAGGTTGTGCTCTACCAACTGAGCTATTCCCGCGTCTCTACGGGGTGTGATTCTACCGAAATTTAACACCCTGTCAATAATAAAATTAATTTTTTTTCGTTAATTCTGGCCAAGCAATTGCCAGGTAAATAATCATCGACCAAATCGTTAAAATTGCGGCCACATAAAGTAAGACAAAACCAAAAATACCGCCCCAAGTATCCTCCGGATTAAACGCAAGCAATAAAAATAAAGCAATCATTTGCAAAAACGTTTTTATCTTACCCACATAGCCTACGGTAACACTCGCCCTTCTGCCAATTTCAGCCATCCACTCCCGTAATGCTGAAATAACAATTTCGCGTCCAACAATAACCATAGCAGGAATAGTAATGTAGTTAATTTCCTTAGCTCCTACCAATAACAGTAAACTGGTAGAAACCAATAACTTATCTGCAACCGGATCAAGAAAAGCACCAAAAGGAGACATCATCTTGAGTTTACGCGCCAAATAGCCATCTAACCAATCAGTAAAACTTGCTGCAGCAAAAATACTGGCTGCTAACATATGCGCAAATGAAAGCGGCAAATAAAAGACAATAACAAATACTGGAATGAGCATAATCCGCAGTAATGTTAATAAATTCGGCAAACTGGTTAATGTACTCAACGCTTGATACTCCCTATACATATGTCTAAATAAAGCAACCCCCATCCTATGAAGTAAGCCCAAAAAATTAAACCTAGCCTGAATGAGCGAAACTGAGTCCTGCTGCAATTAAGTTAAGTGTACGTAAAGTATCATCCCGCGCAGGGGAATCCAACTCTAAATCGAAGACCAAAGTTAATTTAGAAAATGGATTCCCGCCTATGCGGGAATGACAAAGTTCCTTAACTGTGCCCCTCCATCCCTACTCGATGGGAGAGAAAACTTTTTTTATTTAATAGTTGTACCGATTCATCGTCACGCAAACTACAGAAAAGCTACGCAAGCAGTTAACTACTCTTCGCTAAATTTAAAAAATCTGCGATTTGCTTATAATCATCAAATACTACGATCGCACCAGCAGCTTTAAGGGCTGCCTCTTCTTGTTGATGATAAATATCTATTCCTACCGCAGTAACTTGAGCACTTTTTGCCATTTCCATATCGGTTAGTGAATCACCTATCATTAAAGTTGTAGCAGCAGTTCCTCCATATTCCTCAATAATTTCTTCCAACATCTGCGGATAAGGTTTTGCAGGAACTTGTCCCGCAGAACGAGTTACTTTAAACAGTGTATCCAGACCCGTAGCCTGCAAGGCACGTACCAAGGATTGATGTCCTTTGTTGGTCGCAATTGCCAGGTTTATCTTAGCTTCGTGCAATTGATAGATCAGTTCACGCACGCCAGGCATCAAACATACATCCGATGAACGAGAGTTCAAAGCCAACTGTACAGCTTGTAATAATTGCTGATGTTGTGTTGCTGCCAAATGAGGATAGGTTTTCCTCAAAGCCTGTACTAAACCCAAATCAACATATTTTCTCGCTTGTTGGGGATCAAAATCACCAAATCCCAGCAGATTCGCTTCTGTAGCAACTACATGTAAAATTATTCCTAAAGTATCCGCAATAGTACCTTCCCAGTCAAATACTACCAAATCATATGGATTGCTCATTGCTCACTACGCTCCTCGCACGCAATTGTTTTAGTGCAGTAGAAAAATGGTTATCTGCATCAGCTTGAAACAAATGCTTTGTACCATTCAATTCAAATTGAATGGATCGTGCATGTAAAAAAAGACGATGATGCTGATTATCTATCCCTTCGATTTCTCCTGCAAGTGCCCCATATTTTTTATCTCCGACAATAACATGTCCTAAATGAGCACTGTGCACACGAATTTGGTGCGTACGCCCCGTTTTGGGACTGGCTTCAACCCAACATGCCTGTTGATAATTTTCAAGAAGCTTAAATTTTGTTTCAGAATCTTTTCCTTCTTCTTTAACCGATACAATACGCTCACCTGATTTTAAAGTATTTTTTTCAAGTGCAGCACGAACAATCACTTGTTTTTTATTTTCCCAACGATGTGTTAGTAATGCCCAATAAGTTTTTTGCACCTCACGTGACTCAAGCAGCGCATGCATTGCCCTGAGAGTACTTCTTTTTTTGGCTAACAAAAGGCACCCGGAAGTTTCCTTATCAAGACGATGAATTAATTCCAAATAATGCAAATCATCTCTCGTTTTTCTCAACGCTTCGATTACACCAAGACTCAAACCACTACCTCCATGAACGGCGATACCTGCTGGCTTGTTAATTACCAAAAAACATGAATCTTCAAAGATGATGCTTTCCTTCAGTCGTTTTGCCAAGGCATCACCGACAAATACTTCTTTTGATGCCGACAGGCGAATTGGAGGAATACGAACACTGTCTCCAGCATGCAATCTTGAACTGACTTGCGCTCTTTTTTTGTTAACCCGCACTTCTCCGCCACGGATTATCCTATAGATATGGCTTTTGGGAACACCTTTTAAAATACGAATCAAGTAATTATCCAGACGTTGTCCTTCTTCTTCATTACTGATTTCTTTATAACTTACTTCACTCATTGTCAATAAACCTGTTTGCTGGGCGTGATTTTTTTGATATGATCGCCTGTAGCGTGGGAAAATTTCCATGCAACCGAATTATAACGCATTTAAATAAAAAGCGTGACTATTTACTTTAAAGTATACGCTAGTCATTGAGGAAATGGGGTTTTAACCCAACCTAAATGAATAAGTACGTGTTAAATAAAAAAATAGCGCTTCCATTTAAGCCTAAAGATATAAGGAAGCGACCCAATGCCAGAGATAAATTGAGCATATTTTTGACAGAAACCTACGCATGCCAGACATGCTTTATACCGATTATGAATTACTTCAGGGTTTTCGCACGCCTTTGGCTTCATATTTCAACTCGTTTGATTTGTAATCAGTATATTTCACAGTGTGCACCTCTCATTGAAAAGGGAACATGCGTAAAGTCTGTATATATGGCTATGGGTTCGCCTAAAGATCACATCGCTTATTGTTCAATTCCAGATTCTACTGACCTATTACCTAATTGCGCTGAAGCACCCGGGGTTCCAAACATTGCAACAAAGCATACTGATGTGTGCAACGTAGCACGAAAAATCCCGACGTCAGCCAAAAGTGTAGAAATGCCAGTAAATCTTAGGACCTGTTTACAATTTGCTAGATTGAGTCGCAAAGCTTTGATTTTCGAACACTGAAGCAGCAACCCAGAAAATCAATACATTCCGACTCAAGATAGTAGAGTTGTAAGCAGGTCCAATTGAACCTCTAAGGTATTGAGCCTTATACTATCTCAACTTAAATGACTGCGCCCTAATTATGGGGTATTAGATGGAAAAAATGTTAATCAATGCAATACAAACTGAAGAAGTTCGTGTTGCACTCGTGAAAGACCGGTATTTGTTTGACCTGGATATTGAATGTCCTGGTGAAGTGAAAAAAAAGGGGAATATCTATAAAGCAACTGTTACTAGACGAGAACCGAGCCTCGATGCTGTTTTTGTAGAGTACGGTTCTAAACGTCAAGGCTTCTTGCCTCTTAAAGAAATCGCACCTGAATATCTAAGCAAAAATCTTGAAGAATTTGGTGATGAAAAACCACCAATTACTTCGCTAATCCGTGAAGGCCAGGAATTACTGGTCCAAGTAGACAAAGAAGAACGCGGCAGCAAAGGTGCTGCGCTGACTACCTACATTACTTTAGCAGGTTGCTATCTGGTTCTGATGCCTAATAATCCTCGTTCTGGCGGGATATCACGACGTATTGAAGGAGACGAACGTGATGAACTGCGTGAAACACTCAATGCACTGACTTTGCCCGAAGATATGGGACTTATTATCCGCACAGCCGGTGTAGGTAAAAGCCAAGAAGAGTTGCAAGATGACCTGGATATGCTGTGCAATCAATGGCAATCAATCAAACAAGCTTATAATACAGAACTTGCTCCCTGTTTGATTCATCAAGAGGGTGATGTCATCATTCGCTCTATTCGCGATAACTTACGCAAGTCAATCAGCGAAATCATTATTGACGATCAAATTTCTTACATCAAAGCCAAACAATACATTGAGCGAGTAAAACCTGAATTTTTACCTAATCTGAAGCTCTATAACAGCAGCATCCCCTTGTTTAACTTTTATCAAATTGAAAGCCAAATAGAGACTGCATTTCAACGACAAGTGATGTTGCCTTCTGGTGGTGCTTTGGTAATCGACAGAACCGAGGCTCTGGTGTCAATTGATGTCAATTCAGCTAAAGCAACTAGCGGGTCAGATATTGAAGCAACAGCCTTCAATACCAATATCGAAGCAGCTGACGAAATTGCACGTCAGTTACGTTTACGTGATTTGGGTGGTTTGGTCGTCATCGATTTTATCGATATGAGCTCCAGTAAGAATCAACGTGATGTAGAAAATCGCTTGAAAGAAGCATTGCAGGCAGATAGAGCGCGTATCCAAATTGGACGTATCTCGCGTTTTGGTCTTTTGGAAATGTCTCGTCAACGTCTCAGATTATCATTGGGTGAAAGTGCTCAGGAAGTTTGCCCTCGTTGTGAAGGACGTGGGACTGTACGTAATATTCAGTCTCATGGGCTGGCAATTACGCGTCTTATTGAAGAAGAAGCATTAAAGGAAAAGACCGCTGAAATACAAGTACAACTTCCTGCGGAAATGGCGACCTTTATCATCAATGAAAAACGCAGTTTCATTAGAGACATTGAAAAAAGACATGGCGTCTCAGTGATGATTATTGCTAATCCCTACATGCACTTACCTCAGTATTCCATCACACGCCTTAAAGAAGATAACGTAGGTAAATCTAAAAAACCCAGCTACACTTTAATCCAACAACCTGAATTACAGGTTTCCAGTAGCGAGGCTGAAGCTTCTTTACGTGATGAACCCGCGGTCAAATCCTTTGCAGAACATCCACCTGCAAAAAGTGCCCAAGCCAGTTTTATCAAACGTTTATGGTCCAGTTTATTTGGAGGCGGGCATACAGACTCTTTAAGTCCGGCACCACAAAGCCAATCTAAAAGAGTGCATGGCCGTAATCAGCCTCAGGCAAAAACCTCCAAAGGTTCTGGGGACAGAAGACCACAAAACCGGCGACGCCGGCCCAGTGGTAATCAACAACAACGAACCAGTACAAGTACGAGTCACGCTTCAGGTCAGAATCGTAGAAAAGGAAATCAGCAACAAGGAAATGTCAAATCCTCGGTTGCTAATAAAGGGGAAGGCAATAAAAAAAGAGAACCTGCAATAAAAGAATAAAGTTGAACGAATTGTAGCTTGGGTGGAGGCGCACGCCGAAACCCGGGGTTCAGATAAATTTACTGTACATAACCCGGGTTCCGTTGCACTCCACCCAGGCTACAATTTGAGCCTCCATCGTGTGAATGGTTGCTCCTCTAGTTTTCCTCTTTCCACAACAAAAAATGATTTAATAAAACAAGGAGAGTTTTTAAATGATACCCGTCAAAGGCTATGCTGCTCAAAGCGTAAAAGCGCAACTCACCCCATATTCATTTGAGCGCCGCGATGTTGGAAAAAATGATGTACTCATTGACATCCATTATTGCGGCATTTGTCATTCAGACATTCATCAAGTGAGAGATGAATGGGGCGGCTCTTTATTTCCAATGGTTCCAGGACATGAAATTATTGGTGTGGTCAATCAAGTAGGTTCATCTGTTACCAAGTTTAAAGTAGGTGATCCTGTTGGTGTTGGTTGTTTTGTTGATTCGTGCCGACAATGTGAAAGCTGCCATGAAGGAATGGAGCACTTTTGCGAAAAAGGAATGACTCTAACGTATAACAATATTGAGCGAAATAGCAGTAATCTTGCTCAGGGTGGCTACTCTACCAAAATTGTAGTGGATGAAAATTACGTCCTGAAAATTCCTAAAAACTTACCTATGGACGCGGCAGCACCTCTTCTTTGTGCAGGAATAACACTTTATTCTCCTCTTAGACATTGGCATGCTGGTCCTGGAAAACGCGTGGGTATTTTAGGTTTGGGAGGACTTGGACATATGGGGGTCAAATTAGCCCATGCAATGGGGGCAGAAGTAACCGTATTGAGTCATTCACTGAATAAAGAAGCGGATGGCAAACGTATGGGTGCTGATCATTTCTTTGCAACTTCGGATCCTGAGACTTTTCAAAAATTAACTAATTATTTTGATCTGATTATCTGTACTGTTTCCGCTAAAATCGATTGGAATGAATACATCAAATTACTGAAACGTGATGGAACCATGGTTGTGGTTGGAATCCCAGAAGAATCCATCCCAATTAATCCATTTTCCATGATATCCAGACGAAGAAGCTTGGCTGGATCGATGATTGGAGGCATTAAAGAAACTCAGGAAATGCTTGATTTTTGCGGCAAACACAACATCGCATCGGATATTGAATTAATCCCTATACAACAAGTCAACGAAGCATATGAACGTGTCGTGAAAAGTGATGTTCGCTATCGTTTTGTTATTGATATAGCGTCTCTATCATAAAAAAACTCTATTGGCGACTTCTCCCGTACAAAAGGGATCTTTTACATTGTTGGACTCAGTGTAGCCTGGGTGCAGCGCAGCGAAACCCGGGTTCCGCTGCGCTGCACCCAGGCTACACTATACGGACTATAGGTGAGTGTGAGAGTATTTTTAGAACAATTTTCGTTCCGGGTTTCGCTGCGTACCATCCAAGTTACGGTACAGCAGTAAGTGATGCTGTTCCAAATAAACTCAAAATTAAAAATGCCAGAAAAATAATAATAAACAAAAAGAAGAGCACTTTGGCGATACTGGTAGCCGTTGACGCAATCCCACGAAAACCAAATAAGCCTGCGACAATGGCGACAACTAAAAAGATGAGCGCCCACTTTAACATAATGATCTCCCTATCTAAAAATAAGATAATTCTTACTTTTGATTATAGCTGAAAAAAATATACGCAATGGGCTTGTAGCCTGGGTGCAGCGAAGCGGAACCCGGGATGAGCTGCTACAATATCCCCAGGTTCCGCTTCGCTGCATCCAGGCTACATCTATGTTTTTTAATAAAAAAATTTGAAAATCATAAATCCGTGGCAACAGGGTTAACACCAATATTAGGATTAATGCCGCAGTCATCGAGAATTTTAAGTAAATTATTACCTTTTTTTGTTAATCGTTTAATGCAATATTCTTCAAGATAACTTTTCAAAATGTACTCATAATCAGGGAGAGTTAAAATTTTAAGTATTTTCTCCGCCATTTCTAAATGCCGTTTGTTTGCATAATTACATGCTTGAAATAAAACGCCCCCTAACATTGCCGCGATACTTGCTTTACGCATAGGGTTCGCCAAATAAAAACGCTGGATGCATTCATCTATAGCTCGTTCTTTATCCCACGCTACCCACTCATTATAAAAGGCCATGGCAGGGTCCGAAGTAAAAAAACTGCTGTGTTCCAATCCTTGAATCGCATAGGCAACTGCCACAATTGCTTGTATATTGGCCCAAGAACAATTGCCGCTGATTTGTGAGCTAATCGGCATTCTTGCCACCGGAACCAAACCTAATTGCTGATTGATCTGCTGGTGAAAATAACGTCTTGCTTGTTTTTTATAAAGAAAATTTTGTAAAAACCGTGCATTGAGTGCTTCAGGAGAAGTAATTTTATAGATATTAACGCTTCCCTCCTGCAGGCTATTTTCACCTCGATCAATTTTAGCCCACCATTGACCAAAGCGAATAAACCCCATAGCATGGCCACGGCTTGCAGCTGGAAGAATTAACATAGGCGCTTTTAAAGCCTCATTCAGCCTCTGCATATGTTGTTTATCCAGGAAAGGCAAGTGCTGATATTGTAAAAGCTCTTCTGCAAGCAAAAATGCATCCATAATGACATAAGCTAACGGAAAATACTCGCGCAAATGACGGGTTGAATAACTGTTGATAAAACGCCTTAAGGCATCTCTTATTACTGCAACAGTAAATTCAAGAATGAATCCTTCATAGTCCAGTTCAATAAATTCACCCTTGGCATTGACTATATCTACATCGCCTTGTAATTCAAAACGATGTCCAATCAACTTGCCATTAATAAAATCAAGGGCAAAATCGAGCTTGGCTCCATTTTGATAGAGTAAGTGTTTGAGTGTTTCTTGATTGCGTAATACAGGATAAACCAAAATAGAAAGCCCATTACGGGTATAAGCATTGGAATCTGCACCATGATTTAATAACAACTGCGCCATCGCCACATCATTATTATCTACAGCCCAATGCAAAGGGGTACGCCCTGTTACATCTGCTTTATTCACGTCAACTTTGCGCGCAATTAATTGCTCTGCAATTTCAATTTGACGCGTAATGGCACACTCAATTAAAGGCGTAAAACCGTATTCATCGATGTCATCTAATGATTCTCCTGCCCGAAGGTAAGCTTCAAAATCAGGCATTCGATGACTGATTATGTCACTTGCTATTGTCATTACTAAGGACCTCTAGGTTTAGGTGTATTAGTGAATTTTGGCATATGGCCTAAACGCAGTTGTTTTTCTTGTTCCTGATTGCGTCGTTCATTATCGTATTCTCGTCGCGCCTCAGTATTTAATGGGGGTTCAGGGTTTAAAGGAGAGTCAATGCCATCAAAACGCTGACTGTCTAGTGCTGGATGTTGCAAAATATTATTTTGCAATTCACCTTCAGGGCCGGGCTGAGCCTCATAGTCAGAGTGTTCCCGAGCTTTCACTAATGCGATCCTTCGCTCCCCTTGCTGTTCGGCCAAACGTCTCTGTCGTTCCATAGCCTTAGTTTCAGCAACTAAAAAGGAAGTACTTTTTTCGATGCGCGTTGGTTTCGGAAGATCCTGTTTTGTTTTAAGCAAAACATACACCGCGCCAATGCCGCCATCTTTAGGTTGTGCGCTGTGAAAAGCCGCAACCTCTACAATTTGCGGCAACCAGTGATTGATTAAATTCTTTAGTAGAGGAAGAGTATTTTTAGGACCTTCTACGCCATGAACAATGAGTACGCACTGTTTATTATTTTTCACCTTCTTTTGAATAAATTCCAACAAAGAATTACGGGCACTCTCTGGCTGTAACCCGGAAAGGTCCAGCTTTGCGTCCCAGGGTATATATCCTGTTTTTAATTCATGATACCGTTTCGCAGAAACATTGGGAGTAACATAAGATAAAATACTACTCGCAAGAACCGGCTCTTCGATATCATCGGTTAAATAATATTCATTTAGCATATTTTCAAAAATTCAATAGTATTAATAGAAGTATAACTTAGGTTGTAAAAAGTAGGAGATTTTTTTAAACGACCTGTTAATTGATCAAAATACTATATTAGTAACGTAGCCTGGGTGCAGTGCAGCGTAACCCGGGTTATGGAAGCGTGTTGTTTATCCAGAAACCCGGGTTACGGCTTCGCCTGCACCCAGGCTACACACTACACACTACACACTACGGCACCAAATAATCACAAAAATTCTCTTTGCAAAATTTCAGCAATTTGCACGGCATTAGACGCAGCACCTTTGCGAATATTATCTGCGACTACCCACAAATTTAATCCATTTGGATGTGAAATATCTTGTCGGATTCGACCAACAAATACTTCATCACGACCTATCGCATTTTTTATTGCAGTTGGATAACTTGCTTTACTCACATTATCCACCACTTTAACACCTGGAGCTTTAGAAAGAATTTGACGCGCCTCTTCAGCAGTTAAAGGTTTTTTTAGTTCCAAATGAATGGCTTCGGAGTGTCCATAAATAACGGGTACTCTAACCGCTGTAGGATTGATCATAATACGGTCATCTTCCATAATCTTACGTGTTTCCCACACCATCTTCATTTCTTCACGGGTATAACCATTCGCTTCAAATTGATCAATATGCGGGATCGCGTTAAACGCAATTTGCTGAGGATAAACACTAACATTGGCAGGTCGGCCATTCAAAAGATCCCCCACTTGTGACACCAACTCACTAATGGCTTTTTTTCCAGTACCCGAAACAGATTGATACGTCGCGACATTAATCCGAGTAATTCCTGCTGCGTCATACAAAGGCTTAAGGGCAACTACCATTTGAATCGTAGAGCAATTGGGGTTGGCAATAATACCTCTCTTTTTATATTCAGCAATGCGATGTGGATTAACTTCTGGAACAACCAGAGGAATATCCTCTTCATAACGAAAACAAGAACTGTTATCGACAACCACACATCCGCTTGCAGCAGCCTTAGGCGCATATTCTTTAGATACAGAACCACCTGCTGAGAATAAGGCAATATCGGCCTTGCTAAAATCGAATTCAGCGAGGTCTAAAACGTCCAATTGCTTATTTTTAAACGCTACCGTTTTACCTACAGAACGAGAACTAGCCAATGGATAAAGAGTCTTTATAGGAAAATTTCGCTCTTCCAATACAGTTAAAAAAGTTTCACCCACTGCACCAGTAGCGCCAACTATGGCGACATTTAATTCTCTGCTCATTCTTAACCTCTTCTGTATTAGGCAAATTACTTATTAATTAATGCCTTATATCTCAAATAATGGTCCATTAACACTAAAGCCATCATTGCTTCGGCAATAGGAACAGCTCTAATTCCTACACAAGGATCATGTCGCCCCTTAGTTACGACGGTCACTTCATCGCCAAAAACATTGACCGTTTTTCCTGGGGTAATAATGCTTGAAGTAGGCTTTAATGCAATACTAACTTCTATATTTTGCCCCGTAGAAATGCCCCCTAGAATTCCACCCGCATGATTGCTAAGAAATCCCTGACGTGACATTTGATCGCGATGTACTGAACCTAACTGATTTACTGCTGAAAATCCTGCACCTACCTCAACACCTTTAACTGCATTAATAGACATCATCGCATAAGCTAATGTTGCATCCAGTTTATCAAATACAGGATCGCCCAATCCTACCGGTACATTTTTAGCGATTACGTTTACTCGAGCACCTACTGAGTCCCCTTGTCGCCTTAAGTTCTCAATAGCATCAGCAAGATCCTGAATTTGAGTATTATTAGGGCAGAAAAAAGGATTATTATTAATTTCTGCTTCATCTGCAAAGTGCAAAACCAAATCGCCCATTTGCTGTAAGTAACCCACGATTTCCAGGTTTAGATGACGTTGTAAATACAACCTTGCAATTGCTCCAGCCGCTACACGCGCTGCGGTTTCGCGTGCGGAAGATCGCCCACCGCCACGATAATCTCGATGGCCGTATTTATGATGATAAGTAAAATCTGCATGCCCCGGACGAAATAAATTTTTGATTTCTTCATAATCCCGAGATCGTTGATCGGTATTATGAATTAACAAGGCAATAGGCGCACCTGTAGTTTTACCTTCAAAAACACCCGAAAGAATTTGTACCTTATCCTCTTCTCTGCGTTGTGTAGTGTATTTGGATTGTCCAGGCTTGCGTTTGTCCAGATAAGGTTGGATGTCTTCTTCTCGCAGCGGCAGCCCTGGAGGGCAGCCATCAACCACACAACCAATAGCCGGGCCATGGCTTTCACCAAAAGTGGTTACTGCAAATAAAGTTCCAAATGTATTACCGGACATTAAAGTACTCTTCTAGTTGTTGCTTTGTTAATAAAAACACACCATGGCCACCATGACTCATTTCAAGCCAGGTGAAAGGGACATGGGGATACGCCTCACATAAAGCGGTTTCACTATTCCCCACTTCCACAATCAAAATGCCCTGTTCATTTAAATAATCATGGGCATTATGGAGAATTGCTTCAACAATAGCCAGTCCATTATTACTTGTTTCCAAAGCCAAAACAGGCTCATGACGAAACTCATCAGGCAACGTTTGCATTTCTTCCTTACCTACATAAGGAGGATTACTGACAATTAAATCATAGCCTACTTGAGGCACTTTCGAGAAACAATCTGACTCAATTAAAGTAAGTTGGTCCTCAACACCTAACTGTTCGCGATTAATTGCAGCAACGGCAAGTGCTTCGCTGGAAATATCAACTGCATCAACCTCTGCTTCAGGAAAAGCGTAGCAACATGCTATAGCGATGCATCCGCTGCCAGTACACAAATCCAAAATACGATGTACTTTATTCGCATCACACCAGGGAGAAAATTCATTTTTGATAAGCTCGGCGATTGGCGAGCGAGGAATAAGAACGCGTTCATCTACATAAAACGGAATATCACAAAAATAGGCTTCTTTTATCAAATAGGGAACAGGTACTCGTTGATTAATGCGCTTTTCCAGTTGCTGATATAAATGTTTTTTTTCACTTGCAGTTAAACGTGCATTAAGCCAGTTTGGCTCTAAGTCATAAGGTAAATATAAGCTTCTCAGAATCAATGAATGCATATCATCCCAAGCATTATCGGTGCCATGACCATAATACAAATTCGCATTAATTGCGCAGGACACGCTAAAACGTAAAAAATCCAGAATTGTAACTAATTCTTCCGTTTCCTTAAGTATATAATTGCTCATTGGGTGTTAATTCTCATTCAGAAAAAGTACAAATTGTACCCTATGTTAATCAACAAAAGTAGTAACCTCAGGTAGCAAAAGTCTAACTCAACGCTTTGCTTATTCAAGCAGCCCAACAACCTGAGTTATACTTCAATTATCACTTAATTATTTCCAGTAAAAAATGGCTGATGATTTTCTATCCGACGAGGACAAAGCCCTGTTTCGCGAATCCATGCGTTCGGTAAAACCATTAAATGAAAAAACAAAGCGGGTAAATGTTGAGACGCCCAAGCCTTCGATTCAGCCTAAAAAAAATAAATCCCTGGAAACCCCAGGAAAAAAAGAATATTACTTATCGGATATGATTGTGGATACCGTTTTTTCTGAAACCATTCTGTCCTATGCCCATCCAAGTCTTTCCAACCAGCATTTTAAAGCATTAAAATATGGAAAAATCCCGTGGGAAGCCCGCTTGGATTTACATGGTTTAAAAAGTGAAAAAGCCCGGGATATTTTATGCCAGTTTATTCAAACTCAGGCGGAAAACAGCAAAAAATGTCTCCTCATTATTCATGGTAAAGGAGGCTATCTCGGTGCTCCTCCTGTGATTAAGAATTTATTGAATCGATGGTTACCTCAGCTGGATGAAATCTTGGCATTTCATAGCGCTTTACCCAAAGATGGCGGAAGTGGAGCGGTTTATGTACTGCTTAAAAGAAGAAAAGATCGATCTCCAAAATCGTAGCCTGGGTGCAGCAGAGCAAAATCCGGGATTTTAATGAACTTCTTTATTCCCGGGTTTCGCTCCGCTGCACCCAGGCTACATTAGAGTTCTTGTATTAGCGGTGAATTTTTCTTTAGTACAAGGCGTAACCGTTTCGAGGAGCGGAGTTTACAGGAGTAAATAAGCACCGGAGAAACGGTTGCAACGCAGCAATAAAGTAAAAGGCGCCGGTTATGCAGAACTCTATTTTAATAGTTCCTTTACTTGCGTTAAGACCTCATTCTGGGGATAATTCGCTACATTAATAAAATATCAAGAGAGAACATGGAACATTTAGGTCAATTTATCATGAATCATTGGCAGCTATGGCTCACCTTCATTGTGATTTTGCTGCTCATCTTTATCAACGAGCTGGTTACCCAAAAAAAGAAAGCAAAAGAGCTGACGCCCCAGGCTGCTGTTGATTTGATCAATAATGAAAATGCTGTAGTCATTGATTTGCGCGACAAAGAAGCCTTTAAACAAGGACATATCATTGACTCAATCAATGCCAAAAGCGAAGATTTTGAACAGCAAAAAATGGATAAGTATAAGAATATACCGATCATTCTGATCTCTGTACGATCTTTTGAAGCGCAAACCCTTGCCAGCAAAATTCGCGCCCAAGGTTATCAACCTCATGTACTTAGTGGTGGGATTGCTTCCTGGCAAAATGCTGAGTTACCCCTAGTTAAAGGAAAATAAAATTATGGCTGAAGTGATTATCTACAGTACTGCCTATTGCCCGTACTGTGTCAAAGCCAAAGAGTTATTACAACAAAAGCACACTTCATTTACGGACATTCGTATTGATTTACAACCGGAATTACGTGATGAAATGATCACTAAAAGCGGCAGACGTACTGTACCGCAAATTTTCATTAATGGCCAACATATTGGTGGCTGCGATGATTTATATGCCCTGGATGCGCAGGGAGAACTCGACCCATTACTAAGAGGATAGCAATATCATGAGCGAACAAGCAAACCAAGCACAACAAAATCAAAATGAAACTCAATTCATGATTCAAAGAATTTATACGAAAGACTTATCTTTTGAAACGCCGAATACACCTGCTGTATTTCAGCAACAATGGGAGCCTGAACTAAATCTTGAAATCAACACCAGCAGCACACAACTGGAACCAGGCGTTTATGAAGTTATATTGACAGTGACTACTACCGTAAGCAACAAAAAAACTACGGCATTTCTTGTAGAAGTGAAACAAGCAGGTATTTTTACCATTCAAGGCGCTCCAGAAAATCAATTGGATCATTTATTAAATAGTTTCTGCCCCAATATTTTGTTCCCTTATGCTCGTGAAGCGATTACTTCGCAAGTAATTCGTGGCAGTTTCCCACAACTGGTATTGGCCCCAATTAATTTCGATGCGTTATACATGCAACAACTTGCAGAGAAACAAAAAGAAGTTCAAGCTTAGTTATACACACGAGTAGCCCGGGTGCAGGCAAAGCCGTAACCCGGGGATTGGGATTTACATTCCCTTAACCCGGGTTTCGCTACGCTGCACCCAGGCTACATAATGAAAATAAATGTAGCCTGGGTGCAAGCAAAAACTCTCTGTTTAAGAACATAAAATGAACCAAAAAACCATTGCTATATTAGGTGCCGGCTCTTGGGGCACTGCAGTTGCAATTCATCTCGCCAAAGTAGGGCATCGTGTTTTGCTCTGGGGACATGATCCGCAGCATGTTGCTCTTATGACAGAAAGAAAAACAAACTCGCGCTATTTACCTGATATTGATTTTCCTAAAACGCTGGAACCCACGGCTAATTTTATGCAATGCATTGATGAAGCCAATTACGTTATTATTGCGGTACCTTCGCATGCATTTGCAGAAATTCTCACTAAAATAAATAAGCCGCCTCGTGGCTTAACCTGGCTGACCAAAGGAATTGATCCACAAAGCCATCAATTACTAAGCGATTTGGTGAGTCAAACTTTTGGTTCTACTTTTCCTCAGGCAATAATTTCAGGACCCTCATTCGCCAAAGAGGTGGCACACTTTTTACCCACGGCAGTGACTTTAGCCTCTAATGATTCAGAATATCAAAAAGAAATTCGTGAATTGCTTCATCACAATAATCTTCGTGTTTACTTGAGTGATGACCTTATTGGTGTGCAGATTTGTGGGGCGATTAAAAATGTCCTGGCGATTGGATGTGGTATCAGTGATGGTTTGGGGTATGGAGCGAATGCCAAAGCAGCATTAATCACCCGTGGGTTAGCAGAAATGGAACGCCTGGGGCTTGCTTTAGGGGCACGAGCAGAGACCTTCCTTGGCTTGGCTGGTGTAGGGGATTTGGTCTTAACCTGTACCGATGATCAATCACGAAATCGCCGTTTTGGTTTGCTTCTAGGGAATAACATCAGTATCCCTGAAGCAGAAAAGCAAATTGGCCAAGTGGTTGAAGGAAAATATAATGCATCACAAGTCTGCTTTATCGCCAAACAACATCACGTAGAAATGCCTATCTGCGAGCAGATTAATGCGCTTTTACAAGGAAAAATTAGTCCAAAACAGGTCGTTCAAAATCTAATGAGTCGCCCACCCAAGGAAGAATAATTCCGGGCTGCATTGAGAAACACGTAGCCTTGGGTGAAGCACAGAGAAACCCGGGTTAAAAAAGTCATCACAGAACCCGGGTTACGGCTGCGCCTGCACCCAGGCTACAATTATATTAGGGCTTCACATCTACAAGTTCGATAGCGATTAGGTTGGGTCGTTGAACCAACAAACACAACTCACAATCACCCATTGCAATCTCATTCATACGCCCAATTCATCGGGGCCTCGGTGAGCGTCTTAAATTGTTGTGTCAAAATGACACAACCTACTTACTTGAGGATAACACTGTACTTGCGAATTGAGAAACACGTAGTGGGTGAAGCACAGCGAAACCCGGGTTAAAAAAGTCATCACAGAACCCGGGTTACGGCTGCGCCTGCACCCAGGCTACAATTATGTTAGGGCTTCACATCTACAAGTTCGATAGTGTCCAATGCCAATCGCTCGCCCAGAAATATCTCGCCTACAATCTGAAAGCGTTTGATTGAATCAGTTACTAAATAGTCTACTTTACTGCTTAAGGAAGGAACGTCATTCAACAAATCCTGTTTTTCGAGCAACTGATGCAATGCCAGGGCTGTGGCATGGGCTGAATCAACTACCGTCACACCTTGAGGGAGTAACTTGTTTAATAATGGCTTAAATACCGGGAAGTGCGTACATCCCAAAAGAACCGTATCTTCGTTAGTAAAACCATCCAAATAATGCTTTAGCGCTTCACGAGCTACTTGATTGGTCACCATTCCTTCTTCTGCTAAAGCAACCAATACACTGCACGCTCGAGTATTAATGATTGCCTGCGGCAAGTGTTGGGTAATAAGCTGCTGGTATGCATTCGATGCAATGGTTGTTTCAGTCGCCAAAACAATAATACGATTGTTTTCAGTCGCAGCAACTGCGGCCGCAGCACCTGGAGCCACCACCCCAAGAACTGGCATATCAGGCAACATTTCTTGCAAATAGGGCAATGCTGCTGTCGTTGCGGTATTACAGGCGATCACCAATGCCTTAATTCGTCGTTCTACCAGCAATTTTGCCATTTGCATGGCATATTGTTTTACCGTATCCGGACTTTTAGTGCCATAAGGAAGGCGAGCAGTATCCCCCAAATAGATAAATGATTCTTGCGGCAACCCCTCTCGCAACGCACGCAAAACAGTCAAGCCGCCCATCCCTGAGTCAAATACACCAATCGCCAGTTGGTTTGAATTCAATTGATTTCCCCTTAATCTTCATCGCTCCCATTCATAGTAAGCCTCGCCCCTTGGACTTCTATATCTTTTTTCGCTTTTGTAGCAATATCCTGAGGTTTACCTTCACCAAGCTTATCTTTCCAGAGCTTAGTCGCTTTTGATACGCCCTCCTCCACTTCATTTCTTTTCTTGTCATCCACCAGCTGCTTGAATTCTTTTATTTTCTCATCAACAAGTCCCTTGGCTGAGCCTTTATATACTGTATTATATAAAGAATCATCCTTAAATCCTCTCCAAGTTCTTTGCGAATCAGGCCTCCAGCTTGAGGTGCCTACAATTTGTATTTTATCTCGAGAAAAGTTTGGGTGATGTTCGCCTAAAACGCAGACTGCTGTCCAGTAATGTGCTAACTCTGCATCCTTTCCATGCACACCTTTCAATTTAATAGGAGACTTACCATCCCAGTCTTTCAACAGATTTTTTGCTGCTTCCATCATTTGTTCCGCCAAATAGTCTTTATCTTTCATTGCGGTGACTATTGAGACTTTTACAGGTCTGGTGTTCGTTACATCTTTACCTGATAAAATTGAAGGAGGGGTACCTGAGTGATAATCAATTGCTATGCGCCCCGTATATTCAGTGGTTTTATTTGGGTCATCTCGAGTTGGCGTGGATTTGGCATGAACCATATCCACAAGACGAACTTTACCTTTTTCGGGTACTTCTTCTAACTTATAGGTCGGAGAATCTGTATTCAGATTGGCTTCTCCCGCAGTCAAATCAATATCGGTTGCTCCAGCTTTCTTTTGAAATGCAGTAGTTTTTATCTGATCTCTAGAGACTACTGAATAACTAATATTTGTCGTCTCCACCATAGCAGTGAGCTTATGCTGCATAATTCCTTCAATTTTTGCTATAGCTCCATCTTTTCCTGAGAGTTGATTTTTTACTCCATGAAAAAATCCCAGCTGCTCATTAATTATGTCTAGTTCCTTTTCTAATTTTTTCTGCACCTTCCTTAATTCTTTGGTTACTTCTGGATTACCAGTAGCAGCTTTAACAGCTTTAAGACGCGCTTCCAGATTGAACTTGGCACTCTCTAAATGCTCTATGTCTATCTCAAGTTCCTTTTCTGTGTCTTTATAATTCTGAAGTGTTTCCTGTGGTGTCTTTTTTCCTTTTGCCTTATGTGCTCCGCTGTATAAATAAGGGATTTCTGCAATATTTTCTTTAAGCGCTTCTAAATGTTCTTTACGTTTTTCAAGTGAAGGTTTACTTTGTTCTAATTTCTCCAAACCTTTATTGATTAATTTTATATCTTCCAGTTTTTCTGCATCAGTACCAGAAGCTAACTGAGTTTGAATTCTAAAATTTTTTAATTCATTAAATACTTGTGGTGTAAACTCTCTGCTTAATTGCTCTTTCATTTTCTGCTTTGCTGGATCAGGCGGCGGCGTGTCTGGAATCAGCTTATTAAGAAAATCATGAGCAGTTTCGCTATTAAAAAATGCATTTGAATAAATTCCCTGAATTCCCTGGATGGTATTCATGTCATAGTTATTTGCTCCTACCTGCATGGTAAGAGAATGTGTTCCTTCTACTCTTGCCAGAATCTCCACAAATTTTTTCTGTGTGGGGGAGAGAGCTACCGGATAGGCACCAACAGCTTCATGAGCAACAAATAAAGATCGATTGTTCAGATGTTCCGTTTTAATAGCGTTTGAAACTGTTTGATCACCGAAAGCACCTGCAGTGCGATCTGTAAAGCTAAAAGCTTGATAAAAAGCATCATTGGCTCCCGCTGCGCCGCCTAAGGCAATATGAACATCATCAATAAACGTTTTATAATTTCCAATAATCGTTAAATCCAATGCCCTATGATTTAACAGTGCTGTATTTATAGCGTTAACCTTATCTTGGGTAATCTCAAAATCAAGCCCCGCCAAAACTTTCGCGATCGTGGGATTATAAATTTGCCTAAGGAGAGCAAGCTTTTTATTTTCTTCAACTAGCTTATCAACCTTAAGCACACCACCGCTTTGATTTTCCTTTCCCAAAAGGGAATATATTTCTTTCTCACTTTGTGCCCTAATTATAACTTGCACTTGTTTCGGATCGTTCAATATCTCAATTTGTTTTTCATTAGGGAGCTCTTTAAATACTGCAATTAGTTCTTTATGCGCATTTGGATGTGTTGGATCCATAAAGCGAGACTTTTTAACTTCATTTTCAAATCGAACCGCACGGTCGTCTCTTGCTAAATTTCCTACTCGTCCACGAATTATTTCTCTTAGGCCACCTACACCGTTTATATGCTCTGGCTTGAGAAAATCCAATTTGGTATCATTACCTAAGTCATCTTTTCCCAGTAAAGTAGCAAATTTTTTGGCGAAATCATCGGGTTTAGTCGCTTTATCCAGTGTTTGCAGCGCAGGAAGATCCATACCGGCGAGACGATTCTTCAACAAAGATACTTTAAATTTAACGATGTTGTTGTCATCTGGGACAGGGATAGCCTTGTTGATAATATTATCATCACCAAGACGTGGAGCAACGACTTTTAACGCGGCGACAAAATTACCTGGATTGCTATTAAAGAGGTTAGCTGCTTTTTTAGGATCGGCTACTGTAGGTCGCTGCTCCAATTCTGCTTGTATAAATCGCTCACATAACTCTTTTTGTACTTTCGCACCTATTGTGTCCCTTTCCCCCTCCGGAAGCGCTTTAATCCGCCTAATTGTCTCTGCATCTAAGTCTAAATGTCCTGAATCTAATAAATCATTTAGAAGGTTTCTTCCAATTTTTTTCAGCGAGGCTTCTAGGCCTAGGATATGCACATCTTTGACTTTTTGCTCATAGAATTTGGCTACAGCAGCGTCATTTAATAGTTTTTCTCTATTCCTTGTAGCCTCAGCAACAATTTCAGGAGATAAATCTACAGTTAAAGCGTCGGTGAACGCTTCAGGTGGTGCTCCATGGAGATCAATCCCTCCTGCAGTAATAAGTGCTTTCGCAGCGGCTTTGATTTCTCCTATGTTCCCTCTTGCCTGTGCTTGGACTAAGTCATCAAATAATTTGGGATCAGTTAGTCCTGGTTTAGCGAGTGTTTTCAGTAGTAAATGGTTTGCTGCTTCTGTTCTAATGTTGTTCAACGCAGCTTTAGTCAGAACATCCTCATTGGCTGGATTCCATCCATATATCTCATTAAATTTCATTCCAAGAGAATTTTGTTTTTGTTCTAGGTACTCTCTAAGTTGTTTCCCATTGTCGGTGAAATCAGTTGTTAAAAGGCCAATTAAAACTTCGGGATCTGCACCTGTTAATGCAAATTTAACACGTTGCTCAGCGGCAGCTTGGTGCATTTTCTGGAAGGTATCGGTAGGGTCAGTTGCGTCCAATAGGGTGTTTGATGTCCTAGCATTACCCATACGCCATTTAGACGCTTCAAAATCTGTATGAATTTGCTTCCAAACTGTCTCATGATCACACACACTACCACGAAAATCGTTTAGTTGGGCTACATTAACTTTTAGCATTGCATCTAACGCGTCAGTTATTTCTTTTGCTGTTCCCATTCCTCGTAATAAAGTAGTATTTTGTAATCTTTGTAAAAACTCTTTGTTCTTCTTAGCCATAATCACACGCTCCGCAAACCATTATGTATTTATTTTAACCTTATTTTATTAACTAAACATTAAATTTTCATCGCATAAGTACATCCCGCTTGAATAAGGGCAGTAAGATGAACTAACTTTATATATTAGTATAGCAAGATTAAAGGATTAAGTGATGAAAATCATACTATTTGGCTTATTCTTAACATTAACCCATTTTGCTTATGCTCAAGGGTGTGTCATTGGTGAGATTCCTTCACAGCCTCGTTATGTTTGTTTTGATGGCAGAACATTGCAGCTTGCAGAAGACGGCCGTTACCTTTGGAACGCGAAAAGAGGCTGTTTTGTCAGTGCAGTCCCCTGCTGTGCGTATAAAGCCACCCACTATGCATTTTATCCCAATCCTGCCAAGATTGGCGCCGCATACGCCCGTTGCCGGCATGATTATCCCTTCCACTTAGGACAAATGCAAACCCATTAGCCCCGATTTAATGTAGCCTGGGTGAAGCGCAGCGGAACCCGGGTTTTGAGAGTTATTTCGAGTCCGAAACCCCGGGTTACGGCTTCCGCCTCCACCCAGGCTACATTATATTGCTACAGGTTACATCAGCGCCAAAGGATCCTGAAACTCGGAATTAATAGGATTTTCTAGTTCCTGACCACAAGAAAAGAAGGAAAAAGAACTGGGTTCCTTGACTTTTTTCTCTGTCAGGGCTTTGTTTATCATTGTATGAATTTCCCATTGAGTTGAAGTCCAGCCATACAAGCCGCGCAGTTGGCGAATAATCCAGAGGCTACTGCGTAACTGGCGTATGTATTTTACGCCTGCAGACTCTTCTTCAGATGAATACCCATTGATATCGTCTCTTAATCGTTCCAATCGCTTCGCAAAATCAGGACGCTCCTCATTCACTTTGATGAACTGCTCAACGCATTCAAGTGCCAAATTCTTTTTAGATTTAAGGCAAAATCGATGATCCTCACCGATTCGGGTTAAAATATCCTTAAAGGTGCTATAGCGCATGCTTGCATTAATTCCTTCCAGATAAGGGTTTTTAAAAGAATAAGAGCGAACTATTGGAATAAGGCCAGGATGTTTTGTAGTGTCCGCCCCATTTTCGATTAAATGCTTACTAATTAGCTTTCCATTTTTCTGCACATCATGTTCATCAGAGTTCCCAGATTGAACCCGTTCCAGAGCAATATCCAAGGGAGTTTTACCTGCTTTGTTTTTTACATTGATAAACTCGCGAAACATACTGATTGTTTCTTCGTAACGATATTCACCGAGCTTAATTGCTGTATGTAGCGGCGTATCCCCTTTTTCAAATCCATTGGGTTCTTTACATAAGTCTCGATATTGACTAAAAGACTGCTGAACTTCTTGCCCAAGCGTCTCAGTCAAATTTGGCGGAATGATGTCTTTCAATAAAGCCTGGATTTGTTCTGGATCCAATTCGCACACATACCTACGGAATTCTTTTATCGAAAACAGTGCTGCCCGCAAACGTGCAAGTCGTGCTATGGCAGTTTGAGTCATTAAAGCGACCTCTGCCCGATCCTCGGCTTTCGTCATATCAGTACATTCCGTTAATGTCTGCACAATAAGCTCATTTGGAATTAAAATATGCTTAAAAAAAGACTTCCATTTCGCTCGGATAAACTGAGGATTATTAAGTAAGCGGGAAAAAGCATTAACATCGGCATAGTTATGACATTCTTTATTGTCAAAAGGATTAGAAATATAATCAAATTTTGTTGGCCAATAGGAATTCGATGAATGGGTTAAGCACACCAGAGATTTGAGATCATCTTTTATGATATCAAATGCATGGGCGCCATGCAGTAAGTGGAAAGGGCGACGAGTAAGAAACCCCATGATGCTGTCTACAAACATCAAATCATGATCAATTTTGAAGAACACTACGTGGGGCTTGCTCTCTCCCTTTCGTTCTACCAGATAAAAACCATAGTTCCCTTTATGTAAATCATCTTCCTCCAAAGTATAAGAAGTAGCGAGAATACTGGCTAAGGATTCGTAATCAATGGTTAAATGGCCATCTATCTCCGCTTCGACTAAACGTGCATAAAAACCCTGAGGCACTTTATCCATAAAATAAATGGGTATTTGGGTAGGATCATCGTATTGTGCTGAAGGGTTATAGGCACACCCTGTTTCCGGGTCCTTGAACGCATAAAAACGCTTGCCCAGGCCTTCCTTGTTTGTGATGACATAGCCAAGGTGATCAACTGCCAAACCCTCAACATTATTGTCAGCATCTACCACCAAATTGCTGGAAGGCGTTAAATTAAATAATAAAAGCAGACGAGCCAATTGACCAAACATCACCTCCAAACGAGAAAGTTCAGCTCGACCGTATTTATTTTTCTTACAAATGACTCGATGAGGAGGTTTTATTTTATCAGGGGGAGTATATACCGCACGCAGATACGTTTCATGACCCGTTGCATGTGACGCAGGGCCTAATTCAATATCGTTAATCTGGAGGAACGAAGGCATGAATCATGAAGAGGAATCAAATTGACTTAAATTTTAACATACAGGCCAAAAAAATCAATCACCCTCTATAGTCAGATTATCATCTTGTGAATCAAAGTCTTCGCTATTATTTAAACGAATTTGCAAACCCACATTATTTTTTGAATCAGCATACTTAATTGCATTTTCCTTGGAAATTAATCCATCACGATATAATTTTAATAAAGCCTGATCAAAAGTCTGCATGCCTTGCTCCGTACTGCGCTCCATAGCTTCTTTAATATCATCAATCTTTCCTTTTTCAATCAAATCAGAAATATAAGGAGTATTGAGTAACAATTCTACGGCGACCATGCGTTGATTATTCAAGCCTGGAACAAGACGCATTGAAATAATAGCTCGCAAGTTAAGGGACAAATCCATCAATATTTGCTTGCGTGCATCTTCAGGGAAAAAATTAATAACACGGTCCATAGCCTGATTTGCATTATTAGCATGCAGAGTTGAAATACATAAATGTCCTGTTTCTGCATAGGCAATGGCATGTTTCATGGCGTTACGCTCGCGAATCTCACCGATTAGAATCACATCCGGGGCTTCGCGCATTGCATTGATTAATGCATTATCATAACTCATTGTATCAATGCCCACTTCACGTTGATCAACTATGGATTTTTTATGTTGATGAATAAACTCTATGGGATCTTCAATTGTTAAAATATGTCCGCTTTGGTTTTCATTACGGTAATCAATCATTGCCGCCAAAGTGGTTGATTTACCTGATCCCGTAGCACCTACCACTAAAATCAGACCGCGCAACTCCATGACAATCGATTTTAAAATCGGGGGTAAATTTAATTGCTCAATCGAGGGAATCTTGTTCTTGATATAACGCACTACCATGGAGATATCACCGCGTTGGCGAAATAAGTTAATTCTAAAACGTCCAACTCCGGAAATAGAGAGCCCCATATTAAGTTCCAAAGTAGCCTCAAATTCTTTACGCTGATCATCATTCATGAGCGATAAAGCAATTTCAGCCATTTGCTGTGGTTTAAGTGGGGCATGTCCTACAGGCGAAATAACTCCTTCGATTTTAATATTAGGTGGTGCTCCCACACTAAAAAATAAGTCGGAAGCACCGCGATCTACCATTAATTTAAAAAAAGGAGTTATGTCCATATATCACCTTACTGTAACCTGTGTATATTGTAGCCTGGGTGAAGCGAAGTGGAACCCGGGATCAGTAATACTGCATTCCCCCGGGTTCCGCTTCGCTTCACCCAGGCTACAACGCACCAGAACATGTCTTAAGCAATAACCAAATCACGTAGCTTTCGATTTTCCAATTCATGCTGGCAAGTCTTTAAGAAAGTTGCCTTGGCATTTTTTGCAGCATCGCTCTGCACTGGCATTAAATCAACTGTTTCACATAAGCGATTTAAAAATGTTACATATTCCTCTTTAGTATATTCTATTGGTTCCGTTTTTGGTGAACGACTTTCCCCTATAAACCCCTTCTTCTCCAACTCAATTTCCAAACTTGGGCTCAGATCAAGCATTTCCTGGAAATAATTTGTATAATAAGGAGCCATAGCCAAACGCTCAGCACCATCATTCTTATTGGGTGTCGCATTCCAACGTTCTGCCGCATCTATAAATTGCTTCATGTTTTTAGAGTCCAAAAATTGGGCATAACGAACAACACCATCTGGAAAATTTTTACCTAAATGATTTCTTACTTCTAATTTTTGTTCTTTTAAAAACGCTAAAAACTCTCTTTCAAAACGAACAATACCTTGTGCTTGAGGATGAGTCACAACATCCAAAGCAATAATATGTTCATCTTGAGCACTCGTGCTGGTTGTAGACAATCCACCATTCGTTCCTTTCAAATAGCGAACGTACACTGCATAGGTTATTGGATATTCCCCACGCTTTGCCGACTTGTTTACCTGCATTTCAATTTGTTGCAAGATATGTTCCAATTGCTCCCCTGCCTGGTCATCTTTTACAGGGATAAAATAATCTACATCACGGAGTTCTTCAGGGAAAGCGACTTGCGGATGCGTGATATGGTTTTCAAAATCAACAATAGGTTTTGTTCCACGTGCTTCAATGGATTGAGCAGCAGCAATTAACATAAATTCCGGCAACAAAACTTTTAAGTCCGAATTAACGAGAAAATCCATTAAATCCTCACCTAATTTTACTCCCAGTTCCTGAAGTAACGAAGTAACTGATGGCAGGTAAGTAGCTTTGCTATTTTGCGTTGGTTTCTCAGTCGTGAAATTCCACATACGCACTTGCCATTGGTGAATGTTTTCACCAAGTTCCGACTTGGAAGAGCTTGGCATTCCCATAACACTCACGTAGTGATTATTCTTTAATATATCTCCCAGTTTCCCTTTCATTTCCTCAGTATTGTGGAAGACTGCGATCGTCTCACGCAAATTGTACGCTTTCACAGCACGCATCTTCACACTAAGTACAACCCCTAAAAAGCCACTGTGTGCTGCGCGTAACGTTTCAAAATCAGGATGATCAGGAGTCAATTCACGAATGTTTCCATCCATATCACACACTCTGATTGATTCAATCAAGCCACTAACAGCCGATTCATCACGGCCTGTGCCATGGCCACCGGTGCCTAGTAATCCCACCAGACTCGCCCAACTGAGCATACTGAGCGTTGTTGAAGAGAGATTATTTTTCCGCAAAAATTCTGCATAGTCGTCTATTTGCATTCCTGCGTTTACTTCAACCAGTGATGCAGGAAGCTGATGAATTGGATTGTCGGGATTAAACCATGCCGGTTTCGTATTAAGAGGCCCAAGAACTTTTGCTGTGTGATATTTCTTCTTGAAACGAATAATAATGTCTGTGCCTTCACCTTGAGATGAGTTTCTACCACCAACTACTTCTGAAAAAGAAAAACTCCCTTTCCCGTATTTGTCATCTTGAACTTTAGACCAGGGAAATAAGCAACAGCTTTCCGCTTTCTCTTTAGTTTCCCAACCTGCAGTAGCTCTTAAGGTAATTTTATCTTTTGGAGTCCGATTCTCATTCATTCGTTTTACTTCTTTCATGATCAATTGGACCTGCGCTTCATTTTCTACATCAACAACCACGGCAGAGGGATTACGTACGTTTCCCATAAAATTCGACCAACCCTGAGTGTACGAAATTTTGTTGCGGGTTAGCATGTCCATAAATGCAAATTTTAGCTTGGCTGGAAAAGTCATCATTGCTCCTATTGTTGATTAAACAGCAAAAAGGGTAAAGACTTTGTATTTTTTATCATGTCATAAATTTTTGAAGCGTTACAACAGTACTCCTTGTAGCCTGGGTGAAGCGGAGCGGAACCCGGGATCGGTAATATTTCATTCCCGGATTCCGCTCCGCTTCACCCGGGCTACAATCAAAGATTACATTTTTTCCAGAACTTCATGCAAATATTTAACAGGTTCGATAACCATTGAAGAATTAGATTGCTTGGGGGCATTGGCAAAAGGCACTATAGCACGCTTAAACCCATGTTTTGCTGCTTCTTTTAATCGTTCTTGCCCACTTTGTACCGGTCTGATTTCACCAGCAAGACCCACTTCGCCAAAAATAATGGTTTCCCGGTCAAAGATCCGATTGCGTAAACTGGATACCACAGCAGCTAATAATGCCAAATCGGAGCCTGTTTCGGTTACCTTTACACCGCCCACTACATTAATGAAAATATCTTGATCATAAGTAGCAATTCCTCCATGTCGATGTAAGACAGCAAGTAAAATGGCCAAACGATTGGACTCAAGACCAACTGTGACCCGTTTGGATTGTTGTCCATGTGCTTCATCAACCAGCGCTTGTACTTCAACCAACATGGGGCGTGATCCTTCCCAAGTCACCATAACCGCACTCCCTGAAGTAGGCTCTGGTTGACGCGATAAAAAAATCGCCGAGGGGTTAGCCACTTCTTTTAAACCTTTATCGGTCATGGCAAATACGCCCAATTCATTGACTGCACCAAAACGGTTTTTAATGGCACGAATCACTCGAAAACGGCTGTCACTTTGACCTTCAAAATATAAAACACTATCCACCATGTGCTCTAAAACTCGCGGCCCGGCTAAGGCGCCCTCTTTCGTTACATGTCCCACAAGAAATACCGCGGTTTGAGTCAGTTTGGCAAAACGAACTAATTGGGCTGCTGATTCACGCACTTGACTTACTCCACCCGGAGCAGAACTTATGGTTTCCGTGAAAATCGTTTGAATCGAGTCAATCACAATCACTTTGGGGTTTTCCTTTTGCGTTTGCGCGATAATTGATTCGACTTGTGTTTCAGCTAAAAGTCTTAAACCGGCCAAAGGCAACCCCAGGCGTTTGGCTCGCATAGCTACTTGTTGCAAAGATTCCTCACCCGTTACATATAAAACAGTCTCCTGCATAGAAAGATTAGCCAAAGTCTGCAATAACAAAGTGGACTTGCCAATACCTGGATCCCCTCCAATCAGAACTACAGAACCATACACCAAGCCACCGCCAAGCACTCTGTTAAGTTCCGATAAACCACAATCCATACGTAGTTCATTATCCATGACTACATCTTCCACAGCAGTAATTACCGAACGTTGATTCACCCATGAGCCGCTGCGTGAATTACGATTCACTGGCATACCCTCTTCTGCAATCGAATTCCATGCGCCACAATGGGTGCATTGTCCAGCCCATTGCTTAAAAAGTGCGGCACATTGACTGCAGACAAATTGGGTTTTTGTTTTCATACTTATTCCATCCGCTTTAACTTTAACTAGAGTCTGTTTACAGACTCTAATATACACGATTTACCCTGTCGATGTATTGAACCATTATTTAAGAAAACGTCATGTGTTGACTACGTCCCACCCGACGGCTTATTCGCGCGAATGAACATTAAAAATTAATTTACCTACATTGAATCCTGAGAACAACTCAGTATAATCAGTACATTTTGCACAATCAGGACAAAATCTATGAGCCAAGGTATGCATTTCGAACAGTCAATCACAGAACTAGAAGAAATTGTCAGGCAACTGGAAAAAGGAGAACTCTCTTTAGAAGACTCTCTGAAACAATTTGAAAAAGGAATTAGTCTGGCGAGACAATGTCAGGATGTATTACAAAAAGCAGAACAAAAAATAGAAACTTTAACCTCTGTAGAACCCAGCTCGGATGAACAATTAAGTGATAAGTAACTACATAAAACGGCACGAAGAATTTCTCAGACAAATAGTTAATGACTCTTCTGTACCTGCGACAACGATATGTTCTGCAATAAATTATTCTCTATTTCCTGGAGGAAAGAGAATCAGACCTATTTTGGTCTACTTAACTGGGATTTTACTTGATCTTGATCTCAAAATTCTGGATGTTATTGCTGCAGCAATCGAGTTAACGCATTGTTATTCTTTAATTCATGATGACCTCCCAGCCATGGATAATGATGATCTACGCCGTGGTAAACCCAGCTGTCATAAAGCTTTTGATGAGGCAACAGCGATTTTAGTAGGCGATGGCATGCAGGCCTTAGCCATTGAAGTACTACTAACTCATCTTTCTCCCTTGCTCCAACCCAAACAAGTCATTACGATCACTCTTGAACTGGTTAAAGCAAGCGGTATCAGTGGCATGGTAAGTGGACAAAGTCTGGACTTGTCTGAATTGGCAAAATCATCTACCGGGGAAGAGCAGTTAAGAGAAATTCACTACCTTAAAACGGGACGGCTTATTTTAGCGTGCATCGAAATGGTTCTGAGTGCTCACTCAGCACCTGAACCATATAAAGTGGCTTTACGAACCTATGCCAGTCATTTAGGTCTGGTTTTTCAAATGCAAGATGATTACTTGGATCGCTATGCTCCTGCCGAACTATTGGGTAAAGGTCGTTCCTCTGATTTGGCAAACCAAAAAATAACGTTTGCAACTTTATTTTCTCAAAAAAAATTGGAAGAAGAGATCAGCAAGCATTATCAAACTGCTCTTGAGGCATTAAACATATTTGATCAAAAAGCACTTGCTCTGATTGACTTAACCAAGAAATTACACGAACGAACAACCTCGTCATTCTGAGAAAGTACGGCGCCCCCTGAAGCAATGTAGGTCGGGCCTTGGCCCAACGTCTTCCATGCTTAAAATAAGAATTATTAAAAAATTATTTGAATTGTATCATGTTGGGCCAAGGCCCAACCTACAGGCCCGCTAAGAAATTAAAAGAACGCAGTAAGCTGGATAGATAGCATTACGCTTCATTTAGACTACTCTTGCGCCGCATTATCTGTGAAATGGGAATCATAGTTTCTATCCCAAGTTCTGTTTTTCTTTGCTCTCCTTTCCAGGCATGTCCATAAACGACTTCATACGTCAACGGATATTTCCCCTTCTCGGTTTGCAGGGCAGAGTAGTTTTGCTCAAATTGTCGCCAAGCCATTTTCCCAGTTAATCCTTGGTTTCTTTGAGGATTAATATTTTTTACTCCTTGGGCTTTTAAAGCATGTAATAACTTGGGTAGTGTTTCATAATGCACGGCCAATAATTCCATATCCATCACCGGCTCTAAAAAATGTTCTGACATCAAGCAATCACCGATATCATGCATGTCAGCAAATTCATTCACATGAGCATAATGATTTACCTCAGACCAAGCATACTTTAATTCTTTAAATGTATCAGGGCCTAACGTAGTAAACATCAAACAACCATTCGCTTTCATGACTCGATTCATCTCACGAAAAACTGGCGTCAAAGGGCCGCCCCAATGAATCACTTGATTGGCAAAAATTAAATCAAACGTGCCGGTAGCAAAAGGCATTTGCCGCATATCCGCAGCCACTAAAGACCACTTTCGTCGCCAACCTTGCTTTTTTTGTGCTTGAATCAACATGAACTGAGCCAAATCCAAACCAACAATTTGTGCCTTTGGATAAATCTGCATCAATTCATAAGAAAAAAAACCTGGCCCGCATCCGAGATCAAGAATACGTTGCGGCTTAATACTCAAATACTGCAATCGATCCAATAACCGCAATCCAATTTCTTGTTGTACCTTGGCAGCAAGTTCATATTCGGCGGCATGTTGATTAAATGCCTTGCTAATTTCGTAGATAACAGCCATTATAAAACCAGGAAAAATTAAAGGAATCCAACACTCGTGCGCCAGAAAATATGGAGTTTAACACAAAGTTTACGCTTGTACTCAATATGTGTTTTATGCAATCAGTTTCATAACAGCAAAATAGCAGTATGCATCTCATGCATTGAGTTCATGACTCGCTTAGGTCCTGCGTGCAACTACTGCGCATATCCTTTGCCCGACACCCATCTGTTAGTCTGTGGACGTTGTATTAAAAAAACACCTTACTTCGATCGCGCACTTATTCATTACGTCTTCGAAGAGCCTCTGCGCAATCTTTTGCATCAATTTAAATACCACAATGGTCTTTATCTAGGGTCTTTTTTAAGTCAATTAATGATTCGCTCACTACCAAAGAATGAAACAATGCCTCAATGTTTAATCCCCGTCCCTATGCATCCACAACGAGTCAAGTCGCGCGGGTTTAACCAGGCAGCAGTTTTAGCTCGATTACTCGCAAAAAAATTACAGTTACCTTACGACTTAACCAGTTGTCAAAAGATCCTTAATACAGAGCCCCAAGCAAGTCTTGACGGCGAACAAAGACAAAAAAATTTACGTCATGCATTTAAAGCAAAAAAAATTCCCTGGCACCATGTAGCAATTGTTGATGATCTCTTAACTACTGGCAGCACAGCCAATGAGCTGGCATTCACGTTAAAAAAATCGGGGGTAAAAAAGGTAGATGTATGGTGTTGTGCACGAACCGTGGGTAAATCATAAAAATCGTAGCCTGGGTGAAGCGGAGCGTAACCCGGGTCTTGAGCTTACCCCTATCCAGATCCCCGGGTTACGGCTTCGCCTTCACCCAGGCTACGACTCTTACGATTATATCTCGAGCTGTTGGGTTAATTTTGACTCATCAATGTTACAGAATTCCAACATCATAGAAATATCAATGCCATAAGGGGTAATATGGTGATTCATACCTTGAACAGTTAAAATTCCATAGCCATGCCCAAGAGATTTATAGGTTATCTCATTCTGATCTGCAAAAAATTGAATTGCTTCTTCAGCTGCCCCTAAACTGCCTTCAAAATGACCTTTATCAATACTTAATTGAGTATTTTTAACCTTAATATGAATCGTATTATTTTCTACTGGTTTCTTTTCTTCTTTTGAAAAGAATCCTTTTCTTCCCACTCGCCCTTCTGTTTGCAGTTTTTGATACATGATTTGTCCTTTTTTGTATAAACTGTGCGCAATTGTAATTGCTTTTCAAGGCCTAAGCAAATTCAGTATCGAGAAAAAGGGAGGTACATCATCCTAAATTTAGAAGGGGCCTGATTTGCGAGCACCGAAGCGCGCAGAAAAACAGGACAGTTTGGCCAAGAGAGTAGAAAGCTAAACAGGCCTTAGATTCGTTGTAAATCATTCATCAATAAATGAACCAACAGCACACAAAACCCAATAACTACCAACCGATGCAACAAAAGCTCCATAGGGACAGATACTGCTTGGCCGCGGATTTTTTCAATAAGTGCATAAACTATAGAGCCTCCATCCAATCCTGGAATAGGAAACAGGTTAATCACGGCAACAGCCAAACTTAAGGTAGCGATAAAATATAGAAAAACAACCACTCCTTGTGTCAGCGAAGCCACGGAAACCGCAAAAATGCCTATAGGACCTAACAATGCTGAAAAAGGGATCACTCCAGTAAATAATTGTTTCAAGATCATCAGAAAAAAATAAACCATATTGACCATAAATTCATTTGTTTTCTGTATTGCATCCATAAAAGATGAAGCACGCAGGGTACTCTTTACCGCAGATAAATTAGGTTTAATCCCCAATTGGGTCAATAAAGATCCTTTTACCCCATGAAATTGCTCATGGCTTAAATCAAGCGTTGCTTTTGCTTCTTTGCCATCAGTACGAATAAGTGTTACCGGAATATCTTTCTTTCCCCAAAGAATAACTAACCTCATCCCCACATCATTCCATGTTGGAGTCGCTGAGCCGTTAAGGGAGATGAATTTATCACCAGGAAGCATTCCTGCCTGGAAGGCAGCGCTATTAGGAAGCACTTCCTTGATTTCTGGTACCGTGTATTTAAGACCTATGCTGTACACCAGAACCAAAGCAACCCAAGCAACAATTAGATTTGCAACAGCCCCAGCCAATAAAATACATATGCGTTGCCAAATAGGTTTTTTATCAAAGCATCCGGAGTATTGTGCAGGCTTTACTGGACTAATCCGTGTATTTTCTAATTGAACGTAGCCCCCCAAAGGAAAAAATGCCCATACCCATTCACAACCGCTTCGACTTTGCCAACGCAACAGCGGTTTGCCAAAACCTATGGAAATTTTTTTGATTTTTACTGCAAAAAAGCGCGCTGCTATTGCATGTCCACCTTCATGGATTCCTACTACCAAAATTAACGTAAGGATTATGGCGACAATTGCCAAAAACATAAGCTACTCCTTCACCGAGGGCGTGTGTTATCAACAATTAATTGTAGTATGGGAGTTCCTTTTTTGCCATTTAACTCATAACCTTGACGATAAACTTCAAAAACACGATATGCCTGATTCGATTCACTATCAACTAGCTCAACATCATCACCTTGTTCATCAATTAAGGTCACTGTTAAATGAATTTCTCGAAATCCAGCGATATGATATCGTTCTTTAAATAATTCTAATACACGCGCCAAACTTTGTGCTGCTTCTTCGCCGCTATGCTCACCTTGCAGGATTATATCCATGACGATCTCCCCATAACTTGGGATTTTTGTATAAAACCCTCTACTATTGTTAGCGGCCAAATAAAAATGTACTTTAATTTTACAATTATTTTTTTGAAGCCTAAGTCGATGCAAAGTGATAACTTGGGTTCTGCTACGACTTTATTAGATTATAGGATCATTTTTCTTGAGTCAGAATAAAGAAATAAGACTGCTTGCACTACAAATTTAATGACTAATCGTTTACAATCCCACGATTAACTCAATAATTCATATTCAAATAATTTATATTTTATGGTGTTTGTTGCTTGCGGATTGAATCATAAAACTGCTCCAATAAACGTGCGTGAAAAAGTCGCCTTATCTCCGGCTACCCAAGATTCCTTGCTCCATAGCCTGTTAAATCTGCCAGAAGTGAATGAAGCTGCTATTTTATCTACCTGTAATCGCACAGAAATTTACTGTGATACTCACGATTCTCAGGTCATCGCACATTGGCTTACTAAAGAACATCAATTACCCTTGGATTCATTGTCCCCATTTGTTTATGTGCATAAAGGCAACCAGGGCATCAAACATCTTTTACGTGTCGCCAGTGGTTTAGATTCCATGATGATTGGTGAACCTCAAATTCTTGGGCAAATGAAACAGGCGTACCAACACGCATGCAACCTTGGTGCAATAAAAACAGAATTACGTCCAATTTTTGAATATGTTTTTAGTGCTTCAAAGCGAGTGCGTACTCAAAGTGGTGTTGGTACAAATCCCGTTTCAGTTGCCTATGCAGCAGTCCAATTAATAGGCCAACTTTTTACAGACTACAAATCGTTAAATGTTTTCCTCATTGGTTCTGGTGAAACTGCTTCTTTAGTTGCAAAATACTTACGCCAACAAGGTGTTGAACGCTTTATGATAGCAAGTAGAACGCTGGAAAATGCGGAGAAACTTGCCAATTCGTTTAATGGTAAAACCGTTCCAATTACTGATATTGCCGAATATTTACCTCAAGCAGACGTCATTGTTTCTGCTACAAATTGTCCTATCCATTTTATTAATAAAAGTCTGGTCGAACAGGCATTAAATCAAAGACATCATAGTCCAATGTTCTTTTTGGATTTATCAGTTCCTCGGGATGTAGAAGAAAACATCAAGGAATTAGGTGAAATACAACTTTATAACATTGATGATTTGCAAACCATGATCGATAAGGGTATGGAAGAAAGACGCTATGCCGCATTACATGCAGAACAATTAATCGATGAGGAACTGAATAAATACATTCGCAAGCATCGCTCGCTTAAAGCGAAGAAAGTCATTTGCGATTACCGCAGCCAAATGCAAGACTTGGCGCAAAAAGAATTACAGCGTGCCTTGAAAAAACTTTCTGCTGGACAATGCCAGCAGATCGTTTTAAATGAATTTAGTGAGCGCCTAGTGAATAAACTCACGCATAACCCCACGGCCGGTTTAAGGCAAATAGCTAAAGATGGTCGAGAAGATTTATTTACCTTGGCACGATATCTTTTTAATACAACAACACGACAATCATCCTATGAAGAAATCTCTTGAACTCAAATTGCAACAAATGCTTGAGCGATATCAGGAAGTAGGTCGCTTATTATCTGAAGCATCGGTTATTGCCGATCAAAATCAGTTTAAAACGCTTTCCAAAGAATATGCACAACTGGAACCTGTTGCAACATGTTATGAAACCTACCTTGAGGCGAAAAACAATTTGTCTTCCCTGCAGGAGTTACTCGAAAGTGAAGACCCAGAGCTGGCATCAATGGCTGCAGAAGAATTAGAAGTGGCACAACACGAAGTAGAAGAGCTTGACGAACAATTACAGTGGCATTTGATTCCCAAAGATCCGGATGATGAACGTAATATTTATCTCGAAGTCAGAGCAGGAACCGGTGGTGATGAAGCAGCAATTTTTGCCGGAGATCTGTATCGCATGTACAGTCGATATGCAGAAGATCAGGGCTGGCAACAAGAGTTAATTAGTGCAAGCCATGGTGAGCATGGTGGATACAAAGAAATTATCGTGCGTATTAGCGGTAACGCCGTCTATTCACAACTTAAATTTGAATCGGGTGCTCATCGCGTACAACGTGTTCCTGAAACTGAATCTCAAGGACGTGTCCATACCTCCGCATGTACGGTAGCAATTATGCCCGAGGTGGATGAAATTGATGACATTCAAATTAATCCAGATGATTTGCGAATCGATACATACCGTTCTTCAGGCGCTGGAGGACAGCACGTCAACAAAACAGATTCAGCCATACGCATCACACATATTCCAACTGGTGTTGTAGTAGAATGTCAGGATGAACGTTCACAACATAAAAACCGTGCCAAAGCCATGTCGTTACTTAAAACACGCTTGCTCGATGCAGAACAAAGCAAACAGAAAAAAGAACAAGCACAAACACGTAAGTCACTGGTAGGTTCTGGTGATCGCTCTGAACGAATTCGTACTTATAACTACCCACAAGGACGGCTCACGGATCATCGAATTAATTTGACGATCTATCAACTTGGTGATGTGATGGAAGGCAATTTGGCCTTGGTAATTGACCCCTTAAAACGTGAATATCATGCAGAGTTGCTCGCAGAACTAGGACGAAATGATTAGTATTCGTAACGCTCTGGGAAAAAACCCGGATCTGGAAACAGAAGTTTTACTCTGCCACACTTTAAACAAAACCAGGGCTTATCTTTTTGCACATTCTGAAACGTTACTGACGTCACAACAATGGGAAACCTTTCAAAATTTAATGTCGCGAAGAGCCCAAGGAGTTCCTATTGCCTATCTCATCGGTGAGCGTGAATTTTGGTCACTCAATTTGAAGGTCAATGAGCATACCTTAATTCCACGCCATGAAACAGAACGAATCGTCGAACTTGCCCTGGAACTTATCCCCAATCAACCGGATAGGTACCTACTGGAATTAGGTACGGGAAGTGGAGCAATCGCCTTAGCGCTCGCTAAAGAAAGACCGCATTGGCATATTATTGCTGCTGATATCAGCCAAGAAGCCTTAAATATTGCCAAAGAAAACGCGCAAAACCATAGGATAAAGAATGTAAGCTTTTATCAATCCAATTGGTTTAGTAACATTCCTCACCGGCAATACCATGCTCTTGTTGCAAACCCGCCCTATATTTCAGAATACGATCCCCATTTACAACAAGGTGATTTGCGTTTTGAACCACGAAATGCTTTGGTGAGTAGTCAAGAAGGCTTAGCTGATCTACAATGTATTATTAAACAAGGTTATGAGTACCTTTTACCTGGCGGCCTGCTCTTGCTAGAACATGGTTATGATCAAAAATTAAAAGTACAGACTATACTTAATAAGTTACAGTATAAAAACGTACAGTGTTGGCAAGACATTCAGGGAAATGACAGAGTAAGTGGGGGTTGGCGATAATTTTATTGATGATACAATGGTTTTTTGGTATACCTATCCGCTTTCTGTAATCCCAGGTTGTACACGAGTTGGGGGACGGAGGCTAAAATGACCGAACAAATAATAGATAAAACCAATGAGAGACGACACAACGTGAAAAACGACGCAATAGGTAGCATGGGAATTACCCCTTACAAGGAAGCACCAGGGGAAGAATATATGAATGAAAAGCAGTTAGCACATATTGAAAAAATATTGCTAGCTTGGCGTCAATCATTGATGGAAGAAGTCGACCGAACTGTGACGCACATGAAAGATGAAGCGGCTAATTTTCCAGATCCCTCAGATAGAGCCAGTCAAGAGGAAGAATTCAGTATTGAATTACGTACTCGTGATCGTGAGCGTAAACTAATTAAGAAAATTGAGGACGCCTTAGAACGTTTGCGAAATGAAGATTTCGGCTATTGCGAAGCCTGTGGTATCGAAATCGGCCTTAAACGTTTGGAAGCAAGACCTACTGCGACTTTGTGTATTGATTGTAAGACTTTGTCCGAGATCAAAGAAAAACAAAATCAAGGTTCCTAGTAAAATTTCTGTTATACCTAAAAAGCTGTCATCCTGCATAGGCAGGAATGACCAAGTAGGTTGGGTCGTTTCGACCCAACAAATACAATCCACAATTACTCATTGCATTGATAATCTTAAAATCTCGACGACTCTGATTTAATCCTGTGTTTCAGTTGTTGGGTCAAAATGACCCAACCTACTTGCTAGTACCGTAGCCTGGGTGCAATGCTGTTTAAATTTTTTGAGACCCTCTCGGATCCTAAATCACCCCTTCAATTTGTTGTAAATGGCGTGTCACAGACCCTTTATTTTTTTCAAAAACAGCAGCAGCATTTTGAATCATCTGCTGACGAAACTTCGGGTCAGAATGTAATTTAATAATTCCATCGATTACTTCGTTTGCCTGGTGTACCAATAAAATACCGTGAGCAGCCTGTAAGTCGTTGCAAATGGCTTTAAAATTATGAACCAGACTTCCGCTTAACACGGGAACATTCATTGCAATTGGCTCTAAGACATTATGTCCACCAACCGGAACCAAGCTACCTCCAACAAAAGCATAATCACTAATCTGATATAACCCTAAAAGCTCACCCAGACAGTCTAATACCACAATCTCATTTTCAGGGCTTAAGGTATTTAAATTAGAGCGTAATCCGGTCTTAAATCCTGATTGCGTACATAATTGATAAACTGCCTGGAATCGTTCAGGATGGCGTGGGGCAATTAATAAGACAACTCCAGGAATCGCTTGTTGCAACCGTTTTAAATGAGATAAAATCTGTGCCTCTTCATTCTCATGAGTACTTGCTGCAATAACTGCCACACGCTCGGCTCCCCAATGACTTTTTAAATCACTAAAGCGCTTACTGTCTATAGTATTCGTTTGTAAATCAAATTTTATATTCCCTAAAATATGGACTATCTCCTTTCTTGCCCCTAACTCGATATAACGTCGCGCGTCTTCTTCTCCCTGTGCTAAAATGGCAGAAAATTGATTTAGAATTGGTTTAATTAAAAATTTAATCTTTTTATACCCATTCAAAGAATCATCAGATATTCGTGCATTAGCGAGCAATAAAGGGACTTTTGCAGCCCGAGCCTGATAAATTAAATTCGGCCATAATTCAGTTTCCATAATAACCCCAACACGAGGCCGAATTTGTTTAAAGAAGCGTTTAAGTACACCGGGAAGATCATAGGGTAGGTATTGATGAGCCACCTTATTACCAAAGCGTGCTTGCACTCGTTCAGAACCGGTTGGAGTCATGGTAGTAATCAATAAAGACCAATTTTTCTCCAACATGGCATCAATGAGGGGGATAGCCGCAATAACCTCACCTAAAGATACAGCGTGAATCCATACGTCAAAAGGGGTATACTTACTTTTACCAAGAAAAAAACGCTCTGATATGCGCTCCCTGTATGCGGGTAAGCTTCTACCTTTCCACCACAAACGAATGAGTAAAAAAGGAGTCAGCAAATACATTAAAAAAGAGTAAAGAAATCGCATATAAAACCAAACCCAAAAACCGACAGTATATACTTAAAATGTGGTATAAGCGATAAAATCAAATTTAATGACTTAATTTTAAGGGATCCTTTCTAATGTCTTTTCGGGAATTTTTTATTGTATCGACTTGGTGGGGAAAGATTATTGGCGCATTTTTTGGCTATTTAATCGATGGTCCTATAGGGGCGATTTTTGGCCTTTTAGTAGGTAATTTTTTTGACCGTGGTTTATATAGTTACTTTTCTAATCCTCATTGGGTATATTACACTGAAAAACGTAAAGCAATCCAAAAAGTCTTTTTTGAAGCCACCTTTTCCATTATGGGACACTTAGCCAAAGCTGATGGTCGCGTCAGTGAGCAAGAACTGAATATGGCACGTTTATTCATGGATGAAATGCGCTTAAGCAACGAACAAAAAACACTGGCAAAACATTTCTTTAATGAGGGAAAGCAGCCTCACTTTAACTTAGACACCGCCCTCGAAAATTTAAAAAAAATCTGCGAAGAGAACCGCGACTTGTTAAGGCTGTTTATTGATATTCAATATAGAGCAGCCCAGGCTGATGGACTGGATTCAAAAAAAATCAAAGTACTAGATAAGATTTTTTCCAAACTGGGTTTTGCACCACTTCATAAACAATATCGCTTTTATGAAGATTTTGGTGACGCAAATTACTCATCAGAGCCGCAAAATGATGCCAAGCAACAATCAGAAGAATCGCAACAATCCTATTCGTCCTCTCACTCGTATTCATCCTACAGCAGATACAACTATCAACCCACAAAAACAAACTTGGACTATGCCTATGCGCTTTTGGAAGTACCATCAGATGCGAGCAAACAAGAAGTGAAAAAAGCCTATAGACGTTTGTTAAGCCGTAATCATCCGGATAAGTTAATCTCCCAGGGCTTACCTCAAGAAATGATTAAAATGGCAAATGAAAAAACTCAGAAAATTGTAAAAGCATATGAATTAATTTGCACCAGTAAAGGCTGGTAAACGTAACAGTCTCAAAGGAGCTTTCACATTGTTTGAATGCATTGTAGCCTGAGTGCAGCGCAGCGGAACCCGGGTTTCGCTGCGCTGCACTCAGGCTACTATTCTCTTAGCAAGTAGGTTGGGTCATTTTGACCCAACAACTGAAACACACTATTAAATCAGAGGCGTCGAGAGTTTAAAATTATCAATGTAATGAGTGATTGTGGATTGCATTTGTTGGGTCGAAACGACCCAACCTACTCGGTCTACTTATATATTACCTTCCACCAAATTTAAAGAGCAAAATACGTAACAGTCACAGAGGATCTTTCACATTGTTTGTGATGCATGATTCGTGAAAAAAACAGCAATTGGAACTAAATAAGAATACATCAGCGGCTGAGATTTAGGTTGAAGTTTAGGAAGCTTTACCATCCAACCGTGGATAAATGAAAAAAGAAGTTGCCTACTGTATTCATAATCGTGATGGGCGCCTGGTATTTCTATAGCTAAATAATTGTTTTTATTTTTTCCAAACTCCTTTTTTCTTGCGGCCATTTCTTGCTTGATTAGGTCATAATCAAACTGACCAACAATATCAAATACAGGCATATTTAATTCAAGTTTTTTATCTGCGGTTGGAGGAGTATTGTAGGCGGATAAGAGAATCAAACCTTCAATTTCAGGCACAGGAGGTTTTCCCAAATATTCGAATGTTTGTTTTAATTGTTCTCCATAATGCACCACCACAAGACGTATATTTTTTTGTTTGCGTAACGCAGCAACCACCTCAGGAAATTGTTTGCTCCAGGGGACAGTGATACTGCTGTCATGATTGAGCAATACAACCTGCCATCCATTTTGGGCTAATTCATTTGCCAGATTATCCAACAATATAGAAGATTGTGCTTGTGCACCGCCATTGATTAAGAGAACAGCCCCATATTTTTCTTTTTTCGAAGGCCAATAAGGTAAATCGATGCTTTTTCCATCAACTTTGATCGCCAGTGTGTCTGCAAATGAAGTTGAGCATATGAAAAAAAAGATTAGGACTGTCCTTGTAATGTATTTCATATCATCCTAATAAATGATCCTGAATCGATTAAAAATGAACTGTAGCCTGGGTGCAGCGTAGCGAAACCCGGGAAATTTAACCCTCTCTATCCCGGGTTTCGCTACGCTGCACCCAGGCTACATTGAAGAATAGCGCTTCATCTATCCGTCAATTCAATGCCTGCTTGATCCAACATTTCTCTGGCTCTATCGCCCAGGATCTTATGCGCCAATGCAGTTGGATGTACTAAATCAAAAAATAAATATCCAGTGCATCCATCCCCATTGATTCCAGGTTTGACAGAGGTCACCATTTTTAAGACCGATTTTTTTGTTATATCCTCAACTACAGAATTAACGCAGGTACCTGTTATATTTGTAAAACCATAATTTTCAGGGGCTGTCATGACCTCTTCAAACGCTTTATGCAGATCATAATAGAGCCATTCCACATCCGGGTATTCTTGCCGAAAATCATCAATCGATTTCCTTAATAAATCATTATGTTCTCTGGCAAAATAGGTCATCGCATCAACTGAATCAAATTCAATTGCAGCAGGAGTTCGCCCTAAATCAGGTAAGTTAACCACTAAAATATGTTTTGCCCCTTTTTCTACCAAACGCTGAATGCTATGCACAATACCTGCATGCACATCGTGAAGTGTTTTTTCAACTTCTTCAGGAAATGCGAGGTAGTTATTTGATCCTATCCATATAACAAAAAGACTGTCTTCACTCGCTTTGTCATTATGTTCTAATAAATAGTTTTTTACTTCTCTTCTCAAAGTAAACAATACCTCATCATCTCCCTCTTCCTCAGACACACCAGCGCCCCCATATGCATAATCTAACAAATGCTCATTAGGGTTTTCAGGAAAGTAAGAAGCGATTAAATGTTCGATCCAGACAGGTCCATTAGAGAAACGACCTTCAAAGTAAGGAGGTGAGGGAGGTAATTGATATTTCATAAATTTATATAAATTACCGTTATCAGACAAACTATCACCAAATACAACTATATTATGAAGAGGTGTAGCCCAAACAATCCCAGAAAATAAAAATGCCCCTATAGCTGCTAACAGTTTCATGAATACCCTTAAGTTCTAATCCTAAAAAAAGCAGTGACATCTTATCACGAATGGCTACTGCACTGAATTTTGAAGAGTGTATCTGGTTATTTTAAAAACAAAGTCAATCCGCATTATAGTATGAAAAATCGTTCATAAGCAATTTTTTTGCATAAACCTATTTTTTATTATTTATTTATATTTATCAATTAGTTAAATAAAATCAAACTCCATAAAAATAGTCTTTCACGTCAAAATTATGCTTATTTCATAGACAAAAAAACAACCTTCGAGGTTTTTCGATTGCTCCTCAATCAAAAGAAATTTATATTAGTATTTTTGCTGGGAGGCTTAAGTAAATGACTTTTGAACAAAAATTTATCCTCAAATGTCTTGATTCTATGGAACAAATTCTTTCTGATGAGGAGGAATTAAAAGAAGCGATCCGTAATTTCACCGAAAATAAGTCAGATAATCCGCGTTATCAATTCAATTCTAAAATTGCTGACTCGTCACAATGGAGTGAACAAGATAAGCTGTACTTAAGCGCCTCCGTGTTTGAAGCAATTGCCCGCGCTTCATTATCTTTCTACTCAGAAAGTGAGGAGCGAGCCCATGAAATAAACATTGCGAATACTGCATTTCTAAAACGATATTTACCTGCTATGACCGCAAAAACGGACCCCAACATGCGGATTGATTCAGTAAAAGAAAAGATTGTACGAATGAAAACCGATCTGCAAGAAAAAATGAACAGAACCGAAAATCCCCACATTTTTTTTACTCCTGTCACAGCAGGTCTTGCCGTGCTAACTGTCGCTGCTACAACAGCAGCTTTATTCGCTTACAAAGCCTAGAGACGCCTATAAAACTGGGGGCAGCGAAGGCCGAGGATGAGTGTCTTGTTTAACAACACCAATTGACTTCAAGAAGTGATTTTTTTAGTTAAAAATTTAGATAATTCTTCTATCGGTAATGCTTTGCTTATATAAAAACCTTGAATAAAATGACAACCATGCTCTACTAGATAACGATAATGCTCTTTTGACTCAACACCTTCAGCAATGACTTTAATATTCATTGCCTTAGCCATAGCAAGAATAGCATTAACAATAGCCATCGAATTAGGATCAGAAGGCAAATCTTTAATAAAAGATTGATCGATTTTGATAATATCAATATTGAATGATTTTATATAAGCGAATGAAGAATAACCCGTACCAAAATCATCAATAGCAATTTTAACACCCAGTGCTTTCAATTCACGAACGAGCTTGATGTTCGTTTCAGTATTAGAAATGAAAACCTGCTCAGTCAACTCCAGGACTAATTGATCTGGTCGGATTTTAGTCTCATGAATAATTTTTTCTACTGAATGGACTAAGTTCTCATTGAGTTGAGGAGAAGCAATATTGACAGACACGCTCTTAAGGTTCTTAGCATGCAAATTGACAAATTCAGTACACGCTGTTTTGATGATCCATTTACCTAACTCGATAATATAATTTGACTCTATAGCAATAGGAATAAAGTCCGCCGGAGATATCATCCCACTAGAATGTCGCCAACGAATAAGCGCTTCAACACCTATTGTATTTGAACTCGATGTATCGATAATTGGTTGATAGTGCAGAACCATCTCCTTTTTTTCTATAGCATAATGTAATTCACTTTCTAAAATATATTTTTTCTTTGTAAACTCCGATCTCATGCCATAGGAAAATTTAAAGTTATTTCTGCCAGAATTTTTTGCATAATACATGGCCTGATCTGCTTTTCTTAATAAAACCGCAGGATTCGTGCTGTCTTTTGGATAAATACTGATACCAATACTGGCTGTGATAAAAAATTCATAGCTTGCAATGTGAAATGGCTTGGAAATTAAATTTAAAATCTTAAATGCGATATTTTCAACAATGTCAATCTGAGTCAAATTCGTTAGTAATATAATAAATTCATCCCCGCCAAACCTGGCCACTATATCTGTTTTACGAACAGCTCGGCTGATTCTTCGAGCAAACTCTTTTAACAACATATCACCTGTTTCGTGGCCAAAACTGTCGTTTATTTTTTTAAAAAAATCAAGATCGATAAACAAAAGAGCCAGATGTAATTTTTGCGATTTGCATCGTACCACTTCACTATTTAAACTGTTTGAAAAATACTTACGGTTAGCTAAACCAGTGAGTATGTCATGCTCGGATAGATATAATAAATTTCCTTCCAGGCTTTTGCGTTTGATAAACCCTCCTATTTGTTGACCGACATTATCAAACATAGTGTTAAGCCTGCGATCAATATTAATACCTCGATATCCAAATAATAATATAATGCCAAGAACTTCCCCCCTAAATGAGATAGGAAACCCAAAGCAACAACATAAATCTCTAGGAAAGAGGGTCGAAAGTTTTGCTTAACGCAAGAAGCATTAAAGGAATGTAAGCTTAAATTAAATTTATCCATCGCCACTGACGGTGAGCAAGCAATGAATTTTCTTTTTCGCCGAAGTGGATACGAGGATGCAAAACGTCCAGATCTTATTTTACTCGATTTAAATCTTCCCAAAAAAGATGGTCGGGAAGTATTAAAAGAAATCAAATCGGATGATTCCTTGAAAAAAATTCCAGTCGTTATTTTAACTGTTTCTAGAGAAGAACTCGATATTCTTCAAGCTTATGATACGCACGTCAATTGTTACATCACTAAGCCTCTTGATTTAGATAAATTTAGTGAGGTAGTACGATCTATCGAAAGTTTTTGGTTCACGATTGTTACATTACCACATTAGTAGGTTTGATAAGGGCACCGATCTAGTTGGGAGATAAGCCCAAGGCATCCAGAAATTTGGGATAAGGAACCCATCTCGCCCCAAGTTGTTTTATTAAGCACTACCAATTAAGGTAATTTTTAACTGGCGTCCACAAACCCAAGCTTTGGTTAAATCACTCATTACTTCTTTAGGCATACCTTTAGGTAAACGTACCGTTGAATGATCGTCATGAATTTTAAGGCCAGTAATGTGCTTACTTTGCAAACCCGCTTCATTAGCAATCGCGCCAACAATATTGCCTGGTTTCACCCCATGAACTTTACCTACATCGATTCGGAATAAATCTTGCCCTATAAATTCATCATTCAATTTTTTACGCCCTTCGCGAAAACCTTTCTTGTCTGCAGCAAAACCTTTTCGCTCATCGCGAGAACGTTCAAACTTACCCCCATGCTCACGACTTTCTTTAGTTGGACGTGGTGATTTCGGCAAAGCTTGCTCTTTTTGCCAAGGTAAATCTTTGTTTAACAATAAAGCAAGTGTTGCAGCAACATCTACTGCAGAAACACCACTTTCTTTAATATATTCTTCAATAATTCGTTTGTATGAAGGTAAGTTTTCATGCTCTAAACGTGCTGTGATGTTTGCCATAAACCGTTGTTGCCGTGCAACTTGAATCGTATGGTCATTGGGTACAGCTACTTTGGCAATACGTTGACGTGTATGTCGCTCAATACTCGTAATTAAACGTGATTCTTTAGGAGTTACAAATAAAACAGCCACCCCAGAACGTCCGGCTCTACCTGTTCTTCCAATGCGATGTACATAAGTTTCATTATCATGCGGTAAATCATAGTTAATCACATGAGTTACCCGCTCTACATCCAGACCACGAGCAGCAACGTCGGTAGCGACCAGGATATCAATTGCTCCTTGTCTGAATTGTGCAATAATGCGTTCACGTAAGGCCTGAGTAATATCGCCATGAATGGCCATAGCGCGTAGCCCTTGCTGTTGTAATAGTTCGGCAACTTCTTCAGTACTGCTTTTAGTGCGCACAAATACAATAACACCCTGATATTCTTCTACAGCCAGTACTCGCAATAATGCATCAGGCTTTTGATGCCCTGAAGCAAATAAAAAGCGTTGCTCAATACTTTTTACTGTAGCTGTTTCTGCACGTATTTCGATAGAAACAGGATTATGCAAATAAGTATTGGCAATTTGGCGTATACGATGAGGCATGGTTGCTGAAAAGAGACCTATTTGTTTCTTCTCCGGCAGTTTTGCCATAATGGTTTCAATATCTTCAATAAACCCCATGCGTAACATTTCATCTGCTTCATCCAGAATGAATGTACGCAAATTATCTAATTGCAAAGTACGTCTATCGATGTGATCTAAAATACGGCCAGGAGTTCCCACCACGACCTGGGCACCTGCTCTTAATTGTTTTAATTGTCGACCGTAATCTTGCCCGCCGCATAAAACAGCAACAGTGATTCCACGTTGATTGGCACTTAATAATTCAAACTGTTCTGCAACCTGAATCGCTAATTCACGAGTAGGAGCTAAAATTAAAGCTTGGGTACCTTGCACACCAGTGGATAAATTTTGCAATATAGGCAAAGCAAAAGCAGCAGTTTTTCCTGTTCCTGTTTGTGCCAGAGCAATCGCATCCCGACCTTCCAGAAGTAAAGGAATCGTTTGCACTTGAATTGGCGAAGGAGTAGTAAACTTCATGTCCTCTAGTGCTTTGTTTAAAGCATCTGAAAAATTAAAGGATGTGAAGCTTGTGATTTCTTGAGACATAAAAATCCTGATCGATTAAAAAATAACCTAAAAAAGGCCAATTGATATAAAATTGGACAGTATAATAACAAAATAAACAGAATAATGCACTATATTTATGAAATGATTAGGGAAAAACATCAACTGAAATATAAGTTCTGCGATCCAAAGCGATAATTGGAATAAATGATTATAACACGATTTTTTCTAAATTGCGTCATCCCCTTAAACAAGCCACGGGACATAGGCAGAGATGGTCAAAAGACAGTAATGGAGCCTGGGTGCAGCGAAGCGTAACCCGGGTTTCTGGATAAACATCACGCTTCCATAGCCCGGGTTACGCTTCGCTGCACCCAGGCTACACGATAAAACTTAAATTAAAGCCGCTAAACGACATGCCTGATCAATTGCGTGACGTGCATCAAGCTCCAATGCTTTATATGCACCACCCACTAAATGTACAACTTTTCCTGCTTCTTTTAAAGGCGTGAACAATTCAGTCAATTCGATTTGTCCCGCACAAATAACTACAGTATCTACGGGAAGCACCTGTGTTTTTCCATTGATTTGTACATGTAAGCCTTCATCATCGATCGCATCATAATTCACTCCTGAAATCATCTGAACGTGTTTATGTTTCAAACTTGAACGATGAATCCATCCTGTGGTTTTGCCCAGACGTTTACCCATTTTTTCTTTTTTACGTTGTAATAAATAGACCTCGCGCGGGCTAGGGGTAATTTCAGGAGGTTTAATTCCACCACGATATTTTCCATAGATATCAATTCCCCACTCATTATAAAACTGCTCCTTTGGAACCGGATGCTCATGCGTTAAAAATTCGGCCACATCAAAACCAATTCCACCTGCACCAATAATAGCTACTCGTTGGCCGACTTCTTTTTTTCCAGTAATCACATCGATGTAACTCGCCACTTTAGGATGATTGATGCCATTGATATCGGGAATACGCGGTTTAATCCCACTGGCTAAAACTATTTCATCGAAATCCTGCAGTTGTTCAAGCGTTGCTTCAGTATTTAAAAGAATGGTTACTTTAAATTTCTCTAATTGATAATTAAAATAATCCAGAGTGTGTTGAAAAATCTCTTTACCTGGAATTCTTTTTGCCAAATTAAATTGTCCACCGAGTTGCGCATTTTTTTCGAATAAAGTCACTTTATGCCCACGTTCTGCCGCAACCGTAGCAAAAGCAAGCCCGGCAGGTCCTGAACCCACTACAGCAATGGATTTGGGTTGGGGGGTCACCTCATAAATCAACTCAGTTTCGTTGCATGCACGCGGATTCACTAAACAGGAAGCTGTTTTATTCACGAAGACTCGATCAAGACACGCTTGATTGCAGGCAATACACACATTAATTGCTTCACTTTCCCCTTTTTTGGCTTTTTCTGCAAATAAGGGGTCGGCTAAAAAGGGTCTCGCCATAGAGACCATATCTGCAACTCCTGACTCAATGAGTTGATTGGCTAATTCAGGTGTATTAATGCGATTTGAGGTAATTACTGGAATTTTAACTTCGGGTTTCACATGTTGGGTTAGATGCGTAAATGCTCCTGCAGGAACCATAGTAGCAATCGTTGGAATTCGTGCTTCATGCCAACCAATACCTGTATTAATCAATGTAGCACCGGCCTCTTCAATTGCCTTAGCCAGAATGACTACTTCTTCCCAATTACTGCCCTCAGCAATCAAATCAAGCATAGACAAACGGAAAATGATAATAAATTTTTCACCTACTGCTTCACGAACACTGCGAACGACCTCAATAGGAAAGCGAATACGATTCGTATAGCTACCACCCCATTCATCCTGACGCTGATTGGTATGCGTGACAATAAATTGGTTAATTAAATACCCTTCGCTACCCATGATTTCGATGCCATCATATCCGGCTAATTGGGCAAGACGAGCGCACCGAGCAAAATGTTTAATGGTTTTTTTTATGCGATATTGACTCATTACCCAAGGTTTAAAAGGGCTAATAGGTGATTTGATGCCACTGGGCGCGACAATAAATGGATGGTAACCATAACGACCTGCATGCAACGCTTGCAGAATAATTTTGCCTCCTGCTTCATGTACTGTATGAGTGATTAACTCATGTTTGTGCTGTTCTTTACTGTTTGTCAATTTGGCAGCAAACGGTGCTAAACGCCCGGCTCTATCCGGTGCAAAACCACCTGTTGTGATTAATCCTACTCCCCCAAGCGCTCTTTCTCGATAAAATTGCGCCAAACGATTTAAACTGTCCTTATCTTCTTCAAGGCCAGTATGCATAGACCCCATTAACAATCGATTTTTTAATTGAGTGAAGCCTAAATCTAAAGGCTGAAATAACGCTTTAAAGGGGGTATTATCAATTCTCAATTCCATGAGTACTCTCACAAATGACATCAAAATCAAAAGTATAAACCCTGTTTCTCTCTTTTCACAGAGAATCAGTCAGAAACTTTAACCTGGGAGCAGCGAACTGTTTTCTTGTGCACCTCTATGCCTACGCCCCGCGGCTTGTCCCTGAGAGTTCCTCACAAAATTTAACCAGGAAAATAAGTATTCTAAGTCTACAGGGATGACAGTAGTGTAGCCTGGGTGCAGGCGAAGCCGTAACCCGGGTTTCTGGATAAACATCACGCTTCCATAACCCGGGTTACGCTTCGCTTCACCCAGGCTACATATATCAATTTGCAAGAACGACGGTTTATCTGAGAGGTTCAGTGATGGTGCGAAATTTCTGAGTCTGCGAACAAATTCTGAGGATCTCTCAGGGACAAGCCGCGGGGCGTCGGGGAGTTGTTTTCTGGGTTCAGTCTCGCTTCACCCAGGCTTGTTCAATTCGAAAGTTGTTTTTCTTGAGTAAAAGAAAAGCGTGTTTGAAAACGATTGGCAATAAAAGCGCCTGCCAAAGTAATGCTGCATCCAACTAGAGAAAGCAATGAAGGTTGTTCATCAAGCAAGAGAAATCCCATTAATGTCGATACAACAGGAAGGGCGTAGAGCATGATGGATGCATTAGAAGCAGATAAATATTTCAGCGCATAAGCCCATGCCAAATAAGCAAGTGCCGCGGGGAAAATACCCATATAAATAACCGCTGTGGTCGTTTGAAAATCTGCAATTTGAATTTGTTGAAACATGTCGGGGAGAAATATGGATAACAACAAAGTTCCACCCCACATCACCCAAGCGATAATCGCAACAGGATGATAAACACTCACGAATCGCTTTTGAATAATCGTTAAAATCGCACCCATCAAGGCAGAAACCAAGATCGCCAAAATCCCCTGTTGCATCCCAGGTTCTGAATTGTTATCAATTGCCAATAAAGCCAGCCCCAAGATACTGATAATGATACCAACCCAAACGCCTCGCGCCAGCTTCTCCTGTAAAAAAATCAACGATAAAATAACAGTCAACACCGGCATTAATCCAAGAACAAAGCTGGCTATACCGACAGAAACACTCAACTCACCGTAATTCAAACAAATATTATAAATACCTATACCAGCCATGCCAGTAAGAAGTAATTGAAGCCGATCGCCCCAGGCCACTCGTTTTTTAATGCCTAGGCTATAGTAGATGATCAACATACACAGTGAAGCAACCATAAAACGTAAAAGGGCAAGAGCCCCTGGGGAATAGGCGGTTAACCCGATGCGTATTCCAACGAATGCTGAAGCCCATAATACAATGGCAATAGTAACCACACAGCTCACTTTGAAAGACTGCATATCCCACCACATAAGAATAAATTGCGAACTATTGTATCAGAATTGCTCGAAACAATCATGACATGCGCACACCGTTAACTCGATAATTTTTCGGAATCAAACCTCAAATCATGCTGCACCGCACCCCAAAAGCACCAGACTTAAAGTACTTTTTTTGCGAAATTCAATTTTATTAGAGGCAATATGTAAAAAAGCTTGGCATTTTCTTTTTTTATAATCTACTTTTAAAGAAGGGCCTACTCCGGTTGAGGGCAAAGCGATGGACGACCCTTTTTCTGCGCTAACAGATGCCGTTGAATCCGTTTTTCATTTGGTAAAACCAAGAAATAGCGGAAAATATACTTATTCTGAAATCCAGGAGCTCAAGGAAGCAATCGAAAACTATCAGCCCGATGAAAAGGCTACTTTCATTGAACTGGTAAAAACATTAGGTGCAGCCTTGCCTCTCTTTTTGAAATGGGGGATTAATTTTGAACCTATAAAAAATTCAATGAATTCTTTGGCTGCACAACATCAAATGCCTGCTGTTGATTGGGACAGGTACCTCGTTCATTCTAAAACGTCACCAAGGTTCCCATTCCACAACCCTCAACAAGATGTCGACTTTGTCCCCTGGTTAAATGCCATGTCTGAAAAAACCTCTATGCAGCAAGAACCTAGCCTACATTCTCAGTTAATCGCTCATCGAGAACAGCTTGGATTTAGTCAAAGACTTATTTCACATTTGGACAAAGATCCGGAATTTTTATCGCGTTTAATTATGGAATCCAAAGAAAATTTTATCCAGATCTCAGGCACACGTTTAATTTTTTACTTAACTGATGAGCAAATCGCTGAAGCAATAATCCAATATTTGCCTGAACTGCTGCCAGAACATCCAAATCCATTCGACCAAGTCGAACAGCTCGTAGATAGACTGAACGGAATATTATCGAATGGACGCTCAATTTCTACGCTTCTACGTAATTCCAAAGCTAAAGAGACTTTAGATGGTTCTGAATTTTTTCAAATATACCAAAGTGAAGAATATAAAAACCGTCAAGAACAACCTTCTTTTGTAGAAGATGAGTATTCGAAGCCACAAATTTAAGTTCTTGTAGCCTGGGTGAAGGCAAAGCCGTAACCCGGGGATGAAAAAACTCATCAGATCCCCCAGGCTACATCAAGAAATTATCCTTAATCCAACAAGCCTAAAGACTTTACTGTATCACGCTCTTGTCTTAGCTCATCTAAAGTTTTATCAAACATTTCACGACCGTAATCATTAAAGGTTAGGCCCTCAACTACTTTTAATTCACCGTGTTCGCGTCGGCAAGGAAAGGAGAAGATCAAACCGGGATCCACGCCATATTCACCTTGAGAGGTACGGCACATAGAAAATGATTCCCCAGCAGGAGTATCAGTAACTAAATGATTGACACCGGTGATAACGGCATTGGCAGCTGAAGCAGCAGAAGAAGAGCCACGCGCTTTAATTACTGCAGCACCACGCTGTTGTACAGTCGAAACAAATGTGTCTTTCAACCAAGACTCATCAATAGTCTTAGCTGCAGACACTCCATTGATTTTCGCATTATAAAAATCAGGATATTGAGTGGAAGAATGATTTCCCCAAATAGTCATTTGCGTGACTGCAGTAATATCAACCCCTGCTTTTTTAGCCAATTGCGTCCGTGATCTTAGTTCATCCAACGTAGTCATAGCATAAAAACGATCATTAGGTATGTCTTTCGCGTTATTCATAGCGATTAAACAGTTTGTATTACATGGATTACCGACTACAAATACGCGCACATCATCGCTCGCATAATCATTAATCGCCTGACCTTGCTTGGTGAATATCCCGCCGTTAATTTGCAATAAATCAGAACGTTCCATACCTTGCTTGCGCGGTACAGAGCCCACCAATAATGCCCAGTTTATTCCATCCATTGCCTTATTCATATCTGAAGTACAAACCACACGCTTCAATAAGGGGAAGGCACAATCGTCCAACTCCATAGCAACCCCTTCTAGAGAAGGAAGTGCTGCTTCAAGTTCAAGTAAATTTAATTCCACTTCAGTATTTGCACCAAACATTTGTCCGGAAGCGATCCGAAACAATAATGCATAACCAATTTGTCCAGCTGCTCCTGTAACAGCAACTCTAACTCGTTTATTTGCCATGTGATTTCCTCTTGTTTTTCAAGTAATCATCGAAAATTCTCTCTCGCTATGCAGAAAGAACACAACATGAATGATTACATTTTTTGTTAGAAAACTCGCAACATGATACTATTGCATTCCCAAACAAGCCAGTCTAAAAGAGTAATGATTCCTTTATCGTTGTACATTCACATTCCATGGTGCATTCGCAAATGCCCTTACTGTGATTTTAATTCCCATAAAAGTCCTGAGATTTTACCGGAAGAAAATTATGTTCACGCATTGATTGCTGATTTAAAAACCGATTTACAACATGTTGAAGCCCGTGAAATTTGCTCTATTTTTATTGGCGGAGGTACCCCAAGCCTTTTTTCTGCTCAAGCCTACGATATTTTATTTACTGAATTAAAGCATCTGTTACCCTTTGCCCAGGATATTGAAATCACGATGGAAGCCAATCCAGGCACTGTAGAACAGCAACGCTTTACTGAGTATCGGCAAATCGGTATTAATCGGCTTTCTCTGGGTATTCAAAGCTTTAATCCACAGCATCTTCAGACTCTGGGTCGCATCCATGATGCACAACAGGCTCACCGCGCCATCGATTCCGCACGTAATGCCGGTTTTAACAACCTCAATCTGGATATTATGCACAGTTTGCCCAGGCAAAGTGTTGCTCAAGGACTTGATGATTTGCGCACTGCAATTGCGCACCAACCCGAACATTTGTCTTGGTATCAATTAACCATAGAACCCAATACAGTATTTTATAAAGAAAAACCTCCACTACCTTCTGAAGATGAAGCCTGGATTCTGGAAGAAGAAGGACTCGCTTTACTTAAAGAATCCGGTTTTGCGCGCTACGAAATTTCCGCCTTTGCCAGGCCTGCACGACAAGCTCAGCATAATTTAAATTACTGGTTATTTGGCGATTACCTGGGCATAGGAGCAGGTGCTCATGGCAAAATAACCACCCCCAATGGAATACTAAGAACCCGCAAACATCGTCAGCCTAAAGAATATCTCGATCATGACAAACCTTTTTTGGCAAGTATAGAGACAGTAGGACGCCAAGATCTTCTTTTTGAATTTATGCTCAACACGACACGATTGGAGCAAGCCATCCCATTAGAACTCTTCACGCAAACTACAGGCTTACCATTGAATTATTTACTCCCTAAACTTAAAACAGCAGAACATAAAAAGCTAATTACCCTCACCGATACATACTGGCAAGTAACTGCTTTTGGCAGACGTTACACCAACGACTTACAAGCCTTATATTTGTGAGCACTAAATGCTTGGTTCCGCGCTTTATGAGGCGTTTTAGCAGATAATTATTGCAAGAGTGATTATATATAGGAAGTAATGTAGCCTGGGTGCAGGCGAAGCCGTAACCCGGGTTCCGCTTCGCTTCACCCAGGCTACATGTATCGATTTGCGACCACTTGCTTGCAAATAAAGATTAATTGATAATAAGTTACTTTCCGGAAAAGGAGCAATCGGTGATATTATTTATATTCTTGGTAGTTCTTGCTTATTTAATGGGATCTATCTGCTCTGCAGTCATAGTCTGCAAGGCTTGCTCTTTGCCCGATCCACGTACAGCGGGTTCAAAAAATCCTGGTGCTACCAATGTCTTGCGCATTGCAGGAAAACAATATGCGGCTCTGGTTATGGTTGCCGATCTGCTGAAAGGTACCATTCCCGTACTCATCGCCAAAATCTTGGGTGCAGGACCTGCGACCGTAGGCTTTACTGCTTTGGCTGCGGTTATAGGTCATATGTATCCTGTTTTTTTTGACTTCAAAGGCGGGAAGGGAGTTGCTACAGCAATTGGTGCGCTCTTAGGTTTTCATTTCATTGTTGGTATTTTAGTTGCAGCAACCTGGTTAATTGTCGCCAAGTTTTCACGTTATGCCTCCTTAGCTTCTATAACAGCGATTGGTTTTGCACCATTTTATTCACTATTACTTATCCAGCGTCTGGATATTTTCCTGCCTATATTCATTATGGCCTTATTAGTCGTCTACAAACATAAAGAGAACATTGTGCGTCTTATTGATAAAAAAGAACCTCACATTAAATTAAAGGAAGATGTTCTTGATACCATGATGGAGGGCAAAGCGGAGCACGCAGTTCCCCCTCAAAAACCTGAACCTATGCCCCAAGAGACAATCATTGAGATAGAAGAGGTTATCATCACTGAAACCGTAGTAGCTGAACCTGAAGCAACGAAAACAGCTAAAACTGCGAAAAAACCCAGTAAAAAAACCGAAGAGTCTGAAAAGAAAACCAGAGCTAAAAAAACCGCTGCACCTAAAGCGAAAACAAAAAAGCCTGAAGAGAAATAAAATAAAACAAGCACGGATTCTAAAATCTAGAAATCCCTGAATGATCCATTCTCACAAAAATTTTCAGGGATTACAAAAATCAAGCCAAAGGCCATCTTGCCTTAACCTCCACCCCACTACTTACATCCTTTTCTCCCCTTAACATCCGCAAACATCCAGCATAAGCAATCATCGCTCCATTATCGGTACAATATTCTAAGGCGGGGAAATAAATTGTTCCGCCAATACTCTGAATCCATTCGCGTAAACCCGATCGCAATGCTTTATTGGCTCCTACTCCACCCGCAACAACCAATTGCTTGCACCCCGATTCTTGCACAGCCCGCTTGCATTTAATCATTAGGGTTTCAACCACTGCCTCTTGAAACGCCTTGGCAATTTCAGCACGTGCACGCTCATCTTTTGTGCTTTGACTCCAAGTGTTTAATGCAAAGGTTTTTAAGCCACTGAAACTAAAATCCAGACCCGGTCTATCGGTCATGGGACGGGGAAACCGATAAGGGGTCGATTCACATTGATCGGCAAGCGCTGCAAGTACCGGACCTCCGGGGTAAGGTATGCCCATGAGTTTCGCAGTTTTATCAAAAGCTTCGCCTACTGCATCATCCAGAGTATCTCCAAGAATACAATATGTTCCTAAATCCTTGACTTCAACTAATTGGCAATGACCACCAGATACCAACAGTGCGATAAAGGGGAATTCGAGCGATGGGGTTTCCATTTTTGCAGCTAAAAGGTGCGCCTCCAAGTGGTGAATCGCCAATGAAGGGATTTGTAACGCGCACGCCACGCTTTTTGCAAAACAAGCACCTACCAGTAATGCACCAATCAAACCTGGGCCTGCTGTGTAGGCAATGCCATCCAACGCTTTTTTATCAATTCCTGTTTGTTGCAATACCTTATCAAGCAAAGGAATTAAATAATTAATGTGATCACGTGAAGCAAGCTCAGGAACCACACCGCCATGCACTCGGTGTGTATCAATTTGCGAATGTAAGGCATGCGCCAACAAACCAGCATCTGAATCGTAAATGGCTATTCCAGTTTCATCACAAGAAGATTCAATGCCTAAGATCAACATAAAAAAACCTATTATCAAATTCAGAATTGTAACACATTAATCGGATTAGCAGATTCCAGTTGTACTGAGAGTTAATAAAAATATATAGTTTAAAAACTTGACGAGTGCTTCAACTAGCACTAGAATTGCCCACCTATTAAGATCAAATAACCAGAGGACTAGTTTAATGCCTACCGTTCGCGTCAAAGAAGGCGAAAACCCAGAATACGCACTGCGCCGTTTTAAGCGCTCTTGTGAAAAAGCCGGTATTTTAACCGAATTACGCCGTCGTGAATTTTATGAAAAACCAACTGCTGAGCGTAAGCGTAAGCAAGCTGCTGCAGTAAAACGTCATCTAAAGAAAATTTCTCGTGATATGACAGCAAAGCAACAAGGCGGAAAACGCCGACGTAAATAGGATTTGTCCGTCCTGTATTTTTTACCAAGGCCACATGTACTTCGCATAGTCACAGTTGATTTATGATTATGATGTCGTATTAAGTGGCTTTTTGCGTTTCAGGGTACCTTAGGTTTTTTTCGCAACGCACTGCAGTAGCGTTTTGAAAAAATGCTAGGGTCTGTTGACCCTAATAAATCTTGTGAAACAGTTGGCTTATAGCCGTTCCTTGTATTTAGGGCCGAGCTCATTCGATTTAAGGAATAAAAATGACGATTAAAGAACGCCTCAATAATGATGTCAAAGATGCAATGCGTGCCAAGGATAAAGAACTTTTATCCACGCTTCGTTTAATCACTGCTGCAGTAAAACAAGTCGAAGTAGATGAGCGTATCGAAGTGGATGATGAGCGCATGTTGGTGATTTTGGATAAAATGAGCAAACAGCGCAAAGAATCCATAGCTCAATACGAAAAAGCCAATCGCGACGATCTGGTCGATCAGGAACAATATGAACTGGAGGTTCTGAAAAAATACTTGCCTGAGCCTTTGTCTGCTGTAGAAATTGAAAAAATGGTTCATGATGCCATTGCGTCAACTGGTGCTGAAAAAATGGCTGACATGGGTAAAGTAATGGCACTCTTAAAGCCCAGCTTGCAAGGACGTGCTGATATGGCCCAAGTAAGTGCCATGATAAAGGCCAAGTTAAGTTAAGGATCACCATGTCTGGCTTAATCCCGCAGCCATTCATTGATGATCTTCTTCTTAGAACGGATCTGGTTGAATTAATTGACAGCTATGTTCCCTTGAAAAAAAGAGGGAACAGTCATATTGCGTGCTGTCCTTTTCATAACGAAAAATCTCCTTCGTTTAATGTCGTAGCCAAAAAGCAGTTTTATCACTGCTTTGGTTGTGGCGCTTCAGGCAATGCCATCAGCTTTGTCATGAATTACCTCAATCAAGGGTTTGTTGATGCGGTTGAAACGCTGGCTACTCGTTTGGGTGTAACAATTCCTCGAGACAAACACACTGAAAAAAATAATCCATCGCAGGATCTTTATAAGCTCTTGTCTGCCGTAAGCCTTTATTATCAAAAAAAATTAAAGCATGAAGGACAACCCGCTATCGATTATTTACGTGGCAGAGGCTTAAGTGGTGAAATCGCGAAACGATATCAATTAGGTTATGCGAATGAAGGATGGCATCATCTTGAAAAAGCATTTCCTCGCAACCAACGTGAATTACTTGCAACCGGGATGTTAATTAAAAGTGATGAAGGAAAAATTTATGATCGGTATCGAAACCGTGTCATGTTCCCTATTCATGACCGTCATGGACGCATTATAGGCTTTGGTGGGCGCGTCCTGGATGCGGAACAAAAACCTAAATACCTTAACTCACCCGAAACAGTCATTTTCCAAAAAAGCAGAGAATTATATGGTTTGCACCAAATTCTAAACCAGCAAAAAACAATAGATTATATTATCGTGGTTGAAGGTTATATGGATGTGATTGCATTAGCCCAACACGGCATTATGAATGCAGTAGCCACATTAGGTACCGCAACGAGCACTTATCACATTCAACTTCTTGCCAAACATACCAAATCGCTGATTTTTTGTTTTGATGGCGATAATGCGGGAAGACAAGCTGCCTGGCGTGCACTTGAAAGCAGTTTGCCGCATTTGAATCTGGGGCTCGATGCCAGTTTTATGTTTTTACCTGATGGACATGACCCAGACAGTCTGGTTCGCAATGAAGGCAAAGACCATTTTTTAAATCAGCTTAAACATGCCACTCCACTGCATCGATTCCTCTTTGACAACTTAGCCAAAGACCTCAATTTACTTCGTCCCGCGGGAAAGACTCAATTAATTAATTTGGCCAAACCTTTTTTACAAAAAATGAATGAGGGCTCGTACAAGCAGTTACTTATCGAGGATCTGGCTCGTTTAACTCATATCGAAACACATCGCTTAAGCCAGTTGGTTACTGAGGAGTCCAAAACGTCCCAGCACGAGCAAATAATGACGATAGCACGTACGCCAATGCGCATCGCAGTGGCCTTGCTCCTGCAACATCCAGAAATTTATGCACCAATCAAACAGCATATCCATTCCGAGTTACTCGACATTAAAGAACATGAAATTTTATTGAAACTGCTACAGCAACTGGCAACAAATCCACAAGCAACTACAGCAACACTTATTGAATCATGGCGTGATCATCCTTATTTTGACTCCATAAACAAACTCGCAGCCTGGGAGCATTTAGTTCCTGAACAAGAATTGGTCAAAGAATTTATTGATATTATGGTATTTTTACAAAAACAAAATCGTGAATTAACCATACGTCAACTGATTAATAAATCGCGTCAACAAGGCTTGGATGAAGCAGAGAAAATAAAGTTACAGGATATGTTAAAAGAGCGCCATGTTTAAGTGGTTCCTTGTTAAGCTCCGGAGCTGCCTGTGTTTGGACAATGCAATTAGTATTAACCCTAGCTCATGTGGTGTTCCATCATGTGCTAGACTCTTGTAAAGAAGATGTCCAGAAAAAAGCAATGAAAAACTACTGGTATGTTGCAGTCTCCCGGTTTATAATTATAAGATTTTGTAATCCTAAAGAAGCAAGCAATCCAATTAGTGCATATAATGCTGTAGATTCCATTGTTTTTTAGGATAATGTCCAATTGTCCCTAGAGAAGTGCCTATGACCATAAATGATCAAGAACAGCAAAGCTCACAGATAACCAAAGTCATTAGCCTAGGCAAGGAGCAAGGTTATTTGACTTACAGTCAGATCAATGACTTGCTGCCTAATATAGTCGATACAGAACACTTTGATGTCATTATCAGCATGCTGGAAGGCATGAACATCAAAGTATTTGAATTGCCGCCGGGTGATGATGAACTGGCACTTCTGCTCAATACAGAAGAAGTTCCAGATATCGAAGAAGCCGCCATGGTACTTGCCTCTGTGGACAAGGAAACTGGCCGTACAACCGATCCGGTTCGTATGTACATGCGTGAAATGGGTACAGTAGAGCTGTTGACCCGTGAAGGCGAGATCCGCATCGCGAAACGCATTGAAGAAGGCATTTATCAAGTACTTAAATCTTTGGCTCATTATCCAGAAACTGTCCAGTTAGTGCTTGATGATTATGATCGGTTTATTGCTCAAGAAATTCGTCTGAATGAAATTATTAGTGGCTTTTCTGATGTTGAAGATGAAATCGCTCCTGCTGCAAGCATTGGCTCCATGCTGGATGAAGCGCGACAAGATGAAGATCTACTTCTTGCTGATGAGGAAGAGGATGAAGACGGCGAAGGAGGCATTGGGGAAGTCGATGATGGTCCAAATCCAGAGCAAGCAAAAGTTTATTTTGATGACTTACGCATTACCTATGAAGAAGCAATCGCTGTATTAAAAGAGTTCGGTAGAGAGCACGCTACAGCGCTGAAAGCGTTAGAAATCATGTCTGAGTCGTTCTTAAAACTCAAGCTTACTTCCAGACAGGTTGATCGTTTAACACGTCATTTCCGTCAGCTACGTAACCACATCAGAGAGTTCGAGCGTGGCATTATGCGCCTTTGCATTGAGAAAGCGCGTATTCCGCGAAAGCTGTTTATTGATACATTCCCAGGCCAAGAAACAGACATGGAATGGCTCAATTCCATTATTAGCAAACACGGTAAAAAACTCGATATGGACCGTATCCAGGAATATACCGAGGAAATTCTGCGTATCCAATCACGATTGGTCGCATTCGAAGCCGAATACGGTTTGACGATTGGTGAAATTAAAGACATCAACCGTAAAATGTCCATTGGCGAAGCTAAAGCACGTCGCGCCAAAAAAGAAATGGTCGAAGCCAACTTACGTTTGGTTATTTCCATCGCGAAAAAATATACCAACCGTGGCTTGCAATTCCTTGATCTAATTCAGGAAGGCAACATCGGTTTGATGAAAGCTGTAGATAAATTTGAATACCGTCGTGGTTACAAGTTCTCTACCTATGCAACTTGGTGGATTCGACAGGCAATTACCCGTTCGATTGCCGATCAAGCGCGTACCATCCGTATTCCGGTACACATGATCGAAACGATTAACAAGCTCAACCGAATTTCCAGACAAATACTTCAGGAAACTGGCCGTGAAGCCACACCCGAAGAATTGGCTGAAAAAATGGAATTAAGCGAAGACAAGATTCGTAAAGTCTTAAAAATTGCTAAAGAACCTATTTCCATGGAAACCCCTGTGGGTGATGATGATGATTCACACTTAGGTGACTTTATTGAAGACAATAACATTGAATCACCCATCGACATGGCAACTGCTGAGGGGCTACGCGAAGCAACTCTGGAAATCTTGGAAACTTTAACCCCAAGAGAAGCCAAAGTACTGCGTATGCGTTTTGGTATTGAAATGAATACCGACCATACTCTGGAAGAAGTGGGCAAACAATTTGACGTAACTCGTGAGCGAATTCGCCAAATCGAAGCCAAAGCGCTCCGCAAACTGCGTCATCCATCTCGCTCAGAGAAACTGAGAAGCTTCCTCGAAGGTGATGAAGGCTAATAATTCAAATAAAGAGGAAGGATAAAAAGGATTTGTGACCTCTTTACCCTTCCCTACCCCTCTCCCGAATGGGAGAGGAAAATCCCTAAAAAAATCACAAAAAAAACTAGAACATTAAACAAATTAAGTTTAAAATGACCCCCTCTCCGGGCCCATAGCTCAGTTGGTCAGAGCAGCGGACTCATAATCCGTTGGTCCTAGGTTCAAGTCCTAGTGGGCCCACCAATTAAAGCCAGTAAAATCAATAAGTTACACTTGACACCTTAGTCACCCCAAAAGTCCTTGCGTGATTTTTGCGTGACCTACATTTAAAACCTATAAAGCAACTACCTTTGAAGCCTGTTTATTTGGGCTCTTTCCCAATTACGGGGGCACTCACATTTAACAGCACAGCACCCTAACACGAGTTCTGTAATTTTCAAAGTTACGAAAG
>NZ_LNXS01000038.1:0-202 GCF_001467525.1 Legionella anisa
TAAAATCTGGGAACTATCAGAACAATTAACTCCAGTTTTCCAAGAAAATAAAGACAGACCTTATTTATATTGGGCCAATTTAGACTATTATAATTTGGTCCAAAATGCCCATAAAAACATCAATCTACCATTGGATATGAACACGTTTATCAGTGTAAGAAAAGATCTTTATTCAAAAGAAGCCAATTTTTCTGTTAATATT
>NZ_LNXS01000038.1:331-1416 GCF_001467525.1 Legionella anisa
TGGACACCAAATAGCATTGAACAATCATGAAATTATAACTTTCAATAAATCTTCTCACTACCCGCATCTAGAAGAGAATGATCGTTTTAGCGAGCTTTTAAATGAATTTATTAAATAGCTCTAAGGCAATCATCTTATTGTTTTCTATAATAATACCCACTATTATTCAAGCACAATCTAAAATTAAAATATGTTTAACCGGTAGGATTGTTGAAAATTTAAAATCATATGGTCAGTCTTTTTTAAATGCAGCATTTCTTGCAAAAGAAGAAAATGATCTCACTAACAAAGTTGAGATTAAGAGTTATTTTTATAATAACAGACCATTGGAGCCAATGCATATTTATAATCAAATGGTAAATGACTCTTGTTCTGCAATTATTGGATTTGAATATCTATCAGACTTGTTATTAGCTGTAAAAGAACAGAAAAATGACACCATACCGATTTTTACTTCCTACGCTAGCACCACCAACTCTGATCAATTACCTAAAAATATTTTTATCTTTATGCCAAGCTATAACTACCAAGCTGACAAAATGATGAGCTACTTACTTGATCGCTATAAAAATATAAACAACGTGTTGCTTATAACGGAAATTAACCGTGATGAGATGCTAAAGTATAAGGAAGTGTATTCCAGCATTTTAAAAAATGAACACGTAGAATATTCTACATTCGATTTTCTAGAAAATGACAGCGATATTGAGGGAAAATTGAAGAGTTTTTTGAATGAACGGAAATATCAATATGTTTTTTTATTGTCAGGTGCAATAGCATCAGCAAAAATTGCCAATATTATGAATAACCATAGCACTGTTTTTATTGGCACAGAAAACTTTGGTTCGTCAGTTAGTCAAACATTTTTTATGCGACTAAATGATAAAGTCATTAACTCTCATTTTATCCGCAATTTGGATTTTATACAGCCCTACGATGCTTTAACTAAATTTGAAAATATTTATATTCAAAAATACCATGAAAAACCCACTGTATTGGCAGCATACACTTATGATTCGATGAAGATTATTTTGAAAGCATTGAATAGAACCGGTATCGTCAATACAAACAGCATATTAAGTACT
>NZ_LNXS01000039.1:0-3638 GCF_001467525.1 Legionella anisa
TGAAAAAATGGCCTAAAACACTGTCAACCCCTAAATGATAAAATTTAAAAATATTTTTTACGCAGCCTTGCCGAAAGGACACGACTTAACTTCAAAAGCAGTCTGTTTTTAGCAATGGCATTATCACGGTAGGATGTATTCATAAAATTCACCTGATGTAGAGTCGATTAGCGGAATCGGGAAATTCGCGAAACAGCAAGAATGTAAGCCCATGCGGTAATGCCCAGTACACAATGGATAGCAGTGTGCGGATAGGTAATCCGCCAAACTTATAATGCATCAGTGCACTTAAAACAGCTCCTATCATAAACAGTTGATAAGAAAGCCCTGTCAAAAGCCCAATACCGGTTAACAAAAAAAGTGGCAAACCCGTGGTAATGGGTATGCCGGCGATCTTTGGCTCATCAGAGAGCATGAAAGTTTGATAATTTCGTTCCATTATTTCAACGCATAGTTAGTGAATATCATCAACACAGGAACCCCTGCTAAAACCGCAATGTTTTTGGTTTTCATGTATGCATAGGCACCAGCAAGTCCTTCAGCTAAGAGGATGAAATAAGGTGTATCTGATTTGGCGCCAAAGGTTGCAGCAACCTCATCCTTAAGCCCTGCCAAATGGTTGGTTGCTGCAAAACCTAAGTCTGGAAAGAGACATGCGACAATGAACCCCAGTATTAAAACTGGGGTTAGTTTTTCAAAATACATATATCCTTTAAGGCTTAAATCGTTTAAAACTGATGAATTACTCATCATTTTCTCCTTTTTTGGTTAAAAAAATCCCATGAGCTCTTATATGTGCTCATTTTTTATTCTTTAAAATGGTAATTGGTTTAATTGTTATCAAACGATATTGAACAGTTTATCTATCTATAATTTCTCCTTTCTGCATAAGAGTTTTTCTTACTAATTGATTGTTCTCCTTCACTGCGGTCATTAACTGAGATAAGTTTTGATTGACCTTTTGAACTTCATAAAACAAAGCAGTGTACTTGAGTTGTTCAGTTACTTCAGGAACACTCATATAAAGGGCAATTAACAATTGGAACAGCTTGTCGGTCATCAAAATGTTTTTAAACAGCTCTACTTCTTTTTGTCCAGATCCATTGTCTTTAAACAGTAAATAGGAAGATTGGTTCATTTCTTCAATAATCTGGTTTGCCTTATCTAGATTTGCAGTTGATGCATAAGAACAATGAATAGCTAATGGCAGAGCCGTAACGCAGAAAAAAATGGTTATCTTCTCAATCGTCCTTTGTTTTATTTTGTTAGTCATTAAAAATCGCAGCATCATTTTCCCCTTGATTATTCTGTTAAAATTTTCTTAGCTCTATTCATCATGCTTATTTTTCTGTATTTGGTATTAGATTTTGTGTGATGATTTTTTTTTAAATAAATTTCCTCTCTATCAATATCGATACTTGATGGTGCATGAATACCAATACGAATAATGCCGTTATCAGCATTGAGTACTTTCATTTGAATCACACCATTACCAATTAATATTTGTTGCCCAATTTTTCTTGTTAAAACCAGCATCATGTTCTCCTTTTTTAGTTATTTAGGTTGAAGAGGGGTGTTACGAATTTCGTCCTCTAATTGTGTTACTTTCATTTGACAACTTTTTACAATTGCTTCGAATTGATCTTGCATCGTGCCCGTTTTACAATTAAGCAATCGCCTAAAATGCCTTAGATCTCCTTGGGCAATATGCAGTGCTGCGTGCAATTGATTGAGGTTTGGTTGCTCATTACCCGAGATTTGTTTTTTAGCGTCCTTACAGCACTGCAGCATTTGTGGTAGAGTTGGCGGCAGTTCATAAAATTCGCGGCAAGACAGGATGGCTTTTGTGAGCACCGCATCGCTATACCCTCCTAACGCGTCCTGCCATTCTTTTTTGGCGAACTTTAAAAATGCCTCATCCTTAAACTGACTTCGCCACACATGCCCATAAAAGGCAGCAAACTTAGAAAATAAGAGGTCAATGCGTTTTTCTGCCTTATCTGAATTGCTTGAGTTCGATAACATTGGTTGGTTCATCATCGGTGTCAACGGGCGGGGAGAATAAATCTGCTGTGTGCTCTGGTTTTCTATTATTTTTTGTATGCTTTGCATGTGCGGTCTCCTGTAATGCGTCCGTTGAACATTCATCTTCCCAGCAGCGTTGGATTAACCAATTGGCTGGGTATTTCCATGGTGGTATCCAAGTTCCAGCTAACTTCATGGATTCAACATGCTGGATTTGCTTTTGTAAGGCTTGAATGAGTTTGCCAAATAACGAGGAATTTGGATTTAGTGCCTCGAAGGCAGCTTGTGCTTTGTGTTTTGATTTTTTCTCTGGGTAAAGCGACCAAAATTTTTCGAATTGCGATAATAAATAAATATAATTATTGTCTTTTAGAGGTATGGCGGCTTTTGATAGTTCCACTATGTCGGCTTTTGAGGGACAAATGTCAGAAAACCCAATATCCACAATGTGTTTCTCTGGCGGGTTTATGGCGGCTTTGCATGGCGGGTTTGTGGCGGCTTTATTTTGGACAGAAAAAGCTCTTGTAGCGATTCGGCATTTTAAAATTAAATGCATCTCATCCGATTGCACTTCAATGATTCCAGCACGCACCAATCCAGCCACCGCACGCCGTACCTGATCACGTGAAAAACTTTGACTTTTTATACCTTGATGTGGCTCGACATGCAGTTGTTCAGAGATGGATTGATAACTTATGCGTCTTTTAATTCCAACTAATCCTGTTTTAATGTCCATGTAGGGTCTTATTCCTCTAAAATAAGTCAGCTGTTGAACATGTGGCAAACCGCTCATTGCTGCTAGTTCCTCTGAGTTAATTATTAAATCCATTTTGCTCACTTTATTTAATCTTGTCGTTTTAATATGCGTCTTGTGAGTCTCGTTCGCAGTTCCGTTTAAACCCAAGGCTCAACGGATTTAGTCGTAACGACGGCCGACTCCCAATATTCTGTAACCTAGCATTTATAGAGTACGAGATAATGGTAAAAAATTCAATTAATTTTTTACCATAAAAGTAAATATTTTATGATTGATAATGACCGAATTATTATAGTGCTTTGTATTTTGATATTTTTTATATTCTTGTCTTGGTAAATTTTTACCAAGATTAATTAACTATTTTGGTATATTATAGAATGAACATGCAATTAAAATAACTTATTGATATATGAACAATCCTGTAATAGACAATGTTTCATCCCCTGAGTCTCGGGGCAAGAGAATAAGATTCATACGCGAGCATCTCCTGTCTTTTACACGAGAAGATTTTTGTCGCGATTGTAATTTTACGGCTCAATCATTAAAGGGATGGGAATTGGCTTGGGGAGGGGGGTTATCACAGCAGGGCGCTGTAAAAATCGTTAAACGAGCCAAAGAGTTAAATATTTATTGCACAGAATCATGGTTAATGCATGGCATTGGTAAAAATGCGACAAAAATCACAAAAGATTTAGATATCCAAGAGGGTGATGAAAGCCACATAGCTAAAGAATTACTACTATTCAGAGAACTACAATACTCTATTGACACGGTTATAAAAGATGATGGCATGATCCCTCTCTTATACCCTGGGAATTATGTTGGCGGTATAATAGTCAACAACATTGAGAGTGCC
>NZ_LNXS01000039.1:3829-4193 GCF_001467525.1 Legionella anisa
TGCCCCAATTGTATGGATCCGCAGAATATTTCGAGAAAATAATTACTAATGAAAGCTTTCAAAAAAGATATTTTGCCACATCAAGAATTTTATATAGTCAGATTTACTAAAAGCTCCAATCTACCTTATGCTCTTTTCATTCATGGTGGCCCTGGTCTCAATTGTGGAACTATAGAGTATCTTATTGAACATCATAATTTATTTAATTCTCTGCAGTGCAATATTATTCTATATGATCAACGAAATTGCGGTAAATCTAATAAAATTAAAAAGCTAGTACTACAGCAAGATAATATAAATGATTTGCAAAAAATAATTCTATACCTTGATGACCATTTTAATCTTAACATCCATGCTTTGATTG
>NZ_LNXS01000040.1 GCF_001467525.1 Legionella anisa
TTTTTTATCTGAATAATCAAAATGCATGATTTGCCCTGGTACCTCCCGGCAAACATGAACAAAAAATTCCAAATCCTCTTGGTGCACAGTTTCAACATCATTTCCTTCTTGAGATACCACCGGTTCACAAATAGGCGTACCACACAAAAATAAATACTTCTGAAAATCAATGGCACTCAAAAGTTCGCGAGCTTTTCGTATTTTTTCATGCGTCATGCGTAGGTAAAATCCTTGTCCATTAGATTCAAATCGATAAACACAGTTAATTTGATTATTGATAAGCTTAAGATGGGTAGGGTTTTTTACCCATTTTTGCGCCGCATGGTTCGCTGTTGTATCCGTAATTTTTTTTAACGTGATCTCCCAAATCATGCTTGAATACCTTTGTTGTTTAGATAATCAGCCCTGGATAATCGATAAAGCACATGTCGTCTCAAGGGACTATTAGGCTCCAATTTGGGATGGTCAAAATCATCCTTGGTATTGTGATGTAAACCAATTTTTTCCATAACACGTCTTGAAGCTAGATTATTCACTGTTGTAAATGAAACTACTTCGGGAATATTTAAAGAGGTAAAGGCATAATGCAAAACTGCTTTTGCTCCTTCCGTAGCATAACCCTGATTCCAATGTGTTGAGGAAAGTCTCCAGCCGATTTCAACAGAGGGAGTAAAGTCCGCTTCAAAAGAAGGGGTCATTAACCCTAAAAATCCTATCATTTCCCCTGTACTTTTCAGTTCAACAGCATACAAAGAAAATCCCTTCTCTTTATAATGTGCAATAATCCGCTCAATGCCTGCTTTTGTAGCACTCTTACTCCCTATTCCTGGTAAAAATTGGCATACTTTTTTGTCTTGATCAATAAGTGCCATAGGATCAAGATCAGCTTCCTGCCATGTTCGTAAAATCAGACGGGGAGTTTCAAGAATATTCATGGGACCCTCTATAAGTAAGCATGTTTATCATGAGTAGGTAATTGGGATCTTCACTGTATTGCGTGGGAACAAAACCAGCCTTTTGATAGCACGCTATGGCTTGTTCGTTTCCAATTTGAGGATCAACGACAACGGCTTTAAATCTGTAGAGTTGTTTTGCAATAAAATGCCTTATAATTTGTCTACCCAACCCTACTCCACGACACGATGGCTCTGCAATAAAAAGGTCGATACCAGCCAATTGTTCAGGTGTAGCCTTGTCAAACAAGGAAGCATTATGTCCTGAAATTCCTTCGGGTAAATGGTCGGCAAGACAGTAATATTGAATAAAACCAATTGGTTTTTGATCCAAATAAATAATAAAACTCGGGACTGGATCCATGCCTTCAATGCGGGGTAAGTACTTTGCCCTAATATCTTCCAAAGAAAACTGTTGATTTCGTGCATACCCTTGTTTCACTGTAGGCTCTGCAAACCATTGGGTCATTAAGTTCAAATCTTTTTGACTCAATGGTTTAAATTCCAGATTCTGATTTTTACTCCCATAAACTAAGGAAGTCCAATCCAAAATACAACGCGCTGACTCCTCTGCTGAAAGGAGGCTCACATCTAGAGTCATTTCATACGGCTCTTTGCTAAAATAAACGTCTTCTTCAAACAATCTTTTTGTAATAAGCGCCTCATCTTGTGTTTTAAAATAGCCTTTTCTATCTGAGTCTTTTAAGCGTTTAACAAGCTCTGCACCATTACAAATCAGTCGGATAGGAACAAACACAGCTCCCCGTTTTTGAGCAACGGTTTGTACTTGATTAAAAAATTCCTGATGCCAAGAATTATTCGCTAAGAGCTCATAGGTAATAACAAAGCTCGCTTCTTTAGAGCAAACCGCAGTCATCGTATCAAAAATCACATCACGAGCTTTGTTAAGCGCTGCCCATCCTTTATCATCAAGAGACCAAAATACTTGAGCATCGTTACCTAAAAGTTTTAGAACCGGATCGATCCAAGCATGGTGATGCGCTAATCGAAACTGAGGGGCCAGCGTTGTAATTGCCTCGCCTATGGTTTTTTTACCGGTACCTGCAATACCCATCAAGAGTATTATCATATTCGTCGGCATCATTTATTAAAATCCTGTCACAATACTTTACTCTTCTTTATGTTTAAGCACACGCATCAAGTGCGCCACATCATATGGGCTACGGAGTTCAATGAATTTCACTTTTGGATATTGGTTCTTTAAGACATTTAATAAAGGGTTAATCCGTTGTTCATAGTTCCACATATAACTTAATAGCGACCATCGGACCGTTTCATTGCAACCAGCGGCTCTATCATCAATTTCTGAAGCCTTATAAAACAAGCGCTTAAATACCCGCCAATAACATAGCCACTTGGGTAAATTAAAGTACAAGCACATATCGGCTTCGCGATAACGTATCTCAAATGATTTGCTGGAATTACCATCAATAATCCAGCAAGGCTTAGCAGCTAATTCTTTTTGGAGTGACAAAAAATTCTCATATTCTCGTGGCACCCAATCGGCAATAAAAAAATATTTATCTAAATGGAACAATGGAATATTTAGACTCTTTTGCAACATAACAGAAAAAGTGGACTTGCCACTTCCTGGTCTACCAATAATCATGATACGTTGTAACTTTATCATTTCATTCAGAGTTTAATTTACAGTTTTCTTTTCTTATAGATGCAAATGATTGTTGTATTCATCCGCTACACTATCTAAAACGTTAAGTAGTCTGTTCTTCACTTAACTGTTTAAGTACAGTTTTTATCGTGGCATGAGAAAAACCTCGACCACTTAAGAAACGAGCCAATTTTGTATTTATTGCCTCATCTGTCTCATTCTTAAATCCACGCATTTTTTTCCGAGCTTCATCCAGGGCGCGAACATCTTCCAGTTCAATATGTTCTAAGACTTGCTCAATCACTTCTTCTTTAACGCCCTTCTGTTTTAATATTTCTTGAATAAAACGGTTTCCTTTATGGATATAACGGGCACTTAATGATTCAGCCAAACGATTATCATTAATTAAATGTAATTCCCG
>NZ_LNXS01000041.1 GCF_001467525.1 Legionella anisa
TGGCAAAGTATAGATAGAATTATATTGCTTACTTGCAACCACCGAGCCCAATATCTTTTCATCATTTTTAATTAATGTTATACCGGAAATTTGCCCATTATCTTTTTTGCATAGAAGGTAATTATTTTTGCTGTTTTCTTCGCAAGTACCTACATCTTCAATTTTATTTTTTAAAGGAACAAATTTTATTGAGTCTAGTTTGCGTTCATTACCTAAATTGTATAGGACTAAATCAAGAGCATCCTTATTATTAAGAAGCTGATATCTACCAATTTCATCAGTGGTAAATGAGTCATTAATAATTAAATTTCTGGAAAAGACACTCATCTGATTATGAAAATAATCTTTTGCAAGCATGAGTATAAATCCAAAAATAATAAATTGGATTAGAGCAGAATATGCCAT
>NZ_LNXS01000042.1:0-82555 GCF_001467525.1 Legionella anisa
GCTAAATGCTCAAGGGTTCAAAGTACTGCGTTTTTGGAACAATGATGTACTACAACAAACAGCGTCGGTTATTGAGGCCATCTTATACACATTAACCGATTCTTGACATCCCCTCTCCCCAACCCTCTTCCCGCGAAAAACAGTATCTTACTATTCAAATTCCTTGCGCGGGAGAGGGAGCAGATCGAAGCAAGATTAAGTGATGTGCCTAGATGAATGCTGAAGAGCCTACAAAAAAAATTTAGGGACATTACCTATTGCAGGAGAGTAAAATTTTTACCGGACAGTAGTGTGCCTGCGCAGGGATGACAGTCTTTTTAGGTATAACAGAAGACATAGAATATGTGTTTTCGTGTTTAAATTTTGTGAGGAGCTCTCAAGGACAAGCCGCGGGACGTTGGAATAGAGCTGGACGGTTTTCAGCGATAAAAGATTCAGTTGCGTGCACCCCGGATTTACCAGAAGACAGTTTAAACGCGAGGAATAAATTCTACGTTATCAGCCATAATAAGTTCAAAAAAATCATTTTTTGATCAAAATGAACAATTATAGTATAATTTGAATCTTTTTAATTATTAATTCATTTTCAGTGAAATCAGCAACAAATTATATTTTGTAACTGCTGTTTTCTCTAATGAATAAAGATTGGGGAAACATTCAATGAAAAAAATGGTTCTTAATTTTTTGATGCTTTTGATCACCTCAAGTCCTTCTTATGGTCAGACTCAAAATAAAACTACAGTGTCGGGTTGGCCAAACTACTTAGCTATGGGAACTATAACGAATGGAGCGCCGCAAGAACCGACTAATATTCGAATTGACTCTGTGTTTACCTATAATGGCGCGGGGGGTGACGGGGATCCTGGAAAAATAGAAACCCCTTATAAAATTTGGAATATGATTAACATGGCCAAAAATATAAAAACGAACACTGGCCACCCTGTTAATCCTGTGTTAGTTGAATACGGCTGGCAACTCAGCGGGGGCTGGAATACAGACAGCGTGACTCATTTAGAAGATCTCACGAAACATTTCTTTAATCTCATGTTTTTGTCTAAAACGTTGGAAGATAATGCATACAGCAATACAGGAACCTATGGCACCATCTTATTAAACCCAGATATGCTTGGCTACCTAGGAAATACAAATCGTGTAGAAACAGTACAGTCTTTAAATATACCAGTCGGTCAAGCGGTTGCGAATGCTTATTGCATGATGACTAAAAAAATGGATTACAATGCCTTGAACACACCTAATTGTACTTATGGCTGGGATAATAAACCGGTTATAGCCCGTGGTACCCCAACTGATTTATTGGTATGGTTAAAGTCTAAAACGGATAATTATACTGCGGGGCAAGCTTTTTCCACGTGTATTAATGATTATGTGATGCCTCTTTGTTCCGCGGCAACTCCAAATAGTAACGTTCCTGATTTCTCAGATAATTTTAATGGTTGGTTACAAGCCCAAAACTGGATGGCTAAATACTTTGGGCCGCATGTTGCCCTTGGTGTTCATGAAAATATTTCTGCAGCGCCAGAGGGGGGGTGGTGGATTCATCAGGGACCAACTGCGGTACAACCCTATGTTGATAAGGTTCTGGCCGATTTAAAGAGCTTTGAATTATTTACCGGTAAATACAAACCTGATTTTATTTATTTTGATCGCTATGGGGCTGATGATTACAGTAGTAAATTTCCCAGTTTACTCACGAATCAGGCAACGTTTTATAATGATGTTGCATGGCAGAACTTTCTAACGATGACTCAAAAAATTAGTGAGGGATTAGGACAACAAGCAGGTAAAAATTACATACCTGCCATGTTATGGCAAATCCCAGCAGCCCATATCCCCACTCAGAATGAGCCTATTTTAGAAGCACATGAAGAGGGTTCTGCTCCGGTGTATTTTTTTGGTGACCCGAACTTGCAATCGGATTTAAGCAATATTGCTTCCTGGATTAATGTTGATATTGCCCGGTTACCTAATGGTTATAGTTTGTGTGCTGGCAAAAACGCGATTCAGTGTTTGACTTTAAACAACTTTAATTGGGCTCATAATAATTCCGACCAATTAAAAGCAGCTGTCGATGCTCATGTATTTTCAATTTTGTGGGGAGCAGGCGCTTTTGCAACAGGCGTTTGGGAAGTACCGGGAACAACTTTTCCAGATAACGGATGGATGGCAAAAAAACTGGGGATTTATTATAAAAAGCCTCAATCTTTCTGACTCACTGCCTACGTACTGCGAACAAGTCGCGGTACGTAGGAGGGTCGGATGGTGGTATGAATCGTTTTAATTTCTGATGGGCCTCTAAAAGTTTTTAAGTGTTAACCCAATTGCCGGGTCCAATTGAATTTGGCTTTCAATGTATAAGATGGCCTCTTTCACTTCACTCACCGTTAGTTTTCCCAATGTAGAATGATGCTCTGGTGCGTTGTTTACAAAAATGGAAGGATCTATCCCCAGGGCTGCAACTTCAGCAGGTGTTAGCATAGTGGGTTTTTGATAAGGATTACTATTTATATTCTCGTAAGTGGGTAAGGGAATGTTTTCCCAGACCTCGCCTGTGAGTGAAAAGAAGAAATTGATATTTTTAGATTCAAACCATACGCCTTTATGCCCTACGTTATAAGCATTACTTGCCGTTGTTTTGTATCCAATTTTTAATAAATAAAGAACGTGTAATAAACAAGGTCTTTCAATCAAGCGAATCATATTATTAATTTGTTGGTTAATAAAATCATCTTCATTGTGTTGATTTATTTTGTTTTTAAGCACATTTAAAAAGTGCTGATAATATTCTTTGTAGATTTCTTGATTATTAAGATATTCTTCTTTTGAAATATATAGATAAGAAGTAGCATAATGCGCTACAGTCATATTTTTAAAATGTTTATATTGTTCTTGATGAAATCTTATGCGTACTTGATATCCTTCCATCCCGGGGTAATATAAGGGTTGTCTGCAGGTTTCAAAAATTCTACCTTCTTCGCAATAGAATTCATGAGAAAAATATTTATTATCTGGATTAGCCGCTTCGTTTTGATTCTCATAATTATTAGAATTTAGATACGAGGGATTAAAAATTAATGAAAAATTAAAGAAGTTTTGTAAATCAAAAGTTTTTTCTAACTTTCTAAACATAATGGCCCTGTATAACAAAGTTTAAATAGCGTGTTAAAAAGAGAAAAGAAAAGCAAAATCATTTCCTAAGAGTGAGTTCTGAGATGAAAAAAATCAATCCTTCATTAATTGATTTACCAATACCGATTGAGACGCCAAGACTTCTATTGCGGCCTCCCAAAAAAAGGTGATGGTATCATGTTAAATACTGCAGTTTTAGAGAGTTTCGATTTATTAAATAAATTTATGCCTTGGGCAAATGAAAAACCATCACGAGACGACTCTGAAGAAATTGTAAGACGGGAAGCCGCAAATTGGCTATTTATAAAAAAGGAAGATCCTGAGCTCATGTTATTAATTTTAGATAAAAAAACGAATGACTTCATTGGTGCAACGGGTTTTCATGATATAAATTGGGACGTTCCCTGTGTAGAAACTGGATATTGGGTTCGCAAAAAATATGCGGGGCAGGGATTAATGACGGAAGCAATAAATGCCATTACCCAATATGCTTTTAAAGCATTAAAGGTAAAAAGAATTACGATTACTTGCGATATTGATAATGAACGGAGTAAGAAAATTCCAGAGCGCTTAGGATATCAACTCGAATCCATTATGAAATCAAATCGCGTAAAGCCTGTTAGCGGTGCAGTGACGGATACTTTAGTTTATGTACGATTTGATGTAAGTAATTTACCTGAATTGAATGTTACCTGGGGGAACTAACTATAAGCTTATCTTACACGGCTCAGTTTTTTCTTCGGGTGCAGTGATTTGATGAGCGACACTCTTTGTATGTCTGCTCCAGAATATGGCTTTTGCCAAACTTTTGTATGAGAATATATCCTCATTCGTAAAAAATACATTCTTGCTAAGATACCTGGAAATAGATGGATTAATACCAGAAGAGTAGTTCTGCATGGCATTATTTTCCCCAATAAGATCCAGCTTTATGCCGTTTCGAGCCTCATTTTTGTGCACACCATACAAGTACAACTGTATATCGCTCAGAGAATGAGAAAGGTTGGATTCTAATTCCTGATCTATAAAAGCGTCATCCATTTGAGGAGAGTCCAGGCCAAAAGTCCTTGCGACGCGGGGCAAATGGAAGGCACTGGAAACAACGGCAATGTGTTTATGAGCGTGATGTTCGAGGTAATGGCGAAACGATTGAGCTTGTGCCACGGTATTTTGACCCATATTACTTTTCTTGGGATTATAAAGAGGGGCGATTGTAAATAATCGTGCAGGATAATAAGGAAGTGGCTCCAGACCTAATTTTTTCTGTAGTTGGGGATCTCTTAAGGCTTTTTTTAAGTCTTCATTATGGATTTTTCTACCATTATAAAAAATAGGAATGACATAATCATTTTCAGTTAATTCTCCGGGCTTTTTGCCGGCACGCAGCGCACATACTTGGGTTGCAATCTCAATGCCAAGTTTCAGGCGATGAATGTCATCTACGCAATCGAATTCCTCTTCTTTTCTTTTATTTTGTTGAATCAACTCGACATCGGCAATCTGACTTAAAACAGTTGTTCTTGCGGCGAGCACGTATACTAAATCAATTTCAGGAATTGGAGTGGGATTTGTTGTTAATGCACTTTTCTTTAAATCACGTGTAAATATGTTTTCTTCAGTAAATACATCTTCAAAATTCATTCCAAAAAATGATGGTTTTTTAATTGATTTCTTGGGCATTTTCTAGTCTACAGTGATGTCTAAAAACCTATCATCCCTACGCAGGCAGGGATCCATGTTTAATTATTCGGTGAGTAACCGATGTCTTCTCCGTACTAAATTTTTTATGAAAGCAAATTGACTCCAAAAAGTCCCTTTTATCCCAGGCAATTCAATCAACTTATAAGAAAGGGTAGCTACCGGAATTAATATGATACCAATACTAAAACAACTGATGAATTTTTGTATTGGATGAGTGAGTAGTGCGACAGGATGCATTAAGGTAAATTGCTGAACGGTGAATATTACAAGGTATTGAAGAAGATAAATACTGTAGCTTATCCGGCCAAGAAAGAGTAAAGGCTTGTAAGTTAATATTTTAGGTTTTGCGATGAGAATGCCGAGAAATAAAATACCTGCTAGAAAAAAATGTTTGAAATCGAATTCGCCGGGTGTTATGAGAGATAAGAGAAGCGCTAATAATGGTATAGTCCCTAAAAAGGGTTTTATCTTTGAATCCTGTAAGCTTGGATAATGACACATTAACCATGCGCCCAAACTTCCAATGATAAAAAACGGCCATGACGCATTGCCTAAAGTGTATAAATCACGAAAAGCTAATAGAAGAACGGATAAAACGATTGTAATCGCCATGAATGTGGACTGACGATATAGAAAATATAAAGGGGGGAGGACTAAATAAAATTTCCATTCATAACTTAAAGTCCATGCAATACCAATAAAGGACAACGCATTGATACTACCAAAAGAGAGTACTCCATTACCTAAAAAGCCATATGAAAATATATCGATAATTCCTTTAAAATGAAGAGAGAAGTCATTCGATGTTTTTACGGACAGGTAAAAACATACAAGAATGGTCATTGAGGCAACAAAAAGATAAAGAGGGACTATTCGTCTTACCCTTGCCATATAAAAAGAAGCGGGGTCGAGTTTATTTTCTAATGCTTTTTTAGTAAATAAGAAGGCAGTTAAAGCAAAAAATAACTGCACACTAATAAACCCTATGCGATTTCCAATTAGGGGTATGCCAGTGATACCAAAATAAGCAAGTAGATGATGATTCACATGACATGCTACAACACCCAATGCAGCTAACCCTCTTACGCCATCTAAATGCTTATATCGATGATCTTGATCGTCACTTATATTAAAAAGACGCTGACAAGGTAATGCTATAATGAATGCGATAACAAAAAATCCAATAAAAAAAAGTGTCTGAATAATTTGATGCATAATTCGTGTTAAGCCTTTAGCCAATGAGTTAAGGCAATTTACTTGAATGGAATAAAATATTCAAGTTAGCATTGCATCGGTGTCAATTCAGTATAGCTGGCGGCCAATTCATCCAATGCCTGGCCGCTAACTCGATGTACTGTCCATTCGTCCATTGGTTTGGCACCGAGCTTTTCATAAAACTTAATGGCTGTTTCATTCCAATCCAATACCCACCATTCAAAACGCCCATAACCTCTATCCTTCGCTAGCTTAGCTAAGTAGGCCAGCATAATTTGTCCTATCCCCTGTCCGCGTGCTTCGGGCTTAACATATAAATCTTCCAAATAAAGACCCGGTTTTGCTAAGAATGTTGAATAATTATGAAAAAATAACGCAAAACTCACTGGTTTTTCCTCAAGATAACCAATAATGACTTCAGCATAAGCCTTAGAACCAAATAGAGTCTTCAGTAATTGGTCTTCAGTAGCGACTACCTCATGCAATAATCGCTCATATTCAGCTAATTCTTTAATAAATTGTAAAATTAAGGGCGCATCGGATGCTGTTGCAAATCTAATTTTTAAGGCATGACTCATTATAATTTTCCTGCAATTTACCTCTATAGTGGTGTTAATATTTTAACTCATTTCTGATTTATTAGGGACACCGCATAAGATCCATTCCCATTATATTTTTTGATAAGTGATTGATTTTTTATCTATTTGATGTTATAATATTCAGATTATTTTGAGCTCTAGCTTCGATCTTAGTAAGGCTGGCTCTGGTTCAAAATAAAAAAAATCAAAAAAAGTTTGTCTTTAGGGAGTAAATCATGTGGTTCACCTTTGCTATTTTTGCTGCCATCTTATGGGGATTTAATTACGCTTTAGCAGAAAAAATATTAAACAGCATTTCCCCCATTACCTTATTGGCATTAGAAATGACCATTGGGGCTATATTGTTTACCGGCATTTCTTTTTTTACTACGATGAAAAAAGACGTTGAGGTATTATCCACGGATTCTGGTTTGCTTTTATTAACAATAGCCGAGATTGCAATTGTACTCATCGCCAGTTATTTCATTGCTGCATCCATTACTCTTAAAAATGCTACGATTGCAGGGATTGTCGAATTAACTTATCCCATATTTACTATTATTTTTACTTGGTTTTTGTTTAATCAAGCGCATGTGAATTTTTCAGTGATTATTGGTGGACTCTTAATTTTCATTGGTGTACTGGTAATCAGCTTGGCATAAAGTTCTAAAAGTTAGGTTAAGGTCTGGTTACATTTTCCGCTCTTAAGAGGATAATAATGACTCATTATTTTAATGAGTCATTATTTCAGTTTGAATATCAGATACTAGCCGATGGATTGAAGGAAGGCGATGTTTTATCATTTTTGTCATTGCTGAAAAAAGAATAATAACTTGTGGTAATTGATGGTGTCGATTGATTTTCACCTTTTATACATTCTCTAAAAATTGTACGAGCTTCTTCTGGAAGAAGCTTTAAAATGTCCTCTTGATCCTCTTCATCTTCTTTCTTAAAAAAATCTAAATTGCTAATTAAAATTTGGAATCGATATTTCTCAGGAAATTTTTCCAATAATCGAGCTAACTCCCTGTAAGCATAGTGGTCTAATTTTAAATCCCCATTTGAGATGGCAGATTGAATTATCATTTCTAATTGCGGTATGCACTCCTTTATATGAGAAACAGTCTGGTGTAACTTGGTTTTTAATATGGAATTTTCACACAATTCAGATACTTGAATGTGTTTATAATGATCTACAGCATGAATCAAATCAGACTCAATCTCTATTATATGATTCAGTATTTTTAAAACGATTCCATAATCTTTGGGTATAATAGGATGAATTTTTTTATTACCGGCCAAGAGAGCATCTAAGGATAAGGTATGTCCATTTAAATCTGCAGCACAATCAATAATGGCCGTATGTTTCTTTAAGCAAGGACCTTCTTCCCTGTAATGAGGTATTAAATGCTCTTGTTTCACATCGGTGATACCAAGCACGCGAACTACTAGGGATAATGCTACCAATTCCTCTTCATTGGAAATTACTTTTTTAGATCGTTGATAACCAGCAACACTCAGTATTTTCGATGCTAATCCGTAGTTCGATAAAGGATCGATAGGAAATGTTTCAGTAACTAATTCTCCCCCTTCACCTGATTTTATATGACGAGGAAAGGACTCACAATCAAGTTTTATGGGAAATGTTTCTGCTGCAAAAGTATCACCTAAAATCAGTTTTATTAAAGTAGCGCTCAGACATTCTAATACGATCATGTCATTTTCAGCTTTTGTAATTGCAGTCTCATAACCGCCGAGTTCACGTTTAACTACATACGTGCTTTCATCTCCCTTGCTGTATTTGCCAACAAACCCCCATCTCTTGCCCTCCGATTTTGGTGCTACTGATTGAAAATCACTTAATTTTTTTTCATCAATAGAAATCAATTCGTGTATTTGTTCCTTGCTATTCATGGGTGTAGACCTAAAAAATGTGAGCACCACATAATTGTACAATATTATAATTAAGTGATTATTAAATTGTTTTTATGTATATTAAATGATCTTTTATTGCATCAATATAAGGGGTAGTTGCGTACACTAGAGACAATTTTCCTATGAGTAATTTTTATTTTTGTGGCCTTTAAGCTTTTTTGTTGATCTTTGATGAGAATAGGCATTTTGCCTGTTTATTTATTTATTGCTGCAGTATGATGTCGAGGGGTAAAACAGGAGTAACAACAAAAGGATTAGTCGATGAAGGCAGAAACTGTAAAGAAGCAAATGAGTCGGTATGATCGAAAAAAAGGATATTTTAGGGTGCTCATGGATGAGTCGCATATTAAAGCGTTTCGCAAGTTTTGTACTAACAAGCTTGAAGGTATTGATACCTTATCCCCATCGTTACTTTTAGAATTGGCTACTATTCTGATTGGTAAGCAGGATAGGGATGGAGACTCATTGAGCAGCATTATCTTTAGGAAGCTTGTTGGTTATTTTGGGGGTTATGAAGCATTAGACAGTTTAAGTAATCAGAAACAATTAACCGCCGAACATGTTGCGTTTTTGGAGAAAAATCATAAACACGGTAAAGCGTTAGCACCATTGTTAGCCTCTATCGGCAAAAAACTTTCCTTTTCTACGATGAGCATCGTGCTGCATGCAGCAGAAATGATGTCAGAACCAGAACGATTAGTAGAGATGTTCAAATATTTTGAGAAGTTTGCATGTGCAGAGAATGCTTTTCTTTATTTTGAAGCACTCAGCATTCTGAATGGTTATGGCATAAATACCGATGATGTGGTTCCGCTGCTATTAAGCGAAGTGACGCAGCTTTTGGGCAGGAAACGGGTATTGGAAATGTTGTATAAGATTAACCCGCAATTATGCACTCGTGATAATGTGATCAACATCCTGAAACTACAAAATCCCTATTCTTTTTATAAAGTGTTAGAGCTTCTTCCTGATACGCAGGATAGCTTGAATAGGTTGTTTGCTGTTGATGGCATCCTCGATAAGTGTTCCTTTACCGATGAAATTAGCAAGAATTTTAAAAGTGCAGGTTGGGACCTACAGCCTTATTTGAACTATATTTTAAGTGCGGATCGAAATGGATTCGCTATAAAGTGTGCTACGGATAAGCTTAAAGAAATGGTCATCAATCCTGAGTTACTTCCCTTGATTTTAGAAACACTATTTGTCCGCTCCAATGAGAGTATCGCATTAGTCAATGCGGTGGCTATCTTAAATCAAGAGGGTTTGGAAGAGGATGCATTAAATCTAGCTTTTGCCACTCAATATCCTGATCGAGTTGCTGAAGCGATAGTCGCGCTTAAAAAGGCGAAGCTTTTCAATAATCAGACAACAGATGTGATTTGCTCTCATCCTGAGCATGCTATTGGATTAGCACAGGCCATGATTCAATTGAGTTACCTCAACTGTGCTGTTAACGCAGCCTATGATGGATTAGATCAATACCCTCAAAGTGCCGACAAGGTAGCGAAGGTTATTGAGTACTTAAAAGAAAATTCGCTGATACATAATTCAAATAATAAACAAGGAACGGGTAACGGAAGAGTTCAACTGTCTACTGATGCGGTTGTTACCGCAGTGTGTAAAGCTGAATTAACAGATGGCTCTTTGCTTAAATTATGCGAAATAATGAAGGCAGTGAATCTCTTAGATATATATAATTTTCATAAGTTAATACCCAAGTTGAAATATGTTAAAACGCTGGCTAGTGCTGCACAATGTTTAGCGAATAGTAACCAATTGGATCAATTAAATTTTGATAGCATAATCAGCGATCCGATTAATTCTATAGACTTAGCAGAGAATTTAGGGGGAACTCCTTGCTCGGCTTCGTTACCTAAGATGATGGATGCAGGTGCTAAGGATTTTGTAGCAATCAGAACAGCTGCACAACTCTTGGCATCAGGACAGCGACGAGGACTTTTCTTTCCTAAGTTAGAACCAGAAAAAATCCAATCTTTCGAAAAAACGACACATCGAAAAATGGCTGCTGTACAAAATGAAGCAATGATGAAAATTGCTCGGTATACAAGTGAGCATCATCTAGATCGGGCTACGGAACATCATATAGCGAATACCTCTTATTTTTCTATATTGAATCCGAAGTAAGAAATAAAGCAAGAAAGTTGGATTTGCTCCATCTTCTTGCTTTCAACGCAGGCATAGACAGCACCCAATATAAAATAAGGTTATTAGCGAGTGTAAGGGTCTTGAGTTACGAGTTCATTTATTAAGACCTGGTATTTTCAATGTGTTCATCGGGCGAAATCGCTAAAGCCTCACTAACTATTTTACATGTTTGTTCCAGTTGTTCTAATTGGGCTTGTAAATGTTCCATGTGAATCGTATTTAATGATTTTCCTGACCAAAGGGTAGCGAATGCATTTCCCATATTGCATTTATTTGAAATTATGGGATCGTGATAAAGCGGATAAAAGATGGCCATACAAAATAATTTTAATAAGCTGGAAATCACTTCCATGATGCTTAGTGTTTGATGATCTTTAAGATTTTCTATATCAGTTTTTGTTATTACTTCACTTAATTCTTTGACTTGTTTTAACTTAAATCGAATTGCCTCCTCAACAGAATGTCCCTCAAATTTTTTGCCAAGAATATTATACAAATCCCCTATAAATTTTCTACGTAAATTAATGTAATCCATTTTTGTGGGTACATCATTGTTATGAAGCCAATTTGACTGTCGAAAGAGTTGCTCATCAAGCACAGAAAAATAGTAAGCAAGAATCGCATTAAAAAGCGTTTTCTCATTAAGTATTTCTGATAATCTGGATTCTGAAACTTTGTCATAGGCATCTATATTATTGTTTATGAGTATATGCCGAACAGCAACGCGTAATAGTCCCTTATCGAAGTCATAAGGATATTTAGATAGAATTTTTTTTGCTTTTTTGGTTGTTTCTTTTACTCTTTGTTCGAAATCCTCATGAATTTCTGCATATATTTTTGCTAGTGACATCGTATTCTCTTAAAGGGTTCTTTTTAAATTTTCATTGATGATACATTTTTTGCAAATTTAAGTTAAGGAAATTTTTTTTAGAACAAATTGGATAATAAGTGACGCGTAAAGGAAGAAATAAAATTAGGAGATTAGGTCATAATCTTGGTAGCAAGCAACGGAATCTTCTACATATTCACCCAATCTGCACTCAAATATGACTTTTCGTCAAGACTTTTAACTTGCGACTAAGAGACAGTTGCAACAACCAGTACAGTACGACCTAGATTATAAGGCAGCTAAGGAATCAAATGTCCATTACATGGCTTTATTTTGTTTCAAATCAACCTTAGTCTAGCGTTTACGGCTTGTTAAACTCTTTAATAACCAACGGAAAAAATCCCGAACGACTTGTCTTACTAGAGTATTTTTACTCATTGTTACGAATATAGACGGTTCGGATGGAGTGGCTTTTTCTTGTGAAGCTTCGGGAGCGTCCGCAGTTGTGCCTTGTTTTTTTGCTGCAAGCATTTCGGCAGCAGAGGGTGGATTTTCCCGACGAGAATAGCGTTGATATAAATGAGATTTGTTAAGTATCTGCTGGACTTCGGTCTCAGTTAATACGCCCATTCTTGATTCTGGCGGTCTCACTAAGCAGTGAATTAACGGAGTGGGTTCTCCTTCTGCGTCAAGAGCGCTCAAAAGTGCCTCACCAATACCTAAAGAAGTTAACATGTTTTCTGTATCATAATGGGTTGATGGAGGAAAGTTTTGTGCGACTAATTTCATGGCTTGTCGATCTTTTGCTGTAAATGCACGCAGAGCATGCTGAATTTTCAATCCGAGTTGTCCTAAAACAGCCTCGGGAATATCGTTAGGTGTTTGCGTGCAAAAAATTATACCTACGCCTTTAGAGCGAATTAATTTAACAATGGTGTCTAATGTGCTTAGTAAGGCTTTACTGGCATTTTTGAAAATCAAATGTGCTTCGTCAATAAATAAAACTAATTTTGGCTTATCGGGATCGCCTAACTCAGGGAGTTGACGATAAATATCGGTAAGTAACTTTAACATAAATGTAGAAAACAACTGGGGTCGATCCTGCATGTCCATTAAACGAATAATGGAGATAATTCCTTGACCGTTTCCGTTATATTGTAATAAATCGTCAACTTTAAATGCAGGTTCACCAAAAAAATCTTCGCCACCTTGTGATTCCAGTTCAACAATTTTACGCATAATGGAACCAATAGAAGCTGCAGCAACACCGCCATATTGCGACTCTATTTCTGCATTACCTTCTTTACTTTGTACGTATTGCAACAACGCTTTAAAATCCTGCAGGTCAATGAGCGGCATCGCATTGTCTTTAGCATATTCAAAAAGAATCGTGACCACCCCAGCCTGAGTTTCGTTGATCTCTAACATCCTCGAAAAGAGTAAGGCACCAAAATCAGAAATAGTTGCACGTAAAGGAACTCCTGGAACGCTGCTTAGGGTATATAACTCTACGGGGAAACCGCGAGGAGTAAAGGATAAGTGTAAGGATTTACACCGCTTCTCAATACCCGGATTGGTTTCTCCAGGCATTGCCAAACCAGAGACATCGCCTTTAATATCCATCACCAGGCAAGGAACTCCAGCTAAGGACAATTGCTCAGCAAGCACTTGTATGGTTTTTGTTTTCCCACTCCCCGTAGCTCCAGCAATCAATCCATGGCGGTTAAATGATTTGAGTACGAGATTAACGGGTGCATTTTCTAACACCTTATCCTCAGCAAGAATGCCTCCCAGCTGTAACGAAGCAACATCTTTGGACGCTTGATAAGGAACAGTCAGATCTTCATACATAAAAACATCCTTGTTTCAATGAATATTTATTAATTATACTCGTTATTTTAGATTATTGCTGGATATGTAATCTTCAAACAAACGTTCAAAAAAATAGTTTCTTTGCTTTGAAAATACGCAGTCCGTAGCACGATTCAAGTTAACAATATGAAACGACTGTGTTATGGCGTCAATTTATGCATACATTGTTATCCCTGCGAGGCAGGGAGCCATTTACAATGTACATCCTAAGCCTTAATAGGTATTCTTGCCCTCCATCTAGAAAAACTAAGCGGTCACATGAAAAATTAACTTAATTGAGTGAACAACGCGCAGTGGATTACTTTGAGTTATGAACTATTTTGATGGATGGATCCCTGCCTGCGCACACTACTGTCCGGTAAAAATTTTGCTCTCCTGCAATAGGTAATGTGCCTAGATGAATGCTGAGGAGTCTACAAAAAAATTAGATTTTAATGGTTCTTGAAAAACGCTATCTTTCACAGTACATCTTTGATCTAAATAGGGATTTAGGACACCATTCTTGGTGTTTTATCAAGGACGTGCAACTATTCCTTTGCTTTTACCGGACAGTAGTGTGCCTGCGCAGGGATGACAGAATATGGGGATCGTTCAGGCATAAAGCACGATGAGTAGGCAAAAAAGAGCTTAAATCACCAAACTAAATCATGTTTATAAAGCTTTAAGGGGTATAAATGAGTAATGCAGTAGAAGCAAAAAAAATCATTATGAAACAATTGCAAGAATTTATGCATCACATCGAAATAGTTGATCTACCATTTCAATTTAAAAATGATGATGGTGATTTATTAAGTTTTGAACTAAGTGAGATAAAAGTCTGTTTGAATCAGATGGAGGATGAATTATCTGTAATCAGTGCAGAGCCCTATGATTATTTACAATGGAGTATTTTAGTTCCTTATGCTGAGGCAAACGGGGGGCGATATTTTAACGTCAGAAAGATTGATTTAATTGAAGCCATAATTAATTATTGTTTTGGCCGCTCGACTTGTGAGGGAAGTCTCAAACCAGGGGTAGTCGTTTCTGAAAATCACGTAGCAGGAGCGGTTTATATTTACAAGAATGGAATTGATAAAATTGTCGCAGGAGTAAAGGAATCTTTTCAAATAGCAGAAGATAAAGAGACAAGCACTATCGTTCACCCTATAGAAACCCGTCATGAGCAGTATGCTTCATTCAATACAACGACTGATACTCAATTACCAATAGAGGAAAATGCAACGCATTCGACTGTAAAAAAAGAGGATGAAGTTATAGCACTTGCCGATGTAGATACTAAAATAACCGCTTTTCAGGATGGAAGCGAATCGAATGATAAAACTTCGCATCTTAAAGTAGAAGCGCCAGGCTTGAATGACTCGGAGGAACTCCAAAGAAATATAATCCGAAAATCTGCTCTTACTGCCCTCGCCAATTATCTGGATTGGTCAGAAAAAGGAAATAAACATCGTGGAGCTAATGGCTGGTTTACTTGGTTTAGACATTGGCAATCCGGCCGAGATCGTGCATATGATCTCCAGCGAAGTTTACAAAAAAATCCCTCTTTAGAAGATATCCAAATAATTATTAATGGCTTTTTGCAAAACAAAAAAACACATTTTAACCAACACTCCCTTGCCTCCTTTTTATTGGATGAATTATCAGTAATAGAAGATTCTCCATGGCAAGACACCAGTCAATATCCTGAATACAAAGTTTATGAGGAGACAGAATCGACACGATGCTGCTGGCCTTTTTAGGGGAATGGGCAAAAGGTTGTCATCCTTGCTCCTACGCAGAGATGACAATTTTGAGGATCTTTCAAGCATAAAGCGCGGTGCGGATTGAATGAGTTGCATTATTTCATGTTTCGTGTTTAGCTTAAAAAGACTAATTTTATAGTTATCCGTATTATTAAATATCAATAAGTTTATATTATTCCATTTTTGCGTCAGAGCATGTTCTATGAAATTTGCTAAAGAAAAGGGAGTTAACTATGTGGGAGCGGATCTTCAATACGGCAAAGACAAAACAACCCATTTCCACCACAGGAATGTTTGCTCATACTTATTATTGGCTTATGTCACCCGCCGGGGATCAAACCTATCAGAATTCTTTCTACACGAATGAGCCAAATCAAGAATCAGGGACTGCAGTTTATTTTATTCATGGTACAGCGGATCAATCTTCAGCGTTTCAACGTGTTGCCGAACGCTTGATTCAGGCTGGACTTCCTAAGGATATTTCTTCCTTAAATTTACTTTCTTTTGGACAACGATATCAGGGAAAAAGTATCGAGTTTTTTGCGGAACAACTTAGGGATAAAATAAAAGCAAATCATCATCGACGCGTTATTTTAATTGCTCATTCGCGTGGCGGTTTAGTTGCCTCATATTTCGCAGAGTTTTTGGCCAAATTAGCAGGGATTGAAGTACTTTTGATTATTACCGTGGGGACACCGTTTAATGGTTCTTATCTTGCCATGAAACCCTTGTCCTGGTTTTCTGATTCAATAAGGGAAATGGGAGTTGATAGTGAATTTCTGATACGGCTTAAAAGAAAAATAATGGAAAATTCATCAAGCGCCTATCATTTTTTCATTGCAACAGAAGATGCAATTGTTCCAGGAGAATCCGGGTATATTAAGGAATATGTTGATAAGTATCCAAACTCACTTAGCATTTTAGATCGCCACGGTCATCTTTCGGTGATGTCTTCTCATCGCTTAGTGTCCCAAACGATCTATTTGCTCCGCAAATATTTAAATTCACCGCTTATTAATTCAGAAGTCATCGTTTCTAAACTGGCAGACTTTACCCTAATTGAAGACTATGTTCCTGGGCAGCGTAAAAGTGCTGGCTCTTGACATCTTAGTTCTTTAACAGGCAACATGAGTCTACATGTTTTTACAATGCGGTTGTTTGTATTAATGCGGTAGTCATTAATTATATGAACTATGATCTCTATAAAAACATACCCCTATATGCGACCTTGTGGCAAGATGATTTTTTGCCCATTCTCGAAAAGTCTGCCATCGTCGCTAATTTCCCGCATAATTGGCTCACTCCAGAGATAGAAAATGCGCTGGGGAAAGGTGATGTAGAGTGGGTTGCTTCTTCTGGAACCACTTCAGAACGTATGCAAATTATGCGTCCCTCCAATTGGCGTCAGGATCAATTAAATAAAACATTTAATCAACACACCCTTCTTAAAAAATGCTGGGATAGATCACTGACTCGAATCGCACTGACCACCACCGTGTGCTCGCAAACGGTTTGTTTTAAGGCGGATCACGGTGTAGACAAACGATTTATTGGAAGAACTTTATATATTAATTTGACACCTGATCCGCAAGCCTGGAGTGAAGGTGATATCGAACGCATGCTCCGTGAAATAGCAGATGAGAACGATTACTTTTTAGATGCCGATCCTTATTATCTGGCGCTCTTTTTAAAACAATTAGAAAAATATCAATTAGAGAAAAATTTTGTTAAACCACAGGCCGTTACTTTGGGTTATGAGTTGGCTACGGCAAATATTCGTCGCTACATCGAACAAAAGCTTAACGTTCCCGTGATTAATCTCTATGGAAGTACGGAATTAGGGTATCTGCTCATGGAAAAGGAACATGGCCAATTGGTGCTGTGCTCAGAATTGACGGAGGTTGAATTTTTACCTTTAGAATCAACCCAAAATTTATACAGTCTGATTGTCAGCTGCGTTAAAAATCCTTATATGCCTTTAGTTCGTTATCGCACAGGGGATTGCGTGCAAGTTGGTACTGACCATTCGCCGTTGTCGGTTCAGAGAATTTGTGGCCGCGAAAAAGAAATGATTGATACACCAGCTGGAACATGTGTGCCGCATGCTTTTGTTGATGATCTCTTAGCGGTTTTAGCACCGACAATGCTTATCTATCAGCTGCAGGAATTGGGAAAAGACAAATTAGAATTAGCTTATACCACGTTCAATGATGAACCGCTCCCGCCCGATTTTGGGCAGTTACAGGAACAATTAGTTCGATTATTAGGTAAGCCCTGTTCTTTTCAGCACAGGCAAAGCATCTCCCCAAGCGGATCAGGAAAATTCTGTTGGTTAAAAAAGGAGGGGCAGTATTGAATGCTTATCAGAATGATTTTCCTATTATTCAAAATTTGTCCTTAGATACCCAGCCTTATATTTTTTTGGATAATGCTGCAACTACATTAAAGCCGCAAACTGTAATTGATGCGATAACCCATTACTATACTCATTGTGGCGCTACGGTTCATAGGGGAAGTTATAAGGAAAGTGAGCGGGCTACACTGATGTATGAGCACAGTCGCTCTTTGGTCGCTCAACTGATTAATGCAAAAAAACATGAAATCATTTTTACTAAAGGAACAACGGACAGCATCCACTATATTACCGAGTTACTGGAACTTAAAAAAACAGACATCGTGATTAATTGTCGTCAAGAGCATCACGCTAACTTTATTCCCTGGAGTGAGTACGCACAGTTGATAACCATTGATTTATCAAATGATGGGGTGATTGATTTAGCTGCATTGGAAATGCAACTTAAAAAAAACAAGGTCAAATTAGTAACCATTGCCTATGCTTCTAATGTCACGGGCAATGTACAACCGGTAAAAGAAATTGTTGCACTTGCCAAGCAATATAAGGCATTGACCTGTATTGATGGCGCGCAAGTTATTAGTCATAGACCGGTAGATGTGGTGGAGTTGGATGTTGATTTTTTTGTCTTTTCCGCTCATAAATTATTCGGTCCATCCGGTGTCGGTATCTTATACATTCACGATTCTCTATTGATTGACTTACCTCATAAGCGATTTGGGGGTGGCATGGTTAATGTTTATAACGACAGCCAAAAACTCTTTAAACGTCCCCCTTTGGGTTTTGAGCCGGGAACGCCAGCCATAGAAGCAGTGATTGGCTTTGGAAAAGCGATTGAATACGTTCAAAAAGTTGGGTTTGAGGCAATCATGCACCATCATAGTGCTTGGTCAACGTATTTTTTACGACGATTGGAATGCAGCTCGTGGACGCTCGCTTTTCCTAAAAGCAAGGACAGTTTGGCTATTTTTACCTTGCGCCCTAAAAAAGCTCATGTTGATTTGTCCTATTTAACCCGCATGCTTTCTGATACATACAATATTGCGGTCAACGATGGCCAACAATGTTGCGGCCCACTTTATTTTGCTGCTGATCTGTCAACAGGACTGAGGGTATCAGCACATCTTTATAATCCATTATCGGATGCAGATTACTTTTTTCAATGTCTTAATCAATTAGAGTTTTTTATAGGATAAGGTTGCTATGAATACATACTAAAGTTCGTTAGCACGCATTCGAAGAATAGAAATTGATAGGGAGCTGTGGGGGTATTTCCTTAAGGAAACCGATAACTTTGACCCTATTATTTTAGAAAAACGTCCTTATAGCCGTTTTATTATTGCCCATAAATTACAGGAAATTCTTGGGCAAAGCACGGTGAACATGCTCGTACACACGGTACAATCGCATGAGTTTGGCGGTGTTTTTATCACATATCCCTATGAAGAATATGATTTTTCTCATCATTTGCGACTTGCTACAGCGGTTGCCTACACCCTTGGTGTCGCCTATTTTGATGAAATGAGCCAGCATTATTATGCAGCAATCAATTTAGGTCCAAATACACAAGGTGATTCTTTTTTGTCAGAGCCTTACCATGATCTTCGTTTACATACTGATGGGACTTTTTATAAAAAACCAGTGGAATGGGTAGTATTAATCAAAACGAAACAACACGATGTTGATGGCGGTGAATTGACATTGCATCATTTAAACGACCTTGAGGCGCTTGATACTTTTCTCAGCCATCCATTGGCGTTGGCCCCTTTTTTATTTGAGGCCTCTGCAAGTAAACAATTAAATGCAGGAGTTCAGCAGGCCATTTTTTTTGAAAAAAACGGGATGCTTGGTATACGATTTAGCGATCAATTTTGTCAACCTCAATCATTAGAGCAGGCATTATTTTTACACCATCTATCGGATTGTTTCGAACAATCGGACGCTCGACTTGTCGATTTTTTTCCTCCTGGGCAAGTTGTGATATTGAATAACAGCTGTTGGTTGCACGGCCGACTAAAGATAATTCCTAAATTAAACTTTATGCGTCAATTGTTGCGTATACGGGGTGCATTCACGATAGAAAAGGAGATGGAATGCAACAAAATGATATAGATTTATTTGAACATTTACTCTATAAAGAAACCCAGTATTTAAAGGAAATTGAAAGCCAAGGTTTGCTGTGCGAAGAGCCGCAATGGCAAATTGGCTTGGAATTAGAAGGATGGTTTATTGATCGTACTTTAATGCCTCAACCCTTGGCACCTAAAATGATAGCTGAATTAAATCAGCCTGAGTTATCTGAAGAAATTACCCAAGATGTTTTTGAAATTAACCTTAATCCGATTAACGTCCAAGCTGGTTTTCTTACTCAGTTCGATAAAAATTTAACAACTCTTTATCAACTATGTAACGATTGGGCAAGTCAAAATAATACTCAAATCATCACCATAGGCATGTTGCCTCATTTATCCCCAAACCATTTTAAGCGTCATTTATTGACGAACAATCTACGCCATCATGTACTGAATGAATTGTTATTGAAACAACGAGATTTTCAGCCTTGGTCAATCAAAATCGAGGGAGAAGAAATAATAGAGCTGACCGCTGAGGATATTTGTCTTGAGGCGGCAACCACGTCGACGCAATTTCATTTAAAAGTCCCGCAACATCAAATGGTTCGTACTTATAATCGCGCCCAATTACTAGCCGCTCCTATGGTTGCATTAGCTGCCAATGCGCCTTATTTTAATAGTAAATCGTTATGGCAGGACACACGTATTCCATGGGTACAGCAAACTGTTTCAGAACAGCTTCCGCCAAATTGTTGGATAAATCGAGAAGACAGAGTGCTCTTTGGACATGAATACGTACGAAACTCCATTACGGAGTTATTTCAAAGTAATCTTAAGTTTTCTTCCTTAGTACCTACAGTCAATTTGGAAAAGGCAGACCTGTTCCACCACTTAAAACAACATAATGGTACGATTTGGCGTTGGAACCGGCCTGTAGTTGGTACGTGTGATCAATCAGGAGCGTATCATATCCGGTTGGAACATCGAGTTCAAAGTGCAGGGACATCGCCAAGCGATATCGCGGCACAGTTGGGCTTTTATGTTGGTATTCTTGCTTATTGGCAATTACATGATTTTAACCCGGTAGAAAAAATAGACTTTCAACACATAAGAAATAATTTCTATCAAGCAGCTCGTTTCGGTCTACAGACGGAAATCGTATGGGAAAATACTCGATCCGTAAAAATTTTTGATCTGCTTCATTTAGAGCTGCTGCCCAAAGCAAAATTAGGTTTGTTCTCTTTGGGGTTGTCTACTGCGGAGATTGCATTTTATTTGGATGAAATCTTAAACCAACGCCTTAAACAAGGATTGTCTGGTGCGATTTGGCAACAACAAAAAGTAAAAAAATACGGCAGTGTCCAAACAATGCTTGAACAATATCATGCTCATCAGCAGACCTTAAAACCTTTATGGTGCTGGGATTAACGCTTCGAATTTGGTGTTAAGTAAATTCACGACAATCAATGTGTGAACTGCGGATCTAGAACGAGCGCACATGCTTCATTTTATTTTTAATTTCTCGCTACATTCCAGGTTGTACTCCTATTTTAATGGATAATTTAAATCCTTGTTGTGTTTAATAAATTCTTAATGTTTTTTTGTTAACCTATGTTTTTTTAAATAAATAGATAAAAAAATATAGAGGGCAATAGGGGTATGAGTAATTTATTTTTGTTAAATACAGCGACTTTAGAAGATAAGGATATTTTAAATATTTTGATATTAGCGGGAATTACGAAAGAGATGGATTTTGATTCAGAGATTGCAAAAGCACCTGCGGGAGTGAAACAATTTCTTGAGCTTGCGAAAATCTATTATGAGCGTAATGAAACAAGTACTTCCATTATGAAGTTTACTGTGAAGCCAGGTTTTGAGAGATGTGTCGTTGAGGATGTACCTGCAGAAAAAAATGAAATACGGCTGGTGTGTGATGAACATGATGGAAACAAATGGTATCTTGTTACGAAACAACCCGATGGAAGTCGTTTTGAAAAAGAAATTTCAAAAATTACCGAGGACGAAGCGCGAAAGAGCTTTCTTTGCGGGGTAAAATTAGATGAGCTAAAAAGCCATTTAAATCATCAAACAGTAGACACGCTCAATTATCAAGTGTGGCCAAAACTGAAATCCAAATGTTTCTCGCATCCAAGTCCTCTTCACGAAATGGGTGATCTACTTAGAGCAAATCTTGATAGCCCCAAAAGTGACCTGGAAAATCAGAAAATCAAAAACATTCGCAGGTATTTAAATAAAAAAGCCAAAGAGCAAAATGTGTCACTGATTATTTATTCGAATAAGGCAGATGAGGATTCATGTGGACGTAAAGAGAGTCAGTATGTTAAAGAAAATTTGGAAAGAGAATTAAGCCAAGAGCAACAGTTACACATACTCTATATTGGTGGAGGGCATGGATGGCCTAAGCATAAATGGAATGGCATGTTATCTGCTCTGAAGACACAACATGTTGAGGAACTTCATAATTGCTTCACAAAAAGGGACGTTGTGGTCAATAGCATCATTTTTGGAAGTTGCTTTAGCGCATCTTATGCAAATGACTTTTCTAACCTGCTTCATCCCCAATGCGGTGTTATGTTATCTTCGACAATTTCTCAAGGCGGGACTAATTTTTTTGAAAATGTAGTCTCGTTTGTGTTGAGCGAAGAAGATTCCTGTGATTTTTTTAAAACAATCCCGCGAAGCCTGCAAGTTTCCCACGCGCCAAGTCCAACAGGAATTTGTATTTCTAACAAGGAAAAGCACTTTGGGTTAGAATTAAGCGAAGAGGAGACGGGGTTACCCATTCATTCTGTAGAGGATGAATATGAATTAAGCTTAAGCATAGTAATACGGTTGAGAAAGGCAAAACCGGAGAGTATTTTTGGTATTTCATTGGATGAGTGTCATGATGAACACCAAAAAGTCGAATTCAACAAATTGCTCAGTAAAGCGCTCGACTTCCAAGAAGGTGATGAGGATATTGAAGATCTCCCCAGTAAGAAGATGGACAAACCTTCATCTGAAAAGGGCTGGAGTCCTTTAGCTAAATTTTCTTTATTTGCCGGAGGAGTCATTTTGATCGGAGGTAGTTGTTACCTTTTGAGCCAGTATAAAGGGGGATCAAGCGTCAAATAAGTACCCGACCGGTTATATGGTAAATTTTATGCAGGATTATTAGAGGCTGTTTACCTTTCTACTGTCTTGACCAAACTGTCCTGATTTTCTGTGCTCCGGTACTCGAAAATCAGGACAGTTTGACTCAATCTAGCGATGAATTGTTACATGGTATTTCAAATAAATGTGATAAATAAAATCGCACAATGGAAAGTATTAGACATAATTAGATTGGTTTTGATAGAGTTATCCTATTCTTTTAAAGTGATAAGAAATCTAATGGATGATACAAAACTTTATTCTAAAAGTTGGATAACTACTTACGAACCAGATCTCTTCGCTTTGTTACATCGTTTACCACATAAATCGGCAAATTCGCGTATTCGCCCTGTTCTAAACATTGTGCGTCAAATTGCTAGTGCACAAACAGCATTATCAGATTCCGTAACATCAGAGCTGAATACAGCCCATCAAAAGTTACTTAATGATCTCTACGAACAACTTCGCACATCACTGACTGAAAATAATTATGGCTCTACTTGGTTTACCCGGATTATTGAGGGTTATTGTTCTGGTGATCATGTGTTATACAAGCGGTTGAGTCACTTTATTCAGGGAGCAATTGGTCCAGTAATCAAATTATCAGAGTGTGTTAGGGACAAAAATAAATCATTGGCAATTGAGTTTCCTGATCAGGAAATGCGCGATATATTTTTGCATCGATCCGGTTTAAATAAAGAAACCGATTCAATAATCCTTCATGAAAATAGTGTTTATCTCCCGGCTTTTTTGTCAAAAAATCAGCAGTTAGCCGTTACTTTTTCGACGATTAAATCTAAAGATAACTTTATTTATCTGCTTAATTTAGATAAAACAAGGCTTGTTGCTTCTAATACCGACGATTGCACACTTTATATCAATGATAGACGCATACATGACACTGCTTCAAAGTTTCATATCGCAGTACTATGTCCCTATTTCGCCGAACGTCTTAAAATACAATATGTATCTCATATGCTTGCTCAAGCATATCGAGATGGTACTGGTTTTTTTAGTCAGACTAAATTTCCCATTGAGTTGGCAGTAAAAATTGCCTCGGATGCATCCTCATCTGAGGCAATTTCTATGGATGAGAAAACGCAAATTGCATCTTACAGTTTTCATCGACCTTAAGTTAGCGTTTAATATAATAAGTATAGGTTACGTCATCATCTGTTTTGGCTGATGGTTTTTCATCAAAACTCCATTTCTTACTGGGGATATCTGAGTCATCCTTGGCAAATAAGGTATGCCGACCTACATTTTTAAAGCCCAAGCAATTAGGCTTTGGTCGCTCCGTTGCAGCTCCAGCATCACAGGTTTTTGTTTGCACAGTGACTGTTTTTTTACCAAACGCACTTAATCCGTGGTAGTAAAACTCTACAGATCCACTATTATCCAAATTGATGGCATCAGTACAGCCGAGTGCTGCAAATAAATCCGCAAACTCTTCTGCAGTAACACCACAATTCCGATCAGGATTATGAATGACCATAATAACAACTTGAGTGCCATTATTTTTGTAGCCAACACCGGTACGTGGCAATCGATTTGCATGGTTATTATTTAAATCGGGTGTTTTTAATTTCGTTTCATCCCTTAGAATAATAAATCCAGATACGGCATTTTTATCCTCATAAAAATTGGGATTTGTTTGTAACGTATCATCAATATCCTGATGTGAGATGATAGATGCTGTTTTATTTCCAGTATCAAAAACGATGGTATCTAACCCAACATTATTCTGATCAAGTACCTTATGGGTGGAAACCAGTTCACCACCGCTTACTGATAATCCAGCAATATAGGTGCGTGGTTGCGTTCTAGGGTTGATTTTTTCACCTTCATTAGGAACACCAGTTGTCCATACATTAAACCAATTCGCATTGACTAATAAATCGGGTATAGCACTACCAGGGTGACCTTGTGTCCAGTTGTCACGCCATTCTTTTAATGTGAATAATGGCGCATCGAATTGCCCACCAGTATAACTATTACCATAGCGGTCGGGAAATTTAGGACCATTGGGAACAAATGTTTCATATAGGGATAATGGAATCACAGCATAATAACCTTGAACTTTCTCACGATTCGGGTTTTGACTCAAAATTTCATCAAAATTTGGCAGAGAGCGGATGTCTTGTACTTCTGTGGCAGGTATAATCCCAGCAATTTTTTCATTTACTTTATCAGTTTTTGTTTTTAGCTTACTAAACACAGGTTTATCCTCTTTATAATTCATTTTGTCTTTTTTTTGACAATAATATTCTCAATACATTAAGGAAATATTAAAAAAGATCAAATTGTTTATTTTTTGTTGTTTGTATGCATTGTAGCCTGGGTGCAGCGCAGCGAAACCCGGGTTCTGCTACGCTGCACCCAGGCTACAAATCTTTCTAGTAAGATGTGCCCAAACCAATTGTTCCCTTAGGGGTGAGCACTTACACTATTGCCGAACAATTCGGTGATCTCTTTATCTCAGTCACCACAATTAAAAATGGTATTCCGTGCACCCTCTACATTAGGTATATAATGGGCATGTTCTAACCTGGAGTGATGTAATTATCGATAAAATATGGTGTAATAAAAATTGCCACACACTTTGAGTTATACATGATGCCAAGTCGTTTGATTACATTATTTTGTACTACTCTATTCAGTTGTCAGGTCTCCATTGCAAGTCCATCTAAAGTGTTTCCACTAGATTTTGAAGTTGCGACCATTCATTCGATTCATCATGCACTTGCGCAGCATCAAATATCGTGTTTACAGCTCATCAATGCGTATCTGGAGCGTATTAAAAGATACAACTTGAGTGTAAAGAGCAAGGCACCAATCAATGCTTTTAGTGAACTCAATCCTTCAGTGTTAACGTATGCACGACAGTTAGATGATTATTATAAAAAAACAGGTCAGGCATTAGGGCCGCTCCATTGTATTCCCGTTATTTTGAAAGATAATATTGATTCTTTTGATATGACCACCACATCAGGATCTTATGCTTTATTGGGAAGTCAACCAATACACGATGCTTTTTTAGTGAAAAAATTACGCGATGCTGGCGCCATTATTTTGGGAAAAGGGGGAATGGATGAGTTTGCCTGGGGGATGTTCGGCATCAGCAGTCGTAGTGGTAGAATTGGTAATGCTTATGATCCCAACCAAAATCCTGGGGGATCGAGTGGTGGACCAGCCGCTGCAGTCAGCGCTCATTTTGCTTTGCTTGGTATAGGCACCGATAACAGTGGCTCGGTCAGAATACCTTCTGCATTTAATGGCTTGGTCGGACTACGCCCAAGTACTGGCTTAATCAGCCAGAGCGGTATTTTTCCAATGGGTAATCTTGATGGAACAGCAGGGCCAATTGCGCGGAGTACACAGGACTTGGCCATTTTACTCGATGTGATTGCGCAGCCTGATTCTCAGGATCATAAAACACTCAATATTCCTCGAGTAAACACTTATTCTAGGTTTCTGAAAAGCAATGGCTTAAATAACAAGAGAATTGGCATTGTACGTAATGTAAATGGTATTAATCCATTCAATAAGATGTCCTTGCCCATTGAAGAAATAATAAACAAAGCCACAAAGGATATGCAGAAAATGGGTGCGACGTTCATCGATATCACGCTTCCAGATTTCAATAATGATCGACAATTCAATCAAGCTGGAGAAATCCAGGACGTGAATCAATATCTTGCCTCATTTCCATCGACCAGGAAGAACTTTCGTGATATTTGTGAATCGAACCGTACAAGAAATTTTGGTTCGATTAAAGATTGCCTGCATTTTATGAAAAACACTGCAAGCAAACTCAGCGTACCTTATCAAAAAGCTTTAGAAAATTTTAAGAAAAATAAGACATATGTTGAACAGATTATGGATAAAAATCAGTTGGATGCTTTACTCATGCCGATTACTTCGAATGGAACAGCGACGTATGATGCGATGAAAGTGAATACTTGGCGAGCTCCAATCTCATCTAATTCTGGATTACCTGCGCTTAGTATTAATGTTGGCTATAGCCAAGATACGCATATGCCTATTGGTGTTGAATTAATCAGTAAACAATATCAAGAGGGAACTTTGATTGAGATTGCATATGCTTATGAGATGCAGGCGAAGCAAAGCATTCTGCCACTTATGCCGGAAGAAAATTTGACTCTGTTACATTTTACTATTCCAGAATTAAATAATTTATTTACGCTCCTGGGTAAAAATGCCTATGAGAAATTTTTAATTCACAGCAAGAACTCCAGTCCTCTTTCGGATGACCTGACAGCGGAACGGTTTAGAAAGATAACAGCCAATACAATTCAGAAATATACGGAATTAATTGGGAAATAAATTAGGGTCTGTTTCCATTTCTACTATCTTGACTCAATCTAGCGAAATGTAAACAGACCCTATTGTGACTCATTTATTTATAGTAGGTGCCTAGGGTCATAAATTACGTTATTTATTGGTATGATGTATTTCTTGTTCGTTACATAAAAGGCAGAATTAAGTATTCCAATAGTTCGAGCTTTATATAAAATAGGATGGATTAATTTTTAAGGATAGGCATGTGGTTAAACATCTAGTAGCAATATTCTTTTCGATGATTCTAAGCGACTTAATTTTTGCAGCAGGAACTGAAAAAAGCTGTAATAAAGCGGATTGGAGCTGTCATGGTTCTTTTTACATAACAGGCGGATATGTATTTGTGCACACTTTTTTCAATGACAATCAATTATCATTATCTCCTCCCGAACAGCCAAGAATAAATTTTACACCTCAGGATGCGTTTCCCAACAATGGGAGCGGAATGCGTTGGGGATTTGGAGCAGGCCTTGGTGACAAATTACCCTTCACTTATGAATTGGATTACAATCAAATTTTCACTCATTCAAAAATAAGAGATGGATTAAAAATTTCCAGATCAAGTAAGTCATTGGTCGCTATCTTAGGTTATACTCTTAATCCTAAAAATAGATTAAGAGCCAGTTTGGTTGGTGGCGCCTCAGTTATCTCAACATACTTGACCGTGACTACGGTTGCTCCTCGTCAATTTTTTTCTCAGAATACAAACTCTGTTGACGTTGATCCTTTCCTTGGCGGCTCATTAGCTTATCAAATTAATTCCAGATTTGGGCTTCGGGCAGTAGAGTTTTATGATTTTGCTACTTACAACAGAAGCGCTAAAGGTGCTGCGGTGACCCTGATAATGCTTAATTATTATCCACAGTGATTTGTTATCCCTTTTGTTTGGGGCTGCTGCATACCCATACTTTTTTCTACAACATGTTTCATGCGGTAATCCACTTTAGGAATATGGAACATGAATAATGGTATATACTCTATAAATATATGCGGGATTTACGGATAGAATAAATTTATTTCGCGAATATATACTTATTCGAGGTGCTTACGTTAGTTGAATCAATTATAATTTTTTTAATAAATTTTTCTCTATTGGGTAAACAAATGATAAAGGAATGGATCTTATTTTCATTCAGCAGGAGTATTATTTTAATACTTCTTACTTTTGCTCAACTATCATTTGCACAAGGAACTCCGCTCACAGTCAATCAATCACCTATTAGGATAGGAAGCAGCACTGCTTTGGAAGGTCCGGCACAAACGCTTGGACAGGGTATGACACTTGGAATCAAAACGTATTTTGACAGAGTAAATGCTGCTGGTGGTATCAATGGTCAAAAAATAACATTTATTGTATATAATGATTCCTATGAGCCGTCGCTTGCTGCGCCCAACATGCGCAAATTAATTACGCAGGATCAGGTGCTCGCTGTCATCGGCAATGTAGGGTCGCCAACTGCTGTGGTTTCAGTACCTATTGCCCAAGAATTGCAGACACTGCTCTATGGTTGTTATGCTGGAACAGAAGTACTGCGTCAAAGCCCCCCGGATCGGTACGTTTTTAATTTTCGTGCAAGTTATGCAGAAGAAACTGCGGCTATGGTAAAAGGGTTATTGAAAGCAGGAATTAAACCCGATGAAATTGCATTTTTTACACAAAATGATTCGTTTGGGGATTCCGGTTATTTTGGTGCCATAAAAGCGTTAAAGGAAGAAGGTTATCACGATTCAGAAAATTTAGTGCACGGTCGATTCACCAGAAATACAGTGAATGTGGAAGAGGGTTTATCAGAGATCCTGGACGCAAAAAAAATGCCAAAGGCAATTATTATAGTCGCTCCTTATCTTCCTGCTGCTCGGTTCATTAAGTTGGCGGTTGAAGACCTACCTAATACCCTGTTTCTCAATGTTTCTTTTGTGGGAAGTGAAACTTTGTTAAAGGAGATAGGAACATTGGGAGACAACCGCGTGATAGTGACTCAGGTTGTTCCTAGTTATGACTCAGATCTTCCTGCTGTCAAAGAGTATCGAGAGAGTCTAAAAAAATATGCAAATGATGCCCAACCAGGCTATATCTCATTAGAGGGCTATCTCGCGACAAAGTTATTTGTCATAGCATTACAACGTGCAGCTGGCGCTAATAAATTAACGCGAGAAGGGCTTATTGATGTGATGCAAAACATGCGGGATGTGGATATAGGCATCGGTATTCCCATCAGTTATGATAAAAACAATCATCAGGCATTGCATACAGTCTGGCCTACTATATTAAGAAACGGAAAATTTACCTCTCTTGATTGGACTGAACTGCATTCGTTTGTTAAAGAATAAGTGGAAGGATTACTAATGTACAGGAAACTAAGATTATCATTGGTAAATGTGTTTCTGTTATTTTATATTCTTACCGTTATTTTTACGATGATCCTTAGTTTTGCTGCACTCTATCTCAATCATCAACTGCTTCAAAATCAAAACCTTTTATTAACTGTTAGTTCAATTGAAAACGCACGATTTAAAATGAGTAATGCACGCGCTCAATTTTTGGTGAGACAACAAAGTATTTTAACAGCACATGAAGAAAATGATTTATCCAAACTGGAGCCTCGTTTACCGATAGAGGCAATTTTTATTGAGGGTGAGGAAAAATTAGCTTCTGTTACCAATGAAGTTTCCTCTGTCTTGAAGGCACTGCAAAATCTTAAAGCGACCTATCAAGAATTTTTAAAAACTGATGATCGGTTGTTGGCATTGACCCAATCTTTTTTAAAAGCGAAAAACGAGTTAGCAAATCAAAAAAGAATTATTGATCAGCAAATTAAAGATATTCACAATCAATCAGAAAATATCAGTGGTATTTTAACCCATCAATATAAAAAAAACATACGTCAACTACGTGATTATTTCCAGGAGGGAAAACTGTCACAAAGCGACTTGTTTAAAGGAGCATTGGAGAGTCTGATCTTAAGTAATGCTACGGATGCCCATCGCATTGACCAAAAAATTAATACAGAGCTGTCACAGCTCATGGCATTAATCGAGGAAATTGCAGATGAAGAAAATTCGGATGAATTGAATAATTTAAAAGACAATCAACTGTTACAGCTCATTCCTTTAACACGCAGTAAATTGCAACAATTAAGTAATTTATTACAGAATAACCCACAACTACATCAAGCCGCATTGGACTTGGGCAATCAATTCAATTTGGTTGTTGATCAATTAACCAAAGGTTCAGGAAGCATCCTCGCCTTGCGAAAGGAGCTCAATGATCTCCAATTGCAACTGCAAAAAAATCATATGGAAGTAAAAGAAAATTTAGCGTTGCTCTCAAAACAGTTTCAAAACCTAGATACAATAATAAAAGAGTTAGGGGAGCAATCACTACGGACTTTCCATAAGCTGATTACAACCAATCGTAATATTATGATTGTCTTGCCTCTGGGCATCCTTCTATTCATCAGTGTCGTAGGATACTTTTTATATCACGCTATTTCCAGGTCATTGGGAAGTTTAAGCGCTGCAATGCATAAGATCACCAAAGACAAAGTCGGATTAGAGCAGCGTTTAAGTATGACACCCTATGATGATCTTAATCGGGTCGTTGGAACCTTCAATAGTATGGCTGAAAGCCTACAATATACCCAAGAACATTTGCACGAATTAGTGGAGTCACGAACTAAAGAGCTGAAAAATGTAAATCAGAATCTGGAACAGTTGGTGGTGCAATTAAATGAAGCTAAAAAAGATTCGGAAGTGGCCAATAAAGCGAAATCTGAGTTTATTGCTAACACCAGCCATGAGTTACGCACGCCGCTTAATGCCATTATCGGTTATTGCGAATTATTGCATGAAGAGATGGAAGATGAGGGACATGAGATGTATATAGAGGACCTCAAAAAAATAGAATCTTCTGCCAAACATTTGTTATTTCTCATCAACGACATACTGGATTTATCAAAAATCGAAGCGGGCAAGATGGATATTTTCCTGGAGGATGTCAAAGTTCCCGATATGATTAAGGAGCTGGAAGCTATAATCACTCCTTTGATGAATAAAAATATGAATACTTTTAAAACCGAGATTGATTCTAATGTTGATATCATGCATACCGATCTTGTGAAAGTCAGGCAATGTCTATTAAATTTAATAAGCAACGCAGCTAAATTTACTAAAGAAGGTACAATTACATTATCGGTGAAACCGATAACGAGTAATGGTAAAGCATACATGCAATTTGCTGTCAGTGATACCGGAATTGGTCTGACTCGAGAGCAATTAGGTAGTTTGTTCAAGGCATTCTCTCAAGCTGAGTCTTCGACAACGCGTCGATTTGGTGGTACTGGATTAGGTTTGTATCTGACAAAAAGCTTCTCTAAAATCCTGGGAGGCGACGTGAGTATCGATAGTGAATATGGTAAGGGCTCCACATTTACTATTATTTTGCCGATGGTTAGTAAAGTGGGTGTTGAAAAAAGGTCTCAGGTAAAAGTACATGAACAACAAGTCCAGGGAGAAGAAGGGGCCAAAACGGTCCTAGTGGTTGATGATGATCCTAAAATACACGACATCATGCAAAAAGCCTTAGAGAAAACAGGTATTAGAGTGTTGCATGCATTTCATGGTGAGGAATGTCTTTCTTTGGCAAGAAAATATCAGCCTGACTTGATTACTCTTGATGTGATTATGCCCATGATGGATGGATGGACTACCTTATCCGCATTAAAATCTGATCCTAATCTGGTTAATATTCCCGTGATTTTGGTTTCAATGCTGCTGGAAAAAGACTTGGGTTTTGCGTTAGGCGCTGTTGATTATCTCAACAAACCGGTTGAGCCTAAGACACTGATGGAAAAAATTGAGAGTATCATCCCTCGCGATACCATTAAATCAATATTAATTGTGGATGATGAGGCAGATTCACGCAACATTATTCGAAGAGTGATTAAAAAGTCGGGTTGGAGCGTGCTGGAGGCAAAAAATGGTCTTGAAGCGTTAGAGGTTTTAGCCCGCCAGACTCCTTCTCTTATTCTCCTTGATTTAATGATGCCAGAAATGGATGGTTTTGCTGTCATTCGGGAGTTACAAAAACACGAAAAATGGGCTCAAATTCCTGTAGTTATCTTCACTGCAAAGGATTTAACCCAGGAAGAACGAGATTTTCTGATGAATTCGAGTAAAGTAGTGCTACAAAAAAATTCCTACAGTCGGGAGCAACTTGTTGCCACGATAACGGGGCAGATTGAACAAATAATTAAAAATCGCTAGGAGATAGTGCGATGACGATAAAAATCTTAATTGTTGAAGATAATGAATTGAATCTTGATATGCTATCAAGACGTTTGCAACGTAAAGGATATGAGATTATTAGTGCGGTCGATGGGGAAAAAGGCGTGAGCATGGCACAATCTGAAAATCCCGATCTCATTTTAATGGATTTAAGCTTGCCCGTTTTGGATGGATACGATGCGACACGACAACTTAAATCCGATCCAAAGACCAGCGCTATCCCGATTATTGCTCTAACAGCGCATGCTATGGTGGGGGATAGGGAAAAAGCGGTAGCCGCAGGCTGTGATGATTATGAAGTGAAGCCTATTGATCTTCCTCGTCTTCTTGAAAAGATGGAGCGATTAGTGAAAGCCTGCTGAGTCACAGTATATTTAACTCGATGAGAGGAACATAATTAATGGATTTTGATAAAGAAACAAAAAAGGAGCGTAACTCAACCCTGATGCGTGAACGAGAGGCGTTATTTGCCAGTTTACGCAGTGAGTTTTCCACGCCTCTTGATGTCATTGTTGGCTATGCCGAAATCCTACTTGATGAACTTACCTTTCATCAGCTTGAAGCGTATAAGGATGATCTTAAAAAGATTTTACAATCGGGAAAACTCTTGCAAAGCCGTGTAGATGAGGTGTTACATTTCGACTCTTCTGCTCGAAAATCAGAAGCATTTAACTTGAAAACATTCAGCAGCGAATTGCAATTTAATTTACTTACGCCACTTAATTCAGTTATTGGTTATTGTGAGCTGCTTTTGGATGAAGAGCTTTCAGCCGAACAGGATGAGTTTATTCATGATATTGGAAAAATTCTTCTCGCCGCGAAATTGTTTATTAGTTACATAAACGAAATAGATAAATTAGCTCAAATACAATGGAAAGGCACCGATCTATTAGCACAATTTAAAAAATCGAACATTATAATTCATGATGTGATTATCTCTATTCCTCCGCTTGACAATAAAATTATCTATAAGCCTAAGCCTCCTAAAGGTTCTATTCTCGTTGTCGATGACAACGAAATGGCGAGAGATTTATTAATACGCCGTTTAAAGCATTATGGGTTTAATGCAACACCTTGTGGCAATGCCTCCAAAGTACTTGATGAGCTAAGTGCGGGTGATTTCGATTTAATACTTTTATCAATTATCACCTCAGGAGTAAGCGGCTTTGACGTTTTAAAACGAATCATGGGAGACAACCGTTATTATTATCTTCCTGTAATTGTTATTTCTCCTCTCAAAGAAATTGATGCAGTAGTACGTTGTCTCGAGATGGGGGCAGATGATTATCTTCTTAAACCATTTAATCCGGTTATTTTTAAAGCGCGCGTCGAAGCTTCCATAGAAAAAAAGATACTAAGGGATAAAGAAAAACTTTATCTTATCCAAATACAGGAAGGCAAGAAAAGATCCGATGATTTATTGCTTAGTATTGTGCCGAGTGCCATTGCAGAACGTTTAAAACTAGGTGAGCAAACAATCGTTGAGCGATTTCCCTCTGTAACCGCTGTATTTATTGATATTGTTAACTTTTCTCATTTGGCAGATAAACTGAGTCCGGGTAAATTGATTGGGATGTTGAATACTATATTTTCAAGCATGGATGAACTTACTGATCAATTCGGTCTTGAAAAAATTAAAACAATAGGCGATTGCTATATGGCAGTGGCAGGTGCTCCAATAAACAATCAATTTCATGCTGAAGTCGTTGCTAATTTTGCATGCAGCGTACTTGAAAAGATAAATAGCATGAATGAAAGCCTTCGTTTTCCTATTCAAGTGCGCATAGGGATTCATACTGGAGCTGTAGTGGGTGGTATCATCGGAAAGAAAAAATTTTCTTATGATCTATGGGGGAAAACCATTAACTTGGCAAGTCGAATGGAGTCTCACGGCGAGCCAGGTCGAATCCATGTAAGTGAGGCAACGTACCAAATCCTGAAAGATCGATTCGAATTTGAAAAAAGAGGGACGATTTTGGTCAAGGGAGTTGGTGAGATGGCAACGTATTTTTTAATAAAGTGCCGCAATGGATAAAGTGATAAATGCGCTGCTACCCCCCTTTCTATTTCAAATTTTACCGTAATTCCTTTTAAATTTATCTCATTTTTAAAAAGTTCTTTGTTTTTTCCTGGTCTATATTTTGTAGGATATTGAGCCTAACTCATTGATATATTGATAATTTAAATTTCTATAGGCTTCTGTTTCCACCGTAGTATCAAATATTTTCAAGTTAATTCACTTTAAATTTGCGGTCTTAATAATTTATTAAGAATGGTGTCTTATAATGCACCACTACAAATTACAACTGGACATATTGTTATTCAGTTGCGCATATTGTTTTTATTGTGGTTAAACGGTTTTATTATGAGGAACTAACATGCTACATAAAATAATTTTAAACGGAAGAGTTATAGTGGGCCGAGGAAAAGAGAAGTTAAAAGAACTTAAGAATATGGATATTTATCCTAATCCGGAAATGGAAACCAAAATAGAAATGGAAGTAGAAAAGAAAGTTGAAAAAGGAGTACTTCAAAAGGTAGAAGATAAAGTGAATGGAGTCCTTCAGCGATATGAGGAACGTCAACACCAAAAACAAGTAGAAAAATTAGAGAAGTTAAAGAGACAAAATGAAAGAGAACAAGCAAAATTGCTACAAGAGTTAGAGCGGATAACAACTCAAAGTGAATTACAAACAGTTACTGTTCCAGAATCTGTCGTTCGGACTACTAGGAGAAGTTCTTCTGTTCTGAATATAAGAACTAGAAATCTTGTGAATAACGGTATTGATTCATTGCCAAGTGAAAGCATCGGTAATGGAAGTTACAAGCAAATGCTTTTGCGATCTTTTGAAGAGTCAAATGAAGGTACAATGGCGTTAACGAAATGCAAAAAAGAAATTGATCAGGCATTTGCAAGATTGGATCAAATTGTTATAGAGTTCGGTTCCAAAGTAGATGGAGAAGTAACTAAAGGTCTTTTGAAAGAAGAAGCCAATCAGTTAATGAATTCTATTGTACGAATTATGGAAGAAAATCATGTAATCAGCGAGAAGCAAGCCAAAAAATTTATTGAGGCTGCATTAAAAAAAGATAAAGATTATTTTCAAAGACATGGTACAGATAAATTGGATTTGAGTAAAAAAGAAGATGTAAAACAATTCATGAAAGAATACATTCTAGACGTCCTCTATACTCCAAAAGATCAAGTTAAAAAACTCTTAAAGACATGCATGAGATTTGGCTCTAAAACAGAAGGTGGTTTTGATCAAGAGTTATTAATAAGAAACTCAAAGTATTACTCCACTAAAACAGTTTCTAGAGCCGGAGCCTCTGTATATGTGAGTTATGAAGGCTATAAATATTATGCAGAAAAACAAATAGAGAAGCAATCTAAGGTGCTAAGAGACTCTCTAGAACAAGGAGTGCAGTATTCTAGCGAACGTCTTGAGGATTTGGATAAACTGCAACAAAAACAATTAAAGGCTATCGATAGCGATGTAAAAAAATTAAAATTAGTTTTGAAGCAAGAGAGTCAATATCAATTAGCTCTTGAGGCGATACAAGGGAAAGAAAGCGTCCATGAGGATAAGGAAGTACAAGCGATTATGGTTCGTTACTTAACGAAAACTCGCGGTATGATTTTCAATGATTTTGAAGCAGCTGAGCGCAAATTGAAGGAACGTTTAGATAAGATAACTAGCCGTAAGGAAAGAATTAACAATAGGATTATAGAGAGCGAACAGCATCTAGACTCTTTGCAAGAGTTCCAAAGCAAGGAAAAATGTAATTTGGATAATCTGGAAAATCTAGAAAAACTGAGTAATTCATTCCAAAAAATGTTCTAAACAAGACACCAAGTCCTCAAATACACTGAGGACTTGGGTTTAACTTTTTTCACTTCTACAGGATTTATTAACGACTTGCAAACAGTTAATAAATTTAAGACAATAGTGTACTTTTATTGGGCTATTTTGGAGGTGTTTCCATGTTAGGTTACTTTATGAAAAAGAATAGGATTAAGGAAAATGACGAACAAAGCCAAAAAAATATAGAAAAAATTCACGAGATTCGTGAGAGATTGCATGAGTCGACTCAACATGCAAACACTAAAAGAATGGAAATTGATTCTAAATTAGAAAAAATTAATAAGTCATCATCGTACAGCAATCATAAAAATAACGTTTTTTTCCAGCCTTCAGTTGGTTCTGGCTGCAACCAGAGAAGCATACCTGGAGACTCCACTTTCACTATGAAGTGATACAGTGATTAATATGCAACGCCAATGCACGAGTGGAATCGTTCATTGGTGCTTTGATCTCTTCCCCATTCTGCATAGATGACATGGCGACCCGTTCGGGCTGGTACAGTACAGCTCATATGAAATTTATTTTTTTATAATCAAGGCTAATGGTAATAATGCATTTTGATCTAAATTTATGTCATTCCCGCCTGCGCGGGAATGGAACGATATATAACCAATATGCTCACTGTATGAATAGTTAACTGCTCAAAAAAACTGACGATAACTCAGGTCCACAGACTCTACTTATGTTCGATCAAATAAATCACCCCATTAAAATCATCGGATAGATACAATTCACCATCTTTACCTTCGACGACATGCACCGGTCTGCCAATTACTTTACCGTTTTTGAGAAATCCAGTAATAAAATCATTTTGAGTGATCACTCCATTTGCAAAAGTTAAACTAACGACTTTATAACCGACTTTAATTGAGCTATTCCATGAGCCATGAAAGGCAACCAGTGCCTTTTTATACAATGGAGATTGAGGATTTTTTATAAAAGTGATGCCTAGGGGGGCCTGATGGGCGGCAAATTTGAAAACAGGAATTTGTGATTGATTAATTATTTGTTCTTGCCCCATGCCAAATTTGGGATCTGGAACTCGATCACCGTTTGCATAAGGCCACCCATAAAATTGATTTTCCTGAATCAGATTGAGTTCATCGGGTGGAAAATTGTCACCCAAATAATCACGACTATTTTCAGTCGCATAAAGTACTCCATCTGTAGGTGACCAATCAAATCCAACGGCATTTCGTAGCCCTTTGGCATAAATTGTCACATGATCATCTCCTGGCTTAAACCGAGAGATAGAAGCCCTTAAAGGATTTTTTTCAATACAGACATTGCACGAAGAACCAATAGATACGTAGCCATATCCATCAGGACCAAACTTAATGGTTCTGGTCCAATGGCCGCCGTCATCCGGAATATTTTTAATTATTCGTTCATAACGACCGATGGTGCGTCCATCTTTTGCATCATATTTGATTCGTCCAATAGCATTTTCTTCTGCAACATATAAGTAGTTCTCGTAAACATCCATACTGTGTGGATTGTTCAAGCCCGAAAGCAGAACTCGTTTCTGGTTTGGTCTTTTATAAGGGATGAGGAGTACGTTTCCTTTTGGAGGTTCCGTTACAAGCAAATCTCCAGATTCCGTAACATACATAAATCGAGGGCTATCCAAATGCTGAACATAAGGCTTAAGTGTAAAATCGTTTTTTAGATCAATATCTTGAGGCGCTTGGGGTTTTAAGAATGGAAAAGATCGGCCTAATACCTCAGAAATTGAAATATTAAACCCCAGAAAGGGTTGAACTAAATACAGTAACCCAATACCTACCAAAAATATCAACAGACTGTAAAACAGTTTTTTCATGTTAACATCCAGTTTATTAAATAGTGATAGGATCGATCGTTTAAACGTGCTGTATCGTTACCACTAATGTCCCCTTTAATAATATGCGTTCCTTCAATCTTAATAACTATAAGTATCTTAACGTATGAACGTACTAACAATAGATGATCTGAATCAAATATTTTCACCTGCAATAAAAACAAAATGCGAGTGAAAGTCAGTTAATCATAGCAAAGAATTCATAACTTCTAGAAAGAAATCTGTAGACAACAAGGAGTTAACTAAAAATGGGACGATTAAAGTTCAGATCACTATATTGATTTCTCGCTACTTTAAATATATTAATAAGTAATGGCTCATTTTAATTAATGGTCACTAATGAAACTTATAATTAATAAAAAAAATAGTATGGAGTTAATCACTCTGGATCTTGATGCAACAACGGGAGTTCATGAGTTGTTGTTCATTCTTTATGGTTATAGGGGTAAATTTTATGAGCGTTTTTCTTTTAATGAGTATCAAAAGTTTATTTCAATATATGAGTGTCTTTTATATGGGGATCGTTTTAAAAATAAATTGCGTCCTGGAACTCATTTAGCGGATTATCAACTGGAGGATCCATGTAATTTGACATGGGAAGAATTCACTGAGAGTTACTATTTCAATCATCTCGGCTCAGATCGCATAGACAGTAGAGTCCTTTTTTGGCAAGCCAATATGACATCAAGTAAACCTAAGATTGAAAAAGAGTCTTTGTTGCTTCATAACAATGAGAGTATGAAACCAAGTATGCCTTAATTGCTCTAAAATCCCAGTATTTTGGCTCAAGATAGCGAATTGTAAACAAACCCTGGTTTTAATCGATTTCAGAGCAGAAGAAATGTGATTAAAAAATATGACACGTTGCATCGTGTGAAGTTACATCCTGAGTGGGAAAAGAATAATTCTTTTCTTTAGGTTGAGCTGGTGAAAAGAAACGTTTTGTTTGGACACCCGTTGTGAAAGGTTCTGCTCCCACACTATCAAGGCTTGATTTAAGCTGGGGGCGATAGCCTAAACCATTTAATAAATCGAAGGTTGTCTCTTCAGAAACAGCGTCCATTTCTACACTGTTATTACTTGATTCGGTAGTTACAATGTCTTGGTGTTTAAAACGATATAGGTTCATTAAAACAATCGCCGATTCAAGCACCATCAATGCCACCCCAAGTGCAGGGTTAAGGGCAAAACCTAAAGCAACAAAAAATCCTGCCGCCACTAAAGTAATTGTTGAATTATAGGTTAAACTCACGCATAAATTTTGGATAATATTTTGTTTCGTTTTTGCTGCGATATCAAATGCTGTTGCAATAGAAAAGAGTCTTCCTTGCTGAACCACTATGCCTGCATATTGCTGTGTAATGTCATCACCAATTTTCGATTGAACAGCAATACCGAGATTGGAATGCCTAATGGCTGTGAGATCATTTGCTGCGTCACCTACCATAGCCACTTTATGGCCATCATGCTTTAACTGTTCAATATAACTTTCTTTAGATATCTCGCCAGTTCGCGTGACAACACCTACGGTGTTCGCAAAAATATTCTTTTTAGAAATACCCAATATTTTTGCATATTTTTCTGCAGTTTCCCGATCTGCACCGGTACAAATATGTACCGTTTTACCCAGACGTTTTAATTTGTTTACTGTAGCAATAGCATCTTCACGTAATGGATCCATTAAGGCGATTTGTCCTACTACTTTCCTTTCACGAACAATATAGATGGAACCGTCTTCAGGGTTATTATAGTTTCCAAAATCTGTGATATGATTCGCAGCAAGCATGTCTTTATTGCCGATTATGAATGTTTCACCCGTTATCTCCTCACCTTTTTTACCCTTAATTACAGCTTTAATGCCTGAATGATGGGGGTTCTCTTTATCAACAGTTATGTCTAATTGATCATCTGCAATGAAGCCTCGAGATTCTATATGATTCTTAATAATTTCTGCTATTGGATGCTCAGATTTACTTTCTAATAACGCGACACGATTCCAGAGCTTTTCATCATCAATTTTAAACTGCACTACTTGAACGTTGCCTTGAGTCAGCGTGCCATTTAAATCAAAAACAACGGTGTCAATATCAGCTGCTGCTTGTAATGCTTTGCCATTCTTAAAAATAATTCCATTTTCAGATGCCTTTTGCATACCGATTTTAACTGCTAAAGGGGTGATCAAGCTTAAAGCGCATGGACATGCACTCACAAGAACCGATATGACACATTGAATTGCAAGTGCGGGATTAAACACCGAACCTATAATAATGCCTGAGAGTAGGGCTATTCCAAGCAAACCAGGAATAAAATATTTCAATACCGTATTTGCAAAGACTTCAACAGGTGCTTTCTCCTCATCTGCTTTATTAATATTTTCTGCCAATAGTGAAAGGTACGAGTTTTGATAGGTCTTTGTAACCCGCATTTCCAATGAAGGAATATGATCGGCTAAACGCATCCCGGCTTTGACTGCATCGCCTGATTTAAACCTTTTGAGCTCAGGTGAACCATCAATTCGTGTGGTATAAAGTAATGCGTCTGTTGTTAATACCCCATCAACGGGGATAACACGTCCTTGCTTAACGAGAATTATATCGTTAGGAATTAAGTGTTTAACTGAAATCTCCGCATTCGAACTTTTTAATTGGACTAATGGATCCACACAATCACGAACATCTAATTTTTTAGTGATTTTACCAATTAAAGTATGTTCAATGCCTTCGCCTAAATGCCAAAAGCCTAAAACCAAAGGTGCTGCCTCAAACATCATGGGCAGTCCGGGAATAAACATACTTGCAATGGATACTGCAACGATGGTTAAGGTACTGATCGTATATAAAGTTGTGGTGTCCCATTTCTTTTCAAGTAATGCATACCATGATGATTGATAAACAGTATATCCCAAATACAGGGTCATCAAAGTAGTTAGTCCGGTTAAGGCATAATAGACAAGAAGAGGGATATTAAAACTCCCCACAGCAAGAACGAGCATGCCTATTCCCCAAAGCAAACCTAATGCAGCTTTAACCCAATGATTTTCATGACCATGAGAGTGTCCGTGTGAGTGTCCGTGTGAATGTCCATGTGAATGGTCGTGGGAGTGAGCGTGGGGCTGATCGTGAGAATGGTCGTGAGGGTGATCGTGAGTATGCTTATGCGGCGTTTTTTTTCTTTTCTTTTTAACGCCGCCCGTATACATAGGCTTCACTAGCGGTATCTGATCGTTATGCGCTACTTCCTCTTCAAACCACAGTGCTTCTTCCTCCATTTCGTTGCACAACGTAATGTTTTCTTTCCACAAAATTTGGGTTACTGCAGATTCTATGGCTTGAGCATTTTTGGATTTACATAACAAACTGATGCTTTTATTTGGGCTGGTGAAATCGAGTGCTGTACGTGTTAATCCAATGCCTTGGAGGTTATTTAACATGTGCTCAATTCGTTGTGCAGCCTCCTCAGGATCGGGAAACTGGATTTCATCTGGAAGGCGGAATCTATAATTATAAAAATACATTGGTTTCCTCCATTTGAAGGACATTAAAAGCGGACTTTCCTGACTTAATCAGTTGTACATCAATATGAATTTCAGATAAGTCATTGACAATCACAGTAGCTTTTAAAACCTTAAAATTAGATAAGATCCAGTAAGCAAAGAAGATGTCCTGTCCTTAAAATCTATAGGACATTGATTATTAATTATTTTGCAAACCAACCTTTCGAAAGTGTTACATTGTAACATTCTATTGCCAAAGAACAAGTCACATTTGGTAATTTTTATGCCAATAGGATTTCTGTTAGATATTTAGCGGCATTTGTTTAATTATTTTTCGGTAAAATAATGACTGTGATACAATAGCATTTAATCTATTAAACTTAAAAATGATTGATGAAATATAATTTGCTGGACAAGGCGTATAAGCATTGCATAATGCATGGTTATCGATTTACAGAACCGAGAGAGCGTGTCCTCAAAATTTTAGTAGAAGAGAGAAAGCCTCTTGGAGCTTATGAAATCCTGCAAAAACTATCCGAACAAACTGCAAACCCCAAGCCACCTACAGTGTATCGTGCCATTCAGTTTTGGCATCAAGAGGGATTTATTCATTGTATCGATAGTCTGAAATCTTATGTTGCTTGTCTGCATGGACATCATATGGGACAGGCCCAATTCCTCATTTGCAGCCAATGTGGTTTTGTCAAAGAATTAGAATGTGTTGTGGATTTCTCTACCCTTACAGAATTTGCGAATTCGATTCAATTTTCAATTATAAATTGTACTGTAGAAATTAAAGGCTTATGTGCCCGTTGCAAGCGGAATCAAGAAGTTAAGATTGCGCCATAAAAATTACAGCAATTACAATAAAACCGAATGTTCAATCCATATTAGATAATTCATTTCTGTCAATTTTAGTCATCGGTACTATTATTATAAATAATAAGTAATCGAGGAGCGCTATAATCATGGCAGAAGAAGAAATAACAACAACTTCATGGTTTTCTCGATTAAAAGATGCTTTTCTTGGCATTTTTGTTGGTATTGCCTTAATTGTTGGCGCTATTGTTCTTGTGTTTTGGAATGAAGGATACAGTTTACATATGGCCCAATCTTTGGAGCAAACCAAAAACGTTCTAATTTCAGTACCTTGCACCCCTATAAACAAGCAAAATAATCTTAAAGTGGTTTATTTAAGCGGCTTGGCGACTACCAAAGATAATTTAGTCGACACGTTGTTAGGAGTGACAATAAATGCCATCAATCTCCATCGCAAGGTTGAAATGTATCAATGGAAACAAAAAACTGAAACGCGAACTGAATCACAACTAGGCGGGTCGGAAAAACATATAACAACCTATACCTATGACAAAGTTTGGTCTGAAAGTGCAATCGACAGCTCTAGTTTTAAAAATCCCACAGGACATCAAAATCCAACCATGCCTATTCAGTCACAAACAGACTATGCGAAAACAGTAACCGTAGGTGATTTTTTGCTGCCCGATGCTTTAATAAAACAAATTGATGTCAGTAAACCAGTCAATTTAGCTCAGGTTAATAAAGAAACCCTAAAGAATAAATTGAATAAGCCAGTCACTCTGATGAATAATGAATTATATGTGGGACAAGACGCTCAAAACCCTCAATTGGGTGACCTGCGGATTAATCTAACGGTTGTTGAACCCCAAACAGTGAGTATTATCGCACAACAAACAGGAGCGACTTTTCAGCCCTATTTTGCCCCTGCAGGAAAAAGTATTATGCTCTTATCAACAGGGCGACATTCATCGGATGAAATGATAGCTGAGGCTCAATCAGAAAATACTCTGCTTGCATGGGTTTTGCGTTTCTTTTCTTTACTCATGTTGATTGGTGGATTTTCTCTAATCATGAAACCACTGGTTATTTTAGCGGATGTAATCCCTTTTTTAGGATCCATTGTAGGATTTGGCACTGGATTTATAGCGTTCCTCTTAGGGTTGTGTGTGTGGCTCATTGTTACTGCAATTGCCTGGTTTGCTATACGCCCGCTCCTCTCCATTAGTTTATTAATTATTGCAGTCGTTGGTGGTTATCTATTGATTCAGTTAAAGGCTAAGAAGGCTAAGGATTCCCTTCCAGAAACAGGGCGTAATTAGTGTGAGCCTTTATATGGGTGTGCTGCATCTCTTTAAGGTGTAACAGATACCACGCATCTGAAGCTGCTCATGTTTGTTGCACTGATTGCATCGTATATAAAGCCTTCAGTAAGAGGGGTAAAATCTATAACTCGTTGGTTTTGAATCCGCAGGATGGGTTAGCTCGCTGATTTTTTGTTGCAGTTCGCTAATGGTCTCTTGCTGTTGATCAATTACTGTTTTTTGCTTTTGTTCTCTCGCTTGCAGCCTTTTAAAGAGAATGTAAAAAATATAAAGAGCCGTGTAGTGTTTTGTAGAGGTAGTTTCCAATTTTTTTTGATTTTCTGCCTGTTGGTTTGTTAATGAATGGAGTTCGTGCTCTTGTTCTAAATTTATCCTTTTTTGAAGTTCATTTTGTGCTATGAGTTCAGGTACTAAAAGTGCATGTTGATGCTCCATGCAAATTTGCTCAGCAATATCTCTAATTCGCTCATTGGAAGTGTAGGCGCATATATTAAATCGCTTTAAAACTTCATCATTTAAAATTTCCCCGGAATTACAAAGATCACTGCCAATATAACCATCATTTTTTAAACCGGATAAATCAAGGGTAGCCTTTTTGGTTTCTTCGGGTCTACTGTAGGTTATTCTATACGTTTTGTGTTTTGGAGTATCTAAAAGGAGCTTAAGATCGATTAATAATTGAGAAATTTGATTCTTATTCTCTTTTAATTTTGAGGGCTCAAAAGAAGTTTTTTGGTCAAATAGTTCTTTTAGGGAAGTTATTTCATGCAAAATATAATATAAGAAAGGTCTTCGGCCACTGTCTGAGCATTGTTTAATGAGATCATTCAAGCGTATTTTAAAATGGATGTCTTGATTCTGAATTATTTCTTTAGCGCAAGAGAGTGATTTTTCTTTGAGAAGATTTTCATCAGTTGCAACGACCAATTTTTTCACTTTTGGTTGACTGTCGTGATAGCGGACTACAACAGCAGTCAAAGAATAAAGTAATTCTTCCAGTTTTGTCATGTAAAATTCCTTATAAAGCTAAATCTATAGTCTAAATGTGGAACTACATACCAACTTGATATTTCACTATATTGGATGTTTTGCAGAAGTGCAAGTTCTTGTACTCGTACGATTTAATAGACTTCTTCGGAAACTCGTTGTCTAATGTGTCCCTAAGTTTCTTAATTTAACTCCATCAAGAAGTCTTTTCTCAATCGCTTCTAATGTTTGGTTTTTGGTTTCCGGGCAAAATAGGAGACAAATAAATAAAGCGATTGCGCAAACAAAAGCAAACCCCAAAAATAATCGGCTTATTCCTATATATTCTATGAGTATAGGGTAAGCAAAAGTGACAAGCGCATTAATTCCCCACGCAGTGGCTGAGGCAATGCCCATTCCGATGGTCCTTAATCGTATGGGAAAAAGTTCAGACATAAGCACATAGGGGATGGGTCCCATACTTACAGCAAAGGACATGACAAATAATAATAACATCAAAGCACTTATCCATCGCATCGCAGGATATAGGGCGATGTAGGGATGAAAAAAACTAAATCCAATAAGGCTTAAGGTCATGAATAAAAGACCAATAATTGTAATAGGTCTTCTTCCTAAATGATCAATTAACCACATGGATAAAAGAGTCGCCAAAATATTAATAATACCAATTAAAATGGCAACTGCGAGTCCACTTTGTAGACTGGTAAAACCAGATTGAGTAAAAATAATGGGCGCATAATATAAAATAGCATCAATGCCGCTTAAGTTCTGAAATAAAAATAAACCGCAAGCAAATAATAAAACAGGAAAAATAATGGGATGAAGAAGTTCCCTAAAATGGCAATGAGTTTCTATTGGCGGTTGGATTATCTCTAATTCAGCCCATTTGATGCCATGTAATTTAAAAAAAACACTTTTTGCTTCATCTACTCGATTTTTAAGGAATAACCAACGAGGACTTTCCAATTGCAGGGGAACAATGATTAGCAATAAGAGTGCAGGCAGGGTACCGAGAGCAAACATCATTTGCCAATTTTGAGTGGGTGCGAAATAGTAACTGATAACATAAGCCAACAAAATACCTATAGTAATCGCTAACTGCACGCTACTGACGAGAAATCCTCGAGAATTATCTGAGGCAGTTTCTGCTGTATACATTGGGGCAATGACGGTAGTGATCCCTACTGCCAATCCTACAAAAAACCGGGCGCTAAGAAGAGATAGAAAATCCACTGATAGAGCACTCCATACTGAACCTGCAATAAAAGCAAGAGCAACTAGGGTCAACGTTTTTTTATGCCCTAAAGCTGGAATTATTCGGTTACATAAAAGCGAACCTAAAAACCCTCCGACTAAAATAATTGAAACCAAAACACCTTGTTGCCAAACATCAAGGTTAAACTGTTTGTTAATTATAGGAAGCACACCAGCAATAACGGTCGTTATATATCCCACTAGGAGTCCTGAACACATTGCAACGGTCAAAATCCCCAATGGGCGCCAGAGTGTTGATAAGGCTCGGTTCATTTGAGTACTCGTTTCGCTGCAATTTTAAATGCAGAAATAATTTGTTCACAGTCTTCAGCCGCCAAATTGGATGCAATAGTCAATAAAGCAGAGCACTCATGTAACATGTCACAATGGGGTAATGTACCAAGACCGTAATGAATTTTTTGTGCGAACTCATTTCGAGGATGGCTCCAGGGAAATCCATCCGAACAAAGCGATTTTTTCTTCACAAGACTTATATTATTAAAATACCAATGCAAACCCCATTCGCGCATGGTAATGCACGCTAAGCTACCTGGTTGACCTTTTATTCCTAAGTTGCGCAACTCTTCAGTAAAATCCTGGCACTGAGTTGGATCCCGATAAATACTAATCAGAAAAGGACCTGTATCTCCTTTAGGATCAGGTATCTTGCGAAATGCTAATCCTTTTATTTCACTTAATGCTTCGCGTATACGCCATTTTGACTGCCGCATGGACCCAGTAATTTTATCGAGTTTTCCTAATTGTGCTAAAGCAAACGCTGCTGTTAGTTCGGACATTCTGGAACCAATGCCCCATAATTGGAATTCTTCATTTAAAGTATCCAGCCGTCCCGATTCATTGCGCGGATAGCCAAGATCATGGATAGCAAAACAGCGTTGGTATAAGAACTTTTTCTTGCAAACAATCATACCTCCTTCACCACTGGTCATATTTTTATTCAGTTGAAAGCTAAAAATAGCAAGATCACCAAAGCTGCCGAGCGGTTTATCATGATAGTAGCCCCCGGCTGCTTGGGCACAATCCTCTAATAAATAGAGATTATTTTTTTTAGCAATGGTTGCAATTTTATCAATATATCCTGAGGCACCACTCATATGAACACATAGGATCGCCTTAGAACGAGAAGTGATTTTACGTTCTAAGTCATTGGGGTCCATACAAAAAGTATTATCGATATCAACTAAAATAGGGATAGCCCCAAGTCTTACGATTGCAGAAAGACAGCTAACCCACATATAACCAGGGACTAAAACTTCATCCCCTGGCCCCACGCCAAAGGCAGCCATTCCAATATGTAACGCTGCAGTTCCAGAATTAACACCTAGAGCATATGGAACGCCAATTTTTTTGCAAAACTCTGTTTCCAGTTTTTCAACCATATTTTGTAAATCAGGGCCATAATAACGAAATGGACTATGGGATTTGACTACCTCATCGACCAATCGTTGCTCTTCATCATCAATCCAGTGCGCACCTGGAAACTCCCAAGGTAATCCTTCGGTACGCACTGGTTTCTCCTTACCCATGTCTTTATCCTCGCGTCTGAAATTCGTTAATAAGATGTGTTGCCAGTCGATCAGCTAAAGCCATAATTGTCAATGTCAAATGCTTGTCAGGTAAATGGGGAATTACCCCACCATCACAAAGATATAAGTTATTGTGAGCAAAAGTCTTAAGATTTGCATCGACGATTGATTCTTTTTCATCGTTCCCCATGCGCGATGTGCCGGCATAATGAATACCTGTTCCATCATTACTGAAATCCTCTGTAATGTGAGTTGATGAAGCCCTCCTTAAGACCTTTCGACCAAACTCTGCCATTTTTTTCATACGCGCCAAGGTAGTTTCTGAGCTGGTGTAATGAATATCCACTTGTGGAATCCCATAATTATCCACAGAATCTGAAGGTTTGATTCGATTTGATGCTAACAAATCCCCTTCGCAGAATAATCCCAAAGTAACAAATGAGTTAAACATTGCTTTCACGATAAATGGTTTTATCGATCGTGGAAGCCAGTTTATATCTGCAAGATAATAAGGAACGTCAGGGGGTGCCGAAATTGAATGTCCTATGAAGCGAAAGGGTTCTCCGTGAGGCAAATTAGCTTGACCAAGCAGGATCAGTAAGTCGCCATATCCTATGTCAGCAGGTCTTTTGTTAAACCATAATTTATAAAGTGAAGTGGCTTGGACTACTTTGGGATTATCTTGTAAATACCAACCTAATGTACCATTTTGATTGGCCAAGCCCTGTGGGAAATACGGATCATGTGAATGAAACAAAATTCGTGGGGTTTCTATAGCTCCTGCACTCAGGATAAAAAAACGAGCGCGTATTTTTTTTCGCTCTCTTGATTTTAAACAAAGATATTCCAAAGACTGAATTTGATTGTTCTTATGGTTACAAATTAAACGAATTACTTTGGCATTTAACAGCAAAGTATAATTTGGCAAATCACGAATTAACGGTAAAAGTCGCGCAGAAAATTTATAGACAGCCCCAACGGGACAACCAAAAGTACATATTCCAGTACTGGCGCAATGATTGGGTTTGTCCATTCTTGTCTCAATTGCTTTACGATTTGGAATGGCATGGCAATTGGGCCAACCTAAATGTTGGACTGCTTTAATGATCAAATGGTCTGCTGGTCTTAAAGGTTTAGGTGGGATATATTCTCCATCAGGTAATTCATCTAATTTTTCTTGAGTACCGCACACTCCGATCCGTCGCTCAACGGCGCTGTAATGCGGGGCGATGTCTAAATAACGAATAGGCCAGGTAGAAAAGTCGGTTTCACTAAAGCGAACGGAGACTCCATTCCATAAATTTTGCAAGCCATTTAATGCATAAATTTGAAATTGACGAAAAACCTTTTCGGATTGCTGATTGCTGGATCGAGTATGGTGATCAGCAAACAGATCATGAATGAATAACGCATCGGCAACATTAGGTGGAAAAGTGGTTTTGGGTTTAATTCCATACCATTTTTTTACGCCTGGAGGATTTTTTTCACTAAAATAATCTGCTTCAAGCTCATCACCTTGTTCAATCGAGATGACTTTAAGGCCAGCAGAAGCGAGTCTGTGTGCAAGAATCCCTCCTGCAGCACCAGTACCCACAATACAACAATCATAAAGTTCATTATTCAATCTACGTCCCTTAGAAATTGTGGTGAAGTAAAATACAAATAATCAAAAAAACAGTTGATTATTTTCCTTTGAACCGAATTTAATTCAGACCAATTGACTTGATGATTGGTCTGAAAATTATTTTTATTCGCGATTTCTTCAAGTGTTTGCCGCAACTGCTCATTCAGAGCAATAAAAGAAGCCAATTCAGAAATTAGCGGAATGATTTGTGTTGCATAATAATGTTTGGTAACTAGCTGATTAAGCATTTCTACCATTATTTCACCGGTTATTGGCGTACTCATTGCTTATTCATTGATAATTACTTTAAAATTAGTATAGTATAATTTAATTACTAATCGATCGAATAATGATCTTTTACTGTGGATTTAACTCAAAAAGGATGACTATTATGGCTTGGTTAGTTGCAATAATTGGCTCATTAGCTGGTTTTTTATTTGGCTATGACGAAGGTATCATTGCTGGTTCTCTTGAACTCTTAAAACACTATTTCCATATGTCTAATACTGGAGTAGGAGTAATGACTTCTGCTCTCCCATTTGGTGCCTTATTTGGTTCCATGCTGATTGGTTCCCTATTAGCCTCGCGGTTGGTAAAACATGTGGGACGTAAACTTTGTCTCATTTTTTCTGGAACCTTATTCTTGTTGGGTGCTTTGGGGGCCACTTTTGCATTTTATGAGTGGGTTTTGGTGTCTGCGCGTTTTATTCTTGGATTGGCAATTGGGGTAGCTGCAGTGACTACGCCTCTATATTTGGCTGAAACAGCACCAACTCATTTAAGAGGAGCAATGGTTGCGTTATATCAATTAGCAATTACTATAGGCATCGTATGTTCTTACACAGTAAATTACCTGTTAATTGATTATGGCTCATGGAGAGAAATGTTTGCCTCCAGCTGTATTCCTGCATTAATGCTGATTATTGGTATCCTATTTATGCCGGAGTCACCGCGCTGGCTTCTTTATGAAGGCCGACGTGAGGAAGCAAAAAAATCATTGGATCAATTACGCAAGGGTATTGGCGTAGAAGAGGAACTCAATGAAATTCAAATCGCCATATCCCAAGAACCGCTACAAAAAAACTGGCGGTTATTATTTAAAAATCCCCTGTTACCTGCATTATCTTTAGGCGTCATTCTTTTTTGTTTGCAACAGTTAAGCGGCATTAATGTAATTATTTACTATGCACCTGCTCTTTTCAAAAATCTGGGTTTTTCGTCAGCACATGGACAAATTTTAGCAACGATGGGTATTGGCCTTGTCAATATGTTGGTTACTATTCTGGCTGTAATGTATGTGGATAAAATTGGAAGAAGGAATTTGTTGTTATTCGGTTTTGCAGGGACAAGTATCAGCTTGACAGCGATCGGAATTTTTTCTTATTTTCATGTGGGTTGGCTCGCTTATTTATCGTTGCTCTTTCTTACTCTTTATATTTTCTCATTTGCGATTAGTTTAGGTCCTATTCCCTATATTGCAATGGCAGAAATTTTTCCTTTATATGCGCGTGGCGCAGGTATGGGCCTGTCGTCTATTAGTAACTGGGGATTTAATGGGATTGTTGTTTTTACTTTTCCTCTCTTATTTTATACTGTTGGCATTGAATATACTTTTTTGATTTATGCAGTCATTTGTTTTATCGGGTTTATTTATACATATCTTTATATGCCAGAAACTAAAGGTTTGAGTCTTGAGCATATTGAAGAATATATTGTCAGCGGTAAATCACTAAGGTTTCTAGGGAGAAAAAAGTGATATATCTCGAATTCATCGTATAGTTCTCGAAATTTGCTCTCAACATAGGGAGTTAATGCCGATGCTCTTTCAACCCTATGTTCTTTTATTTAGGGACAAAATAGTTCATTTTAGCTATTTGCTGTGGCATATTGACTCGAAGGCCAATTAAGACAGTATTTACATTCGGCTTATAATTTCCTCGTAAAGTATCCCCGGATAAGGGTTCAATTTGAGTTCGTTCCATGCTGTTGTATTGAGTGAATTGATAGGTTAAAAGCAGATCCAGGTTATTGTTGAGTTTGGTAATTGCTCCTGCCTTTAATCCGCCGCCGGTTAGCCATTGCTTGAAATTCGCGCTCACTCCCACATTACCTGCGGTATTGTCCGTTTTAACTGCAAAACGGCTCCATGAAATCCCTGGTCCTGCAAAGAAACGAACCGTCTCGTTGTATTGATATGCTGGCAGTAAAAAAAGAGCGAAGCCATATTCTAACTTCTCTTTTGCATCAACATCTTCATTGAAAAACCATTCATTGATTTTATAGTGTGACGTTCCAGTGAATAAATCCGCGTCCCCTTCTAGGGCAGTAGAAAATTTTGCGTTAAAGAGATATTCATATCCTGCGAGCAATTGCCCGTGAAAATTGGTATATGCGTTGTTAAAACTGGAAGATGTGGGTATCGCCTCCTCAAGAGGATAGCGGAGGTCTTTATGTATAGTGACTGTATTAATACCTAAATTAATACCTGAATAAATGCCAGTATAGGCATTGCATGACAGCATCCACGCGATAATTGTTGAGATGTAATGTTTATTCATATTCAGCCTTGTCTATAAAATACTGGGAATAGTAATTGGGTTTGAGGTTATACTGACCTTATTTCTATCAGTTGCCGTAATTGTGACATGAGATACTCTTTTCGGTGTGTGGATGTTTTTTATGACGAAACGCTGGTTTTGGCCATCCAATGTCACAGTTGCCCCAGGTAAGCCATTTACTGTATAGACGTCACCGGATAGTGGGGCACAACCCGCATAGAAGACATATGCTTCATCGGTATTCATTGGATTGCGTTCGGCTGTCGTCAATACAGGCGCTCTAGGCGGGACTGCAATGATTGAGAAATTATTTTTTGAAATATTAAAAAAGGATCCATTATTTGCCTGTACAATAATCCGCGCTGTATTGGTGTTCAGATTAGGGACACAAATTTGCCCGTATCCATTATTTGGCGTATTTAATAAGAGAGGATAGGGAAATGTTTTTCCTCCATCAAGAGACAAAAAGATGCTTACATAAAAGGCATTAATGGGATTCAAATTAGTATTAGCTACATCCCAGGTGATTGCTTGTGGTGATAGGCCTGTCCAAATGGTACCTGGACTCGTTGGGGATGTCACTATAAAAGGGCCAGCACTACTTATCGTGGTTACTGCAGTATCGGTGTATGCATTACAAGAGCCACCAGGAGTATTTCTCCGTACGGAAACTCTGAAGTTCATGATACGAGAAACTGAAGGTAACACTTCCCAGGTAAAAGGGCCTCCATTACTCAGTGCATTGAGATTAGGGAAGAAGCGTGTACCTACAGTTTGAGGCGAAAAACTTCTAAAATTTGGACCGCCAGTTGCGGTACTCACTGGCGGTTGGCGAGAGACCTCATTGTTCATCTGCTCCCAGCTATAAGTTAATATGCCACCCCCAGTTTTCGTTGCTGATGCAATCAAGGCAAAAGGAGTTTGTGCAGGAATAAATCCCCCATTGACGAAATTAATTACAGGAGCACTGACAATCGGTGTGGTTACAGGACAGGTATGCGAAGGGCTGGAGACAAAATTTCCCATTTCCTGTAGGCTAATCCCGTTAAAATAAGCATCCGAATTCATTTGAACATTAGGGGGGCAAATCCCTGCGTAGCTCATAATCGTGCTACCGCTTCCAGGTTCTACAGCTGTTGGGCCATTCCGCTGACAGTTATTGTTTTGTACGTGATTTGCTCCAAATTGATGACCTATTTCGTGAGCAACATAGTCAATATCGAAAGGATCTCCTATAGGATTTGTTCGACCAGTAACTCCACTGGCTTTAATCTGATTATTACAAACGCTGGCTAATGCTGCAAGACCGCTTCCAGCGGAATCAACAACATGGCCAATATCATAATTAAGCGGACCAATAACTTGGTTAACATTCTCTTGATTCTCATCAATCATACTTTCGGGATCGCCGTGTGTATAAGGTTGATTATTAGGATCGGTATAGATAATGAGATAGTTATTGGCAATAATTTGCATGGTTATGGCCATATCGATTTCATAAACGCCGTTTACCCTGTTTATTGTGGTTGCTTGGGCGCCCAATGCCGCGCCTACTGTCCCGCCAAAGTATTGTGTGTATTGAGCTGTTGCTGCCATAGCTAAACGGTATTTTTTGAGTTGGCACGGATTAAAAGAAGCAAAATGCTTTGAGCGAACAGGCGAGGTTGCAAATGGACTTTGACTGTGTACCCCACATTTTAAGCGTTTTGAAGTAATGAAATCTTTTTTATTATAAATAATATAATATTGAGTATTCCCTTTTTTTAAAGGATCAATAAAAACAGGGTCTTTTCCTGGTCTGAAAATCATTGCATGGAACCCTTGGGGGGTGAGGTCCATTTTGACAAGTTCGCCGGGTTCAGTAACTCCATAAGCATCATAGGTTTTAATTTGGGGGAATTTTGCGCTGAGTTCCGGATGCAGCGTACTATTTTCCTCAACCTGATACAGCTTCGTCGTTTTATCTGGCAGAGGAAGCTCAATTTGTAGTGCTTCCCCTGATTTTAATTCATCTCGATGGGGAACATTCTCCAACTCAGCATAGAGTTGACTCAGGTCAATCTCAACAAGGCGAAAATGACTTGCCTGTATGTTATTTTTTATTGTAGAAGAAATTTCCGATGGATCCACATCTTTAAAAAAATTCTGGATCACTCTATCTTGGGCAGAAGCAATAGACCAAAATAGGATGAGTGATAGAGTAAAAAGCGTCCTTGTCATTGTATTTTATCTCTAATGAAGAAGAGAAAGAATTTATCATTAGAATAAAAGGAATTCAATTTGAAAAAAGAGTTTTTGGCTTTTGGGCAAAGAAGGACATTCTACATATTTTTTTTCAATTGCATGTTTTTTAAAAGGGTTTCACATGCCTCAACAGTTAATGGATGAGAATAATAATATCCTTGGATGCAATCAATACCTTGTTTGTGTAAGAACTGAAGCTGCAATTCATTTTCAACGCCTTCGGCCACAACATTAATATTTAATTTATGAGCAATTGTGGCAATTGCTTTAATAATCGTTTGATCTAAATAATCCTTATGGCAATTATTAATAAAGGCTTTATCTATTTTTATTTTCTTAATCGGTAGGTTTTTTAAGTAAGACAAACTCGAATAGCCCGTTCCAAAATCATCAATTACTAAATGAATACCCATTCCTTTTAATGCGTCAATTTCTTTATACAGCTTATCATTGTACTCAATGAAAACGGATTCCGTAATTTCCAATTCAATACATGATCCATCCAGTTGATCTTCAGCTAAAGCATCGGCAACGATTTTGCTCAGTGAATGTTGAATGAATTGTATTGTTGATATGTTGATTGCAATGGGGCCTGGTAGTATTTTTTGATCGCACCATATTTTTGCTTGATGACAGGTGTTTTTAATAATCCATTCGCTAACAGGAATCATTAATGAGCTTTTTTCTAAACTATGAATGAATTTTGATGCTTCTATGATTCCTTTTTCAGGGTGATTCCAACGCAATAAAGATTCAAGCCCTATGATATGTCCATCTGTGGTGTAAAACGGTTGATACATTAAGAAGAACTCTTGTTTATCATAAGCTTGTTGTAACTCTTTACCCAGGCCATGAGTTTGCTGATATTCTTCATACAACTCTGTTGAATAATAATGAAATTGATTCCTACCCTTTTCTTTCGCTTGATAAAGAGCGGTATCCGCTAACTTAAGAAGCGTTTTAATATCTTGGCCATCCTCAGGGAAAATACTGATTCCCATACTGGATGCAATTCGAATTAAATGTCCGTCAATTGGAACAGGTTTCGAAATTTCACTTAATAATTTTTTTACTATCATAGTGATTTGATTTTTGGAGTTGATATTGGACAGTATGATTGTAAATTCGTCTCCGCCCAGGCGCGTGGCAAAATCACATTCACGCAAACATGAATTAATCGTTTTGGCAATATGAATCAATAACTTATCTCCATTATCATGCCCCAAGGTATCGTTTATTACTTTAAAATAATCGATATCTAGGAATAATAATGCAACTTTCTCATTAAAATGCGTTATTTGTTTGGTCATTTGTTGAAAAAATTCATACAGCATATTTCGATTGGCCAATCCGGTTAAAGGATCGTGAGTTGCTTGATAATAGAGTTTCGCATTTTCAAGCGAAATCATTGCTTGGGAGGCAAGTAATTGAAGACTGTCCAAATGGTTTGGTGTAAATGTATGACTTGTACTGTTATTCTCTAAATACAACACTCGGCACAAATTTCCTTTGTAAAACAGAGGCATCATTAAAAGCGAACGTGGATTTTCTCCCTGAACGTATTCGTCTTGAAAAGTTAATTCTGACTGAATGGCATCATTTAAAATAATCGGTTTTTGTGTTCGCTGAACATAATTTAAAATGGAAACCGGATATTTGATTTCTCTCTCTGTATCTTCAGAGTCACTAAGATAAATACTCTGCTGCTCTAAATCGCCTTCAGCTTCGACAACCCATTTCTCACTGTTTTTAGTTAAAATAATACTTCGCTGTGCTCCGGCATGTTCTAATACAATAACTAAAAGATTCTGCAGTAATTTATCTAAACGAATTTCACTGGAGATAAGTTGAGTAAATTTTAAAATGGTCAACATATCAATTGTCTGATTTTTTGCTTTAGCTTGCGTTGTTGGGAGCATATGCGTAGAAGTGGAAAGGTCTGATGTCGCTGGAAGACTCATTGGCTCCAACAGCTTCACTTTGGTATTTGCTCCCCAATCTTTAAAATAACAATGTGCATTATGAAAATAAATTTTTGCGATTTGGTTTAAGTTAAGCTCAAGGCAATAATATGCAGCGCGTTCATTTGCAATGGCGGCTATTAAAATGAGTCCTCCTACCGATGCTGTTTCTATCGCTTGCTCATAAAGTGCAAGAGCTTTTTCATGCCGCCTGTCCAAACGTGAGAATTCAGCCTCAAGAAGTATGAAATAGGATTTAAAGTTTTCCGGACACCAATGAGTATATTTTTTAATAAAAAGATCCAGTTGTTTTAATTTTTTTAAAGCAAGCCGGTACGTAGATTTGGATAAATAAGGCAATTGGCAAAATAGGGATAAAGCATAGAAAAACTTACCATCTAAATGACTTATCAAACCTTTATCGTATTCAGAATGACGCTCATGATTTGTTCCTGCTTTAATTGCCTCAGAAAAATTTCCAAGCAGGAAATGTAATAAGGTCAAAGAGCTATAGAAAAAGCTTAATTCGGTTTTATTTCTTCCTTTAATAATATTTTCTTCGAATAAGGATATTTGTTTAATCTTTGTGGAGCCTGGCTTTTCCAAACATTGGCATAAATAATCCCAAAATTTTGCTACTTCAATAAAATCAGAAATTTTAACGCGTGACATAAAAGCCAGTGCAGACTGCACGTTCTTTTTAACCTCATCAAGTTTTTTTCCTGCTGAAAGCGAATGAAGAACCAAAAGTAAGTTACTGTAATTACTGTATACTAAATCTCCAACCTCACAACACAGTCTAAATGCTTTAGTAATTGTGTTATTACAAAGATGCATTGACCTTTGATAAGGTTCAATAAAAGAGCCTAATACAAATTGGTTTTTTCCTTCGAAATTTGATGCTCCGTATTTTTGTTTTAGGTTGTTATAAAGTGTTACAAAGGAAAGTGCTTCATGATAAAGATTTAATGAGTGCATTATTATAAATGCATAAACCGGGATGGACATTGAGGTACTTTCGGTATAACCATACTTTAAACTTAAACTAATATTTTTGCAGGTGAGAATAACAAAAAGCTGTTGATTCGTGATAAATGCGCTATTGAATAATTGAGTAATTAAATTCACAAGCGCTATTTGTTTTGAATCGTTCATTAAAGGTAAATTTATAGCTTCTACTTTAGTATTTCTTAGTTGGAGTTTTACTTTATAAACAGCAATTAAAACATGTATTAAATTGGGTTTTTTAGGTAGTTTGATGCCAAAATTTCGCAATGTACTCAATCCCATTTCTAAGGCTTCAGCATGTTTACCCAAGGCGGATAACATCTCAATTTTTAAACGATAGATTTCAATTTTATCGAGTGCATTTTTTGCGTGGTGTAACAGTTCAGAAAAAAATTTATCTGCTGCTTTAAAATCACCAATTAAATATCTACAAACAGCTAATTCTTTGTGAAGCTGGAATGTTAAATTATATTTTTTTTCCCAAGTATTCGGTTTTAATAATTCAATACCTGCTGACAAATACTCATTAGCCGCATAATAAGCAGATGCGAGTTTTGCTTTTTGACCAGCCCATAAATTGTATTGAGCTAGTTTTAGTCTTTCTTTGGAATCACGAATTAAGGCAACACTTTGGTTAAAGTGCTCGAGTACATCAAATAATCGTTCATCATTTTCTATTAAGGGTTTGTCTTTTAATAATAAACGACCAATTTTTAAATGAATACTTGGTCTGTCTTGTACATCAATAAGTTCATAAGCTGCTTGCTGAATGCGATCATGAGAAAAATTATACCGTAGTGAGTTTGTATCGACAGTGGCAACCTGTTCATTAAGTCCCATTAGACCCAATGTTTTATAACTTTCTTCAAGTGGATAAATAAGATTTGCTTTAATTGCCTGACACAGTTGTTCTGCAATTTGACTCGTTGATTCATTACTAATAACTTTTAAGGTATTAAAATCAAATTGATAACCAAAGCATGAGCCGAGTTTTAAAATTTCCTGGGTAGTATTGGGAAGTAAATGAATTTTGGAAGTTAACAAATCAATGACATTATCTGTAGCACTTTGTTGTTGAACTTTGGCTAAATCCCATTCCCATGCACCTCGTTTATAAGAAAAATTAAGTATGTTTTGCTCATAAATGTTTCTAAGAAATGCGTTAATAAAAAAAGGGTTTCCCTGTGTTTTATCATAAATACATTGAGCAAGTCCTTGGATTTTTCTTTGTGAACCGGACAATGTATCGAGTAAAAGTTCTTGGACATTATTTAATCGCAAAGGTTTTAGAGTTAGAGTACTTAGATTCGCTTTATTTTTATTTAAATTACTTATGCTTAATTGCAATGGGTGATTCTCATTAATTTCATTATTTCGATAAGCCCCAATAATAAGTAAATAATTTGTTTCCCGATCGTGTAATAAGTTTTCTATGAAATTTAGTGACGAATTATCCGCCCATTGTAAATCATCCAAAAACAGAACTAGTGGATGCTCAGGTTGAGCAAATACGCGTACAAAATTTTGAAATGCTAGGTTAAAGCGAATTTGGGCTTCAGTAGGATTCAAAGAGTGTATGGGAGCTTGCTTTCCTATGATTAACTCAACATCTGGAATTACATCGATAACAACCTGTCCCACATTGCCCAATGAATAAATAAGAAGTTTTTTTATTTTTTCTAATCGCTCTTCACTTTCGGAAAGGACTTGTTTGACCAAATTTTTAAAGGCAGTAACAATGGCACTATAGGGAATACTTCGCTGTAACTGGTCAAATTTACCTTGGATGCAATAGCCTTTATGCTGGATAATAGGTTTATGCACCTCTTTAACTAAAGACGTTTTGCCAATGCCAGAATAACCCGCAACAAAGATCATTTCTTTAGTACCTTGACAAACTCGGTTAAATACTTTGATTAGCTGGTTAACTTGCTTTTCTCGACCATATAAATTGTGAGAAATGATTAAGTGATCGCGAATATCATGTGTACCCAGTGAAAAGTCACTAATCGAGCCTTTAAGTCGCCATTGTTTAAAACACTCCTGAAGATCGGACTTCAATCCAATAATGCTTGAATAACGTTCTTCCGGCATTTTGCCTAATAACTTATCGATAATAGCCGCGAGCATTTTGGGTGTATCTGGCCTAACGTGTAATACGGTTGGTGGTTTTTTCGCAATATGGCAATGTACTAACTCAAGCGCATCAACTGCTTGAAATGGCAATTGATTTGCCAGCATTTCATAGAAGGTAATACCCAATGAATAAAAATCAGTACGATAGTCAATAGGCCGGTTTATCCTTCCAGTTTGCTCAGGTGAAATATAAGCCAGGCCTTCTTCAAATTCGCTTAGATTGAGATAATCAAACGTTTCTTCGGTAAGCTTTGTTGAAGCGCTTAAGTCCACCAATTTAAGAACCATATTTTCAGGATCTATAACAATGTTGGATGGATTAATTTCTTTATGAATAATTTGGCGTTGATGCAATTCTCCTAAAATATCAACGAGTTGCAATGCTAAGTTAAAAAAATCGCCAATATTTAATTGATGCATTAAAAGATAGGAAGTGAGCAACTGTCCTTTTACATCCTCTAGGATTAAAACAGGTGCCTGGGTATTTTGCAGAAAATCATAAGCTTTGATGATCGTAGGCGTTTCAATCATATTCAGTAAATGAAATTCATGTTGTAAAATGGCTAAATTTTCAGAGCTCGAATGAAATTTATTGGGGGTTTTTAGCAGGACTCTGCACCTATCTTTTAATCGTAGGGCATAATAGGTATCAATATTGTGGTTGCGGCGCATTTTTTCGCATAATGCATATCCGGATATAGAAATCATTTATGTCCTTTCCATCATTCGACAGCGTGTAGCTCTTAAAGCGAAGGACGCTTCTTTTTATTATAGAAGACATTTGTGGTTGATTTGAAATTGTACAGTTTTTATTTGTAAAAAAATGACTTTTGAAAAAATAAATGCTGATATATCAATAGCCTATTTGATGTGCAAACCGCTTCGGATTCAAGAGATTCTTCTATTTTTGTTTTTTATAATAAGTTCCGTCGGCATAAACATTATGACCAAAACCACAATCCGCATCAGAGCCTTCTTGTTTGACAGACAACATGCCGGGTTTGATGAAGGTTAGGGTAATGGTACATTGGCCGTATTCAGAAGAGGAGTAAACCGCAGTGTCTCCTTTAATAGAAGCAATACCGGATAACTCTCCTGTATTGGCTTGAAGTTCACCGTTTACCTCATAAGGGTAGACTAAATTAAAAGAAATATTAATTTTGCCACCGCCAAGAGCACGAACGGTCAGAGTATTGGAAAGATCGTTATGGGGTGCAGGAAATTTCATAATGAAGGTACCATTTACTTCTTCTTTAGAAACACTGTCCCTATGGGTTTCAGTAAAACCCAAAGCTGAATAAACAATCAATAGACTGAATAAGGTAGTTTTTATAATCCAGTTGTTCATCACGTAAGTCATTCTGTTTGCTTTCTATAAAGCTAACATACCTAGATGAGTAAGACTACTCACTGACATTTTTTTATTTTTGGCGTAATTCGGCATAGCCATTTTAGTCTAACTTATCAAGATAAGTCTCTCGCGCAAAGCGAGCAGCAATAATAGCTATAATCACCCAAAATAGAATATAAAACGCAGGAGCATATTTATTTCCAGTTAATTCAACTAAAGTTAAAGAAACCAAAGGTATTGTTCCACCAAAAACCGCTTGGCCAATATTATAGCCAATAGATACTCCACTGGCGCGAATCGCTGTGGGAAACATCTCTGCAAGCATGGTAGGAACGGCCGCATTCAATGGTGCAAGTATGATTGCCAAGACGATTTCTCCTAAGAGTATTTGCCACCAAATGCCGCTTGAAAAAAGAATAAATAGGGGATAAATAAAAATGAAAATACCCAGTGCACCCAACAAAAAAATGGGCTTCCTGCCGAAATAATCTGATAATAAACCCATCAAAGGAATTAATAGTGTTAAAACGAGTAGTGCAATAAAATTAGCTACTAAAGCATCTTTTAATAAAAATCCTTCTGATTTCACTAGAAAACTCGTTATATAAGCGATGAGTAGGTAGTTACTCATTGCCATAATGCTCGTAAAAATAATGGCTAACACTAATTTGCGCGTATAACCAAAAAACACAATTTTTGCAGGAAGTTCTGTGGTATGCTTGGCTTTCAAAAAGGTAGCAGGCTCAACACTTGTAATGCGTAAATAAATTCCTATTAATCCCAGGAATGCACCGATTAAATAGGCCAAACGCCATCCCCAGGCCCGAAGCGTGTCTTCAGTCAATAAAACACTAAGTAAAGAGGCAGTCAATGAACCCAAAAAAATGCCTAGAAAAGCAGTGCTTAATACTAAGCTTCCCGCAAAACCACGCCTATGATCTGCCATATGTTCAATAAGAAAAGTGGTTGAACCTGGAAGTTCTCCTCCTACTGCAATTCCTTGAATTAATCTAAAAAAAATAAATAATACAGGAGCAATAATACCTATAGAATTAAAATCGGGAATCAAAGCAATACATGCAGTTGAAGAGGTCATAATAGATACGGAGAGAATTAGGGTTTTTCGTCTGCCAATTTGATCTGCATAATGTCCCAGTAATATACCTCCTAATGGACGCATAAAAAAACCGACCGAAAATACCCCAAAGGTGAGGAGTAGAGAAATAAAATACTCGTCTGAGGGAAAGAATAATTGAGCAAATAGGGGGGTAAAATTGGCGTAAAGAAGAAAATCGAACCACTCTAAAGTATTTCCATATAAACCAGCAAAAATACTTTTCCTCTTTGTTGAATCCATAATCGTTTTTAAATAGGTCTCTTATTTTTTTATTTTAGGGGTAAATATTTTTTTTGGGAATACGCGGGTGACGGTTATAACGTTTCTTCAGAAACAATTTATTAGTGAGTGATGAATAAAAAGGTACATAAGCCAATTTTTCAAAGGCTTATGTACCTTTTCATTCATATCAAAGTTGTAATTTTAAATGAGCTAACTCGGATAAATCGACAAAGTACTTTGTCGCTTTATGTAAATCAGATAATATGTTTTTCAATGTTTTTGATAAAGGACTTGCAGCTACAATGCTTAAAAGTGGATTTTCACTGGCAAAAAGAAGGTCTGCTCGTTCAATAATATGTGATGTTTCTCTAAAAAAATCCTTTAGTTCTTCCACACTACTGGCTTGGATTAATTTATCAAAATGACTTTTATATTCATCTTTTAAAATCTCCTCCTTTGTACTTCGACTGATAAAGATACCAGGATAATTGTTGGATGAGGGTAATTTCAAATAATCATTCAGGTGTTGCTCCAAAACGGGTTTCACTTTGTTGAGTGCAGCTAAAAAGTACATTTGCTGCATTATTTGCATAAAAGGTTCTTTTACATTGATCTCTTTATGACTTGATGTTTCAAAATAGGGAAGCCCTAATCGTTCTGCCAGTTTGTTTATTTGTTCTGTACTGATTGAACGTGTATGAGTTAAATCACCCTTACAACCAATAAGAAATATGGGAATATTGGTCTTAATAGCCCTAATTTTTTTAATTTGGTTTTCTACATTTTCAAAAGAAAAAGGATATGTGATATCAAAACAGACAAACGCACCTTCAGCAATGCGAAGATATTCTTTCAGTAAAAACTCAAACCCAGGGTTACCGCCGACATCATAAATACGTAGTTTTATTCGACTATTAAAAAAAGGGACTATCTTTTCTTTTACATCGACCCCTGAACTCGCATTATAAAAGTCATCGCAAGGTTCACCGACAAATTTGTGCAATAGAGTACTTTTTCCTACGCGGCTATTACCTAACAGAAGTATTTTAAACTGAGTATCATATTTATTTTCTTGTCTTTGTTGCATAGCAGAACCCCTAAAACAATGCAGAATCCAGTAGATTGCGGCATAGAACTTATTTCTTTATTTCTGTTTCTCTAAACCATGAAACATCGCAGTGGAAAAGTAAAAACCTTTCTTGCAAATTTTGATTAATAATTATTGAGGAACTGTATCTTAGCATGATGTTTTTGTTGCACGCATTAGATATTTAAGAAACAGGTTGCGACACTTTGTTACAAAAATTGAAGGAGTGATGCTGTATCGATTTTTTGTTTCGTAAAAACAGAGGGTTAGTATCTTAACTTATTAACTATATCCATCTGGGCCTCCCATTGTGGAACTGGAGTCGGTGGTTTTTTCGGAAGATAATGCGTACCAAGCTCAAAATGAAGGGTTGTCGGCTATAGATCCACCACTATCCATTACCACTTCGATTCGAGCAAGCATATGTCAGCTTTAACTCAATCCTACATTGATGCTTGTGAACCATGTCTAAGAGCTTCTTCAGGGTATAATTCCTGAATATTAATTAAGAGTTTTTCAGCCTTGTTAAAAAGCTTTCCAATTTCGCTTTGCTCTTTTTTAAAGAAAGACAAAAAGGAATCATCCTCTGTAACTTGTTTAAAATAGGGAAGTTTTTTCATCTCTTGTAAGGACTTCAGATCACCAGCCCCCACTACCCTGGATAAGTCCTCTAAGAACAGACATTCATTAAGCGCTTTTATATCTTCTTTAGATCCTTGGTCAAATTTGGATTTGTATCGCACTAACACATTGTTTAGCGTCTGAACCATAGGGTCTGTTATCATTTTGACCATCTCTCTTCGATCTTTTTGCTGCCTCTCCAGCTCTTGTTGTTGGGCTTCCAATATTTTTTGAGCTTTTTCCATTTGCTCTAGATCAAATCTTTGTTGGTATTTTTCTAAGAGTTTTCCATCATAATCTATGGGAAAGGATTTTATATTATTGAGGCATTGTGTAGTGGTCCAACCGGAATGCTCAAATATTTCTTCGTCGGTTTGATAATCTGCTAATTTGATTTTAACTACTTGACCATAATGGAAACACGTCATCCCTTGTTCTGTAACGGCTACGCTGTCAACCCCAACCATATTCAGCATGGTAATATCAAAGTTTATGGGGATATGAGCAATTTCAGGATATAATTGTTTAATTTCATACAATAATAAGCCCCTGATATATCGTTCCATACCTACTTCAGGGTGCCGCTCTACAAGAGTGTTATTGAGATGACTTCTTGGCGTACCAATTTTAAAATGAATCGTTTCTCCATTGGCTTCTATGGCTAGTGCTTTTACCCATTCTCTAAAAGGCTCATTGGAGTCCTTAGCAGTCTTTATCATTTGTGGCTCAGTTGATAACGTTGAGCGCAGATGATAAAGGCCATACATTCCTGAGTCAGTATCGATACCAATTGCGGTACATCCGCCAAAACCATCGGTAAAATACTCCGTATTAGAACCTGATTTACTTATACCTCCACCACTATCCATTTCAATATTTTCTCTTACTAATCTAGAGCGCATATTTCACCTCTTGATACACGATCTTATATGTATATTATACATTCATATTGAAAAAAAATTTTAAACTCTGCTTGAAAATTAATTGACATGAGTGCTTTGAGGTGGATTTTTCATTAAAAATGGGCAAAAGAACAAACGATGAAGTTCAGACTAAATACAGCTATGTTTTGCAACACTTTTAAGAAGAAACGCAGTAATCGTTATAACCTAATGTGAGACGCTGGATGAAGCAAATAAGTGTCTAACGCCATCCAGGATCGCTGGCACCATATTCTTCACCAATATTTTTTGGGTTAGAGCTTGCATCTTTTGTGCACGAACTAAGTGATAATACAGCAGCAAAGAGATAAGAAATGGCGATAAATTTTCTAAATAATTGGTTCGTAATCATTTACATTCCTTGTTAATAAATCACTGAAAATCGGAGTTGTACCGCTAATTATTTATCTCCTTTTATTGTTGGCCTACTAACAATGTTTATATCACAATAATGCAGGGACAGAAATCAATGAGATATATTGATGAGAAACAGGATATGGAGTGTCATCTTTCTAGCGTTGATTTGTCAGAATCTATGGGCTGGGCCAGGGAGGTGATTGAATATCTTGCATACTAATCTCCATATTTAGGGACCGTTCTATTCTTTTCCATCCCAACGGTTAATGCAATTGAGCTCAATACCAAACAAATCAAGAACGCGTCCAACGCTATGAGTAACAAGATCATCGATTGTTTGAGGATTATTATAAAATGCAGGCACCGGAGGAGCAATAATAGCACCTATTTCTGTCGCCCGTTTCATATTTTCAATATGTCCAAGATGCAGAGGGGTTTCACGAACCATTAATACTAATCGTCTGCGTTCTTTTAAAATAACATCCGCTGCGCGGGTTAATAAATTAGAGGTTGTCCCGCAAGCAATGTCTGCTAAAGTTCGCATAGAGCACGGTGCAATGATCATGCCCGAAGTAATATAAGAACCACTCGAAATGCAAGCGGCGATATCATGAATTGGATAATGCTTATCTGCAAGATGATAAAGGTCTGCTGCAGAAAGTTGGGATTCATAGGCGCGAGTTTGTTGGGCGGCTTTAGATACGATTAAATGAGTTTCATACTCTGTATTGGCTAATAACTCCAAGAGACGGATCCCATAAATAATTCCGGAAGCCCCAGTAATGCCAATAATAATCCGCTTTTTTTTCATAACTTAACCTTGGTAAAGGAAAAAAGGCTTTTTTCAAAATACAGCATCTTATATAGTGCTTAAGAAAAGTATAAAACTAGAAAGTATATTATTTCATGGTCGAGATAATTTCTTACTTTGCATCACTCATTTTTACATATACTATCATATTTTTGAAAAAAATTTGTGTAAATAGCGTATATGATCCCTAACTGACTGTATAAATTGACTCGAGAGGAAATAATTGATGGAGTTAATTGTAAACCAAATTATTAATCATGAAAAACAGCTGCTTGCTAAGATTGATTCAGTCGATATTTTAATCAATTTAATCGATGATGAATTTTTAGAATATGCGAGTAACGGTACAATCCATGATAAAAATGAAGTCGCTCGATGGTTGGCGCAGGATGATTATTCTGAAGCAAAAGGTAGGGAGTTTGAGGCAAAATTCCTGACAGAAGATGTGGTTTTATTAACGTACCTTAGTGAGATGAAGCAAAACCATTTTTCAGAAAGTAAATGTGCACGACGTATTTCGATTTGGAGAAGAAAAAATGACGTATGGCGCATGGTATTTCATCAAGGAATATCTATAGTGAAATAAAAAGGTAACTCTGTCATTCCTAAGGTTGTAGCCTGGGTGAAGCGAAGCGTAACCCGGGAAATCATGGGTCATGAAAACCCGGGCTACGCTTCGCTTCACCCAGGCTACGGTCACTATCTTTCTTAGCTCATCTCAAGTAAGGGTAATTAAAAATACCTCGCTAGAAAATTGTTTATTCTCGGACATTACCATCTATTTATTCAACAAGGAGAATGATAACATCACAAGCCATTAAGGATGAGCTAGGGAAGGTGATGCTGTGAATGCAGGAGTTAATTCATTTGTTTTTTTTGTCGCCCTGATTGCTGGATTTGGTGGCTTTTTATTTGGTTTTGATTCCAGCGTGATCGCCGATGTTAAAGATCAGGTGATGGCCCAATTGTTTCTTTCTGAGTGGCAATGGTCTCAAGTAGTAAGCATTAGTATACTTGGTTGTGTTCTTGGTATTCCTTTAAGTGGTTTCTTTGCCGATAGGTTAAGTCGGCGTTTTCTACTCAAAACAGTTGCTATGGGGTTTATTTTAGGGACGGTACTCTGTGCAATCACCCATGATTTTATTCTGTTATTAATTGGTCGATTTATCATCGGTATTTGCATCGGAATTGCTTCTTACATTGCTCCATTATTTATTGCAGAAATTGCTCCTCCCAATCGAAGAGGAACTTTAGTGTTGATTAATGGATTAACGATTACCTTTGGTCAGGCAATAGCATATTTAATCGGTTATTTTTTTCATGATTACTCTGTAAACAGTTGGCGACTCTTATTTGGGATGGGGTGTATTCCTGCACTGATTTTATTTACAGGAATGCATTTTGTTCCCCATTCACCGCGTTGGCTCATGAAGAAATATGGAATGGATAAAACCTTGCACATTTTAAGACGTATTCGCCCATCAGGTTATGATATTCAAAAAGAAGTTGATGAGATTCAGAACACGATACAACAAACCCAACCGAATCATCATTTATTGTTCAGAGCCCCAATTGTTTTTGCACTCATGGTTGGCATCGTTTTGGGAATATTTCAACAGTTCTCTGGAATTAATGCAGTGATGTACTACGGCCCTGTTATTTTTGAATCTGCAGGTTTTTATCCTGTTTCGAATGCAATTTTGGCTACCTTTTGTATGGGGGCGGTTAATTTTTTATTTACTTTACTTACTTTATTTTATATCGATAAATTAGGCCGACGTTTCTTGTTATTAAGCGGTGCGATGATCGCTGCACTGAGCCTTTTTGCAGTGAGCTTGTTATTTAATACGGAATTACCGGGTCAAAAATTTTGGATATTGGGTGCTTTATCAGCATACGTAATGGGTTACTGCATTAGTGTAGGTTCTTTATTTTGGGTTTTGATCTCTGAAATTTATCCTTTATCTGTACGTGGTCTGGCGATGAGCATTGCCACAGTAGCGCAATGGGGCGCTAATTTTGTGGTGTCTATATCTTTTTTAGCGATTTATCAAAATTTAGGAGAAGGACTTACTTTTACTTTATTTGGTTCATTATGTTTGCTGGCTTTTTTCTTTATTTATCATTTTGTACCTGAGACGACAGGTACTTCTTTGGAAAAAATAGAAAACAATTTGATGTCAGGTAAAAAGATCAGAGACATTGGCAAACCATTATCAGAAATAAAAACAAACGAATTTGAATTAGTGAGAGATTAAAAAATGGATGATGCAAATCAACAAAAAACATGTCGTATAGGTATCATTGGTGCGGGACGAATCGGTAAGTTACATGCAGAGAATATCAAATATTATTTACCACAATATGAATTACTCGCCATTGCAGATCCTTACCTGAATAAGGAATGGGCAGATAAATTATCGATTACAGGGCAATATACTCATTTTGAAGACGTGCTGTTCCATCAACATCTGGATGCACTTCTGATTGCTTCACCTTCGAATTTGCATGTGGAGCAGATTAAAGCTGCCAGTGAAGAAGGTAAAGCGATATTTTGTGAGAAACCAATAGGTTTGAATGAGAAAGAAATTTTGGATGCGTTACACACAGTGCAGACAAACAACACGTTATTGCAGCTCGGTTTTAATCGACGCTTTGATCCAAGTTTTGCCCATCTGCAACAACAGGTGCAAGCAGGCGAAATTGGCGCAGTTCATCTTGTTAAGATTACATCTCGTGATCCTGTCTGTCCTACCAAGGAATATTGTGCAACCTCAGGCGGCCTGTTTATGGACATGACCATTCATGATTTTGATATGGCTCGTTTTTTAACCCAATCGGAAGTCATTGAGGTGTATGCAACGGGTGCAGTACTCATTAATCCTGATTTTGAAGCATTGGATGATGTGGATACTGCAATCATACAAATGCGTTTTGCTAATGGCGCTATGGGCGTCATCGATAACAGTCGCCAGGCGGTTTATGGATATGATCAACGGATTGAAGTGTTTGGTAAAGAAGGAATGTTGTTGGCCAATAATCAATTGAAACACTCCGTGATTCATTATGCGAATACCAGCACAGAACAAGCCAATCCAGAATATTTTTTCCTTGAGCGGTATCATCAGGCTTTTAGAGCGGAGTTAAATTCATTTTATGATGCATGGCTGCATAATAAACCCAGCCCTGTTTCTGGAAGAGATGGGTTACAAGCTTTGCGCATCGCTCAAGCTGCGAAACAGTCTTTAGTTACTAAATTACCTGTTTTTCTGAGTTGAGGACGACATGATTTATCCAGCATTTTACTTTGATGCAAATCGATCTGTGGATTTGATTTGCATGGGGCGAGTAGCAGTTGATCTTTATGCGGAGCAAATTGGTGTATCGCTTAGCGACGCTCAGAGTTTTAAAAAATATCTAGGGGGGTGTGCAGGGAACATTGCGGTGGGCGCTGCCCGCCTTGGACTGGAGTGCATGATGTTTTCTTGTGTGGGCCACGATGAGATGGGGCGGTTTTTAAAAAATGAATTACACGCCGAAGGAGTCAATACCGATTTGTTGCAAACAACGGAACATCATTTAACAGGACTTGTCTTGCTGGGTATTAAGCCTCCTCATGAATTTCCTTTGATGTTTTACCGTACTGATTGTGCAGACATGCAAATTAAGTCGCAGCAAATAAATCAGAACGTATTGCAACAGGCGAAAGCCATTTTAATAACGGGTACCGGATTATCTACAGATGCAATGCTACGAACTACTGAAGAGGTTGTCCAACTCGCAAAAAAAGCTGAAACTGCACTAATTCTTGACCTGGATTATCGTCCTGTTCTTTGGGGACTAACGGCATTAGGGGATGGGGAAACGCGATATCGCCATAGCCAAAAAGTAAGTAAGACCTATCAACGTATTTTATCTCATTGTGATTTAATCGTAGGCACTGAGGAAGAAATTTGTATCGCAGGCGGATGTGAGGACGTCGATGATGCATTAGAGAAAATAAGGGAATTGACTCAGGCGCCCGTGGTGATAAAGCGTGGCGAGAAAGGGTGTACGGTTCATTTTGCCAACAGCAGCCAGCACTTACAATCTAAGCCGTTTCCTGTGGAACTACTTAATGTGCTAGGAGCTGGCGATGGATTTATGGCTGGCCTCTTATCTGCTCTTTTGCGAGGAAAATCCTGGGAGGCCGCTACGACCTATGCAAATGCAAGCGGAGCTTTGGTAGTCACTCGCCACGGTTGTGCTCCAGCTATCCCCTATAAAGAAGAACTAGACTATTTTATTCAAAATTTTGATAAAGAACCGCACATTTGGAACAGCGCTCATTTGCTGCAACTCCATCAAAAGCATAATCAGCATAACTCTCAGATTCTTATTAAAAACCCACAGGGTTTCAAGCGAGGATTAAATGCCATTGTCACACTGGATTCCTTGTCTCAGGGCATGAGTTTTAGCTCGATTAAATTAGATGCCGGGCAAAGTTACTTATTCAATGAGCGTTATGAATTTGCTGCCCTATTAATGACCGGAAAAGTAGTATTTCATTATGCACATCAAAGCCAACATGCAGCGCGATACGATTATTTTTCTCAGGAGCCTATTGTTTTGCATTGTCCGGAAGGCTCAAGAGCTTCTGTTGACGCTTTGACTGATTGTGAAATTTTGTTGATTGAGACAGAGAATCATGCCGTATTTGCTCCTTTATTATTTAATCAATCCAATCTTTTGGAGATGGATAATCGAGGAAAAGACATTCTAGACGATAGCTCATATCGTATCGTGAGGACTGTTTTTGATAAACGCAACAGACCTGAGTCTAATCTGGTCGTTGGAGAAATTATTACTTTTCAAGGACGATGGTCCAGTTATCCTTCTCATTATCATGATCAACCTGAAATCTATCATTACCGTTTTTCTGAACCTCAAGGTTATGCGTTTGGTGAAAATGGAAAAGAGGTTTTACGTATCGAAAATTATGATACGTATCGAATTGCTAATGGCCAGACCCATGCTCATTGTGCTGCTCCAGGATATGCTCTTTATACGCTTTGGTTTATTCGTCATTTAAAAGATAATCCTTATACGACACCGACTTTTATTAAAGAACATGAATGGACAAGAACGCATAAGGCAAATAACAGGGTATGGAAAAAAGGTCTTGACCACCATGGCGACTAGCCTACGCTCCGTACAAGAGTGATATATTATAGGAAGTAATGTAGCCTGGATGCAGGCGAAGCCGTAACCCGTGGATAAACATCACGTTTCCATAACCCGGGTTACGCTTCGCTTCACCCAGGCTACATGCATCGATTTGCAACAACGTAGGGGATGGAACGGCGGTCAACCCCTAAAAAAAATCTTAAAGGATAGTTTTCATGAAAATTAGATTGACAATGGCTCAGGCTTTATTGCGTTTTTTGGCGAATCAATACGTAGTGCTGGATGGTAATGCACATCAGTTTATTGCAGGAGTATTTGGAATTTTTGGGCATGGGAATGTGACGGGTTTAGGTGAGGCTCTTGAGTATGACAATTATGGCTTGACTTATTATCAGGGACATAACGAACAAGGAATGGCACACGCAGCTACAGCTTATGCAAAACAAAAAAACAGATTAAGTATTTTTGCCTGTACTTCCTCTATAGGTCCAGGTGCGACCAATATGATTACCGCAGCAGCTACAGCAACCACAAACAGAATCCCTTTATTGCTGTTGCCGGGCGATATTTTTAGCTGCAGACAACCGGATCCCGTATTGCAACAACTTGAGGTGTCACATGATTATACCCTGTCTGTGAATGACTGCTTCAAACCGGTGAGTAAATATTGGGATCGAATTGCACGTCCCGAACAATTGATGACAGCGTGCATCAATGCAATGCGGGTACTTACGGATCCTGTTGAAACGGGTGCGGTTACATTATGTTTACCGCAGGATGTACAGTCCGAAGCGTATGATTATGAGTATTCTTTTTTTGAAAAACGTTTTTGGCATATTGATAGAGAGCCTGTTAGTGAGCGCGCTCTGGATGAAGCAGTCCAACTTATTTTAAAAGCAAAAAAACCCTTTATTATTTCAGGAGGCGGTGTTCATTATTCATTTGCAACAGAAGTTTTATCGCAATTTGCAGAACACCATAAAATCCCAGTTGCTGAAACTCAGGCTGGAAAAAGTGCTTTGCTAGACAGTCACTGTATGAATGTAGGTGGAATAGGTGTCACTGGTTCTGAAGTGGCTAATGTTCTGGCAGCACAAGCGGATGTGATTTTAGTGATTGGCTCGCGTCTGCAAGATTTTACTACTGCGTCTAAATGGGGTTTTAAAAATGAAGAATGTCAAATCATTCATCTGAATGTCTCCCGTTTTGATGCAATCAAAATGAATGGTTTGATGTTGAAAGGGGATGCAAAAACAGGTTTAGAACAATTAGGGAAAAAATTAGGGGCTTATCAAACATCTAAAGAGTATCAACAATGCGTGAAGCACCATCAAAATGAATGGCAGAAGGAATTAAAACGAATTTATACCCCAGCTCATGCTGAAGAGGATGGCTTATCACAAACTAAGGTCATCAGTTTGTTAAATGAAATGGTGACCGAGGATGATGTCATTATCTGTGCCGCAGGCAGTTTACCCGGAGATTTGCATCGTCTGTGGAAATCCAAAAAGCCTAAAGATTATCATCTGGAATATGCATACTCGTGCATGGGTTATGAAGTTGCTGCAGGTTTAGGGGTAAGGCTTGCTAAAGAAAATACTCCCGGCGAAGTGTATGTTTTGGTGGGCGATGGTAGCTTTGTGATGATGCATTCAGAGTTGCTTACCAGCATCCAGGAACACAAGAAAATAACCATCATTCTTTTTAATAATCATGGTTTTCAATGCATTAGAAATTTACAAGAAAGCCAGGGCAGCCAAGGTTTTGGCAATGAGTTTCGCTATCGAGAAGATAAAACCAGGAAGCTTTCCGGGAATTATTTACCCATCGATTTTTGCAAGTACGCTGAAGGGCTGAGTGCTAAAACTTTTTTTGTGGATGTTTATGAGCAATTGGCAGTTGCCATTGAATCTGCGCGAAATGAAGAATGTTCTACAGTGATTGTATTGCCCATATTGCCTAAAACCATGAGTAATGGCTATCAAACCTGGTGGCGGGTAGGGGTAGCAGAGGTATCCAATTCTGAAGAAGTGGCTAAGGCACATCAAGTAATGAAAGAACAATTGAAGCAGGTTAGAGAATATTAAGGAATTATATATGCACATTAAACTGGGAATTGCACCAATTAACTGGTGCAATGATGACGATCCTGAATTAGGGAAAGAGATTAGTTTTGAACAATGCATTAGGGAAATGTCAGAGGCGGGTTATATAGGTACAGAATTGGGTAATAAATATCCGCGAGAAATTTCTGTGTTAAAAAAAGCTTTAAATGATCGAGGATTACACCTATCAAGTGCCTGGTTCAGTACTTTTTTTACTGAGCCTGCGCAGTATGAACATACTTTATCGCGATTTATGGAACATTTGAGTTTTATGCGCGCTATGGGTGCATCCTTTATTAATGTGTGTGAATGCGGGCACTCTATTCAAGGAACAGAGCGGCCTATTTTAAGTCCTCATAAACCAGAGTTTAATGAAGAGCAATGGGGAAAACTGATTCAAGGATTACATACCATTGGTCGGATTGCTTATGATTTTGATATGCGGCTTGTTTATCACTATCATGCAGGAACAGGGGTTTTTTATGCGCATGAAATTGATTATTTAATGGAAAACACGAGTCCTCAATTGATTTCGTTATTACTTGATACCGGCCATGCTGCATTTGCTGATATTGATTCACTTGCTTTAATCAATAAATACAATGATCGAATTGTGTATGTTCATTTAAAGGATGTTCGTGGCGAAGTCCTTACCCGGGTTAAGAATGAACAGATGAACTTTATGGATGCAGTACGAGCCGGTGTATTTACGGTTCCTGGGGATGGTGTCATTGAATTTGCTCCCATCATCCACATGTTGCGGAAAAATCGATATTCTGGCTGGATGATCGTAGAAGCAGAACAGGATCCAGCTAAAGCTCCTCCTTTTCAGTATGCTAAAAAAGCCTATGATTTTCTACATCAGCACATTAGATAGACTAAGGTGTGCTGACATTTATTCATTTTTCATATAATGGAAACCATAAACACAGGATCCCGCGGACAAGCCGCGGGGTATAGGCATCGATGGGATCAAGAGACAGGTGTATGAGGCAGCCAAGCAAATAAAAAATTGCTGTAGTGCAGAACAAGGGATTAGCTACATCACTAATCCCTTGCCTGTTGTTCGCTCATTAAATTCCTTAGTCAACAATTCGATTTTTTGCCCCAATTGATTTTTTCCAAGTACTTTTTCAGAGGCTTTATAAAATGTTTGGGACAGATAAGACATATAACCTGTGTTATTTTCATTAGATTTACGCCGTTGGATGCTCTTTTCTTCGGAACTCATACTCGTTAATAAGACCCTCATCAGTGCTTGGTATTCAGTATCCGTTTCATCTTCTTTAAAACGTGCATGAAGATTTCCTGCATTTTGAACATATTTCAGAATCAATTGTTTTTTTACGTCAAAAATATCGCGCTCACCTTTATTGGTAGCATAGTCCAATTCTTTTTCAAGAATATATTCATATAAGATAAATGAAAATTGATTGACCCAGGGAACAGTTCTATTATTGCTGAATAATGATGTATCTTTAATACCCGTAATTAGATCGGGACTGTTTTGAACGAGATCATTTAATGCATTAATGAAATTGATCAGACTGGATGTAAAGAACGTTTCGTAAAGATCGGTTGTGAAGGTGGTGCTATGTTCTTTATTAAATTCTTTGACGGCAGCTACAACTTCCTTCAATACCGATTCTATTTCCTTTAAAATGGTTTCAAAATAAGCAGTGTAATCATCGCCATCAACGTTTATTTCTTTAATTTTCTTGATTAAACATCGTGCACATTCATTTCTTTGAATTAATAACTCAGCTTCTTTACCTTTATATGTTTTCTCATCCGCCTGTAATTGGTAGGTATCCAATATTTTTTGACAATAACGGAGTGTAATATCCTTAAAAATGCCCATTGTCCCTCTCTTTTTTAGTTCGCCAGAAAACACCCAAAAATCATATATCTATTTCCGGGGATATCCATTTCTAGTGTTCACCGCTTTGTTTCTTTCTAGCCGCGGTAATATGCCAGTTTTGGAATTCAAAAATGAAGCTTAAAAAACGTTAAGATAGTCATAGTGCCTAATATTAACTCATTGTAAGCTACAGGAAAAGTGATTGATTTTAGTTTCTTTTCTTGAGTATAAAGATTTTAGCATTGACACTAGGGCTATGCTTAAAATTCTTTGTCAATAACTAGGGTCTGTCTACAATTCTACTTTCTTGGCCAAAATGCCGCGCATTTTATGCGCTCCGATACTCACATACTTCGTGTATGCTCCGTTTCGGTGCTCTAAAATCGCAGCATTTTGGCTCAAGATAACGAATTGTAAACAGACCCTAGGGTATAGAGTCCAAATGGAGATTGGTCATGCGAGTTAAATTTTTCAAAAACAAAAAAATCAAAATGAATCCTTCAAATCAATATCGTGAAACTTTATGTAACGCACTGGAAAACACTATGGGAGTGTGTATTGCCAGCACTTCTGCATTAGTGATTAATCCTCTAACAGCAAAAATAGGCAAAGAGCGAATGGCCCAATATAATGAAAATAGCTTAATCGCAGTGAGGGAAGTAGGCGAAGTGAGATCGTTCTTGCTTAAAATTTCAAAGTATCGTGAGGACCAAAAGATTGATTTTTTCGATGCGAGAGCACCAATAAAATATACAATTTCAGTGCATAGGGCGGGAAACTGTGAACACCAAGCATTTTATTTGGCCGCATTGCTAAAACAAAAAAACATTCCCGCTTTTATTTATGATATCGTAGACATTGAACATACAGTTGTGATTACAAAAGATTTTCTTCTTGACCCTTGGATAGGTAAGATTTTTTCACTTACTGAAGTAGATCTTGGTGAATTTTATGGCTCGTCACTTAATATGAAGGCATCATGGTTGAATCAATTGTTAAGTAATGAAAAGTTTACGTATTATGAAAGGCTGAACAAGAAAACACTAAATTATTATTTTGCTCAGCCAGCAGAAGAGGAGGCAATACCAATTAGTTGTTGTGACCTATTTTAAAATTGCCCCCTAAAGGTTTATTTGCTATCAACCTACATTTGGAGGGGTAAAGCAGAGGATGACTCCTCCTTTTTGTGGCTATTTTTTGGCACGGGGGGTAGCTCTTTATTAGGAAATACTCTTAGAGGGAATGTGCTTCCTTGCTTTTTTTCTTGCTCTGATGATTGAGGTGTTGCCCTAGGAACAGCAGTAGGTTGTAAATTATCTCCATCTTCATTTTTATCATCTTCCTCTAGAGAGTCAGTTAAAGAGCTTTCTGTTATAGAAGAGGTGCTATTAAAAAAACCCATTTTGTTGCCACCAATTACCGATGAAAGTAGTTTTGCTAATTTTAGCTTACCTTTTGAATCCTCTCTTTGTAACTTAACTTTTTCTTTTAATTCTTTATCATCATCAAAAAGTGTAGTAACTGATGGATGGCGTTCTTTAGATTTCCTCAATACAACGGTCTCATTACCGAACTCTTCAGGACCTTGATCTTCTTTCTCCTTAAATAGGCTTACTTGCTCCTTAGCTTTTTTATAAAAACTTAGAATAAGAGGATCAAGGTCTCTATTTTTTAAACAATAAATAGCATACATCGAATATTTATCATTTTGACTTTCTTTGGTTTTATTTTTTCTAAAAGAATTTTGGTTTGATTTTGCATAAGTTGGTTGAGATTTTATTATATCTGGAAAATCGTACGTCAATTGAAAAAATTTTAATATCACATCCGAAGGTAATTGAACTTCCGCTTCGAGTTTTATGAACAATTCTTTTCTAATATGGGAATTTTCAGCTCTAAAAAAAACTTTAATGAACCACCGAAGGAAAACCTGCTTTAAATTATCTTCATTACCGAATAAGGTAAGAACCGCTTCATTCGTTAAAAAATTTGCTGCAAGTTGCTCTTCATATGGCTTTTGTTCTATTTTAGGCAAGACAGTAGAGGCTCCCTGCAGTAGCAATGCGATTGATTCTCGAATCGAAACATTAAGGGCAAATAAATCAGGACTTATCAAAGCTTTTGATGCTTCTTCAAGATATAGTTGGGGCGTTTCAACAACAGTAAGATCATTTTTACTTTTATTACGACGAGCTAAAGAGTTTTTTAAGTTTTTTAAAGTATTTGTCCCTGCATTTGTTTCCATAGATGCTTTAATTTTTCTTAAAACCTCTGCTCCATGCGTCAGTATATGTTCAGAGAGTCCTTCTTCGAAAGGATCCATCACTTTTTTCAAAAAATCGCTGTGTTCTGTTATTTTATATTCATTAAATAGGGTAACAAGAATTTCTTTAAAAACCCTGCAATATGAGGATAATCCTCTTTCGCGTAGATCAAATACAGTATCTTTTATGGCAGGATTTGATTTATTTTCACTTAGTGCACAAAGAGATATAAATTTTTTAGCTAATTGTATATAAGTTTCGTGACTCATTCTTTTTTTTAGTTCAGGACTTATAAAAGGGTTAAAATCAGAAACTTTCTTTGACGCATCTTGCTTTTCTAAATCGCTCACTTCTTCAGGTGTCAAAAAGTGTTTTTTATTATAAAGAAGCACTATTAAACTACTTGCCACATTCGCAAATATTTTTTTCTGCGAAGGACTACATAGACTTAATATTTCATCAATATGGAGTTGAATTGCTTTGGACTGGTCATGTGTTAGTTCGCTTTGCCCTAAAAAAACAGTGCAAATAAAATTTTTTATTGCCTCCATATAACGTTGATACGCTCTAGCCTGAATTTTCTTACTGTATTCTTCAAAGTCTCTTTTATCCTCTGGATGTTGACTTATTTGTTCTAAAGAGAGAAATATCGAACCAAACTCTCCTTTATTATCGAGTTTTTTAAGTTGCGCTAATGCTTTTAATAAGTTTGTTTTGGCATCAACATAAGGCTTGGGTAAGGAAGTTTTTTGTGCTATTGGCTGTACTGGTGAATTAGAAGAAGTTTTTTTTTCATACTTTGTATTTCTTAAAAACATATAAATCCCTGTTAAATTAACGAACTTAGATTTTAAATTTTTGCTAAAATCCCTTAAAAAGCGTTAATACTTTAATTTTTTTAATAGATATGTCAAGCAAGAGATGTGGTGGTAAAAATAAAACGCTCAGTGCATTAGCTCCTGTTGGGTAACTTAAGATTTTTGAATATATTGATTTATAGAAATGTTAGAGCGTAGTAAAGTAGGAATGATCTGACCTGTACTCTCACACACAAGTTTTTTCTTGATATTTTCGAAATGTTTATCAACAGTGCGTTTTGATATTTCCAAAATATCAGCAATACGCTGTATCTTAAAGCCATGATAGTAAAGGTAAATGATCTCTTTTTCTTTCAAGGTTAGTTGTTTTGCTGACATAAAGTTAAAAGGCAAAGCATTAAAATCAAAAACCGTATCATTGACCATTTCGTGCAATTTTGTTTCTTTTTGCGTCAAAATAAATTCCTTTAAACTTAAAGAACTCCTTGAACGATGTGATTCTGCAAGTGAATTCATCTCAATGATTAAGTCATTAGGCAATATTAGAATATTTTCTTTGGTTAATAATCGTCTGCACCGAGTGGCTAGGTCTTGGCTGATGACTTTTAAAATATCTACATTGTTAAGAGTAAAATTATTAGAGCGATGCGAATCGGTAATCGATGCAAATGTATAGATTTCAGTGTAACTCTCATCTTTATGGACGATATCGAAAAAATAAGCATATTTATGATCAATTAAGATCTCTTTGATTGAATAGGGTAGTAGCTCATCATTAATAACATCTGAAGCATACAAAGTTTCCGGGGCTGTAGTAATATTAGTGATAATTTGAGTGGCAAATAAATCATTTTTAAAGAAAACATCGAGCAGCCACTTATCAGACATCAATTGCAGACAACGCCCATTCAAATCATAGTAGAAATAGCCCCAGGAAGAGATGGGAGTATTTCCAAAAATATGCGGATAGAGACCTCCTAAATAAGAAGTATACATTCTCATATTATTAAAAGCCTTCATTGAAATATCCCATTTAAAAACTGGCTTATTTTATAGTATAGCCCCGATAAAACTTAATGGTATTGTCTCAATATCGCATGATTGTTGCCCCCCTTGTTTCCCATCCAGAAACAAGGGAGAAGGAGACTCATATTGAGTCTCCTCATGTTATTTAACAAAGGCTTTTTTAGGCGTATCAAAATTAAAGATTAATCCAAAAGCGACTTGTGCCGTATTGGGATAAATGTGGGCAATCTTAGTTACTCCACCATTAGGCTCAAACACATGACTTTTTATTTTGGTGTAATTGATTTGGCTGTAATCCATCATCAATGTCCAGCGCGGATCCAACAGATTATAACGAACCCCAGCACCATAGCGAATACCGTTACGGTTTGATGTAGAACTCCTAACCGTTGGATCGGATTCCCTAATTTTTACGTGCCCATTTGCATACCCCACTCGTCCATAGGCCCAAAAAGAGTCTGAGAAAAAGTATCCAGGCAATATACCGATACCCTCACTATTTGGAATTGAAAAAGTAGTTTTGAGAAAATTGCTGTGTATGAGTTCGTCGTTAACCAGGGTATATTTAACTGAGCTTATATTGGCGTTGGCTTCTGCTCCCAGATAAAAGTTTTTATATCTTAAACTATAACCCCCAAATAAAGTTCCGAACTCTCCTGTTCCGAACGTTTATTTACTCAGTTTTTGTCTTTTGGTTATGCAAAGACTACTTTATCCAGCGTTAGCACGATTTTTTATGAACACTGTCAACTGACAAAATGGATGCTGGGCTCGCTCATTACTTTGACAGATGATTTCACCGATCATCCTTCATTCAAGAGCATGCAATGGGTAACAAGCTTTATTGCGGCAATCCAAGGTGGTTATCAAGCATCTCCTCTATCTGCTCATGAACAACACGCACTAAATCTGGCATGTCAATTGTACGGATGGTTACAACAGTCCATACATAAAATGACACTTCAACCAAGACTTAGTGCACTTATTGAGTTTGACTTACAACAGTACTTTCTCAATATGCGATTTAGTACCTTTCTCAACAGTGAACCTTTATTGATCTGCAAACGAGAGTATTTATGGCACGCTCCTCATAACATGGGTATGGTTATTGCGGGAATGATGGATTTGGCGTGCAGTGAGCATATTGAATGGCAAGAAATGGCAGCCATACGTGAAATTTTTTACTGTGCTCAACGTAGTGGACATATCTGTAACACATTAACTACCCTTGACAGAGAAACAGAAGAAGGGTGCATCAGCAATGAAATTCAATTAAGAAAAATGCATGGGAAGAGTGGGAGCGAAGAAAGTATTATTGAGCTTCTGCACCAAGAAAGAGCGAATCTGTATAAAAAAATAGGCGAGGAATCTTTAAAAACATTCTCGACCAAAGATTATGTGCAAGGACTTAGACAGCTGCAAACTTTGCATGAAGACATGCAAGGCGTGATATGAAATCATCACTAACTATCCTTGGTGCCGGTGCGAGTGGGCTATTATCAGCACTGGTTTTATCGCCGCACTATGAAGAAATTTTACTAATCGACCGATATTGGCCTGATGAGTTGGGCCTCAGTCAAGGGACACCTCAAAGCCATCATTTACACGTACTATTAGCAGAAGGGCAGCGATTATTGAGCTCCTTATTGCCGGATGTTTGGAGTCAATTAACGGATAATTCACTTCCAGTTGTTGATTGGGGCAAAGATACCTGGTGGAAAACTCCGCATGGCATTCTTACACCGAATGATTGCGACGTGAAAACCCACCTATTTAGCCGGCACTACTTAAATCAAGTTTTATGGTCTCAATGTCAACAACGAAAAAACATCAAAACGTTAACCGCTACAGTGGCGCAATGGCTGATTGAGAAAAGAAAGATAAAACAAGTGCAATTTAAAGAGAGAGAATCACTCGCTATAACAGGACACGTTATTGATGCACGGGGTAGAGCGTCCGGTTTACAAAAGCAATTAGGGCTGGAAAGTTTACAAGTGAACAATCAATATCGATATTTTTCTACTCGGCTGGAGCAAAGTGACTGGTTAACCGATTTAAAGGCCAAACAAGTTTATATTCAAGCCTGCCCTAAAAGACAACCTATTGGTTTTGTTTTGTCGCCCATAGAAGGTAATGCACTGATTTTAACGCTGATTGATACTACAGGAACTATCAAAACGGATGAACAAAAACAATCGGCAGTAAGTTACTTATTTGAAAAAAACCAATTGGGCCATATCCATTGTCAGGGAAAATCCTGGATTCCTTACGCTAATTTGAATAATAAGCGTTTAATCATTGAACGCCAGCGTTGGCCCTTAAACTTATGGGCTGTTGGAGACAGTATTGGATATCAAAATCCAGTCTATGGGCAAGGTTTAACGGTTATTCTTAAGCAAGTAGTGTTGTTAAAGAGGCGCGGGAGAGTGAATTGGCTGAAGCAAAAAAAGCTTCACCGATGCAGTTGGATACCTTGGTTATTGGCCTCTAATCAGGATATGTTTCGTGACAAGAATAATGTTTTTCAATGGTTGATGCAGAAATTATTGCGGCAGGCATCCCATGAACCATCTGTTGGCAAAACCTTTATTCAACTTTTGCACCAAATCAAGTCTCCCTGGATTTTATCGAATCCAAGGTTGATACTCAAACTTACCCGCAGAGGTGATTATGATTAAGTTATACCAATACCCAGGTGTTTGGGGTATGCCCAGTTTATCGCCCTTTTGCAGTAAGGTATTTTATTTTTTAATCTGGGCAAAGATCCCCTTTGAGGTCGTCCAAGTTTTCAATCCCCGCCAAGGTCCTAAAGGTAAGTTTCCCGTGATCGATGATGATGGTGTTGTGGTTGCTGATTCCGAATTTATCATGAAGCATTGTCGGGAAAAATATGGGCTGAACATTGAAGATCCCGTTGAAGATTTGCCCATCAGACGATTATTAGAAGAGCATCTCTACTTCATTATTTTATATTCACGCTGGATTGATCCAGAAAACAAAGAGCAGATTGATAGAGCGTTTAGACATTTTTTTCCCAAAGGTATGGGCAGACTCGTGTTATTTCTAATTCGTCGACAACTACGAAAACAAGCCTATTTCCAAGGAATTTCGCGCCACAGCAGACAGCAAATTTATCAAAAAGGCGTTGATGATTTGCGAGCAATTGAGTATTTCATAGCCCAGGGTCAGCAAGAAGAGTGCCGGGCGGTTGACATGTCGCTGTATGCCTTTTTGCAAGTTATCCAACAAACACCACTGGATACTCCTATTCGCTCTTACCTAATTGAGTCACAAGCTATCCAGAATTATTTAGCTAAGAAGAGAAACCTATTTGAGCATTAGGGTCTATTTACCTTTCTACTATCTTGGCCAAACTGTCCTGATTTTCTGTGCAGCTATGCTCACATGCTGCATAGCGCATCAATCCTATAAAAATTTTCGATGAGCAAAATCTATTATTGCCCACTTTATTAGCGTGGAGTAGAATTTCTGCGTCTGCAGTTTAGAGTAAGCAGAAAACTCAATACATTATAAGGAAGCAATAAAGTGGAACGAAGTTCTCATCCTCCTGTGTACCAACATTTCAAGTATCGTGCAGACATTGACGGCTTAAGGGCTATTGCTGTTTTGTCCGTAGTAGTATTCCATGTTTTTCCTAAATGGATGAAAGGAGGATTTGTTGGCGTAGATATTTTTTTTGTAATTTCCGGCTTTTTGATTTCCACAATCATTTTTGAA
>NZ_LNXS01000042.1:82565-84346 GCF_001467525.1 Legionella anisa
TGGCTTAAGGGCTATTGCTGTTTTATCGGTAGTGGCTTTCCATGCTTTCCCTAAATGGATGAAAGGAGGATTTGTTGGCGTAGATATTTTTTTTGTAATTTCCGGCTTTTTGATTTCCACAATCATTTTTGAAGGTCTTGAAAAGAATAGTTTTAGTTTTGTGGATTTTTATAAAAAAAGAATCAAGCGTATATTTCCTGCATTGGTGTTTGTGCTGCTCTTTTGCTTAATATTAGGATGGTTCGCCTTATTTCCTCAGGAGTACAAACAACTGGGTAAGCACGTTATGGGGGGAGCGGGTTTCATATCTAATTTTATGCTTTGGCTTGAGACCGGGTATTTTGATAATGCAGCCGAAACCAAGCCTTTGTTGCATTTATGGAGTTTAGGTATAGAAGAGCAATTTTACATTATTTGGCCCTTTCTCGTTTGGTTTGTATGGAAAAAGCAATTAAATCTATTCGGAATCACAATAGGTATAGTGCTCATATCATTCCTCCTCAATGTAACAAAAGTCAGCTTTGATAGCACAGCTGCTTTTTATTCACCGCAAACCCGCTTTTGGGAGTTATTATGCGGAAGCTTATTAGCGTATATTGCTTTTTATAATATTGATTTTTTCAATAGAATAGGAAAGAAACTCGATGCAGCGCTTACCAAAGTTATTTATCGAAAAGCAGGGGGGACTAATGGAGCATTATTAAAAAATATTCTTTCCTTCTCTGGACTTCTCATCCTTATTTGTTGCTTCTATACTTTTTCAAAAGCTACGACTTTTCCTGGAGCTTTTGCTTTACTTCCCGTGCTGGGGGCTTTATTTCTCTTAGCAGGGAACACTTCATGGATAAATCGTGTCGTTCTGTCTAATCGTATTATGGTATGGTTTGGTTTAATTAGTTACCCACTCTATTTATGGCATTGGCCTTTACTCTCCTTTGCAAGAATTATGGAAGGGGATTTTCCTCATAAGACTATTCGATGGATGGCAGTTGTACTCTCCATTATTTTAGCCTGGATTACCTATAAATTAATCGAAAAACCCATACGGCATGGGCTTGGGCATGATAGGACCAAGGTAGTTTTTCTTGTCAGTTTCATGTCCATTATGGCGAGTTTCGGTTTCTACATAGTAAAAAATAACGGCTTGGATTTTAGGATTAAAAATCTAAACGATTTAAACAGTGTAAATGCTATTGTTAGTCTTCCTATCCTTCCGATAGAACCAGCATGGGGATGTGCATCGAAAGTTCCTGAGTTCAAGAATTTTAAATTTCTTAATGACGGTACTTGTAATTTAACTAAAAATGAAGAGCCAGATATCATGTTTGTTGGTGATTCTCATATTTGGCATTATCAAAACGCATTATGGAAGCAATTTCCTTCGCAATCGGTTTTAATGCTTGTATCAAGCTCCTGCCTGCCCTTTTCCACTAATGATTTTTTAAAGGGGGAATGTAGAAAAAAATACGATGAAGTACTTGCAGTTTTGGAGACGAACAAATCCATCAAAACCGTAGTTTTAGGAGGTAATTGGGCTTATTTGATGAGCGGAGGTTTTGATAAAGTAGAAACTAACTGGCGTACGATAAAAGCGTTAGATCCGGAAAAAGCTAAAAGTTTTCTAGAAAATGGGCGCTATTTTTTTACCAGAGCGCTTAAGGGAAATAAGAAAATTATTTTTATAAAGGATATACCTGATTTAGATTTCAATGTAAGCACATGTTTTAAATCAAGACCGCTTCAGCTGCCTCATAAAGAGACTATCAATAAAGAGTGTTCTA
>NZ_LNXS01000042.1:84498-84886 GCF_001467525.1 Legionella anisa
GCCCTTATTTTGTAAAGGCGATAAATGTACAGCGCGTAGTGAGACGCTGCCTTATTACTTCAATGGCGATCATTTAAACTATTATGGTGCAAATACTGTTATTGAAGATTTAAAACATAAAGAACATTTAGATGAAAAAACCGAGCTGGCCACGATGAAACCTAAGAAAACCAATGGATAATAGATTGGTTCAAATGAACAGTTGTTTCCCTGTTATAAAAAAGATGTGGTCAATTTATAGGTGTTGGGTCTCGAAAGACCCAACCTACCATACCGCGGCTGCAGTTAGAGTAAGCAGAAAACTCAATACATTATAAGGAAGCAATAAAGTGGAACGAAGTTCTCATCCTCCTGTGTACCAACATTTCAAGTATCGTGCAGACATTGA
>NZ_LNXS01000043.1 GCF_001467525.1 Legionella anisa
CGTCGGTTATTGAGGCCATCTTGTGCACATTAACCGATTCTTGACATCCCCTCTCCCCAACCCTCTTCCCGCGAAGAACAGTATTACTACTCAAATTCCTTGCGCGGGAGAGGGAGCAGATCGAAGCAAGATTAAGTGATGTGCCTAGATGAATGCGGAAGAGAGCCTACAAAAAAAATTTAGGGACATTACCTATTGCAGGAGAGCAAAATTTTTACCGGATAGTAGTGTGCCTTCGCAGGGATGACCGCCTTTTTGACTTCGATATAGGGCGTCCATTCCTTAGGCTGGATGGATTCAAGTAACAAATGAATTCTACCTGGTTAAATTTTGTGAGGCTCTCTCAGGGACAAGCCGCGGGCCGTAGAAATAAAAGAAGTGACGATCCCTCAGCCTATTATTTTTAAATAATACTTTGTGCTGATACAGCGCGTTCACAAAGAATGCGTAATGCAGCTGCAATGTGTTTTAATTCATCATTGTGTAAATGGTATTTTTTACCTAATTGAATCGGATCAGTGAAACTTAACCACACTTGACCGCTTTGGTCTTCCGTAGCCATGACCCGCAAAGGTAAATCAAGGGCGATTGCTGCATTTTCTTGCATTAATACGGTCCCTTTTGCTGGGTTGCCTATAATAAGGACCTCGGTAGGAGGAAGTGATTGATTTACCTTTTGGGCTTCATTGCTGTGATCAATGTGAGCAAAGATTTTTCCGCCTTTTTGGGTAATCATATCAATTATTCGTTGAATTGTTTGGGAGACGGAATAAGGACTTTGAAGTGTCTCTGAACCAGAGCCGTCTGGTGCCCCCAGTTTTATATCAAAAGCCGCTGCAATTTTACGGCCTAAGATATTTAAATCAGACAAATTCTCTTTATTCGCCAAAAGGGTGACACACAAAAGTTCATTTGGTGCAGTAAATCGGCTTAAAAAAGCAGAGAAACCAGGAAGATTCCCTTTTATTTCCATTAATCCTGGATGGCCTGGGAATAACCAACCCACATTCCCAGGTATGACCGTTTCATTGTCTAAGGTAATACAATGATACAGAAAATCTCTATTCTCACTTTCTTTGACTAAAATGGTTCCAGCCAGGCTGATATCCCATAAGCTAATGTCTTCCGCTGAGGCAATGACGCCGCCGTGTGCAAAAGTAGTTGTCCACGTGATTCCCGGGGCTGTATTGTTATCCGCTGTATAACCAACAGCCATTTCCGAAGGGTCTATATAAGATGGATTATGTAAAAATTCGCTGTGCTTAAAAGGAAGGGTGTTGTTGTGAACTTCGTTATTGATTGAGGACGTGTTTTTGATAAAAAATGTACGTTTTAAACCCACACGCTCAATTTGATTTTTGGTGACATATGATTCATAACTTATACCACTGATATTTTCAATAATGATCCCGAGTAGGTAATAATTTGAAGCGCTGGGTTGCATTTTGGTGCCTGAAGGAAAAAGCAAATTGGGATCTTTGATTAAATTAAAAATCTCTTCAGGTTTATAATCTTGATGATAAGAAAAACCTTCATATTCTGAGTAATCAGGTATTCCTGAGCTATGTGTTAATAATTGTCGAATGGTAACACCTTGCCATGCTTGCGGAAGAGACGATAAAGAAGCGGAAATTACATCATCTAATTTCAATTTTCCTTCTTCTATTAATTGCATTATAGCAACTGCAGTAAATGCATGAGTTAATTGACCCACATGAAAGAGTGTGCGTGTCGAAACCAAACGTTTTTTTTCTGTATCAGCGAATCCATAACCGACTACTCGCGTAATATATGGGGCTTGAACAATCGCCAGAGATATTCCCGGAATATTATTTTCTTCCATGTACTCTATTATGAGATCATCTACAGATTGGCCTCGATAAAGAGTATGAAAATCGCCGCGGCTACTACCAGGGTGGGTGTTCATTTTGTTATTCCTTTCTATATGCCACAAACTATTTTTAGTATAGATGAGGATTGAGGTATTGCGGCAAGAGTGAGTGAAATAGGGCCTTGGATTCTAGGTGTCAATCGCTTGGTTCCGCTTCGTAGCAGATAGCTCCGCTTAATTATGTATTTGATGTTTCAAGTAAATTTACTATATTGAATAAATATAGGATTGTTTGAGTTAACTTCTTTCAATTTAATCAGTACTGTTTAATGATTAAGGAAAAACGGTTCATTTTTTCATACTGATAGATTAATAAATATGCATGTGAACAGCAGTTTCTAAAGAATATGGATTTAAAAAGGATACTTTGGTATGCATCATGCGCTTCCTCTGATCACTACAGTTGCAATGGGATTTGCTCTAGCATTAATCCTGGGATTTATTGCGGTACGATTTAAAATTCCTGCCTTGGTAGGTTATTTATTAGCTGGCGTCGCTATGGGGCCATTCACTCCAGGGTTGATGGCAGATGTTGAAATTGCTCAGGAACTTGCGGAAATTGGCGTCATGCTCCTTATGTTTGGAGTAGGCTTGCACTTCTCATTGTCTGATTTGCTGCATGTTCGGAAGATTGCCATTCCGGGAGCGATTGTGCAAATGATTGTAGCAACAATATTGGGTGGTTGTACTGCCATCATGTGGGGTTGGAACTATGGCTATGCCTTGATTTTTGGACTTTCTTTATCCGTTGCAAGTACGGTTGTATTATTGAGAGCACTTGAAGAACGAGGCATGTTGGGAACAATTAATGGGCATATTGCAGTAGGCTGGCTTCTGGTTGAAGATCTGGCTATGGTTGTTGTGTTGATATTACTCCCGCCATTATCCCAATGGTTAGGCAATAGTCCATCAGTCAGTATCCACAAGCCACTGTGGTTTGTCCTTGGTCTTACTCTCATAAAAGTTTCCACTTTTATTGCTCTGATGTTCCTAGTAGGGCGGCGATTTTTTCCCAAATTGCTTTGGCATGTTGCCCGTACAGGATCACGCGAGTTATTTACTTTGTGTGTTGTTACCGCAGCAATTAGTATTGCCTATGGAGCTGCTAAATTGTTCGGGGTTTCCTTTGCTTTAGGTGCTTTTTTTGCTGGGATGATCATGAGGGAGTCCGCCTTTAGTCATCGTGCGGCCGAAGAGTTGTTGCCACTGCGGGATGCATTTGCTGTATTGTTTTTTGTTTCGGTCGGCATGTTGTTTAACCCTGCTGTTTTAGTGGAGCAACCACTGCAAGTATTAACTGTTGTAGGTATTATTGTTATTGGAAAATCAATTGCAGCATTTATTCTCGTTCTCGCTTTTCGTTATCCATTACAATCGGCATTAGTTGTATCAGCAAGCTTGGCGCAGATCGGTGAGTTTTCTTTTATTCTCGCTGAACTTGGAACGCGCTTGGGTCTTCTTCCTATAGAAGGACGAAGTTTTATTTTAGCTGGTGCATTGATCTCAATAGCCATTAATCCGCTTATATTTAAACTAATTACCCCTATCCATATATGGGCAACAACTCAATCTAAATTGACGGAGATTTTTGAGCGTTCAAAAGATCCTTTAACTGAGTTACCTTTAACTACTACAGAAAACTATCTTGCAGGACACGTTGTTCTGATAGGATATGGACGAGTGGGAAAGCGTGTTGCTCGGTTACTTTCTGAAAAAGCGGTTCCTTATGTGGTAATCGATGATAATCGAGAGCTAATAGAACGCTTGCGAGTTTCTGGTATACCCGCGGTTTATGGCGATGCATCTAAGCCTTCTGTGCTGATTCAAAGCCATATTGCTCGTGCCAGTATGCTTATTATTGTAATATCAGATACGGTGCATGTAGGAAAGATGATTCAATATGCTAATCAACTCAATCCAGAAATTGAAATTGTTATCCGGACACATAATGAGGAAGAGGCTACGTTATTACAAAAAGAAATCAACGGAAAAGTGTTTTTTGCCGAGGGTGAAATAGCAAAAAATATGGGACTTTATGCCTTGAATCGATATGGAAAATTGCCAACTTCAAAAAATTAAAATAATAGGTGATTGGTAAAAATCAATACAAGATGTATTCTTATTCTCCTCTAAACGCTGTTTACGACTCGCTATCTTGAGCCAAAATGCTGCGATTTTAGAGTACTGAAACGGGGTCGAAGTATGTGCGCATCGGAGCACATAAAATTGCAGCATTTTGGTCAAGAGCGTAGAATTGTAAAAAATTATTGGGTATTTAAAAATGATAAGAATTGATCTTTTGCAAAATAATCTTGATGCGATCCCTGAGCTTGCCCTCATTTGGCAAGAAGGTCTTGGAAGAATTTGGTTGCCCGATGTGCCGCTAGAAGTTGTAGAACAGCGTTTTCGTGATCATGCAAACCACGACAAGTTGCCAATCACTTTTGTTGCATTTGATGAAGAAATGCCGGTAGGTATGTGCAGTTTACGTGAAAATGATGGTATCCGTCCTGATTTAATGCCCTGGCTTGGCTCTTTATCCGTAAAACCCGCATATCAACGGCAAGGACTTGGTAAACGTCTTATTGATGTAACGAAAGAGCAAGCAAAAAAAATGGGATATGAAGTGCTTTATCTTTTTGCGTTTGATCAAACAATTCCGAAGTACTACCAATCATTAGGATGGAAAATTATAGGTACAGACCGTTTTAAAGAACACCCTGTCACAGTAATGAAAATTATAATGTAAACCCCCATTAATCTATCGTAGACCTTTAGAAATCCTGCGACGAACGTTAATTTGATCGTCAAGATTTTGCCAATATCCTGAGTCTCTGAGTTAGTTTCTTTGCTTTTTCAAAAATTATTGACTAGCCTTTATTGGGGCTAATAAGAACCATGTTCAATTTTATTAGCGGAAAAAAATTATTAGGGAGAATTAAAATGAATCAGAATATTTTTCAAGGAAAATGGATGGAAATAAAAGGCCAAATGAAACAATTTTGGGGTAAGCTCACAGACGATGACTTAAAACAAATTGAAGGCAATCAACAAGAAATTTTTGGAAAACTTAGAAAACATTACGGTTACACTGAAGAACAAGCTAAAAAAGCGGTACACGATTTTCAAAAGAAAATGCATCATTAAAATTTAAAAAAGAGATTTCACATTAAAAGGAGCTTTAACATGGAAAACAGAGGAATTGTTAAATCTGGTGAGCTTACAGGTTCTAAAGTAATGAATCCAGCTCATGAAAATCTAGGTGAAATTGCTGAGGTTGTTATCGACAAACAATCTGGAAAAGTAAATTATCTTGTATTAGATTTTGGTGGTTTTCTAGGATTTGGAAATAAATATTTTGCTGTACCCTGGAATTTATTTTTGTACGACAATAAAGATGATTGTTTTATTCTCAATGTAGATAAAAAGCAGCTGAAAGATGCTCCTGGCTTTGATAAGGATCATTGGCCTAATTTTTCTACGCCTGAATTTAAAACTAAAATAACCGGTTTCTATACAGGAAGGTAAGAAAATGTCAGAGCATACTGGCTCCGCTGTCAAGCCATTTGCTTTTGCAACAAAGCATTGCTGTGGCTGCACACAAATCACATGTGATGTTAAAAAATAATCCTTTTATCTGCATTTTTTCTAAGAAATGCAGATAAAATCTCCTAAAAATCATTTTTTTTCAAATAATTAATTATTATCCTTAGTTCACCACGATGCACAAATCAGTTATTTTTAAAATTTGAAGAATGTAAAAATTCTTCCTATGCTAAAAAGAGTTTTTAGTAATTCATTTTATGCCAAGGAATGCGAATGAACATTTTAAAAACCCAAGTCTTAAAAGGACCTAATTATTGGTCGAACTACAGAAAAGAACTCATTGTTATTAAACTTGATTTAGGAAAATATGAGGAACTCCCTACGAATCTTTTAGTTGGGTTTAAAGAGCGACTGATAGAGTGTCTTCCAAGTTTACACGGCCATCGTTGTTCTTTGGGAGTTGAAGGTGGATTTTTAAAACGGATAGAAGAAGGTACTTGGTTAGGGCATGTGATCGAACACGTTGCGTTGGAGTTGCAGTGTCTCGCAGGAATGGAATGTGGTTTTGGCAGGACTTATGGGACTAAAGATCATGGTGTTTATCACGTCATTTTTGCATACCAAATTGAAGAAGCAGGTTTGTATGCAGGAGAAGTTGCGGTTAACTTCATAAACTCTATTGCAGAAGGCAAAGAATATCCTCTTGATGAGGCAATTAATCACTTAAAGGAAATTTTTAAAAAACAGGGATTAGGACCCAGTACCCAGGCGCTTGTCGATGAAGCTAAAAAAAGAAAGATTCCTTGGAAACACTATGAAAACACTTCTCTAATTGTATTAGGATATGGGCGAAATCAAAAAAAGATTTGGGCCTCCGTATCTTCGAAAACAAGCTCTATCGGTGTGGATATCGCTTCTGATAAAGAGCTTACCAAGCAGATTTTAAGCACAAATTTTATTCCAACTCCCAAAGGGATGGTTATTAGGGATGAAGAGGAACTCGAAGAAGCAATAAAACAATTGGGGTTCCCATTAGTGATTAAGCCATACAACGGGAATCATGGGAAAGGGGTAACTACAAACATTACGGATCGAGATAAAGCAAATTTTGGCTATGAACGTGCAAAAAAAATTTCCAATGAATTAATAATTGAACGTTTCATAACTGGGAAAGATTATCGATTCTTAGTGGTAAATTATAAAGTGGTCGCTGTAGCTGAAAGAACCCCTGCTCAGGTTAGAGGGGATGGGAAACTTACAATTAATCAATTAATTCAGCAGGCAAATGAAGATCCAAGTCGAGGCGATTCTCATGAAAACATGCTGACAAAAATCAAGATTGACGAATGCACATTCTCTATTTTAAAACAAAATAATCTGACTCTTGAGAGTATTTTACCCGAGAATCATATTTTATACTTAAAAGAAACTGCAAACTTAAGTTCTGGTGGAACAGCTAAAGATGTAACCGATGTGGTTCACCCTTTTAACATGTTTCTTGCAGAACGTGTAGCTCGACTTGTAAATTTGGATATTTGCGGAATCGATGTGATTTCAAATGATATAACTTCTCCTTTGAATGAGAATCATGGTGCCATTATCGAAGTAAATGCTGGACCGGGATTACGAATGCATTTATCGCCTAATGAAGGTATGCCACGTAATGTAGCTGAACCCATTTTGAATATGCTTTATCCACCTAATTTAACTTCAAGGATTCCAATCGTCGCAGTTACAGGTACCAATGGAAAAACATCAGTGGTTCGCTTGATTGCTCATCTTGCACGTTTTGCAAATCATCACACGGGTTATACTACTACAGACGGCATTTATATAAATAATAAATTGATTTATAACGGAGATTGCAGTGGCCCTGCCAGCGCACAAGCAGTTTTATATGATCCTGAAGTGGATTATGCAGTATTAGAGTGTGCGCGAGGCGGAATTTTACGTTCAGGCTTAGGATTTGATGAGTGTGATATTAGTGTGATTACTAATGTTACTGAGGATCATTTGGGTTTAAATGAGATTCATACTCTTGAGGAATTGGCTCAGGTCAAAGCAGTTGTTGCGCGTAGTACGAAAGAAACAGGATATGCTATTTTAAATGCCGATGATAATTTAACCTATGATTTAAGAAATGATTTAACCTGTAACATTGCTTTTTTTAGTATGTTTGAAAGCCCTCGTATCAGGAAACACTGCAGTTTAGGTGGGTTGGCGGCTTATCTTGATCAAGGACATGTTATCGTGCAACGAGGCTCTGAGCGAACTGTTTTGGCTGATGTAAAATCAATACCACTTAGTTTTCAAGGCACTGCAAGCGGTATGATTCTGAATATACTCGCTGCAACATTAGCGGGGGTTATCAGTCATTTCTCTTTAGAGAAAATAAAAGAAGCACTGCAAATTTTTTATCCTACTGTCGAAAACCTTCCTGGCAGAATGAATCTTTTTAAATTCCCTCATTGCCAAGTCATGGTCGATTATGCTCATAACGAAGGTGCATTTTGTGAATTAAAAAATTACCTTGATTCAATTCAGTGTGCTAAAAAAATTGGGATTATAGGGGCGGTCGGTGATCGCCGTGATGAGGACATAGAAAAGCTGGGCTATCATGCTGCTTCCATGTTTGATGAAATCGTCATCCGTCATGATAAAGATGGAAGAGGGCGAACTCATCATGAAATAAATCGTCTTATTGTTGCAGGAATACTTCGATCGAATTTTAAACCGTCTTTAAATATTATTTCAGATGAACTCGAAGCCATTGAATATGTGATGGGAGTCGCAGAACCAAATACGTTTATCTTTTGTGCGGTTGAAGATGTATTTGCAACAACTCATTTTCTCAAGCAAATGGAAAAACAACTGATAATCGCGAACGAGGTTTATAATGACACCCAAAGCTAAATTATTAATTATCGGTGGTGCTGAAGATAAGGGTTATAATGAACCATTGGATATTACGGAACAAAATAAAGAATTTACTCGCTATGAAATTTTAAATGAATTATTACCCCCATCGAATAAGAAAATAGAAATTATTACAACGGGTTCAGAAATTCAGGATGAAGTAAAACAAATCTATCAAAATGTTTTCCATAACATGGGTTATACCAACATAGGATTTATTCCTATAAAAAATAGAAGTGAAGCGCGTCATGAAGAATATTTAAAAAGAGCAAAGGATGCGGGGGCTATTTTCTTTACAGGAGGAGATCAGTTTCGTCTATCCACAATATTGGGTGGTACTCCTATAGTCGACATTATTAAAGAACGCTATATGAAAGATAGTGATTTCATTATTGCCGGAACCAGCGCTGGAGCTATGGTTATGGGTACAGTCATGATTACAGGAGGCGGTTTATCAGAAGCGTTAAGGTATCTCAATTTATTAACTTCTTCAGGATTAGGGATTTTACAATCGTGTGTTATTGATACTCATTTCATAAAAAGAGGACGATTTAGTCGCTTGGCACATGCCATTATCATGAACCCAGAACAATTGGGTATTGGTTTAGGTGAAGATACTGCTCTGGTTATTCGCAATGGAACGGATGCAGAATGTTATGGCTCAGGTATGGTTGTCATTATTGATGGTAGAAATATTAATCAAACAAATATTACGGATGTTGAAGAAGGAGAGCCTGTATTTGTTGAAAATTTAATCGTTCACCTTTTGGTAAAGGGATGTCAATTTTCAATTGCAGATCGTATTCTGGCGAATCCTGCGATCCCTCTAAGTAAATAATTTAAAAAAATGGAATACGGTAATGAATAAAATTGCAATTGCGGTACATGGTGGCGCGAGTGAGGATTATTCTTTTTTGCACGATAATCAAAAGGAATTTGAGCACGGTATGGCTCAAGCAGTTGAAATAGGTTATACAGTTCTTGATAAGGGTGGCTCTGCTTTGGATGCAGTAGAGCAGGCAGTAGCACTTCTTGAGGATAATCCTTTATTTAATGCGGGAAAAGGTTCCGCCTTAAATTGCCGAGGTGAAGTGGAGATGGATGCTTCCATTATGAGTGGCACGGATCTGCAAGCGGGTGCCGTATCTATGGTTCGTACTGTAAAAAATCCAATTCGTCTTGCCCGATTGGTGATGGAGGAAACACGTCATGTTTTTCTTTCAGGATATGGTGCCTTAGAACTGGCAAAGAAGTACGGTATGGAAATGGAGCCTGAGTCTTATTTTATAACTCCGCATCAATATGAGATGTATCAAAAGCTGAATAAAATAGAGAGCATGGAACAAATTCAGCGCAAGAAAATGAAAGGAACTGTAGGTGCTGTGGCTTTAGATTTACAAGGAAATCTTGCAGCGGCAACATCAACAGGAGGTATTAGCAATTGCCTCCCAGGCAGAATTGGAGACAGCTGTGTTATTGGGGCTGGCTGTTATGCCAATAATGCTACATGTGCGGTCTCTGGAACTGGGGAAGGTGAGTATTTAATTAGAGGGGTAGTAGGGCATACTATTTCCATGATGATAGAATTCGATATGTCATTGCAGCAAGCGTGCGATTATGTAATTCATGAACGCAATCAAAGGTTAAATGGGGAAGTGGGTGTTATTGCCCTTAATAAAAATGGCGATTTTGGTATTTCTTTTAATACTGAAATTATGAAAAGAGCTTGGAAAAGTTCATCTCAAGAAGTCCAAATTAAACTGTTCAATTAATTTTGATGAAATTGTAGAAAGTAGCTTGGGGGTGCGAAACAGAACCCCAAAATTTAACCTCCCGCTTGGCTCTGTTTCACTGTTACAATATGATTTTATACTGGAGGAGGTGGCGGACGTCGACCCAGTAATCCCATTATCAGAAATACGACAAAGATAACAAGAAATATAAAGAATAAAATTTTCGCAATTCCTGCAGCAGCCGATGCAATGCCGCCAAATCCAAATGCTGCTGCAATAATTGCAATGATGAAAAATACTAATGCCCAACTTAACATAATTACCTCCTTGTATTTATCAGTGTTCAGTTAATTATAGACTATGTGTGCGCTTACTAAGGAAACTGAAAATTTGAAAATATTCTGGAAAACCTCAGGTTTTGTGGACTTTTACATGAAGTTAAGTAGAAAGGAGCGGAACAGGCTTAAAGACTAGCTTACGATTGCGTTGAGGGTATTAGTGCATGAAGGCGATAATAAGTAACCCTGTGGCTATAAAACCAATTAAAGCAAGACTGGAATTACCTCCTGGAACCAAGTGACTTTCTGTGGTGACTAAATGCGCTTTACGTCCTTTCCAAGCCATGATTGAGGGTAGTAGCAACAATAAAATAACACAGCAAATGCCGGCATAGCTTAAGGCATGCAGATAAATTCCAGGATTTAATAAGACTACTGCGAGCGGAGGAAGAAAAGTTAAAGCTAAGGTATATTTTCCCTGGTTACCGGATTTCTCTAGTTTTAATCCATCTGCCAGAAAATCAAACAATCCCAATGAAACGCCTAAAAACGCCGTAAGCATGCATATCGAAGTAAAAAAGCCAAAAAATCCACTGATCCATTGATTTTGTACTGATTGACTTAAAGCCTCAGTTAGCCCACTCGTAGCGTGTTCTGAATTCATGAGTGCGAGTAAACCATTTTGCCCTTCGCGAGAGACAACACCCATAATGACTGCATCCCAAACAATATAGCAGACAAGAGGGATAAGCGAACCCAATAAGATGACGCGTTTTAGGGTACGTATATCATCTTCAAAATAGTCACGGAGACTCGGTATGATTGATGCATAGCCAAATGAAGTAATTAAGATCATTAAAGTGCCAGTAAATGCACGCGCTGAACCCCCGGTTAAACCCAAAGTAGAGGTATGCGGGCTAATTATAGCAACTAACAAAACATAAATGCCTAATTTACCAAACATTAAACCGCGATTGACATAATCTACGGAACGTATGCCTTTATAAACGATCAAACCGAATAAAAATGTAAACAGAATTGCTGTAGCACTGTTAGGCATATCAATATTCAATTTATGTAATAAGCTATTGAATACATCACTACCCCCAGAAATATAAGCTGATAGTAGGGTATAAAGCAAAAACAGGTAGGTGATCCAGGCAATAATTTGACCAGGTAATCCTAATGTAGATTTAGCCATGGAAATCATATTACTTCCTGCTGGAAGACGTAGATTGACCTCCAAGATGAGTAAAGCACCTGCAGTCATGACCAGCCAACAAAAAAACAGGAAGAAAATGGAATTGCTAAAGCCTACTTCTGCCGTAGAGACGGGGAGGGCAAGCATACCACCACCTATAGATGTTCCTACTATAAGTAATATTCCACCTATTAGTTTTGAATTGATCATGAGATATAATCCAAAATAGTATAAAAATAATTCAATATGATACTTTGTTATTCATTTCAAGTCAATGTATCAAATTCCAAAATTCATGCACCAATAATCCGATAGAAACAGCAACTACAGCACCTTGAGTCCATTTGCCGCCTGGAACGATAAAGACAGGGTGATGATTTCTTCTGCCAAAATAACACATTAATGCGGGTAAAAGTAGTAGCAGAATAATACAAAAGATGCCTGCATAACCTAAAGCATGTATGTATGCACCAGGATAATATATGACGATAAGAAGTGGAGGGACAAAGGTAAGTAAAAATAACCCAACACCATGACTTCCTCGCTCACGCAACTTTAAACCATCTGCAAGGAAACTATACAAGCATAAAGATACGCCAAGAAAGGCAGTGAGCATACAAATGGAAGTGAAGAAATTAAACAAAGCGCTGATTATTGTATTTTGTACTTTATTTGAGAGTAAGCTTGCTAAGGCACTCGTGGTATGTGGATTATGCATTAAGCTCTCAAGGTTTTGGCTTCCCTCGGATGGGAGGGCACCCATAATGACGGCATCCCAAGCCAAATAACAAAATAAAGGAATTAATGAACCAATAAAAATCACTTTTTTCAGTTGCTTAACGTCGTCATCAAAATAATCTCTTAGATTAGGAACAATAATGGCGAATCCAAAGGAAGTAATTAAAATCATAATGGCGCCGCCGATATAACGCATATCGCCATGACGCAGATGTTGTAGTTCAATGTGCGGAGCAATAAGCACCACTAATAATAAATAAACAGCTAATTTGCCAAACATCAATCCACGATTGACATAATCTACATATCGAATTCCACCATAAACAACCATCCCAAAAATAAGCGTAAACAATAGACTTGCTTGCCAATCTGTTAGATGCAATCCAATTTTAAAAAGAAGACTGTTTAATACGTCTGCCCCGCCAGAGATATAAGCAGACAGCAGCGTATAGAGTAAAAAGAGATAGCTGACCCAGGCAGCAAGCAAACCATAATTTCCTAAAGTGGCTTGCGCCATTGAAACCATATGTTTTCCTCTGGGTAAATAAAGATTCGCTTCAAGGATGAAAAACGCTCCTAATGTCATGAATACCCAGCAAAGAAATAGGAAAATTGAAGATTGCCAGAAACCTGTAGCTGCATTGGCAACAGGTAAGGCGAGCATTCCCCCGCCTATAGAAGTTCCAACAATTAATAGAATTCCCCCGATAAATCTTGAACGCATTAATTTGCCCTATTTTGATGCATAAACTACAGGTGATGGTACTGGAGCTGGACATGTTGCACAAGTCTTAATACCATAATTATTGAACCATTGGATCTCAATGCGTCGATTAAATGCACTGCCATGAATCAATTTATTGTCACCTACATCATTTTTATCACCATAACCCTCTGCTTTAAGAAGTTGTGCAGGAATATTATTAGCCCATAAAAAAGTAAGCATCGTTTCTGCTTGAGCCTGGGACAGTAATCGTTTATGGCGACGTGTGCCTACATTATCTGTGAATCCTGCAACATACACAGGACTGTTTGGATAAAACCGCAACAACCTTATAATATTTTCCAACCCCGGGTAACACACTTCATTAAGACGGGGGCTTTGAAACATAAAGTATTTATCAACAGGTACAATTAACGTCATGGTGTCGCCATATTGTACATATTCAATATTTTCTTTATTCAACTCTTTAATAATGCTGCGCCTACTTGCTTTGTAAAAGCCTACAATGGCTCCGGCAGTACCTCCTGCAACGGTACCTGCTAATGCACCCGCCACGGTTCCTGTTGTTGCGGCACCCACTGCAGTTCCTACAACAGCTCCAGTAACGACTCGTCTCGGCATTGGATGTACCGGTTTGAAATTATTATAAGGCGGATAAAAACAACTACTCAGTAAGCATGAACTCAATAAACAGGTGATTAAACCACAACATAGAATTCGTGCTCTAGCTAATTTGAGTGACATATTCACTCCCTTGTTTCGTGATTTTATCATTATTAAACATCTGGTTAAATTTCGCAATTGGAACATCTTCATAAATTTGGCTTATGCACTGGGTTAGAATTCTGTATTTTGCTTGCAAAAGGTATTTAAAAAACGAGCCTCGGTGCAGCGAAGCGAAACCCGGGTTTTACCTTATTTCCCAGGCTCCTCTCATGCTATATAACCGCAGACTTAAGTGGACATTATTAATTAGCAACAATAATTAATTTCTAACTCATCTTCTTCACTGTGTTGAAGGTCTTCTTTTATTGGTTGCAGCTTTGGTTTGAAGAAGGAAACTAAACTTAACTCATTAGTATATTCTGTATCGTGACGACTGAATGATTTAAATTCTGTGAAACATGACAAGGCTTTGTATGCTGCTGCAATCATTGCTCCGACAATGGTTATTCCCACCGCAACACCTAAAACAGGTTGAACAATAAGTACGGGCAGCGCAATGCCAAAAATACCCGCATATAAAGAAAATGCTGTCGCTGCGTAGAACATCAGCTCACATGCTTTGGCGAGATTATGAAATAAAACACCAATTTTTCTGGATTCACAGGAATTGCTAATTTTTTCTGATGCTTCCTTAGGATTCAGTTGTTTATTTTTTACTTTGGTTAATTGGTCTATAAATAATTCATAACTGGCAGCAATTTTTTCAGCTTTTTTTGCTGAATTTGTTTTGGTATATGAAAGGTTGTAATATTCTTGTACATCTATTATTTGTTTGTTTATTTTCTCGCCGACGTCCTGATCAGCAAACAGAGCTTGTAGTGCTTCGTCACAGGTTTCTAAACGTCGTTCTAATTTTCTCTGATTCAAAGGCATGATTCATCTCTTTTTTTATTATTAGTAGTAGGGAAACCATGGTATTAAAACCACTTCAATTGAGTTTGAGCGGTCTAAATGTCTTATATCATAATTAACGTGAGTTCGACATAAAAAGTATAAAAAGGTTTTATACTTTTTATGGCGTTAAACGAACGTTATCCCGTAAAAATGCGACGCATTTTGTACGGGATCCATTCTAAATAACTCTCGACATAAGAAGTATAAAAAGGTTTTATACGTTACTCCTCTCCTTGAAAACGACATAAATTCTGAAAATCACATTGTTGGCAAATAGTTAAATGAGCGGGTTGCGGGGCACAGTGACCCTCTTGGAATTCTTTAGCCAAATCAGTGAGTTGTTTTTGCCAAAGCTCCCTACACTGTGACCATGATTCTTCTTTCTTCAAAGAAGTTATCCCGCTGATGTTGTACTTTTCCTCACTAAGTCCTGCGCAGCTAATTTTTCCAGTTTTTAATTGTAAGAGCAAAAGGGTGTTAATGTGTTCATCCAACAGTGCATAAAGCAAGAGTTGTGATTCTTTAGGTCGTTCCTCATTCCAGGGTTTACTGGCGGGAAGGGTGCTTTTATAGTCAATAACCCATTTTTTATCTTCAACCTGATCCAAACGATCGACGCGCACTTGAAAATCGATACCCGCTAAATTAATCGCATAAGATTGCTCTATCGCTGCTACGGTAAAAGGAGGTCGTTGTTTCTCCCATTCAAGACACGTTTGTACCATTCGTTTTAAGCGGGTGTACTCCACTTCCTGCAGTGAATCTGAAAATGAGTTACCTCGTTGTTTTTTTAGAGAGGCTAAAGTGGTATGAATGGCCTCATCAATGTGCTGTTCCAAAATATCATTGGCTAAATGAAGCAGATTATGTTGATTCTCTAATTTTTGCCATAACAGTTCCATTACCTTATGAATGACTTGTCCTCGCTCTTTATTATCTAAACCATCGGTTGTTTGTAACGAAGTTTTGGCTCGGAGTCTGTGTTCGGCAAATGCTTTAAAAGGACACTTGGCTTGATTCGATAGAATTGCTGTCCCTCCATGAATATGCTCATCCGGTAATAAAGGAATATGAAAATCCTCTTCTATTGTGGCTAACTCAGACGATTTTCCTGCTTCATAATCGGTTGGCAATGGGGCAAAATTGGAAAACCCAACGATTAAAGAACAAGGTAGGTTAGGTGTGTCTGCTTGTAATTGGGCATAGCTGAATACTATAGAATCAGCACTTCTTTGAAACCGTTGCAGGATCTGGCGAGCAAACTGCAGTTCGCGAGCAGGTAAGCTATGGGGCATGCATAATTCACGTTGCAATTGAGGTGGAATAAAAGCGGATAATTGTACTTTTTGGGGCAAACATTGATCGGTTAAGCCCATGATCCATAAACTCTCGAACTCACATCCTGATGCTTCCAGTAGACCAGAAATTTGAATCGGCGCATTGGTTTTTTGCGCTTGGAAAATGGTGTTATCAGCAAGATGACGTACTATCTCAAGAGCCTCCAACTTTGTGAGGCGAGAACTTAGTAAAGAAAATTGTCTCAGCTCATCAAAGAGGGCAATAAAACGATTAAGGCACTGGTAATTCTCTGAGCTAAGAGTATAGTCTCCGGGAAAACCCAAAGTATTTAAACGCTTTTGAAACACGTGTATCCATTCTTCTACAGTAGCTTCTTGAGGGTAAGACGTAAGATTTTTTAATAGGATAGCAAGTTTTGGGGCATAAGCATGGAGTTCTTCTCTAAAATGATTGAGTTGAATTGAATGATTTTCTAATAAGCCCCCTTCGTGCAAGTACTCAGAGCGGGCTATGAATTCTTCTTTAGAACTGTCTAAATACGGTGATTGTAAAAGTAATCCTGCTTGATGCGGGTTTAAGTGGATATCATCTAAATTAAGCCAACATAAGGCATGGGCAACCAAAGGAAAATGACTCAGAGATTGGCCAAGGGAAATATTAAAGCAGGATGGCTCAAAATGATGTGCCAAGATTCTTTGTAATGAATTGGATTCTTGCTCTAAATTCGGTACAACGACACCGATACGTTGATTGCCTTCCTGTATTTTTAAATGCAACCATGCCATGAGTTGTTGATATTCTTCTTTGTTGTCTTGAGCTGCGAATACTTCAGTTTTCGATGATTTTTCCTTCAAATCATATTGGTATTGCGTGAAACCTTTTCTCATCAAATGTTCCTGCAAGAGCGCTTGCTGAGGTGTAAAGTCATCAAAACATACCCAAACAACGTCTTGGAAAAATAAAGAACTATCGGCATTGAGTAAATAGGGGATTAATTGATGCTCCGTGATTAGATGGTGTTGTTTTAATTGTTTATCAAATAATTGCCACCACTGTTGAAACTGTCGCGTTTGTGCCGTGTAGTGAAAAGCGGGATCTTCCATGTTAATTTGCCAGAGTTGGCAGCGCTCCCAAGCACTGATTATCGATTGGAGCAGTCCTTCACTATAAGTTATGTTCGCTTCAGCTTGAATTATTTTGCGCCATAAGTACTGACATTGCGTGCTGTTTAATAAGGTGGGATGGGTATTATTAGGGCTAATAAAATTGAGTTGTTCATAGGCTTTAACTAGAGCAACGCCAAAGGGCATACAACTCGGCTTCTCTATGGTATGTTTTTTACATTTTATAAAATAATATTGAAGTATTGCTTCACTGAGCCGGTTATTCGGGGTGAGAACAGTGGTTTTTTGAGTTAATAGAAGAAAAAGCTGCTCTTTATCAGTGATTGTGTGTTTCGACATAAAAATCCGCAATTGAATTGTAGTCTGGGGCGCAGCGCATCGGAACCCGAAATACTTATACCTGGGAAAACCAATATTATGCTGTGCTGTATGCAAATTACAATGCAATGAAAAGCTGAGTAGTTAGACCATCTTACTCAAATTTTTTTGCGCTGCAAAGTACGGGGTTTTTTTGCTGGTTTAGGTTTTTCTCTATCTGCAGCACCAATATATCGTGGTAAACTATGGTCTCGTCGTTTGTCTGTACGCAAGATTTGGTAAATAAATTTCCCACGTAAATAGATGGAGGCTAAACCTGAAGCAATGGCAAGTAAGAAGCCAAAAAGAATATAACTGTAACCCAGAACGATGAAGTACGCAGAAACAAAATCATTAAAGTTGATTACTTTCAATGCTTGATTTTCTGATGTGTCCATAAAAAGCAGCAAACCCAGATCAAAAAATGGTAAGGAAAGCAGAACCATAATAAAGCCCAACCAAAAAGTCTTGAGCTTGTAAGGTCTAGGACATTGAACGATGCTTTTTCCAAATAGTGCCCCCGTTAGAGAGGCTACAACCATCCCTAGAATAATTGCATAAAAAAGCGGCACAATCTCTTTAAAACCAATTGTTGTAAGAAGTCCATTGATAAGTATCGTTCCGACAACGGATAGTAATCCGTAATAAACAGCTGCCAGTAAACGTGGATTGGGAAAGTCAAGTGCAGGATCTTGTTTATTCATTTGGCACTCCATAGCTCCACCTATATATGTATCATTTTAGTATAAATATTTTACTGTGTTGTGTTTTATTTATTTTTTATTTGAACTTATACAGATAAAATTAGTCTTCGAAGAGATAGAGCTGTATCTGCATAATAATTTGTATATAATAAGAGAAATAATTATTGATTTCGATTATGAAGAAACTTGGCCACTTTATTTTAAAACTGTTTGGATGGAAAGTTGTAGGCGAATTACCGCAAGATAAAAAATATTTGGTTGTTGTAGCTCCCCATACCAGCAATTGGGATTTTGCTGTTGGCTTATTTGCTCGCTTTTCAGTCGGAGTTAAAATTAATTTTTTAGCGAAAAATCAATTATTCTTTTTTCCTTTAGGTTTGTTGCTAAAGGCTTTGGGTGGTGCTCCAGTTGATCGTTCTAAAAAAAGCAATACAGTAGAGCAAGTAGTAGAAATATTTCGTTCTCGAGATGAGTTTAAGCTTGCTATTACTCCTGAGGGAACTCGTAGTCCAGTGACCCGATGGAAAGAGGGATTTTACCATATTGCTTGTCAAGCAGGACTGCCTATAGTTATGGTTGGCCCTGATTATTCAACTAAAGAAGTTCGAATTCATGAGAAATTCCAACCATCAGGAGATATTGATAAGGACTTTCCAATGATTCTTGATTTCTTTAGAACTATAAAAGGTCGTTATCTTAAAGAAATTCCCGAATATCATTCACGGAAAAATAACTAGTTTACAAAATGTAGCCTGGGTGCAGCGCAGCGAAACCCGGGTTCCGCTGCGCTGCACCCAGGCTACTCCATATAAGTTGGTAACTTCACATAACGCACATACCTGAATAGTTCTCTTCTCGACACGGGTGTTTATAAATGCTTTATCATTTTTAACATTTTAAATCTTTTCCCGTCGGGGAGAGCAAAATATTCTGGTTCAATGATTTGATAGCCGCAAATCTCATACAGTTTTGCACCGGGCAGGGTTGCCATCATTTCCATTTTTGTAAACCCATGAAGTAAAGCTTGTTGTTCACAGTGCTCCAGGAGCATTTTTCCAAGGCCCTGCCGAGCATGGTGTGGATGGACAAAAAAAGCTCTGATCTTGGCATAATCTGTTTGCGGATTTAAAAAACCGTCCACACGAGCTCTACATTGATCTCCACCAAACAGGGTTTTTCGTTTACTCCATCCACCACAAGCAATGACATCGCCTTCTTTTTCTATAACATAGTAGGTTTGATCCTTAATAAGTTCTTTATCCACACCAAAAATAAAATGAATTGCACCTTCAATTTCTTGGCTCGTATAGTCTTCTTGGCTTAATCCACGGGTTGAATATTCAATGAGCTGGGTTAGAATATTTATTTCATCAATATGCGCCATTCTTATCACAATTGTTTCCTTTTAAGTCTTGTCAATGGATTGGAGAATTTATCATGAAATAAAAATAAATAAATTTTTAATTTAATGATATTTTATTTCATTTTATAATGTTTAATTTTGATTTTTGGGTAATATATGAAAAAAAATGGTGATAAAAGTACATTGGAAAATAAGACTGATCCGGTATATTTAGATAAAATTGATCGAAAAATTTTGAATTTATTGCAGAAAGACAATCAAATTACCAATCTAGCTCTTGCTGAAAAAGTTGGGATTTCCGCTCCTCCTTGTTTTCGTCGTGTAAAACGATTACGTGATGAGGGTATCATTGTGAAGGATGTTTCTCTGGTCGACCCTTTTAAGGCTGGCCGCGGACTCATTGTTTTTGCAAATATTACTTTGGAAAAGCAAAGAGAAGATTTATTGGCTCATTTTGAGCGCAAAATGGCGGAGCAAGAAGAGGTAAAGCAATGTTATTTTGTTTCAGGAGAAACCGATTATCTATTAATAATACATGTATCAGATATGAATCATTACAATGAATTTGCACGTAGGGTATTTGCTAATGAGCCAAATATTAAAGTGTTTCGAAGCAGTTTTTGCCTCAATCGTACTAAATACAATACCAACATCCATTTTGTGGAGGATTAAGAAAGATAGCATAGAGGAATCAGGTGAATCCAAGGAAAAAGCAGCTCTATACTGGCCTCTTCAGATCATCGTTGTCAAGCTAAGAGCATTTGTAACCAGTGATAGGATGAGTCCATATCATTGGTTACGTCTAATCATACTGTTTTGAACAGTTCTATGGACTTACGGTGCAAACTTGTCCAGAATTCTTGCCTGAGCAGCTGCTTGCTCAGCATCACTAAAAAATGCATAAGAAGACGTTTTCTTTGATGCTTTTTTATGAATAGGGAATTCTTTAGCAACTTCATTAACTACATTTTCAAGTTTTGCAAAAAATTCTGGTCCAGCAGTTTTATAATCTGCATCGGTTGTATCTTGTGATTTAGAAGTAGGATTATGAAGAGCAGAAAACCCTATTATAACCGCGTTTTTAATGATCTCCTTGTTATCATCAATTAAAATGATATCTTTTTTATCTATTTTTGGATATTGCTTCTGCCATTCGGGAAATTTCTGTTCCAGCAGTCTTGATTTTATCATATCTCTTTCAAGATAAGAATTTTCTTGCCATAATTTCTTTATATCTCTGGCATTAAAAAATTCAAATTGCCCTCTCTTTACGCGCCTTGCTATTTTTTCTTCATCTTTTTTGTAATAGAACGTGCTGAACACATTATTTAAGAACGCTATTTTATCATAGCCTCCAGCTGTCATGAATTTAACAATAATTGCTGGCTGACCATCTCTTTTAATAGCGGCTTTATTTACTTTATCTATTTTTTTAACTATTTTTTCCCATTCATTCCTGCTTAAAGCGATTATTGAATAGTCTTCTACCCGTGATAAGGGGACATTTTCTATTAACTGGGGTTTTTTTAAAAAACCATTTGTATCATTTTCTAGACTTAGAGTTTCTTTTGCAGTTTCTGTAAGATTATGCCGTTGATTTGGTCTATGCAATATCATTAAATTTTCATCTATATCAAGTACTAATATTTTGGTCATTATCATAATCCTCAGTTTAAATCGAATTTAAAAATTTTGGCCGTTTTTATCGCTTCCATAATTATTCACCATCCAAGATGGTTATTCGAACTCCAAGTGACCATTATGCGTCCATGTTGTTTATCAACACCATGATCAGTAAACGGACTGCACCTTTAATAATTTTTACGCTAAACCAAGCAAATTTTTCCATAATTTTTACTCGCATATTGAAAATGCGCGCTTATTGTATCAAATATGACCAATTGCATCAAGTTTGTACAGCCGATTGGGATGGAATAAAGATGTGATTTTATTTTTGCGACAGAAACCGACAGTTGTGTACGCAGGTGGGGATCTATCTTTATATTGGCAATGTGCTCAATTATAGATGGATTCCCACCCTTCGCAAGGAATGACAATATCCGCGTGACGACCGATTTTACACTTAACCAGGGTCCTCAATTTATCTTTTTAATATGGATTTACCTGCATAAGGTAATGCGGCCATTTCATGAATGCGTAATAATTGATTGTACTTTGCAACACGATCAGTGCGACACAATGATCCTGTTTTAATTTGACCACAACCCGTAGCAACTGCAAGATCTGCGATAAACGTATCTTCTGTTTCACCTGAGCGATGTGACATCACGCAACGATATCCATTTTGGTGGGCTAATTGAATTGTTTGTCGCGTTTCACTCAAAGTTCCAATTTGATTGACTTTAATCAGGATGGCATTAGCTACTTTTTGAGTAATACCTTCTTGCAGAATTTTGGGATTAGTAACAAATACATCATCACCTACTAATTGAATTTTTTCTCCTAATTGAGCAGTCAAATGGTTCCAGCCACTCCAATCTTTTTCATCCAAACCATCTTCAATACTTACTATAGGATAATTAGCAACAAGATTTGTATAATAATCAATAAGTTGAATTGAGGTAAATTTTTGATTTTCAGAGGCCATATGATAAACGCCTTGTTCATACAGCTCGGAAGCAGCGACATCCAAAGCAAGCACTATTTCATCGCCTAACTTAAATCCCGTTTTTTCAATTGCTTCGCAAAGCAGATCAAGCGCTTGACGGTTCGATTTTATATTGGGTGCAAAACCTCCTTCATCTCCTACCGCAGTATTCAAGCCTTGCTTTTTTAAAACGGATTTCAAGCCATGAAAAATCTCAGTACCCATTTGCAATGCTGTGGGAAAATCGACAGCTCCTGCAGGCATAATCATGAATTCTTGAATGTCCACATTATTGTCTGCATGTGCGCCTCCATTTAAAATATTCATCATGGGTACGGGCATGCACATTTTCTCACCCTGGTTTAATGCGGCATATAAGGGCAACTTATGTTCATTTGCCCGCGCTCTTGCAGCTGCAAGAGAGACAGCAAGAATGGCATTTGCTCCAAGACGTGATTTATTTTCTGTGCCGTCTAATTGACATAATTTATTATCTAAAGCGTCCTGATCTTCAACGGAAAAAAGATGTAACGCTTGATTTATTTCATGATTCACATGAGCGACTGCGTGTTGTACACCTTTGCCATTGTAACGTTTTGCATCACCATCACGAAGTTCACAGGCTTCCCGACTTCCTGTTGATGCTCCTGACGGAACACTGGCTCTTCCTTGGGTTCCATTTTTTAAAATAACGTCTGCTTCAACAGTAGGGTTACCACGAGAGTCCAGAATTTCACGAGCTTGAATTTTTGTAATGTGCATGTTGAGTCCCAATTACGATTGAAATTTTTTGTAAGTGTTCACGCACCATTCACCGAACGGCTGCATTTCGCGCAACCTGCGCTCAAATTTAACCGTTCACCAAGATTCAAACATACTCCTGAATGGTGACAATTTTTTAATTTGAAAAGCGGTAAGTCTTCTTTTCAAATTGAGGTATTGTTTTGATATGTACTTGCTTTGTCAAGAGATAGATTGTTTTCCTATTGTGACTTGCTCAAGATATTCATATTCTTTTATGGTCTGTTCTGATTGAGCGTATCCAAAAAGATAACTTATAAGTCGTTTAAACTGTTGAAACAAGGATTCATCCTTACTTTCTACATTCTTTACCTGAAGTGTATTTTGCATTTTGGTTAAGATGTCGCTCGGGAGGATTTTGTCGAGTTGATTTAGATGTCCTTTTAATTCATAAATACCTTGCGGTACAGATACTTTTTTATCGCCTTTATCAAGTTGATGGCGTGACCCAAAATAGCCCAAAGCCCATGGATTAGCATTTCCATTTAAAGCCTTCTCTATTTTTTTATCGAGATAATTATTAATTTTGAGTAACAAATTACGGATTGCTGCATTTTCTTTTTCTACAATAAAGCGTTGATCCGACTCAGCTTGAACGTGTTGTCTGAGTGCAGCAAAAATATTGGGCGTTGCAAACGTGTATTCACGTGTCGCTACAATAGAGGCTAGAGACTTAATGATTTCCACGTCTTGATGCGTCATAAGTAGCATTTGATCGTTGGAAATTTTGGCGATCAGCGTTGGATTTTTGATAATAAGAAGTGCTGAGTATTTATTTTTTAGCGCTTCCTGAACTAATTCAAGTGGGTTTAAAGAGAATAAAAATTTTAAAGATTTGATTTGAGACAATTGTAATTCTAACTTTTCCAGGTACCTGTTTTGTCTGGCAATTTCATTAGTAATGCGTTCCTGAAGAGTCCATTCTTCGTAATAATATTCGGCTTCTTTTAATTTTCCTTGATAAACAGTGATTTGTTCTCTAACTGTTACCATCATCTGCTCATGTAACTCAATAAGGGCATCATGATCATTGTTTAATTCTAACTCAGCAATTCTTCTTTCAGAATTTAATTTAAAAATTGCACATGTTTTTATATGGTTTGTGAATTTAGTTTTAAATTCAAACAAACTTAATCTAGGTGTTTCTGCAACAGGTTTTTCAATTTTTCCTTCCATTTTTTTCTCAACCCTCAGCAAAATGATAAAGAATCATAACAAAATGATCTTAATAAATACAATAATTCATCAAGGTGATGTTTGAGTATATTTCTGGAGCAATTGTAGCCTAAGTGAAGCAAAGCGGAGCGTAGGATGAATGAGATTTATTTTCCAGGTTCCGCTTTGCTTCACCTGAATTTTCTACACATCACTGAAAACCAGTCCAGCTCTACCCCCGACGCCCCGCGGCTTGTCCCTGTGAGGAACTCTCAGGGCTTGTCCGCGGGGCGTAGGCAGAGATGTGACTAAGAGTCAGTTGCTTCACCAGGGCTGCAAGGAACGGCTCAGAAACTAACTGCACCAAGTTTCATTAAAGCGCTGGATAAAGGAAGTAAAGGTAAACCTAAAATGGTATCTTCATTGCCCTGAACCTCTTTAAATAACCATTTACCTTGGCTTTCATATTGATAACCACCGCAACTATTATAAGGTTTTTCACTGTTTAAGTAAGTCTCAATGGTTTTTTCACTTAATTGGTGCAAGGTTAAGTAGGCTGTTTCATGGTGTTGCCAGAGCAGTTCGTTATTTTTTGCAATGCAAAGGCAGGCAATTTGCAGATGCTCTTTACCATTTAATAAACGCAGATGCTCCATGGCTGTATGATGGTTCAAGGGCTTATTCAGCAGGGTTTGTCCCAACAGGCACAGTTGATCTGCTGCGATAATAAAGTGTTCAGGATGGTGCTGGCTAACTTCCAATGCCTTACTTGCTGCAAGTGCATAGCCTAATTCCAATGCACTATTTGATTTGAAGGATTTTTTAATTGCCTCTTCATCACAATGTGAAGGAACCACTGAAAATTCAATACCAAGAGACTGTAATAATTTTAATCTTATTGATGAACTTGAAGCGAGGATAATGGGTTTTTGTTGTAGAAAATTAGACATACACAGCCACCAAAGCCATCAGTGTGAAGCCTATAATCACGAAGCTGAAATCTTTAAGATTACAGCAGCGCTCTACCATGACACAGCGTTCTAAACCGTGCAGAGTTCCCAGATAGAGGAATGTTCCTGCTGACGCGGCGATTAAAATGGGATCAAAAAGAGAGTTCGTTTCAACTCCATGACCAAAATACCATCCCAAATAGATACCCAAAGGGGTCATCAAGCTGAATAAAATAAAAAAAGTAAGGCTGGTGTTCATACTCATCGAACTTTTATTTAATTGAACTGCGACTGCAAAGCTTTCGGCCCATTTATGGGTGATAATTGCAAGAAAAATCATAATAATCATTGAGTTATATTGCGCCAATCCTAAGGCGGCGCCCAGCATTATAGAGTGAACTGAGAGCATTCCCCATGCTAAAAGGGCAAACGCAGGATGTTTCGTATTATGATGGTAGAGTTCTTTGCCTAAATGTTCGAACCAAAGAAAAATCAGGAATACTGCTCCAGTAATGATAAAGGCGAAAGGGTAGTTGTATCCCATTTTTTTAAATAAAGAATTTGCATCTGGAAGCATATGCAATAAACCTGCTCCCAAAAATACCCCAGTAGCCAGGGTTTCTCCCACAGGAAAATCAATATGTCGATCATCTTTAATACGTTTCTTAAAGGGATACCAGCCCGCAAGTAATATGACTACAAAGATGGAAAATGCAAAAAAAATCTTTAAACTGGTAGCTGATACCATCGTTTATCCTGTTATTTATTCTAGAGTTTTATCATTGAGATTGTTGCTTGGATTATTGTATCCTGAGTGCAGCAAAGGGAAAACCATTGGTTTAAGTGTACTTATTCAACTCGGGTTTCGCTTTATTGCGCCCAGGTTACAATAACCTAGGTCTACAACCAGACTTAATCAAATCCCGTAGTTTAGTTGTGATGCATGGCTTCATGCAAGCTAAATAAACGAACTTCTACAATATCAGACTGCAATTTTAACGCTAAAATCACTCGATTATGCAATTCTTGCCACTTAGAGAATGTTTCATCACAGATTATATCTATCCCTATTTTGCCATCCAGATAATGTAAATTCCAAAATAAAATTTGAGGGAAATCAATATGTACTTCATTTAATAATAATTCGTTTAATACCTTTCTGCTGGGTAAATGCAAGGAGGGACAAAAGCTTTCGTCATCTTCAGGATCAACATGAACTATCACATCTTTGACACTTTCTATTTGATCTGTGAGTGCATGGTGAACATGTTGTGCTATATAATGACCTTCAGACACCGATATTTTAGGTGAAACGAGTATATGTACATCAATTAATACATCTTCTCCCATGGAGCGACTACGCAATTGATGAATTTTTTCAACACCATCTACATTTTGAATTACTTCTTCAATTCGCGTCAATAGTTCTGGGCTGACTGCGGTATCTACCAACTCTTTGACACTATTCCAAGCATAGTTCCAACCCATTTTTACAATCATGAGACCGACTATAATGGCTGCTACGGCATCAAGATAGCTAAATCCTGAGATACTGCCAATTAAGCCTATTAAAACAACCAATGAGGAGGCCGCATCGGAACGATGATGCCAGGCATTTGCTGTAATTAATTTAGAATTAATACGCCTTCCAATGAACAGAGTATAGTGAAACAAAATTTCATTGCTCATGATGGAAATGCAAATTATGGGAAGGGTTAACCAATTTGGCACAAGATAATTGAAATGAAGCAAATCATATATTGAATCCCAAGCGATACCAACACCCGCGAAAATAAGTAGAAGAGAGAGTAATAAAGTCGCAGCGGTTTCGATGCGTTGATGTCCATAAGGATGACTTGCATCTGCATCAAGACTGCCATATTTAGATGCAAATAAAACCATCGCATCCGTTATGAGATCTGATAAGGAATGTACTCCATCTGCAACAAGCGCATGGGAATGAAAAAAATATCCGCCAATGAGTTTTATAATGCCGAGTAGCGCATTTGAAATAGCCCCCAAAAGGGTTACTTTTTTTGCTTGCCAATATCTGTCGTGCTGGGCCATATTGTGTTTTTAAATATTATAACCTGGGTCAAAGTGAGAGTGAGCTCTTGCTTTTCTCACAAAATCCTAGGTTCAGTTTCATCTATATTTTAGTGTTCTATTTAAACATGGTTTAGAATTTTTTTATATTAAAACTTACATTGAATGGAATTGTTCTGGGATATTCTGCTGCCCTCTAAAGAGGGGAGATTTTATAAGCTGTTTTACATCATGTTCACAGGATTATCCACAGATTTTGTGGATAAATGATTTAGACATCATAAAAATTAAATGGATGATAGTCCTTATAGATTAAGGAATTATACGAAATTTATGTGAGATTGAGCTTCTATTAAGCAATATAACAAAAGAAGTTATCCACAGGATATGTTTTTGAAGAGCAGTAAATCTGCATGACTATCTTAACAAAGAAAAAAATAAAAAACAGTCTTGACTTTGGTATTTTTAAAAAATTTTTAACGGGAAATGAATTTATTTTATGATGCCTAAAATATGCCCATTTCCCGATGAGAAAAAAAATTACAATTTAGGATGGTCTCCAAAATTAAAAACTTCAGAGAACACTTTGGAAAGTTCTGAAGCAGGTTCACATTGGGCTGATTTTATAAGGTGTTTTACATCATGTTCACAGGATTATCCACAGATTTTGTGGATAAATAAATTTAGATATCATAAGAACTAAATAGACGAAGGCTCTTATAAAATAAGGATTTTCTGCAAATTGTTCGTATGTTGGGCTTTTATGAAAGGATATGGCAAGAGAAGTTATCCACAGGATATGTTTTTGAAGAGCAGTAAATCTGCATGACTATCTTAACAAAGAAAAAAATAAAAAACAGTCTTGACTTTGGTATTTTAAAAAATATTTTTTATGTAGATCCATTCATTTTTTAATGTGTAAGATTTATCCATTTGTAGACCCCACGAAAAATAAAATTGCCAAATGCTTAAATGAAATTTTAAGCGCGCTTTGTAAAGTTATAAAGCAGCCACAAATAAGTCTGATTTTATAAGGTGTTCTACATCCTTTACACAGAATTATCCACAGATTTTGTGGATAATTGATTTTCTGATATGACAAAATTGAAGTGTAGATAAGCCTTGTAGAATTAAGAATCTTTGGGGATATGTGTGATGATTTTATTTGGGATATGAACTTAATTAGATAAAGTTATCCACAATGTGTGGTTTTGAGGAATTGAAAATCTGCCTAGCCATATTAACAAAGAAAAAAATAAAAAACAGTCTTGACTTGGCTATTTTAAAAAATATTTTTATCCTTGTAAAAATTGTTCAAAATTTCCCAGCCATCGCTGGGTGATATCACGAGCAATTTGCGGCGAGCTTTGTAAAAGCTCTTTTGCTGTAGCGGGCAAAAGAGGGAGCAGGTTGCGATCACGCTGGATATCAGCGATTTTAAATTGCCGATATCCTGTTTGTCGGGTGCCAAGTACTTCGCCTGCCCCCCTTAACTCCATATCTTTCTCAGCAATAATAAATCCATCATTGGTTGCACGCATTATTTTTAATCGTTCAGCACCTTGTTGTGAAAGGGGTGATTGATAAAGCAAAATACAATGAGATTGTGTGGTGCCTCTTCCTACTCGGCCGCGTAATTGATGAAGTTGGGATAAACCCAGACGCTCTGCATTTTCAATAATCATAAGACTGGCATTAGGGACATCCACACCAACTTCAATCACTGTTGTGGCAACCAGTAAATTTATTTCGCCACATTTAAATGCGGCCATAGTTGCTTCTTTTTCTAAAGGTTTCATCCGTCCATGCACCAAGCCTACACGAGCCTCGGGAAGTTGTTCTTGTAATGTATGTGCTGTTTCAGTAGCAGCCATACATTGCAGTTTTTCTGACTCTTCAATGAGTGTACAAACCCAATAAATTTGACGTCCGCTGGCTATGGCAACTTGTAATCGATTAATGACAGTTTCCCGTTTACTCTGGCTTAATACAGCCGTAGCTATGGGTGTGCGTCCGGGTGGTAATTCATCGATAATCGAGATATCCAAATGGGCAAAGTGAGTCATGGATAGTGTTCTTGGGATAGGGGTGGCGGTCATTAATAATTGATGAGGAATGAGTTGATCCTGTTGTCCTTTTTGTTGCAAAAGCAACCTTTGTTCTACTCCAAATCGATGTTGTTCATCAATAATGACTAGACCTAAGCGAGCAAAGCTCACTGATTCTTGAAATAAAGCATGAGTGCCAACAATCAACTGGCAGCTGTGATCCGCCAGTGCAGCAAATGCCATACGCCGTTCGCTAAGTTTCATTTTTCCGCTGAGTCGTATTGTTTTGATTCCCAAGGGTTCAAGCCAATGGATAAGATTATTAGCATGTTGCTCGCTCAATAAATCAGTTGGTGCCATAAAGGCAACTTGTTGTCCATTAGCAATCGCTTGTAATGCTGCCAGAGCCGCAATAATGGTTTTTCCTGCTCCTACATCGCCTTGTACCAAGCGCAACATGGGTTTCATTTGCATTAAATCTTGGCTGATTTCCTGGGCAACCCTATGCTGGGCATTAGTGAGGGTAAATGGAAGCGAGTCTAAAAAACGTTGGTTCAAGTTTTGATCTGCCGGCAATGCGACAGCGTGTAACGCATTTCGTGATTCCCTGGCGAATTGCATACTGAGGCGCTGTGCTAACAATTCATCAAAAACCAACCGTTTTAGGGCAGGATGTTGACCTTCTTCGAGCGATTGCACCGAGATATCCGGAGGGGGATTATGCAATAATTGAATTGCTTCTCCCAGCGGAAAAAAATTATTGGTCTGCAATTGTTCTGGATTCATCCATTCCAATTGCTGAAGTTCCTGTTTACAACTTTTTAAGGCAACAAGTACCAACTGTCTTAAGCGTGTTTGACTTAAGCCTTGTGTACTTGGGTAAATTGGAGTAAGTGTTTCATTAACCTGACATTCATTTTCATCATCGAGTAACTGATATTCAGGATGAGTCATAATCAGAGTATTATTGAATTCGCGTACTTCTCCAAATGCATGAATCATTGTGCTGTTATTTAGATTATTGATTTGATTTTTATTAAAATGAAAAAACTGCAGTTTTATTATGCCTGTTTTATCTTCAATGTAACAATGTAACATGGCACGCTTACCGGTTTTAATTTCTGTTTTACATACTCGCCCGGCAATGACACACCAATCATTGGGACGTAAATCTTGAATAGGTGTTATTCGGGTTCTGTCTTGATAACGGTATGGCAGGTGGAACAGTAAGTCTCGCACTGAGTGAATTCCACATTTGGCAAGTTTTGCTGCAAGTGTTGGTCCGATACCCGTTAGTGATTCGCAAGAGTTAGATAACACAGTATTTAATAATTTGGAATGATGGTATTTTAAGTGTAACTCATAGTTAGGACGGTAACAATTTGCTGTTTTAGCAAGACAGTAAATTGTGCTGTATTGAGGATATAAAACCTTTTCATATGGCACAAAAAAGCGCATAATAGCATCATTTTTGATGGAAACCGAGTCCATGAAACAAACTGTAGAGCAGCTTTTAAAACACGCTTTAATGTCATTACAAAAGTCAGGTGATGTTCCTCCTGATTTGGACATTGAGATTAAGGTTGACCGTGCAAAAGATTCCGCTCATGGTGATTATGCCAGTAATTTGGCCTTAATTTTAGCAAAACCGTGCCGTCAAGCACCGCGCAAAATAGCAGAACTTTTAGTCCAGGCTCTCCCTGTTGAGCCTGCTGTGGAAAAAGTAGAAATTGCTGGGGCTGGATTTATTAATTTCTTTATACGCAGCAGTTCGCGCTCACAAATTATTGGCGAAATACTGGATAAGGAAGAGCAGTTTGGACGTAGCGCGATTGGCCAAAATCAAAAAGTATTGATTGAATTTGTTTCTGCTAACCCAACAGGTCCTTTGCATGTAGGCCATGGGAGAGGTGCTGCTTTTGGCGCTACTTTGGGAAATGTCCTAAAAGCTGCAGGTTATGACGTGACATTAGAATATTATGTCAACGACGCTGGAAGACAAATGAACATTCTTGCAGCCAGTGTGTGGTTACGTTATCTGGAGCTTGCTGGTGAACCTGTTGTTATTCCTGCCAATGCGTATAAAGGTGATTATGTTTCCGAAATAGCGCAGGAATTTTGGGCAAAGCATGGTAAGGAATATGTACATCCATGGACTACTGTGGCAGAAGACTTACCCCTTGATGAGCCTCATGGTGGCGATAAAGAAGTTTATATTGATGCTTTGGTCTCTCGTGCGAAACAACTTTTGGGTATGGATGTTTTTGCTCTGTTTCATCAACATGCGTTAAATACTGTTCTTGATGATATTAAAGATGATCTTGCGGAGTTTGGCGTGGCCTACGAGAACTGGTTCTCAGAACAATCTTTATTTGAAGATGGCTCAATTCAAAAAGGCATTCAGGCGCTTAAAGACAGTGGTCATACTTTTGAAAAAGAAGGGGCACTTTGGTTTAAAGCAACCGATTTTGGCGATGAAAAAGATCGAGTACTGGTGCGTGCCAATGGCCAAACCACATATTTTGCTTCAGATGTTGCCTATCATTGGAATAAATATGATAGAGGATATGATCGGGTAATTGATATTTTTGGGGCGGATCATCATGGTTATATCACGCGGTTGCGTGCCGTAGTTAAGGCTTTGGGACATGATGAAAGCGCACTGGATGTATTATTAGTTCAATTTGCCATTTTATATCGTGGTTCTGAACGGGTCCAAATGTCGACGCGCAGTGGTTCTTTTGTCACTTTAAGAGAACTGCGCCATGAAGTAGGAAATGATGCGGCGCGTTACTTTTATGTGGCACGTAAATCAGAGCAACATATGGATTTTGATTTGGACTTGGCAAAATCAGAGTCAAGTGATAATCCGGTCTATTATATTCAGTATGCTCATGCCAGAATATGCTCTGTATTAAGACAATTAAAGGAACGCGGTTTGCTTTGGGATAAAGCAATTGGACTACAGAATATTGATTTGTTGGATCAACCACATGAGGCTCATTTGATTTCTTTAATCAGTCGATATCCGGAAATTGTGGAATTAGCGGCTGCGTATTGTGAGCCTCATCAAGTAGCGTATTATTTACGTGAAGTAGCCAATGGCTTACATAGTTATTATAATGCCGTTCAGCTTTTGTGTGAGCAAGAGCAATTACGATGCGCACGCCTATGCTTACTAGAGGCGGTACGTCAGGTATTAAAGAATGGTTTGGACTTATTGGGCGTTTCAGCACCTGAGAGTATGTGATGACAAGAGAATATGGAAATAGGCGTTCTTCGCGGTCGCGGAGTAGTGCACCGCATCAACTTCTAGTGAGTACGTTTACTTTTTTATTGGGTTATTTGACTGCTTCTTTTTTCGATATTGAAACCATAAGCCACTGGGTAAATTCCCAAGTTTTGGCTCATCAAGAAATAAAAAAAGAATCGGTTAAACCAGAGGCACAGCGCGCAGTAATACCGCCGAAACCAAAATTTGAGTTTTATACTCTTCTGGCTAATGAAAAAGTTCCTAGTTCACAAGCCAATGCAAATTCTACGGCATCAGTTCAACCTTCTGCCAATGCAGCTGCATCCGTAACTACCTCTACAATACCAACAGCTTCTACATCAACGCTTAAGACAACATCTGTCAATGTCGCTAGTGCAGCAACTACAGCGGTAGCCTCAGCAAGAACAAATACTTCTAAAGCCCAACAATACCCTGGAGCGATTAATAAAACACTTACAGCAAAACCTGCTTCTTCAACAGAAAGAGGAAAGTTTTTGGTGCAAGTTGCCTCTTTTAAAGCACGCAAAGATGCAGAACAAATGAAAGGTACATTGATACTTAAAGGGTTTAGTGTATACATTGTTCCTGTAAGTCATGCTACAAAAGGTAATTGGTTCCGGGTAGTAGTAGGACCTTATCCTAATCGAGCACTTGCCCAACAGGCTCAAATGATTTTAGCCAGAAATGAGCATCTGAATGGGATGGTTACCAGCGCTGGCTAAGTTTAGGGCTTGTTTCCATGGAACAAGGTCATGAAGGATCGTTCACATTAGGCTGAATCCTATACACAACTCACCGAAAAGCCATATTTGGCGCTCAAATCTGACTTTTCCCCAAGAATTTTAACTTGTGACTAAGAGACAGCACATTAGAGATGCATTGTAGCCTGGGTGCAGCGCAGCGGAACTCGGGATCATTAATGCTGCAATTCCCTGGTTCCGCTGCGCTGCACCCAGGCTACAATATACTGATACAACGAAGTGCAGCAGCCAGGATTTGTTTAACGACGAACAACCACCTGAATGTTTCCTGCATTTTTGATTGCATGAGGTTTACTAATTCCCACTGTAATTTGGGGGGCTTTGAATTGTTTTTTGATTAAATCTGCGACTTCATTAGCTACTGTTTCAATGAGTTGAAATGATTTTGATTCAACATACAGAGTCACACTGTTACAAAGTGCTTCGTAATCTATGGTTTGAGTCAAATCTTCCTGACATGTACTGAAATCAGTTTCAACACTAATATCAATTAATAATTGTTGATTAATGCGTTGCTCCCATTCGTAAACGCCAATTTTAGTACTTACATTAAGGGCTTTTATAATTAAAGTATCCAATGTTATCTCTGCCTGCCAAAAAACGATTTATTGATTTTATCGAAATAGTTACTCCTATGTAACCCCAATTCGATGCTTAGTCTCGAGCCTTAGTCGAGTTAATGTTTATGTATGGGGTTGCAAAATGCGGGTGAGATCATGTTTTTCAATGCGCTTCAGAGTCATTTTTGCATTAATTTAGAGTGGATATTAGTGTAAGTATGTTAGCATTAGAGCATTTTGATGATGTTGGGATAACATGATGTATGATCTGAATCAATCTCTGTTCCTCCGTGCTTTAAGAAGACAACCTGTGGAGCGAACTCCAGTATGGATGATGCGCCAAGCAGGACGATATTTACCTGAGTATCGAAAAACTAGGGAGCAGGCGGGTGATTTTTTAAGCCTTTGCAAGAATCCTGAACTTGCTTGCGAGGTTACTTTACAGCCTTTGCGTCGTTATGCTCTTGATGCAGCTATTTTATTTTCTGATATTCTGACAATTCCTGATGCAATGGGACTAGGTTTATATTTTTCTGAAGGTGAGGGGCCTTGTTTTCATCGCCCCATACACGATGCGCAGGCCATTACTCACTTACAACTCCCCGAGACAGAGTCCTTAGCTTATGTAATGAATGCAGTGCGGCTTATTCGTCGAGAAATGCCAAAAGAGCTTCCTTTAATTGGTTTTGCAGGTAGTCCATGGACTTTGGCGTGTTATATGGTTGAAGGTAAAAGCACTAGAGACTTTAAGCGTATTTTGCATTTGATCTATACCGAAAGTGAAGCCGCTCATATATTGTTGCATAAATTGGCACTATCAGTAGCGACTTACCTTATTGAGCAAATTAAGGCGGGTGTGAATTCGGTCATGCTTTTTGATACCTGGGGCGGAATTTTAACACCAGAAAATTATCAAAAATTTTCCCTAGATTATATGCAGAAGATTGTCCATCAAATTAAAGCACATTATCCCGACATACCTGTTATTTTATTTACCAAAGGTGGCGGTCAATGGTTAGAAAAAATGCTGATTACGGGGTGTGATGCTTTGGGAGTTGATTGGACATGTGATTTGGGTGAGGCTCGGCAAAGAGTGGGTAATCATGTCGCGTTGCAGGGAAACCTTGACCCTTCTGTATTGTTGACTTCGAAGCAATGTATTCGGGAACATGTAAAAAAAGTATTGGCATCCTTCGGCTCAGGTTCAGGACATATCTTCAATCTTGGCCATGGTATAACTCCTGATGTACCCCCAGAACATGTTGCTGCCATGATTGAAGCTGTTCATGAGTTTAGCCCTTATTATCATCAAAAATGATCTTAATTGTAGCCTGGGTGCAGCGAAGCGGAACCCGGGTTACGGCTTTGCCTGTACCCAGGCTACATTACTACGAGCCGGGCTATCATACTTGAATTAAGTCCCTCGGATCCTATGAATATTCTTACCTTAATATACGGCGTAGCAAAAAAAGTCACGACTCGTTTTATACCTTTCATTTGGTAACTATGATGACTATCGTACAATAAGCCATTCTATTATTAATTTATTACTACACTGATTAGCCTGCATATAAGTCCAAATTCTGTTCCGAATTTTTTTGACCCCACCACTATGTTAAATGGAATAGTTTATGTCATAATAATTTCCAAGTAATTGATTTTTAATCAAAGAAAAGGATGTCGTCCATTATGACCCGCTCTCAAAAAAATGCTGATGACATTCTTATTGATTTGGCTCTGCAAGGCGGTGGAGCTCATGGTGCTTTTACATGGGGCGTATTAGATCGTTTGTTAGAAGAAAAAAAGCTGCAAATCGATGGTATTTCGGGTACATCTGCTGGTGCTATGAATGCTGTAGCGCTTGTTCATGGTTATGCCAAAGACGGTCCTGAAGGAGCACGCAATTCACTTGAATTGTTCTGGAAGAGCGTCTCTGAAGCAGCACGTTTTAGCCTCTTACAACGCAGTCCTCTCGATATTCTTCTGGGACAATGGTCGCTTGATCATTCTCCTTTTTTCATCACCATGGACATCATGTCGCGATTGTTTTCTCCATACGATCTTAACCCATTAGGGATAAATCCACTCCGCGATATTTTAGCAAAAACCATTGATTTTAAACGATTATCGCGAAGTTCAATTAAATTATTCGTTACTGCGACAAATGTGAGTACTGGCAAAGGAAGAGTATTTCGCAATAACGAAATCACGCCTGAGGTACTTCTTGCATCGGCATGCCTACCTACCATGTTCAAGGCGGTTGAGATCAATGGAGAGCACTACTGGGACGGCGGGTACTCAGGAAATCCCACAATTACACCGCTTGTACGAGAATGTAAATCGCAAGATACGATTTTAGTACAAATTAATCCTGTAACACGGCCAGGTTTTCCTCAATCAGCAAAAGATATCCTCAATCGATTGAACGAAGTATCGTTCAACGCAGTGTTACTCAAAGAACTTCGTATGATTGCTTTATTACGACAATTGGCACATCCAGATAACTCCGAAGGGGCAAAATGGGCAGGCATGCGAATACACCGGGTAAGTAGCGACATCATGCTTGAACTCGGTTCTTCCTCCAAGCTCAATGCTGAATGGGACTTTTTGCTCATGCTTCGAGATGAAGGGCGTCGGGCTGCTGAAGCTTTTCTTAAGGAGCATGCGAATAACCTTGGCCGACGTTCATCACTTGATCTCGATGTATTGCTTGAAGGAGTTTAGTTCATGGGAATCCTCGGGATTTTACTTGGACTATTATTACTTATCGCTTTGGCATTTCATAGCTGGAGTATATTGCTTCTCGCACCTGCCGCCGCATTAGTTTCTGCGCTTTTTTCTGGTGAGCCTTTGCTTGCCAGCTGGACACAAACATTCATGGGGGGTACCGCTCATTTTCTTGCTCAATACTTTCCATTATTTTTGTTGGGTGCACTGTTCGGTAAATTAATGGATGACAGTGGTTCTGTTTCGGCAATTGCAGATTTTATGACACAGAGGTTTGGGACAAAACATGCCATATTGGCTGTTGTATTAGCCGGAGCATTAGTGACTTATGGAGGGGTAAGCTTGTTTGTTGCATTTTTCGTGCTTGCACCAATGAGCCAATCTTTATTTCAAGCTGCTGCTATTCCACGCAGGCTTATGCCCGCTGCGATTGTGCTAGGAACTTCTACATTCACGATGTCCGCTTTACCAGGAACACCATCGATACAAAATGCTATCCCCATGCCTTTTTTAGGCACAACGCCATTTGCAGCACCAGGTCTTGGAATCATTGCCTCAGCTGTGATGCTCTTATTTGGAATGTGGTGGCTCAAAAGAGCTGAGAGACTGCTGCCAAATCCAAAAGCGAACAATTTGGTAATGGTGCTCTCACTGAAGTCGACAATATTGTCAATAATCAACTTATTCGCGAGCGAGCTACCACAGCTCATGAATTTGATACGGCAGAGATTATGCATGGATTTCATAGTAAGAATTCGCCTTCCATTATTCTTGCTGTTTTACCAATTATCATTGTTGTTAGTGTCAATTTCTTAATGGCCTTCATCATACTCCCACGTCTTGATTTTTCATTTTTGTCTGAGGAAAAATGGGGGGCGACCTCTCTTTCAGCAGTTGCTGGCGTATGGTCTGTTGTTACCGCTCTAACTGCAGCAATTTTGGTTGTGATCATCATCAATCGCAAACGGCTCCCCAAATTGCGAGAGACAATCGATGCGGGTGCGAATGCATCTGTCTTACCTGCTTTAAGCGTTGCAAGCTTAGTTGGTTTTGGTGCAGTGATTGCATCACTTCCTGTATTTGGCATGGTGCGTGATTGGGTTTTGGGAATAGGCGGTGGACCATTGGTGTCAATTGCAACAGCAACCAACCTACTCGCTGCGGTCACAGGTTCTGCATCTGGTGGACTTTCTATCGCGCTTGATTCGCTTGGCAGTACTTATTTGACCTTGGCACAGGAATACGGAATTGATCTTGCATTATTGCATCGCGTCGCTGTGATTTCATCAGGCACACTGGATAGCCTTCCGCATAATGGAGCTGTTGTAACGCTTCTAGCAGTATGCCAATCAACGCATCGCGAAAGTTATCTTGATATTCTGGTAGTGGGAATTATTGGAGCAATTATTGCGCTTGGTTTCGTGATCGTTCTGGGTTCGCTATTTGGTTCATTTTGAAGCGAACGTCATTTGTCAATTACGGCAAGCCCTTTGAGATTTTTATATTTTTGCATCATGACTTTCAAAAGGATAATATCCATGAATTTTAAAGAGATGCATTTAAGAGCGTAAAGTGTTTTGTACAGCTTCATCCCGACCTTATAATTAAGTCTTTCTGTCAGTTTTAAACATACATATTGCCAAAAACCAAAAACATTCCAATCATATTGATAGTTATTTTCAATAAATAATAATTTGTATTCTTTTTCTGAAAGTAAGCCGCTACGAATCGTAACTAATCTATAGCCAACATCGAAATTACTCATCAGGGATACATTGAGGTTATATTTGACAAGGATTGATTTTAATTCACGCAGGAATATGCTTCGATTATATAATGTATCTATGCTCTTTTCCTTCCGGGTTAGAGAATTATTATTATCTTGGGAATAGTGGTAATATGCTTGTGGCAAAAAACTTATTTTTGGCTCATTCAAGAGCAGCTCCACCAAAGCTAAAATATCTTCCCCACAGTAAACTGTTCGAGAAAAAGAAATATTATATCCGAAATACACCTTGTGTTTTATCAAAACGCCCCATACAGAACCCGGTGCTTTAAAACGCAGTATATCTTCTGCAAGAGCTATTGTTTTCAATGAAGAAGAGCAACGTGGGATGTACTTGTTATCTAAATAATAATCTGTTATTAAAATATCACTGTCTTCTGTTGTTATTTTTTCATACATATCCAATAACATATTAGGCTCAATCCAAGCATCACTGTCTACATGAGTGGAGTAAACTCCTTTAGCTTCTGTAAGGCCCAATTGCCGCGCACTTCCAACGCCTTCATTTTCTTTATGAAACACCTTTATCCTACTATCCTTTTTCGCATATTCATCACATATTTTTCTGCTATTATCTGTGGAACCATCATTAATCAATAATACTTCAAAATCAGTAAATGTTTGAGACAAAATACTGCGCAATGCTCTTGGAAGAAGTTTTTCCGTATTATATACAGGTACTATAACTGATATTTTAGGTGTATTCATTGCTCAATTTCCTAAAACTTACTTTACTAAAAACTATTCTTCGTACTTGTTGCCTCATTTCCTGATTTAACATAATAAAGTATCCCGAGACAGCGATTGAGACGATAGAGATTACCACCACAATAATAAATCGCAACCATCCCTCTACAAAACAATAGTGCAGATAAATTGGAAATACGGAGGCTACCAGCATCGTTGCAAAACAAATAAAAACAGCTTTAAATACAAACCGACTGAGGGAAAATTGAGGGATTAATAAATGAGTCATAATTAAAGATGCAGCAAAGTAGAATACAAATAAAATAGTATTCGCTATAAATGGTACTATTGGCGAATATCCTGCTTTCAATAAAAAATATGAAATGGGTATCACTGATAAATAAATACTACCCGAGATAAAACTAAATGATCTTATTTTTCCTGTTGCATGAATAGCAAATATAAGAACAAAAAATATAGATGCTTGCAAACTATTTATGAAGTTTAATTGGCAAAATGATACAGTGTAATCAGGTACATTTTTTAACCAAAAATGAAGTATAAAGTGATTCTCAATGATAAGGGGAAGGGATATAAAAAAAAGAAGAAAGAATGATATTTTAGCTGAATTAATTATCAAGTGCTCCATTCTCGCTATTTCATTTGCAGCATAATATTTCACGAGTCGCGGACGAACCGCTGCTAGAAAGTTTCCTGAAAAATTTATTATTGCACTATCTACCAGAGTAGCTATGCTATAGGCGGAATTTACTGCCACACCAAAGAATATGTTGAAAAGTATATTTATACCCTGTAATTTTGCTACAACAGCCATATTGCCGTATAAATCCCAAACAGAAAACTTTAATATTGGATAGATAATTTCCTTCTCCCAGCTAAATTTATATTTACACTCTGAGAAGTTTTTTACACAATAAAACTTATATACCAATGTAATAAAGAATGATACGCCTAAGAGCATAGCGGCATATAAAATTAATTTATCAAAACTACCAATCGCTGACAAAAGGTAAACCGCTATTAATTGCAATGTATAATTTAATATTTCTATGTATGCATACACATTCATTCTTTCATGTGCAATAATCATGGCACTGTAGGGTACTTGAATTACAGAAACCATTGAACTGATCATAGATAATTGGAATACCCAATTTGCGGCAGACATGCGCTCTATAGGAATAACAATTTTATTTTCCAGCCCCCATAATCCCAGCGTTTCAGTTAATATAAATATAATACCTGCAATCAATACATGAATAGTTAATGCAGCGGAGAAATTTTTTTTCAATTTTTCTGAATTATTACATCCTAATTCAAAGGTCAAAAAACGCGAAGTGGCACCACTTATCGAGTTCTTGAGAAAAGAAAAAAATACAGTTATCGCTGAAACTATCCCATAAATACCATAATCAGAAATACCTAATGTATTCAATACAATACGCAAAGTATACAAATTAACCGCCATACAAAATAGCATCCTAAAATATAGGAAAAACGTATTCTTTGTAATTATTTTTGAGTCAGAAGTGAAGCTCATTGTTAAAAGAGCCCTCCTTAATGAATGTGGTAGATGGGCATTGTTTTAAAACGCCACTATATCTTGCGGGTACTATTTTATAATCTTCTCTATGAAAATGACACCATTTGAAACTACAGGATTTTTTAACTCGGGAAAACATAGGTAAATTCAGCTATGCTTTTATTTTGGCAGCGCTAGGGCCTGTTTACATTTCACTAGATTGAGTCAAAATGGCCTGATTTTCGAGCATCGAAGCGCGGCATACATGGAGTATTTGCGCATACCAGCGCAGAAAATCAGGTCATTTTGGCCAAGATAGTAGAAATGTAAACAGACCCTAATATTCTTGGTAAATAGAGCGTTATTCACTCCTAAACTGCCTGCTCAACTGAATGGCCATTTCTATTGACTGTTCGTAGTTGAGTCGGGGATCAACCAGGCTATGATAGGCTTTTTTCAGATCATCGGCTGCTAACCCGCGTGCACCGCCAATACATTCAGTAACATTATCGCCAGTCAGTTCAAAATGAACACCACCAAGATAACTACCCATATTGCGATGAATTTCCAAGGCTTGTTTGAGTTCTAAAAGGATATTATCAAAGTGACGTGTTTTGATGCCATGTTCTGTAGTTTCTGTATTACCATGCATGGGATCACAGGACCAGGTGACTGGGATTTTTGTTTTTCTCACTGCTTCAATAAGCGGGGGAAGCAGTTTATCTATGTGTCGTGCGCCGAGGCGGGTAAACAACAAAAGCCGTCCCTCTTCGCGCTGGGGATTCGCTCTGTTCAATACTTCTTCCAGCCATTCAGGAGTAGCTCCAGGTCCGATTTTGATGCCAATTGGATTTTCTACGCCACGTAAAAATTCCAAATGCGCGCTATCAATTTGTGCAGTACGCATACCAATCCAGGGGAGGTGGGTAGAAAGGTTATACCATAAACCATCTTCCATTTGACGAGTTAATGCTTGTTCGTAATGCAAATGCAGTGCCTCATGAGAGGTATAAAAATCGACCTTGGATAAATTACTGGATTGTATTCCGTCAATGGTATCTAAAAAGTCCAAGGCATCACCAATTGATTTAACCAGAGTTTGGTATTCTTCTTTTTGCTTTGAATGTTCAACAAAACCTAAATCCCATTGTTGGGGATGATTCAGGCTAGCAAATCCACTGTCAAGTAAACTACGAATAAAATTTAAGGTAATCGCTGAGCAGTTATAGGCTTGCAACAATAATTGAGGATTGGGTTCTCGAGCTTCCTGAGTAAATTCTGGAGAATTAACTAGATCACCACGATAACTGGGTAAGGTAACGCCTTCAATCGTTTCGTAATCTGAAGAACGAGGTTTTGCATATTGTCCAGCGATGCGTCCCACACGAATAATGGGTTTGCGTAAGCCATGCAATAAAATCAAGCTCATCTGTAAAATGATTTTTAATTTATTGCTGATAATTTCTGAACGACAATCATTAAATGATTCAGCACAGTCACCGCCTTGAAGAATAAAGGCTTCTCCACGTCCAGCACGTGCAATTTCTTTTCTTAAATTTTTTACTTCACTACTCGTAACGAGTGGAGGTAAAAGGCTCAGTTGCTCTACAATTTTATTTAACTGTTCGTTATCAGCATAAGCTGCAGCTTGTAAATACGAGTACTGGAGCCAAGACGTAGGCGACCATTTTTGCATAAAAAAACCATGTGACTTTTTTGAGTCTAAGTATGGAATAAATGAACACATACTGCAAGTGAACTATATATTATGTCAATAACTTTTGTCTAAAATAGGTAATGTTGATGAATCACCAATTGTTTTGGATTTTATTTCCTGCGTATCCTAAGTTTGGTTCTCTCAAAAAAACTGAAAGCCTACTGGACTGCATCAAATGAAAACTCATTTGAATGAAAGGCTCTTTGGACTAGAATCCAGGAAAAGTTCAATTATCGGGATTTATGTTCTCTATTAATATTATATGCTTTAAAATAAATTGACATGTTTCATTTTTTGCTTAAAATTTGCAAAGTGTTCTGGTCAATAAAAAACACGTATTGAGCTTTCTTTTACCAAAAAAGTTTAAGCAAGCATACGAACAAGGCAATGAATGCTTTTTTTTTCACATAAGTATCCTGCAGGAAGCAAAAAAAAAAAGAAAAATTAACGTGCTTCCTACACCACTAAAAGCTCGCTAATGGTTACTCATCAACTAATTAGAGTATGAATTATGACTAAGGAAATACTAGCAAGTGAATTTTCTAAGATATTTTGGTTTGAAACACAAAGATTAAGCGATGAAGAGCAATATAGGTATCATCTTTATAACATCTATCACTATTCCAATAATTTTGATATCCAGCGAGTTAAGAATGCATTGCAACTGACTGTGAATTCTAATTATAACCTAAGAAGTAATTTTATCTATGATGGAAACGATTTAAAGCAAATTATTCACCAAAATATAAGCGCTAACCTCATTGTATGTCAAGCTCACACACCAGAAGAATCCCAAAAATATTTACACGAAGCAATCGTTCGTCCATTTAATCTTGAGTCAGATCCATTATATCGTTTTGTTATTGTTGAAAATCAGTTTAATGCTACTTATTCCCTTTTGCTTAATTTCCACCACATTATTTTAGATGGAACACAATTTGATGTGATAGTAAAAGAAATTGAGTCAAATTACATTAATCCCAAATCCTTTAATGCCTCAGATAAAGCCGATATAGTTCAGTTAGAACACTATTTAAATTGGGAAAGAGAACAAATAAACAAAGCGGATATTCAACCCGTATTAGATACATTAATGAAGCATCCCTTATCGCTTACATTGCCTTATCATGCACCAACATCACAAAAATCAATTACTAAGTCATTTATTTTAGATGAGCAATCCTACCAAAAGCTTAAAAAATTCAGTAGGGAAACCGGTTTTTCAATTTTCAACATTCTTAAATCAGCATGGGCGACATTACTTGCAAAGTACACCAATCAAGATGAAATTATCATTAGCTACCCATTTAATACGCGAAAAGCACCCTTCAAAGAGATAAAAGGCTGCTTCGTCAATACGTTATATGCTGCTTATACGATAAGAGAAGAAACATTTAAATCCACACTCGATTTAGTGAGGCAAAATATTAATCTTATGCGTGACTCAAAGGCGTATTTAATTAGCCCGATGTCATTACGTAGATCATTGGATATTTCTCAAGTAAATGTTTCAATCTCAATGATTTCCACACGATATCAAGGCCCCTCACTCGGTACTCTGATTGAACAAGAGGAAGTAGTCTATCCAATGAGTGGTTCAGAGCTTGTTCTATATTTTGATGATAATGGACAGGATTTATTTTTACAGTTTCGAATGCTCGACCATGTCCTTAGTCCTACTCTTGTAAATAACATCGGTTTTCATATAGAAAATTGTTTGATGTCCTTAATAGACAACTATGAATCAATCCCTATCGCAAATACCAATCTTTTATCACAAGAAGAATACAACCATGTTGTTCATTCTAATAATCAAACCGATTCTATATATTCTAAAGATAAAACGATTCATCAATTATTCGAAGAGCAAGTTATTCGTACACCAAATAATATCGCTGTAATCTATGAAGAAGTAGCACTGACTTATCAACAACTCAATGAGCGAGCTAACTGCTTAGCAAATTACCTCAAAGAGGTTTACCACATCGTCCCTGATACTTTAGTTGCTTTATGCTTGGAACGAAGCGAGCACATGCTCATTGCTATTCTTGCGGTATTAAAAGCAGGAGGCGCCTATGTGCCCATGGAGCCTAGTTTTCCTGAAGAGCGCCTTCAATACTTATTTGAAGATACTTGTGCTCAGTTAATACTGACTAATGAAAAATTCGAACAACGACTCGTGAACCTGACTGCATCAATGAATCACATATGTTCTATTTTGCCAGTTGATAGTGAAAAAACTCGTTCATCGCTTTTATCCTCACCAAGCACCAATCCCAATACAATCATGACAAGCCAAAATCTTGCCTACGTGATTTACACCTCCGGTACCACAGGCAAGCCTAAAGGTGCTATGTTGAATCATACAGGGATCGTGAACCGTATTGAGTGGATGCAAAATGAATATTTATTAAATACAACCGATGTTGTGTTGCAAAAAACTCCTTATACCTTTGATGTTTCTGTCTGGGAATTATTCTGGGCTAATTGGTATGGTGGAACTATTGTATTTGCTCAACCAGAGAGTCATAAAGATAGTGATTATTTAAGTCGCATAATAGAGAAAGAACGTATTTCTATTATGCATTTTGTGCCTTCGATGTTAGATATTTACCTAGAGTCTCTATTTTTATCTAAGCAGGCCCTTTCATCTAATTTAAAATATATTTTCTGTAGCGGCGAAGCCCTTACTGTTGATCAAGTTAATAAATTTGAGAGTGCTAAAAAAATAAATCCTGAAGTAAAAGTGGTGTTACACAATTTATATGGTCCTACCGAAGCTTCAGTTGATGTAACTTATTATGCATGTCTGAATTCTCAAGACAAAATTCCAATTGGAAAACCAATTCAAAATATAAAAACTTATATTCTTGATAAATCATTTACTCCTGTGCCCAATGGGGTTGTCGGGGAATTATATATTAGTGGTATTGGTTTGGCTCGCGGATATTTAAATAGACCTGAGCTGACAGAAGAGCGTTTTATTGCAAATCCTTTTGCGAAAGATCTTGATGCACCTGGCTATAATCGAATGTATAAAACAGGTGACCTTGTACGGTGGATGCCGGATGGTAATATCGAATATTTAGGCCGTAATGATTCCCAAATAAAACTGCGGGCACTGAGAATTGAGCTTGGTGAAATTGAAAGCACGCTCTGCAAATATAACGAGGTCAAACAATCCGTTATTCTAGTAAAAGATAGAAATAAAGGCACCCAAAATGATAAATACTTAGCAGCCTATTATCTTTCAGCAACCCCGATTGATGAAGATAATTTACGTCAGCATTTATCTCAATTTTTACCTGAGTACATGATACCGAGCGTTTTTATCCATATGGATCGATTCCCATTATCAAATAATGGAAAACTGGATAGAAAAGCATTGCCTGAACCGATGTTTACGTCTGCTGAAGAAAATTATGTTCCGCCTCGAACTCCTTTGGAAGAACAATTATGTAGTATCTGGCAGGATGTATTTAAAATCGAAAAAATAGGAATTAGAGATAATTTTTTCCAATTAGGTGGTGATTCTATTTTAAGTATCCGTATTGTTTCTGAAATGAAGCAATTAGGCTTTAATATTTCAGTTCGAGATATTTTTCAGCATAATACGATTGAACATATTGTACCGATTATCTCGAAGCAAAATATAAAGGAAAATGCATCTTACCAACCGTTTAGCTTGATTTCTTCGGATAAATTGAAGCAACGAAATGATGCGGATATGGCGCAATTAGAGGATATGTATCCCGTATGTTATTTGCAAGCAGGAATGCTCCTGGAAGGTGAGTTAACTGATGATGGAAGTTATCACGATGTATTTTGTTATACCATCCAAAAACCATTTAATAAAAAACTGTTCTTATCAGTATGGGATCAATTGATTACAAAGCATGCCATGCTGAGAACGTCTTTTGCTGTGGATTCAAATAATGGATACATCGCACTGCAATATAAAAATGGATCGAGTGACAAATGTTTTGTTTTAGAAGACACGCGTTCAATTGAAGCCATTTTAAACGATGAAAAACTTGAAAAATTTAACTATTCTGAACCAGGATTATTTCGATTTCTAATTGCTCATCAAGAAAGTACTCAATTTAACTTAATCTTTTCTTTTCATCATGTCATAGGAGATGGTTGGAGCATTGCATCGCTTATCTCAGAGTTTGTTGATTTATATGTTCATGAAAACTCGCTTAAAGTAGAGAGCACTTTACCTTTTTATGGGGAATTTGTTGCTCAAGAAAAAGCAGGTATTGAAAATCAAGAAATTCAACAATTTTGGTATAGTTATTTAAATGATTATCAATATGTTAAGCGTGATTTACGCTTCAATAAAGAAGCCGAATTGCTGCACGATGTATATACAACCACAGACATTTTAAGCAAGGAGAGCTCTGCTCAGTTAGTTGCTTTAGCACACGAGCTAAGCATCTCTGTAGATATTTTATTCCTAAGCGCCTATCAGTTTTTATTGTCAACGTTCTTTAATAATGACGATTTAATTATTGGTCTCGTAGTAAACAATAGGCTTGAAAAAACCAGCGGTGATCAATTATTTGGTTTGTTTTTAAATACCATTCCTTTCAGAGTAAAAGTTGATAAAAATAATATTTATCAACTAATTAAAAAAAATTACGATGAAAAAATTAAATTATATCAATATAAAATCTACCCTTACGGTAAAATAAAAGCTGATCTTGGCTTGCAAGACGATGTGTACCAATGTGCATTTAATTATATTCATTTTCACGTTGCTGAAAATAATTATAGTGATGGTAGTCTGCAATTTACGGATCGTTTTGAAAAAACCAATATTCCGTTATTTCTAAATGTCCTACGGCAAAATGATCAATTCGAATTTTCGATAACAGGAAGTGCTCATTTTGTAGATAGGCAAACCGTAGAAAAATTAGTCCATTATCTTCATTACTATCTAAGCCAAATTAGTGCAGGGAAAGAAAAATTAGTAAACCTCATGGAGGAAGAGTATCAACATTTGGTTTACGATCTGAATCAAACAGAAGGGTTTTATCAGAAAGGTAAATCGCTTCATCAATTATTTGAAGAACAGGTTGCTAAAACGCCGAATAACATTGCTCTTGTTTTTAATGAGCAGATGCTGAGCTATCAATATCTGAATGAACAATCCAATAAGCTGGCACGTTACGTTCAAGAAATATATCAAAATTGTACTCAGACTTCCGTTAAGGCAGATACATTGATTCCTATATGTGTCGATAGAAGTCTTGATATGATTATCGGCATTTTAGGTATTTTAAAAGCGGGCGCAGCATATGTTCCCATCGATCCTGTGTATCCCAAGGAGCGAATTCAGTTTATCTTAAATGATATAAATGCACCCTTAATCCTAACACAGAGTCATTTACAAGAGGTTTTATCTGACCATTTTATTTCGCTAATTGAGCTTGATAAAAAAATCTATGACAAGAATGATGGCTCTAATTTGGACATGAAGAGCAGCAATTCTGATCTCGCTTATGTGATATACACTTCTGGAACCACTGGTAATCCTAAAGGGGTTATGGTTGAACATAATTCCGTAGTTAACACGATTAGTGGTTTACAAAATATTTATCCAATCGATAATCAAAACAAAAAAATTAGTTGCTTTACCTCTTTTGTTTTTGATGTTTCTGTATCTGAAATATTTTCTAGTTTGTTACGTGGCGGAGAACTGCATCTGTTTAGTGAGGAGGTTAAACGTTCACCTGAATTACTGGCTGAATACATTAACCAAAAACAATTGAGTTTTGTTTATCTGCCGCCAGCCATACTCAGCGTATTGCCTAAAATCGATTATCCCTCAGTGAAGTGTATTATTTTTGCAGGAGAACCTTGTGAAAAAAATGTGGGTTTGTATTGGCTTACGAAGCATCCTTTATTTAATTATTATGGGCCAACTGAAACCACCATTTATGCAACAGGAAAACAAGTTGAACAAAGAAATATTAATGAGATTGGTAAGCCTTTGCAAAATCTTCAAGCCTACATTCTAGATAAAGAATTAAGTCCTGTACCTACAGGGGTTATTGCTGAGCTTTATATCGGTGGGGTGGGCCTGGCAAGAGGTTATTTCAATAGACCTGATTTGACAGCAGAGCGTTTCATTAACAATCCCTTTGGTGCTGGCCGACTTTATAAAACGGGAGATTTAGCACGAATATTGCCCGATGGTCATATTGAATATATTGGCCGTAATGATTCCCAAGTTAAGATTCGTGGATTTCGAATTGAGTTAGGGGAGGTCGAAAATGGGATCTCCAAGCTGGATGGCATTATCCAATCTTGTGTCTTAGCCAATGAGGTTAATGGAGCAAAAGAGTTGGTTTGTTACTACACAAGCACTGACTCTGATGTAAATGATCGTTTTTTAAAACAAAAACTTAAAGAGCATTTACCAGACTATATGATTCCAACTTATTGGAAACGAATGACCAACATGCCGTTAACCGTCAATGGCAAGCTCGATTTAAAAAAACTTGCAACGCTTCCATTAGAACAGAGGAAATCAGAACCTCAGATAGAAAATGCAAATCAATTACAAAAAGATGTTCTATCTCTTTGGCAAGAAGTACTGGCACATGATGATATTAGCTTAGATGATAATTTTTTTGATGTGGGTGGGCACTCCTTAAAAATGATTCATCTTAAAGTGAAGTTAGAAGAAAAACTTGCCTTAGCGGAAACATCTATGGCAACTTTATTTAAATATCCTACTATTCGCTCTTATTGTGATTATTTGTTAGGAAATAGCAAAACCATTCCACCTATCTATAATTCCTTCGTAAAAAATTCTGATGAAACAGAAGAAATTGCGATTATTGGCATCTCAGGTGCTTTTTCAGGTTCAAATTCGGTTGAAGAATATTGGGAGAATATTGTCTCCGGCAAGGAGTGTATCGAGTTTCTCTCTATGGAGCAATGTGAGGAAATGGGCATTGATCCAGCAATTTATAACCATGAACATTATATTCCCGCTGCAGGGCATGTTGCTGATATTGATAAATTTGATCCATCTTTCTGGGGATTATCACCTAAAGAATCAGGCATCCTTGATCCTCAAATTCGTAAATTTTTAGAACACAGTTGGACTGTTTTGGAAACAGCTGGCTACATTAAAATCAGAAAACAACACAACATCGGTGTCTTTTGTGGCGCTAGTCCAAGTTATTACATGAATAAGAATATTTTGAATTCTGAAGATATTAATCTATGGGAAGCAAATAGCATGCAAGGAAATAGCTATTTAGCAACCCGAACCAGTTATTTATTAGGTTTAACTGGGCCCGCCATGAACATTAGTACCGCATGTTCTACGTCACTAGTCTCCATTGTAGAAGCATGTGAGAAATTAGCTTCCGGTAAATGTGATCTTGCTTTGGCGGGAGGAGTGAGTTTTCTATCAACCGAACAACATGGACATATTTACGAGGAGGGCATGATCTTTTCAAAAGATGGACATTGCCGTCCATTTGATCAAGAAGCTTCAGGAACAACGGGAGGTTCGGGAATTGGTGTGTTGCTTCTAAAACGATTGAGCGATGCACGACGTGATGGTGATCTTATTATTGCGACCATTAAAGGATACGCCATAAATAATGATGGTCAACGTAAAGTAGGTTATACAGCACCAAGTATTGTTGGCCAAACGGAATGTATTTTAGCCGCGCAAAGGCAAGGGGGGCTGACTGCAGACACTATTAGTTACGTTGAGTGTCACGGAACAGGAACCAAGTTAGGGGATCCAATTGAAATAGCCGCATTGAACGATGCGTTTGAGGCCAATCTTCCTAATGATAAACAGATTGATTGTATTTTGGGATCAGTAAAAGCAAACATTGGTCATTCAGATTCTGCGGCTGGTGTCGCAGGAGTGATTAAAGTTTGTAAGATGTTGGAACATAAGATCATTCCGCCGCAGATCAACTTTAACGCACTGAATGATGAAATCAACATGGACGAAGAGTGTTTCAAAATTGTTACGGATAAACAACCTTGGACGCAAAAAAACCATCCGAGACGAGCTGCCATAAGTTCTTTTGGAATCGGTGGGACTAATGCACATGTTATTTTACAAGAATATTCAGAGAGTTTGTAAGACGGGGATATGTATGGACCAAATAAATCAATTAGTTGACGACAATGTTTTTATTTTACCTTTATCAGCAAAAACAAAAAATTCATTAGGACAATATCAAAAAAAGTTGGCTGATTATTTACCCCAGCTGCCTAATCATTCATTAGCAGATATTGCTTATACGTTACAAGAAAAAAGAGAGTTTTATTCTCATAGAAATTATATTGTTTGTAAAACAATTGAAGATGCCATTCAACAACTTCATCAATTAGGCACACCTTCACATCTAACTAAAGAAATGCAACATGCCGAACATAAGTTAATATTTATGTTTTCTGGTCAAGGCTCTCAATATTCCGGAATGAGTTCATTTTTGTATAAAAATGAAGAAATTTTTAGGAACTGTATTGATTACTGCTGCAATATACTCTCAAGCGATAATTCTATAGATTTTAAAGCTTTATTATTTTCTGAAAATAACCAAGCGATTAATCAAACCCAATATGCGCAACCTCTTTTATTTGTCGTATCTTACGCGTTAGCTAAGTTATTTGAATCTTGGGGAGTAAAATCGGATGCTTATATTGGACATAGTTTGGGTGAGTATGTTGCTGCCACTTTAGCGAATGTATTTAGTCTAGAAGATGCTCTAAAAATTGTTGCAATGCGTGGTAAACTCATGCAGTCAATGCCATCCGGGGCTATGCTTGCCATTCAAAAGCCGGCATCAGAGGTGAGCGCTTACTTAACCGCAACTACTGAAATTGCAGTAGTTAATTCACCTGAATATTGTGTTGTCTCGGGGGCTACTGCAGAGATTCATCAACTCAAAAAACAATTAGAGAAACAAGCCATTCCTTGTAGCCTTCTGCGCACATCTCATGCGTTTCACTCGGCAATGATGGAGGATGCGGCTCATGCATTTACTCAATTTTTAGCCGATATAATCTTAAATCCTCCCAGTGCTCCTTTTATTTCAAATACAACGGGACAGTTCATCACGGACATACAAGCAACATCGCCAAATTATTGGGGTGAGCACATCAGAAATCCAGTGCTCTTTTCAGAAGGTGTTAACACGTTAATGCAGAAATATCCCCATGCGCTTTATTGTGAAATAGGCCCTGGCAACACCTTGTCAACCTTTGTCAAACAACACAAAGATCAAAATGATAAAAACCTATTAGCAATTCATACCCTTTTGCCTGCTAAAATTTACAAAGAATTACCTTCAGATAAAGAGGACCTGCAGATTTTTCACGCTGTTGGAAAATTGTGGAGTTATAATTATCCATTGAATTTTAAAGCGATTTCAAAAAATCAATTTGGCAAGTTGACCTTATTACCCTCATATCAATTTGAAAAGCAAACCTGTTGGATTAATAAATCTACAACTTCAGGACATGCAAATAGAGATGTTGTCATGAATCCAAAATCCAAATGGTTTTATAAGCCAACATGGAAACGTTTGTCATCGATTCCCAAACATCATGAGCTCATCAGCTCATCGCAAGATACTTGGTTAATCTTTGCTGATGATACGGGTTTGTCAGATAAGCTCGCGCTACGTTTAAAAGAGCTGCAACAAAAACATCTTGTTGTAAAAATAAATAAAAGCATTCAGTCTTTTGTCATCAGTCATGATCACGTTCAAATCAATCCATTTTCAGAACAAAGTTATGCAAAATTATTTTCATATTTAAATGAACATCATTATAAACCTACATTAATTATTCATGCCTGGACCGTGACGAATGACCATGTTTCATACGTTAATGAGTTTACAGAGTCAAAAATATTTTATGGTTTTTATAGTTTGTTTTTATTACAAAAATATTTGTTAAATCACTATAATCATCCACTAAAACTCTCTGTATTGACTAATGGTATTGGCCAAATAACTGGTGAAGATATTATTCATCCGGAGAAAGGAACTGTACTCGGTGCCGTAAGAGCTATTCCGCATGAACTTCCTCAAGTACAAACACTGTGCTTGGATCTTGGGTTTAAGACCTCAATTAATCCAGATTATTTAATCCAATTTGCCCAGCAGGACGATCATTATGAAGCTGAGCCAAGCTATGCGTTAAAAATGAATGCATTATGGCGTGAAGATATTGAATTGATTTCAACCCCCATTCACAATCAAACCCTGATACAGGATAATGAAGTGATTCTCATCACCGGTGGCTTAGGTGGCATTGCATTATCTATCGCTAATGAAATAGCTAAAAAGCATCAAGTAACTTTTGTGTTGACCAGCAGGAAACCTTTTGTTGTTGACGTGCCTGAAAAAGAACAATCGGATTTATATAAATTCCAGAAATCCACTATAAAACAGATTCAAGACAATGGTTCACAGGTTGATATTGATTGCATTGATATCGCAGAACCTCTTGATACACTCAGATTAATCGAGCGTATTAAACAAAAATATGGAACGCTCAGCGGCATAATTCATGCTGCTGGTGTTGAGCCATTGGGCTTAGTCGATAAGTCGCTAGACCAGTTATCTTCGGTACTCTCCGCTAAAGTTTTTGGTACAGAGAATTTATTTAATGCGCTAAAAAATGAAAAGCTTAAATATTTTATTATGACTTCCTCAATCACTAGCTTTATGGGAACGGTTGGGACGATTGAATATTGCGCGGCAAACAGTTATCTCGATATTTTGAGTGGCTCCATGTTCCATCCTATTGTAGAACATTTTCTCTCTATAAACTGGCCTGCTTGGTCTGATGTGGGGATGGCACATAAGTTTAATACCTTAAATAAATCCTCTCAATCTTTGGAACAACTAAATGCATTAAACAGTAAACAAGGTGCGGAGGTATTTTATACACTTATGAACCAAACCGAGCATCATCAGGTTGCTGTTTCTAAATTTGATATCCAAAATTTGAAAAAGAAAATATTTGGTAAATACAGGAAAAATAAAAATTCCATTGCCCTAGTGCATGAGAATAAAAGACAACTTCTAACTGATACGGACATAACGGGATTGGAAGAAAAAGTGGCGCAAATATTCCATGAAATTCTGGGTGTCGAGCAATTTTCTAAGCATGATAATTTCTTCGATCTCGGTGGATCCTCATTAAGTGTTGTACAGCTAGTGAGCAAATTGAAAGCGATTGATTTATTTCCTTCGATTACAGATATAATGAAAAATAATTCTGTGTTTTTGTTAAGTAACTTCAATACGGTATCCACAACGGAAAAAATTGTTGTTCCTTTAAAAATAAATCCAAATTCATCCAAAAATGTATTTTTTATTCACCCTGTTGGCGGAACATTAATTCTTTATACCAATATGATTAAACAACTGGATAATTCATATAATTATTACGGCATACAAAATATTAATATCGCTAACAAAGTGATTATAGAAACGGATAGTTTAAAGAAACTTGCAGAAAAATATGTCTACGAAATACAAAAAATTCAATCTGATGGTCCGTATGTATTGATGGGAGCCTCATTAGGAGGAACTCTTGCTTATGAAATGGGCAGACAATTATTAAATTTAGGAAAACAAGTAAGCTTTGTCGCTATGTTTGATTCATGGGCCACTTTTTCTGAAAAAAGCCATGATGAAGATATTTTCCGAGATTACATGTATTCCCAGATGAAATCTGAGTTTGATGAATTTGCAAGTAAATTATCGGAGCTTGCTGTAGAAAACGAAGAGATCATCAAGAATATTTGTGATGCGCGTTGGAAGCTGATGACTTTGCTACTCAATTACAGCATTCAAAGTGGTGATGTAAATATTAAGATTCATCAATTTAAAGCAAAACAACTCGATAGTTTTCATATTAACAATATTAATACTCCTGATAATGGTTGGAAAAAATATACTAACTTGCCGGTCAGTAGTTATGAAATAGATGGTGATCATATTTCTATCCTCGAGCAACCAGGAGTAAATCAAATCATTACTGAGCTTAATAGTTTGTTATCACAGATGAAAAGTAAAACTGGAATCGATTTGAAGGCTACAGCAAACTCAATAGAGTTTAATTACTCTAAGGCAATTTAAAACAAGGTTGGGTCTTGGCCCAACCATTTAATTTTTTTATGGAAATAGTATGAATAGCATGATTAAAATGAACCAATCCAAGCAGTCTCTAATTAAGTTTGCCTTATTTTTGATTTTATTTTTAGATGGTTTTGGGCAAAGTTTAATTTTTCCGATTTTGACTAAAACAATTTTATCAACTGACAATCATAGCTTAATTAATAGTCTTTCTTTACATCACCGAGAAGTTATTTATGGTCTTATCGTGGGACTTTTTTATTTTTTCTGGATGTTTGGAACAGCCATATTAGGCGACTTCTCTGACTCTTATGGACGTAAAAAAGGTCTGCTTATTTGCATCATGGGAATGATAATTGGGAACCTCCTCACCGTATTTGCTTTTGCCATGAGCAATGTTTGGCTCGTTGTGATTGGCCGTACCCTTATTGGTTTTACAGCGGGAAGCCAAGCGATTGCCCAAGCTTCAATAGCAGATATGAGCACCCCGGAAAATCAAGCACGTAATACGGGATTGATTATATTGGCCGTGACATTAGGTGCTATTTTTGGTCCTGCGTACGGACAGGTCTTTAGTGACAGTCAAGTATGTTCTTTTTTTAATAATCAAACGCCTTTTATTGGTGTTATCGTGTTATCGATACTCAGTTTACTAATCCTATCCTTTTTCTATCATGATACGTCAAAGCCAAATAACAAACCTATTCAGTTAACACGTGTTATTAATATTTTCAAAGATGCATTTGTTCATCCCAAAATACGTATTTTACTGTTTTCTATGATTAGTATTTTTGGATGCTGGTCTATTTATTACACTTACATGACGATTTATTTAGTGAAAACGCTTCATGCAAGCAGTGGACAAATTAGTATTTACATGTCTATGTATGGCGTAGGGGCCTCAATTTCCATGGCTCTATTAGGTAGCATTGTAGAAAAAAAATTCAGCACCAAAAATGCTGTAATTATGGGATGGTCTTTGCTTGCATTAGCCACCTTATTAACGCAATTAAGTTCTTCACTAATTTTGGATTACCTATGGGCTATTTTTGCAGGTATCGGGGTAGCTATAGGAATGCTGTTTTCCATGAAAGCATTCTCTGTGCAAGTTCCAGCGGATAGACAAGGTTGGATTATGGGAGTATTTAATGCCAGTTGGGTTGGCGTAATGGGTATCTCCGTAATGCTTATGGGATATATTGCAAATTTTGGCATTATTGTACCACTTATGATTGGCTACATGCTGTATTTAGTCGGCGTCACTTTATTTATAAGATGTCCTGAACACTCATAAATTTGAAGATTTAGTCCCTCAACTCACTCTAACGGTTTCTATTTCCCGCGTTTTCTCCGCGGGAACCCTATTGGATTTTCCTACAGTACACTAGGCGACAATAAATAAAAAAATTTAAGGACTTGAAATCTTCTCCGGCGCCCCCATCTCTGGTGTTCACATGGCTAGGCTGTAGAGAGGAGTAATTGCATGAGTAAAAAAGATAAGAATTGGCATCAATTTAAAGAAGAGCATGAATCTAAAAAATCCCCAAAAGTTGAACATTCTGAGGACGCTGTAGACTTGCCTGAAGAGATAGAACACCTGGAACCTTCTTTAGATCATCCAAGTTACGTAGAATTGAGTGAAAAACTCACTCTTGCGGAACAGCAATCTCATGAAAATTGGGAAAAAGCAGTCCGTGCACAAGCGGAATTGGATAATGTACGGCGCCGTGCTGAGCGTGAGATCGAAAATGCTCTTCGTTATGGTGTAAAAGAGAAGTTGATTACTGATTTATTGCCGGTAATTGACAGCCTAGAGCAAGCCCTGCAACTGGCTGCTAAAGCAGAAGATGCATCAATGCATGAAGGTTTAGAATTAACTCTGAAGCTTTTTATGGATGTATTGAAGAAATTCGAGGTTCAGCAAATTGACCCCACTGGCGCGCCCTTTGATCCACAGCTTCATGAAGCAATGTCGATGCAAGTTGCACCCGATGCAGAACCCAATACAGTATTAGCAGTATTCCAAAAAGGATACAAACTGAGTGATCGCGTGATTAGACCAGCGCGTGTTGTCGTATCAAAAAAATAAAAATGTGCTCTTTGTGGGTTGAAATTGGCAAATTATACCCCATATAAGAATCATCGCATTAGAAATTATTACTTTGGAGCAAGAATAGAATGGCTAAAATTATAGGAATCGACTTAGGTACTACCAACTCATGCGTTGCTGTAATGGAGGGTGATAAACCTAAGGTTATTGAAAACAGTGAAGGTCACCGCACTACACCTTCCATCGTCGCTTTTACAGATGACGGTGAAGTATTGGTTGGACAATCTGCAAAACGTCAAGCAGTAACTAACCCGGATAATACTTTATTTGCAATTAAGCGATTGATTGGTCGTCGTTTTGATGATGCGATTGTGCAAAAAGATATCAAGATGGTACCTTACAAGATTGTTAAAGCAGACAATGGAGATGCTTGGGTTCGTGTGAAAAATCAAGACAAAGCACCACCACAGATTTCTGCTGAAGTACTACGTAAAATGAAAAAAACCGCAGAAGATTATCTCGGTGAAGAAGTGAAAGAAGCGGTGATTACCGTACCTGCTTATTTCAACGATTCTCAACGTCAGGCAACCAAAGATGCTGGCCGTATTGCAGGTCTTGAAGTAAAACGTATCATCAACGAGCCTACCGCTGCAGCTCTTGCCTACGGTATGGACAAAAAACGCGGTGATTCAATCATTGCCGTGTATGACCTTGGTGGCGGTACTTTTGATATCTCAATTATTGAAATTGCAGAAGTTGATGGAGAGCATCAATTCGAAGTACTCGCAACAAATGGTGATACCTTCCTGGGTGGTGAAGATTTTGACTTGGCTTTGATTGAATATCTGGCTTCTGAATTCAAAAAAGATGCAGGTATCGATTTACACAATGATCCATTGGCGTTACAACGACTGAAAGATGCTGCTGAAAAAGCAAAAATTGAACTTTCTTCAGCACAACAAACAGATGTTAATTTACCTTACATTACAGCGGATGCTTCTGGGCCAAAACACTTAAATATCAAATTGACTCGCGCCAAACTTGAGTCTTTGGTTGAGAAGCTGGTTGAGCGTACAGTAGAGCCTTGCAAAATCGCATTGAAAGATGCTGGCCTGACTGTATCACAAATTAATGAAGTCATTTTGGTGGGCGGTCAAACCCGTATGCCTTTAGTCCAAAAAACAGTAGAAGAATTTTTTGGTAAAGAACCACGTAAAGACGTTAACCCTGATGAAGCAGTTGCTGTAGGTGCTGCCATTCAAGCTGCAGTTTTATCTGGTGAAGTGAAAGATATTTTGTTACTGGACGTAACTCCTTTATCTTTAGGTATCGAAACCATGGGTGGTGTGATGACCAAACTCATTGAGAAAAATACCACAATCCCCACTAAAGCCAATCAAGTGTTCTCTACCGCAGATGATAATCAAACAGCGGTTACTGTGCATGTATTGCAAGGTGAGCGAGATCAAGCGTCAGCGAATAAATCTTTGGGTCGATTCGATTTAGGTGATATTCCTCCTGCACCACGTGGCGTACCACAAATTGAGGTAACTTTTGATATCGATGCAAACGGTATCTTAAATGTTTCTGCTAAAGATAAAGCGACAGGTAAGGCTCAATCAATTGTCATTAAAGCATCCAGTGGTTTGAGTGATGAAGAAGTGGAAGCAATGGTCAAAGATGCTAAATCTCATGCTGATGAAGATAAGAAATTTAAGGAAATGGCAGAGCTGCGCAATCAGGCAGACAGTTTGATTCATAGCTGTGAAAAATCGATGAAAGATCTGGCAACTGAACTCAATGAAGATGAGAAAAAAGGAATTGAAACTGCTATTGCCGAATTAAAAGAAGCAGTTCAAGGTAGTGATAAAGCACAAATCGAAGACAAATTAAAAGTGCTAAGCGATGCTTCTGCAAAAATGGCTGAGCGAGTTTATGCTAAAAAAGCATCAGAAGGACAAGCAGGACAAGAGCAGGCACACCAAGAACAAGCGCAATCCCAAGAATCACCTAAAGCGGATGAAGGTGTTGTGGATGCTGAGTTTGAGGAAGTTAAAGACGATAAGAAATAATTGGTTACATGGTGATTTAGTAGCCTAGGTTAATGTAGCCTGGGTGCAGCAAAGCGGAACCCGGGTTTAAGAAGTTCATTTCATATCTAGAAACCCGGGTTCCGCTTTGCTGCACCCAGGCTACATTACATGGTCATTTTAATTTTTAATATTGTGAGTAGTTATGGAACAGCGGGATTATTATGAACTTTTAGAAGTAAGTCGAACTGCAAGTGATGCTGAAATTAAAAAAGCATATCGCAGATTGGCAATGAAATATCACCCTGATCGTAATCCTGGTGATTCTGCTGCAGAAGAAAAATTTAAAGAAATTCAATACGCTTATAGTATTCTTTCCGATCCACAAAAACGTTCCGCTTACGATCAATTTGGTCATGCAGGTGTTGATCCTTCCATGCGCGGCGGCCCCGGAGGTTTTGGTGGCTTCGGCGGTTTTGGTGACGTCTTTGAGGATATTTTTGAAAATATCTTTTCGGGTGGACGAGGGGCAGGACGACAATCTCGTGGTCAACGTGGTGCTGACTTACAGTTTAATGTGCAATTAACACTTGAAGAGGCGGCGCAGGGTAAAGAAGTACAAATTACAGTTCCTAGACATGGTGCGTGTTCTACCTGTAGTGGTAGTGGTGCCAAAAAAGGAACCCAGCCAAAAACGTGTGAAACTTGTAGTGGTATGGGACAAGTTAGAATTCAGCAAGGTTTTTTCTCTATTCAGCAAACCTGCCCTAGTTGTCATGGTGAAGGAAAAATTATTTCTGATCCTTGCCCAGACTGCCATGGTCAAGGCCGGGTACGTGAAAGTAAAAAACTTACAGTTAAAATTCCTGCGGGTGTTGATAATGGCGATCGAGTTCGTTTAAGCGGTGAAGGAGAAGCGGGGACACATGGTGGGGGTCCTGGTGATCTTTATGTGCAAATCAACATAAAAAAACATGCTATATTTGAGCGTCATGAAAATGACTTACATTGTGAAGTGCCAATAAGTTTCATCATTGCGACTATGGGGGGGGCTATCGAAGTGCCAACCCTTGAAGGACGCGTCACTTTAAAGATCCCTGAAGAAACGCAAACCGGTAAAGTGTTTCGTTTAAGAGGTAAGGGGATGAAGTCTGTACGTGGGCATGGCCAAGGGGATTTATTATGTAAAGTGGTAATAGAAACTCCTGTGAATTTATCGCGAGAGCAAAAAGAATTATTAACTAAATTTCAAGAATCACTGGAACATTCTAAAGGAAAACACTCTCCACGCTCCAATTCTTGGTTTGCAGGTGTGAAAAAATTCTTCGAAGACATGAAATTTTGAAATAAGTAAGTTACAATTGCACATTTATCTAAATGTGCACTTTTTGAACTTGATGGCCAAGGGATTTGTAATCATCATCATTGTAGCCTGGGTGAGGCGAAGCGTAACCGGTTTGAGTGTATCAGAACATTTCCCCGGGTTACGCTTCGCCTCACCCAGGCTACAAGTTCGTAGAAAAGACACATTGAATAACTAACAGAGTAGATCCATGATGAACCAACCAGCAATTTTAGTATTAGCCGATGGTACCGTTTATGAGGGTATTTCGGTCGGAGCAACAGGCGATTGTGTCGGAGAGTTGGTTTTTAATACTTCTTTAACCGGTTATCAGGAAATGCTCACCGATCCTTCCTATGCACGACAAATCATTACCTTGACTACAGCACATGTGGGAAATACTGGATGTACGCATGAAGATATGGAGTCAAATAAAGTTTGGGCTGCGGGTTTGGTGCTTCGTAACTCTTCAATAATCCATAGTAATTATCGTGCGGAACACTCTCTTCCTGATTGGCTCAAAAAAAATGGGGTAGTTGCTATTGCTGGAGTTGATACTCGAGATTTGACCTTACGTTTACGAGAGCAGGGTGCTTTGGGTGCTTGCATTAGTACTGATGTAGAGAATCCTGAGCGGGTTTTGGCAAAAGCGCGATCGTTTTCTGGTTTGCAGGGTGTTGATTTGGCTCTGGAAGTTTCTAGAAAAACCATAGAGCGTTGGCATGATGGTCAAGGCGAATGGGGGAGTGCTTCTCAACCGCAACAATTTCATGTCGTTGCTTATGATTTTGGAGTAAAGCACAATATTCTGCGTATTTTGCATGATAAAGGGTGTCATTTAACTTTAGTTCCGGCAAAAACTTCTGCTGCGGAAGTTTTAGCGATGAATCCCAATGGGGTATTTTTATCAAATGGCCCAGGAGATCCACAGGCTTGCGATTATGCTATTCGTGCAACGCAAGAATTTTTAGCCCATGGTATTCCTCTATTAGGTATTTGTCTCGGTTTTCAGATTTTAGCTTTAGCTTGCGGTGGAATGACCAAAAAAATGAAATTCGGTCACCACGGCGCGAATCATCCGGTGATTGAAACTGAAGGGAAAAAACGCGTTTTTATAACCAGTCAAAATCATGGGTTTGCGGTTGATGAAGAGAGCTTGCCTGAGTGTCTTTCGGTTACCCACCGTTCTTTATTTGATAATACCCTACAGGGTATCAGACATAAGGAAAAACCAGCATTGGGTTTTCAAGGGCATCCGGAAGCCAGTCCCGGACCCCATGATATAGAAATAATATTTAATGAATTTATACAATTGATGAAATAGGAAATATACCCAAGTACTTCAAAATACTAGGTTTTGCGCGTTATGATTTTTTTGACCAAGCAAAGCCAAAAGATGAGTAATAGCAAGCTCTATTGCGAATTTTTTGGCTTTGCTTGGTCGGGAAAAGCATCAGTGCAAAAATAGTATTTTTGAAGTATCTTGGGTATCTAATATTTAAGAGGATTAATTAATGAATGAAAGTCACGTTTTTACGTCTGAGTCGGTTTCTGAAGGACATCCTGACAAAATAGCAGATCAAATTTCTGATGCAATTCTAGATGCTATTTTAATGCAGGATCCTGCTGCTCGTGTTGCTTGTGAGGTATTTGTTAAAACAGGTATGGTATTAGTCGGTGGGGAAATTACCACTAAAGCTTGGGTAGACGTGGAAGCAGTAACGCGACAAGTAGTTAAAGAAATAGGTTACAATAGTTCGCAGATGGGTTTTGATTGGGAGTCTTGTGCAGTACTTTCTGCTATAGGCAAGCAATCTCCTGATATTGCTCAAGGTGTAGATAATAAAGAAACGAGAATTCTTGGTGCTGGAGATCAAGGTTTAATGTTCGGTTATGCCAGCCGTGAGACAGATGTTTACATGCCAGCTCCTATTGCCTATGCACATCGTTTGATGGAAAAACAAGCTCATTTACGTAAATCAGGAGCATTGCCCTGGTTGCGGCCTGATGCCAAATGTCAAATAACCTTAAAGTATGAAAAGGGTATCCCTGTTGAAGTAGATACAGTTGTTTTCTCAACGCAACATGCAGCTGAAATCGGACACAATGATTTAGTCGAGGCGGTGCGCGAAGAAATCATTAAAACAACATTACCAGGCGAATGGTTAACTCATAAAACACGTTACTATATCAACCCAACAGGTCGGTTTGTTATTGGTGGTCCTTTAGGCGATTGCGGGCTAACGGGTCGTAAAATTATCGTAGATACTTATGGTGGTATGGCGCGGCATGGAGGAGGATGTTTCTCAGGTAAGGATCCTTCCAAAGTAGATCGTTCAGCAGCATATGCAGCGCGACATGTTGCAAAAAATATAGTTGCTGCAGGACTCGCTGATAAGTGTGAGCTACAAATTTCTTACGCAATTGGTGTTGCTGAACCCACTTCAATTTTTGTTGAAACTTTTGGTACAGGTCGTTTGCAGAATAGCGAAATTATTGAATTAATTAATGCTCACTTTGACTTAACACCTCAAGGTATTATTGAATATCATGATTTGCTTCGCCCAATTTACAGACCAACAGCTACTTATGGCCATTATGGACGCGAGAATTTCCCATGGGAACGGTTGGATAAAGTAACGGAGTTACGTAAAGCTTTATAAGGAGCTATGATCAACAGTTTCTAAAGGAAACTCTAATGGAATTGGCCAATAAAGTAGGAAGAGGGAACAAAATGACGGAAGATTATAAAGTAGCTGACATGTCGCTGGCTTCTTGGGGACGCAAGGAAATTGCAATTGCCGAAACTGAAATGCCAGGTTTAATGGCTTTGCGTGAAGAACTTGCTGCAACAAAGCCGTTAAAAGGCGCTCGAATTGCAGGTTGCTTGCACATGACAATCCAAACTGCAGTGCTGATTGAAACATTGATTGCTTTGGGTGCTGAAGTTCGCTGGTCTTCTTGTAACATATTTTCCACTCAGGATCATGCCGCTGCTGCTATAGCTGCTAAGGGCATTCCTGTCTTTGCCTGGAAAGGTGAAACTGAAGAAGAGTACTGGTGGTGTGTTGAGCAAACCCTTACTGGACCGAATCATTGGACTCCTAATTTATTGCTGGATGATGGTGGCGATTTGACACAAATCATTCATCAAAAGTTCCCAGAATTACTAGCTGGAATCAAAGGAGTTTCTGAGGAAACAACAACAGGTGTTGCTCGCTTGTATGAAATGGCCAAAAAAGGTGATTTAAAAATCCCTGCGATTAACGTGAATGACTCAGTAACTAAATCCAAGTTTGATAACATGTATGGTTGTCGTGAGTCTTTATTGGATGGAATAAAACGAGCTACAGATGTGATGATTGCAGGAAAGGTCGCACTTATTTTAGGCTATGGTGATGTAGGTAAGGGTTGTGCACAGGCATTGCGTGGTCAAGGTGCTGTTGTTCTTATTGCAGAAATTGATCCTATTTGTGCACTTCAGGCTGCAATGGAAGGGTATCGTGTAGTGACTTTAGATGATGTTGCCGAGCAGGTAGATATTGTTGTTACTGCTACGGGCAACTACCATGTAGTAACTCATGATCATATGAAGCGTATGCGTAATCAGGCTATTTTATGCAACATTGGCCATTTTGATTCTGAAATCGATGTACAGAGTTTAAAGAAATACCAATGGGAGAATATTAAGCCACAAGTCGATCATGTAATTTTTCCTGATGGGAAGCGCTTAATTCTTTTAGCTGAAGGGCGGTTGGTTAATTTAGGTTGCGCTACTGGCCATCCAAGCTTTGTCATGTCAGCATCTTTTTCCAATCAAATTCTTGCGCAAATCGAATTATTTAAAAATGCGACTCAGTATGAGAGACAAGTGTATGTTCTTCCCAAATTATTGGATGAAAAAGTAGCACGGTTGCATTTGGGGCGCATCGGAGCGAAATTGACGCAACTCACTAAAGAACAAGCGGACTATTTAGGTGTAGCGATCAGTGGTCCTTATAAATCGGATCAGTATCGTTATTAATTCTAAGGGACATAACTCGCGTATTTACAAATAAACGCGTAGGTTGGGTCATTTGACCCAACAAACAATCTCTCAATTCTCTAATGATGTTGGGTCAAAATGCCCCAACCTACTGTTCACCCAGGTGATACGCTACGGGCTTTTATTTTACCATCTATCTGATTTTGTATTTTGAGCAAAATACTCATCAAGCCTGCGTTTTGTTCCTGGGCTCACCATATCCGGTAATTTGTGGTAATCATACCAAGCCATTTGTTCAATTTCAGGAGAATAGGCTTTTGCTGAGGTAAAGTTTTTAATAATAAAGATGATTGGATAGTCATATACTCCCATATATGTATGGAAATAAATCCCAAATAGCTGGGGCTCTTCAGTTGGGATGATGCCTACTTCTTCTTTTAATTCACGTATTATTGCCTCTTTAGCGGACTCACCTTTTTTTACACCCCCACCTGGGAGGTACCAATGCGGCTGATAAGTGTGTTTTACCAGAAGGATCTGATGGTTATGATTTAAAATAATGGCCCGAGAACCAAGAGTTTTTAAACCAAGTAAAGATTGTAATTTTCGTATGCAGCGCGTGGCGTTTTTATAAAAAAAATATCGCAGGTTCATCATAAATTTTTTTTAATACAAACAAAGGGATAGATGCAGTATATCGTTCATGCGAAGAATTTCAACATGCTGCTTTTTAAGATTAATACATTACGTATAGGAGAGTAACATTTTGGGACAAGTTTGATCTTGTTTTGCCCTGTTTCTTATTGCATACTGAATTGCGACTTATTTTATAAGGAGATTGTTGCATGTTTAAATCAGGGATTTTGGGTTTAGGTCTATTATCAATTGCACAGGGTGCTTTTGCTTCACCCGATGAAGATACCGTTCGCGTCATAATCAAATATAAAGAACAAATAACCAGTGTTTCTTCTTTAAAGTCACAAATAAAACAGGTAACCCGGCTACCTGTGAAAGAATTGAATCCTATGGCAAATGGTGCTTTTTTATTAATTTTAGACGCAACAAACAGTACTTTAGCTAAAGAAGATAATCAGGATGCTTCATCTTTGATTTTGGAACGTTTGCGTAAAAATCCCCAAGTTTTATACGCGGTCAAAGACAGAATTAGTTATTTTAAACCCGTTCCTGATCCTGAAATTTTGGGTACAGGTGATTTATTATCGCACGAAAGTCAGTGGGATGAGTTTTCCCGCCCTGCAGGGATTATGTTGGAATCCAAGCCTGGAGTTAGAGATGGTGCCTGGGCCTATACTACTGGTTTTTCTAAAAAGCCAATCGTCGTTGCAGTCTTAGATACCGGGATTGCTTTAAATGATAGTTTGATCAATAACCTGGTAAAAGATAGTGCGGGTAATCTATGGGGTTGGAATTTTGCAGGAAATAATAATAACTTAATCGATGAAACCCGATCCTACCATGGTACTCATGTTGCTGGAACTATTGCGGGTTATGGCAACGTTATGAGCGGCATGGGTGAAGATTTAAAAATTCTTCCTTTAAAAATTCCTGCCGCTAATGGTATGTTCTATGAAAGCTCAGTCATCAACGCCATTTATTGGTCTGTAGGGGGAGATGTTCCTGGAGTACCTACCAACATTCATCCTGCTAAAATATTGAATATGAGCTTTGGCGTGGACAAGGGACCGAAGGAAGAAATTGATTATTGTGATCAAGCGTTACAAGAAGCAGTCTCTTTTGCACGCAAAAAAGGTGCGGTACTCGCTATTGCAGCAGGAAATGATAATGTTTGGGAACATTTTAATGCACCTGCAATTTGTAATGGAACCATTAAAGTTGCCTCTACTGGGCCTGAGGGGCTAAGGTCCTATTTTTCGAACTATGGACCAAGCGTTACTTTAGCTGCTCCAGGCGGAGACAAGCGCTACGGTACTTGGGGAGGAATTTTATCCACAGTGAATCCCGGGGGTGGTTACAATGGATCAGGTTTTGATTTTTATCAAGGAACCAGTATGGCTACCCCCCATGTTGCTGGTGTTGCTGGATTGATTATTGCAGCAAGTGAAAAGGTACTTAGTCCAGAACAAGTGGAACAATTACTCTATACAACGACACATGATTTTGGAGTAAGTAATGATGCAAACAAATCGTGTGTTGGCAAAAAACCTTGCGGCCATGGAATTTTGGATGCTGAAAATGCAGTCAAGGCAGCAGCGGCCGGTTACGATCTCCTCCTTTCCGCGCCCAAAATGGAGCGTTTGCCAATTCAAGACTGTGGAAAGAATGCACTAACCCCTAACAAGACTCGTGTTATTTCAGAAGGGGCTGTTTGGATACAAAACCATATCACGTGTGAGGCTGTAGCAAACATTCAAAAACCTCATGTAGAGCAAACTAAAAATGGAGCGATTATTGCCAATTATGGTTCTGTAAGTTACCGGCTTGATCAAAGTGCCTACACGTCATGTCATGTAATTGGTTATGATGGAGTAGGGTGTTATTTATAGTTGCGTCTTTACCTCGATAGAGCACACTGCCATTAAGCTCATGGCTCTTAACCTATCCTATGTCCCGCCCCACGACTTGTTCGCGGGGTTATCTGCGGGATCCAGATGCTTTCTTTAAAAAGAATAACATTATGAAAAATGATAAGAAGTTTGCATGCTTTAATGAGTTTATCCTTTTTATCTGAGCGAACATAAAACAGTGATGTGTCGGCGTTTGCATGTTTTGGGAACTTTTTTAGCATGCTTGAGTTTTCTTTTTTTCCTTTGCACTTGGAATTACTTATGGCTTATTCTGATGCTTGTTGTTGGTTATGGATTTGCCTGGATGGGGCATTGGGTTTATGAAAAAAATAAACCCGCTACATTTCGTTATCCTTTGTATAGTCTGATGGGCGATTTTGTCATGCTTTGGCAGATTTTAAGAGGAAAATTAAAAATATAATCCTGGAAATTCTAAACAAACGCCTGTATTTTTGTTTTAAAATAGTCTAAATTGCAAATAAATGTCTCATTACAAGGAGTGTGCAATGATACTAGAGAGCCCTGCGTTTGCTCATAATGCGCCTATTCCTAAAGAATATACCTGCAATGGTGACGATCATTCCCCGCCATTAATATGGAAAAATGCACCTAAAAACAGTCAATCTTTTGTTTTAATCATGGACGATCCTGATGCGCCAATGGGATTGTGGGTGCACTGGATTTTATTTAATCTGCCTGCTGATTGTCACGAGCTTAAAACAGGAAGTATCCCGTTGAATGCGATCAGTGCGCGCAATAGTTGGAACAGAACAGGTTATGGTGGACCTTGTCCGGCAAGTGGCACGCATCGTTATTTCTTTAAACTCTATGCTTTAGATACTTTATTAAATCTAGGAGAGCATGCGACGAAAAAAGAAATAGAGACTGCCATGCAAAATCACATTATTGAGCAGGCTGAATTAATGGGTAGATACAGCAAACCGTCTTAAAAATAAACGCATCTAATTTTGAACATAAAAACAGCTCTTTTTCCCCTACTTCCCGCGGCTTATTACTGAGCAATCCCCAAGAAATAGCTGGAAATTTGTGGGGATCGCTCAGGCATAAAGCGCGGAACGTGGGCTTTTTTGATTTTCGAAAATGGTAGGCTCAATTTGGATTCCACTTTACTAAGGAATTAAAACCGACCACTCTAAGCACAGCAACATGATTTAGTTACTGCGTCTATATGTTCAACAACAGTGCTTAGTGCGCGGGTAAGCAAATATATGGGATTAAAAACAATAGCAGCAACTGCAGCACAACTTGCAACAATACCCATCGTCGCATCTATAACGGCTTCTGCTAAACACGTTGTAAATGCAGAACATGTACTCTTGCTGACATTTGAATTAGGTGAAAAAATTGCGCATAAGCAAGCTGGTACAACGAGTAATAAACTCGCTACAAGATAAATAAAGCTTTTTAAAAACAGCAATAATGCATTCACTCCTAACCAGATAGGGCAATAAATGGGGCGAACAATTAAGTCAGCACAGTCCTCTGTAAAGTCTTTTCTAAAGTTATTCTTTTCATGAATTGGCTTAAAATAGGATGGATTTGGAATTGGAATTAACTCAGCGTATTTGCTTCGCAAATTAGAATATTGATCCCAAGTCGATCCTAACTTTGAAAAAAAACCGGGCATAACATCTCTCTTATTATTATTATTATTTAAACAGACTCTAGTATCATTCGGATACAGACTCTGCTGCATCCGCAGCAAAAGTATACTTTTTTAATTAAGAAGGAATTTTTCCACACGCAATACGGTCGCCACCGCCACCTAAAGTAGGATTATCACTATAATTATCTCCTCCTGCGTGAATCATAATGGCGCGTCCCTTAATATCTTTAGTTTTTAAACGAGGTGCTAATGTAGGAGTATTTGCTTCACCATTACTATCAACAACCAACACAGGTAAATCACCTAAATGCCCCGTGCCATATGGCCCAAGATGTTTATTGGTTTTGGCGGGATCTAAATGGGCACCCGCGTTTTTAGCATGATCACCACAATCGGGATGTTGGTGGATGTGGAAGCCGCGCGCACCTGCAGGAAGTCCGGTCAATTGGGGCTTAATCAGTAAACCGTATTTGCTGTCCTCAAAAACGACTTTTCCTACTGAAGTTCCATCGGTGGTGGAAACATCACTCGTTACAGTTCCTGCAGTGGCTATTGACGCGATAAACAACATCATTGCCCCCATAATAATTTGTTCTTTTTGTTTGATTTTATTCATGGCTAAATCCTTTTTAGTGACAATTTTTTCATTCTAACATAGCATATCACTTATATAAGTTATTTAAATGTTGAATTTAAAAGAACGTGAGGAATTTATTAGAAATTAATTACGTCTTTAAGGCTTTTATTATGATTAAAAATTTAACGCCCAATATCAGAACAGCTACATTAGATGATGCTGGAGCCATTGCGCAAATTCATATCTGTTCCTGGCAAAAGATGTATCGAGATTTTATTCCAGAAATTATATTACAAAACTTATCCTTAGAAGAGCGAACTCTGCAGTGGCGCAATTTGATAGAGCAGGAAGTTAAAGTATTAATCATGGAAATCAACAATCAAATTGTTGGCTTTGCCAGCATTTGTCCTTTTCGTGATTTTAGTGCAGACAGATCAATGGGTGAGATCAGTGCGATTTATTTACATCCCGATTACTGGCGTATGGGATTAGGAACCCAATTATGTATGGCTGCGATTTCTGCACTCGCAAATCAGGGATATAAGAAAATACTTCTATGGGTATTCGAAGACAATATTCAAGCACGCAAATTCTATGATGCCTTGGGTTTTGAAGCCACAAGTTCAACCAAATTAGAAGAATTTTATGAGGGCGGGGCTTTATTAAAAGAAGTTCTTTATCAGAAAATTCTTTAAGCCTTGATACTCGAATATCAAAGATTTGAAAACTAAAGAATATGTAGCCTGGGTGCAGCGAAGCGGAACCCGGGAATGTTACATATTCTCAAATTTCCCCGGGTTTCGCTTCGCTGCACTCAGGCTACATATTGAATAAACTAAGTTCCGCAGAACGTTTGGTATACTCGTTCGTGTGGCATAGGCAAGCATTGTAAGTTTTCAGTGCCTTTTTGCTGTTGATAAGGATTTTTCAATACAGTCAAAAGGGTATCCATTAAAGTACGGTCATTGTTTTCAACAAAATCTTGAATTGCATTTTCAACTAAGTGGTTTCTGGGGATATAGACTGGGTTTACCTGATTCATTTTGGTTTTTATTGTGTTGACCTCAACATTTTGGTGTTTCATACACACTAACCAGTCAGAAACCCACTGCTCGCTGTTAGGTTGATTTCCTAGTGCGTTGATTAAATCATTCTGCGAGCGTTCACAATCAATGGCTCGACTCATGAGCCTAAAAGTATTTGTAAAATCCGGCTTATGTTGCTGTAATAATACGAAAAAATTGTTAATAAGTTCTCTAGTATGAGTATTATCTTTAGAGAGGCCTAACTTTTCTCTTATCTTTTTGTTCCAGTATTGAGAAAAGCGCTCTGTGAATGAGTTGAGGGCTTCGAGTATTTGTTGGGGCGCTTCCTTATCTTTAAATAAAGGCAGCAAGCTTAGACTAAATTGTGCCAAATTCCACTTTGCTATAGCGGCTTGATTTCCAAATGCATAACGACCGGCATGATCAATAGAGCTAAATACAGTACCAAAGTCAAATTCATCCATAAACGCACAGGGACCATAATCGATGGTTTCGCCAGATATGGTCATATTATCTGTGTTCATGACTCCATGAATAAAGCCGACACCCATCCATTCAGCAATAAGGCTTGCTTGCCTATCCACAACTTTTTTAAACAGTTCGAGATAGGGGTGTGCGCTGGGTAAAAGTTCGGGATAGTGTCTTTCAAGAGCATAGTTCGCAAGAGACTGGAGTAAGTCGTTATCTTTTTGAGCAGCGGCATATTCAAAAGAGCCTACCCGCAGGCTACTGGATGCAACTCGGGTTAATACACCTAATGGCACGGGACCATCTTGGCGATAGATCGTTTCTTGGCTTGCAATGGCAGCGAGGCAACGGGTGGTTGGAATATTTAAACCATGCATTGCTTCGCTGATTAGATATTCTCTTAATACCGCGGAAAGGGGAGCTCTACCATCGCCCATTCGCGAAAACATTGTTTTTCCCGACCCTTTGAGTTGAATGTCCCATCGCCTCCCATCTTGACTACATAACTCACCAAGTAACACAGCACGACCATCTCCCAAAAGGGGGACATAGTATCCGAATTGATGTCCTGCATAAGCTAATGCAATACTTTTAAGATGTGCAGGCACTCGATTTCCGGCATAAAAAGAGAGCGTTTCTTTTTCATTGGCAGAAGAGGAGTTCGGAGCACAAAGATATGAGGCAAGTTCATGATTGAATTGAACTAAATAAGGATTTGCAATCGGTGTTGGCTCGATCACCTCGTAAAAATTAGCAGGTAATTTGAGATAAGAGCTCGGGTAAATGTAAGGAATCAAATCAAGCCAATCCATAAAAAATTGTATGTTAAATGTTTAACAAAATTCCTTCAATTGAATACAGTGAGAATTTTAAAAAATTAAATAACTCTACGAAAGGTTATTACTGAATTAATTAAAAGAAACCTCTTAATGATATTATAGTGCCTTGTGTTAGAAACAGCTAAAGCTAAAGCTAAGGATGAGGATGAGAAATAAATTTTTAACCAAATCTTCATGATCATGAGTTAATTAATCGATAAATCAATAGGGATGCGCGTTGCGTTTGTGTTAAAAGAGAAGGGATATCTAAAGTTTCCTTAAGAGAATGTGCGCCAGTACCTACTGGTCCTAAACCTGCTAATGCCCCGTTCACTAAAGAGGCAATGTGTGACACATCACCTGCACCTCTTGCTCCTGGGTCAAGCGGATGTACTACTCCTTGTACTAAGTCTTCACTGACTTCACTATATTGTCTTAATAAAGCCTCATTGGCAGAAGTAGGCGGCATACTCGGGATCCCGTCTTGAAATAGAACGGAAGCTGTAGTGCCAGGCAAATGATGGGAAACAATATCCGTGATTTTTTTCTCTGCTGTATTTTTTTGTTGTTCGCTAATAAAACGTAAATCACCATTTGCCATAGCAACTTTTGCGATGACATTTCCCTTGCCAAAAGTCTCACCCTGAATGTTATTTTTACTATTAATTGTGGTTCCCCCTAAAACAAGGCCTGGACTAAATGTTAAAAAGCGCTCCCCACGTAGCTGGGTACGCATTGTATTTAGGATTCGTACTAACTCGTAAATAGCACCATAGCCCGCTTGTTTTTGAAAAATTTCTGAGGAGTGTGCTTCATTGCCATGAGTTTCTACTGTCCAGTGTGCTATGCCTCTACGCGCAATGGTTGCTGTATCGGGTGTAATTGCCCACTCAAAATCCAAGGCAATATCACTATTTTTTGCTGCATCGATTAAAGGTTTTCTTGAAATCGAGGTGGGTTTCCCAGAATCTTCTTCATCGCCTGTTAAAATAACCGTTATGTTTGCATTGTCGAGAGCATGCATTTCGTGTAAGGCTTTTAAGGCATAAAGGATAACAACCACTCCTCCTTTGTCATCGATGACTCCTGGCCCTGTTGCGACAGCTCCTTTATGTTTAAAATGTTGAAATGGACTATCTGCAGGAAACACCGTGTCTAGATGGCCAATTAAAAGCAATTTTTTGCCTTTATTGCCAATGCGCTGAGCAACCAAGGTGCCTGCTCGATGCATAGCTCGTGGTTCAGCAACCCAAAACGTTTTAAATCCAAGTTGGTCTAATTGTTGACGTACTATGTTTCCAACCTTATAAATTCCTGTAAGATTTGTAGTACCGCTGTTGGTATTGACTAATTGTTCCAATAATGAAAGTTGTTCTTGAGATTGGGTTGTAATGTACTGGGTTATCTGTTTTTCTACTGAAGTGAGGTTGTTTGCATTTGCGGTTTGAATACCTAGATTTAAAAATAGAAAAAGGATGCCAGCGAACTTTCTCATTATATTTTATTTCCAATAATTTAAGTGATTTTATGAAGCAATCATACACTTTTGCAAGAAAGAAAAAACAGGACCACAAAATTTTTAATTTGTTCTAGGGGGTGTGGCAATTTATTTTCACTGCCAACGTTCCGCGACTTGTTCGGCGTTGTTGCAAATCAATACATGTAGCCTGGGTGCAGCGAAGCTTAACCCGGGTTACGCTTCGCTGCACCCAGGCTACATTTTCTGTTCCTGCACAAAATCAAGAGTACGCTTACAGGAAGGATAACCTTGTTTTGCGGTTTCGTGTAGAATTCGATCACAACGCTGTGCAAGAGCAGCAAAATCCTGAGATGCGTCTCCTTGGTGCTCAAGAAATGAAGCTGCTTCTCGGAATAAGGTGAGGCTTGACACCAGTTTTTTAGTATCAGTATCTCCATTCATAAGGATTAGAACAGGGATTTTTCTTTTTAGTTGCTGTTCTACGAGTTGTGTGATTGCGTCATAGTTTTGAAAAAGTTCTTCATTTTGCAAATAGTCGCACGCTTCTTTGAAATCAACAATGCCAAAATGTTGGGCTATAGAACTGAACCCAAGCTGTTTTAACTGAGGAAAGATATACCATATCCAGTGGCTTTGTTTGCTTCCTGCTTTAAGTTCATCATATGCCTGTTGGAATGAGATATATGCGTCTTGACCTTGCTGTGCTTTGATAAAGCGTTGAATAGTACTCATCGAAAGTCCCTTAGATTAATACTCTGTATTTGTACATTATACTAAGGGCTGTTTACAATTCTACTATCTTGACCTCAAGACCTTGATTTTCTGTGCTCCGATGCTCACATACTTTTATGGATGCTGCGCTTTGGTGCTCGAAAATCAAGGCCTTGCGACTCAATCTAGCGAATTTTAAACAGCCTCTGGTTAAAGTAGGATGGCATGACAAATCTGACTTCCTATTGGACTTATCTATAATAGCAGATAGTGGATCTGAAAAAGGAGTAGCACCCATTTTCCAGGGTGCTTTTATTTCCAAAGTTTAAGCGTTCTTATTTTGGGTTAGCTCGTCTGTACTCTGCTTCTTGCAGGCGCATAGCAAACTCTTCATCCGATTCGGTAACGCCATGCTCATTTTTAGCAGCCTTTTCTTTATCAAGGCTTTCCTTATCCAGGTTTTCAATTCTGTTTTTAACATGAGCGAACAAGCCCTGAGTTGATGCAGCTTGAATGAGTGCGTTAATGTGTGTTTGATACTTTACTACTGGAGCTTGAGTGTCTACAGGTACAATCACGGGTGTTGTTTCTTTATTTTTAGAAGATGTATGAGTTTTTTCTATTGGTTTTGAGTTCTCAACACGTTCTTTTTCAATAGGTTTAGCTTTCGGCTTAGGTAATTCCTCTACAGTGGTTGTCCAATGGATCGAGTCACCTTCATTATTTAAAACAACAGTAGACCAACCATCCATCAGTGCTCCATTCAATTGATTGGTCACATAGAGATTTACGTCAAGTTGATCGGCAATTTCTTTCAAGTCGTCGTGGGTTGCCCATCTTCCTTTTTCCTTAATTTTTTCTACGCCTTTTAAAATGACGGAACGAGGATTTTCTTTACTACCAGATAATACGTCTGCCAGTAATGCCTGTTTAACATGCGAATTTTCTATTTTTTGGATTTCCTCAAAGGAGGATTTACCTTTAAGCTTTGGCTCCAATGACTTAGCAGTTTTTTGAGCTAAATCAAGAACTTCAGGTGATGAAGCCAACTCGTTGAACTGTTTTACTTTATCCAGCGCACCCTCTTTTTTATCGTCTTCTTTTAAATAAAAATGCACTAATTCCATAAACTTATGATACACAGGAGAGCTTTCAACTTGAGTGCTTCCATTACTTCTTGCTTCTGCTATTTTCTTAAGAAGATCATTTTTATATGAGGTGGCAGAAATACTTCTTAAAGACAGTTGTAATTTAAGCAAGGTTTCTTTTTTATAAGTATAGGGGGATTCGTAGAGCTGATTTAAATCAATGTCCAGAATTTCTTGCAAGCCGACATTATTAAGACCTTTCTTTTGCCATTGAGTAAAAGTTTTGCTTTTGCCGTTTTCTGCGTATTCTTTTTGAATGATAGCTATTAAACCTATTCCCAATGCATAAAATCCGCAATCACCGCCACCAGGATTATCTATTCTATAAGGCATTTTATACTCGCTTTTCGGTTCAATTTATATATATATTACACAAATTATACAATGAAAATATTAAGTAATTATTATATGATCAAAATTTACTGATGATCCATTAATGGACAGTATGGTTTTTATAAAATAAAATATGATTTCATTTTATGCAAAAAATAGTGAAGAAACTCAAAAGGAGGTAAGGAATATGAGTTTAATTGATAACAGGATTGTGAAAGCTTCCTTTAGAGAAAACCCAGTAGAAGAAAGAAAACGGTTTCCTCAATCTTCTTGTCTGATGCCCATTAGTGTTGGACAACCCATCCATGAGGGCGAAAAATTTGCAGCAGTGATTAAACTCATTAATGGGGCATTTAAACAGTGTACCATCCTTGTTGATGATAGTGTTCAACGTCATACGATGGGCATTATGCATCATGCGACACCGGATGAGTTATATCAGCTCGCTGTAAAAGAAGGTGATGATTGGTTGCTGCGAAATGAAATGGCTTACAATCAATTAACTATTCCCTTTGAAATTATGCGCTGGGATGATTGGTACAACAGTCAGAATTACATTGACAGTCATGTGCGCGTGCAAAAAGAATATGACGCCAATGAATCATTTCGTCGGGCTATCCATGCCAATATTGATGATTTTTTAACACGATACTTGAGCCGATTTTCTGCTGTGCATGTCGATCATGAGCGGGCATTCGGACTGTGTCTTGATTATTTGCTTGAAGAGTGTTCGGTGATGTGCCTATGGACAGAAAAAGCATATGATTTTGAAGTTTATCCTAGCGGCAGAAACAAGGCGATGGCAGCCACTTATGATTATTTAATCAAGCCTCATTATCCAAATTATTTAAGACCTGTTGCACTTCGATTTAAAAAATATCCTGGAAAGGTAACAGGAGATGAGTTTCAAATGATTCAGGAAGCTGCTTTGGAAAGTGAATCAGTGGTTGGCGATTTTTAAGCATTTCTTTAAAATTGTAGCCTGGGTGCAGCGCAGCGAAACCCGGGTTTTCACCTAATGAGGTGTTTTTGCCTTTATCCATTTTTGAATTTCAGAGGTTGTTTCATCAATCACTTGAATAATTTGCTGATATAATTTCTCCAATAAATCACGTTGACCTGATTTCCAGTAACGTTCAAGATATTGGCAAGCGATTTTCAAACGGATGGCACCGACATACACCACACCTCCCTTAATTTTATGGGCAAATTGCTGGGTTTTTTCCCAGTCACCTTGAGCATGTGCTTTTTTGAGTAGGGTAATATCTTCAACAAGAGAATGATTCAGCATTAACTTGAGCATCTTGCAGAGCATATCTTCTGTACCTGTAGTTTTAATTCCTTCTTCAATATCAAGTAGGGGAAATCTTGAAAGCTCAAAAAATTGTTCTTCTGTTGCGGGTAAATCTAAAACATCAAGTTTAGAAGAGATGCCTTTTTCTTTTTGAATGGAGGGAATAAATGAATTTAAAATATCACAACAATTTTTGTGAGTTAGTGGTTTACTGAGTACCGCATTTATTCCTGACTCAATACATCGTTGTTTGTTTTCTTCACCGACATGGGCTGTTAGTGCAATGATGGGCGTGTGATGGTTTTTAGCGATTTCTTGTACCCGAATGTGATGGGTCACTTGATAACCATCCATATCAGGTAAACCGATATCCATAAAAATTAAATCGTACTGGTTTTTCTTCCAGAATTGTAAGGCAGATTGTCCATCAGCTGCTACATCAACGTGACAATTACATTGATTCAACATTTCTTTTGCGATTGTTTGGGCAATGGTATTGTCTTCAACTAATAAGATACGATGTTTGAAGGGTTTTGCAGATGAATCTGGGGCTTGAGTGATTGCAGTATTTTGTGAAAAACTTGGGATATTGGGCTCAACAAAATCGTTATCAATGCCCGTTTGATCTTCTAAAAGTGCTGTTTTTAAGGGAATGATGCAGGTGAAGAGCGTTCCTTTGGCAACCGTACTCTCAACATATATTTCCCCATCTAACTCATCAATAAACTGTTTGATTACCGCAAGACCTAGGCCCGCTCCTTTATAAATTCCTTTGTAGGAAGGTGTTAAGCGCTTAAATTGCAGAAAAATTTCCTGTTGCTTGTCTTTGGGAATGCCCATTCCACTATCTTCTACGACAAATTGAATAATGATTTCGCGATTTTCTTGTTTTGCCAGTTTAGCGGTTAATGTTACAAAGCCTGTATCTGTGAAATTCAATGAGTTAGCAATCAGCTCCAGTAAAATTCGATGGATGCGCACAGGATCACCAATAAGGTATTTGGGAATATTTGGATCAAAATTCAACGATAAACGCAGGTGTTTTGCCGATGCTTTGGCTTTATTAAGATCAATAACATGTTGAACGATTCGTTGTAAGACGAATTTCTTTCGAACTTTGGGCACCTCGCCTGAACTGACGTGGATTGCTTCAAGAACCTCATCCATAAAATCAAGCAAGGCATGGCTGGATGCGACCAAGTTATCAGCATATTCTTCAATCTGAGTACTTTTTGCTGCAGATTTGATGAGATCTGCAAATCCAACAATGCCGGTGAGGGGGGTGCGGATGTCATGACGCATATTTTCAAGAAACTCTGTTTTTGCATGGCTTGCTGCTTCGGCTTTTTCTTTCGCGATCTTGAGTTCGGCTTCAATTTTTTTGCGGTCCGTGATGTTAATTGAAATACCAAGTACCCCAGTAATTTCTCCCTTCTTATTGCGCATCGGGGATTTATGACTTAGAAAAATGGCATTTTTACCTTCGATCAGGGCGTTTTCTTCAATAATTTCAGTTTCACCCGTTTGCATAATATAAAGATCATTTTGACGAAATAACTCTGCTTGGTTTTCACCCCAAGGTAAATCAAAATCGGTTTTTCCTATAAGTTCATAGCCAAATTGAAATCCTACACTTCGTGCTTGTCGGTTATTGCATCCCAAATACACCCCATTTTTGTCTTTCCAATAAACATGTCCTGGCATATTGGCAAGAATATTTTCTAAAGTTGATTGCGTTTTTTCCTGGCGTGAACGTAAATCCGCTTCTTGCTTTTTACGATGGGTAATGTTCAGTGATATGCCTAGAATACCCACCACATTTCCTTGTTCATCACGTAGAGGGGTTTTTCTAGTTAATACAACTGCTTGTTGCCCATCGGCTAATGTTCCAGTTTCTTCCAGCTCTAATGAAGAATTAAGCGCCATTACTTTTAAATCATTATTGCGAATTGTTTCTGCAGATGCTGCCCACGGCATATCAAAATCTGTTTTCCCAATTACGGATTTCATTCCGCTCATTTCAAGCATGGTGTCATTGCAACCTAAATACACCCCATTTTTGTCTTTCCAATAAATACTGCCTGGCAATTCTTTAATGATGCTTGCAAGAATAGAAGGATTTGCTTCAACAGAAGGTGGAGCAGGAGATTCCTTGGAATTACTGATTTTAATTTTAGCTTTCTTTTCTGACATAAGTGCTCTCTTTCATTCTTAAAGTTATAGACCCAATATTGGCAGCGTACAAGATAAGGAAGCATATTTAAAAATGAATTAAGATAACTGAATCAAATTCTAAAAGCACACTATTTCTTCTTGCTTAATTAGCTCTCAGCATTTTTAATAAAGATAGCTTAATTTATTTGGAGCAAGGAATTCCCAGTGAGTAAAGAATGTATTAATTAGTGCGAAATTTGGTGGATAAATACGGACAAGAAGGGAAAAATCCTACACCATAAACGTTTTTATGGAAGCAAAAGCCGTTACACTTGTTTTGAGGATGAAAACAATCAGAAGCATTAACTTATCCTAAAAGTGCTTGGATTATCTTCTGTTTCCATTGACTGTATGGCCTATATTTAATAGGTAACTCAAACCAAAAATTCCTTTTCAAAATACTTTTGAAGTGGCTAAACGTTTTAAAACCTGCTTCACCGTGGTAACTCCCCATACCACTTTCTCCAACACCACCAAATGGAAGATGGGAATTACAAATATGCATAATCACATCATTAATACAGCCACCGCCAAAGGAAACCTCACGCAAAATTTGTTTTTGCACAGTCGAATCTTTTCCAAAAATATAAAGTGATAAAGGACGCGGACGTAGTTTTATTTCCTGGAGCACAGAGTGCAGATCGGTAAAAGGAATAACGGGTAAAATTGGGCCAAAAATTTCTTCTTTCATAATTTCATCAGCAAAACTGACATCTTTAAGAATTGTTGGCTCAATATAATTTTCTGTTTCGATGACCTGCCCCCCTGTAAATAATTTTTGAGGGTCGATGAGTTTTTTTAAGCGTTGTACATGTTTTTGATTGATAATCCGTACATAGCTTTCGCTCATAAGAGGATTAGAACCAATAACTTCGTTGATTTGGTTTTTGAGTTCTTCCAATAAGGGTTGATAAATTGATTCTTCAACTAAAAGATAATCCGGTGCAATACAGGTTTGGCCTGCGTTTAAAAACTTGCCCCAAACAATGCGTTGGGCTGAAATTTTGAGATCGGCATCAGAAAAAACAAGGCAAGGACTTTTTCCACCTAATTCCAAGGTGACGGGAGTTAAGTGCTCTGCTGCCGCTTTGGCTACGATTTTTCCTACGGCAGTACTGCCGGTAAAAAAGAGCTTATCAAAACGGAAACTAAGAAGCTCCTGAGTTACCTCGGGACCACCTTCTGCGACATAAAGATAAGCCGGATCAAAATTTTGATTTATTATTTTTGCCATAGCTGATGAAGTATTTTGTGGTAGCTCGCTGGGTTTGATAATGCTGGTGTTTCCTGCCGCCATAGCTGCGATTAAAGGGCTTAACGTCAGCTGATAGGGATAATTCCATGCACCGATAATGAGCGTCGTGCCAAACGGTTCAGGTAAGATAAAACTCCTTCCTGGTTGAAGTACTAATTCCGTTCTTTTAGCTTTAGGCTTAGCCCATTTATGTACTGATTTTATTGCTTGATCAAGCTCATGATAAATCATGGCAAGCTCAGTTAGATAGGTTTCAAACTGAGATTTTTTTATATCTGCATAAAGCGCTTCGTAGAGGAGCTGCTCATTTTGTTTGACAATCGTCTTCAATTTTTGCAATTGCTGTTTACGAAAATCAATATTTTTAGCTTGTCCGGCAGCAGCAAATTTTCTCTGCTCTTCAACAACAGTGTGGATATTCATGAATTGACACCAGTGTAAAAAGTTTTTATTTATCAGCAGCTAAACTGTATTCTAGTCAAATCTATCAGGCATAGCTAGAGGCAGTTCCTTTTATTTGACCTCCGGTTTTCCTTAGTCAGCCAAGTAATGCATTTGGCATTAAATTAAAAACCAGTTCTAAGTGATGGAAAATCCATTGCTTTTCGTATGTAAAATTTCGTTTTGTAACTCCGTAATTTTATTGAGGTATACTTTTTCTTTACTGCACTCATCTTTGCAGGATGCTTTTTCTTCGGGTGTCATTCTAAGTAACAGTTGGATGTACGCATCATTTGCGGTTTGTGTTTGAGGTAAATAGGTAGTGGATAGGGACCCAGTTCTTACAAGCTCAATCAGCTTTGGTGTAATCGGTCGTTGTTTGATTAAGGGATGCTGGGATAAGCCAGGTTTGCTTTTATTTTCAGCATCTTCTTTAAGATCCTTTAAAACAGTACTCATTATTTGCAAAAACTGAGTTAATCCGGTAATTGGATTTATTGTTCCAAGTGAAACTTCGCGAAGAATAGTCAAACTTTTTTCTCTTAATGCATTTTCTAACAGATCATCCAGATCATTGACAAAAGGAGGTAACTCGACAGTGGAGTTCAGACTATCCATAAAATGTGTGTCGGACAGTAAACTTTTATGTTTTTCTCCTGTTTGTTTATTTTGATAAATGGTTGTATCCACTAATGAAGGAGTCAGGCTGCTATGACATGCTTCAGAGATGCTTGTATTACTGCGTGTGGTTCGTCCTCTACCATGTTGTAATGTTGTATGTCCATTGGTTGGTAGAATCTCCGTTTTATAATAAGCAATTAATGTATAAAAAAATAAATCAACACGTCGATTTGCATGTTCAATAATATTTTGTTGCGACATACTAAGAAGCGCATTGTGATCATGGTACTTTATCGCTAATTGATAGTTTGAAAAAGGCAAGTTGAGTGCTGCGCTGTAATTGTCTTTGTATTCAGAGCGATGCCGTTTTTTAGACGTAAACTGTTTGTGTTCCTCTGCTTTTAATTGTGTAAAAAAAAGCGGATTGAGTGCTTTCGTCACAGGAGGGGCTGTTGTTGCTTTTTTTTGAGCTGCGAACAATGGTTTTTCTATTTTTTTTGGCGGACGTATTGTTTGTGATTGAGACGTTTTAAATACAGAGTTCACTTGTCTTATGACTTTATCAATTTTAAATATTTGTCTCATTTTAGGATCCCTCCGAGATTGCTGCTATAACACTAGAACTTTTCCGAAATTCTATTGCAGACTTTCTCGCATTTCGCTCTGCGGCGAATTTCGAAAGAGGTCTATGACACTTATTCTCAAGATGTCTCAAGTTATATTTACATAAAGTGACATAATTTGACAAGAGTGTAGTTTATGGGACAGATTGATTGTTCTCTTGATTTATGAGCTCTTTTTCTTATTTGGCTTTTCTGCAGATTTTTTCTTTTTCATGCTTTCTTTTAAAAGCGAAATAAAGTCGACCACATCTGCAGAACTTTCCTTGTCAATCTCGGAGTCCTCCTCTTCTTTGATTACTGGTTGTTTTGCTATTTGTTGATCAAGCCATTTTTTCAATGCCTCACGATATTCATTATGGTATTTTTCGGGCTGCCATTTAGTCGTCATTTCATTGATTAAAGTAACAGCCATTTTTATTTCTGATTGGGAAATTTTATAATTTTTAACATCCTCTTTGGGAACATCCATTTCTTTTTCTTCACGTATCTCATCTTTAAAATGAATTAAGTACAAAAGTAGGGCATGATGATGAGGAAGGATTAAACAAATAGATTCTTTTGTCCGAATAATGACTTTGGCAACGCCTGCCTTATTTGTTTTTTTTAATGATTCTCGCAATAATACATATGCTTTTTTATTTTTACTTTCTGGAATAAGGTAATAAGGCTTCATCAAGTAAAGACTATCAATTTCCTGAAAATCAACAAATTCTTCAATGTTAATTGCTTTAAATAAATCTGGACTCGCCTTTTCGAACTTTTTTTCATCGACAACAATGTAACGATCTTTTTCAAATTCAAATCCCTTCACCACTTGGTCCCAAGGAACTTCTTTGCTGGTTTTTTCACTAATTCGTTGATAATGCACTCTGGATTTCGTTTTTTTATCAAGCAAATGAAATTTAAGCTCATCTTGCTCCTCAATGGAATACAATGAAACCGGTATAGAAACAAGACCAAAGGAAATCTCGCCTTTCCAGATTGATTTAGGCATTCTCTTAATCCTTAATACATTTCTTATTCAAAGAGTAGACTATTTTTAAAAGTCGTAGAGGAATAGTCTATTTACGATCGATGCACGGCGAATCTCTTTATCCAATTACCTACGTGCCGCGGCTTGTCAGCGGCATCCATAAATGGCCATTGGATCTGGATCCTGCGGACAAGCCCTGAGAGATCCTCACAAAATTTAACCAGGAAACCTATTCTATAGTTTACGGTGATGTTTAAAAGGCTGTCATC
>NZ_LNXS01000044.1:0-60946 GCF_001467525.1 Legionella anisa
TTGAGTAAATCTCCACAATTTAAGGAGAGCGTACTTTACAAAATCATTTAAACTCTGTCACACAGCCTTGCCGGAAGGACACTAAAAGGTAGCGGTTTGCCAGTTACCCATCATTTGGCGAGGATCAACAACTATTTCCTTGTTCAACAGATTTTTCAGCTCTACCGCAGTCACATAAAAAGCTCCTCCATGCCATGAAATCAATGGTCTTGCTTCAATACTGGCACCGTAAAAAAGGCTTACTTGTTTTCGGGTTTGCATAGGCACACGCCCCACGCCATCAGGGATCACCAACAGTCTTTGTGGGGCATACAAGGATTGGATGGCAAAGCGCGTCAGTGTTACAGCATTTAAATCCAGAGGATTGGCCACTTCTTGAGGAGAGCTGGTACTTTCTTTGGACTCCAAAAGCACTTCTATTGGTTTTACATCATGAGTTTTATCATTAACGCTTAAGTTTAAGATAATGACCTCACCTTGAGGCATGAGCTGCACCAAGAGTCTTTTGTTTTTAAAAACGTCCTTGCCTTTCAGATATAAAGCATCCTGAATTTTCAAAAGCGCGGTTTGGGAAGCTGCTTCATTATCTACAATACTAATGGCTTGAGGAAAATGGATGAGCCTTTCCTCATTCAAGGATAGTTCAACAGGGATGGGTGTTTTATCCCACAAGACATGCTCTGCATCCAGCGCAAGCGCGTATTGACTGCTAATTAACGCAATTATCGTGAGTAACCATTTAGTTGTCGTCATGTTGTGTACCTCTTGTATTGGTTGCCAATAAATCGGTGATGAGTGTTTCTGGTTGGGTGTAACCATCCAATGCCAGTTGAAAAGGATTTTGTAAGCGAGAGAGATTGATTTTGACCACACGTACATGATAGTCCACAATCTTGTCTGCAATGACCATGGGGCTATCGTCTTTTAAGCGTTGGGTAATGCGTAAAACCAGATGAACTTCCCATGTGTTATGAGCGATTACTTTGACATCTTCGTTTTCCATAAACCGATAGAGACTTGCTACTTGTATTCGATTAAAAAGTTGAGCATCTTTATAAGCTATCAAGGTTTTATCCATTAATGTCTGGTGTCGTGGAGTGAAGTAGTAATGAAAGCCTGAAAGATTAGTAGCAAATTCTTTTTTACCACCTTGTGACCAGGTGTTTAAGGTGGGTAGCAGTGTGGCAACAAAACCCTGAACGTACTCTTTGGGTATGGCGTTTTCCTTGATTAATCCACCATTACTACTCATAGAAGGTGTTAGCCAAAATTCAAAACGATTGGGTATTTTAGCCAGCGTAATGATCAGACCAAGTACAATCAAAATGAGCACGGATACAAAGGCTAATAACAACCGATTGATATGATTTAAACTGTCCACTTTTTTCCAGTAATGAAACATAGAACTACCTCACGAGTCTTGATTTTTGCCAGACACCTTGATGGTGAATGTAGGGCGAGTGTCTTAAACCCCACTTTGCCATCAACAACACAGTTTTTTTCATTAAATAGCCATGCGGTTTACCAGCCTTAATGGCAGCTGCCCGTTTAGGGCAAAAAGTAATGGACACAATAAAACCAACAATGAAACCAATACATCCGAAGGCCAAAGGATAGCCAATAAAAAGTCCTGCCAAAGCACATCCCATGCTAATTAGTGGAGTTGTGACCACCACTATCCAGAAAAGCTCCCTTAGGCTTAACCCTTTATAGGCTTCATAATCAAACGACAGATGACGTGAGGATGGTTGATTCATGAATACCCCCCCTAAATCTTAAATTTGGTAATCATGCTGTAGCCGACATAACCTGCTACAATACTGATAGCAAGATAAGTAATCCCCATCACTGCAAACGTACCAAAGGCCACCATAGAACCATCATTTTTCTTGGATTCTTCAATACCGTGCTGAATGGTAGTGATGAATTTAATAAAACTCATGACGGCAGCAATAAAAAGCAATAATCCCAGGCCTTGACGAACATAGTTACCTGTAACTGTCATCATGCTTTTATTACCATCACTGATGTCATCGGCATTAGAGATTTTTGGAAACCAGTTATCGGCAAATAATGCAGGCGCATAATTTAAAGTAATGAGTCCTGCACCCATTCGTTGCCCCCATTGTTTTACACTTGCAATTGACTTTTTCATGATTAATTCCCCTTAACGATTAAAATTAGAATGAATAAACAAAATCCGAGAACAATGCGGATTAAGCGGGAACCTAGGAGGATAAGAAATCCTTCTTGTTCTTTTTCTGTATTGCCCATGAATTGATTGATGCACCAAATAAGGCCAATAATGACGAGCATGATGGCGACAAATCGGATGCTGCCGGAAAAGGCACTTGCAGTTGTATCGCCTGCAGCTTGTTTAAAACTGGAAGCAAAAGTTTTGGCAATATCTACTTTGCTCATAGTCACTTTCCTATAAAATCCAAAGCTAACGGCTTGATGGTTTTAGGTTCAATGGCTGGTTTATTGATGTAATCAATCAGCGCATTACGAATGGACAGTAAATCGGTACGAAGCCCTGCGTGTTTCTTTCCATCAGAGCCTTCAAAATGTTCTATATGCAATTGGATGCGGGTATTGGGTTCAATTTCAGTTTTTGCTTCATCAAGCAAAGGCATGATGGCATTAATCTGATTAATTATTCTGACCAGCGTTTGGTTGAGTGCATCGTCACTTGCATGAGAGGCCATTGGCAGACTTAATATGAGTAATAACAATAATCGTTTCATGTTTTTCTCCTACAAATATTTTTTAAATCGACTTGCAGTGATTGAAACCATGATGCCTAACAATAGGCTTGCAGGTACAAAAACAAAGGCAGGCGTGATGCTTATGGGCAGCGCAAGCCATAAGCTTAATAACAGTAAAAGGCCTCGTTTGGCGTGGCGATTGAGTTGATGAAAGACATAGGATGATTCACGGCCTAGTGATGCGGTGCGGATAGCGCGTTGATTTAACCCATCAACCAGTCCAACCACGACCATTAATAAAAACAGAGGGATAGCCGAAATCAGAATAACCAGTTTGATGAACATTACTTGAGTAGTTAATCCCATCAGTAACCAAACTTGATTGGCAATTAGGATAAAATCGTGTGCTATTTCATTTAAATCGTTGGTTTCATCAGGTATCACCCCATCCAGCCCTTTTTTAATCAGGGAGCCTGTTTGTGCTGCTTTGTTGGCAACATCTTGAGTAGGAATGGTTTTTAACCAGGATTTAATGGTGTTAGCAACACTCATTCCGTTAAATGCGGTAATTGCTTGCGTTTGTTTTTGAGAAAGTGTGGTAACTGAACTAAACGCTTTTTCAAACCCTAAACAGCACCAAAGACTGGATACCCAACCCATAAGGATTAACCAGCCCAATAAAACAAGCAGCATAAAACGCATGACCGTTTTTTTGGAGGGTTTGGGCGTTGCAGTCCTTATTGCCATAATTCTTCCCCAAAGATAGCAAGTGGGTAATGGGTTTCTTGAAAGAGTTCCATTAAGTCATCCACGTTAGCCGGTAATAAAGGCGCTTTAGTGAGGCGTTGTAACGCCTGAAGTTGTTCACTGGTATTAATGTTGGCGACAAAGCCCAAGGCTTGTGCTTCTTCAAGCTTTTTTGCGTTGGCTTGCAACCAAAGGTATGAAGCTGCATCATCCCCAATGATAAACACGGGGTTTGAGAAATTAACAAGCGTTAGCTTTCGCTTTTCTACTTTGCCAGCAGTGGCTTTACTTGATACGGGCAGTCTTGCATCCAGTTTTTCTTGTAGTTTTAAAGATTCTTCGGTGAGCTGGGCTTGGCTTTCTTTAATGAATTGCTCCATGTTAATGGCTTGCCAGGCATAGCAGGACGTAATCATCAACAATCCAAAGAGTATGGCTGACTTTTTCATATTAAAACCTTCCCAAATCAACAATGCTGGAATGGCCGTTTTGGGAGAGTAGCAACAGCGGTAGTGACTTTTTGATCTTGAGGGATTGGTAGCTTAGTTCGCCGTGGTTAAGGGTAATACGGCCACCATTTACAAGATGTTGTGGTATTTGATGTTGATTTGCCCAGATTTGGATGCTCGTATCATTCATGTCCAGTAACATCAGATGTAACCGTGCATTTGGTGTTTGCTCTATGGCATCAAAGAGCATCAACAAAATGGTTTTTACAGCATCTTGCTCTTTGATAAAGAAATACAGCGTATCGCCCTGGCTTAATTGCACTGGTTTGTGGGCATAGGGTGAATAAGGAGATGGGTCAAAATCACCTACCACAGGGACATTAACAAACAACTCGTTATAGGCCTTGTAAAAAGCATTGTTCCAAGCAATATTTTTAGCTACTTTCTGGGCTTCCTGTCTTGCTGCTAATTCTGCAAAATGGTTGCGTTCGGTTTCATTTCTGGCATTAATACCCAGAATATCAATAGGAGTTTGTCTTAAGCCTTTGTAGTAGAATTTGCTTTTATTTTGCATGAGCAGGACATAACGTTTTTCTTCATCAGCTGTTAATCCCCACACTTTAGCTTCATGCAATTGGGTATCGGTCAGTGTAATTTTATTGATGTCTTGCTCTGAGGTCAGATCGTCTTCATTAGTCGTTAATCCTGTTCTTGCCAATGTTTTATCTTCAATGGCAATGTGATTTAAGGGCTGTTGATTTAAGCCTGGAATAGTCAGATCAGCATGTACTGCATGACAGGCTAATATGGGAATCAGGAAAGCAGAATACTTAAGCATCAGATTCCCCCTGCAACACATCCATCCTCACCACAACATGCTCTTTATTACCGTTTTCCAATTCCATGCGTTGTAGACCGAAGTCAATACTTAATACTGTCCAGCCAGCTAATTGGTCGCTTTTTTCCAAAGGCACTGTTTTAAAGTTATAAGCCACTGTAGCCACACTGACTTGCTGAATGCTGTCTATACTGATGACTTTAAACGGTAAGTTGCTCGCGGGTAGGTATTTAATGGGATGCTGCTTTTTATCCAAAGACATCACCATTTCACGCAAGACATCCAACTTTTGTGTCAATTCAGCACGATTATCATTGATCAGGCGATTAAGATCTGTTTCATTGTGATTTTTGAGCTGTTCAATTAAGGAGGTCAGTTTATGAAAGTCCTGGTTAATAGCGGTTAAATCTACTGTCTCAACGGGCTTTTTAACTTCCTCATGCAAAGCACCAAGCTGTGCTTGCAAGGTATCAAGACGATGTGAAATAACATCTGAATCATTCGTTTTATTTGTTGGAAAATAGTTAATGCCAACAATAACACCCGCTAAGGTCAAGCCTAAACCTGATGCCAATAAATACTTTGAGGTCGTTGTGCGATTAATCATGATATACCCCCATTTCGTACTACAGCTCTTAATTTGAAATTCACTTGCCGTAATAAAGGATCTTCAATTAAGGTAAAGGACTGTTGGCCAACAAGAACTTCAAGGCCGTCCTTAACAGTCAAAGGGCCGAGGTTTCTATCAATCTGAGGCAAGGCTTGGCGCATGACGGTTTGCAGGCTCTGAAGTTGTTTTTCTTTCGATACCAGAGAAAATCCTGAAAACTTCAACCACCATTCAACTGCCTGACCTATGGTTTGTACTTCTTGAGGAAAATGGACTTGTTGAATGGCAAGGAGTGGATTGATCTGGGCTGCTAATGGTTTGTTGGCAACAGTCGCGTAGCGGTTTACTTGAGTAACATTAGCTGCCATAGAATAAAAGGCTGCTACGCTAAGTACGCTAATTACAGAGAGTTGAGCACTTATTTTCATTTTGGTTCCTCTATATCGGTGTTTTGAGGATTAGTTTGTTTTCTTAAAAAAATTTCTTTTCTATCAACATCAATATGAGCTGGAGCTTTAATACCTAAAGCGACTACACCTCTTCGTTGATAAATAACGTGTATTTCAATCTGCCCTTTATCAATTAATATTTGTTCACCCTTTTTTCTTGTCAGTACCAACATTATTTTTCTCCGGTTATTTTTATTTCATGTTTAAGATTGTTTTTATTTTTTTCAGGTGTGCGTTGGCAACAACAGGATTACAAGGTTTGTAAGGTTCTCTTTGAAAACACTGTTTTTTTCTGGCTGATAGTTGCTTGCAACACTCAATAAATTGCGCCAGCGCAGGCGGCATTTCGCGGTTTTTAAGACACTCATCAATTGCTTGCTCAATTAACTGCATATCGAATCCTTCTAGTGCTTTTGACCATTCTTGACGTGCAAAATTTGAATAAGCTTCATTCTTGAATTGGCTGCGCCATATGTGTCCATAGAAGGTTGAAAATTTCAGAAACAGTTTGTTGACTTGCTCAATGCAATTTCCAGATGTTTTGGAACTCGGCGTCACTGAAGCTTGGGCTTTCACGCAACTCTGTAGTCCTGATGCTGTTTGTAGATGATGCGTATTTACGATTTGTTTCATGGATTGCATGGTCATTCTCCTTGGCTTCAAGATTTGTTGATGTTGTTTCCCAGCATCGCTGTGTTAACCAATTTGCTGGATATTTCCAGGATGGAACCCAAACGCCTTCGGCACGTTTTTTTATCTCAAGTTGAATTTGTTCGGTTAAGCTGGCTATGATTTGCTGGACTAAGCTCTGAGAAGGCCTTAGTTTTTTAAATACCTCAAAAGCGTTTTCTTTTTCTTTTTTCAGAGGGTACAGATCCCAGAAGACATCAAAGGCTTGCGATAAAGAAATAAAAAAATAATTATTATTATCTTGAGGAGTGGCGGGTTCATCCTTTGGGGTTGTATCGGGATCTAGTTTATTCGTATCGTATTTTGTTGAATCTAATAGACTTTTTTGTGGGTCTTGAGGTGCGCTATAGTCATGTGCTTTTATGGCGGCTTTATTATGAGCAGAATCAAGTCTGTCCAGTAATAAACAACGTAAAACAAGCTTCCTTTCCCAAGACTGAATTTGAATTAAACCAGCCTTCTCAAGCCCTTTCAAAGCACGTCGCAATTGATCTTTACTTGGGCTACCGCTTTTAATACCAGAGTGAGGTTCTATGTAAAGCGCTTCACTCAATGACTGATAACTAATACCACGACGAATACCGACTAACCCTGTTTTGTAATCAACGTAGGGTTTAATGCCTTGAAGATAAGTTAATTGTTGTAGATAAGGTAAACCACTGAGTGCAGAACGCTCCTGATGGGTGATAATAAAAAATTCCATAGCATGACCTATTATCAATGAATAAAAAAGAAAAAATAAAACAGGATGTGATTTTTAAATAAATTTATGATTAAATATGGTATGTATCACTAATTTATAAAACACAAAACGTTTTAATTAATCCATAATATAAAACGAAATGTGTTTTTGTCAATGGGTATGTCTCATTTTTTTGAAGGATCACAATGGATATTAGAGAACAAATAGGTAATCGTATTACCAAAGCTCGTAAAGAACGGGGTATTACGATTAAAGAATTAGCAGCAAGAACAGCAGAACTATCTCCTGCGAGAATTAGTAATTGGGAGCAGGGAACACGAAGCCCTGGGCCATTGGAAGCTAAATTACTTGCAGACCAGCTACATGTGTCTGCCTCTTATTTGTTGTGCTTAACTGATAATCCTCAAGGAGATCTTATTCAAAGCTCTGAAAATAGGCTTCGATATATCCCTATATTGAGTATTAAAGACTCACCACATGCTAGAGAAATTTTAGGACAACAAGACACATTTGCCTTTGAGAAAATAATCGTCATTGATAATTTTAATTTATCAGTCAAAAGCGCTGCGTTATTTGCAGCAATCGTTGAGGATAACAGCATGCAAGCCGAACTCAATCCAGGTGATATAGTGATTATTGATGGCCAATTGCAACCCAATCCAGGTCAATATGTCTTGGTTTATCTAACAGAGAAAAAACAAACTGTGCTGCGTCGATATGGTGAAGCAGATGGTTGTTTATTTCAACTATTGCCGAATAGTGAATTATGGGCAACGATTAGCATCAAACAGCCGGATGAATGTGAGCTTATTGGTGTAGTAGTTGAAATTCGAAAATATCTAAGCTAAGGGCGATTGAATGCAGATAATTTTTGAGCTACGAATCCTATTGTTTAATTTAAAAAAATTTATTTTGTCATGTAAAACATAAAGAACTATTGATCATAAACGGGTTGCTGTTGATAACTTAGTGGTTTGGTACATGCAATCTAATTTGAGAGACGGGATTAGAGAGACAACTGTGTGAAGTTTCTGTTTTGTGATAAGTGAGAATTCCAAAAAATCTATCTTAATACTCGAGAGTGTATAAATTAAAGTGGGCTGGCTCAGTCGATTCTCATATCAATGGTTTAGTGGAACATTTCATTAGGTACTTTTTATTATAATTCCGAATGGAACATAGAGTGTCTTTCCATTGATTTGTACTTGGGCGAATAGTTTAATAAATCCGGCTTGATTAGGCTCAATATGAAATTGCAATTCAGGTCCTCCTCTTTCAGAGCCATTTGTTGGTTCCTTACCCATTGGATGGACATGGGTTACTGTTTTAAAGTCCTCATTAAAACCAACGATGTGAGCGAAAGCACCCATAATCGGCTCTAGGGTATGAACAGGCTTTCCATTAGCATCGACAATGTCAATTTTGCCCATGATGGGTTGACCTACGTGTAATGGTGTTTTATCAAAAGACAATTTGAATGTGTAACCATCAATGGTACTTTCAAATAATGGTTGTCTCACCATTCGATCTTCAATTCTTTTTATAGTTTTTGGAGAGGGAAAATCGGCAACAACGTATTCTTGGTTTTTGGTATTCGCAGGTATTAGATCAGCCCATGCTCGATAGGAGGCATTTTTCAGGGTAGGCTGCCATTCAAATTGATAAACACCGGGTATATTTGTCTCTATTGGATGAACATGGCTGTAGTCAACGAGATGGTCATCGATAATCAGCAAGTGAATTTTCTGCGTATGGGCCTCAATGAGATTGCCCAAAGTGATTGGTTTATTGTTTTTAGTATCGCTTAGTTTAATCAATACTAATTTTTTGTTTTCTTTATCCATGACTCCTTGAATTGATAATTGCATGGTAGTGCGAGTCTCTGATTGTGAAGACTCTAACGTGACATGGGTCATTGTGTGATGGTGGGAGTTCTCAGCAAAAGCAATAGAATGATATAAATTGATTAATGAGAAGCTCATTAAGGTGATGGTCAATTTTTTCATAAGACTTGGGTCTCCAAAACAATCAAGGATGTATTAGTATCATTGTTTCTAATGATTTTGTTTGTCGTTGATTCAAATCAGTAAGTACAATGATATCATGGTTTGATTCATAGGCCATCAACAGGCCCCATCTGCTTTGATTTATTGTGTGAAACCATCTATATTGTAGTCATATTTCCTTTTAAAATCATCGGGGAAGACCATCATGAAGCAACGTCATTGGATAATTTTAGCTGGTTGTTTAGCACTTGCTGCGTGCATGAATAACAGTACCTCTACTAAAAATATAGAGAGTTTAGACAATCATGTGGCTCAAGGCCATGTTGGACATGGTGGCGGTGGTGGCCGCTAACCCTATAGTCTTTGGATTGTAATGCAACGGAAAGCCATCAGTGATGCTGTAATTAATATGAGGTTACTTTAGGAAGAATTAAGGTCATTTGAACATACTGGCTGAGCCGATTCAAAGGATGAATTACAATGGCAGAACAATGGCATGAAAAAACGATTCAGGATATCGCATCCCAGTTTAAAATAGACCTGACTTTAGGTTTAAGCGAAGCAGATGCCGCACAACGATTAGAAGAAGTGGGGCCAAATCTGCTGAGTCAAAAGAAAAAAACATCAGCACTCATTATTTTCTTTCAGCAATTCAGTAGTGTAGTCACCTGGGTGCTTTTGGGTGCGGTCATTGTTTCTTTTTTACTTAGTGAAAAAGCCGATGCCATTGCTATTTTGGCCATTGTTATTTTAAATGCCATTATTGGTTTTGCTCTAGAATACCGAGCCGATCGCGCAATGCTTGCGCTCCAGGAAATGGCCGCACCAAAAGCGACTGTTTTGCGCGATGGCCATGCCAAAATGATTGCTGCTTCGGATATCGTCCCAGGAGATGTTATCCTTTTTGAAAATGGTGATTTAATCGCCGCCGATGCCCGTCTTTTTGAGTTGTCAGCACTTAAGGTCAATGAAGCACCGCTCACGGGTGAATCCATGCCAGTAGGTAAAAAACTGGACCTTTGCACTCAAGATACCCCATTAGCTGACCGTAAAAACATGGTGTTTATGGGAACGGCCATTGCCGATGGTACGGGACGTGCACTGGTTGTAGCGACCGGGATGCAAACCGAAATGGGTCATATCGCCAAAATGCTGGGTGAAGCCTCTCGTGATGAAACGCCTTTACAGAAAAAACTCAATCAAGTGGGTTCTCGTTTATTATGGCTTTGCTTTTTTATTGTTATTGCCATTTTCGGCTTAGGTTTACTTCGCAACATTCCTATTTTTAAATTATTCATGAGTTCCGTGAGTCTTGCGGTTGCGGCGATTCCTGAAGGCTTGCCTGCTGTTGTCACGGTAGCGTTAGCCCTTGGTGTGCAGCGCATGGTACGGCGTTCCGTGCTGGTGAGGCGATTAGCGGCCGTTGAAACACTCGGCAGTTTACAAGTGATTTGCACCGATAAAACAGGAACGTTGACGGTGGGTGAAATGACGGCACGTAAACTTGTGACAGTCAGTGAGGTTTATGGTATTCGAGGAGAAGGGTATAACCTAGCAGGAGGTTTTGTACTTCAAGGTCAAGAAATTAATGTTTCTGAAGATAAGTTGTTGCAGGCCACCTTGCGGGCTATGGTGGCCTGCAACAATGCCGAGTTTAGACAGCAAGATGGACAAGTGGCAACGGTTGGGGACCCAACTGAGGTGGCACTTATGGTCGCTTCTGCCAAAGGAGGGGTTTGGCGAGGTGAGCTGCAAACCTCTTTACCTCGCATTAAGGAGTTGCCCTTTAGCTCCGAACGCAAACGCATGACGGTGATATGCCAAGAAGAAAAGGAGTTCATCGCTTTTGTTAAAGGCGCACCGGAAATTGTTTTGGAGCGATGCACTCATATTTTGACCCAAACTGGGGTTAAAAAATTAACGCCAAATGACAAAGCGCGCATGCAACAATCGTGTGAGTTGATGGCCAGTGAAGCATTGCGTCTGTTAGCTTTTGCGAAGAAGCCATTAGACTTCGCCGAGTTAGAAAAAGAAGACAATGAGATTGAAAGTCACTTAATTTTCCTAGGTCTCATTGGTCTTCAGGACCCACCTCATGCCAGTAGCAAGGAATCCGTCAGTCGCTGTAAAATGGCGGGTATCAAACCGGTGATGATTACAGGAGACCATCCTGATACAGCCAGAGCCATTGCCCAGGAACTCGGTATTATGGGGACAGGAGAACGACTGCTCACGGGTAATGAACTTGAAAACCTGTCCGAGGAAGAATTTAGCCACTGTGTTAAAGACATTGCAGTCTATGCCCGAGTGACAGCAGAGCATAAATTAAAAATCGTACGTGCCTGGAAAAAACAAAACAAGGTGGTGGCGATGACAGGCGATGGGGTCAATGATGCGCCCGCCTTAAAAGAAGCCTCTGTGGGAATTGCCATGGGAAAAACAGGAACGGCAGTGACTAAGGAAGCTTCTGACATCATTGTTATGGATAATAACTTCACCTCGATTGTGGCCGGTATTGAAGAGGGCCGCACGATTTATGACAACATTGCTAAAACGCTCGCTTATTTGTTAGCAGGCAACAGTGGGGAATTGCTGGTTGTGTTTGTGGCCCTTTTAATCGGTTGGCCGCTGCCTTTATTGCCCATCCAATTGTTATGGATTAACTTAATCACGGATGGCTTGCCGGCTATTGCCTTAGCTACTGATATGTCCGAGCCAGGGATTTTGAATCGTCCACCCCGAGCCACGCAAAAATCCATGATGGATATTTCGTTTTTCAAACGGGTGACCTTTATTGGTTGCTTAACGGCTTTGGTGACGCTTGGGGCTTTTGCTTATGAATATTTAATGGATGGGGATTTAATTCAGGCTCAGGATGCCGCCTTTTCCGTTTTAGTGACTGAGGAGCTTTTGCGAGCCTTTAGCGCACGAAGTCAAACCAAAACCATCTGGCAATTGGGATTTTTCTCTAATCTTCGCTTGTTTTTTATTGTCAGCATTAGTTTCTTGCTGCAAGTTATCATTCACCATATTCCCATGCTACGAGAATTATTTGGTATTGGACCGGTATCATTCACCCAGTGTCTTTCTTGGGTCCTATTAGGTATGGTGCCCTTGCTCATCTTAGAAGCGCAAAAATGGTTAAGGAAGGCACCTAATGAAGCGTTTTAGTATTAAAAAAATCATTTGGACTGTTGTTTTAAGCGCCTGTTTTAGTGGGTCATTGACTTATGCCAAGCCCACACCCGGTTTGTTGCAGTTAATTCAGGAAGCCAAGCAAAACAATCCCCAAATTCGGGCGGTACGCGACCGCCTGCTTGCTGCTATTCACGTGATTCCGCAAGCGAAAGCGCTTCCTGATCCGAAATTGAACGCGGGGTATATCAATATGTCCGAGAACATTCCTATGGATGTAGATCCAAGGCGTGAACAAATGCTGGGTGGGAGTCAAGAAATTCCTTTTCCTGGCAAACTCATGGTTCGCGGAAGGATAGCCACCCTTGAAGCCAAACGCACGCAAGCAGAGTATCAAGCCACCTGTTTCGCCGTGATTGCAGAATTAAAACGGCTTTATTATGACCTTTACTTTGCCAATAAATCCATCGAGATTGTGCAAAGAAATCAGGAGCTTCTCCATGAAATGGAACAAAGTGCTGAAGCGACGTACAGTGTGGGGAAAACACCCCAACAAGACATTTATCGCGCCCAAACGGAAGTTTCCCGTCTAGAGATGCGCTTAGTCATCTTAAAGCAACAACGCCAATCCCTGCAAGCTGATATCAACCGTCTTTTGAATCGTTCCTTAGAAAGGGTGGTCAGTACTCCAGCAACACTCTCTGTCACGCCAATGGGGCACAATTTGGAGTATTTTTATTCGCTCGTGAAACAGCGAGCGCCTCAATTAATCATGCAGCAGCGTAACGTGCAAAAAGGACGACAAGCCATCAAGTTAAGTAAAATGGATTATTTCCCGGACGTTGAAATCGAGGGGGGACGGCTTCATGATACGGGAATGCATACCAAAGGCTATCAAGTGTTGTTAAAAGCAACCGTTCCCCTTTATTTCATGCAAAAGCAAAATAATGCCGTACGGGAATCACTTGCCCGTTACAACGCCGATATGGAAGACTTGCAGACGACCTATCGCACACTCTCTTTCCAAGTGAAAAATGCCTATTTGTTGGCAGAGCGCTCGGCAAAGCTCATTCATCTAATTCAACATACCATCATTCCACAAGCCACTCTAACGTTTACCTCTTCACAAGCCAATTATGGGGTTGGTAAAGTCGATTTTTTAACGATGCTTAATAATTTGTTGACACTGCAAGAAAACGAATTGGAATGGCACGGTGAGCTTGCTGAACATGAAAAAGCGATTGCACAAATCGAAGAAAGCACAGGGACGTACTTATGAATCAGAAGGTGATGAGAAGGGGTGTGTTCGTTTTGAGTTTACTGGCTTTGTTGCAGTTAACCCAGGCACAAAATGCAACGGATACACATAGCAAGATGGACATGAAACAGTCCACGCAAAAAAATGAGATGGTGATTGATCCAGTCCGCTTACAAGCTATTGGCATCACCTCCGAGCCGGTACGCCGCCAACTGATTGAAAAAACAATCCGGACGGTGGGTCGTGTTGAAGCCGATGAGCGGCGCGTTGCCCACATTCATGTGCGTTTTGATGGTTGGATAGAACAATTATTCATTAATTTCACTGGCGAAAAAGTAAAAAAAGGACAAGCCCTTTTTACGGTGTATAGCCCTGAATTGGTCGCCACCCAACAAGAATATCTCCTTGCCTTAAACGCTCAAAAAATCTTAAGCAAAAATACCACCTCCAGTGCCGCCCGTGGTGCCCAAGGGGCCTTTCAAGCCGCCCATCAGCGGTTGCTGCTGTGGGGGATTTCTGAAAAGGAAATAGAGCAATTAAAGCGTACCGGCAAAATTACTCGAACGATGACCATTGACTCACCCATCCAGGGAACGGTTCTTAAAAAAATGGCGCTTATCGGTATGCGTATTGAGCCGGGGGATGAATTGTATACGATTGCTGATTTATCACGCTTGTGGGTTTTAGGGGATATTTATGAATACGAGTTGCCCTATATTAAACTAGGACAAACTGCCGACCTGACGCTTACCTATTTGCCTAATGAATTATTTAAAGCCAAGCTTGATTTTATTTATCCGACCATTGAGATGAAAACGCGAACGGCCAAGGTGCGTTTTGAGGTAGACAATCAAAAAGAACAATTAAAGCCTGGCATGTACGTTAATCTGGAACTCAAAATCCCTTTGGGTGAACGTCTTGTGGTTCCTAAAAATGCCGTTTTACTCACGGGTGAGCGCGCGGTGGTCTTTATTTATCATGGCAATGGCAAAATTGAGTGGCGAGACGTGACTGTTGGGGTGAGAGCAGGCGATTTGCTTGAGATAGTAAAAGGGGTTAAAGAGGGAGATAAGATTATAACGTCTGCGAATTTCCTCATTGATTCGGAGAGCCAGTTGAAAGCGGCCATGGGAGGCATGCAGCACAAATAATAAAAGATGAATTGCTTATGAGTGTTATCTCGTAAGGCTCTTCCTTTCAAGAACAGGGATGATGTATGAGATTCCTATGAAATAAAGGGATTTTATGGTTGAACGGATTATTGAATTTTGTGCACGCAATCGCTTTATTGTGTTGCTCTTTGTGCTTGGGCTTTCTTTCATGGGCTATGTGGCTCTTAAGAATACCCGCATGGATGCTTTGCCTGATATTTCAGACACGCAAGTGATTGTGTACACCACCTGGATGGGACGCTCTCCTGATTTAATGGAAGACCAAGTCACTTACCCTATTGTGACCGCCCTATTGTCCGCACCGAAGGTGGTTGCGGTACGGGGATTTTCTGATTTTGGCTTTTCTTATGTTTACATCATTTTTGAGGACGGTACTGATATTTATTGGGCGCGTTCTCGTGTTTTAGAGTACATGAGTCAACTGGCAGGGAAATTACCCGAAGGGGTTACTCCTCAACTAGGTCCTGATGCGACCCCTGTGGGTTGGATTTATCAATACGCCTTGGTGGATGAGAATGGGAAACATAATCTGGCTGAGTTACGCACGTTTCAAGATTGGTATTTACGCTATTGGTTAAGAGCAGTTCCTGGGGTGTCTGAAGTAGCCAGTGTGGGTGGGTTTGTCAGGCAGTATCAAGTCAATTTGGACCCCGTCAAAGTTCTTGCTTACAACCTGTCGGTTCCTGACATCATCGAAAAAATTCGCATGAGCAATAATGACACCGGTGGAAGGGTGGTTGAATTTTCAGGCGTGGAATATATGATTCGTGGGCGAGGATATATTAAATCTACCGAGGACATTGAAAAAATTGCCATAGGCACTAATGCCAATGGCACACCAATTTTGCTGCGTGATGTGGCGACTGTGCAGCTTGGCTCGGACATGCGCCGAGGGGTCGTCGATTTAAATGGCCAAGGAGAAGCAGTGGGCGGCATTGTCATCATGCGCTTTGGTGAGGATGTGTTGCAAGTGATTGGTCGCATTAAAGAGAAATTAAAAGAATTGGCCACTGCCATCCCCGAAGGAATAAAAATGGTTCCTGTGTATGATCGCAGTAACCTCATTCAAGAAGCCATCTCCACGGCCAATTGGAATTTGATTGAAGAACTGGTGGTGGTTGGGTTACTCATCATCGTATTTTTAGGTCATTTTCGTTCCGCATTAATCCCCATTATTACCTTGCCGCTTGCGATTTTGATTTCCTTTATCCCCATTTATTTCTTGCATATTGGGCTTAATATCATGTCTATTGGTGGGATTATTGTGGCGGTTGGCGACATGGTGGATGCTGCCATCATCATGGTCGATAATGCCCATAAACGCTTAGCGGATTGGGAGGCAAAAGGAAGTCCAGGCGATCGCACCCAAGTGTTAATCGATTCGGCCAAGGAAGTAGGTCCTGCGATTTTCTCATCACTTCTTGTGATTGCCATCTCGTTTATGCCCGTTTTTACTCTAGAAGCTCAAGAGGGACGGATGTTTTCACCGTTGGCTTATACTAAAAACTTGGCGATTTTCATGAGTGCCCTGTTGGCCATCACCCTAATTCCTGTACTATTGCCTCTTTTGGTACGTGGTCGAATCATTCCTGAACAAAAACACCCCATCACCCGCTTGATGCAAGCAATGTACGCACCCGTGTTAACGCTCGCTTTAAGCTATCGAAAGGTTGTCGTGGGAGTTGCCATAGTGGTGGCATTAGCCACAATCCCTCTCTACAAACTCATTGGCGCTGAGTTTATGCCGCCTCTTTATGAAGGCACTATTTTGTACATGCCAGTGACTTTGCCAGGTATTTCAGTGACTCAAGCAACGGCTTTGCTTCAGGAAATGGATAAGAAATTAAAGGCCTTTCCAGAAGTAGCCCATGTGTTTGGAAAGACAGGACGAGCAGAAACTTCCACCGACCCCTCGCCATTTAATATGATGGAAGTGATTGTGGAGTTAAAGCCTAAAGAATTTTGGCGCAAAGGAGTGACTTATGAAAACTTGGTGGCTGAAATGGATAAAGTCTTACAGTTTCCCGGGGTGAGTAATGCCTGGACCATGCCCATTAAAGCACGCAATGACATGCTCACCACGGGGATTCGAACGGCTGTTGGAATTAAAATTTTTGGTCCCGACATTAAAAAAATTGAAGCCATTGGCAAAGAAATTGAAATGGTGGCCAAAGAAGTAAAGGGGACCAGTAATGTCTATGCGGAGCGGGTGGCTGGCGGTTATTTTCTTGATTTTCAAATCAATAGAGACCAGCTGGCACGTTACGGCTTAACCATCATGGACGTCAATCGCATTATTGAGTCGGCTGTGGGTGGTGAAAACATTACTACCACGATTGAAGGGCGTGAGCGTTATCCGGTGAATGTGCGCTATTTGCGGGAGCTACGTGACGACCCAGATAAACTCAATCGTATTTTAGTTAAAACACCAAGTGGAGCTGAAGTACCTATTGCGCAATTGGTGACTCTCACTTTCCGTTCAGGGCCCGCCATGGTCCGCGATGAAAATGCTATGTTGGCAGGTTATGTGTTTATTGATATCAGTGGTCGGGATATTGGTGGTTACGTGGAGGAGCTAAAGCAAGCAGTCAAGGCCAAAGTCAAATTGCCTCCAGGCTACACCCTGGCCTGGTCAGGTCAATACGAATTCATGCAACGGGTTTATGAGCGGCTTAAGATTTTCGTACCACTCACCTTAGCCATTATTTTTGTTTTATTTTATTTTACCTTCCGCACCATCACGGAGACCTTGATGGTGATGCTCGGTGTTCCTTTTGCTTTATTTGGTGGTTTTCTGTTGCTTTATGTCTTGGGCTACAACATGAGTATTGCCGTTTGGGTGGGAATGATTGCTTTAGCCGGTGTGGCCGCCGAAACCAGTGCGGTGATGCTCGCATACCTTGATTCGGATTACAATGAGCACAAAGAGAAGGGGCTACTTAAAACCTTGCCGGATTTAATTCAAATGGTACACCTTTGTGCCATATCCCGTATTCGCCCCATGGTGATGGCGGGCCTTGCGAACATCATTGGGTTATTGCCGGTGATGTGGGCCACTGGCATTGGAGCGGATGTCATGAAACGCTTGGCTGCACCCATGGTGGGTGGCGTTTTTTCAGCCCTTTTACTGACTCTCATTGTCATTCCCGTGGTTTATGTGATGTGGCGTTGGCAAGTGGAATTAAAACAACAAGGAAGTCTGACGGAGGCAAAATGAAATTAACCTTTTTAGGGGCAACCCAGACGGTCACTGGTTCAAAATATCTTTTGACAGTGAATTCTAGAAAAATTCTTATTGATTGCGGTCTTTTTCAAGGCTATAAAGAATTGCGCTTGCGTAACTGGGCCCCATTGCCTGTCAATCCAGCCGACATCGATGCGGTGATTGTCACTCATGCGCATATTGACCATACCGGCTATCTTCCCTTGCTCATTAAAAATGGATTTCAAGGCAAAATTTATGCAACACCTGGCACCAAAGCGCTGTGCTCTATTTTATTACCCGATAGTGGTCATCTCCAGGAAGAAGAAGCACGTTTGGCCAACAAATATGGGTTTTCCAAGCATCAACCTGCTTTGCCACTCTATACCGAACAAGAAGCGAGAACGGCATTACACTATTTTGAAACGGTTGATTTTAATGCACCGTACCCATTATTTAATGAATTCAGTTTTGAGTTTCATCGCGCAGGCCACATCGTCGGTGCCGCCATGGTTAAAATAAAAACGAAAGACCGTTCCATTTTATTTACCGGGGACATCGGGCGGCTTCATGACCCAGTGATGAAAGCGCCTAGCGTTATTCAAGAGGTGGATTATTTGGTGATGGAATCCACGTACGGAGATAGATTGCACGATACCATCGATCCTTTACCTCAAATTGGTCAGGTGATTAATCAAACCATCAAACGAGGTGGTTCGGTTATCATTCCAGCCTTTGCGGTGGGGCGTGCTCAAAGTCTTCTTTATTTTATTTATGAACTGAAGCGCAAAGGAGAGATTCCCAAAGGCGTTCCTGTGTTTTTAGACAGTCCCATGGCCATTAATGCCACTCATCTTTTATGCACATATAAAAAAGACCATCATCTAACCGAAGAGCAATGTAAGGGTTTATGCCATGCGGCCACGTATGTGAATACGCCTGAAGAGTCCAAAGAGATTGACAGGCACACCATGCCGCAAATCATCATCGCCGCCAGTGGGATGGCTCAAGGTGGTCGCATTCTCCATCATTTGAAGCGGTTTGCTCCTGATTCCAAAAGCACTCTGTTGTTTACTGGCTTTCAGGCTGGAGGTACTCGTGGTGCCAGGATTGTCAATGGCGAGCGGGAAGTTAAAATTCATGGCAGTCTTGTTTCCATCCGCGCAAACGTGGTGGTGATGAGCAGCACCTCGGCTCATGCCGATTATCAAGAATTGTTAGAGTGGCTCAAACAGTTTGCTCATTCGCCTAAAAAAATATTTATTACGCACGGTGAGCCTCATGGTGCCCAATCTCTTAAAGAGAAAATTGAAAGCCAATTAGGTTTTCCCTGTACGATCCCTTCTTATCTGCAAGAGGAGGATTTGTCGTGATCCAGAAGGAGCATCATAGGTTGCGTTTAAAGTACTTAGGGATTAAAACCTATCACGAAGCCATTATCTACATGCGAGAAGATTGCCATGTCTGTCATTCGGAGGGGTTTGAGATTCAAACGCGCATCCAGGTGACTTTGGGCCAGCGCTCGATTATTGCCACGCTTAATGTCGTGACCTCAGAGCTTTTAAAGCCTGGTGAGGCAAGCTTATCCAATTTTGCGTGGGATTTTCTCAATGCCAAAGAAGGGGATGACATTCAACTCTCGCATCCTAAACCACTGGAATCCTTAAGCGTTGTACACAGCAAAATTTATGACAAGGAACTCTCATTGGAGCAATTCAAGCTCATTGTTGATGATGTGTTAAGTGGTCGACTTTCTGATGTGCAAATCGCTGCTTTTTTAGCGGCAAGTAGCGCAGGTCGTTTAACGAGTACTGAAATCATGAAATTGACCAAGGCCATGATGGACAGTGGTGAGCGCTTATCCTGGCCTTCACCACTCGTAGTGGATAAACATTGTGTGGGAGGATTGCCGGGAAATCGCACCACCTTGATTATCGTACCTATTGTGGCGGCTTTTGGTTTGACCATCCCCAAAACCTCCTCTAGGGCGATTACATCTCCTGCGGGAACCGCAGATACGATGGAGGCTTTAGCACCGGTACACTTAAGCCCGAAGGCCATGCGCCACGTGGTTGAAAAAGAAAACGGCTGTATTGTATGGGGAGGGGCGGTGAGTTTAAGTCCTGCCGATGACGTGCTTATTCGCGTGGAACGTGCTCTTGATTTAGACAGTGAAGGGCAAATGGTTGCTTCTATTCTTTCTAAAAAGATTGCATCAGGTGCAACGCATGCGGTCATTGATATTCCAGTAGGGCCTACTGCCAAAGTGAGAAACCAGGCCATGGCGTTACTTCTTAAGCAATCCCTTGAAGAAGTAGCAAAACAGTTAGGTCTTGTTGTTCAGGTGTTATGTACTGATGGTTCACAACCGGTAGGACATGGTATTGGTCCATCCTTGGAAGCCCGCGATGTCTTGGCGGTGTTACAAGGGTTGCCTCATGCCCCTCATGATTTGCGCGACAGGGCGTTGACGATTGCAGGAGCAGCGCTGGAGTTTTCTCCCAAGGTATCTCCTGGATCAGGAAAAGACGTTGCTGAGCAATTATTGGTGAGTGGGCAAGCATTTAAAAAATTTCAAGCCATTTGTGAGGCGCAGGGCGGGATAAGGGAGTTGAAGAAGGCGCCTTTTAGTTATCCTATAGTGGCTCAAAAAACGGGTAACGTCGCGATGATTGATAATCGGAAATTGGCCCAGGTGGCCAAGTTGGCTGGAGCGCCTCACTCGAAATCCGCAGGCGTGGACTTGCACGTTCATGTTAATACCCAAGTGGAACAAGGCGAGCCTTTGTTTACGATTCATTCGGAGTCTTCAGGGGAACTTAACTACGCCTGCGATTTTCTGCGCGGCAAACCCGAAGTCATTATTTTAGGAGAAAAGCCTTGAAGCCTATCTTATTTTCATTATTTGATGCTTCAGACCTTTTTAGACGATTACAAGAGACACTGCACGTGGAGGTGGGGGACGTCATCTTGCATCGTTTCCCGGATACGGAGTGCTATGTCAGAATCAATACCCACATTAAAAATCGCAACCTGATTGTGGTGGACAGCTTAAACCGACCTGATGAAAAAATACTCCCTTTGTTGTTTTTTGCCAAAACAGCCAAAGAATTAGGTGCTAAAACAATTGGTTTAATTGCCCCTTACCTTCCCTATTTGCGTCAAGACACGCGTTTTCATGAGGGCGAGGGAATCACCTCGCGTTATTTTGCTGAAATGCTATCCACAACATTTGACTGGTTGATGACTGTTGACCCTCATTTGCATCGCTATCACTCGTTAGCTGAAATTTACACCATACCTACTTTTGTTTTGCATGCCACCACCGCTATCGCCTCCTGGATTAAAAACAGTATTAAGAAACCAGTGATTATTGGTCCTGATAGCGAAAGTGAGCAATGGGTTGCTGATATTGCAGAAAAAGGCCATTTTCCCTATGTGGTTTTGGAAAAAGTTCGCCATGGTGATAAAGAGGTTGCTGTTTCTGTGCCAACTACGCTTAAGTTGGAATCTTCAACTCCAGTATTGGTGGATGACATTATTTCCACCGCCAGAACCATGGTGGAGACGGTGACACATTTACAAAAGGCCGGAGTTCAGTCCGTGATTTGTATTGGGGTGCATGCGCTTTTTGCAGAAGAGGCCTATTCTTTATTATCGGGGATAGAAGGTGTGACAATCATCACGTGTAACACCATTCCTTATATCACTAATGCGATTGACGTAAGTGATTTGATTGCAAAGACTTTAGTAAAAAATGAACTCGCCAAGGCGTTAAAAAAGTAAGGATGAAAAAATGTGTTTATTGACGAAGGAGTGTCCTATGTCGCTGTTTAAACGAATCAGGGGTATCGGAATGGTCATTGGATTTTCGGCCATTTTCTTTTTGAACTCTTGTAATCATGCTGTGAAACAGAGTTCGCAAGAGACGGATGGGGGCTATGGAGGGCACAGTGCGGGTGGACATGGCGGTCATGGTGGCGTCGGGCATTAAATAGACTTCTTTCGAAACTCTACTGCAGCGGCAAAGTACTTCGTCGATGCGGTGCTCGAATCCTCATGTGACTGCGTGTACACTCCGGTTCTGCGCTCCGTTTCTCCTCGCACTTCGCTCACTGCAGCGAGTTTCGAAAGAAGTCTAATAATTAAAATAGGTGACTCATGAAACAAAACCCTCATCAAGGACATCCTAATTCAGGTAAAGAGCATGCTTCTTGTCATCAGGAGCATAAGACACTCAAGCCTCCTGTGCCTTTATCCAAAAGGGAAGGTTCAATTGTTTATACGTGCTCCATGCATCCAGAAATTCGCCAGTCTGCCCCTGGTAATTGCCCTCTTTGTGGCATGGCTTTAGAGCCGGAAACGGTGATGGTTTCGGAAGCTGCGAGCCCTGAGTATCTTGATATGAGGCGTCGATTTTGGATTGCGTTGATTTTGACGGTGCCTGTTGTGATATTGGAGATGGGTGGACATGGTTTGAAGCATTTTATTTCTGGCGATGTTTCCAGTTGGATTCAATTACTTCTTGCCACACCGGTGGTTTTATGGGGCGGCTGGCCTTTTTTCAAACGTGGTTGGCAATCTCTAAAAACACACCAATTAAATATGTTTACCTTGATTGCTATGGGCATTGGTGTGGCATGGGCTTACAGTGTGGTGGCTGTTCTTTGGCCAGGCGTATTTCCCCAAGCGTTTCGAAATCAGGAAGGGGTGGTCGCTGTGTATTTTGAAGCGGCAGCAGTGATTACAACGCTCGTCTTATTAGGGCAAGTGCTGGAACTCAAAGCGCGAGAGCAAACGGGTAGTGCCATCCGTGCTTTGTTGAAATTGGCTCCTGAAAGTGCACATCTTATTAAAGAGGATGGCAGTGAAGAAGAAGTATCGCTCGACAAGGTTCAGGTTGGGGATAAATTGCGAGTTCGTCCGGGTGAAAAAATACCAGTGGATGGGGATGTGCTGGAAGGGCGAAGTTTTGTCGATGAGTCTATGGTGACAGGTGAACCTATTCCGGTGACTAAAGAAGCAGGGGCAAAAGTCATTGGAGCGACGATGAACCAGACGGGTAGTTTTGTGATGAGCGCATTGCATGTGGGCAGTGATACCATGCTTGCTCGTATTGTCCAAATGGTGAGTGAAGCACAAAGAAGTCGTGCTCCTATTCAACGATTAGCGGATACCGTTTCGGGATGGTTTGTTCCCGCAGTGATTTTGGTTGCCCTATTGTCTTTTATTCTATGGGCCTTGCTAGGTCCACAGCCGTCATTGAGTTATGGTTTAATTGCCGCTGTATCAGTACTTATTATTGCGTGCCCTTGTGCTCTTGGTTTGGCAACACCCATGTCCATCATGGTAGGGGTTGGAAAAGGAGCCCAAAATGGGGTTTTAATTAAAAATGCCGAAAGCTTGGAGCGCATGGAAAAGGTCAATACGTTAGTGGTTGATAAAACAGGTACTCTAACGGAGGGGCGTCCTAAACTGACCCGCATTGTGACTGACGATGAATTTGATGAAGAGGTTATTTTAGGGTTTGCGGCTACTCTTGAGCATCAAAGTGAGCATCCTCTGGGTCATGCTATCGTAGTGGCTGCGAAAGAAAAGCAGTTGTCCTTTGGCTCAGTGGACGACTTTGAAGCACCTACTGGAAAGGGGGTCATCGGGAAGGTCAATGGTCATCGCATTGCCATTGGTAATGCCAAATTAATGCAAGAGCATGGAAGTGACAATGTTGACCTTCTTGAACGAGCGGATGAGCTTCGCGCTCAAGGTGCCTCAGTCATGTTCATGGCAGTGGATGGTAAAACGGCGGCTCTTCTGGTGGTAGAAGATCCCATTAAATCGACTACCCCAGAAACCATTCACGAGTTGCAGCAAAGCGGTATTGAGATTGTGATGCTCACCGGAGACAGCAAAAAAACAGCTGAAGCGGTAGCGAGTCAATTGGGTATAAAGAAAGTGGTGGCTGAAATCATGCCGGAGGATAAGAGCCGTATTGTAGGTGAATTAAAAGAAAAAGGTCTCATTGTGGCTATGGCAGGGGATGGGGTCAATGATGCCCCAGCACTTGCAAAAGCAGACATTGGTATTGCCATGGGAACGGGTACCGATGTGGCCATTGAAAGTGCTGGCATTACTCTACTGCATGGGGATTTGCGTGGTATTGCCAAGGCTCGTCATTTGTCAGAAAATACGATGAGTAATATACGTCAAAATCTCTTCTTCGCATTTATTTACAACATGCTAGGTGTTCCATTGGCAGCGGGTATTTTGTATCCACTGACCGGCTTACTTTTAAGTCCTATCATTGCGGCACTTGCTATGGCGCTTTCTTCCGTGTCAGTTATTGTTAATGCGCTTAGGTTGCGGCGGTTAATATTATGAAAAAAAAAGACTATTGATGAAAGAAAAGAAAAAAAGTAGATCTATACTAAGGGGAGTAGTTGGCTTTTTGTAAGGCAAAATCATGGTTATTCCAGTTTTTATGATACTGTTTGGCATCGGTTTTCTCATTAATGGAGCCTACTTAGTTAATCGATTATTACAACAAACGAATCATTACCGCTGGCAATGGCTGACTTATCTTGTTTTTATTAGCTTCTTTATTCTAAGTTATTCGGCCAGCATTGTTTATGGCCTTTTGGTCGATCCCCACTGTCTTAATTATTTTTACGCCACTGTGTTTTTACTGGGTGCCACCACTATTGATTCATCGTGTCATCTCATGACCAAGACGATGCAAAAAATGGAATTGATGGATGACTTTAAAAATCGCTATGAAACGTTACGAGATCATGCGACTTATGATTCGCTGACGGGTTGTAATAACCGGGAATATCTTTTTGAGATGTTGAATACGCGTTTCCAACAAATACAACTCCATGGCGGTGAAGTCGTTGTCCTCTTTATCGATTTAGACCGATTTAAGGCAGTGAATGATCGGTTTGGTCATGATGCGGGGGATACTGTTTTGCAAACCTTTGGCCAACTCCTAAGGCAGCGTTTGCGAAAAGGTGATGTGGTGGCGCGTTATGGTGGGGATGAATTTATTGTGTTGATGGAAAATACCTCTTTAGGTGAGGCCAAGAAGATTGCTGAACATCTTGCGACGGTTGCTACTCAATCCATTAATGCAGGCCCATTAGACACGCTGGATTTAGGTTGTTCTATTGGCATTACTCAAATGAGCCGTCACTCGGCCTCAGTGAATGCCGCTATTAAAGAAGCGGATTTGGCCTGTTATGCGGCCAAGCAACGAAAAGTAAATGGTGCTGTTTGTGTCTACAGTCCAATGCTTGCGACAACAAGCAATCACATCGTTTCTTGTGTCAAGCAAATGACCGAATAGAACGTGGATGCACATCACAACAAGCCTGTTCGTGCGATAACTAGTCGCTGTTCTATGTTGGATATCGCTTCAGTCTTTATTAGTACCCGTCTTGTTTAATCCTATGGGATAGTAGATACTGAACTAAAGAATAATAAAAAAGGTATTGATTCATGACTCACTCTCTAATGAAATGCGCACTACTATTCATCGTTCCTGCTGTTCTTATGGGTTGTTCTTACAATGCCAAACTCACGCCAGAAGGCGAAAAAGTGACCCTTCTTAAAGCAGAAAAACGCTTAAAAACATGCACTTTTTTAGGGGAAGTCAGAGCGTACGATCGCAATGGCATGAGCCAATCCTATCAATCCCATGAACATTTGATTCAGGATGAGCTGAATATCCTAAGAAACAAAGCCGCTCTTTTAGGGGCGAATACGCTTTTCGTTAACGAACATCAGCAAACTTATGAAGGCAATCCCAAAAATGATTTCGTAGCAGATCATTGGATGGTGGGTCGGGCTTACCAGTGTAAGGCCGCAATGCAATAACTCTTTTGAAGTCTGACAGTTATGGAAAACAATAGGGTTTGGCTTTTTTCTTGTTGGGTGGTGCTTCTGCTACTGTATTCTTCTTTGGCTAATGCATTGACTCTTCAAGAAATAACCCAAATTGCTCTGGCGAATAACAAGGATTTAAAAGCGGCTCGCTATAATGTGGCGATTGCAAAGGCCCGTTTAATCCAAGCGGGTCTTTGGCCCAATCCAAGCCTTAATCTCTCCAATAACGACGATCGCTTATTTAATGATGAAGGGGAATATTCACGCAGCGCGGGTTTTAGTCAAGCCTTCCCCATTTCTGGACGTATTGCAAAACAAAAAAACGTTGCGCGCCTTGATGTACTGAAAGCCATGGCCGAAATTGGGGAAGCAGAGCGCCAACTCAGTGCCAAAGTAGCGAATGCCTTTTATGCAGCGGTAATTACGGAACGTCGCCTGCAACAATTGAATTATTTGTTAAAAATCAATAAAGAATTAGTCAATGTCATCCATAATCGCTATCATGCTGCGGAGATTTCCAAGCTGGATGAGAATGCAGCACGCATAGAATATCTGCGTATTGCTCAAGAAAAGCATCTACAGCATAGTCTTCGCATCAGTCAAAATGCTACCCTTAATCAATTAATGGGGCGGCAAGCAGACTCTCCTTTATTACTTAAGGGCGATTTAGTGACAGGACGACAACTCCCGGAATTAACCCTCTTAAAAACATGGGCGCTTAGCCATCGTCCTGACCGCCAAGCCATTGTCTTATCGATGGGTCGCGCCGAGGCCGACCACCGCTTGGCAAAAGCTGAGCGTTTTGCTGATTGGACGGTAGGGCTTGGTGTCCAACAAGATAAAATTGTAGTCGAAGAAGGACCGCCTCAACCCGCCGACCGCACCTTAGGTGTGACTCTTTCGGTACCTCTCCCTCTTTTAAATCGTAATCAGGGGCGAATTTTAGAAGCCAGTCACACGGCAACTCAAGCGATGATGGCGTTAAGCGCCTTGAATTTAAGTATTGAAACGGAAATAGCGAGTAATTACGGACAGCTGAAAGCGCTTAAAATGAGTCTTAGAGAAACACAAACGGTTTCTCTTAAGTTGGGGGTTGAAAACATAAAACTGGCACAAGATTCTTATGAAAACGGGCAAATTTCGCTTTTAAACGTCTTGCAAGTGCAAAAGCAACAAAATGATTTGCAAATGACCTATCTCGCAACGCTAGAAAAATATTTACAAGTGTATGTGGCTTTGTGTACAGCCCTTGGCTCTGGGAATGCCCAAGGATTTTGTCCTTACTTAGCTTATCAAAGGAATGGTGATGGTCAACATGTTACGACAACGAAGTAGAAGACTTACTTTTATTGGTGTTTTTTTAAGTTTATTTCTTCCTATGCAAGGGTGCTTTGCCCATGGCGAAGAAATTGAAGTGAGTGAAGGAGGAGCCAAAGGCCCAGTGCATTTAACACCGCAACAAACCAAAATGTTGGGGATTAAAGTGGCAGAAGCCACCAATCGTCCTATGGAGCAACTGTTGGGTTTGAATGGCCAAATTCAACTTTTACCGGATGCGCAAGCGGATGTCAGTATTCGGATTAGTGGCAGTGTCACCGCCATTGATGTGAATTTAGGCGATAGAGTCAAGGCAGGACAGCGCTTAGCTACAGTCCAATCAAGATTAGTGGGCAATCCACCACCGAGTGTTGCGGTCACAGCGCCGATTGCAGGCCTCATTGATGCCAGGAATATCAATTTAGGGCAAGCGGTGGAGCCCAATACCGTTCTTTTTCACATCAGCAATCGCGATAAATTATTCGTGATTGCTCAAGTGTATGAAGAAGATTTAGGCAGGATTAAGGTCGGGCAAGCAGTGAATATTCATGCCCTAAGTTACCCCAAGCAAATCTTTAAAGGCCAAGTGACTTTAATCGAACCGAATCTTGACTCGTTAACTCGTACAGTGAATATCAGAATTACCTTAGACAATAAGGAGGGGCTTCTCAAACCGGGTATGTTTGTGCGTTCTAACGTTATTTTAGCTCATAATGAGGCAGCACTGGCTGTGCCTAATGCGGCTTTGTTGCATGCGGATAATGAGTCCTTTGTTTTTGTGCAAAACGACGACACCTACGATCGCGTCGTGGTGAACGTGGGTGCGGTGGACGATGAGCATTCAGAAATTACCGATGGCTTAGTTCCTGGCGACCTGGTGGTAACTCAAGGCAACCGTGAGCTTTATACCTTATGGTTAAGTGGGGGCAGTAAACCAAAAGCAGGCCAAGAGGAGCCTCATTAAATGTTTACTTATCTTATCGCCTGGTCTTTACGAAATCGTCCCTTAATTTTAGCTTTGACCATTATCCTCTGCTTGTTAGGCGGCTATATCTTGCAGCAAATGCCAGTGGATGTGTTTCCCGAATTTGCCCCGCCGCAAGTGGTGGTGCAAACGCAAGTGCCTGGCATGGCCACCCAAGATGTGGAAACTCTGGTGACTTATCCCTTGGAAAGTGCCATCAATGGAACACCTGGGGTAGCTAGTGTTCGATCAAAAACTTCGGTGGGATTATCGACGATTACGGTGGTATTCGATGACAAAACGGACATTTATCGCAATCGTCAACTGGTGAACGAGCGTCTTCAGCAAGCAGTGAATCGCCTTCCCCCAGGGGCTAATGCACCCGTTATGCTGCCTGTAACTTCGGCCGTGGGATGGCTTGTTAAATACGCACTGATTAGCCATAGCGCAAGCCCTGAAACATTGCGTACGATTTCCGACTGGACCATTCGTCCCCGTATCTTGGCTTTAGGTGGGGTGGCTGCGGTGGTTTCCGTTGGTGGAGAAGTCAAGCAATATCAGGTGCTGCTTGACCCACAACGCATGGTGGCTTATGGCATCACCATTGAAGAGGTACGTCAAGCTTTAACGTCTGCGAATCAAAACGTTCCTGGTGCTTTTGTGCATCAGGCGGGTACGGAGTTTGTGGTGAGTACCATGGGTCGCGTCAAAACACTGGATGACATTAAAAAAACATTGATTGTGGTTCGTAATGGAGTTCCTATTACCATTAATAACGTAGCCACCGTCGCTTTCGGTGGTGAAATCAAACGGGGCGATGGGGCTTATAATGCAAAAAATGCGGTCATTGGCACGATTTCTAAAATCTATGGGGCGGATACCTTAACCACCACTTATAAAGTCGAGCAAGCATTAGAGGAGATTAAACGCTCGTTGCCAGCAGGAGTGGAATTAGTAACTGAAGTATTTCGCCAAGCCAATTTTATTGAGTCGGCGATCCACAACTTGACCAGAGCCTTGATTGAAGGCGCCATCATTGTCATTGCGGTGTTGTTTTTGTTTTTAATGAATTGGAGAGCATCCTTTATTACGTTTCTTTCCATGCCAGTTTCTTTCATAGTGGGCCTCTTGGTTCTTCACTATTTTGGTTTTGGTATTAACTCCATGACTTTAGGGGGCATGGCGATTGCCATTGGTGAAGTGGTGGACGATGGCATTATCACCGTTGAAAATGTGGTACATCGCCTACGATTAAATCGTTTGGCCAAGAAGCCCGTGCCCGCCATTGAAATTGTTTTTGATGCGGTTTTGGAAATTCGAAGCTCGGTCGTTTATGCGACCATTATCATTAGCCTCGTATTTTTGCCGATTTTCTTTTTATCAGGAATTTCTGAGCGGATTTTTAGTCCTTTGGCCATTGCTTATATCGCATCAGTTATGGGCTCACTTGTGGTTTCTATTACCACAGTACCCGCTCTTTGTTATCTTCTTTTAGTAGGAACAACGGAAAAAAAACAAGATACTCAAGTCGTGATGCATGCATTGCCTCAAGAGGCGCGTTATCATTTGACCGAAGAAGAAATCGCCCAACATGCGCAAGCGGAAACTCGTTTTGTGATGTGGTTAAAAAAACATTTTTTAAGGGGTTTAAATTGGTCGTTAGCGCATTGTAAAACGGTTGTGACTATGGCTATTGCTGCCTTTGTTTTTGCTTTAGCCTTACTTCCTTTTTTTGGGACTTCGTTTTTGCCTGAATTTCATGAAGGCAATTTTATTATTGCGATGAGCACCCTTCCAGGGACTTCCCTGGATGAAACCATGCGCTTAGGGCAACAAGTGAGCAAAACCTTGCTGAAGTATCCGCAAGTCATTTCCATTGCCCAACGGGCAGGGCGCAGTGAGTTGGATGAAGACGCCATGCCACCCAATGCCAGTGAATTTGATGTGCGTCTTGATTTTGACAAAGACAAAACCATGTCACCGGATGAATTGTTGCGACGTATTCGAGCAGATTTGGCGAACATTCCAGGTGCTGTGTTTAATGTCGGGCAATTTATTGCCCATCGTATGGATGAAGTGCTCTCAGGAGTCAGAGCGCAAGTAGCGGTGAAACTTTTTGGCGATAATCTGGCTACCCTTAACGAATTAGGTCAATCGGTTGAAGCCATTTTAAAAACCGTGCCAGGGGTGGTGGATGTGAACAAAGAGCAACAAATCAAGGTGGCGCAGTTGGTCATTACTATTGACCGAGAGAAAGCGGCCCGTTATGGGGTTAATGTGGGGCAGATTTCAGAAGATGTGCAAGTTCTTCTTAATGGGGTGACGGTATCGAGTGTTCTCGAAGGCCAGCGAACGTTTGATTTGTATGTACGCATGGGTGAAGCAGGGCGAGACAGCATGAAAACCATTCAAAACATGTTGATTGATGCTCATGGAGCGGCGAATCAGGAAACCAAAATCCCCTTGCGTGCAGTGGCGGATATTCAGTTAGAGCCTCAACCTTTTGCAATTAATCGGGAAAACGTACAGCGCGTCTTAGTGATTGCGTTTAATGTGCAAGGGCGGGATTTGGGCAGCGTGATTCAAGAAGTGCAGCAACGGATTAAGGAAAAAATGTCGTTGCCAAGTGGCTATTTCATTCAGTATGGCGGACAGTTTGAAAGTCAACAACAGGCCTCTCGTGTGATAATTCTGTTTGGCGCGTTGGCCATTTTCATCATGTTGATTTTGCTTCATAAAGCGTTTGGCACCTTCCGTGAAGCATTATTGGTCATGTTTAATTTGCCGCTCGCTTTGATTGGTGGCGTAGTTTCTTTGTTTCTAGCAAGTGGGGATATGAGTGTAGCCGCCATGATTGGGTTTATCACCTTATTTGGCATTGCGGCACGTAACGGGATTATTTTAGTAAGCCATTACAATCAGTTACGTACCCAAGGACAACCACGGGAACAGGTAGTCATTCAAGGCACTCTGGACCGTTTGGTACCTGTGCTCATGACCGCAGCAACGGCAGCGCTTGGCTTAATTCCCCTGTTGTGGGGCTCCCCGTCTGGGAAAGAATTGGAGCGTCCTTTGGCACAAGTATTGCTTGGAGGATTGTTTACCTCTACATTTTTAAATATGTTTGTGGTGCCTACAGTGTATAACGCGATGGAAGCTTGGCGTGAAAAAAGACAGTATGCAAAGGAAAACTTTCAAGGAGAATCATGATGAATCAAATAACGAAGTTCTTTAATAAAAAAGCACTAGGTTTGTTTAACCTGCTTGTTGTTTTGCTGTTTTTATTGTCACCTGCGTATGCTGCTGCCAATCATGAAGAGGAAGCTCAGACAATCCCAACTACCATTCCTGCCATTTGGGAGGCCATTGACCAACATGCTGCGGCTATTAATAAAGCGTTGGCTGACAATCAGCTGGATACGATTCACCAACATGCGTTTGCGATTCGAGACTTAGTCAAAGCACTGCCCGATTTAAGCAAGAATTTGTCTGAAGAACAACTCAAAAATCTGAAGCAAAACGTAGGGTATACTGAGCAACTGGCAAAGCGTCTTGATAAAACAGGCGATGCCAATGATAAAGAAGGCACAGAAGCCAACTGGCAAAAATTGCAAAAGGTGCTGGTACAAATTCGAGCCAATTACGCTACATCAGGCTCCTAGGCTACTCCTTGATTCACAGCCAATCAACTCACCTGATGGTAAGCTGCCTTTCTGTTTTGGGATAAAAGATAAGACCGCTCGACAGAAAGGCAAGCTGATTCATTAATAATAATCACAGAGGGCAATTAATTTAATGCCCACTATGATGCCCGCCTCCATGGTGCCAACCACCGCCGTGATGCCATCCAGGGTTTCCGTGATGATAGTACCCACCATGATGCCATTGATTCTGCCAACCATGATGCCCATCCCACCAAATCCAATGTCCTTTCCACTTTATCCATCCAGGATGCCCTCCGTGAGGAGCATTGTGATGTCCGCCATGATAGTTATTTGCGGCTAAAACGACGTTACTTTGAGGGTTTACTGGAGTATTAGGAGTAAACGCAGAAACAACAGGTGCACCCATAAGGGCGATTGCAGGAATGGCGATTTTTAATGCCTTTAAAACATCCATACAACACTCCTTACTCCTTAAAAATAAAAAAGGAGCTTTATATAAGTATAGGTCAGGATGTCGACTTGCTCAATTGTTGAACATTGACCCTTCGGTAACATTCACTTATGAGGCAACTGGTGCTGGACAGTAACAAGCCGCAGCACAAGCTTTGTGACATTAGGCAAAAAATACAAACATAGGTGACAGTCACTTCACCGGTAACAAAACACATGCGAAAACCATGGCGATTAAGTTGAAAACCGCTTAGCGCCCATTCCATCGCAAGGTAAGTTATTGCAACTCAATAACTTTTACTATTTATCTGAGTAGTGCTATAAAATAGCAGACTAAAAATAAAAGGGGAATCGCCATTCTTTCAAAATGGTGAAGGTAAAGCGCATGGATTGCTTCAATCCATCGAGCAAATAGGAGGATGACAAAGGATCAGAGCCTATTCAAGTGGTTCATCCTCATTTGGAAAGAAACATCTAATTATGTTGTTTTATCGTATTGATCATGCTCGGATGATTTGGATTGATCTTGGAATAGAGGAGCTATCATGAGTGATATGGAGGTCTTGGAATGCTTGGTTCAGGAAAGCTTGGAAGAGGAAAAAGAGAACGCATTTTTTCTTTTCCAAGAAGAAGAGCATTATGAACAAAGTGACTCAGCCGATATGCTGGATTGGAATGAAGAGTTTGATGTGATACGTTCTATCAACTAGATTGATATGGCAAAGAACAACTTGTTCCAGTCATGCTTCACATGGATTGGAAATTCTAAGCCTTGGTTTCGTTAAATAAGGGATAAAGCAGATTCAAGGGATGGATGTAATGGCAAAACGACGAGCGAATAAACATTTTAATTTTATAAGGATTTGCTATGAATATTGTAACAGTATTAAGGAGCACCATTCTTTTAATAGCACTTCTTTTATTCTTTAGTGTCTCAGCATGCACGTCTTTGACTCCAACAACTAAAAAAACTCAAAATAATGGCAAAAATCAGAGCAGTGGTTTAAAGCATAAAAATCCTTCTATTGGGCGTATTTGGGCCAGTCATACTCGAAGGCATTAGTACCACCTTCGTATCCAGTAAACAATAACGAGAGTTCCTAGTTTTTTACATTCCTATTTAAGTAAGAAAAATTAAGGCAATAAAAGCGAAATTGGTGGTAAGTCATCAGAGATTACAGTCACGTGATTCACTCTCGCTTAAGATTCTGCAAGTGCTGCTGAGCCGCTGGGTACCCCTGCTCAGCAGCTTTTTGAAGCCACTTTAGTGCTTCATCATGATTTTGAGGAACTCCCTGGCCATCATGATAAATTGCAGCAAGCGCGTATTGAGCTTGAGGCAATCCTTGATTGGCAGCGAGATGAAACCATTTCATTGCTTCAATATTATTTTGCTTCATACCTTTCCCTACAAAAAAACCGATAGCTATATTATATTGAGCGATAGGATCTCCTTGCTTAGCAGCCAGATCAAACCATTTCATCGCCTCAAAATCATTTTGCTGAGTATGATTACCTTCTGCATACATTGCACTGAGAGTACGCTGAGACACCAGATCGCCATGTTCACCTGCTTTACGAAACCATATTATTGCCTCACCATCATTTTGTTTTACACCATTGCCAGTTAAATATAGGATACCCAGAGTACGTTCCGCGTCTGGAAATCCTTGTTCAGCTGCTTTGTGGATCCATTTAACAGCTTCCCCATCATTATGTGAAATGCCAATGCCTTCTATATAGAGTACACCAAGATTAAATTCAGCGACGGGATCATTTTTTTCAGCTGCTTTTCGAAACCATTTCATGGCCTTGCTATGATTTTGAGCAACACCTTTGCCGGTTGTGTACGTTAAACCAAGGTTGCGTTGACCCATGGTGTCAGCTTGCTCTGCTGCCTTTTGAAACCACTTTACTGCCTCAGAGTAATTTTGGGGTACCTTTTTGCCAATCATATAATCTATCCCGCGATTATTCCAAGCTGCTGGATCTTGGTGCTGAACAACATAATTGTCTACATATTCTTTAATCGTATTAATGATTCCAGAATAAATGCTCACACCAACGATAATTCCGGCTAATGGGAATGCTAATAGACGTAATCGCATACAATACTGTTCCTTGATAACAGCGACAAATGGAAACCTATCTTATTATTGAATCAATAAAAATTCAAAACAAATACTTAATTTTATTGGGGAGTTTGAATATCTCCAAACTATATAGTCATACCATTCCTATTCAATTGATTGCTCGGATTTTGTGCTATTATAATTAACAATGAGGGGTTGTTAACTTATGAGACCTATTTTATTGCAAGGAATATCAATATGCGAACTCGTAGACTATTCAAGATGATTATCGTGTTAGGGATATTGGTTAGTTCATCCCCTTTGTTTACTTCTTGTGCATCAACAACAGCCCTGAATTCAAAAAATGATTCTTCTACGTACAAAGGACACAACACGGGAGGAATTGGTTGGCACTAATGCTGGCTGCGCGTTATGTTTTTTATAATGGGTAGATTTAAGTTGGTCGACCTCTTCGCTTACCTATTAGGCAACAAAATATATTTCAATTTGTTTTGAATAGAATAATTTAAAAAGAACATCTGCTTATAAAGTTTCTGCGAGTAAATCATTAAACCATACGTTTAAAGTTCCTTCGCCCAAGTGGTCATAAATATAAGATAAATAGAGATTAAATTCTTGTTCAAATCCCTCTTTCGGTAGCACTTCATCTTCTTTAGCGAGGTGGTGATGAATGTATTCACCAAAATAATGATTATAATGATTACAAAAATCCATGTAATCTTTAGTAAAGAGTAGGAAGGTATGCCACATGTCGTCAATTTCTTTCATTTCCGCATGGACTACACACATAAAATTAAAATTTTCTTTATTGGGTGATTTTTTCTATCTATTTTATGTTTTTGACACAACAAAAAATATTTCATTAATTCAGAAAAGGCTTCTTCGCTTGTTAGTTTATTATTCGGGTGATCTTATTTGTATCTATTGAGCACGTGTTCATTGTGATAATCATTTAATATGGCAAGTGGCGGTAATGTTCTCAATGCCTCCCTGTAAGATACAATATCACCACTTACCATAGAAATAATAAGTGGTGTATTGGTATTTTTTAGTGGTAAATATGACAGCTGTGGCAGTGCGAATTAGCAATTTTTTTCATTTTATGGTTAACAAGACGTCGTATCAATAATTATTTCATAAAAAATCTCCATATCAATTTTAGAAATCATTAAAAAACACTATCCATTATTGATCAGAATTTAATACCATAATAGCATACTACATAGTATGCCAATTACGGCAAAAAACACATTTTAATATGCTTGGTTGATATTCATTCTCGATGCCTGATGAGGTAAAGGATGGAAAATTAAGGTCACTAAGGGATCCTAATAATCCTTAAGTCGGTTGGCCAAGTCCCGAGTTTGTCTGAAGAACAACTCAAAAATCTTAAGCAAAACGTCGGATATACGGAGCAACTGGCAAAGCACCTTGATAAAACGGGTGATGCCAATGATAAAGAAGGCACACAAGCCAACTGGCAAAAATTGCAAAAGGTGCTGGCCCAAATTCGTACTTATTATGCCCGAAGGTAATTCGGCCAGTTCAGATTAAATCAATAAACGTTTAAAATGAATTGATTGGGTGACTACGCTCCAACTGTTGCTGCCTTGTGTGCCGTGATATTTTTGGAGGAAGCACCCATTTGCAAAAGAGCTCATGGGGCATGCCCCACCTTTTTTATAGGAAAATCAAGGCAATGTGAAGGGGATGTTGGTTCCCTACACTGAAATAAGGAACGCATCGACCATGATAGAAATTATCCCCAATTGGCATCCCATTTTTGTCCATTTTACCATGGCTTTATTTACTGTATCGGCTATTCTTTATGCCGCAAATTACTTGGCTTCCTATACCCGATGGGAAACTAACTTGTTTGTTATTGAATTTGAGATAGTGGCACGTTGGTGTTTATGGCTCGCGGCATTGAGTACAATCGCTACTGTCTCGGCTGGGTTTTATGCTTTTTATACGGTGAAACATGGTGCTATGGCGCACACCGTGAAAGTGATCCACCGCAACTGGGCACTCGCTACAGCAAGTGCTATTTTACTCATGGCTTTTTGGTCAATTTGGCGTTATATTAAAGCCCAAAAACCGACTCTGACCTTCTTAATCGCGCTGTTCATTGTCCAAATGTTGTTACTCACAACGGCTTGGTATGGAGGGGAATTAGTCTATCGCTATGGTTACGGTGTATTGGTGCCCGCCAAAGCAGACAAAGCATCTCAGCATTGATACGATTTTTTATATAAGGATAGAGGCATGCCGAAAATGGACTTGTATTATTTAAGAAGAAGCTGTTTCCTTATTTTTTCCTTTTTACTGCTCAGTTCTTCTGCTTTGTTTGCCCAGCATGAACAACACGGTGCTGCAATATCAACGCCAACTTCTCCCAAGACAATACAGTCTCAATCCAAATCTGTGAACTACAAAACGGAACAACAGGCTACTAACCAGCAAGCTCTTAAAACGGTAAAGCCTTTAACCCTGACAGGCGGAGCAAAACATACGGTTAATTTAGTGGTTGCTTATAAAACGGTGAATTTTGCAGGTAAACCCAGGCGCGCCATTGCCGTCAATGGGCAAATTCCTGCACCAACTTTGCATTTTAAAGAAGGGGATGATGTCACCATCAATGTGTATAACCATTTGGATGAGGGGACATCCATTCATTGGCATGGTTTACTTGTTCCTTGGCAAATGGATGGGGTGGACGGTGTGAGTCAAAAACCAATTCCTCCAGGAGGGGTGTTCCATTATCGCTTTAAGTTGTATCAACAGGGGACCTATTGGTATCACGCCCACGCCAAGGTTCAAGAACAAGAGGGCTTGTATGGTACGTTTATTATTGATCCACCACATCCCCCAAGCTATCAATATACAAAAGATTATGTGGTGGTGTTATCCGATTGGATCAACACACCTGCTGAACACGTGTTTGCGAATTTAAAAAAAGACGGCGATTATTACGGTCCTCGATTCCCCCTACAACCCTCGCTTACGAAGTTTCTCCATGATTATCGTAAAGCATCCCAAGAAGAACGTAAAAAATTAATCGTTGATTACAAAATGATGCAACAAATGCGGATGAGTATTTATGATCTGAGTGATGTGGCCTATGATGCGTATTTATTAAATGGTCAGCCCAAATCTCTTCCCTGGACAGCCCCTGTGAAGGTAGGGGATACCGTACGTTTACGCTTCATTGGCGCAGGAGCCAGTACCATCTATCGTGTCAAAATTCCTGAAGCCAAAGTGGAGATGGTACATATCCAGGGCAATGATGTCACACCTTATCCCATCGAGGATTTTTGGATTGCCCCGGGTGAAACCTATGATATCTTGGTTACAATTCAAAAAAACAGGCCTTACATTATTTATGCAGAGTCGATTGACACTCTGGGCAAAGCCTATGGTGCCTTAGTGACTTCCCCTAATCAATTCGTTGATTATCAGCAGGTGGCTCCTTTCCCTGAACCACTTCCTGTTACAAGAGAGATGATGGCCAACATGATGAGGTCTATGAATGGTGGCGCGATGAATGGAAACCAACAGCATGCCTTGATGAGCCATAATAAATCATCAACGGCGATGAAGTCATCAATGACCATGCCTTCCCATTCTAAGACCATGGGTTCGCAAAGTCCTCAACACTCCATGTCTTCCATGACGGCCCACAAAAAAAAGGACAATTTATCAAATCATTCAGCTCACGCCACATCGATGAAATCGAATCCCTCATCGACTTCGATGAATAAGAGTAAGGCTATGTCAGGGATGAATCATGGAGCAATGAACAGCGTTAAGATATCTAAACCTGGTCAATCGTCTCACTCGATGCAGGCACATTCTTCTTCAGTAGCCAGAGCTATGGACAACCATCAATCGACTCAGTCTACTCATCGAAGCGACAGCGCAGCGAGGAAAAAGAACGAGGGTATGACCATGGAATCGAACATGTCAATGAATGATTCCATGGATATGAAGATGCCCATCGAGCCGACCATCATAGGCGATAAGATAGAGCCGCCTGATTCTTCAAAAGCGACCACAATAGGAACCAAATATCAAGAGTTAAAAGCAGCAGTGAAAACCAATAATCCTAATAAACCAGTTGATGGGATTATTAAAATGGAATTGTTTGGTTATATGGATCGCTACATATGGTTTATTAATGGTCTACCAGAATACAGAGCCAAACCGATTCTGATTGAGCCAGGAAAGCGTTATCGGATTATTTTTACTAATAATTCGATGATGCGTCACCCCATGCACATTCATGGTCATTGGTTTATTTTACGTAATGGTCATGGGGCTTACGATCCACTGTTGCATACCATTGAGGTGGCACCAGGGGCTACCGCTGTTGCTGATTTCGATACCGATGCCAGTGGCCAATGGTTTTTCCATTGCCACCATCTTCTGCACATGGCGGCGGGCATGGCGCGGGTATTTCAGTACACCACCATCATCGAGATTTCCAAAGGTACTCTAAAGCCCGAAAATGTTGCTTTTCAACAAGCCTATATTAATCGACCAATCGTAAGAGAAGACGAAGTCATGCCGCTGGATACTGCACTCATCAAGCACCCCTTAGTACATCATCAAGGCTTCTATCGCGCAAACTATATCGAATTGGGCGAAGATCCTTTTCATAATGCTCAGGAAATGACTTTTAGAGGTTACTATGGAGGTGATTACAATAAACTGCAGTTGTATACTGAGGATGCTGAAATCTATAAAGGAGCAGTCGAAAATGCAGACATCGATGTGTTCTATTGGCATTTGATTAGTCAATTTTGGGCCATTAAAGGTGGGGTCAATTATTTTTATCGCCCGGGAGGACCTTATTGGCAACCTGGTATTGGTATTGAAGGATTGATGCCTTACTACATTGATACCAATATTAGAACGTATTACCGTGATGGCAGTGTTAAGTTTGACATTCAGTTAGCACGAGCTAACCAGCTGACCGATAACTTCTTCCTCATAACGGGGATTCGTAGCATTCTGGCCACTCACACCGTAGTTAAAAATGAGATTGGCAATGGTTTAAATCAAATGCGTTATATCCTTAGACCTTATTATCGTCTTAAGCCGGGGCTTAGTATTTTTACAGAGTACGAACATGATAAAGAGTATGGGACTCTTAAGAGGATTCTTCAAAGCCAGGGAGAACCCACTACTCAAGACACAATTACTTTAGGGGTTGCTGTTCTTTTTTAAGTAGGAACCGGGGCTTTGGGATGCAGCAGAAATTCCTCTTGACCATGATGCTTGAATCACTGGCAAGAAAGCTTTTGTGATGTCGAATTTATTAAGTGGTGAAGATCTATGTAAAAAATGGAATAAAGGCATTCATAGAGTAGCTTAAACCTTCCTCAATGATGCTTATAAAATCCAACGCCCTTAATATCAGTCCAGGAAGTGGTTTGATGGCAAAGGAAACATTGGTCAACACGCGCTTCATGCTCATGAGCAACTACTTTTGAAATCATATTAAAATGCTCCATATAATGGCTTGGTGGGGCTTGATGGCATTGAGCACAATCCATTGAGCGAGGGGAAGGGTGTCTAAATTCAGGGATGCTCCAATGAGCCGTTTCATGACAAGCAGAACAATCATCACCAAATAATTTAAAGTGCTTGTCGTTGTTTTGATGGCAAGAGGCGCACCGTAAAGTCAGTTCTTGAGTCGATAAATAGGGGCTTGCCAGTAACGTTGGCCTCTTGGATTCACTCTGCTCTAAAAAGAGTGTAACCTGCTCAATAATCAACTTCTCTTCTTCACTATTTGCATTTGAAAAAGAATGAAGTTGCTGCAGTCCTAACGAAACCAAGGCATTATGATCCATCTGAGTAATGCGTGCCTTGCTACCTTGGTGCTCTGCATGACACGCGACACAACTGCCTATGTTGGCATGAAATGAGGTTGGTTGACGTTTTAAAAGCGATTCGTTATTGGCATGGCATACCACACAGTTCACTGCTTCAACCCCTTTGACTGGGGTGTGACATGCATTGCAGTTGTGACTCAGAAAAGAGTGGGCTTTGGAGAGTTCTCCAGGACTTGCCATTCTTTGCCACTCTACCAGGTTAGTCAAACTTCTGGCCTCATCTCCATGATAAGACCTATAGTAGGCTGTAAAAGACAGTGCCGCTAAAATGGCAAGGGCAACCAGTGTAGCCCAGCTAAGCTTCATTGAAACCACCTTAATCCAAAATAAATTCCAGACCACACGTGCAGACCAAGCAGAACATACAATGCCAGTGCGATAATAATGTGGCACTTTAACCATTTTTGAAATACGCGTTTGAAGTGTTCATGAAAACGGATGGCATATTCCAGTTCAGAGATAGCATCCGCTAAACACAAAGCACGTATCTCTATTGATTTCATTAAATGTCCATCAAACGCGGTGTCTTTAATCAACCATGAAAGCAAGCGAGCTTTTATAAGAGAGACTTTCCCGACTTTTTGATTGGAGTATGTGCCTGATTGCAATTCCTGAGCAACTATTTGGTATTGTCTTTGCAATCCCATCAGTAGGGTCTTTTTTTCATCTATTTCATGAGTAATAAAGCCCATGAGATAACGACCAATAAAACCACTAATCGTGACAATGAGTGTCATAGTAGTAAGCGCTATGCCTAGAGGGCTATTGAATTTATGTCCTGTATGAATCAAGACTAAAATAGAACCAATAATGCCTGCGTAAATATGCCAGGACAACAGGGTGTTCATGGATACGTACTGTGTAACCCAATTCTTCAAAAAGGGAATACGCTTAATAAAGAGATAGAGTAGTGGGAAGAGCATCAATATCGAGCCACTGACACCAAAAACCCCACCCCAGAAACTCCCTGCAAAACGAGGAGACGCATGGACTGTAAAGCCCAGCCACGTGAAAAGCATTAACAGCACCAGACCCAAAACTATCATACGTCCTTGCTCATTCATTAAGCATCCACCTCAATATTTTGAGTCGCTTTGGCCTGACAGGCTAAGATAAGGCCCTGTTGTTTGTCCTCCTTTGAAAGAGCGTCTTCACAAGCCATGGTTACCTCTCCTGACAGCAATGTCACTTTACATAACCCGCATTGACCAGTTCGACACGCATTATCAATAGTTATACCGTTTGCTTCAGCGATTTCAAGAAGAGTTCGGTCTTGCAAAATCGGAACCACTTTTCCAGATTTTCTAAAAGAAATCATCGTGCGGGTATCCGCTTTAATGAGATCTATGTCTTCCTGTGTTATGTCCGGTTTCTTTTCTGGTCCAAACGCTTCTGTTAGAATCAAATCAGCGGGTACCTTAAGTTCTTTTAAGATAGCAAGTATCGATTCCATCATCGCTGGTGGGCCGCAAACATGAATACGATGAGAGGCAATATCAGGGACAAGATGACTGATAATATTCTTGGTAAATAGGCCTTGTAATCCCATCCAAATGGTTCCTTCTGAACGCAGCATGGAGGCATACACGCGGAGATTAAGATATCTTTCCTGAAGTAGCTCTAATTCTTCGCGGAAGATAAATTCGCTGGTCGTACGACAACAGTAAAGCAAATAAATGTCATTGTGCCATCCAATATCGGTAAGATAGCGTATAATACTCATCATCGGGGTGACACCAACCCCTCCACAAATCAGTACAATGCTCTTCGCCTCTTCACCAGTAAAAGTAAATTTACCATTAGGCCCCATGACATCCAGTAGATCTCCTTCCTTAACCTCGTCATGCAAATAGCGAGAAAATAAACCGTGTTCTTCTCGTTTTACTGTAATGGCGCAATAATGTAACTGGGTTGGTGTAGAAGCCATGGTGTAACTGCGTCTTACCGTTTTACCATGAATTACTGCAGTGAGCGTGATGAACTGGCCAGGATAATAAGTCAATGGCAAAGCCACCTCGTTTGGTGATGCCAAATGAAATGTTTTTATTCCTGGTGCTTCTTGAAAAATACGACAAACGCGAAGTTTCCCTTCCCACTTGTCTTCTGGTTCAGTGAGCGATCTCATGACCGGAAATTTAGGAACTGGGCATTTATGAGCTGGACAGGTAAGCGAAGCGGATGTGGTTTCTGATGGTGCTTTAGAAGCCTCGGTGGTGCGGCTTCGCTCAATGGATACTGACGAAGGGGTTGGTTTAAGTGTTTTTGAAAAGGGCGGCTGTGATCCATCCGAAGAAACAGTTATTTTTTGTTGTACTAAACTGTCAAGCAAGGCAGCGGCTCTTTTCATTTTAAAAAAATACATCCAAATCATGATCAAAAAAAACAGACTAAATAGGCCTATAATTGTTAAATGAAAAAAAGGGCCTCCTAAGATATTTTCTGCTTGAGGAGCACTTGGAAGGAGATTCATTTCACGTTTAAACCACTGTAATGCAATGTCACGCGGATTTTTTCCTTCAGCAAGTGCACGAAGAGCGGCCAACCCACTCTCATATTGGGCAATTCCTTCCCGTAATTTCTCTAAGGCCTCCTGCATTTTAGAATAATCGTTACTGTTTGATGCTGACGAAAGCTCGCCCAATCCCCCTTTCATGAGCGCAATACCCGATGCGATGCGCTGGTGCGCCATTTGTTGAATTTCAATGCGTTTTTCTGGGGATAATACGGGTAAATTCATGAAAGAGGGGTAAAGTTCCTTGAGAGGGGAACCGATTTGTTTCATCATACCTCCTTCTTTCTCGCCTCCTCCTGGATGATGTGCGGCATGCTCTTCTGATGCGCTTTGAGCAATGGCCGTAGAGGCCACCACGAGCATGAAAGAAATCAACAAAGTTTGAAGCCATTGAAGTTTAATGTATCGAAACAGCATCCTTTCCTCCAAAGCGCTCACTTAAAAGGTTGAAGCATTAGCATTAGATAGTTAAGTGGCGCAGTCAGCATAGGTGTCTTTCTTATTCCCGAAAAGACCATTTGCGTATTTTTCGCTGAGATTATTTGTTTTCCCGTCTCCTATTAGTTTATCCCATATTCTTAATAAATTTCCAATAAATCAAAATAGTATCCAAGGTCCACATGAATTGCTGTGTCAGTGATTTCAGGAGAGGAAAAATATAATGCCTTATGTCGTGGAGAAACAAAACCAGGGCAGTTGAAAAGAATAGTCGTCTGTAATCTGCATGGGAAAACGCCACCATAAAAAGGTAAAGTTACTTTTTTACCTAATAATTCTAGGTGAGATCATGACCAGCAATCGCTTGTGCGCTTTGCAAAATATTCTGAATTTCTTCAGTAATTTCTTCTTGGCGCAGTAAATTGAGACGTTCTTTTAGTGAGTTTTTTTTGTTCTCTAAGCGATCTAGGGCATTATTTAAATGAAAAAGTCTTTGATGATTCTCGGCAAAAAACGATTGATAAAAAATAAAATAACACATTGAAAGTAAGTAATGATCAACAAACTCAGCAAAGAATTGGTCATTAGGTAAATTTAATACGGGTGGGATGGAAAAATGACGCGCAGGACTGACGCAAAATTCGTTAAAAGGTTGCCATGTTTTTGTATGAATTTGATTTTGTTCTTCTTCGTTGAAGAGGATATCCCACTGCCATGAATGCAATGTCACCTGTTTTTGTAACGAAGTTTTCTCTAACGTTTGTAACAAATTTAAAATCACAGTCGGAATTTCTTCAATAGCATTAGGCCCTTCTATTTCTGCAACGATACACGAATCATGAGCCATTTTTAGGGCCAGTTTACTTCCTACAATAATTAATGCGGGCTGAAACTCAGGGTGTTTCTCTTTTAGAGTGTTTAACTGATAAATCACATTATCATTAAAACTACCACAAAAACCTCTTTCTGAGCCAATAAGAATAGAAACTACGGGTCGAATCTCTGATGGATTCATAGGGAAAATGGGATAAAAACTTAAAAAATCGTTGCTCACTTCACGGATGGTTTTAATGGCATTGTTCTGAATGGAAAGAAACCTGGTGATTTTATTCAATTCAATAGAACACAAATTTTTCATGGCCGTCATGATGTTGCCAATGTCTTCTAAGGTATGCAGATGGTCTTTGAGTTTGATTCGCTTCGTCATAAAACCTCCTCCGTGTTATGATACCCTTTACTTTGGCATGAATGATGAGTAATGAGTAAGCTACATCAGCCATTCTTTTACAGCATTGTTCCATTGCTCTCTTGGGCTTCCCAATGACAAATGACACTGTTTTATTTCTGCCTCTATTTTTTTGAGGATTTTAGGAGTATCTTCTAAGCTCAACTCGTCAAAAAAACCCTCATTATATGCAATAAGCCATGCGAGTTGAAATTCAATAGGCATGGGTGAAAATCGTTCTTGTTTTAGAATTTCTCTTAAAATGCGTCCTTTTTGAATCTGCTGTTGCATTTTGGCATCCAGTCCTGCACCAAAGCGAGTGAACAGTTCCAAATCAAGAAACTGCATGTAATCCAGTTTCATTCGGCCGGCTTCTTTTTTAATTTGCGGATGCTGAGCTTTGCCACCGACTCGTGAGACGGATTTTGTGATATCAATGGCTGGAAGAAATCCTGAAGAGAATAATTTTTCATCAAAAAAGATTTGTCCATCAGTGATTGATATGAGATTTGTTGGAATATAAGTCGCAATGTCACCTTCTTTGGTTTCGATAATAGGCAATGCGGTCATACTGCCGCCTCCCATGGCAAGAGAAAGACACGTTGAGCGCTCTAATAAACGGGAATGCAGATAAAAAATGTCGGCAGGAAACGCTTCACGTCCAGGGGGTCTTCGCAGTAGAAGGGACAGTTCACGGTAACTATTGGCATGGGCGCTCAAATCATCATAGACTATCAACGTATCTAAGCCTTTGTTCATCCAGTGCTCGGCAATGGCGCATCCTGCAAAAGGCGCAAGATAAAGTAATCCTGGTAATGCCATCGCTTGGGCTACTACAACGGTCGTGTAATCCAATGCCCTCGCTTCTTTTAATAATTGAATCGTATTGCTCACAGTGGAACGCTTTTGGCCAATCAATACATAGACACAATACACTTTTTTATCTTTTTGATTGATTACAACATCAATCGCTAGAGAACTTTTCCCAACCCCATTGTCACCGATAAGTAACTCCCTTTGTCCTTTGCCTATGGGAATTAAATTATCAATAATCTTGTTTCCTGTGTACAAGGGACGATTCACAAAGTCGCGGTGAATAATGGGTGGTGACAAAATATCCAGTAATCCTTGTTCATCACATGGAGGAATTTCACCACCATCCAAGGGATTGCCTAACGGATCAATCACTCGTCCAAGCAGTTTATCACCTACAGGAATACTTAATGCTCGCTTGAGATGAAAAATAGGGGTGCCTGCCTTTAATTTTTTGGTTTGCACTAACATAATCGCGCCAACAAGATCTTCTGTGAGATGGAAGACCATAGCGATACAACAATTATCCTCTGAAATAAGAATTTCATCGATGGCTGCCGTGGGTAATCCCTTAATCCAGATAATGCCATCTCCTACTGAAACAACCTGTCCTTGTTCTGATACTTTGATTTGAAATTGATAGTTCTCAAGGCGTTGTCGTTGCTTCTCAAGAAAAGAATGAGTGTTAGGCAAGTTCATTTTTTATCTCGGTAAAGAATTTTAATTCATCACGAAGATTGGCTTGCAAACATATTGGGCCAATTTGAAGGGTTAATCCAGCTAGAAGTTTTGGATTTTTTGTAAAATGGACTGTGGGTTTCTTTGGCACTAATTGTTCAATGACTTGTAACAGATGCTGCTTCTGATGTTCTTTGATGGGGTAGGCGCTTTGGATGAAAACAGTGTCTTCCTTCGAAATGGTATTCCTCCATTGCCATTTTTCCACTGGGAAATGACGGAACTCTTCGATGGTTTTTTCAATGATTTTTTCTTCAAGATGCGCGTCAGCAAAAGGAATTAACAATTTTTCAGCAAATTTCCCAGCTAAAAGAAACATTTCCTTGGCATTATTTTCAATGATTACTGAGACTCGCTGCATTTCATGGGAAAAAATTTGCTTTTTTTCTTCACTCAATTGCTTTTCAAAATGAAACCTCTCTTCTGACTTCCATTGTTCCATCGCTTGCTGCCATTCACTTTGCATTGTTGCTTTCTCTTGTTGCCAATCGGTGAGACGATTTTCATAATTTATTTGCAATTGCTTCGCTTCTTTGTGAAGTGCTTCAGCATGTTCTAATTGTTCTTGCACCAATTTTTTTCGTTCCAACATCGTTTTTTGTATTGGCGTATAAAGAAAGTGCTTTAAAATCCAAATGAGGATAAGGAAATTAATTAGTTCTAACGAGAAAGTGGACCAAGAGAGTTCCATTGGCTTTATCCCTGTTGCGTTACAAAATAAGACAATAATGGATTTCTAAAGAGAATGATCAAAACAATCACCAAACAATAAATGGCTAACGATTCGATCATGGCTAAACCAATAAATAAGGTTCTTGTGATGGATTTTTCAGCCTCAGGCTGCCTTGCCAAAGCATCCAAGGCGTGACTTATAGCGCGCCCCATGGCCAGTGCTGGACCTATTGTTCCTATGGCAATGGCTATTGCTGCAATAACGGTTGACGCTAAACTAAACCAACTCATGTCATTCATGACGATTCTCCTTGCTTCTTAAGCTCATGGGATTGAATGCCCCCAGCAATGTAAATTAAAGCCAGCATACCAAAGATATAAGCTTGGATGATGGCTTCGATGATATGGAGCATTAATATCGGGATAGGGGCTAAAAATCCCGCGATCATGAGTACAATCAATGCGGTTAATTGCAAACTCATGATATTACCAAACAATCGAACTGCCAATGCTAATGTTCGAGAGACTTCGCTTATCAAATGAAAAGGCAACAAAAAGGGGGTTGGCCTAATATAATGTTTTAAATAATCTCGCAACCCTTCGGCACGAATTCCAAACCAGTGCACCGATAAGAAAGTAATCATCGCAAGTGAAGCCGTTACGGATAAATCAGCCGTTGGTGAATAAAATCCTGGAATAATCCCAATTAAATTGGAAATAAGGATAAAAATCCACAAGGTGGTTACAAAAGGAAATACCAGTTCCACGTGTTGAGGCACTATTTCTTTTATCGCATCATGCATAGTGCTCAAAATACTCTCCAAAATGATTTGGCAAGTTCCTGGTTGTCGTAGAGAGCGCTTTCGAGTCGACACCCATGCCAAAAGGAATAAGGTCATCATAATAAACCAGGTGGTCAATACGCTTTGTGTGATGGGTAGCCCACCGATTGAAAATGCCCAACGCGCTAAAAATCCTTCCTCTCCCATGGTTATTCCTTAAGCAAAAGATAAACGTTGATTGCGCCAATAATCACACCGACAATGATTAAATTGATTGTCCAACTAATGGAAAACCCTTTCATTTTTTCATCCAGCCAAACGCCAAGATAAGCTCCTGCAATGATAGGTAAGACAAAAACAAAGCCTAAGGTACCCAAATAAACCGTTTGGGCTAATAAAGTCGATTTCTCCTTTTTAGCTTCATTCATTTTACGGATATTCCGTTTCACTTGTTGTTCAAGTTCCTTTTTCGAATCTTTAAATTTCATAGGCATTCTGCCGTTTTAATTTCCATAATCTCTTGAGCATTTCTTCATCCAAATGATGTAAGCTTTCTTTCGTACGCAATAGCTTGTCTTCTTCCCAACGTACTTCTGCCTCTATTGCCATTTGTATGGCTTGGTAATTTTTATGGCGAACATAATGTCTTGTTACGATATGCAATTGATTTTCAACAAAATAAACAATGGCTCCTGGTAAGGCTAAGTATTCGATCTCATGATTCTCATAACGAAACCAAGCCAAACCGAATTTTAAACAGGTCATCATTCGAGCATGATGAGCCAAAATCCCAAATTGGCCTGAGCCGTCTTCGCCAACAAAACTAACTACTTTATCTATTGTTTCATACTGCGTGGCACTTTGGAGATGGATGGTCAAAAGTTCCATTTCAGTGATTAACTCCTTTTGTTCATGGCGCCTATCATATAACATTGATCTTCTGAAAATTCATCGTAATCTCCTTTGATGAACGCTTCACAATCGGTTAATGTTTGGTCTAATAAAACCGATTTCCCTTCGATACCCGTTTGTTGTTTGGTCACATGAAAGGGTTGCGTCAGATACCGCTGCAATTTGCGTGCTCTCAACACTATAACACGGTCTTTAGGAGAAAGTTCTTCAATTCCCATCATGGAAATAATGTCTTCTAACTCTTGATAATGGGCTAGATGTTCTCGTACGGCTTGTGCAATGGAATAATGCCGATCCCCTAGTACGATTTTATCCATAAATTTACTTTTGGAAGCTAAGGGATCTACGGCAGGATAAATGCCTTTGCCTGCTTGTGAGCGGGAGAGTACTATGATGGAATCTAAATGAGTAATGATTCCAGTCACAGCCGGATCGCTCATATCATCGGCGGGAACATAAACGGCTTGTACGGAAGTAACGGCTCCCTTGGCAGTCGACGTCATGCGCTCTTCAAGTTCCGCTATCTCGGTCATTAAGGTCGGTTGATAACCGACACTCGCAGGCATCCTGCCTAAAAGTCCTGAAATTTCACTGCCGGCTTGCACGAAACGATAAATATTATCAACAAGAAAAAGAACTTCATGTCCTAATGTATCACGCAAATATTCCGCATAGGTTAATGCGGATAATCCTGTACGAAAACGAACCCCTGGCGATTCATCCATTTGACCAAATACCATGAGGGTTTTATCCATCACTCCGGCCGATTTCATCTCATACCATAATTCATGTCCTTCCCGAATGCGCTCTCCGATGCCAGCAAAAACGGAAGTCCCTTGATGTAATTGAATAATAGCATGCATCAACTCCATCAGTAGTACCGTTTTTCCAACTCCTGCGCCACCAAACAATCCCGTTTTAGAGCCTTTAACGAAGGGGCAAAGTAAATCAATCACTTTAATTCCTGTCTCAAGAATGCTCTCTTGAGCGATCGTCATTTCAAGTGGCGCGGGGTTGGCTAGAATATCACGGTATTCATTGGTTTCTAATGGTGAGCCACCATCTAAAGGCTCACCAAAAATATTTAAAAGACGGCCCAAGCACTCTTTAGAAACTGGAATTTGTAATGACGTGCCTTGATCATAGACCGCTAATCCTCTTTGCAACCCCGTTGCGCGATGAAGTGTGAGGGCTCTCACGTGATGTTGATCAAGATGCTGACACACCTCTAAAATATATTGATCATTCTCAGTGTGGGTTTCAAGAGACTGATGTAAAGAAGGTAAAACATCACAACGTATTTTGACAACAGGCCCATTGATTTCGACTATCCTGCCGATTAGTTTTTCATGACTTTGAGCAATGACCGTGTTTTTACCCATCATGTTCCAATTTTGTTTGTGGCAGATGACATTCATTGTGTGCCATCAGAAAAATTTAATTAAGAAAGAGCCTCATACTGGATTGGAGCGAGTAATGGGCTCTTTCATCCAGAGAATTTATTTGTTTTTCATCATTGGGCATCCCATCATTTGGCGATCCATCATCATTTGCATCATTTGCACCATCATTTGCATCATTTTCATGCGCTGATCCATCATTTCAGGTTGTTTTGCTGTATCATCGTGCATACCTTTCATCATCTTCATGCCTTTTTGCATGGTATGCATGTTTTCTTCCATCATGGGCATTTGAGTTTGCATTAACGATTTTTTTTCCTCTGGCGTTTTCGCGTTCATGAGCTTATCATGCATCTCCTGCATTTGTTTTATTGACTCTTGCATTTGTTTCATTTCTTCTTGTAGTTGGGTTGACTGCTGATTATTACTTTGCATTCCCATGCTATTCGTATTATTCATTTGAGAACCTGAAGACATTTCCTCAGCAAAGAGCGTTGTGGTCACTAAACTGCAAGCGGCCAATAGAATTAATGCATTCCGTTTAAACATAATGAAATCTCCTTATTATTTTTTCAATGGATTATCCTAATCGTACATCTGCCAGTCATGAAAAGCAAAAGACGAGTATTAGTGCCAGCCTTTACCTTCCATTTTGTGTTCTTCATCAGTGTGGAACCTTCTCCATTGCAGCGGGTGTTTCAAAGTAGCCTTCATGCCAATATTTAATACCATAATAGCCACTGCATAGTACGCCAATCACGGAAAGAACAGCGATTAAGGAACCTAGTACTTTAGCTAATGACACACCAGCTCCCTGGTGGCGCAGTCCCCAAATAAGAAGACTTATGCTTAATATAAATGCAATGAAACCCATAGTTATCGCGATGTGAAATAAAAACATCATGACGCGTCTCCTTTTGTCGATTGTTTAGAAAAAAGATGGGGCAGAAAAGCCGGTGTTTTATCGGCATAACGTTGATAAGCTTCCCCAAATTCAGCCAAGGTATCTTTTTCTTCTCGCCGAGCAAGATGCACATAAACATACACTAGGATTGGAAACATCACTAAGGTAATAAGGGTTGGCCATTGCAATAAAAATCCAATCATGACGAGAATGAAACCATCGTATTGCGGATGACGAACGTAGGCGTAAAGTCCTGTGGTAGCAAGTTGATTGTTTTTCTGTGCTGCATAAAGCGTACTCCATCCTGAATAAATCAAATAAAGGCCGCCCAAGATGAAGAGATTACTGAGGATATGGAGCAGGTCAAAATGTGGATCGCCTTTTAATCCCAATAACGTATGCAGTAGATGGCCACTGTCATGACTGTAGAGGTTAATACCCGGATAATAATTAGCAAGCCAGCCGGATAAGAGATAAATGGTTAAAGGGAAACCGTACATTTCCGTAAAGTAAGCGATGACAAAGGCAGAAAAGGCACCAAAACTCTTCCAATCTCTCTTGGTTTTGAATCGGGTGAAACTGAAGGCAAAGAGGATAAAAATGGCCGAGTTAACAATGACTAAAAACCAAAGACCATAGGCGTTAGAGTGTTCCATCATTCATCCTTATCAGAGTCCGAGTTGTTTTCCTTTTTATCATGATGGTGGCCATGCCCTCCATGAAAAAGGTGCATTAAAGGGCATAATAAAAACAGTACTATCCACCAGGGAAAAGCCGCCAAAAAGCCAGTCACATGAGCCCGATGTTCTGTAAAGAGGTAATACCCGATAATCACAAAAATAAGAATCAGAATTAATCCGCGTACAGAAGGTTGCCAAGCCTTTCGAGGTGGCTTATAGTGTGAGTTAGGGTGTTGCTCGTGTTTCGTTTTCATCTGTGGTATCCTTATCAACTCACTGTTTAGTTCAACATCTCAATGCCAGTGCGGTGGCTTCCCTTCCACCAATGCAAATCGTTATTCATTGTCATTCTCCGTAGAGGAATTCAAACACCTGCTCCATGCATTCATTGCGTTGATTCCTCAAGCTTTCTATTGAAGAACGAATCATGTCACAACCCAATTGTTCCAGTTTTTTGAACACATTCTCTTCTACAAGAGCTTGGCGATTCTCTTCCACTACTCTGGCTAACCATGACATAGAACGCATAGTGGGGTTCATTTTTTCGGAAAAAACGGTGCGACTTAGACGCATGGGATGCATTTTCTCTAACCAAAACGTGGACAATGGATTGCTAAACGCTCGAACCCAAGGTTGACCAAGGATGCGATAATGATAATCGTTTGCTTCCGATATTTTGCGAACGCTTTCAAAGGGTTCGAGAGGTTTGATGGAACAAAGTTCTGTCAAATCACGTTCTTCAAAGCGAACTCTATACTGTTCCTTGCTGCAATCCGGGTCGCCTGTGGGATTATCAATTATCATTTCATACAAACCGGGCGGTAGTTCCTCTATTGCCGCACAATGTTCTAAAATGGCGCGGTGTTCCAAGCGAACCACTTTGGCTGAAACAAAAATACCCAAATGACCTACCGTAGGATGAAGCAAATAAACAATGCATTGTTTTGCCCTTTTTAAATCAGTAGTCGTTGGGTAGATAGTTCTTAACCAATGCAGCGCTTGATAAGGTGGGGTGATTTCATCGCCTTGGGATGCAAAAATCACAATGGGATTATGAATACGCTTTAAATCCAACACGCAATGGTGATGAAGGGTGATTTCGCCACGCTCCAATTGATTGCCAATAAAAAGGCTTGCTACCGTTTCAGTGATTTCTTCTTGACTGAATTGATAAAAGCCATTCCACCAGTGTTCAAAATCTAAAAAACGCGCGCGCTCTGTGTCTATTTCATCAAAGAGACGATGATATTTATCCCAGATAGCGGTAGTAGGATTTAAACATTCAAAATTTTGCACAAGCCATGCGCCATCCAATGTTCCATCGTTTAAATCGGAAAGAAAGCGAGTAAGCCACACGCCTCCTAACAATCCGCCGAGCAATTGCATAGGATTGGTTTCTTCTTTGCTGCTTGCCCAATAGGAAATGGGTGAGCCATTCATCACCAGTGGACCTACTAAACCCTTACAGTCCGAAGCGAGTAATGCCAACATCCAACCGGCTTGGCAATTGCCATAAAGAATGGGGGATTGGTTTTGATGCCAGATTTTCACTTGTTCCACGAACTGCTTCATCGTGGCCAGCACATCGCTCAGAGTTTGGTGAGGGATGGGGTGAGGGTAAAATGTGACAAAGTAAACGGCATGACCTCGATGCAGAGCAATTCCTATTTCAGAATCTCGTTTAAAACCACCAATCCCTGGGCCGTGACCGGCACGAGGATCGACAATAATGACAGGAGGTTTATTGGGATCAAAACAATTTTTAAAACAAATATCGTCGACTTCAAGAATTTTAAGGAGCGCATAATTCGTTTTGGGTTTCAAGTTTCGACCATCCAATACCTGCTCGTATGTAAAGCGCAGAGGCGGTGGCATCCCTTGTTGTTCATGCGCCATCATGTCATTGGCGCGTTGGCGCAGTGTGTCGAAAAATAAAGTACTTCGTTGCCAAAAATCAATAGAGTAATGAAGCCCATCATTCCACAATTGATAAGATTGAGACCATGCTGAGAATGAAGAATTCTGTTCCTTGGGGATGGTTCTTTCCCCTTGTTTTAAGCCTTGTTCGTCCATGAATGCCATCACATTGCCACAATAATTTATTATAGCTTAGCACAAACGAACCATTCCGAAGAAAATTCTCACTGATTTCTTTTTTACTTAGAAATTTATTAACACCATGCTTCAATGACTTTCATAACCTAAAGAATGGAGAATTAGCGGGTATGCATTACACTTATATTAAATTCAAGCACAACAAACATCCGGAAAGGATTACTGAAAGGGATGGTAACATGGCTGATGAACAATCGCTTTTCCAAAAATGGGCAATGGGCTATGGAGCCATTTCTCATCAAAAAGCAACGCAAATCAAGGTGCAATACGTCATTTCTGAGTTAGCCCAAAAAGGGCAAAGTGAAGCAAGTACTCTCGCATTGTTTACCGCCGCCGATCGCATTGCTAATGCGGCCATGTGGTTGGTGGTGCATCAAACTTATGCGAGTTGTGTCGATTTAGAAGGACAGCCTTTAGACCCGAATGCGTTTAAAACCAATCCGCAAGGCCATACAGGAGGTTCACTCAATATGGTGCCTGCTTATGTCGGTTTCATGCTCGCCAATGCCTTAAGTGAGAGGACTCGTGGTTGGGTCATGGAACAAGGTCACTGTGTGGCGGCTATCGATAGTGTGAATCTTTTGTTAGATAATATGTGCCCTGAACATGAAAAGCGCTATGAACTGACCAATGAAGGCTTAACTCGTTACGTGACTGATTTTTATTCTTATCGATTGAATAAAAAAGGGCAACAGGATTCCCCCTTAGGCAGTCATGTCAATATCCATACTGCAGGAGGTATCTTAGAAGGAGGTTACCTTGGTTTTGCAGGCTTACAGTATAGCCATATGCCCTTGCCTAATGAAAGTTTGGTTGCTTTCTTATCGGATGGGGCATTTGAGGAGCAGCGTGGCTCGGATTGGGCGCCTCATTGGTGGCGTGCTACAGACTGTGGTTTCGTCATTCCGATGATGATATTCAATGGCAGGCGTATTGACCAACGCTCGTTAGAAGCACAAGGGGAAGGTTTATCCTCCTTTTTACAGCACCTAAAAACGTATCATTTTGATCCCATGGTCTTTGATGGCACCGATCCGGCTGCCTTTGCTTGCCTCATTTTAGAAGGGGAACGTTTATTGCAAGCACGCGGCCAAAGTGTTTTGGTCAAAGAGGAATCTTACCCTGTTTTGTTGCCTTATGGGGTGGCTGTGGCACCTAAAGGGGCAGGATTTTATGGGGCGGGCACCAATGCTGCGCATAGCCTTCCTTTAAGCGCCAATCCAAAAACCGATGCGGTGGCTAGACGACGTTTTAATGAAGGGGTACAGCGACTGTTTGTACCTTTTGCTGAATTAATCCATGCTCGAGACACCTTAAAAAATCACGCTCAAACGAAGAGGCCATCAGAGCGTGATTACCCTATTGCCAATCGTCACGTGCGAATAAAAAGTCACCCACAGTTACTATTTTACACGACGAATGGCAATGAGCAGCTCGTAGGGTGTCCTATGTCGGCTATTGACAATACCTTTTTAGCCTACGTACAAGCCAATCCTGAGTTAAGACCACGGGTAGGGAATCCTGACGAGATGTTATCCAATCACATGCTAAAGACGCTCCATCATTTAAAACATCGGGTGACGGAAGTGGAGTCTCAAGAATTGGAAGCCATCGATGGACAAGTGATTACTGTGCTCAATGAAGAAGCGGTAGTTTGTGCCTGCCTTGGTAATAAAGCAGGGATTAATCTAGTGGTGACTTATGAAGCCTTTGCCCTCAAAATGCTAGGTGCCATTCGGCAAGAATTGAATTGGTCTGATGAGTTACACGCGTGTGGCAAAAAACCCGGATGGCTATCGGTTCCTCTCGTGTTGACTTCTCATACGTATGAAAATGGCAAGAATGAGCGCTCACATCAAGACACCACCTTGTGTGAAGCTTTGTTAAGCGAATATTCGGATGTGTCGCGTGTGTTATTTCCCGCCGACTATAATTCTACCGTGGCAGCGCTTGATGGATGTTACCGGATGCATGGTGCTATTGTGACGTTGGTGGTATCTAAAGAAAAAGTTCCTTTGCAATGGAGCGAGCAACAAGCCAAGCAACTGTTGGAAGATGGGATAATTCGTATGAGACCTCTTAAGAATCCTGATAAAGCAGACATCATTTTAACAGCCATTGGCTCTTATCAATTGCAACACGCATTAATCGCTGAGAAGCGACTTGCAGAACGAGGCATTGTGGCAGTGGTCAATTATATGATGGAGCCGGGTCGTTTTCGCAATCCACGAACTCCTCGGGAAGCGCTTTTTCAAACCTCCTACAGTTTGCGCCAAGCGTATTATCCTGCCCACATTGCTTCACGAATTTTTATAAGCCATACGCGGCCTGAAGTGATGGCAGGCGTTCTAAGACCGCTTGACACAGGTAAGCAAACTATCTTTTTAGGATTTATCAATCAAGGAGGAACTTTGGATACCGCAGGCATGCTGTTTGTCAATCGTCAAACTTGGGCCCATATTCTTAGTGCCAGTGCGAACTGTTTAGGCTTTAAGCAGGAATCCTTATTAAAGCCTCAAGAAATAGAAGCGCTCTCTGGCCTCAGAAATCCGCACGGGGTGATTATTTAGTTCCTTCCCCCTGGATGAAGTGGCTCTTGAACCGAAGGAGGCGGGTTAAATCTTGTGCTATTATTACTGTATCTTATTGATTATAGAGCTTAATACTAAGGATGCCGGTGATGAAGGGATTAGAGAAGCAATGTTGTCCTAAGGAAATTCTATTGACCCAGCAAAAAGAATCGATGGACGATTTGGATTCGTGTTGTGTCCCTACTGAGGTCAGTACCCCTGATGATTTCTTTCTGTTCTTTACTCGCCTGGTTCACGCAAACCTCGCGAAATGGACTATGGGAATAAGTCCCGCAGCAATCGGTTCATCCTATTCCACCTGGCTTTGGCAATTGGCCCAAACCCCTGGATTATTATCGGAATTGGCTGCTTATCCTCTTGTTCATGCCAATGATTGCATTAATAACATCGTTTGCGTTGACCGTGCTGCTGGTGGTAAAGACGTGCGATTCAAAAAAGACAGTTGGCAGCCCATGCCATGGCGTTTATTCGCAGAAGGGTTTTTGCAGGTGGAGGATTGGTGGCGACGTGCTACAACGAATGTACCAGGGTTACCTCGTCCGGTGGAGCGCACGGTTTCATTTTGGGCACGCCAATGGCTTGATGCTTTATCCCCCTCCAATTTTGTCTGGTCGAACCCTGATTTATTCAACGAAGCCCTGCGCACTGGTGGCCTTAATCTCACTCAAGGCAGCCAAATTGCATTAGAAGACTGGCTAGAAAAACTAACCGGCACACCACCAACAGGCTCCGAACACTTTATCCCAGGCCAACAGGTGGCCATTACGCCAGGACGTGTGGTGTTTCAAAATCATTTAATTGAACTCATTCAATATGAGTCACAAACCAAGACGGTATACAAAGAGCCGATATTGATACTGCCGGCTTGGATTATGAAATATTATATACTGGATTTGTCCCCACATAATTCTTTGGTGAAGTGGCTCGTAAAGCAAGGACACACGGTATTTATAATCTCCTGGCGCAATCCCGATAAAGAGGACCGTGATTTGGGGATGGATGATTATTATCGTCTTGGTGCCATGGCGGCGATTGATGCGGTTTCCACCATTCTACCAGAGACCAAAATCAATCTGATGGGCTATTGTTTAGGCGGCACCTTGGCCCTAATTACGGCGTCCGTGATGGGAAGAGACAAGGATGAACGGTTAAATAGCCTTACGCTGTTGGCAGCCCAAGGGGATTTTACCGAGGCTGGTGAATTAATGCTTTTTGTGACGGAAAGCCAAGTGGATTTTCTGAAAAGCATGATGCAGGAACAGGGGTATCTGGACACGAAGCAAATGGCGGGTTCTTTCCAGATGTTGCGTGCTTATGACTTAATCTGGTCCAAGATGATTCAAGATTACATGCATGGCATGCGGCGTGGAATGATTGATTTAACCGCTTGGAATGCTGATGCTACCCGAATGCCTTATAAAATGCACAGCGAATACCTTGAAAAACTTTTTTTAAAAAATGATTTTGCCGAGGGGCGTTATACGGTGGAAGGAAAACCGGTGGCCGCCGAAAACATTCAGTGGCCTGTTTTTGCTGTGAGCACTGAAAAAGACCACGTAGCTCCCTGGCAGTCAGTGTATAAAATCCACTTGATGACGGATGGTGATGTGACCTTCGTCCTCACGGGTGGCGGCCATAATGTGGGTATTGTGAGTGAACCGGGACATCCAGGGCGCTCTTACCGTATTCATGAGCATAAAGAGGGCGAGGCGTACTTAAACCCCGAAAACTGGCTAACCGTTGCAGAAAGGCGTGAGGGTTCCTGGTGGCGCGGTTGGCATGAGTGGCTGGTACTGCAATCCACCAAGAAACGCATTCCTCCACCGGTTATAGATACGTCACTACCAGCAGCCCCCGGCGCTTATGTGCATCAGAAATAGAAAGGAAGAAGGATGGAGCAGGAATTTCTTGAGAATGTGACCTTTAATGAACTTGAAGTGGGCCGTCAGGCCAGCTTAAGTAAAACGCTCACTCAAGACGACATCAATTTGTTTGCTGCCATGTCGGGCGATGTGAATCCCGCTCATGTGGATCCCGTGTTTGCCAAGAGTACTATTTTTCATGGGATTGTTGGGCATGGTATGTGGTCTGGCACATTGATTTCCGCACTTCTTGGCACCGTTTTACCTGGGCCAGGTACGATTTATCTTGAACAGGATATCCAATTTAAAAAGCCAGTGCGTTTAGGCGATACCATCACCATTACCCTCCTGGTTAAGGACAAGCGTACCAATAAACCCATTGTGATTTTTGGTTGCAAGGGTGTCAATCAGCGTGGAGAAACCGTGATTGAGGGATTAGCAACCGTCCTTGCACCAACAGAAAAAATGCGCGTGGCGCGTGCTCATCTTCCATCTATTGAAATGTATAACCACGATCGCTTTGAAGCCATTATTAAGACGTGTCGCTGTATGGCAGCTATCCGTACGGCAATCGTACATCCTGTAACGAGCAACGTCATGGAAGCGGTGAACGATGCGGTGAAGGCAGGACTCATTACTCCTCTATTGGTGGGACCTTTGGCTAAAATGAAGGGTGCAGCTCGTGATGCCCATATTGATTTATCCCAATGGGAAACACTGGATACTGAGCATAGCGATGCTGCCGCCAATAAAGCGGCTGATTTGGCCGCTGCAGGCGAGATTGATGCCATCATGAAAGGCTCCTTAAGCACCCATGAATTAATGGCAGCGATTGTGCCTTCGGCATCCGGTTTACGCACCCAACACCGAGTCAGCTATGCCTATGTCATGGATGTACCTTCTTACCACAAGCCACTGATTGTTACCGATGCAGCGATTAATATCGCCCCAAGTGCGAGTGACAAAGCCGACATTTGTCAGAATGCCATTCACCTTTGGCGAGTATTGTATGGTGAAGATAAGAAGCCCAAAGTAGCTGTATTGGCGGCTATTGAAACCGTCAATCCCAAGATGCAAGCCACAGTTGATGCGTCGATTTTATGTAAAATGGCTGACCGAGGTCAGATAACCCATGGCATCCTTGACGGCCCCTTGGCGTTTGATAACGCAATTAACAAAGAGGCAGCCAAAGAAAAAGGAATTGTTTCGCTGGTTGCTGGGGATGCTGATATTCTTTTGGTGCCTGAAATTGAATCGGGTAATATTTTAGCCAAGCAACTCACCTTTTTAGGGCATGCGGATGCTGCTGGCATTGTTTTAGGGGCCCGTGTGCCCATCATTTTGGTAAGTCGTGCTGATTCACTGCGCACACGCCTTTTTTCCTGTGCTCTGGCTGTTAAAATGGCCTCAGCGCGAAAGGAAGGACGAATTAAATGACGAACATCAAAGCCTCGTGCCTTCTTGTGATTAATGTAGGCTCCTCCAGTATCAAATTTCAGCTTTTTTCAAGACAACCCAATCCAAAGCGTTTAGCTTATGGGAAAGTAGTCGATATAGGGGGCAAGCCTTTATTTACAGCCACCGATGCTCTACTAAATTCTGGCGATGCCCCAATTGATCAAAAAAGTCTTTCAGAACAGTGCACCCATGAAGAAGCCTTACGTTTTATTTTAAATTGGATTGATGCATGGAGTGAGCAGTGGCCAGTGACTGTAGTGGCACATCGGATTGTCCATGGCGGTACGCTTTTTAAAAGCAGTGTGGTAATCGATTCAAGGGTGATGAAGCAATTATGGGAGTTGGCACCTTTGGCTCCTTTGCACCAACCCCATAATCTCAAGGCTATTGAAATCATTAATCAATTGAAACCCGAGATACCCCAGATTGCTTGTTTTGATACGGCATTTCATGCCCATCATGAGGCTTTATTCACTGAATACGCTTTACCACAAACAATACGAGCCCAAGGTGTTCGTCGCTATGGGTTTCATGGTTTATCGTATGAATGGATTACGCATACCTTATGTCAACATGAACCTTCCTTGGTGAATGGACGGATTATTGCGGCCCATCTTGGCAATGGGGCGAGTTTATGCGCAATGCATCATGGCGTAAGCATTGATACCACGATGGGTATGACCGTATTAGATGGGTTACCGATGGGGACTCGTTGTGGCAATCTCGATCCCGGTGCTGTGCTGTTTATGATACGTCAGCTCGGGTTGTCTTCTGATGAGATTGAGCATCTTTTTTATAATGAGTCTGGGCTTCTTGGTTTATCGGAGCTCTCCAATGACCTCAAAATTCTAGAAGAGAGCGAGAGTGAAAAGGCACGATTTGCATTAGAGTACTTCTGCCTCAAAACGGCCCAATTCATGGGTATGATGGCAGTGGCCCTAGGTGGAGTTGATGCGATTGTTTTTACTGGTGGTATTGGCGAGAATTCAGCGTTTGTGCGTGATGCTATCTTACGTCGTTTGGAGTTTCTAAAACCTTTTGAAACCCGTATTGTTTCGGCCAATGAAGAACGGATGATGGCACTGCATACCATGTCACTACTTAAATACTAAACTGGAATTGGAAGCCTATGAAGAATAAAAAAGGACTGATTATTGGCATTGCCAATGAGCACTCGATTGCCTGGGGTTGTGCCAAAGTATTGCATGACGCCAATTGCGAATTAGCCATCACGTATCAGAATGAGAAAGCCAAGAGTTATGCTCAGCCTCTAGCAGAACAGGTTTCAGCATCCATTTTCATGCCTCTTGATGTGACGGATAAAGCCCAATTCGATGCATTATTCCTAAGGATAAAAGAGAGCTGGGGTCATCTTGATTTTGTCATTCATGCCATTGCTTTTGCGCCAAAAGCGGATTTACAAGGTCGGGTTGTCGATTGCTCCAAAGAGGGATTTATGGTGGCCATAGATATTTCTTGTCATTCTCTTATTCGATTGGCAAAAGCAGCTGAGCCACTGATGATCAATGGAGGAAGTATCATGACCATGAGTTATTATGGTGCAGAAAGAGTCGTTAAAAATTACAACCTCATGGGGCCAGTTAAGG
>NZ_LNXS01000044.1:60956-69247 GCF_001467525.1 Legionella anisa
CGCTTTAGAAACTTCAGTGCGTTATCTTGCTATGGAACTTGGGAGCAAAAAGATTCGGGTCAATGCCATTTCTCCGGGACCAATCAGTACGCGCGCGGCATCAGGGTTGGCCGATTTTGATAAACTGATGGAGAAGGCAGCCAATGAAGCACCCCTTCATCAGCTGGTGACTATAGAGGCGATTGGTGAGATGGCGGCGTTTTTGGTGTCGGATAAAGCCGCTTCCATTACGGGGCAAATTCTCTATGTGGATGGCGGCTATAACATTAGGGACTAAGAAATAAAAAGTTATTTTATTTTCCAAGATGAATTCAAGTGACTACATGTATTGCCCACCGTTGATATCAAAATTGGCACCAGTAATAAAGCCACTTTGCTCATCGGCCAGAAAAGCAACAGCGCGAGCAATTTCCTGGGGCTTCCCTAATCGCCCCACAGGAATTTGGGCAATAATCGCTTCTAAAATATCATCCCTCAGGGAGGCGAGCATCTCTGTACTGATGTAGCCAGGGGAGATGGTATTTACAGTAATCCCTTTCTTTGCCACCTCTTGTGCGAGACTGTTAGTAAATCCATACAGTGCCGATTTACTGGCAGCATAATTACATTGGCCAAATTGGCCTTTGCGCCCATTAACGGAAGAAATGGTGATAATGCGTCCATAACCATTATCCAACATAGTCGATAATACGTTTTTCGTCATGTTAAAGACGCTGGTTAAATTAGCCTGGATGACATCCTGCCATTGTTCAGAAGTCATTTTTTTCAAGGTAGCATCACTCGTTACACCAGCATTGTTGACTAGGACGTCAATTTTGCCATACCTTTCTATGACCAAGTCGGTCAATTTTTCACAATCGTTGAAAGCAGAAATATCCGCATAGGCAATGTCGATATCAAATCCTTGCTGGGCTTGGTTTTTCTGCCATTCTCTTGCCAAATCATGATTGCCGTGTTTGAAATAACAGGCAATAACTTGATAACCCAGTTTTTGCATTTCTTGGCATATGGCGGTGCCAATGCCCCCTGTACCACCGGTAACTAAAGCAACTCGTTTGTTCACTTTTTTCCTCCTTGATTATGGTTACGCGTAAAATAGGTTGCAATCAGAGCTGTATGTGCAGAAAGATAAAATGATGGTCTTTATATTATTTAATTACTTCAACCTCTTCTGCCTGAAGTCCTTTCTGCCCTTTGCCCATTTTAAAATGAACGGTTGCCCCATCAGGAAGCGTTTTAAAGCCGCTATTTTGAATCGCACTAAAGTGGACAAAGTAATCTTTACCATTGCTTTCAATAAAGCCATATCCCTTATCTTTACTAAACCATTTTACTTTGCCTTGAATTTTGTTAGTCATTTTGATTGATTTTCCTTATCATTTGAGCGCTATATAGTGTCATGCGATGACATTATATATGTCAATAGCCAGTATTTTAACTCAGCAACTCGCGGCTTTGTTTAAGTGATGAGGCTTTAATCCACTACAGGAGTTATAAATTTGGGGTTATTGGCAGCCTATTCTCCATTGAGTGAGCCAGAGGGCTTCGCTTCTTCTATCTTTTTCAACGAAACAACTTTATCACACTGGATCTCAATTGTATTTGTTTTAGGTTTCGAGACACCCCAACATCTTATTCGGCTCCCATCTTTATTGATGTATAGAACATGAATAACCAGATTTTTCCCATAAATATTATCTATTTTTATATTTTGAGCATCATTTGTTTTTGTTAGAAGTCTTCCTATTGAATTTCCATAACGATGGAACTCAATTAATAGTTCCGTGTTTGATAATGACACACTTTTCACTTTGGAGTCTTTGTGGTATTTGATGTGATAGGACTCTATATTTGCATAGGCATTTAATCCCATGAAAGATAAGATGGTAATTAAAATAATTTTAAAAAATCCATTTGATTGAGTTTCAAATAATTTGATGTGCTTCCTATGCCCCATATTGATCTCCTCTCTCAGCATCCATCTCTATCGTCAAAGTCGCTCCAAATTAAATCGGAATGTATTTATATCTATTGCATACTACTCACATCAATATTAGTAATACAGCCACTTTGTTCACCATTCAAAAAATCTTACTTAATTATTCTAAAGAATACTATTAAATCAGGAGGCTATTTTTGCTAAAATGGTCCTCATAAATGCAGTGGTCTTAAAAAACACTAAGCCACCGTGGAAGCTATAAGGGATTATGTTCAGCTCTATCAGTGGATGTTTTCATAACCATCCTATTCCAAAGGTTATTGCGTATCATGCTCTACTCAATTGTTTTTTGATGCAGAATGTAGGTTTATGCTATTTCAGAGACATGGAAAGCTTAGTGGACGGTTGAAAGAATTTATAACTGTATGTGTTGCTGAATTTTAAAAATATGGCACTTTTTATACAAGAAGGATAAAAAACGAATATCAATCAGCTGCCAATAGTATTATTGATACAAAGGCAGCGAATGTGATTTAGAGCCAACATTTAAGTCCCAAATGTTATTAAGAATAATTGCCCCAAACGCTCAGCCGGTTCTTGCTCAAGATAATCTTTGCCTTGATATACCTGACTTATTGTTTCAGCTGGCAAATCAAGAATATAAGCTAAATGCTCAATATTAGCTTTACTAAATCGCAGTAAAACGTCAATCCATAGTTTTTGTTTACATTTATTTTGAACAAAATCAAATTGAAAGCCATCGTTAAACTCTACAATACATCCCATGTTACAACTCCGTGTAAATATTATGACAACATGGTGGAGTATAAAATGTTCGGCAAGATATCCTATCCCCAAATTTGGGTATTTTACGATAACAGCCCTAAACGAAAGGCTTTTGAGACGGCTTCGGTAATATTAACGCAGTTCATTTTATTTCGTATGGATTTGGCATGAGTATTTACTGTTTCACTGGATAGATGAAGGTATTCAGCGATTTTTTTTATGGTCATGCCCTTGGAAATCATGCTTAAGCATTGTAGTTCTCTTGGCGTGAGTTGCATTAGTGTTTTTTTAACCGCTTTTCGCATAATAACATTGTTTCTGAATTCCCTATCATTAAATAGTGCCAACCATTTTTGATTTGGCAGAGCTGTTTTTATTTCTGGCAACATTGCATCAAGAAAAAGGCATATAAATTGTTCAAAGGGATCTCGGACTTGGTAGTAGAGCTTTTTGGGATCTGCTACTTTTTCAGAATGATAGGCCTCCACAATTAAATCACATTCATCACATTGGCGAACCATAGCGAATGTAGTACTTAATCTGTAACGGGCTTCTAATATTTGAATGATAGGAATTTGCATTGCATCATACTTTATATCTCGCTGAATAAAAAACTCTTTGCCATTATAAATACTACGGTCATGATCAACATCTCCTCGATATAATCCTTCAGTTCTATATGGAATTGCCCAAAGATATAGATTTGAAATGTAATACCGTTGACCACCGTGAAAAAGCATTGAAATGGAAAAATTGGAAATTTCTTTTGGGCAATTTAACTTCTCGGTTAAGTGATCAATTTTCGCACGAAACCGAATAGAGTCTGATAACTCATTATAGTCATTTAAGTTAACACTAATAGTTCCATCTTCATCAACGCTATGCATTGCTACACCTGTAACAGCAGTACTACTTATAGCCAATCATTTAATATTTGGTTCATTTCTTCTGGTTTCTCCAACATAGCCATGTGACCGCATTGCTCAAAATAAATGAGTGTGGAGTGCTTGATATTCTTTGCCATATGCTCTGAACGCTCAGGAGGCATAACATGATCCTCTTTACTGGCTATTAACAGCGTTGGGCATTCAATTGAAGGTAATAAAGTTGAATGATCTGGTTTATTCAAAATGGCGTTGAGTTGTTTTTTATAATTCTTGACCCCGACTTCCATTGCCATTTCTTGAGCTATAGGTAATAGCAAATTGTGCTTTTGTTTATTATAAATAGAATTTTTAAAGATAAGCTTGATTAAGAAATCAAACTTTCCTTTATCGATTAAATCGAGAGAACGCTCGCGTTCCAATTGTCCCTTCTCAGAGACTAGCTTTGCAGCGGAATTAATTAGAATGAGTTTTTCAATTTTATTGGGGATATGGCGATACAACTCGAGGGCAATATATCCTCCCATAGAAAATCCAATTAAAGTAAATTTTTTAGGGGCAATTGAAGTAAAACGATGAGCCATTTCCACAATAGAATTACTATTGAGTACATCAACATAATGAAATCGTTTGCTTTCCTGAAAAAATATCTCTTGTAGATTCCACAGCTTTGGGGTTGCCAACGCTCCGGGAATGAGTACTATATCCTTGTTCATAGTTTATGATCACATTATTTACAACCGTTATTAAGATATCCTATGGTGGCAATAATTCAAGCAAAATCGAAGCATTTGAGTCAAATTTATGCAATAATTCTGGAACTGGCTAAGTATGAGAACATTCTGGATAAAATTAAAATAACCCAATCACAGCTTGGTGAACTTCTTTTTTGTAATCAGCCTAACCATTTCATTGGTATAGCCTTGGTGGACAAAAAAATTTGCGGTTTGGTGATGTTCAATTACACCCAAAATAATATTTGCGTGAATGTAACTTCGGGGATTTATATTGAGAATTTATATGTTTCTCCTCAGTATCGGCGTCAAGGAATTGGGTGCGCTTTATTCAAGTATGTTGCATGTAAAGCAGCTGCTTATAACTGTTCAAGAATAGAGTGGTGGGTATCTCGAAATAACCGAGAAGCCAGGCATTTTTATAAAAAAATTGGTGGGGTTGCTTTATTAGAGTGGCAAATTTTTAAATGTGACCAAATGGGTATTAATAACTTGATGAGCATAGGAGTTGCTGATGAACATATCCTCTTCGAGTAAAGCATTATTCGCTGGAATTTCTGGCACAGCATTACAATGGTATGACTTTGCTCTTTTTGGCTATTTCGCGCCAATTATTGCAGCAACTTATTTTCCTAATGACAATCAATTTGCTTCGCTTTTAAGTGCTTTTGGTGTATTTGCTGTTGGTTATTTATTAGCACCAATTGGTTCACTTTTTTTCGGCTATATTGGTGATCAATTCGGTAGGAAGCGTGCTTTAACTCTCAGTATTTTAGCGATGGCGATCCCTACAGCCATGATCAGCATTATTCCTTCTTACCAATATATTGGAATTACAGCACCTCTTTTTATTACTTTGTTGAGAGTTATACAGGGTTTTGTCGCAAGTAGCGAATTTACTGGATCTGCTATTTTTCTTGTTGAACACGCTAAGCCTGAGAAAAAAGCATTGTATGGTTGTTTAACCAGTTCGGCTTACAGCACTGGTTTGATACTAGCAGGCCTGGCTGCTTCATTCCTTACGGCATCATTTATGCCAGATTGGGGATGGCGAATCGGTTTTGGATTAGCTTTGATTGCTGGCATTTTGATTTTTTATTTACGAACCCATGTTGCTGAAACGCCTGAATATGAAAATATTGTTCAACATGATAAACGACGTCTGCCATTTCTGGCTGCGCTAAAAGAAGCACCTTTGATAGTACTTGGTATTATTGGCATAGCATGGTTGGTCAGTATCATGACATTTGGGACTTATGTATTTACTGCAACGTATCTACATAGTTATTTTCATATTTCACTTGGTTTAGCTACATTAATTATCACCATAGCTTTAGCAGTTGATGCCACACTTGAACCATTTATTGCTTTGTTAGCAGACAGAATCGGGTTGTTAAAAGTAATTCGATTGGGTATGGTGGCTATGTTACTTTTGAGTATTCCCATTTTTTTCCTACTGGCCACCGGAAATGTTGTTTTGATTGCAATGGGATTGGTTTTCATGTCTATTTTGATTGCCATTACTTATGCGCCACTCAACGCATACATGGTTACTCTATTTCCTCATCAATATCGTTATAGTGGGTTTGGAGTCGCTTTTAATGTAGGCATTTCATTGTTTGGTGGTACAACGCCTATGGTGATGATGTGGCTGGTGAATACAACAAGTAATTTTATTTCACCCGCTTGGTATTATATGTTTGGCGCAATCATAGGATTAGCCGCCATAATGGTTTGTGAACAAGGTCGAAGAAGATTAATACGTTTAGAATCTGCTTTAGCCTATTAAAAATGAGGTATATATGATGTTGTTGTTTAGTTCTGCTTTAGCAAAACACAAGCTTACTTTTACACGATTAAGTGATTGCATGGAATATCTTCCTCTTGTAGCTAAATGGGCTGAAGATGAATGGGGGTATATTCGTAACAAAGGCGTTGAATATCGGGAAGGCGTGATGCGTACGTTGAGCAACGATGTGTATATTGGAACTTACGCAGGACAACCTGTTTCTATGTTTGCTCTACTGGAGCATGAATTCCCTAATTCACGTGAGCTTATGTACGTTTATGTCGATAAAGAGTATCGTGGCTTAGGATTTGGTAAACAGGTTATTGAAGAAGCAAAACGGTTAACAATTGCGGCAGGCTCAGATTTGATTTTGCTAGATACGCTAAAACCTAGTTTAAATCGATTATATGAACAACATGGTGCAAAAGTGGTTTGTGAAGGTAGATTGTTCTCTCATCCCACAGATGTATTGAGCATGACAATATAAATCAATTATAATCATAATTATTTAATAATCTTAATGTAATCTATTATCAGATATCAAACCCTCCTTTCCTAGACAGAAGGGTTTGTCTCAAAAAAATCATAACAAATGAACCGTATTATATGGTTATCTTCTTTTAATCTTTCATCGAATTATTTTAATTCTACTGTAGCTATTGATCTTTAGAACACAATTTGATGTAATAAATAAAACAAAACGTGTTTTATATTTTGTTAGAAATTACTTTTTGTGTTTTTGGTGAGTGAAATGAGTATTTCCTATGTATTGCCTAGACTCATTCGACTGCGAGATGCTCCATCTTATCTGGGTATGGATCGTCATCGTTTTAATGAGGCAGTGAGGCCTAATTTAATTGAAATCCCTATTGGTACTCAAGGGGTAGCATTTGATCGACTTGATTTAGATGCCTGGGTAGACGATTATAAGCAATGTAGTGGTCGTCCCGCAGCAACCAATCGAAGGAGTTTGGATAAATGGGACGAAAACGAACACCGGGGCTCCAAAAGCGTGGTGGGTTCTGGGTCATTGATAAAAAGGTCTTCGGACGCCGACTTTGCGAAAGCACTGGTACTAGCGACCTCGAAGCGGCCGAAAAGTATCTTGCAAGGCGGCTTGAAGAAATAAGGCAGGCAACTGTTTATGGTGTCCGCCCTAAAAGAAGTTTTATGGAAGCAGCAACAAAATTTCTGATGGAGAATCAGCACAAACGTAGTCTTCATGATGATGCAGGAAGATTACGTGAGTTAGTGAAATACATTGGAGATATGTCGCTCGAATCGATTCACATGGGTGCTCTTCAGCCTTTTGTAGAAGGCAGGAGGAAAGATGGTGTGAGTACTCGAACTATAAACCATGGTTTACAAGTGGTAAGGCGAATACTCAATCTTGCTGCCAGTGAGTGGATGGATGAATATGGCTTAACGTGGATCATTAATGCTCCTAAAATTAAATTGTTACCGGAGCATGATCTGCGTAAACCTTATCCATTGAATTGGGATGAGCAACACCGGCTTTTTAATGAGCTACCTTCTCATCTGGAAAAAATGGCGTTATTTGCTGTGAATACTGGGTGCAGAGATCAGGAAATGTGCGAGTTGCGATGGGATTGGGAAATAAAAATTCCAGAGTTATCTCACATTATGGTGTTCATTATCCCTGCTGAGCTGGTAAAAAATGGTGAAGAGCGATTGGTTGTTTGTAATGATACAGCTCGTTCAGTTGTAGAAGAAGAGAGGGGTAAGCATCCTACTCACGTTTTTAGTTTTAGAGGGAAGCCTTTAGCTCGAATTTTATCAACTGGATGGCGGCAAGCAAGAATTAAGGCCAATCTTCAACAGGTGCGTGTTCATGATCTTAAGCATACTTTTGGTCGGAGATTACGTGCAGCTGGTGTAAGTTTTGAAGACAGGCAGGATTTGCTTGGTCATCGCTCAGGCCGGATTACGACACACTATTCTTCGGCAGAATTGCAAAATTTGTATGATGCTGCGAATAAGGTTTGTGAAAAACAAAAAAGCGGAGTAGTGTTGACTTTGTTACGTAATCCAAATTTGAGAATGCCTGCAAATAAAGGCTCTACCCCAAAAAAGGGGGCACTTTAATCAAGTTAGTCTAGACTAACTAATTGATTTCGCGATCAAATTGGAGATTAAAG
>NZ_LNXS01000045.1 GCF_001467525.1 Legionella anisa
ATTGAGTAAATCTCCACAATTTAAGGAGAGCGTACTTTACAAAATCATTTAAACTCTGTCACACAGCCTTGCCGGAAGGACACGATAATATGCAGTATATATACGCATTTATGGAGCTTATGCATGACCTCATCATCAATGGATATGAGTTTAGAGGAACGACAGAAAATCTTAGAAGAATGGAATCAAACCGAATCTAAATATCCGTACGATAAAATCATACCCGAACTGTTCGAAAAACAAATTGAAAAGGTCTTCCATCAAGTAGCGTTGATCTATAAATCGAATACACTGACCTACAACGATCTTAATGATCAAGCCAATCAGTTGGCGCATCATTTAAGAGAAATAGGTGTGAAACGAAATACCTTAGTCGCAATCTGCATGGAACCCTGTTTTGAATTATTAATCGGTATCTTGGGGATTTTAAAATCGGGAGGTGCCTATATTCCATTAGATCCGAACAATCCTGCTCTACGTCAAAAAATTATATTATCTGATTCATGCGCAAAAATTCTAATTACTCATTCCCAACTCGCGAATCAATTTGAAGAAATAACAACATCACAAATGATCTGTTGGGACGCAATTAAATCAAAGTTAGCAACATATCCAACTACCAATCCAAAACATGTTAACCAAACGAGTGATTTAGCTTATGTAATCTACACGTCCGGATCGACTGGAAAACCTAAAGGCGTAATGATTACCCATCGTAATGTAAATCATTTTATGCATTGGTTTGGTAAGGCCATTTCAATTTCATCAAAAGATATTTTTGATTTTTCATCTTCCATTTCATTTGATTTTTCAGTGGCATGCACCTTATTTCCCTTGATAAAAGGAATAAAAATAGCAATTTGTTCTGAAACGGATAAAAGAGATCCCTATTTATATATAAATCATTTGCAAGATACACATGTTTCGATCATTAAAATCACCCCAAGTCGTTTCAGACAAATCAACGGTATTGTCTTGGGCGAGAATAAGATACTGAATTTAAAATACATTGTCTTTGGTGGCGAGACTTTGTTAGCACGAGATATCGAGGATTGGTTAAAAAAATTTCCAAAACATAAGTTATTTTGTGAATATGGCCCCACGGAAGCCACTGTTGCGTCATCATGGATGATCATTGATAAAAATAATATTGATCAATATAAGCATCGAATTCCAATTGGAAAACCTGCATTAAATACGAGCTTGTTTATCTTAGATAAAAATATGCATCCAGTATCTGTTGGAGTTTTGGGTGAGTTATATATTGGTGGTGATGGTATTGCTAAAGGATACTTAAATAAAAAAAAACTAACTGAGAAAAAATTTGTTAAAAATCCTTTTAACTCAGGCAAATTATATAAAACTGGAGATTTATGTTGCTATTTAAAAGATGGAACTATTGAGTTTGTTGAAAGAAAAGATCATCAAATTAAAATTAGAGGATTCCGAGTTGAAATTGGTGAAATTGAAAAATGTTTGGCATCATATACGGGTATTCAACATATTGTTATTCTAGCGAGATCAGAACGTGATGAGTTTGAAGAAAAACAATTGGTTGCCTATTGCGTTCCCACCGGGTCTGCAAAATTAAATACAAATGATTTGCGTGATTATCTTAAAAATCGATTACCTGATTACATGGTACCCGCATTTTTTGTGATTTTAGATGAACTTCCCTTGTCCGCAAGCGGTAAATTAGATACCCATAAATTACCTGAACCTGGGCCCGAAGCGAAGGAATCCAATCAAGTTATAAAACCACGAAATGAAATTGAAATCACTCTTAAAAAAATTTGGTCAGAAACATTGAATTTAAAGCACATTGGTATCCATGATAATTTTTTTGATTTAGGTGGTAATTCATTATCAGCGGCTCGATTGATCACAAAGATTCGAAAAGTCACGCATAAAAATATTTTATTACAGGATTTGTATAATACAGAAACGATTGCTCATCTTGCTAATGTTATCCATAATGCAGCAGATATTTTCGAAGATGAAAATGGAAATCATCGTCCGCCACCTTTAAAAGCAATGCCATTAAATGAATTGCAATTCTTATTCTGGTTAATGAAATTATTCTACCCCAGGTCGAAAGTAACCAACATAGTGACTCGAAAACGTATCGCGGGAAATTTGGATAAAAAGAAATTAGATAGTGTCTTTGAATTATTATGTAAAAATCATCCAATGCTATGCTATCGCATAGCAAGATATTCACCTTTGCAATATCCACAGAAAATATTCTTCAATTTAAAGTCATTGAAAAGGACCTTAGTGACTTGAAATTGGAAGAACAAGAACACGAATTACATGCATCGTTAGATGAATTAGAAAATCGCAGGTGGAAGAATAGATTACCATTAATTCTATTTAAATTATTCCAACTCGGAAATAATTCTTGTGAAATACACATCGCGTTATCCCATTTTATCAGCGATGAAATATCAGCGGAAATTGTGTTGAATGAGATGTCTCATGCATATGTTGAGTATAAGGCAGAATCTGAGACAGTCGGACAACAGGAATTAGTTTTTTATGATTATATTCTCCATGAACAAAAAGATCTTAATAGAAATTTATCAAAAAACATCGACTTCTGGGATAATTATTTAAAAAATATTCCCTTGCTGGTTTTTCCACAAAATCAAATTTTGAATCGCATGAATTCATCGTGTACTACTTATTTTGAGATACCAGAAAATACCTTGAAAGGATTACGTAGCTTTTGCAAAAAAAATCGAGTCGGTATTGGAGATACATTAATCGCAGCGACTGGTTCTATTTTGTCTCCATATATCAATGATAAAAATAAAATAGCAGTCATTAATTTTGTTAAATCAATTCGTGAAAATGAGACCTATGATAATGCGGTAGGGCTTTTTGTTCGAAATGATGTGATTAAAATCAACTTAAATCAACCGAACACCTTACTCGAATTAACAAAGCAAGTACAGGATTCGCGAATTGAAAATTATTATTATCAATCATGTCCCGCTATAATAAAAATTGCTTTTCTTTTGAAAAAAGATTGGAAAAATAAAAAACTCGGTAATTTCCTTATAAAACTTTTCGCAAAAATATATACCCGTGTTTTTTATAAATATAAATTAAATTATGAAATTTTATTGATGTTTGGTCGAGTTTTTTTAGCACGTAAGAAACATAGTTTTTTTGTTAATATCAATATCCTGAATCATTTTATTTATGATAACTCTGAAACAAAATTGTTTGGGTTTCAGCAAAAGCCACTTAAAGCGTATCATAATGATAAGTTAGTTGAACGAAATGTACTCAATATTTGGTTTGATCGAGACGAGCATGGTAAGTCATATCTCATAATATCAGGCAATTTAAGATCTGAATTTCGAAATGTTATTGGTTTCAATTTATTAAAACTACTTGATTCGCGCTCATTACAGTGAGCTTTAAACCTAGAAAAAGCAGTTGAGTATGATGTTTTGGCTATCCATTATCCCTAAGTAATTTTGCTTTACATTGTTTGAAATAATCTATGTACTTAAATAACATGCTCCAACATTCTGGACGAACATTCGAGTCATTTATATTAGCTGGATAAACTGCATCTAAATCAGTAACTTTTTCATGAGTAACATAGTAACATTTGTTATCCTTCAATGAAGAAATAACCCGCACTAAATTAAAATTCTCAAAATGGAGCATACAATCATCTGGCACAGCAAAACCTGATGGTAATAATCCTTGTTTCACTGCAAAGATGTAAGCATCCATGCGTTCTAAATATTGATTATCACTATAAACGCAAAGCGACTTTCTTTTCGAATTAGCATGTGGACAAAAACTTTCTTTAAACCAACCTAAGCAAGATAATGCCTTATATTGTCCAGGTGTCGCATCGCTTAATCCTGAATGAAAAGGATACATTCCGCCAGCACTTACACCGGCTAAAATGGGTAACCGTTTTTCGGATTTCAATTTATTTAGGACAAAAATAAATCCCGATTTTTCCCATATTTCCAACATTTTTTCTGTATTGCCCCCACCAACAAAAAGGATATCTTGTTGCGTAAGATGGGTTTCAAGTTGTTCTTTTGTTAACCGGGATTTTGTCAAAACTAATTTTGAAGTAATGGCAGTTTTTCCAAATTTTGCACGAACAAATCGAGTAAAGAAAACTCGTTCGATCACGCTGTCGTTACCGGCTGTGCCTATATAACAAAAACGAATACTCGACTTTTTAATTAAATCAAAAGCGTACTCCATAAATCGATTAAGCGTACGATTTAAGTTCATGAAATTGCTATCATCAAAGCTCATTAACAACATATGACTCATGCTGGACCACTCTTAGAGAAGGGAATTAATAGGAATATATGTAATTTTTTGCGCATACATGCTTCACTTATAATTATAGCATGTATTATATAAGACAGCTCAAAGCGGTGGGGTATTACTCATTTTTGTCAGTCTGCTAAATCAAAGTCAAATGTTTTTTTTATAAGCATTTTCTCATCAGGCAAATGAGCTCTCCCTGAGCCAATAAGGGATTACCAGCCATCTTTTCAGCTAATTCCTCGTGCCCCCAAACAGCGATTTGTTCAAAACCCAGCGGCTTAATCCAGGCAGAAAGATCCGCCCTTGCGATTCCCCATAAAAAAGGCTCTTTGATTACTTGGATCCAGCGATTAACAAAAGGATGGGCTGTTTTAAATTGAATGGGCATTCCTTTTTCTTTATTCATAAAGGTAAAGATACAAGCAAGCTCATTAGAGGTAAGCATCGACAGATTAACAAACAGTTTCTTAACATCGTCTTCCCTAAGATACATCAGCACACCTTCAATTATGACTAGAGTCATTTTAGTTGGGTCAAAAATTGAACATTGCTGCAGCACCTCCTTAATACTTTGCTGTCTCAAGTTAGCATTAAGCCAATAAAGATTTTCCGGTTTTTTAATTGATTGCAATGCAGCGCATTTATGCTTTGCTGTATCAGGATGATCGATTTCAATACAGGTTATCGCAGACTCGGTCGCGGCTATTCGAAATCCCAAAGTATCATACCCAGCACCCAAAATAATAATTTGACTTACCCCATGCTCTATTGCTTCTCTGCTTAATTGTTCTATGCATTGTTTTCTGGCAGCGACATGAAGAAAAAATCCGGGATTCGTTCTTCGTTCAAACCAGGCAATAACAGCTCGACATTGTTTATTTTTAATAGCAAAACGTAATAACCCAGGATACTTAAAAAGCGATTGCACAAATATAAGACTGAGTCGTGTTGATTCACCAGGGATCATTTCTGCATATTGCTTATCATATGACACAAAAAGAATGGCTTTTAAGATAAGCAAAGCCGTTGAACTGGGTTTATTTTTTTTCATTCTCTAACTCTTTTTTAAAAAGATTTTGATAGTAACGATACCAATCGGATTGAAATACCCCTGTTGGATCATATTTTTGTTTTAATCTTAAAAAAGAAATAAACTGGGGATAAGCACGCAGCACCTGATCCTTGCTCGCCCAGCGATGATATGTAAGAAAGTAACTTCCACCGTAATGGAGTGCCCGGTCTATCAGTAATTGAAAATCCTGTTGTGCTTTTGCTATTCCTTCAGGGCTATGGTCAACATGAAAATTAACAACGATTGAGGCATAATCAGCTTTTGCCCAAGGCAAGTAACTTTGATTGTCTTTGAGAATCAAGCGAACCGTACCGTATATCAGATTGACTTTATTTTTTCTAAAATCATAACGCAAATCAGCAAAAAGAGCGGCCAGTTTATTTCGCGGAACATAAATTTCACTGATCATTTCTGAAGAGTTGGGATCAAACTTATCATGATAATTATCGATATACACACTCAATTGAAAGGTGTCTGAGCGATAAAGTTGACCATTAGAAGTCAGATAAAATTTTGAATACTGCTCAAACGCTTTTGTTTTATCGGTATGGGCTAAATACAACAAGCTGCTCCAATCTTTCTCAGATAATTCTTTGATGGCTTGATTTGAAGTTAACTCGGTGTTGACTGGCTTATAAAATGAAGCAATCCCCTCGTTCATAAACGCATCTGAGTCAGCATCAATGGCGAATTGAAAATCACCATAAGTAAATCCCTCTTGAGTACGTTTTGTTACCAGAGGAATAAAATCATTAATCGTAACCAGTTGCACATTTCGCTGGAGAGTAACTACCGGTGCGAGTCTGATTTTGACTGTAGCAATTATGCCAAATAAACCATAACCTCCTATCACTAATTTAAAAAGCTCAGGGTGCTCTTTTCTACTGCAAAATAGAAGCTTTCCATTGGCATCGACAAGGGTAAACGCTTCAATATCATAAATGATTGGTCCCATATTTAAGCCTCTGCCATGCACATTTGATGACAAGGCACCGCCAATACTTAATGCATCGGCGCCCGTTTGTTTTTGTTTAATTGCCCAAATGTATTTATTGCCTTGTTGATGCGTTTGTAACCAATGGATTAATTGCGGCCACTGTATCCCTGATTCAACCTCGACGATACCTCGTTGGGAGTCGAGAGAAAGCACTTTATTATACTCAGACATATTGACATTGATCGTTCCTGTACCAAATTGCTGCCCTCCCATCGAGTGCTGCCCGCCACTAATACTAATGGATTGTCCATTTTTTCTTGCCTGGTGAATAATCGCTTGAATCTCAGCAATCGAACGCGGCTTGACTACTTTTAACACTTGGGTTGCATTTAATTTGGAATGAATATCGTTGAGTTTTACACCGGTTTCAATTGCAACAACTGCATTGCTATACAGAAGTGAACTAATCCAGAGGCTAAGGAAAGGTAGCGTATTTTTTTTCATCTAATTCCTTGATATAAATTATTTTTTTGCTCCGATATAAATTAAAAACAAAGCAATTCCCTCTAACAGGTGATATGTAGAATTATAGTTGAAATAATAGGGGTTAATTCCAATTTGTGCTTGTTGGAACACCGCAGCAACAAAACTTAAGATAATTCCCAGGGTAATTAATAAAAAATTATAATCCTGTGTTTGGATATATTTTCGACTAACGATAATAAGTAAGAAAATCAAAGGTGGAACATAATTAATGATGGTAATAAGAAAATTTTGTGAAACGAACAAAAGAATCAAGGCATAGATCATAAACAAGACGAATACGCAAAGACTCCAAAGACCCAACTCCTCCTCACCACGCCAAAGTACCACACCAATCATCCAACAACTTGCTGCAGTGATCCCTATTGCCAGTAAAGAGCCAGTCCAAAGTATTTGACAAAGACGCGTCTCAGCAGAGCATATACCATGGACAGTGCCTCCCATTACTGCTCCAACTGCGATAGAAGAGAAAAAAAGAACCCACAACAGATTGAGTGTTTGCTTATTTTTTTTAAAGAGTGATACGGCAAAAATACTGCAGATCACCGCCAATATATAATCAGTCACCATGACATCAAATTCAGGCATATTCCATCCCTCCAGGATCCAACCAAATTACAATTAATTACCAGCGAGGAAGCCTGGTTGCTTACAACTGAATCTTCTATACAATTCACCGAAAGCCCACAACTGTTTATTACGATCAACAACATAAACCGTACCATCATTGAACGCGGGAGTAATTGTATGGCTTTTCGAGCGATACATGGTTTTAATAATTCAGAACTTGTTATCAGATCATAAAAGCTAAAGTACCAGATAACCACTTTCTTTTGCTATGGAAAATCCAGGTAAATTTAAGATAAGATTTTGTTTTGACACTTTAGTTTTCTTTTGATCGTCAAATTAAGAAGTTAGATTACACTAATCTAACTAAAGTGCCCCTAAATTGGCATAGAGCCTGTGAATAAGCTTAGACCAATTTAGGTGCACTATTTAGGCAGTAATCGCGACGCATCGCAAGGCCTTTATGAAAGAGAAGGGGATTATACTCGGACAGGACTTTTATCAAACAATAAACAGCGTAACGATCTCTTGCTCCTCCTCGTGCTGGGGCTTATTAGCAAAATGGTTATTGGCCTTGAAGAACTTGTTCTTGTTTTTTTCGACAGAGACATTCGCCTTTGCAAAAGAGCTTATTTCTACTGCATGAACCCCAGTTTCTTTCTCCAAAATCAGATTAACCAAAACCTCGGGTAACGGTATATTTGTTAGTTGTGCATGCGCTTCATTAATCCATGCGCCCATGTGTTTTTGCAGCTCTTGCGTTTTTGCATGCTTGCTGGGTTCATTGTTAGAATCGACAATTTTAATGAGGGTATGCGGTAATGCCTTTCCCAGGTTAATAAGCTCCGTTGCAGAACGATTTACAATATCTCGTTCAGATAAAGTAATCGTTGTTACTGTAGCTGGAATTGCGACTAAAGCTTGGATTAGTTCAGCCGTAGTTTTCTTATAAAAGTCATTCTCGCGCAAATTAAGTGCGGTCACGCCGGCTGGAATTGCCGCGAAAATTTGGGCTAGTTCGACGCCGGTTTTGTTGTAAAAGAGATTCCAGCTCAAATCAAGTGAGGTCACGCCCGCTGAAATTGACGCAAACGCTTTGGCTAGTTCGGCAGCGGTTTTTTTACCCAAACCATTCCAGCCCAAATCAAGTGAGGTCACGCCTGCTGGAATTGCCGCGAAAATTTGGACCTGGTCGGCATTGATTTTTTTGTAAAGGAAATTCCCGCACAAATTAAGTGAAGTCACAGTCGCAGGAATTGCTGCGAAAGCCTGAGCTAGATCAGCGCCGGTTTTCCTGTAAAGGGAATTCCAGCTCAAATCAAGTGAGATCACGCTCGCAGGAATTGCCGCAAACGCTTGAGCTAGTTCAGAAGTAATTTTCTTGTAAAGGTCATTCTCGCTCAAATCAATCGTTGTCGTGTCCTCTGGAATTGTGGCGAAATCCTGAGCTAGTTCGGCGGCGGTTTTATTGCCAAGATCAGTTAATAGGTAATACATCATTTAGCGTCTTGTTTAAATTAAAATCTAATTGTATTTTTTGAGTTCTTATATTTGAATCGGTGAAATTCACGCATTGACATATATTCATAACTCTGAAAGCAGGTTGATTGGGATTATTGATAATGACGTACGACAGGGAGATAAAGTCTTGTAGGAATTTTAATTTTATCTAACTTTGGAAAAGATAGGGTATTTGAGAGTGTCTATGATTTTATTCGGCAATTGGTGACAGAATCTAGAAATAATTTATTTTTTATATCAGTGAGTTGGGATGCTTTTTCTATCAAGTCACTTCGATGATAACAATTTAATTTGGTTTTAGCGTTATTTATATGATGTTCAACCGTTCGGGAGGAAATTTGCAAAACATGAGCGATCTGTTTTAAAGCGAATCCTTTGATTAAATAATAAAGACATTGTAACTCTCTTTGAGAAAGCATACCGTTGTTAGAGATACTGGCCAAAGGAATTTTGCTAGTAATTTTTATAAGAATTAAAACACCATTTACTTTATCCCTTATATAAACAGGCGATTTAACTGCTGTACAAGTATATTTATTGTTTTGATGTACCATGTCCTCAGTAAATTCTATCGACTTTTGTGAGGACATCACTTTAAAATCATTTTCACGCCATTCGGCTGCGTTTTCTTTCCAGGGTAAATCAAAATTTGTTTTGTACAATAACTCATCTTGTGACAGTTCCAAAAATTCACACGATTTTTCATTGCAATTGATATATTTGCCTTCTAAATCTAAATGATAAACATGCCAATTCGGTAAAAAGAATAAACTTTCCATGCTAATAGATGGTACTAAGTCATTGATTTCAGTTTTATTCTTATCACTCAATAGATGCATATTAATTTCGCTGAAGACTACAAAGAATAATTAGAGCTATTATAAATTAAGAACGATTAATTGTCCATATATTGCCCATATTGTTTTTATTGTATCACATGCCCGATACCGTTTCACTTAATCGCCAATATGAGGAAGAGTCCAAATATCTCTTGTTCAAGCATCATTGCTTTTGCTAACTTTAGGGTATGTAAACAGACCCTATTGTTTTTTACGTTTTTTAATTCATAGATTCTCCTAAATCAACATATAATAGAGAGTATCCATAAAATAAAGGATGATTGATGGAAATTCAGTTCTTAGGTGCTACTCAAACAGTCACAGGTTCAAAATATTTAGTACAAACTGAACATATGAAAATCCTTGTCGACTGTGGTCTTTTTCAAGGTTATAAAGAACTTCGCTTAAGAAATTGGGCTGCAATACCTATTAAGCCTCAAAATATTAATTATGTCTTGCTTACACATGCTCATATTGATCATAGTGGATATATTCCGCTACTGGTAAAAAATGGATTTCATGGAAAAATAATTTGTACTGAAGCTACATATGATTTGTGTAAAATATTACTACCTGATAGTGGTTATCTTCAGGAAGAGGAAGCTTTTTATGCAAATAAAAAAAGCTATTCGAAACATCATCCAGCCCTTCCTCTTTACACTCGAGAAGATGCCGAATTATCACTTAACTACTTTCATCCTATAGACTTCAATAAACACTTTAAAATGCATGATGATTTTTATGCAAGCTTTCATTATGCGGGTCATATTCTTGGCGCATCTTCTATACGAATTTGCCATCATAATGTATCTGTACTTTTTTCAGGAGATCTTGGGCGAGTACAGGATCCCATTATGAATGCTCCTGAGGCTCCAGTAGAATCAAATTACCTAGTTTTAGAATCAACCTATGGCAACCGTTTGCATGGTACAACAAATCCCGAGGAACAACTTGGAGAAATAATTAATCGTACAGTAAAACGTGGCGGTATCGTTTTAATCCCTGCTTTTACGGTCGGTCGTACACAATGTTTGTTATATTACATTCAACAATTAAAATCAAAAAAAGTAATTGCAGATATTCCTGTTATTGTTGATAGTCCGATGGCTACAAATGCGACAGAAACCTTCTCTCGTCATGCAAATGAAAATCGCTTAACCGCCCAGCAATGTGCTGAACTTTGTGGTATTGCTCGCTATGTGCGCAGTACAGAGGAATCTATTGCACTAAGTCAACAAAAAATGCCCATGATTTTAATCTCTGCTAGTGGAATGGCCACCGGGGGTCGAGTGATACATCATATACGAAATTTTGCTCCCGATTATAGAAACACGATACTCTTCAGTGGCTTTCAGGCTGGAGGGACACGTGGCGATAGAATGATTCGTGGCGAGAAAGAAATAAAAATGTTTGGGCAAATGGTTCCGATTCGTGCTGAGGTAACACAGATGGAAAATATGTCCGCACATGCTGATTATACTGAAATACTGTCCTGGTTAGCATATCTAAAAAATGCGCCCCGAAAAATTTTTATTACTCATGGGGAAAAAGAGTCAGCCGAATCTCTTAAAATGAAAATAGAACAGCGATTTGGTTGGAGTTGCATGATTCCTAATTATTTAGATCAAGAAAAATTAAGATGAATAATAAATCACATAAAAGATCAAATAAATTAAAATTAGTTAAATTAGGTATTGATACGAGACAAGAGTTTATTCTTTTTATACGTTCAGATTGTTTTATTTGTATCTCGGAAGGATTCGAAACACAAGCCCGGGTTATCGTTCAGTTAAATAAAAAATCGATAATTGCAAACTTGAATATTATTCATTCTGATATTTTGCAAAAGCATGAAGCCAGTCTTTCCGAAAGTGCTTGGGAACAAATTGGTGCAAAAGAAGGTGACTTGATTAATATATCTCACCTGCTTCCTGTAACATCAATAAACTATGTACGCTCTAAAATATACGGTAATACACTCACAGCATCCCAATTTTATGAAATTATTAGTGATATTGTAGCCGGTAAATACTCCAATATTCATTTATCAAGCTTTATTACTGCTTGTGGCCATGACAATCTCAGCATTGAAGAAATTATTTACCTCACACAAGCCATGGTGAAAACAGGCAAGCAATTGCATTGGAACCATCCTATTATTCTGGATAAGCATAGCGTTGGAGGTATTCCTGGTAATAGAACAACCCCCATTGTTGTAGCTATTGTAGCTGCAGCTGGACTTATTATTCCCAAAACCTCGTCACGATCAATTACGTCTCCTGCAGGTACTACCGATACGATAGAAACAATGACCGCAGTAAATCTGCCTCTTTCAAAAATTCAAAAGGTAGTAGCACGTGAAGGAGGCTGCATGGTTTGGGGTGGTGCATTAGGTTTAAGCCCGGCAGATGACATCCTTATTCGAGTAGAAAGAGTATTGGATATTGATCCTATGGGACAAATGATAGCATCTGTACTGTCTAAGAAAATTGCGGTTGGTGCTACGCATGTGCTTATAGATATTCCCGTGGGGCCGACAGCAAAAATTCGCTCTGAGCTTGAGTTTTTAAAATATCAAAATTATTTTTCTTTAGTAGGTAATGCTCTTAAACTGAATGTTATTACTTTAAAAACAAATGGAGATCAGCCTCTTGGAAAAGGTATTGGCCCAGCTTTAGAAGCAAAAGATATCCTAGCAGTGCTGCATAATGATAAGGATGCACCTATCGATTTAAAAAATAAAGCAATTGCACTTGCTGCGATCTTGCTTGAATTGGGAAAAAAAATACCCTCTCAGCAAGCCACAGAGCTAGCAATTAAACTATTGGAAAGTGGTACTGCATTAAAAAAATTCTTAGCCATTTGTGAAGCCCAAGGTGGTTTTAAAGTTCCCCCTACTGCATCATTTACACATGAGGTTGTTGCAACCCAAAATGGACTTATTACTGAAATTGATAATAGGAATCTAGCTAAAGTAGCAAAATTGGCAGGAGCTCCTTATGAGCCTGCAGCAGGCATTGAATTTTTTGCAAAATTAAATACTCCTGTAGAAAAAGGGCAATTGTTGTATCGAATCCATGCAGAGTCAAAAGGAACATTGGATTACGCCTGTGCCTATGCTTTGTCTATGCCCAGTATTATTAAAATCACACCTGAAAAAACATAAGGGTAACAATATGGACAATCCCATTCTTTTTTCATTACCGGGCAACAAAGAACTTACTCAAGCGTTAAGCAACAAACTATCTTTTGAAATTGGCAATGCAGAAATACATACGTTCCCTGATAGCGAATCTTATATTCGAATTAATTCAGCAGTTAAAAATAAAACCGTTATTTTAGTCAGTACCCTTGATCAACCTAATAGCAAAATACTACCACTGATATTTATGTCTAGAACGCTTAAGGAACTGGGAGCAAATAAAATTTGCTTAGTAGCCCCTTATCTCCCTTATATGCGGCAAGATAAACGTTTTCATTCTGGTGAAGCAGTTACATCGACTATTTTTGCTCAATTACTCTCAAGTTGTATCGACGGAATGATTACTATTGACCCGCATTTACATCGCATCCATCAGCTCTCTGAAATATACAGTATGCCCTCGCTGCTCACACTTCATGCTACAAAAAATATTTCTGAATGGATATCTTCCCATATTAAAAATCCTATTTTGATAGGACCTGATGAAGAAAGTAAGCAATGGGTTTCTGAAATAGCCAATTTTAGTAATCTTTCTTTTGTAATTGCTCAAAAAAAACGTCTAGGTGATAAACAAGTTATTGTATCTTTACCTAAGATAAAGAACATTAAGCATACCGCTGTTCTTGTTGATGACATCATTTCTTCAGGAGTAAGCATGTTAGAAACGTTAAAGCAATTAACAAGCTATGGTTTTAAAAATCCAATATGTATTGGTGTACATGCCCTTTTTAATATCCAAACAGAAAATATGCTTTTACGTGCAGGAGCAAAGCAACTAATTACCTGCAACACTATAATACACCCCACGAACCAAATAGATATTTCCAATATTCTTGCAAAAGGAATTGTTGAACTATGTTAAAAAAATTACTTAACTCAATGGAATATGATGGCTTCGATTCAATATAAATACCAATGGCAATCGTATATTGCATTTTTTTCATTAATTGCTATTAGTGCACACCTCTTGATGCGTTTTTTTGCTCCCTCATCCTCATTGATTCCACTGTTCTTTCTCATCATTATCGGTGGAATACCACTATTTTTACAAATTTTGTTTAAATTATTACAGGGCAACTTAGGGGCTGATTTATTAGCAGCAATTGCTTTAATAACCAGTGTTATTTTAGATGAATATCTTGCCGCTTCCCTAATTATCTTAATGCTAGCGAGCGGTCAAACTTTAGAAATTTTCGCAATGCGTAAAGCCTCTTCAGTGTTACACACCCTAGTAGAACGTATGCCATCAATTGCTCATCGAAAAATAGCAACAGGTGTGGAAGATATTCCATTACAAGAAATTCAAATTGATGAGGAACTATTGATTTATCCTCATGAAACGTGTCCAGCGGATGGTATCGTTATAGAAGGACATGGCTCAATGGATGAGTCCTACTTGACTGGTGAGCCTTATCAAATATCAAAAGCACCAGGCACTCACGTTTTATCTGGGGCTATTAACGGGGAATCTTTGTTGATAGTAAAAACAACCTCCCTACCCTCAGATTCGCGATTTGCCTCTATTGTCAAAGTACTCGAAGAGGCGGAACAAAAACGACCTTCAATTAGGCGTTTAGGAGATCAAATTGGGGCGATTTTTGCGCCAGTTGCACTTACTTTTGCATTTGCTGCTTGGTATTTTACCGGCGACTCATTACGTTTTCTTTCTGTTCTGGTGATTGCCACACCTTGCCCATTATTAATAGCTATTCCGATTACGTTGATCAGTGCTATCTCAAGGGCCGCGAAACAAGCAATTATCGTTAAAGATCCAACTGTTTTGGAACGATTAATCACCTGTAAAACTGCTATTTTTGATAAAACAGGTACTCTTACTTACGGAAAACCTACTTTAACAGATATTATGCCTGCCCCAAATTATCAATCAGCAACAATTCTACAATACGTTGCAAGTATAGAGCGATATTCTAAACATCCTCTAGCGAATGCTGTATTAAATGCGGCGAAAAAAGAGAATATAACATTACTTAGCTCAGTAAATGTTTCTGAGGAACCAGGACAAGGATTGCAAGGAACTATTAATCACCATCTCATTCAAATTACCGGACGAAAAAAATTATTAGAAAGCCACCCTCAATATGTCAATTTACTTCCTCCTACAACACCTGGTTTAGAGTGCATTGTCTTAGTTGATAACGAGTATGCTGCCGCATTACACTTTCATGATGCTCCCCGACCAGATAGCAAATCATTTATTAGTCATCTCGCACCCTATCATCAATTTAAAAAAATTATGCTCGTATCAGGTGACCGTGAATCTGAAGTGAGTTATTTAGGTAGCTTATTAAATGTGACTGAACTGCATGCATCCCAAAGTCCTGAACAAAAACTTGCTCTTGTGCGGCAGGAACGATTAAAGAATCCAACGGTTTTTATGGGAGACGGCATCAATGATGCACCCGCATTAACAGCTGCTACAGTTGGAATTGCTTTTGGAAAAGCCAGCAGTGTCACAGCTGAAGCCGCTGGGGCGGTAATTATGGGCAATACATTAAGCAAAGTAGATGAATTAATACACCTCAGCTTAAATACACGTAAAATCGCCTTACAAAGTGCTCTTGGAGGAATGATTCTGAGTCTTATTGGTATGATATTTGCCGCAATGGGATTCATTAATCCTGTAACCGGTGCACTTTTGCAAGAACTAATTGATATTCTTGCAATTCTTAATGCATTAAGATTGACCTGGGGCACAAAAATTAAAATCGATTTAACTAATAGCGCAGAATAAGCCTTTCATAAAAATTTTTAAATTGTAATCATGTGAACTATATACTGCTGAAAAAGAAGAATAATGATGCAAAAAACACTCTGGCTTTCTATTATAATGGCGTACTTTTTAGGTGTTCGCCATGGTTTTGATCTGGATCATTTGGCAACTATAGATTCTATGACACGAATCGTTGGCCCCAATCGGAATCTCTCAAAAGTTGTGGTTTTTTTATTTTCATTGGGACATGGCATGGTAGTCATTTTAATCGGTCTCATCGTAGGTAATGGATTTACACCATCATATATTCCAGAATGGCTAAATGGAGTTGGAGACAGTATCTCCATTACTTTTCTCTTCATATTTGGCTCCTAAACTCTTTGGAATGTTTTTCAATCCCCATCAAAATCACCGCTACCTACCAGCTTAAAAAATTATTTATCAAGAAATTAATCAAAAAAAATATGAATCCCATCTATATTGTATCTATTGGAATACTCTTTGCCATTTCTTTTGATACAGTAAGTCAGGTTTTTATTTTCACTTTCAGCGAAAGCAATGGCAGGATTTTTATTTTCAGGATAATTAGGTATGGTGTTTATGTTGGGAATGATGACATCAGATGGACTGAATGGTTTATTTATCTCAACGTTGCTACATCGCGCTGATAGAATGTCTTTATTATTGTCACGCATGTCGGGTCTAATCATTGCTTTTTTTACTTTCATTGTTGGCATAATGAATTGCCTCACAATATATTGTTCATAGAGTATTGATATGCACGAATTATGGTTTTGCCAAAACATTCTCGAGATTATTAAGCAAAATACAGTAAAAAAAGAGTGCGCTCATGTAAAAAAAGTGATTTTAGAAATTGGTCAGCTTGCTGCAGTTAAAAAAGATGCTTTAATTTTTAGTTTTAACATAGCAAGTAAAGGAACAGTGGCGGAGGTATTAGCTCCCCCTTTGGGGACGATCAGGCTGGATGGAAAGTAATAGAAATCTTAAAGCAGCAAATCGCCTTACCTTCTAAGATCGCTCAATATGTGATGATAGAAAGTCACGACCGACCGGGATTCGTCTGATTGAATTAATAAATAATGCGAATACGGTGTTTCTCATTGATGCAATAAAATCAAATAAAGAAATAGGAACGATACGTCAGTTTAAAAAAGACGAGATCATTGCCCCAGAGAATCAATTCTCAACACATGGTATAGGGGTTTTGCAAGCACTCCAATTAGCCAATGCTCTTAATGTCTTACCCAACAATATTATATTTTATGGAATTGAAATAGATGTTATTGTTTTAGACTCTACTCTTTCTCCATGCGTCCAAAATGCGGTTGAGCAACTTGCTGCTCAATTAAAAAATGAATTAAATAATTATAGTAACTAAACACCTCAAATTCACTCTCAAATTTAATACATCAATCATGAAACTTCTGGATTTTGCTATAATAAGCCTTGGATAGTCACTACGGTTACAGTACTCAATTTAGACTATTATTTAATATAATTAGTATCAGATTCTGGACCATTTATGATATTCGCTATAAGTGACTTAGAAAAGGATATCTATCTTGAAGCGAAAGGACCGCTTGCGCAACGTATTGATTTTGCCTGGGAAGTATACAGTGATGAAAAGTCCAATGAGCAAAACAAGAAACATGCACTAAAATTTCTCATTTACGCATTTGATCTTACAAAAACTGAAGATATAAATAAGCACCTGATATCTTTGATGGAAGATCGAAATAAATACAAAGATCAAAACCCACATTATATCCCCGGTAAAGCGCCAAAATCACTAAGTCAGCTACTCGAGCCAGGCCAAAGAAATCTAGAGGATGCTGAAAAGCAAGATGCTGCTATGAGAAAGGCTCTAAAGGAAGCAAGAGCTAAGAAGGAGATTCTTAGCATAAATAAAGAATCACAAGAAGCAGATCGTGAACAACATATTAGATATCTTTCTCCAGAAGAGCGAACTCAACATAGGATAGTAATAAGAGATAAACGTTTCCTGCAAAATGCTGAACCCGTTAATACAAGCAGAATGATTTCGCATGGTAAACGAGGATATGCTGCATTTACCTTGAATGCAAATGGTGAGCTTTATCTATTTGAACACAATGAAGGTGCCGATCATATTGCCCATTCATCCATGACAGCAGGCTCTCCCGTTATTGCTGCCGGAGAAATTAAAATAGAAAATGGCGTATTAAAAGCAATAACGACACATAGTGGACATTATAGACCCTCTTTATTTAATATACATCGAGCATTAGAATATTTTTCACATAATAATGTTGATATCTCACAGGCAGTTGTAGTTACTTTTACAAACCCATCCCTTAAAGGTATTGAAAGTAAACCAGTTACGATGTGGATGCCTGGCCCGGTTACCCGATTTGAAACTCCAGCCGATAAAGTTTATAAGTCTATAGACACGATTCTTGATGAAAATATTCAATCGATTAATAAAGACATAACACGTTATCGATCGAGCATTGTTACTTCAATATATAAAATAAAAGACAAAGCATTTGGCTCAACTTTAACTGAGGATAGGGCTAAAGTAGCTTCGGATTTTGTAACAAAACTCACTGAATTTAAACAAAAATTAAATACTGATCTCACTTCTGCAGAACTGAATGATACCATTAAATCATTGAATAAATTGATCACCGACCATGAGGAACGCAATAGAGCTTTAGCAAAAGGAGGACGATTAGAATCCAAATTTTGTTCATTTAAAGAACACTTATTGCAACTTCATTCAGAATATACAGGCAGGGCTGAACAAATGAAATTACGAAGTTAAGGGTTCATCCTCTGTCAGTAGATTTTAAATTAAGATCCGGTTTTCATTTTATTCACCCAAAGCCCACAATCGTTTATTACGATCAATAATATAAACCGTACCATCATCGGCAATGGCTGGTGATGAAATGCCACCAGGTATACTCGTGTTTTTATCGACATCATCCAGATTTAAAGAAAATGAATGGAGTCCTTCTTGAGCGTTGACATAAACACGATTTCCTGAAATGGCTGGCGATCCCAGCGCCGCCCCAAGTGAATGTTCACTCATTTCAAATTGACGCAATAATCTCCCTCCTGCATCTAAAGCGACCACCCATGTACCCGCAGTAAAATAAATTTGACTAAGAAAAGATGCAGGGGGTGATTGTATGGCTTTGCGCGCTTTATACCATGGTTTTAATAATTCAGAACCTGTTAATAGATCATAAAAAGCTAAAGTACCGTCTTGTTGACCTGCAGCAACCATACTGCTTAGAAATATAGCCGGAGAAGCCCTTAATCTTGGTTTTGTTGAACGCTTATTCCATAAAGGCTGGAATTGTCGATTTTGCCAGCGAAATGCTGATAATTGTTTGTAATTATCATCAACTACAATTACAGGTCTCGTGGAGAATGGACCAAAATCAGCGATGGCAATTGATGGCTCTGCCCACCCAAACAGTTGTTGTAGCGTTGGGCCACCCCCGCTTGGCTCAAATTCCATGCCATTAAGGAAATCCCAAATGCCGCCAAAAATACCTCCAAGAGTTACTCCTCCGCTCGTTTCAATCGGAGGAGGAGGATATTCTGAAACGAAAACATTATTTACTACTTGCCCCATTTGGTTGATAGCTAATAATTCCATTCTTGAGACAAGTTTAGTGAACAGTACCGGAATAAAAATGATTGGTTCTTGTGCATTCCATATTTTGGGTGATGATAGAGTATACCCATCCGTTATATTTCGATTTGGATTGATTGGAAAATTGAAAATCCAACGTAGCTGCCCATCGGGAGTTAAGCTATGTAATTTACTGTGAGCTACATAGGAAAATACGGTGCTGCCTCCTCGGTGATCACGAACTTTGGCTCTAAAAGTAGTAATCGCATAAATATTGCCATTTCTATCCACTGCGGGGCTACCAGCAATGATACTCCCGCGTTGATCCAGCATTTTTTTCCATCTTATTGAACCCGTTGGCGAAATCGCCACGAGTTCACCCAATAAATTGCCAATATAAATGGTCCCATCATTGCCAATAACCGGTGAAGCAAAGGCTACAGGCCCCACTTCTACCTGCCATTTTGCAGAAGATACAGGCATGTTAAAAAGAGGGGCAAATCCCTGACTGGCTGCATTTGCTTGAAATTGATTCCAATAAGCCATTTTAGTACCTCCTTTCACTAAAAACCTAAAAATCATCTATTACTTAATCTTCGGCTGGCTTTCATTATCCATACTGTTTTTATTTATACTATTACTATCTTTTGTGTAGAAAAAAGAAGTAACTTGAGTGAATAATCCATATGCTACACTTCTCCATGAAGAGTCGGGCGCTTTAGGTTGTTTCGACTTTTCATTTTCATAATGTGATTCATATTCCGTTATGACTCTCTTTAGATCTCTATCAGGTCGATGGTATGCTAACTTGGAATGCATGTGTTGGAATGTTACAAACTGTGTCAAATAAGAAGATACAGTTTGGGGTGTAACTTCTTCAAATTGGATGTCATAATGATTCGTCTCTAATTCTTCTGCATTTTCATGATCTCGCTCGTGCAGTAATGCCTGATATGGGCCTTCGTATCCTTCTATAGCAGATAAGAAACTATTATCTATCGTGCTCCATTCGGTAAGAGCTGCTTTTTCATGTTCAAGAGCAGTTGCCAATTTTTTAATAGCCACTTGATCACCTGCAAGAGCTGACGCCCTATTTTCAGGAGTATTATCTCGAGCAACCGCAAAAATGGTTAGAATGTTATTTGTAACTTTAATTTTAATTGTTATTGGATACATTGTCGCCTTATGTACTATTGACAAATCTGCAGTGAAAAACATTTTTAATTCTCACAAAGAATTGAAATATTTACATTATAGTTCAAATAAAATATTTATTGTTAAAATATTAATCCATATGATTTATTTATATCAAGATAATCTGTATAATTCATCGCTTGTTTATTATTTTTCACAAAAGGATAGAGCATGGCACTGTCTAAATTAGAAAGTTTGAACGACATGGAATTAGAAAATTGGGAAGACATAGAATGGACTAAACTTGGAGGTGGTGCATACAATGACGTTTATAGAAGTGGGGATGGGAAACATGTTTTTAAGATTCAGCACGCTGAATTAGATGATCTTGCTCGTTATCCTGATGTCCCCGAACGCTCAGTTAGATTATGGAATGAAATAAATCCTGATCTGCCTGCCTTTCTTGCTGTTACTCAATATGGTAAGGGGTGGATTTGTCCTTTTGTTTATGGCGTAGAACCTTCAGATGAAGAAATGAGTCGCGCCGTAATCGATATATTTAATAAAACAGGAAGAATTCTAGCCGATGCACCAGGACAAGATAATTTTAAAAAAACTCCCGATGGTCGAGTAGTCTGTATTGATATAGGTATGGCTTTGAAAATAGATGCAAAAGACAAGCAACTTACTATAGAGCAACTTTTTACAAAGCACCTTACAGGAGTTAAAAGTGAAACAAGTGCTAAAACGTGGAGAATTACACGTTCAGGATTTGAAACTTTTTTTCCCGCTGCAGCATTTAGAAAACCTATAACTGTAAATACGATTCAGGCATTATACTTTATAGCGTTTTATCGCCCCAATATTTCTAACGTGAATTTCTTTAACAATTCTCCAGACCTTGTTCTCCAATTAGCTAAAGGATATAAGGGAGAAAAAATAGCGGACGCATTAGCTGCTTTAGACAGAGAAACAACAGTCAAAGCTTCTGCAGAAACACCTATATCTACTAAGGCTGGCGATAATTCTGAAAAGATTAATATAATTCAGTCTCCGGATGCTACGAAGACTCCAGTTCCTGGCTCATTATCCTTAAAAGAAAAAACCGAGATTACTCGAACATCGACAGGCAATTATGGCATGTTTAAACCGCAAATACCGAATGTTAACCGCCCAGCCCCAACTCCTGAACATAAAAAGCAAGGGGTAGCATTTGAAGATGACCCTAACTCACCATCATCCTTCTGGGTTTAAAAATTTTCTAATTATGGGTTAAAAGATTAGAGTGTTTTTATTTTCTTAAATTGCGGCTGACCACCAGGACATACAGTACCTACTTCTCATAAGCCGCCCTCTAATTCTAAAGTGGAAATAAGTTACTCCTGAAATACACTATTAAAGAAAATCCCTAAAATGGATGGATTCAGAATAAAATAATTAAGTGACTCTTTTGAGGATTAAATAATAGAACAAAAATTGAATAATTTTATAAAATCCACTGGCTCAAACTCAACATGAGTGCAGCCATTTTTATGATAGCTGGGTTAAATTTAAATTTTTTTGTCTTTTGATTTGTCTGCTGTAGTACTTAATTTAGACTAATATTTAATCTATGTAGTATCAGATTCTGGATAAGCAGCTGATATCTTTGACGGAAGAACGAAATAAATACAAAGATCAAAACCCACATTATATCCCGGGTAAAACGCCAAAATCACTAAGTCAATTACTCCAGCCAGCACAAAGAAATCTAGCGGATGCGTGTTTAATTCATCCCTTTGATGCCTGGTTCAATAGTCTATATAATCCTATATAAACTCAAATCAATGGTTGAGCAAAGACTCAATTATAGCTAGGTTAAGGATGCCCATGTTCCGATCCGCTTTAATAATTGCCCTAATGACTTTTAGTATCATCACTCAAGCAGCCCTCCCCGCTGATCCAATCCAGCGCTGTTTAGATATTAGAAGGTTCGCAGACTTTACCACAAGACAGAAAATGGCTGCCAAAGAACCCGGGGTGTTGCGCTTTAAATTTCATAAAATTTCAGCATCAGAGCTTCCGTTAAATAACCCTGTGGGCAATATGGATGAAGTGATTAAAGCATTAAATAACCAGATTGAAAACTGCGATAAAAACCATGGTGAATTTCAGACAGTGACTCTTGCAGGTCGTCAATTCAAGCGCCAAGAATGGTGCCAAAATACCAACAAAAAAATGCTTGCTCTTGCAAAAGCTGCTCATGGCAATTTTCAAAAATATTTATCGAGCATCAAAAACGAATTTGACTGGTATAAAAGCGATGGCTGGCCTGAAAATCATGCCGGATTTAAACAGGGTGAGTTTCAATTTACCGCCTATTACGCGCCAGCAGCTGTTGAGGCTCGTACGCAACGCGGTGGGGCATTTTTATATCCTCTCTACAGCAACCCCGGTGTTGTAAGTGTCGCTTCGGAATGCAAAAAATTTAATTTGAAAGCCCCTCTTTGTGGCGTTGATCCGCTTACCAAAATGGTGCGCGGATTTTGTCTGAAAAATGCCAATGGCACATATTCTGTAGTGCCAGACCGACAAGAAATTGAGCACGGGGCGTTACCTCCAAAATATATTATTGGCTATGTTAAAGACCCCAATGACCCTGCTTTTTTAATGGTTCAAGGCTCTGGATCATTAATTCTTGACGGCAAAAAATTTCGCATCAATTATGAGAGTTCCAATGGCAGGCCACGCACCATGCTTGGCCGGATAGTCCAATGCGCGCAAGACCCAACCTGTGGTGGCAACCTTAATGCAATGGAACGTTGCGCTAAAGATCCTAAATGTCATGATGAAGCAAAATTACGCTGTAATGTGTCTAAAAAAATTAGACAAAGTGGCGCATCAGAAAAGCAAATTCGCCAATATCTGGATAATCTACTTAACCGTGATAAAGCCGACGATTTGCGAAATCGCGACCAAAGTTATGTTTTTTTTGCTAAGGAAGATGGGGGTCCTTATGGTTCAGAAAATATTACTCTAACACCCCATGCATCATGCGCCACAGATCATAAAGTAATTCCTATTGGAATGAATTTTATCTATAGCTACAAAAAATCTACTTCCTGGTGTGTGGCCCAAGACCGAGGTGGCGCCATTATGGGGGCCCACGTTGACGTCTATAAGGGTGAAGGTAACCAAGCGGGTTTGGAAGCAAATGCGCTAAATCACCCTGGCTCATTATTTGTGGCTCTGCCAAAGCGTGAATAAAATGAGATAGAATATTTCATAACTGTTGAGTCATTTTGACTCAACAGCTAATCTTTACTTTCTAATTTTGGGTAAAAATAAACTAAACCATATACTTACTTCGTGTCTGTTGATATACAGGATGTATTTTTATAGAAAATACACATTGGGATATGTACCCTATTTAAACATAGAAATTTTCGTCACAGGGATTTCATGATGATTAAACGTGAGCAAGAAATACTGGAACAGATAGCTAGAGCATTTATGGACGAATTATCCAAAGAAGTTCGCTTCGATTTAGTCTTTTCTGCGCTTTTTGAACTGGATAAAATTCAAAAAGGTCAAACAACCCAACTTTCTAAGGATCAGCGTGCAGAGATAAGTAGCGAAGAGGCTACAAAAGTACTACTCAATCGCATTGCAACCACAGAAAAAACAAATAATGCGGATATAAAAGCGGTTCGAAATATCCTAACTCAAATAATAAAAGACCCTGAAGCTTTTGGTTTAAGTGGAAAAATACGCTCTTTTTTTCTTTCCTACGTTAAAACTTCCATCACTGCTATAGGAGATAGGGTAGAAGAACAAATTATTCTTGCACACATACATCAAAAAGATTGGAGCATACGAAAAGTACTTTCCATTCAAGATTTAGGTACAAATGCAGAAAACGCACAAATATTTGTTGATGCACTAAGAATGGGTAATTATGCGATCACCTCCAAATTTTCCCGCTGGGTAATCAACAAATACAGCGATGTGACATTAAACCCCGCGCAAAGACCTATTGGTGCAGATGATATTTTACCACTTATTGCCTATGAGTTAGGACAAACTGATATTCGTGCCGAGGATATGGCCTCTTTAATGTACTTATATGATCATACTAAAGAAGATGATCAATATACTGCTTCCCTTATGTTTTCAGGGATACAGATTTCGCTTAATCGACAATCAGCACTTCAAAAAGCGCATCCAAAAGACAATCCATCACAAATTTTGATGAGATTACGGGCTGAACATGCAGCGTTCTTAAAGATGGATGATCCTGTGGGAAGTTTGATTCAATGTGGAGTACCCTATGATCATGCAACCGATTCGGTTAATCTAAAAGAACATTATGAAGTGAATAAAATCAAAGCTTTTGCAAAAAGAAACAGAGATTCCATTACGGCTCATTTAATCCTATTGAATATCAAAAGAGCCAGCCCTGACGATATTAATACCTTATTAGCCATCAAAAATCATATTATTAAATACATTAACTATTCAGAAACTCATCCACCCGAGAATTCACAGCAAACCTACACTAACCGCTTAAAAGCAGCGGAGGAGATGCTTGAAATACTTCAAAAAGGCGAAACAATAAAAGATGACATTTTTCCAGGAATAAGGGCGCAAGCACATATCATTGCAATCAATAAGCCTGGTTTGAGGGAGTTGGGTTTTTTAGGTTGGTTACATAACTTGACGGATAATCATAAGCCCCAAATCAGTATAGAAACCGCTGCGACTCTAAAAACCATTGATTTAATTATAGCACCTCAAGTGAGTGAATTACCCAAAGAAAATCCAGTAAAGCAAATAAGTCTCAAGCCTCCTCCTGGCGATGAATTAGCTAAGACGCATGCAATTCAATATCGCTGATGCACGAATTAAAAAGGTTTAATAGTCTTCATGATTTTACTTATAAAGATGTCGGAGCAAAGCCCCGACTTACGTTTATTCCTATAAATACTATTTCATAAAATCAACGGGTTGTGGGAAGCTTAGGTAATTCTTAGTCAATTGCTTTTCTTTTTGTTGGTTTGGATTCGCATTTTGACACCACTCGTTTGATTTAGGATGTTTCTCGCCATTACTCTTACTTACAATGCAAGATTGCTTATTGACAATTTCCGTTTTATTCGTCGGACATTGTGAAGACTCCATACCATCCGGACATGGCGCAAACTGAGTATTGACGACAAAGGTATACACATTATCATTTAAATCAGTAAAGCGTACCTTGATAGGATATGAAGCGACCGTACCAACCCTGAAGCCAGCGATTTGACTGTTATCCGGCATAATCACGTTTTGTTTGACTTGCTGACAATTCAAATCCCCAGCATCTTGATTAAATACACATACCCCATATTTTTTAAGCAAAGGCTTATTCACCTGCTCAACCATAGATTGAGGTACACCAATTGCCACAGAAAAGCCATCTGCATAGTTAAACTGCTCTTCATTTTCAAGACCCTTAGTCCCGCCAACAGTAAAAATCAACCCATCCCCTAGCTCGCTCATGAAGCCAACTGCATCGTCAACAGAGAATCCATAAGCGTCCATAGCAAGATAGTCTTTATCATGAATCAGTTGGACATAAGGGTTGAACAATAATTCGGGGGTAATATTGGTTTCGTTGTAATTATATTGTAAATCATGGATGTACATAGATTGTATCTGAGCATGATTCCATCCTGGAATCTTGGTATCAGCCAATGGGTTAGCCCCAGCACCACATCCCTCGTTGAAAGGGACCCAACCATAGATGTGCTTAATCGCTTCCCAGTAGTTAAATGGTACAGGATCCACGCCAGGTGTTAGGTTACACCTCTTATCAGCATACATTTGCAAGTATTGCTGATGATTTTGCTTAAAAAACTGCTGTACCGCGCCAAGTTTATCTTTTAAAACTCGCGGACAATCTATCTTTTGGGTGACGTATTTACTTACATCTTCATCCCAGTTGACACAAGAACCCCATAGATTTTGCATACGCTGAACCGATTCACCATAATGCAGTGATTTTTTTTGTTCTTCACTACATTTTCCATTAATACAGGACATCACAGTCAATACAGGCGGAAAACCATCATTTGGCTTGACCGGTACATCATCCTCAGGGGGCAAAGTACCCGAACGCTGCGCAAAAATATTGTAGCCTCCTGGTAATTTCAATTCATTCAAATTGTAGACTGGCCAGCCTTGTCCTATAGTGGTTTTTAGAAATGAATCAAGATGGCTTCTAAATGCAGTCAAAGACTGTGCGGATCCACTGTATCCAATATAGGGATTATTCTTAGGACCTATAGCGACTGGCATGTACACATGATCCACATACGAAATGTTATACCCCACATTCTCTGGTTTTAATATCCGCACTGATTGCCCAGAGGGTATAATCGAGTCGCCAAAAGTATACTCTGATAACTGCGCGTATATATTTTCTGGAAATTGGACATCGCTTGAATAAGTGCTCAATTTACAGTCCGTGTTTTGTCCCTGACACGTAACGCTGGCAGGAGTTGCCAATGACGCATCTTTTTCGTTGCGCAGTCTGTCGTTTTTATCAGCTAACACAACACGTCCACCATTCCACCAGGTAATGTAACGATCTTTCGCTAACTCACTATATAAAGGTAATGTAATCGTTACCGATGAGCCGGGGGCTATTCCCGTGCCTTCGTTAACATACAATTTGTAAACATATTTTGTTGGGTAAAGTTCCGTAGTCCGAAAACATCCCTGAATCCACTCATTTACCTCATTTTTACTTGTTGCCAACACTGGATAAATCGTCGTATTTTCAGAATTGTTATAAATGGTTATCGTCTTTGGTTTGACCGTCATTGACTTTCCGTTGTAGTCTTTGCACACAACGTTCTCGGCAACAGAAACTTCCGCCCCCAATGACAAAACAACAGACCCTAAAGTAACAATCAGCGTTTTCAACATAAATGGTATTCCATTAATTATTTTAGGGAAAATATAGCACACGCTTTATTTTTTATGGATTCACACGTGTGAATTTAACAGTTCTTTAACAAAAACAGATGCGGTAAATTAAGAAAATACGAGTTTCTATGCATACTTGTACTTCTTTAGTCATTCAACTATTATTATGAAGCTGTTTCCTTGGCTGTTTAATTAGCTGTTTTTTATTATATGGAGATTGAAAATGGATAAACGAAGCTTACTTATTGCCGCCACAGCTGCCGCGTTGTTTACTTCAGGCGTTTATGCCTCTTCCGCCCTCGACAGTAATGGGGCTAGCTCGAACTCACCTACCAATCTAGCTAAGAACAACTGTAATGGTAAGAACAATTGCAGTGGCAAAAACGGCTGCAAGGGTAAAGACGGTTGCAAAGGCAAAAATGGCTGCAAAGGCAAAAACGGTTGTAAAGGTAAAAACTGCTGCAAAGGTAAAAACGGTTGTAAAGGTAAAAATAAATGCAAAGGGAAAAATAGCTGCAAGTCATCATAATATGTAACCCTGAATTGATGTCTTGCTTGAGACATCAATTCACCTCTAACAATAGATTCTCCCGTCTAGGAAAAAGACAGATGGAAAAAAGCACACAGCCCCACCCTAAAAAATATTTGTCTCTAGGAATGGGATTAGGTTTACGAGCAGAGCATTACAGTTATATTTTAGAACACACCCCGAAAGTAGAATGGTTTGAAGTCCTCACTGAAAATTACTTGTTTGATGGGGGAAATCCTCTTTATTACTTAGATAAAGTGCGTGAAAATTATCCTGTTGTGATGCATGGTGTTTCACTATCAATTGGTAGCACCGATCCTCTGAATCTTGAATATCTTAAGAAAGTAAAACAATTGGCAGACAGGATTCAACCAAAATGGATTTCGGATCACTTATGCTGGACAGGTGTTCATCAACGAAACATGCACGATTTATTACCTCTATCTTATACAGAAAAAACCATTACTCATGTTGTTGAACGAGTTAAATACGTACAAGATTTTTACCAACAACAAATATTACTCGAAAATGTATCCAGTTATATCACGTACAAAGAATCTGAAATGACGGAATGGGAGTTTCTTTCTGAAATAGCCAATCGTGCAGATTGTTTGATTTTATTAGATATAAATAATATTTATGTAAGCTCCTACAATCATGGCTTTAATCCTGAAACGTATTTGCAAAACATTCCGATTGAGCGTGTACAACAATTTCATTTAGCTGGACATCAAAATTGTGGCGATTACATTATTGATACACATGATCATCCGGTCATAACAGAAGTATGGAGCCTGTATGCCCAAGCGATTAAACGATTTGGGGACGTATCAACGATGATTGAGCGTGATGATCGTATTCCACCGTTTGAAGAGTTATGGCAAGAATTAGAATATGCAAAAGCAATGAAGCTCAGTTTATTGAATAAAAAAACGGATTTAGCATATGAAACTTACTGAATTACATACTTTATTACAAGACTCTATTTTAACCTCCGAGCCTCTCATTAATCCTTATCTTGATTCTCCACCTAAAGGCTCGATTGCAGACAGAGTAGCTATCTATGCCGATGGCTTTTATGCGCGGTTAGAAGAAGCATTAATGAGTGACTACAGCACATTGGCTGAGGTAATGGGTGAAAATCAATTTAGCCAAATGAGTCAAAGTTATACTCATGCGTATCCATCATACAACTATTCACTCAATAATTTTGGGGAAAATCTCAATCAATTTTTAACTGAAACGTTACCTTATAAGAAAAAACCCCATTTAGCTGAAATTGCTGTATTTGAATGGGCTGAATATCAAGCCATTGTGGCTGGTGATGCAAATTTACTCTCGGCAGCTGATTTGCAATCTTTGCCATTAAATCAATGGCCAGAAATGAAATTCCATCTGCATCCTTCATGTAAAATACTCACCATGCATTGGAATAGTCTTTCGCTTATTAAAGCATCACGTAGTAATAAATCCATTCCCGTACCTAAGAAACTTAAGACGCCACAATTTATAATGGTCTGGCGTCGTCAACTCGAAGTACGATACCGTAAGCTAGACTATTCAGAACGAACCATGCTCAATGCAATAATACAGAAAGCATCGTTTATGGACATTTGTGAGATACTAAGCCATCAGATGCCTGAAAATGAAGTTGCACCTTACCTTGTAAAAGAATTGCATGCATGGATTCAAGAAAATTCCCTTATAAGTATCAGTTAACAAAACCAGTCTATTGTTATACCTAAGTCATTCATTTTGATTCTAAATGAACTCTAAGTAACCCGGCGAAATGACATATTTAGTCTATAATGTACTATTAGAATTGTCTTCAATTGAGAATTTGTAACAATTTTGAAGGTCTAGTGGTTGTACTATTGGATTTCGTACGAAGCACATTTGATATTTACTGTATCTATTCGTATTTCATAAGGAAGGAAATAATGAAAAAATCAAAAATGGTAAATGAATTTGCTATGCCAGCACCACGATGGATAAGAACCTATCCTTGTGGACCTTATCGATTTATCAATCGAGAGTTTTTTATCATCACTTACGAAACCGACCCTGGCTTGCTTAAAGATATATTACCTCCTGGACTGGAACTACTTGAACCTTATGTGAAATTTGAGTTCATTAGAATGCCAGATTCAACAGGATTTGGTGATTATACAGAATCTGGACAGGTGATTCCGGTTCGATATAAAGGAGAAGAAGGCGGTTTCACAATTTCAATGTTTCTAGATTGCCATGCGCCGATTGCAGGTGGTCGAGAAATCTGGGGATTTCCAAAAAAACTAGCCAAACCCAAATTATTTGTTGAGGAAGATGTATTAATCGGTTTGCTTGATTATGGCAGCTTACGAATTGCCACAGCGACTATGGGATATAAACACCATGAACTGGATTCCAAAGCAATATTAGATTCGATGAAAAAGCCTACCTTCCTTTTAAAGAACATACCAGGCGTTGACGGTACGCCTCAAATTAACCAGCTCACGAAAACTTACCTAAAGGACATAACAGTAAAAGGAGCTTGGACTGGACCTGGTAGCATAGAACTCCATCCCCACGCATTGGCTCCAATCGCTGAGTTTCCCGTTAAAAAAATTGTATCGGTGATGCATTTTGTTACTGATTTAACCTTACCTTATGGCACGGTGGTCGAGGATTATTTGAGTTAGGTTGTCCACGCATCAGTAAAAACTTTGCTATGTCGATAGGGAGATTGAAATGTCGAAAAGAAAAAAAATAAATCTGGCCCTGCAGGGTGGAGGCGCTCATGGAGCGTTTACCTGGGGTTTATTAGATAAATTTCTTGAATCAAAGTTATTTACTATCGAGGGCATTTCTGCGACCAGTGCCGGCAGTATGAATGCAGCCGTTCTTGCATATGGTTATCTTCATGGAAAAGAGGAAGGAGCAAGACAATCATTGTATGATTTTTGGCTTGCTATGAGTAATTATGGAAAATCATTTGGTATTACGGCGAAAACACCCATCGATTATTTCATGGCGCCTTTCTCAAAAACACCATTTAGTTTTTCTCTCTTTAGCTCGATAATCAGTCTTTTATCTCCCTATCAATTCAATCCTTTTAATTTCCATCCTATTCGAGATGTTTTGGAAAAAATAATTGATATAGAGCAAATCAAAACTAAAAGTGATATTAAGCTCTTCATTTGTGCCACGAATGTTCAGACCGGTAAAATCCGTATTTTTGACAACAGTGAATTATCTGTAAACACTCTTTTAGCCTCCGCCTGTTTACCCAAATTATTTCAATCCATTGAAATCGATGGAGAATTTTATTGGGATGGAGGATATTTGGGGAATCCTGCTATTTTCCCTTTGATTTATCAAACAAGTTGTAGAGATATCTTAATTTTTCATACAGTACCTATTGTACGTAACGAAATCCCTATAACTGCAGCAGAAATTGATTCGCGTTTAAGAGAGGTATCCTTTAATTCTTCTCTGATGCGTGAAATGCGAGCCATTGGCTTCGTTAGCAATTTAATTTCAAAAGGACAGTTAAAAAAAGAATTCGAAAAAAATTATAAAAAACTGTTTATGCATTGTATTCGTGCGGACGAGGATTTGCGCGATTTCCCACTTTCAACCGTATATTCTCCTGATTGGGAGTTTTTAGTAACCCTGCGTGATTTGGGGAGACAAGAAGCAAGCCATTGGATTGAAAAAAATTACGACAATATTGGAAAAAAATCCACTATTGATTTTGCTGAATGGTTATAGAGAAAATCAGGCTATAAGCAATTACAAAATGATAGGATTAATTTTTAACGATGCATGTTATCTATGTTCAATAACAAACCCTTTATGGTAGAATACCAACAAAAATTTATCATATACCCAGATTAAGGAGAATACGGTAAGAAGAGTTAAAGTTATATGACATCAACACGACCTTTTTTTTCTTATAAGGCCCCTTCTGCCAAACCATTAAGTGAACGAAAAAATAGATTTCTTAAAGGTAAAGAACATGCCGCATACCAATTGGTAGTTGAAGACTATCAGCCAATTATTCAACATTACATACACAAATATGGGCTTGATAATCTCGTTGTTCTAATTAATGGTACAACCGAATTTGGTCAAAAAATGGTATCTGAGAATATCGCAGATCTCCAAAAGGATGTCGATTTATTTGAAAATGAAGACATACAATACGCCATTTTAGTTAGGAATTACTGGGTTCGGCCCTCGTCTACAATGCCCGCTCCGTTCTACTTAAATAAAGTAGATCATAAAAGTACGGATTTCTCACCTCATTATGAAGAATTATATCATGCGATTAAGGAAGAGTTTCTAGACGACAATGACAGAATGAAAGAGCTAAGCCGGGAAGAGCTTAAACGATTAAATCAAATATGCTTAAATTTAAACTGTCGAAAAAAATTAGAAGAATATAGAGTGAAAATACTCGAAGATTTAAATCTTCGAAAGAAAAAAGTGTGTTTAAGCAAGGGACAAGCTCTAGAGGAAATAAAAAAAATCCAAGCCAACTTAAAAGAAGGTGAATCTGTCATTTATTTCTTTACGAATAATGTACGGGTTGGACCTGCACACTTTGAGTTTGTTCAAATTAAGAAAGATGAAATAATTAAGCCGATTCATTGGTTCTTACATAATAGCAATATTATTAACCAAAATGATCTCAAAAATATCTTTATTCCTGATGTATCTGATTTTGTTTCACCTTACCTCAAGCCGCAATATTTACAACCCCAAGTAGATGAGGTGAGCTGTGGCACACTGGGAATTTTATATTTAAAAGAACTCTTAAAAAATAAGGGACAGCAATTAGACGACTTTACATTAAGTTTCACTTTATACAAGATACATAATCGTGAACTAGGTAAAGGTAATTTATTTTTTCCTTCACCGCAGGTTCTACGCTATTCACAGTCCAGTTTTTATAACGATGTAATTTTAGCTATGGTCAAAAATGATCATGAGGTTTCCATTAAATTTAAAGGCATTAATTATAAAATAAAGCCATTAAAAGTGATTTTAGAGGATTCAATTAAATTCGCCCAAAGTAAGGGAGATTTGACCGTAGCAGAAGAAAATAAAAAAATACTTAAAAACCTTCCTGCATATCGGAAAAAATGGCTAATAGAATATGAAATTGCAATACAGAAAAGAAAGGACATGCAGGGAGATAAGTACAATGTGTATTTAGCCTACTCCAGTAAACGAATGCAAGCCCTGGCACATCATCCAGAAGGACTACAAAAAGAACGAACAGACTCTCCTGAGCTCGACCGTGAAAAGGCGGTAAAACGCCCTTCTCTTTTAGAGCGTATTAAAAACAATTTACACCAAGCAAAAGAGAAAAAATTTCCTAAATCCTATTTATTTCATCCTTTAGATGCAATCACCACAGTGGTTGATAATCCTCTCTACAAAGGGGGAAATACTCGAGAAAATCCACTTTATGAACCTAAAAGTACATTTTGATTAACATGGATTGGCTATAAGAATCCTATGCTAAAACATTTTTATAGCCTCTCGAAGAGAGTAACTGATTCTCCACCAACGCAGCCTAAGTCTAAAACCACGGATCAAAAAACTCTCTTCTTTCTTTATTTTTTGACTTATCCTTTGTAGACTCTTTGTCTTTGCCATCTTGGTTTGCATCTGTTGCGGTGCTCTGTTGATCATTGGTTGCCAATTGCATGGTGTATCCTTTTTTAATCTGTCCCTCGCTAGAAAAAAACACCATCTCGGCAGCTAGCGCCTTAGGAGAAGTGACAACTTCAGAAACTGACACTTTTTGATCTCTAGAGACAATGTCTTGAAGTTTTCTGCCAGCAAAATTGGTATTAACGGATAGTGCAAAAATGATTAATCCGTTAAACATAAAATAAATAATATTTTCTATAAGTGAAACACCAAATTGCATTAAAATGGGAATGATTATTAAGAAACTTAACACTAAAGCAGTCCATTTTTGTGGTATCATAAATTCAATCCACATTGTATTTGCAATGACCATAACCACACTTCCAGCGACACCGGGAGTCAACATTGACCGTGGGTTTAAAAAATCTTTCCATTCCATGTTTATGTTCCTCTAAATTATCCAAATCTATAGTTTATTATCGATATCAATACGATACCTCCTCGATAAAAAATCTAACTTATTCCGAACATAGTGAAGATCTCTCTCAAATTTGCAATAACCTCTCACCACATTCGTAATACAACTTCTTTAAAAACCATACCATTAAAACGATCTACTATTAAATATCCAGATTCACCCAGAGGGCTGCATGGTCTGAAGCAGCATCGTTCTCCATTTCTATAGTAGGTAAATGCGGGAATAATGTCCCATGTTTTCCACCCCAGACTCCTCTACGTTCGATACCGCCTTCTTCCACTTTTTCAGAAAGTTTAGGAGACATCAGAATATAATCAAACTTGGCTGACGCTGTACCATTGCCATGTGTGCCAGGACGACCATCTCCTAAAAACTTGGGATGAACCATAATGTCAGTCAATGCCGATCCTCCCCTAATAAGTGGATCCATTTCTGCTTCATGGGGGGCCGCATTCAAATCTCCCAATACAGCGATGTAATCATATCCTTTGGAAAGACGCTCTTCATAGATATCACGTACACGCCTTGCTTGACGGAGTCGTTTCGCTGCTGTTGCGCTGCCATACCCTTTGCTTTTGAAATGATTGACCAATAAAAGCAGAGTATTTCCTTGTGCCGTTTTAATTTCATATTCAGCGCAGTCCCGACTGAATATAGTCCCTTTTTCATCTGTGTCATCGATATGACTGTGTATGTCTGTTATTTTAAAAGAACTCTTTGTCATAATGCCTACATCGATGCCTCGCTTATCATTGCCATCAATGAGCATGACATGTTCAAATGGTGTTATTTCGACATACGGTAATACATCATGGTTAAAATGATCCAGGACAATTCGGTCTTCTGCTTCCACGACGCACAATACATCGGTATCAAGAAGCCCTATGACGCGTCCTATATTTTCAATTGCTTTTCCCTTAATAGTCTCTTTCTCAAGCTCAAACCAACCAATCCACTCGCTACGACTTGAAACAGCAATTTCAGGCGGTTTATTTTGTTTTTTAACAAGCAATTTGCCACGAATCTCCCTTAACCGGATGAAGCTGCTTTCTCCTGTTGTAAGAAGCCCTTTATGACGCTTCATAATTGTTAACAACTCAGACTTAATTTCTGGAGTGTAATGATCGTTTTGTATTAGATCGTTCAATTGTTTGAAATCTTCAAGAATTGCAGATCCCATAGCCCAACTGCTTAAATTCATTGCTTTAGCGCGTTCAAACAAGTTCTCTACATTAAAAGTTGCCAACCGCATAGTCATCATCATCTCCTTGAAATAACAGATGGGACTCATAAATTAAATTGTTCTAACTACACGTTCGCATGGGCCTCCAAATGATTAAGAATATAAGGATAGACATCTTTCACTGCATTTTTCCCAAAAATACAGTCTATATGACCATAGTCTGGTATTAGATGTCGCTCATAAAAATCAGTACCATTTTTTTCTTGAAGTAGCTGATAAGTTAGTGCGGTACTTTCTGGAAGAAAACAACGATTTTTCTCTCCATGGATAAACGTAATAGGGAGCGCCAGACGTTCTAGATAAGGGAGGTAACTCTCCTTACCCTCTTCATTCACAATATGTCCTTTGCGAATCATTAAAGCCAAATGTTCAAAGGACTTAATGTTAGCAAACCCAAACATTTCATGAAGAGTATCGTGAGTCATTTGATTCAATTGCGCATGTTCATACAAGGGTCCATATAAAAATGAGATTCGCCTGCAAACGGCACTTTGGCACTGCTCTTTCAAAAATGGATTAACCCATTTAAGCGCACTATCAGCAAGGTGTTGCTGCCAGTTCTCATGGGTATCAGCGTAAGCAGTTAAAGAAGAAATACCCAATTCTTTTAAAACGGAAGGTAAATAGATACCCGCCTTTATTTTCGCAGATTGAGGCGCAACGATATGAGTTGCAATTTGCGAGAAGAGAATTGAACGAACTCCTTGTAACCCTGCTAACATAGCCATACATAATGTAGTAGCCCCAAAACAATGCGCTACCATTTGTACCTTTTTTGCTTTGGTGACCTCAAGAACTTTGGTGACTGCAGCCGGATAATCATAAAGTGCAATATCATCAGCGCTAAAAGAAAGGTGTCTTGTTGGCAAAGCAATGCTCGCACGATAATCAAGTAACCATACGTCATAACCCGCAGCAAAAAGATACTCCAAAAGATTTGTTTCAATTGTATCGATTGAAAAAATTAGGCTTGATACGCCAAGTCCATGTAATAAAATGACAGGTCCCTTATCCCCACCCTGATAGCGGGTCAGGAGAAGGTGTTGTTTATCTGTAGTTAGTACAAAGTGGAGTTCCGGCTTATCCACACTCAATATTCTTTTTTGTCGAGGAGGCACGTTCGGATCAAAAAACGATGTTTTTGCTAAAACTCCACCATAAATCGGGTAAAGTGCTCCCGCAAAAAAATGGCCAAATCGTGCTTTTCCTGTAAGCACTGCGACAGGATCACGCGTATTTAAAATGCGAATTGTTGTTAATTGCTTTAAAAAATCTGCAGGTAAAATCTTTAAAATACCTTTACCGCAAACATGCTTTCCCTTATTCAGCTCATATAACGTAACATTCAGCGTCGTAGTGTCTTGCCAAATATCAAATCCAGGACCATTATGAATCAGTTTAAATCCATCTAATTCATAGTGATTTCCCTCTACAGAGTTAAGTTTAAGCTGATAAATCATTTTTTTAGTAGCCACATCGCTTTGCGAATCAACAAAAAGCTGAAATTCTCCTTGTTCTACCACTAGAGGCTCCTTAGAAAATGCTGGAATTGACACCTCCCCAATGATTTTTGCTCGATGTTGTGAGTCAGCCAGCATCTTATCCAAACTCTCAGTAACAATGGTGACTGTAAATTCAATAGGTAAAGAACGCTCATCCACATAAGCGTTATAATAATCATCTAAGACCGTCGTTGATAATCGACCACGCATCGTTTCAGTAAATAACAAACCGACTTCGTCAATATCAGTTGGAATCGGTTTTTGTGTCGGAGAATGCAGTGCATAATCAATCATCCAAAATCGATCTTTAGCTAACAGAAAAGCAACACGCTCTGCTAACGCTGAGATAGTTAATAAAGGATTTACGCCAAGCGATCGGGGTATAATGGATCCATCACATACATATAAACTGTCGTAAACAGCATCTCCTACTGTGTTGCAAAATACCTGTCCTTTATGATTTACCACCCCTTTTGTGGCATCATCGCTCATCACACAGCCGCCAAGCGGATGCACGGTAATAAGCGTATGTTCCGTTGTTGCACTCCATACAGGATTTGCGATAAACGTCCCTCCCAAAGACTGACTCGCATTTTCCAGGATTTTATTCACATGAGAAAAAATCGCTTGCTCCCCTACTTTTGGCCAGAAAATACATAATTGATCTTTATCTAAAAGCAACTTTCCATCTCTATTGTCATGAGACATCACTAAAAATATTTGCGTATGATCCATTGCATTAGAATACGCGCCTTGATTTAGTTTACCTGCTTGTAATTGCGCAGAAAGTGCCATAACTTGAGGTAAAAAAGTAGCCAAGCCTCCTGGTATAGCCCCCTCTTCAATCACGAGTCCTTCATTCAACTGAGAGCGATGACGCATATCAATAATGCCCGTAATACAGGGACCAACCGGTATTCGCTCTTCGGGTGAATCTGCTCCAAAACCAATACCATGGATAGGTTCTTTATTGTTGTAACTGAAAGCAAGAACATCGCCATTGCCAGTAAAATATTCCCCAACTCGTTCAGAAAGTTGTAATCCCTTTGTTTTTGATCGCAACAAGAGCTCGGTTGAACCCAATGCCCCCCCTGCCAAGATAACAAGATCAGCAGTGATAAAATGGTGTTTATGTAAACCATCCTCTTCCACCAGATCGTGATAATAAATAACCCATCGTTCCGCTATGCGTTCTATGTAATGCACTGCGATTTGCGTAAAGATAAATGCGCCATGGTTTTTAGCATCAGGCAAATAATTCATGATTAGCGTATTTTTTGCAGCATAATTGCATCCCGATACACAATCACCACATAACGTGCAGGCATGTTGTATAACCCCAACATGATTGATTCCCTCCTGGAAGGTAACATTTATGGGGGGTCGATAAAACGCCTCTTTCAGAGTAGACGCAGATTTCTCCAGAGCTTTCATTTTAGAGAGTGACGGAAATGTCTCTGGATAAGGCATTGGTTTGAGCATTTCTTCAGCGTACTTATATCCGTCTTGGAGAAGAGTAGGTACATCATCTTGTAATGCTTTCGGCCAACAAGGATCCTCAAACACGCGTTTTTCCGCGCGCAAAGAAACATTTGCATTAACAAGAGAGGTACCGCCTAAACCACAACCTACAAATGCACTGATTTCTTTATCAAAATAGATGTGATAGAGACCTGTAGGTGACCCACAGCAATCTGGCAAGCCACTGATTTGGAGATTTTTCAGGATGTCTAACTCATTATTTGGGTATTCCCCCACCTGAAATTCTTTACCTTTTTCTAAAAGGCATACACATTGTCCCGCGCGAGCAAGTCGTGAAGCAATAATGGAGCCCCCATATCCTGATCCAATCACCACAATAGGGTAATGGCTTTGCAATGTATAATGAGCAGAAGAAAGCCTTGACATCACGAGATCCTCCTGCTTATTCCACTTAATTTTATGGGTTTTTCGATAAGCTCCGGAGCAGTTGCCTTGGAATCATCAGGTATCAAATCAGGCCCTGCAGTATTTGATTCTTTCGCTTTCCATTTACGAGGTACTTTTCGCACACCAATTGGATAAATAGTCACCTCGCCCGTAGGTTCAATTTTTATTCTAAGAAAATTCTTCCAGTCTTGAATGGCAAGAGAAGAAAAAGCCTCGTTACTATGACGACCAAATCCATTAAGTGATAGAGACAAATAAATGCCCATGATGCAGGACCCAATGATCCACCCCCCTATAAAAATGAGTACCCCTGTTAAGAGCAATTGAAGCGTCGAATCATATGGAAGCCCGAGATAGGCACAAAACACAATTGCTGCCCAGCCTAAAAGAAATGCAGCAAATAAATGAGATATGCTATGGAGTGTACCTGCAATAATACGGTAGTAACGTGAGTGCGTGTCAGTAAAAACTATGAATCCCAAGATAACAGCAACAATCCAAAATAGCCCCATAGGTGTTTTTAAAGCCTCATTGATTACCTTACTCATCACCGTTCCAAAATCACTTAGGCCATAAGGACTTAAGTCAGTTTTTACCGACCAATTGGTTAGCACATAAAATAAACCGGTGATGATTCCAAAATAAGGATTTAAGAAAAGAAAAGCTAAGTTTCGCCAACATAATTTTCTTGATATGGCTGGCTCTGGAAAACTTTTTTTCAGGTTAAAATTCCCTGGTAAAACAGATACATCTTGGCCATGGGTGGATGAAGAAATGCCCCTCCGCCGCCTGCAATAATTTTTTGAACCTTATCAGGATTTTCATGTCGGCGGTAATGATGCAAATCACCGGTAAGAAACATTTGAACTTTATTTTTGAATAAAACCGTCTCTAGAAAAGCGAGATTATTTTGATTGTATTCCGGATCAAGATCACCATAGGATTTTGCATAAATCCACTCAGGTTCAGCAGCACAAATGATCACTTTGTCCTGTTCATTCATTTGTGATGCAACCCATTTTAAATATTTTATTTGCATATCATCGATTTCTGAACTCAGCTGAATATCAGCACCAATGATCCACCAATGGTAAGGTAATTTTATAGCAAAATAACTTCGATCCTGCTGAGTACGCCAACCTGCAAACCAGCGCTTTGCACAAAATAAACGGGTAAAATTAACAAGACTGTCATACCAATCATGATTACCAGGTATGACATAGAGATCTGGATGTGGTTCTGTTGTTTCACGAAGTGCCGTAGTATAAGGAGTAACCAGACGGTTTTTATACTGGCTACGACCAGCTACCGGATATACCGAATCTCCTCCAAAAATTAAAACGGAACCGCGCTCTGTTACATAATTACTCCCGTCTTCATCGTGCACTGTTAAAGAAGGTTGAGAAATATAATAGGCAACTGTGTATGTTGAATTCCACCCATCACCTAAATCGGCAACATAATCTATCCAAAATTCTTTTTGAGCTTCAATCTGTGTGTAATCATAGAAGTTCTGACTATTGGATGTTGAAAGGGCTTCAATTAAACGGTAATCCGCATGCCTACCAAATACTAATGAAATAAAAACATCGATTGCAGTTTTACAGAGCTGAACAGGATCATACCATGCCACCATTTTTTGCGGTGGAGGAGGTGGCTGTGGGTGCGCATTTGTAGACATATCCTTGTCTCCTTCATGCATCTCAAGTAAATCTCTTGCATGGCAAATAAACGCCCAATTTGTACTTACTTTGTTAATTTTAGACGAAAATTGCTAGAAAATCAAAGAAAACTAGCACAGGTAAAAGACCAGTCAGACGTTATGGAGCCTGACATTTTTTCTTATCTTAGGATACGGAGCGAGGAAACAAGAGGATACTCAAAAACCAAACAGTGCTGTATCTTTAAAAAGTAAGCCAAAGAGTTTAATCTCAAAGGTACTTGGGATGGGAGAAGAGCCAGACAAAACATCAATCCTGAAGCGTAGTTTAGGACCCTCTCACCATATATCAATCGGCCGAAGAGGACGGAAAACGCAATTCGTAGCTTGCTTTTCCTTACTATCAAAAAGGATTCTCTTTTTGAAATTTTTTGGAGTTTTTTATGTTCATTCGACTATTGGTTGTAGCAATTTTAGAATTCTTGTATTGCACTAAGGTACTTGCTATCGTACAAGTACCTCCTATCTCAGGGAAAATAAATCAGGTAATTTATATCACTTTGGATGGTGTTCGTTGGCAAGATGTTTATCAAACTCACGAACATTTTCCAAAATTTTGGCAAAAGCACGCCAGCAAATTTATTTTTTACGGAGATCCTGCAAGCAATACTCCTATGTATACCGCTTCAGTGCCAATCAGTCTTCCTTCTTATCAAAGCCAAATGGCAGGGGCAGTACAACCGTGTGCAGGAAATGAGTGCGGCAGGATTAAAGTTGAAACATTGCCAGAGAAAATTATTCACCAATTGCATGTACCTAAAAAGAAAGTGGCAATTTTTTCCTCTTGGCCTGAAATTGGCTATGCTGTGGAGCACGTTGCGGGGACAACGTTCAGTAATAACGGAAATGAATTTGTCTACGATCCTGATAATTTAAAACCTGATGATGTGATGAAAGAATTGAATCAAAAACAACTTAATGACCATCCTGAAGGCAAGGATCGTGATGATTCATACACTTTTGCACAAGCATGGCATTATTTTATTACCTATAAACCTCTATTCCTATGGATATCATTAGATAACTCCGATGAGGCGGCACATGCAAATGATCTAAAAGGATATCATCAGGCCTTATCCTATTACGATGAAATGTTAGATGAAATTTTAAGCTATTTACACACTCAGGGAATAGGCAAACAAACCCTGGTCATAGTAACTACAGATCACGGTCGCGGTGATGGCAATAATTGGGTAAATCATGGGCCTAAGTACCCAGAATCCAGGAAAATATGGGCCTTTGTGATGAACGGAGAATTGGTTCCAGTCGCCCAAGATAAGGAGAAAGGACAGTATAGTTTATTGTCGGTTCGTCCCACCATAGAAAAGGCATTAGGCTTAGTTGACCAGTAGTTAAGCAGGCAAAAAGATTAAGAGAACAGAAAAATACTTATTCTAAAGTTTACAGTGATCCCTAAAAGACTGTCATCCCTGCATAGGCAGTCTTTTTAACTTAAAAATAAACAGTTCTTTAAACAAAGTTTGGCGTGTTTTTTAGCGACAGTATCTACGCTTATTAAACTATAATGAAATGAGATAATGATTCCAGGAGCTTAATCTGAAGGTTTGCACACATATCGGTGTTGCACTTATAATTAGTGCATTTACCTTAATATTACCAACGTCAGGCAGTGCCGTCATTATCCTTGATAGCACCTTCAAACAGTTTGGCTTTAAAAAAGCGGAATCATTAGCATTGGAACCTCAGTTTTCATCCTTAATCTATCTTGAGGCTGATTCAGGATCTGGCTCTGGTGCTTGGATAGGTAATTATGCAGGACATGGTTATATTCTAACAGCTGCTCATCTGTTTTCCTCCGATATGAAGGCCAATAGCTATTCTTATTTGAGCCTGGATGACACCGAGTATGAGGGTGAGGCAGTTTTTCTACACCCGCTTTGGAATGGAAACCTAGATGATCGTACAGGTTATGATTTCGCTATTGTACGCCTAAAAGAAGAAGTTTCTGATGCCGGAACCCTGCCTTCCCTTTATGACGGTACGTCTGAAAAAGGAAAAATACTCACTTTTATCGGCTATGGCTGGCGTGGTACCGGCACAAAAGGACAAGATACCTCAATTGAAACAGGGGATAATCCAGCTGCCGCTGAAGGTTTAATCGAATCGGTTGTAGAAGCTGTTGAACCCGTTCCTTCAAAAAAGGATGCAGGTAATTATCTTGGGATATGGTTACCCAAAGAAAATGGGAAACTACCTAATCCATTTAATGATAATGACGCGACCAAACCAGTATCTCCCTTATGCGGTATTCTGGGTTCAGGAGATAGTGGCGGCCCTGCATGGATCCAAACAAAAAACGGCTGGGCCATTGCTGGAGTGAATTCGAATGGCAATAACAATGCAGCTTACGGTGATTTTTCTTGGTTTGCTCGCGTAAGCCCGGCAAAGCAATGGATTAAAAGTATCGTGCCATCTGCACGCTTTATAAAATAATTTCAGTTAAGAAATGTAAGGTCTTTTTACACGAATTGAAAACTACAGCAAATTATCGCTCATGATTGATTTGTAAAAATAGTCCTATATTCCCCAAGATAATTTATTTAAAATACAATATCATCGTTTTATAGTTGTAGATGGGTTCTTGTCACAATGTACTCCATACCCACTACAACTGACTGGAAACGGATTAAAAATACTTAGAACGTACCTTCCGAGGATAAAAAAATGGATCCGGTTACCCATGCAGTCTTAGGGGCTGCTTGCTCTCAGGCAATTTTATACAAACACGATAAGCAGAATGCGTGGCTTGTAGGCGGCTTAGCAGCAATGGCGCCTGATTTGGATATATTCATTCGGGCATCAGACAACCCGATGCTCTTTTTTCTCTACCACCGCCACTTCACCCACTCTCTACTTTTTATTCCAATAGGTGCTTTAATCGTTACTTTAGCCTTACTCATTTTTAAACGCTTTCGAACCAATTGGCAATTTACTTTCTTCGCAGCGTTGATCGGCTATGCAACACATGGGCTACTTGATGCCTGTACTACTTATGGAACAGTTTTATTTTGGCCGTTTTCAGATGCCAGAGTAAGCTGGGATATTATTTCTATTATTGATCCTTTTTTCACAGTACCTTTATGCTTAGGGCTAGTCTCTACTCTTGTCTTTGATAAAAGACAGCCGGTGATCATTGGTTTAATACTCGCAGGTTCATTTATGCTATTTAATATAGCTCAACATTATCGGGCAATGGCAGCCTTTCATGATGAACTTGCCAAACTCCAGTTAAACGCAAAAAAAGTAGGTGTGTTTCCTAAATTCCTAAGTTCAACACTCTGGAGGGGAATTGCATTAGCAAATAATCGCGTGTATGTCATTGATGCTTCAGCTCCGCTTTTTAAAAAATCAAGCAGTCAGTTTATAAGAAGTTTTCCTCATTTTTCTTCACAAGAATTACCCGATTATGTTAAAAACTCCCCTACGTTATTGCGCGATTTTACTATCTTTAACTGGTTTACTGATAACTACCTCATTTTCGTAAATAATAAACCGCTCCTGCTCGCTGATGGACGGTTTTTAATCGACGCAAATGCTACGATTGCACTTTGGGGCATTCAGTTTTTACCTTCCCAACCGCATGTGAATGAACTGAACTCGATACATATAGGGAATTACAAACCATGAGCCAAAATACATCGTCGAGACAGACAAAAAGAAAAAGGCAGACTTACATCTAAATGTTCAGAACATTGAGCCATAGTTCGATTAATTATGGGTATAACTCAAAATAAAGTAAACCAATATACCTCCTGAAGCTTTGTTTAAACCTGATGATTAGAGATATAATTAAAGAATGTTCTGAAGTATTTCAAGAATGAAAGTAAAACCATAACCATTTTATTATTCATACAACTTATGTTTCATATTGCACTTTACCAACCTGAAATCCCTCCAAATACGGGAAATATCATTCGATTATGCGCCAATACTGGAGCAAAACTGCATTTAATCCACCCCCTTGGTTTTTCATTACACGAAAAAGCATTAAGACGTGCGGGTTTAGATTATCACGAATGGGCTTCCATCGCCCAATATGAAAATTGGGAAACATTCATCCAGCAACATCATCAAAAAAGGATTTATGCATGCAGCGCTAGGGCTAAGAAATGTTACTCAACAGTTCAATATGCTGCAGAAGATATGTTTTTGTTTGGACCAGAATCCAACGGGTTACCTAACGAATTGATACAAGAATACACCTCGCTCTATATTCCAATGCGTGAGAATAATCGAAGCCTAAATCTTTCGAATGCGGTTGCTGTTATTTTATATGAAGCATGGAGACAATTGGATTTTGATTGAGTATTAATAAAAATCCTTCCTACGCATATCTTTTCCAGGGTTCAGAAATCTTTACGTGGTTTATCATCACTTCCCATCACTTACATTGAACACATTCAATAAATCGAAATTGCATACATTTTTATTGACACGATACAAGCAAATCATTTATATTCAACAAATGGATAATTTATGAATACAGATTCAAATGAATCATTTTTTAAAACTTATAATACTGGTAGCAACTTTCTTTATATATTCATGCGAAAAAAAAGATGATGCGGATTTTCTGCATTTCGCTACCGCAGCAGAGTATCCACCTTTTGAATACAGCGATCATGGAGAGATAAAAGGTTTTGATATTGATTTGGCAAAACTAATTGCTAAGGAACTTGGAAAAAAAGCTGTTTTTGACAATATGCAATTCAGTACTGTTCTTCCTGCAATAAGCTCCGGACAAGATGACATTGCTATAGCGACAATCTCGGTTACTGATGCTCGAAAAGTCAATTTTGATTTCTCTGAACCCTATTATTTTGAAGGCATGGCCTCGGTGTATCACTCTGAGCAGCCCATTACAACACCCAGCCAACTTAAAGGAAAAAAAGTAGCAGTACAGCTTGGAAGTATTATGGAGATTTGGTTGAGAGAAAATTATCCGCAGATCGAAATTACTGCACTGGATAATAACAATCAGGCTGTTGAAGCTTTAATTGCAGGCCATGTTGATGTCGTTTTAATGGATGGAGCCCAAGGTAAGATCTTTAGTAAAAAAAATGCAAGACTCTCTTATTCTGTAATTGCTAAAGCAGATCATGGATACGCATTAGCGGTCAAAAAAGGATCTCCGTTAACAATACAGATTAATAAGGCGTTACAAAAACTTAGGGCAAATGGAGAAATACAAAAACTAGAACATAAGTGGTTAAAGGATTCATTATGAATAAATTAACTCAAAAACCTCTCCTTATTTGCGAAAGAATAGTCCTACCTTGGTTACATACAAAGTATCAAAGAGGTGCTATTTATTTACTGTTTTACCAAGGAGGCTAAATATGTCCCATTCCCCAGTTAAAAATACTTTAATTCAAAGTGATCATTCCGAACCTATTAGTGAAGTAACAACCAATACGTTTGTGATTAATCTACAACAAGCCATATTTGATCTTGAAACAGGGACCCATCACGCTGAAACGCTGGCCACTAAATCTTCAGAAACAATCAATACATCATCTACGAAAAAAATAAAGCATTTCCTTACAGGAACCGAATTAAGTACTGAGGAATTGAAGCATGTTTTGGAAAAAGCTAAAGTGCTGAAACAAACACCTTCCTTTTACAGTCAATCTCTACTCAGTAAAAGTCTTGCCATGATTTTTGAAAAGCCTTCTTTTCGAACCCGCTTAAGTTTTGCTATGGCCATTCAAAGTATGGGTGGAATAGCTATCGAAAGCGTGGGTAACACGCGAAAACAGGAAACTCCGGCAGATATGGCTCGAGTTTTAAACGGTTATGCTGATTTTATTATGCTGCGAACCCATGCTGATGAGACGTTACTGGAAATGGCAGCTTATGCAAAAGTACCCGTAATTAATGGTCTTTCAGCGTTACATCATCCATGCCAAATTCTTGCCGATTTACTCAGTCTATGGGAGCAATTCGACTCACTGGACGGGCTTACTGTCGCTTATATTGGTGATGGAAATAATATTCTTCATAGTTTGATGCTGCTTGCCCCTCAATTAGGCATAACGATTAATTACTGCTGCCCCCAATCCCGTCAGCCTAATGGCTCGATTATCAAACAAGCACAAGGTATTAAAAAAGATATGATTTATCATTTTTCTAAACCTGAAGAAGCGGTTAAAAATGCGGATGCAGTCTATACTGACGTTTGGACCAGTATGGGCTTTGAAGTTCAGGATAATGAGCAAGCCTTTCAAGGATTCCAGGTAAATGAAACCTTGATGTCTTATGCGAAGCCTGAAGCAGTATTTATGCATTGCATGCCCATGGAACGCGGAAAAGAAGTATCTGAGACTTTACCGGACAGCCCTTCCTCCATTATCTTTACGCAAAGTGAAAATAGGATGCATGTGCAAAAAGCATTGCTGTTATTTTTAAATTTATAATCTATTTTTACCGACAAGTACTCCCTGAGCTGCAACAAGCATAGCTACATGCAGCCAGGACTCATTTTACGAAATACATTAAGGACACCGAATGATTACATTATACGGAGCACCCGCATCAGTATTTGTCAGAAAACCACGAATTTTATTGCATGAAAAAAGTGTCCCTTTTTGGGTCGATCCAATTAATCTTTATCAATATGTCAATGAAGACTTCCAACAAGCAAGTCCACTTAACAAAATTCCTGCATTAAGAGACGCCTCTTTTACACTTGCTGATTCCTCTGCAATTTGTGCGTATATTGACAAAAAATACCCCACCCCCAGCTTTTATCCGCAGAACCCTGAAGATTATGCTAGGGCCCTATGGTTTGAAGAATATGCAGATACTGTTTTATTTCAGGCAATTGCCCCTTGTTATTATCAAACCATTCTTGTGCCGCTCTATTATCAACGTGAACCCGATTTCATGGCGATTGATCGCGCCATTACTCAAAATCTTCCGCCAGTTGCACAGTATTTGGAAACACAATTAGCAGGCAAATTGTTTTTTGTGAAGGAACAATTTTCCATTGCTGATGTCGCAGTTGTAAGCATATTCATGAACATGCACTTCTCAGGATATCCTTTAGATTCTAAACGTTGGCCCAATCTTTCTACCTACCTCAACACCCATTTCCAACGTGAAAGTATTCATTGCTGCATTGAAGAGATAGAAAGAGAACTAATTCGAACACCCCCTCCTTCTGCACCGTATCAATACCTTCATTGTTAATGGGGTTGGAATGACTTTTACTGCTCTTTATCTATAGTTTGGCTATTTAGCAGCTGTTTCTTGATCACCTCTCTGCCTAGGCCCCACGGACAAGCCCTGAGAGATCCTCACAAAATTTAACCAGGTAGCATGTCAATTGTTGGCTGTCATCCCTGCGTAGGCAGGGATCCATTCATCAAAATAGTTCATCGCTCAAATTAAGCCACTGAGGATGGTTTCACTCAATTAAAATTAATTTTCCATTGTCTTTTCACTTTTTTAATTTGCTTTTCCCGCGTACATTGTAAATGGATCCCTGCCTACGCAGGGATGACAGTCTTTTTAGGTATAACATAAGACGTAGAATATGTGTTTTCGTGTTTAAATTTTGTGAGGATCTCTCAAGGACAAGCCGCGGGACGTCGAAGTAGAGCTGGCCTTTTTTTTCAGCGATGTGTAGAAGATACACCTGCTTAGCAGTCAGGATCTATTGGGCTCAACAATCTTATAAATACATCCCTACATATCTCTTATAAAACAGGATAATATAAGGAAACTACTATAGCATCCCTATAAACCTAAAAGGAAAAATTCACATGGTAGTCATTTATTACCAAACTGACTCGCGCATAGAATCTAAAGAGCTTAATGATGAGAATAAGCATCTACTTCAAGAAGCGCTATGGATTGATTTACTCGATCCAACAAAAGAAGAAGAACAAACAGTAGAAACCGAATTAAAAATTGAAATTCCTACCAAAGAAGAGGTTGAAGAAATCGAGCCATCCAGTCGGTTGTATGTTGAAAATAATGCCTTATATATGACCGCAACAATGGTTGCCCTATCCGATTTACCTGAAGCAAAAACGGATGTAGTAGCTTTTATAGTTACTGAAAAATGCTTAATTACCTTACGTTACATCGAGCTTCATCCATTTAAATTATTTACTAAAAAATTATTGCGCTCTAAGGCAAAAGAATACAATGCAAAAGCTCTATTAATCGGTTTGTTAGACGCAGCCGTAGATAGGCTTGCGGATATTTTAGAAAAAATAAGTGGAAAGTTTGATGAAATATCAAAAATTATTTTTCATTCAAAAGATAACCACAAAACCGCTGAAACCAACTACAAACATATATTGCAATACATAGGTGCAAATGGTGATCTTGGTACCAAAGCCAGTGAAAGTTTAATATCGTTCACTCGTTTAATATCTTACTTGGAGCAAGTAAATAACTCAGATATTCCTAAAGAACTAATGACTTATCTCATTATAATCCAAAAAGACATCAATGCTCTTCGAGAACATGCAAGCTTTCTCTCTACTAAATTTAGTTTTTTATTGGATGCCACTCTAGGGATGATTAACATAGAGCAAAATAATACAATTAAAATTTTCTCAGTTGCAGCAGTTATTTTCCTACCGCCAACGCTTATCGCAAGCATTTATGGAATGAATTTTACTTATATGCCTGAGATAAGCTGGTATATAGGTTATCCTCTTGCAATACTCATGATGTTTATTTCCGCATTACTGCCATTCAGTTATTTCAAAAAGAAAAAATGGCTATAAATCTTGACCCCAAGTCAAAATTATCATTATTTTTGCAATGCTTCTATTCGTTTTTCAAGCGGAGGATGGCTCGAAAAAAGAGCAAGCCAGCCATCACGACTTGAGATTTTCATGGCTTTAAATGCAGGTGCACGATCATCTACTGGTGTCTTATCCATGAGCTGCTGTAAACGTTGTAAGGCTTTTATCATTTTTTCTTTACCGACGTATTGTGCAGAACCTCTATCTGCTCGAAATTCGCGATAACGCGAAAACCACATCACAATCATGGAGGCGAGAATTCCAAACAGCAATTCAAATATAAGGGCAACACCATAATAAACGAAACCACCTTGTACCCCTTCATCATTATCTCTTCTGAAAAACTGCATCACAAAAAACGCAGCAATACGAGCAAAAAAGATGACAAAAGTATTTACTACACCTTGAATTAAAGTAAGGGTTACCATATCGCCATTAGCAACATGAGAAATCTCATGTCCTAAAACACCTTGTATTTCTTCTTCATTCATTGCATTGAGCAATCCAGTTGAAACGGCAACAAGAGCTTTGTTTTTATTCCATCCGGTAGCAAAAGCATTGGGCTCTGGACTATCGTAGATTCCAACATCGGGCATTCCAATATTTCTTTTTTGGGCTAAAGATCGTACCTCATTCATTAACCACAATTCTGATTCAGTTGTTGGTTTCTCAATGAGTTGAACATTAAAAGCATGAATTGCCATCCATTTAGAAATAAAAAGTGAAATAAATGCACCTGTGAAGCCAATAATTGCGGCAAAAATTAATAAGGCTTGATAATTTAAACCATATTGCGTCAAGTATGGACTAACGTTGAATATACTTAGTATCAAAGAAATGACTATGATAATAGCCAAGTTTGTAACAAGAAATAAAACAATTCGTTTAAACATAGCGTTATTCCTCTTTTCTTAAACCTCTAATTGTTTTTCCTCTTTCTTATATTAATTATAGATTGTTCTATGATTTTGGTAGGTTTTTTTACAGTTCATCGGCATCACGATGAATTTGGAATAATGGAACTAATGTGCCATATTAATATGGGTCAGTTTACATTTCTACTCAAGCTAGCAAAATATAAACAGACCCTAACCTGTTGTATTTCCTAAATTAAAAGGAGTTTTTTATGAGTTATGTGGATGGATTTGTTGCTGCAGTGCCGAAAGCAAATAAAGCACAATATATTGAACATGCAACAAAAGCTGGGGCAGTATTTAAAGAGCATGGTGCCTTACAACTGGTTGAATGTTGGGGGGATGATGTTCCAGAAGGCAAAATTACCTCTTTCCCAATGGCAGTCAAGTGCAAAGAAGATGAGATAGTCGTTTTTTCATGGATTCTTTGGCCGTCCAAACAAGTTCGTGATGAAGGGATGAAAAAAGTCATGGAAGATCCCCGATTAGAACCCGATATTAATCCCATGCCTTTTGATGGCAAGCGTTTGATTTATGGAGGATTTAATATGGTTGTTAATGTCTAAGCGGAGAAACATCAGCTATTGCTAAGCCTGTTTTAATGACCGATTTTACTCTTACTTAATACATTTATTGGATAAGAAAATTTACTCATATTGTTCTAGGCAATTTTAATCTGTTTTAGAGTTTCATTTTTTTGAAAATATAGAAACAAAAACCTTAGTGTCTGTTTTCCATTTCGCTAGCTTGAGCCAAAACGGTCTGATTTTCTGCGTTCCGAAGCGCGGCATACACAAAGTATGTGAGCATCGGAACGCAGAAAATCAGGGCGGTTTGGCCAAGATAGTAGAAATGGAGACAGACCCTATATTAATCATTCATTTCTATTCGGAGAATTTAAATGCCTGGTCCCTACAATACCCATGTAATAGTGAATGTATTTCGCTCCATTGTTCAGCTAGTATCCCAAAATCCAGAATTATTAAATACTCCAGGGGTTTTTCGAGTCGCTGGAGCAAAAGAAGAGACTCAAAGATTACTTGACAAGCTTATCAGTGAACAATTTGATGTGGTCATTCTAAGCCATTATGTGATGGAACAAAATAAAGTAGATAGTGAGCGATTTCATAACATTTTAGGAATGATACCTGCTGTTTTTAAAGACAGTCAAATATTAGATTCTGCAGATAGCCACCGTGTTATCTTCACTAAAAAATTAAAATTTTTATTGAAGGATCAAAAGGAAGAAAATTTTATAAAAGCAGCTCAATTATTCGATGAGTTTATTCGTGATCTATTACTTTCGAAAAAAATAGCTCATCAACGTGTGGGAGAAATTCTTGATCATTACTGCTATTTAATGCATCAAGCGGGTATGCTCCAAGATGCTAATCTCATGACATACACTAATCTCGCTATTATTATGGCTCCCCGGTTGACCGAAGTTTTAGGTCTCTTCCTTGAAACAGACTTCTTGGGACTAAGTGGATTTATAAGTCAGTTAACTCCAGTGTTAGAAAATTACATTACGGATGAAAAATGGAACTGTGATTTTAAAGAACGTCATACGGATAAATTGGAGCATTTAGCACGCACGAGACATTCTATACGTGACCAATTAGAGCATATGAAAGAAGCCTCCAGAGACGCGGTAACGGTTCCCATGAACAGTTTGATGCTGCAAACAGCAGCACTCAATGCCCAGATTGAGGCTATAGAAAAACAACGACACAATCATTCCCTTAAAAGAAAAGCAAAGAAAGAATTAAGTAAACAGTTGAAGCAATTAAAAGCAGAGATGAATGAACTCAACCTCAGGATTTCTGAATTAATGCCGCAAATTTCAATGATGAATCGTGGATGTCAAAAAATACAGGAAGAAATCAATCTTATCACTCTTTCAGGAGATGGAATAAGGACAGTAAGAGGTCATCATGGAGAAAAACCCAATGACTCAAATCTAGCCCGATTCAGCATTTTTGAGTCCGGCAGCACAAACACATCTACTTTTTTATTTCCAATTACAGAAGAAGAGGAACTCTCTGGGAACGAGGAAACTGATTATGAGGATAAGCAGGCTGCCTATTCAGGAGTTCTGAAGTAAAACGTGTTTCATCTCTCAAGCCAATAAGGCTTGAGAGCGCTTTGTAGCTTAATCCCCTTTATTTAAGGACCTCCACCACGTAACAACAATACAAGAATCAAAATTACAAGAATTAAGCCAACACCGCCACTAGGATAATATCCCCATCCGCTACTATAAGGCCAAGTGGGTAGCACTGCGAGCAAAAGAAGAATTAAGATAATTAATAGAATTAAGTCCATAGTAAATTCCTTTTTAAATAATGGTGTTCTAACTATAGACTTAAATTTAACAATTAGATCATTTTTTAATCGAAACTAGCGGGGCTCCTCTTAAAAAATCATTGAACTACTAGAAACAATTTATTCCATGATCAATTTGATTTACTATACATTCCACCTCTCAGGAGGTCTGTGAGAAATATTGAATTATTTACATTTTTTCTATTTTTCATGGTTTTCAAATTGGTATTTCAAATATTATTTAAGGGGTTCTATAAATGCGTAAATTATTGATATCGTTTTTGTCTATCCTATTTACAATATCCTATGCAACTCTAGCTAATAGTTACGGTGTTCACGAAGACCACCCTTATGATTTTGTAGTTACAAAAGATGTTTATAAATTTTCTGAAATTTATCAGATTAAATCACTCCAAAAAGAAACCTATCCTGGATCAGTAAAAAAGAGCGCATTTCGTATCCGAACAAATTATGATTTATCCAATAAAGATGGATGGCAAGCAACAGGGATTACACGAGTTATTTCCTTAGGCTCTTTATATCCTTGGGCAAAAGAGATTGATATTTATGATACTCGTGGCGTGCAAATTGGCTTTATTGATGGGAATTTAGCAACTCTTGAATCTGCAAAATTTACTATTTATGACTATGATGAAACAGGAAAAGCGACTGAAATTGGCTTTGCTTATGCAAATCCAAGCTTTGACCGATTTGTCATTTTATCATCAACTAACAATCCCCACCCAATTGCCGAATTCAATCGAAACTTTGGCGACAAAAGCTGGAATGTTTCTGTGCACTATCCTGAAAAAATTGATGACCGCATCGTTCGGATTTTTGCCGGTTTTGTGATTGATTATGAAGATAAGTTTTTAGCAGATCCAGAAGATTCAGACGAAGATGAAATTGATTATTTAAATCACTAATTAAAATGATTCACAAGGTTGGGTAAATTACCCAGCCGTCAAGCAGCTGTCATCCCCGCGCAGGGGATCCATTTTGATGTTAGCAAAGCTCGATCATAGATGGATTCCCTGCTTTCGCAGGAATGACAACATCCGCTTTTTTTTATAATAACTCCATTCTGTCGTGCTCCAAGTCATTACATCAATGACATGGACGCATCTCTAACGTGATTTTTGACATCCCGATGTTCCAAATCCCTGTTAAAGGCATCACTTTGTTGTTTTATAATTTCGTCCATTTCTTTTACAAAGTTATGTACATCAGTCACAATAAAATGGCGCTTCTTATATTTTACATAACTAAGATACTGCAAAGCGATTTCTCTACATTTCTCTGGAGTGTATATTTTATTACCTTCAAGTCCTTCTTGATACATTTGTCTTATCGCTTGAGCTACTTTTGGGCCACTCTGTTTCCCTTCGGAAATATAACGAGCAATTGCTTGAGGATATGTTTTTTGCAGAGACTCTTCCGATTTTTTAAACAAAGTATGATGAGAAAATTGACTTAGAGAGCTCATTTGAGCTTGTTTCGAGATGAGTTCTTTATCAGATGAATCCTTAGAGGGTAATTCTTTGCTTTCTATGTTCATTGGTTTGTCTGCTAAAAATTTGGGGGTACACTCGATCAACGCAGAGAGAAAATTACCTAGTAGCAGTCTCCAAGAAGAATCAGACCCTAATTTCATTATTAACTGACCAGTAAGCAGAAAGACAGACTCAATCGCTTTTTCTTTCATTGCATAACTTGGCTTAGCATAAATTAAATCCATTTGTTTTATCAAAATGGATAGCAAATCAGGTGCCATCTTATCCTTTTCGAATGAAATCTTAGAATGCATCATGCGCAACTCATCAAGTAATTCGAAAAGCTTTTGCTCATTGCCTGTTAATTTTGTTGTGAATATTGAATCAGGAATTGTAGAAGTCCAATGAATATCACTTTGATTATTCAAAATCATATCCGGGCTTCGGGATTGAAGAAAAGGACTGCTTCCATTTCTATGAATATGCAACATGATCTCAGTATCGTAAAATGTATCGATAGTTCCCTTTTCGTTTCGCACCATACGCTCACCTTGTATTGCACGATGTAAAACGAGAAGTGTTTCTTCTGAGCCCCATACAGATTCTTTTTGCAAATGCTCTTTGTACAGGTTTAAATATTTTTCACTATCTGCTAAAAAGAAATTAACTGTTTCATCTCTTAAAATATGATCAAAAAGCTTTTCTTTATAAACTTTCATCTCTTTTTCAGTAAACTGTTTCTCTTCTTTTTTGAGTTCTTCTTGCTTGATGGTCCACAGGCGGATAAATTCCTCTATAACATGTGGCACTCTTCCAATTGCATACTCTGTCATCGCAAGATCGGTACCACTCATCTTATATATTTCAGCTGAGGTATAATCTGGATTAGTAAACCCATGATCAATTAGCTCATGCAGTTCTGAACCATTCTCTCGCAGTGCCTGTCGGAAACAAAACTCCAAGCCATATTTTGCTGAAGTAAATAATGGGGAATCATGAGGAGACAATTTAAACTCTCGAAGTGTATATTCAGCTGCCAAATCCCGAGTGGCTTTTCCAAGAATGGGTTCAATAATGGTTTTTATTTCACGAGATGTAAATTGATAATTTGGGTTCTTAGATACCAATGCGCGCAACAGAACTTTATCATCTTCTTTAAGCTTTAACTTGTTAAAAATATTTTCTGTAGTATCAGGAGCATTTTTAGCCCGTAAATAATACATTAAAGAAATGCTATAAGCGTAGTACATACAATTGCCTCTACCACTATTATCTACATCAAACATATTGACTCCTTTTTTGTTTTATATTCCTTGACGTTCTTATATATATTTACATTGGCGTTTGATCGTTTTATGAAAGAGAAGCCTATTTAAATCTAAACTATGTTCTTTATTGCTAATGGATTCTTAATCTTCTACACAAGTACAGAATGTTTTTTTGATTGGATAAACTATCCATTTGAATGGTGGGAACGAAACACTTTGACATAACATTAGTCCCTTAGTTTTTATTTCGCTTAACTTGTAATCTATACGATCAAAATGGCATGTGCAATACTTTATGTCATTATCAGGTCAAAAAGTATTAATTATGGTAGCTGTTGATTTTTATGAGAATTTTTTGACTGACACTGAGCGCGCGCTCATTAAAGATTGATGGCTTCCCCCACAATTCAAATACTACTGAGTGGTGATAATTGGCTCGATGATGTAGAACAATTGTCGCTGTCATTGTTATTAACCAATAAAGTTTCTGCATTATGTCCACTAAAAAAAAGCGACCTGTTTACCATTTGAGGTTTCACCACATCTACTTTATTAAATAGGACATTAATCAGGTGGATTGCTTCATTTAAAATAGTCGATTTTTGTGATGTATCAAATGTTTTTAGAGCATCATAGAGAATGATATGTGCTTGCTCTGTTAAAGAACAATTGGACAAACAGATCTTTACCGCACGGGTGTAAAAAATGCTTAATGCCTCAGTAGATTGGACATCAGTACATTCCATCCTTTTCCTATCATAAAAATTTTTTAAGACCAGCAGGTCATCAAGAGGCAATTCGTCACTTTGGGATTCTACTATTGCTTGCCAAAGGATTTTATCAGCTGAAATTTTTTCATAGAGTATCCCGTCCACAACCTCAGCCTCCATCTTCATTAAAGAATCGTTACTTTTTTCTAAAATGAGCGGCTTTTCGTTTAATTGCTCCAGTTCCTCTAACTCAAGACTATACCGGCGTTGCAAACTTCTAAAGCCATCCTGGATTTGATTTAAGATCGGTGCAAGCTCCTGCTGTAAAAATTCTGGCAGATTCTCAAAAAGACTATTTAATTTCTCCACTACAATTCCCTTTATAGCGAATTGAGATATCGATAACGATTCACTGGCCAAAGTTAAAAATAAGGTATAATTTTCATGATATTTTCGTAACTTAACAATGTAATCATCTATTTTCTCTTGGTAGAGTGCCTCGTATTTTTCAGTTAAAGACCGATTCATACGCTCCCAAAGTTCAGGATTTTTCAAAACGATTCCTATGAGCATACTGGAACTTATAAATTCCATTTCATTGAGACAAACTCGAGCAAGTTGTGTTCCAGACATTAAGAAAAGAATATCGTGCATCTCTTTCAAAAACATAATATAAACTGCATTCAAATCAAGTAGATACGTTTTTAAAGCATCAAACAGAAAATGGATGGCAGACCCTCTGCCGAGCATTGTAGTGGTTTGGGTACTTTGCAGCACTCTAATAGTAATAATGGCATTAAAGCCCGTAGTTAATACTGTTTCAACAAGTTGCCAGTGCGGCTTTTTACAAGAAATACCTGGCTCTGTATAAGAAGAACACGGTTTTAAATCCATGTCTAAAGTAAACTGATTTCGGAAAGAATAACTTATTGATAAAGGGTGCGTCCTATCCTCTACATGAGCGCACTCATCATGGTTTAGGAACTGCTCTAAGTGTTCTGCTTGACGCAATAAAGCCTCCATAAAAAAATTATATTGTTTGACTAATTGAGTGCGATCAATGCTGTTAAAATCAAAAATACTTCGTTCATCGGATAAAGAAAGTATATTCAACCAAATGCTCATTTGCTGACTAAAAGGAATAACGCTATTCACTGGTAATCCAATCGCTGTTGGCATGCTTTCTGCATACATCATTTGGGGTAAATCTGATTCATTTTCAGTAACCGGAAAATCCTGAAGAACAGTCATCTTTTCTAATCGATTGAATAAAATATGCGCCAAATCGTGTGTAAATTGCTGGTCTTCTTCACCAAAATTGATTTTTTCAAAAGACTTAATACTTAAATATTTAGCCAATTCTAACTTAGTCTTGTTATCAACTAAATCTAGTGGAAGTTGTCTTAAAACAGAGTTAATTATGTCAACAAACAATGTTTCATTTACTTTTTTTTGTAATAGACTCGCCTGTTCAGCAATGGCGGGAAACAACCCTTTTATTTTTCTGTAATTGAGAAAATACCCTTTCGTGTATCCTTTATGATTGAACCACCCTTGGTACTCTAATGGGTTCAAAAGATTTTCATTATTCTTTTTATGGCCGAAATTACGGAATGCTGCTCCCCAATCAATACGTGCAAATTGAATAAACATCATTTCAACTGCTGACAGGACATCCAAACAAACCACATTCCCACTGTGCACGCTGTGATCACCTAAGAGTAAAGAAAACATTAATGCAATCGCAAGACCAAAGTATGATTTTAATTGGGTGAGTAATAAGTAGGATTGGGGACCGTAAAACATTTCCAGTAAAGGATCTCTATCAGAACCATCGCGATAGGCTGTGCCAATAATTTTATATAATTCTTTAAATTCAATTTTAGGCTGAATCAGCCCGTAACTACCATCTTCAAATTGAATCAGTTGCGCACAAATGAAGGATGCATGATATATTTTATCAATCAATTGACGCCGCATAAATTCCTGGAGCAACAAACCCGCAAATAGTTCTGTGAACAATTCTTTGGGATCTCCAGGTTTTTTTACAAAATATTCCACTCCATCCGAATCGCGATAAAAACCGTCTACTGTTCCTTGATTTTTACCGCCCTTCTTATTTTTAAATTTAATTAATACTTTACCATTATAAATTAGCATCCCTAGCTCAAACGTAGATTCCCATGCAAATCATTTTTATCATTTATTAAACGTTTGAGAAAGTTTTCTAACATCATGGTATTACGACAGTGGATTATTTTACTTTTTACTGTAACGATAAAATAATAAGTTGAAAAAAATACTGAACCGAGAATAATGACACTGTATCCATAGGAACATAAAAACCAAGCACGATGATTAATAAAGAAAAATGGGATAAATTAACTGAGTTAATGATTCAACTTCATATTAGGGATGATGATCTCATCGAAAAATTTATCGTGGGCAGCGGTAAAGGAGGTCAGAAGCTCCATAAAACCGCCTCGACGGTTTATTTGAAACATGTACCTTCTGGTCTGGAAATAAAATGTCAGGAGTCTAGAAGCCGTGAAGACAATCGATATTTTGCCAGAATACGGCTTTGTGAAAAATTGAATTCAATCGTGAGTGAGGAAAAAACAAAAGAACAGCAAAAAATTGAAAAATTAAAACGCCAAAAGAAAAGACGCTCAAGACGAGCTAAACAGAAAATTTTAGAAGAAAAATCCAGACAAAGCGAAATAAAGGTACTAAGGAAAAAGCCTAAATCCTACGAATAACCATACTTCTCACCCCAAAAACTCAAGCACGAATGCATCAAACCCGCGGTCTATCGATATTCTACGAAAACAGGACACGAGTAACTCTCTTGTTTTTAGCTGATCTGCACGAAATATTTTGCTAATATATACAAATAAATCATTTTTTATACAAAAATAATTCTGTTATTTTGGAGAGACTCAATGACTAAAAAAGTGCCAAAAAAATTTGGAAAGTCGATTGACTGGACTGTAACTACAGACAAAAAACAAATAAATTCATTGAATAAAAATATCCGAACAATTGCCCAGCAATTAGACGAGAATCCATTGCCAGATAAAGACCAATTAAATCCAAAGAAAAAACAATAAACTACACGTAAATTTATCAACAAAAAATAAAACTTGCATATTTTTTATAAAAACTTATCATAACTAAAGCTATATTTTATTGAAAAAGGATTTTATAAATGATGTTATTTAGAAAATATGCTACTTCCTCTCTCCCTAAAACGATTAAGCACACTCCCCCTACCCGTTTTTTCAAAGATATAAATTGGTCAATAGTCAGAAAAAATAAGACTGAATCAGAATTAAATAAATCCGTTAAAACGATTGTGAAAGAACTTGAAAATACCTCATCAACAGATGCCCAAGGACCTGCTCCGAGATTTAAATAATTTTGATACAGAGTAGAGATAGGATTCCTTACTGGAATCCCTTTTCATATTATTTTGTAGCTGCCAGCACTAAATGTTGAGCGGTTAAACTATCCAATGCTTCAAAATGCTCGGGAGCATCGGATTTTAGCTTCTCAAAATCTGCTTCGTCGTGAACATCAAGCGCACCATCCTGAACAGTAGCTACGACATTTTTCTCAAGGTTATTAATTGAAGTTGAAGTAATACCTTGTCGAACAAATGCAATTTTAGCCGATCCAAATTTACTCGGATCAATGACTCGCTCCATACTCGTCGCAATTGAAATATCTGCACCTTTATACAGTTCATCTACAGACGTAGCTTTGCTATTGAGTTGGCTTTGATTAATGAAATCGACATATTGCAAAAGATTGATAACATAGATTGTATTAGTCTCACAATCTACGACTACTGCAGGCTTATTATCTTCTGGCTGCTCTAATTCTTGCCCTTTTCCTTTACTGAATTTTTTCTGAATCGCCAACTCATTGTTTACCACACTAATAATTACTTTTTTAGATTGGTTTTCTTGAATGACTGATGGAAAACGTTCACTAACACTACGGTAAGAATTCAATACGTACTCAGGAGGTGTAATAAAATCATTATTTGAAATCCCCCTGTGAATCACACCATCAACAGCATTCTCAGGTTTTCTTGTCGAAACAGAGATTAAATAAGTGCCATCCTTTTTTAAGCCGATATCAAGCCATTTAGGCCATATGTTGCACATCTCTTTGAATACATTAGGCACTTTTTTATGTTTATCCATACGGCGTGTTAAGAACTCACCGCTCATATTGTACGTTACGACTGCCTCGTCATGCGTCAATGCGCCAATATGTTTTTTATGAGCTCCCTTCACACATTCGTCATCATAATAAATCGTTCGTTTTCTATCAACGGTAAGAAGAGCCAGCTCATCCAATGAATATCCTGTTTGCTGTTGTAATTGCAAAGCAAAACTCTCTGTTGTAATGGATTTACCACTACCAGGTCCTCCGGCCATCAAAACCGTGAAACGGTCAGGATAACTTTTAGGTGCTTGTTCTGGAACACCAATAAATGTGCTCGCCTTCATTGCTGAAACTAAAGGTAAAGACTCATATTTAGCTTGCTTAATAAGGGTTTCGATGACGCGCTCTGAAAGAGTATATATTCGCGCATCTACGTCACCTTTTAGAAATTCATCTGCTAAGTGAATCATAGCTAACTCACTTAGCATAGAATCGGATCCATCAATTACTCCTTTTTCTTTCCGTTTTAAAAGTTCTGCTTTAAATTGAGTAAAATGCGTATGAACATGAAGATGCTCCTGTTTACTCGGATCCTGAAGCGCATCATATACCCAGCTCAAATATTTCTGTCGTTGAGACACCATACTTATTTGTGGAATCACTGGTAAAATATGTTGTGCGTGAAAATTACGGACAAAAACTCCAAAATCATTATTTTGAGCAGGAGTTTTTAACAATAAAGGAATTAAAGCTCCAGTTATTTGTAAAGAACGGCGTGGCGTTTCAAACAGTATTAAATCACCAATAGATTGACCATTGTGACCTTTATAACGACCAAAACCTTTTTGTTTCATTGCTAGTTCATCTGTTTTTTGTACCGAATTTTTTAATGCAGTAAATTCAACAGAAGGATCTCTAAACACTTCTGGATATGAATCTTTCCCTGACTCAAGAACTGACGCAATATCACAAGATCCGTCATTGTACTGTTTCCAATTGTATTGGGAATAATAACGAACAACGTGTGTATTACCGCCTAGAGAGATAGTTCTAGGGGGAGTAACTCTACTTCGTGCATGCCTAATCGTTCTTGCCAACATCGTTTAATTTAACCTATTACATACTTTGGGCTACATTTTACACAAAACACATTAACCAAATATTAAGCACGAAGATTATTTATAGTTCATGCATAGGATATAAAGGATTAATTTTTAACGTAAAGAGTCTATTTTTATCTTATAATCCATTATTTGCGCAACAAATCTGTAATAGCCCCCTTGTACTCCATTGTTAGCTCGCGGAGCAGGTCAACGCAGGTGATTAGGTAAGGTAGAGCGCTGGATTCCGCGCATAAAGTCTGAGAGTTCTTCACAAAATTTAAACAGGAAACCTATTCTATAGTTTACGGTAATGTTTAAAAGGCTGTCATCCCTGCGTAGGCACACTACTGTCCGGTAAAAATTTTGCTCTCCTGCAATAGGTAATGTCCCTAAATTTTTTTTTGTAGGCTCTTCAGCATTCATCGAGGCACATCACTTAATCTTGCTTCGCTCTGCTCCCTCTCCCGCGCAAGGAATTTGAGTAGTAAGATACTGTTCTTCGCGGAAAGAGGGTTGGGGAGAGGGGATGTCAAGAATCGGTTAATGTGCACAAGATGGCCTCAATAACCGACGCTGTTTGTTGTAGTAGTACATCATTGTTCCAAAAACGCAGTACTTTGAACCCTTGAGCATTTAGCCAAGCTGTTCGTTCTCTATCGTAGCTTTGAT
>NZ_LNXS01000046.1:0-69942 GCF_001467525.1 Legionella anisa
AAACGATTCGGATTGAGGTTTAATTTGATCTCTGGCATTTATAACTACGAGTGCAAAAATTAGGGTTTGGAAAGAGGTCTATTGCAATTTAAACCCCACTCTCAATTTCTCCCTATTTCCTGTTAGAGGAAATACGCCAAACCGATTAAGATGACTTGTGTGATAAGGCGATAATGCGTTGAGCATTTCAGGAGAAATTTTATAACCACCTACTTTCATCTCATTAATCACAACGGTCATATTGGCCACGATATGAAGAATAACGGCATTAGCGGCCAAAATTAATAATTTTCTTTTGGATCCCTTGCAGATTATCTTCAATAGTCCCCTCATGCTCAAATGCTACCCAATCACATTAACAGCAGCATTATTCACCGTAAATATAATTAAAGAGAAGTGACAGCTGGTGATCGCGGATTTGTTTGTACGAATCCAAAGTAGCGGCAATGGAGTTACTGTACGCATGCCCCAGTTCTTTAAACCCATTGTTCGCATCAACCGGTTGACGATTGGCTTGAACCCAACTGGCTAATAGGGGCAGCATGGCCATTGGTATGCTGATACGCTCTGAAAACAGATAATTCTTGACTCGCATGGGGTGAAGCCACTTCAAGAAGGACTGCTGACCATTTAATGGGGTGTACACTTCAAGCAACCAAGGCCTAATCCAGGTTTCATAAAAAACCTGGTTAAGTTCTGAGACCTTTTCTACGTTTTCAAATGCCTTGGGTGCATCATGATATTTTTGATGAAGATCTTCAACCCGGCGCTCTTCAAAAGAGACTGTGTATTGCGGCTTATGACAATTGGGATCGTTTGAGGCATTAGAAATTTTCATTTCATAAAGCCCAGGTTTTAATCGTTCTAAATCCTCGATGCTTTCAAGAATAGCTCGATGCTCAAAGCGAACCACATTGGCGGAAACAAAAATACCAAGATGTCCCACATGAGGATTAAGCAGATAAACAATGCGCTGTTTTGCCTCTTTAAGCGCTTTTGTCGTTTTGTAGGCAGTATAAATCCAATACAGTGCCTGATGGGGTGGTGTAATATTATCCCCACTTGAAGCAAAAATGAGCATAGGATTTCGAATTCGTTTCAAATCGGCATGACACCCTTTACACACCCGAAAGAGTCCTTTTTCGAGCTGGTCGCCGATGAATAAATTTTCAACCGTGGAAATAATTTCTTTGCGATTGAATTGAAAATAACTCGTCCACCAGCGTTCAAACTCGAGAAAACGTTCGCGCTCGGTATCTATTTCAAAAAAGAGCTTGTAATTTTTCTCCCATAGGGTATTGGCAGGATTAAGATTTTCAAAATTTTGGACCAACCAAGCCCCATCAAAAATGCCGTTATTGATGTCAGCCAACCAATGCACGATCCAACTACCGCCCCATAATCCACCGGTTAATCGCATCGGATTAATGTCATCGCCACCGGCCCAATACGACAGTGGTGAGCCATTTAATACTGCAGGTCCTGCAAGACCCACACAATCTGAAGACAGCAATGCAATCAACCATCCCGCTTGGCAATTACCATAAAGTACGGGCATCATACCGCCATGACGTTTTGAAATGTCTTCAACAAACTGGTGTAAGGCATGCACTACATCGAGAATATCTTGCTCCGGGCACGGGTCTGGGAAAAATGAGGCAAAATAAACAGGATGTCCTTCCTTCATCGCAACCCCAACCTCTGAATCTCGTTTTAATCCGCCAATGCCAGGACCATGGCCTGCCCGCGGATCAATGATGAGAATGGGTCGCTTTTTTTCATCCAGACATTCTTCGAGACAACACTCACCAACCGCTGTAATTTTAAGTAATGCATAATTTACAGGTGATTTAAAAGTACGCGCATCCAACAGCACTTCATAATTAAAATTAAGAAGAAGAGGTAATCCTTCTTGCTCACGATCTAACAAATTATTTGCTCTTTCTCGTAAAGCATCTAAAAAAAGAATACTTCTTTGCCATGAATCCACACAATAGGCCATTTGTTGTTCGAAAAAATGCAGCATAACAATCCCTTGTTTCTTATAAGATTATCATTTGATTATAGCACCGAGATCCTGAGATTAAGTTAAAGAATGAGTGCTTAATTCCCCACCAATGGCTTTAATTACAGGAATGGGGCAAAAGCGAATTACAACCCCTTAAATAGCCTATTTAGCTCTGTTCATCACAGGTTGGTACATTTTAGGTAAACGCTCAATCACCCAATCGGCTGCATCAGGTTTAGATCGAATCTGATTAGTTTCTAACGTACTCCAAATCCGTGCATAGGTTAGTAATACATTTCGAATATCATGCTCAAGCCCAGCTGAAAGTCTCTCAAGATCATGAAGCATGGCTTTATAAAGTCGCTATATGGGACAGGGGCTAATAGATGTTCAGGTCTTTGACCCAGCAACGTATGATTCTTCAATAAGATTTGGGTGATAATCAGCGCAAGATCGGGCATTTCACGACCAGGCCATGGTTCAAAATTTCCCATTTCAAATGATGGATGAAGCCATTCACCGTTTTGAAAATCAAACAGAGGGCGATAATACCAAGGATTAATTGCTGCCCTTTCCACAAGGGTCATTTTTACTTTTCATGTAAATGCCTGATATTTGGAGAAGATGGGTAGTCAACTCCTTCTTTTCTTTTGAGGTTATGGCACGATTGATCAGAACGAATAAATCAATGTCACTGTATTTTTGCAAACCACCTACAAGGAAAGAACCATAAAGATAAACACCCAAAAGATCTGCGCCTAAAATCTGTGTTAGTAAATCAAGACATTCATTGAGTTGTTGCTTTACGTCACGGTTGTTTTCCATCATTAACACTCAGCCATTTTTTAAAATCATTTAACAATGTTTCTGCTTGAGCGATACAAACTATTACTGCACTCTCAGGAATAATATCGCCAGAATAATCCGCAATATTGCGTTGTTTACGCATAGCGTCCAATATAATTACTGTTTTTTTATCAATACCTAAAGTCTGGGGCAATAACTGAATCATCGTTTGATGATGTCCTGGTTTAGAAGTCAAGGTTCGATATCCATGAGATTGAAGTGCTGCATTTGCTATTTGCATAATTGCTTTATAAGCCGCATCAAAGCGATTCTCTGCGCTGACTAAGTCAATTTTTGAATCCACAATATTACGTTCAGCCGCATGCAAAAGTCGTTTTATTGTATCTGAATGAGACGGTATTTTTTCCAGGCTGATGCCAATTAAGTTATCCAAGGTCATGCAGAGCTCCCATAATAAATAGTTTGGGATTATTTAAAATCTCCTGAATGAAAAGGTCTTGTTTTTGTAAAGATGCTTTCCATTGTTCCCTGGAATATATTTTGGGGTTAATTTCTCGGCCTAAACTCGTTTGAGCAGCATAAAGAGCCGCAACCACTTCTGTAAAATCAATCTCACCAATAATAAGCACATCAATATCACTTCCCAGGTTTTCAGTTCCTTTGGCCACCGAACCAAAAACAAAAGCCACTTCAATTTTTTCAGCTAATGGCGCTAAAAAATCAAACAACACACCCACCAAACCAGAGGTTTTTTTTAAAATGCTAGCAAGCTCCGTATAAATGGAAAAATTACGATTTGCTTGATAGTAAACTTGATTGCCGCTCTGCTCGCGTAGAAGAACTTTAGATTGAGCAAGCTTGGATAGTTCTCGATGAAGTGTACCTGCAGTGGTATTCGTTAGCCGTGCAATCTCTCGGACATGATAACGCTCATCAGGATGAAGCAATAAAAGCGCTAGCACACGCCGCCGGTACTCAGAAAACAATATTGAAGTATCAATCATGATTTTTATATTGAAGCCAACTAAGCTTCAATCATAGCCTAAAAAGCTACACCATGCAATTAGATAAATAAGAAACCATAAAAATAAGTATCGGTTATTAATCAACTATCCACTGAGCCGCATCAACACCACCCGTTATGGGATCCATATAGAGACAAGTATACATGCATTGGTATAATTAAGTTTTGTATATATTTTAAATTTATACTTACTTATACAAGTTTATACTTATTTGTTGTTATAAATAGGTATAATTCTGTATAAAATCGTTTGAAGGACGAAAGTAGTAAAATAAACGGGGTGGCCATGTTGAAAAATATGGCTATCTTTAAGGGGCTTATTTCATCGAATGAAGCCTTATATTAGCGCTCAGGCAATCAACCAAATTCTCAACGACCTCAAGAAAAAATCTATTTTCGATAATGAGACGTCATATTTTTTATTAATGCAGTATTACCTATACTAATATTCATGAGAGTAGCGAGCAATAGATATAAATACATTCCGATTTGATTTGGAGCGACTTTGACGATAGAGCATGCGATGCTGAGAGAGGAGAACAATATGGGGAATAGAGAGCAAATCAAATTATTTGAAACTCAATCAAATGGATTTTTTAAAATTATTTTAATAACCATCTTATCTTTCATGGCATTAAATGCCTATGCAAATATAGAGTCCTATTGCATCAAATACCACAAAGACTCCAAAGTGAAAAGTGTGTCATTATCAAACACGGAGCTATTAATAGAGTTCCATCGTAATGGACGGTCAATAGGAAGACTTCTAACAAAAACAAATGATGCTCAAAATATAAAAATAGATAATATTTATGGGAAAAATTTAGTTATTCATGTTCTATACATCAATAAAAATGGGAGCCGAATAAGATGTTGGGGTGTCTCGAAACCTATAACAAATACAATTGAGATCCAGTGTGATAAAGTTGTTTCATTGAAAAAGATAGAAGTGAAGCCCTCTGACTCACTCAATGGAGAATAGGCTGTCAATAACCCCCAAATTTATGACTCCTGTTAGTGGATTAAAGCCTCATAACTTAAACAAAGCCGCGAGTTGCTGAGTTAAAATACTGGCTATTGACATATATAGTGTCATCGCATGACACTATATAGCACTCAAATGATAAGGAAATCAATCAAAATGATGACTAACAAAATTCAAGGCAAAGTAAAATGGTTTAACAAAGATAAGGGGTTTGGCTTTATTGAAAGCAATGGTAACGATTACTTTGTCCACTTTAGTGCGATTCAAAATAGCGGCTTTAAAACGCTTCCTGATGGGGCAACCGTTCATTTTAAAATGGGCAAAGGACAGAAAGGACTTCAGGCAGAAGAGGTTGAAGTAATTAAATAATATAAAGACCATCATTTTGTCTTTCTGCAAATACAGCTCTGATTGCAACCTATTTTACGCGTAACCATAATCAAGGAGGAAAAAAGTGAACAAACGAGTTGCTTTAGTTACCGGTGGCACAGGGGGCATTGGTACCGCCATATGCCAAGAAATGCAAAGATTAGACTATCAAGTCATTGCTTGCTATTTCAAACACGGCAATCATGATTTGGCAAGAGAATGGCAGAAAAAACAAGCCCATCAAGGATTTGATATCGACATTGCTTACGCGGATATTTCTTCCTTCAATGATTGCGAAAAACTAACAGAATTGGTGTTAGAAAAATACGGCAAAATCGACGCTCTAGTCAACAACGCCGGCATCACCAATGATACCACCTTGAAAAAGATGGCCCCTGAACAATGGCAGGATGTTATCCATGCTAATTTAACTAGTGTCTTTAACATGACGAAAAATATATTATCAAATATGTTGGATAATGGTTATGGACGCATTATCACCATTTCTTCCGTTAATGGGCGCAAAGGCCAATTTGGCCAATGTAATTATGCTGCCAGTAAATCGGCACTGTATGGATTCAATAACAGTCTCGCACAAGAGGTGGCTAAGAAAGGAATTACTGTAAATACTATCTCCCCTGGCTACATCAGTACAGAGATGCTCGCTTCCATGAAAGACGATATTTTAGAAGCGATTGTTGCCCAAATTCCTGTCGGACGCTTAGGCATGCCCGAAGAAATTGCTCGCGCTGTTGCTTTTCTGGCCGATGAGCAAAGTGGCTTTATTACTGGCGCCAATTTTGATATCAACGGTGGGCAATACATGTAGTCACTTAAATTCATCTTGGAAAATAAAATAACTTTTTATTGATTAGCCCCTAATGTTATAGCCGCCATCCACATAGAGAATTTGTCACGTAATGGAAGCGGCTTTATCCGACACCAAAACGCCACCGTCTCACCAATCGCCTCTATGGTCACCAGCTGATGCAAGGGTGCTTCATTAGCTGCCTTCTCCATCAGATTATCAAAATCGACCAACCCTGATGCCGCGCGCGTTCTGATTGGCCCCGGAGAAATGGCATTGACCCGAATCTTTTTGCTCCCAAGTTCCATAGCAAGATAACGAACTGAAGTTTCTAAAGCAGCCTTAACTGGCCCCATGAGGTTGTAATTTTTAACGACTCTTTCTGCACCATAATAACTCATGGTCATGATACTTCCTCCATTGACCATCAGTGGCTCAGCTGCTTTTGCCAATCGAATAAGAGAATGACAAGAAACATCTATTGCCACCATAAATCCCTCTTTGGAGCAATCGACAACCCGACCTTGTAAATCCGCTTTTGGCGCAAAAGCAATGGCAAGAATGACAAAATCAAGCTGACCCCAGCGCTCTTTTATCCTTTGGAATAATGCATCGAATTGGACTTTATCCGTCACATCAAGAGGCATGAAAATGGATGCTGAAACCTGTTCTGCTAGAGGCTGAGCATAACTCTTGGCTTTCTCATTCTGATACGTGATGGCTAATTTGCAATTGGCCTCATGCAATACTTTGGCACAACCCCAGGCAATTGAGTGTTCATTGGCAATGCCAATAATCAGTCCTTTTTTATTCCTCATAGGCTTCCAATTCCAGTTTAGTATTTAAGTAGTGACATGGCATGCAGTGCCATCATCCGTTCTTCATTGGCCGAAACAATGTGTGTCTCAAAAGGTTTTAGAAACTCCAAATGACGTAAGATACCATCACGCACAAATGCTGAATTCTCACCAATCACATCGTTTCTTGCATCAAGCAGATTGCCAAATAACATGTTACTGTACACCAGGTGTGTCATCTCATAACAGCAGCCCATTTGTTTCATATCAAGTCATTTTTCTATGTTGGCTATCGTTTAAGTCTTTATTTACCAGTCTTGTTTAATCCTATGGGATAGTAGATACTGAAATAAAGAATAATAAAAAAGAAGGTATTAAGTTATGACCCACTCTCTAATGAAACGCGCACTAATATTCATCGTTCCTGCTGTTCTTATTGGTTGTTCTTACAATGCCAAACTCACGCCAGAAGGCGAGAAAGTAATCCTTCTTAAGTCAGAAAAACCCTCAAAAAAATGCACGTTTTTAGGGGAAGTGAGGGAGTACGATCGCAATGGCATGAGCCAATCTTATCAGCCCCATGAGCATTTAATTCAGGATGAGCTGAATATCCTAAGAAACAAAGCCGCCCTTTTAGGGGCAAATACGCTTTTCGTTAACGAACATCAGCAAACTTATGAAGGTAACCCCAAAAATGATTTGGTGGCGGACCATTGGATGGTGGGGAGAGCCTACCAATGCAAAACAAAGCAATAGTCATTTTTAAGTCTTACGGTTATGGAAAACAATAGGGTTTGGCTTTTTTCTTGTTGGGTGGTACTTCTGTTGCTGTATTCTTGTTTAACTACGGCATGGACTCTTCAGGAAGTAACCCAAATTGCTTTAGCGGATAACAAAGATTTAAAAGTGGCTCGCTACAATGTGGCGATTGCCAAAGCCCGTTTAATACAAGCGGGTCTTTGGCCCCAATCCAAGTCTGAATTTCTCAAACAACGGCGATCACTTATTTAATGATGAAGGGGGAATATTCACGCAGTGCAGGTTTTAGTCAAGCCCTCCCTATTTCTGGACGTATTGCAAAACAAAAAAACCGTCGCGCGCCTTGATGTACTGAAAGCCATGGCCAAAATTGGGGAAGCAGAGCGCCAAGTGCCAAGTAGAACCCATCCAAAACCGGAGGGTCAAATAGCTCAAAAATCCTCAAAAATATCCTTGGATCCGCATTGAGGACAACGAGATATCACTATCACAGTTCCCAAATTACAATACATTCGTGAAAAGCCATCGCGTCCTAATTGTTCTTTAACAATCTTCATCTGTTTCAACGTCCGGTGTCACTAAGAAGTAGTCGGCAGGAATGGAATCATCAAAATGGCTCTTCATACATTCAATAGGTCCGAAAGCTAATGCTTCAGGCTCGATAGTGCTTGATTCAATTTTAGAAATTTTTATCACAACTGCTACCTTACTGTTTTTAAAAATTTAAATTGTCGCGACAGTGTCGAGACAATTTGTTTGGTTCGTCTTCTGGACGAGCATAAAAAAGTGGAGTGTGCATTCAAGCCGCCTTTTTATGCTCTCCAGAAGCTGCCATGAGTTAATAAAACAGCTCATAGGGACTGAGCTATTACTAATTCTGTAGTAGGTGTATTTAGCCGAACGTATACCGAGATTTCATGCCGTGCAGCCTTTTGAAAAATTTCAGTGAATCAGTAAATTATAAACCATTTTTAGTTCCATTGCAAAATCAGTTAGTCAGTCCAAAGAAGGGCATGCAATCTATTGAATTTATTACAATAATATCAAAATCAAACAATCAAAATTAATAATGGAATTAATTACTTTCATCCAAACCCCGCCCCTTAAAATGTTACAAGAACACCTGCATCTTGCGCTTTACTTAACTGATTTTTCAACCATGTAATTAACTGCAGCTTTAATATCCTCAGTAGTACAACTGGCACATCCTCCTTTTGCAGGCATTATTGCATTACCTCTAATAGAAACATCATACAGTTTATTAATTCCAGTTTTTATCAGTGCATTCCAACTGGCAGAATCGCCTAATTTAGGTGAACCATTGATCCCCATGTTATGACAAACAGAACAATGTTGTTTATAAAGAGTTTCTCCCAAGCTAATATTTTTAAGTACTGGCTTAGGAGCTGTATCACTACGTACACTTTTTAAATAAGTAATGATGGATAATAAATCAGTGTCAGAAAAATAAATCAAGCTATTATGCACGGCCTCAACCATAGGACCATGCATTGTTCCACCACCTAATAACTGATATTCAGTAAATGTTTTCATGAGTTCTTTTTCTGGAACGTCATCAAGTGCTGAATGAGTAATATCAGGAGCTATATAGCCCTCTGCACTGCCACCGGCCAAATTATATTTGCGTATAGGTGCCGCAAGAACAAGATTTTTATCGAATAAATAATAAGAAGGGGTATGACACATGCCACAATGCCCTAATCCTTCTACTAAATAGTTACCACGATTCCATTCAAAGGATTTTTCGGAATTAATTGTATAAGGACCTGTGTTATTAGGATTAAAAAATAAGATCCGCCAGCCAAGCTGAATAAATCGCCATCCGAATGGCCAAATCATTTCATTGCTTCGGTTGGGTTGCTCAACTACTGGAATACTATTCAAATAAACTTTAATTGCCAATAAATCTTCTGTGGGTATTTTGTTGAAATAGAGAAATGGAAATGCAGGGTAGTAATAAGAGTTGTCAGGTGAAATACCTTCTCTCATCGCCTTAATGAAATCTGCGTCCGTCCATTGTCCTATTCCTGTTTTTTTATCAGGAGTAATGTTTGACGAATAAATAACCCCATAGGGTGTTTCTATTGGTAAGCCTCCTGCAAATGATTTACCATTTTCCAATGTATTTGTATGGCAAGTAATGCAGTCCCCTACCTTTACAAGGTATTCTCCACGATTAATTTGTTCTATTTCCTTTGTGGTTTTTCCCTGTAAATTCAATTTCGGGTATTTGGGGAAATTGACTGGATGCTCATAGGATGGAATTGCATTTTCCATTTTCTTACTGATCCGATAATAAATACTCCCTGCAAAAACCGTTATTATAATCAGAAAAACTAGTGCAATGCCCCCTATCTTGCGCATGTATTCTCCTCATCTAGCAAAAGTATTCTCAATATAATCCAGGACAGCTTGCAAATCCTGATCAGTTAAAGAAGAGTTCCCACCCTTGGCAGGCATGCTTCCAATTCCATTGGTTATATTATTAAGCAAGACACTGGGCGATTGGGATAGCACCCCTCCTTTCTTTGTAAAATCTGGAATTGAAGAGGTAATCCCCTTGCCATTAGCACCATGGCATGTACTGCAGTTTTTTTGGTACACCGTTATTCCTGAGGACTTTTCTTCTGTGGTCTCTTGAGTTGATGTGGTCTGTTCGTTTGATTGGGTACCTTGTTGATTTGAGCTCGAGGTATTTGTAGACGTTCCCGTTGTAAATTCAGAAAGAGATGCTTCAGTTAAATAGGCCAGAATCTCTTTTGACTCCTGCTTTGTTAATCCTCCTTGAATACGCATATGCAGCATGATCGTGTTCCATTGATTAGGTGTGTATTCGGTTGGTGCTCGTGAATTATGACAACGCATGCAATTATTTGCCCATAGCTTGGGGCCATTCATATTTTGACTGTTTGATGCTGAAATAAGTTTACTGGCATAACTCATGGAAATCCCATTAAATATAATTCCTATAAGTATAAAAACTAAGTTTATCCAAAAACGATTTAGCATCAGTTTGCCCCTCATTTTTAAAATCCAAACACTAATTGAATCAGGAATAGATTATTATTGCTCTCTGTAAAAGGTTCCCCCCTATTGATTTCATAGGCAGCCTGAACTGCAATACTGGGTGCCACCCAATAATCCACCCCAAGAGCAACTTGATGTAGGCTTTGACTTGAAACAGGTGAAGTATAACCTCCCCAACGTACTATTGGTTGAAATTTTGTTGCAGGGATCCAGTACGCTGCCTGAAGATACCAGGCTTTCCAGCATTCTTTTTGAGGAAATAAGCTCGTTACCTGAGGACCAATCTGTTGCTGAATTACTTCAGCTCTAAAATCCCAGTCTTTCCATTTAAAAGACAAATCTGCTCCTAGAGATGAATAATCACGCCCAATTTCACCAAGGATCATGTTTGTATTGACATCAAAAAGTGCCAGTTTTCCTCCAGCACCAGAAAATCCTATTTCTAACTCAGGTATTGGAAGAATACCGATTCTTCCGCCACCGATGAAATTTCCATAATTATTAGGGAAGCTAGCAGTAGATATGTAGTCAATTAATCCAGTTGTTGTATCTGCAAAAGCGCGTGGACCATTAGCAACAAAGGTAATATAGTTCACTTTTAAACTGGATAGAAAATAGAAACCACCTCGAAGTTGTGCTCCAAGTTGCGATTGCGGCGCTGCTTCATTACTATGAAAGCCAGCAGGAGCTGTTGGCAGTCTGTTGACCCATGAAGGGGATAGATTTTGCGTAAAATAACCAAGCGGACTCTCAAACTCGCCTATTCCGAAAACAGCATAATCATTTAGAAATAAATTAAGATTAAGAGTGTCCAATTCCACATTAGTGACACCATCATCATCTAGTGAAAAATCCACATCTGAATGCAGGAATAATAAATCTTTATATCTGAAAAGAAACATTGGGGTAAAATTAAGTATATCGAAACGCCCACTGTGATTGTTTGGAATACTGTATCCTGCACTAGCTGCTCCAGTGATAAGGCCTGAGATATCAGGATTTGGCCAGAAATAAGGTGTTTTTATTGTATTAGCTTGATTCGTATTTTTAACCTGAGTCTTTACTGGAGTTGTTGGTTGTGTAGTCATTCCTTTTTGTTCAGCGGGAAACGTATTTTTAATGTAATCCAGAACATCTTTTAAATCCTGATCGGTTAAAGCACTATCCCCACCCTTAGCTGGCATGCTGCCAATTCCCTGTTTGATATTATTAAGTAAGATATTTGAGGGTTGGGATAATACACCTCCTTTTTTTGAAAAATCTGGAATAGAGGGGGCTATTCCTTTGCCGTTAGCACCATGGCATGCACTACAGGATTTTTGATAGATAACCTTTCCTGTTAAATTAACTTGCTCACTGTTTTTATTCAGAGCCTTTGAGTTAGTTAACTTTTGATTGGTGTTCTGCTGGTTTGTCTGTGCTATCTGTTCCTTGGATTTTGTTGATTCCAGAGCTGCAACCTTCTGAGTTAACTCTTTGAGTTGCTGCCTCATCAGTTGAATTTCTTGCGTTTGTGTGTTTTGCTGTTCAGGGATGGATTCTGGGGCAAAAGTGCTTTCAATGTAATCCAAAGAAGCTTGTATGTCCTCATCGGTTAAAGCAGGATACCCTCCCTTAGCTGGCATACTGCCTATACCTTGTTTGATGTTATAGAACAAAACACTGGTTGGTTTGGATAATGCTCCTCCTTTCTTTGTAAAATCAGGAAAAGAAGGAGCAGTCCCTTTACCATCAGCACCATGGCAGGCCACACAGGTTTTATGATAGATAACCTCTCCTAAAAATTTTGACTCAGCCGTTTTATTTAATTGTCCCTTGGATTTCCATGGGGGGATTTGTGTGACATTTTGTTCAAGAGTAGACGTTAAGGTTGATTCAGAGGAAAAAGTGCTTTCAATGTAATTCAGAGTGGTTTGTATCTCCTCATCAGTTAAAGAGGGATACCCTCCTTTAGCCGGCATGTTGCCAATTCCCTGTTTGATATTATTGAACAAAACACTGGTTGGTTTGGATAATACTCCTCCTTTCTTTGTGAAATCAGGAAAAGAAGGTGCTGTTCCCTTACCGTTAGCACCATGGCATGCAATACAGGCTTTATAATAGATAGCCTTTCCTGAGGCTTTTGACGTAGCTGTTTTAAATTGATCATTAGATTTCTCAGCAAGTGTTTGAGTGACTTTTTGTTCGGATGTAAATTCAGAGGCAAAGGTGTTAGCAGAGAAGGTAAAAGCTACAACAGGTAACATCAACCAAAAAATAAATCCTTTACACATCATTTAGTCCTTAGGCCCTCTAACTGCTAAGGGTTTTGTTTTCTAGCTCAAAAATTGCTCCAAATATTAGGGGCTAATGTTATCACAGCACCAATTAAAAACAAAGAATTAGAGTTTTCCAAAATGAAATGAGTATGGACAAGCCTACACAGGATGAATACGACCATGAAGTTAGATAATTTAAAGACCATTGAACAAATGGAATCATTTTTAAACGGAAGCCAAGCGATTGCCTTTACCGTTGCCTCAAGCAAAGATGAACGCTATCAGTTTGTAGAAGGGGCGTAACGCATGCAACACATCGAGAATATCTTGCCCTGGGCAAGGGTCTGGAAAAATGAGGCAAAATAAACAGGATGGCCTTCCTTCATCGCAACCCCAACCTCTGAATCTCGTTTTAATCCGCCAATGCCAGGACCATGGCCTGCCCGCGGATCAATGATGAGAATGGGTCGCTTTTTTTTCATCCAGACATTCTTCGAGACAACACTCACCAACCGCTGTAATTTTAAGTAATGCATAATTTACAGGTGATTTAAAAGTACGCGCATCCAACAGCACTTCATAATTAAAATTAAGAAGAAGAGGTAAACCTTCTTGCTCACGATCTAATAAATTATTTGCTCTTTCTCGTAAAACATCTAAAAAAAGAATACTTCGTTGCCATGAATCCACACAATAGGCCATTTGTTGTTCGAAAAAATGCAACATAACAATCCCTTGTTTCTTATAAGGTCATCATTTAATTATAGCACCGAGAGCTGAGATTAAGTTAAGGAATGAATGCTCAAAAAGTTAATTGATTGAACGAATCACACTGTATTCATCATCCAATTCAACATCCTTGTCTAAACCTTTGTTGGGGCTACCGATTTGATGCTGATGACACTTCGCAACATCTGCCAATAAATCCGCTACCTTCTGCGCTTCCCTTTTTTGATCGGAGCTCGTTACTTGTTGCTGAGCACTCATCATCAATTCCTTTTATGAATTGCTGTGAAACACCAAATAACAGCAGAGACATTCATGGATTGTGATTCATTACGATCTCAATCTCCTTTAGGTCGTTTTAATGGCCACCACCTCCATGCCCACCATGTCCGCCACTGTGTCCACCATATCCTTCTTCTGTCTCTTGAGAACTCTGCTTCGCCAAGGTGCTGCATGAGCTTAATGCACCCGTCACGCCGATTAATCCAATTAAAATGATTAGTATTCTAAATCTCCTAAGAACGGTCATTTTATACTCCTTGTAAGCAAAATACATAAATCAATTAGAAATCATGGTTTCAACGCTTGGGTAACATCACAGTACCACCATCAAATACCCTCATTTGCAAAATAACCATCAAAATAATGCAACAAGACCGAAAGTTACTGTATTCACCGTGGTGGGATCGCCCGCACTACTTTGTATTGCTTTAAATGTTCCATAATCTTGCTCATGTTCGTATTCAATAAATGCATTCAAACCAGGCATGAGCCGGTAATAAGGTCTGACAATGTAGCGCATTTGGTTTAAACCACTTCCAATTTCCGCCTTTGTAACCGTCTTAGAAGCCAAAATACTGCGCGCCCCTACTCGTATCAAAAAGTTATTGGTGATTTGCGTGTCGCGTGAGAGTTCCACATCCAATTTAACACTACTGCGGTAATAATAGGTCCTCACATCGGTATCAATGTAGTAGGGCATCAACCCTTCAATACCTAATCCTGGTTGCCAATAGGGTGTCACAGCCGGTTTATTAAAGTAATTGGCTCCACCTTTAATGGCCCAAAACTGACTGATTAAGTGCCAATAAAAAATATCAATATCCGCATTTTCTACATTCCCTTTATAAAGCTATGCATCATTAACAAATAACTCCAATTTGTTATAATCATAACCATACAACCCTTTATAATTGAGCCGTTGGGCGTTATGAAAGGGATCGGCGCCAATATCTAAAAAGGTGGCAAGCCAAAATCCTGCATGATGGCCCATGGGATGTTTCACAAGCGATAAATCAATGGGGCGTACTTCATCCACTCGTACAATAGGCCGATTGAGATAGGCAGTTTGTTTCACGATATCCTGAGGCTTGGCTTTATCTTGGGTAATAGCAATTAAGCTTGAATATTGAAAAGAACGTGCCATGCCAGCCATCATGTGGTACAGCAAATGACAGTGAAAAAACCATTGTCCACTGGCATCGGTGTCAATGTCCGCGGTCATCGTCGCTCCAGGTGGGACGCTTAGTGTATGTAATAGAGGATCGTACGCATCCCATCCTTTACGTAAAATAAACCAATGGCCATGAATATGCATGGGGTGGTACATCATTGAGGTATTGGTAAAAACAATCCGGTAGCGTTTACCGGGCTCTAAAGGGATGGGTTTTGCTTTGTATTCAGGTACTCCATTAATCATCCAAATAAAGCGATCCATATAGCCAAAGAGCTCCATGTTAATCACACCAGCTATAGGTTTATTGGGATCATTGGTTTTTACCACCGCGCTCATTGGTTGATATTTCGTGTCCACTGAAGTCTTGTAGGAGGAATTAGGTGCATCTATAGCATCTCCTATAATTGATGGCTCGGTAGGCATCGTCATTTTCATATTGGAATCCATTTTCATGTTGGAATCCATCTTCATGGAGGCGTTCTTTACTTTACTGGATGATTTCATCGTCATCGGTAATGAACCCTCATTCATCTTTCCCATCATCAGAGACATCATTTCTCTGGTGACTGGTAAGGGTTCTGGGAATGGAGCAACCTGTTTGTAATTCACCAGCTGCTGTGACTTGGTGATTAAAGCACCATAAGCAGCACCCACTGTATCTCTTGATTCAGCATAGATAATATAGGGTTCATTTTTTTGTATGTTTACCAGTACATCATAGGTTTCTCCTGGCGCAATGGTAAAATCATTAATAGTATAAGGTTTTACATCATTGCCTTGGACATGCACCATCTGCATCGTGGTACCGGGTATTTTAACGCGAAAGATGGTGTTCCCGCCTGCCCCAATAAAACGTAATCGTACCGTATCACCGACTTTTACTGGCGTAGTCCAAGGATTTGATTTGGGATGTCCATTTAATAAAAATGCGTCATAGGCGACATCATTGATGTCATAAATACTCATGCGCATTTGCTGCATCATTTTGTAGTCATCCAGCAGTTTTTGGCGCTCCTCTTTCGAGGCTTTGCGGTAATCGTGGATAAATTTTACAAGCGAAGGCTGTAAGGGAAATCGAGGCCCATAGTAGCCTCCATCTTTTTTGAGGTTCGCGAGAATTTGCTCAGGCTTAGTATTACTCCAGTCCGACAAAACAACCACGTAATCTTTCGTGTAATGATATTTGGGTGGCATAGGTGGATCAATCAAAAAAGCACCATACAAACCTTGCTGCTCTTGTAATCCTGCATGCGCATGATACCAATAAGTCCCCGATTGCTCTAAGGTAAATTGGTAGCGAAATGAACTGCCCGGTGGAATTTCTCTTTGGGTGACGCCTTCAACCCCATCCATTTGCCAAGGTACCAGTAGCCCGTGCCAATGAATGGCGGTTCCTTTATCCAAATGATTGGCAACATTAATGGTCACGCGATCCCCTTCTTTAAAATGCAAGGTCGGCGCTGGAATTTGATTATTTACGGCAATCGCTTTTCTCGCTTTGCCCGCAAAATAAACCGTTTTGTATCCTACGACTAAATTGATGACATGATTCGATGTAAAACCATTTGCACTACCGAAACAAATAAGGAGCATTAAAGGATAAATAAAAGTTTGGGTTATTTTATTGATGATCGTATTCATAAAGTTCCTTTTCTTTCTCATCACCAGAACACGCAGTTAATTTTGCGATGCGTTTCAAATTGCACTAGGTTTTGCAGAATAATATGAATTTATTTTTCAATAATATATCCCTTTTATCAATATCTTGCACCACATAAGTAAAAGAATTGGAATTTTCAAAAACATGTTCCTTTGAGGTGCAGTAGAACAGAGGATGAATTTTTAATTCTGGAGCGAGAGCCTCAAATAACACCAAATTCATGCTCAATGAGCTAAGCTATAATCTAAGCACAACCATTAGCAGCGCTCATAATCATTTTAATACGGGAAAGGAGAACATCATGAAGATTCAATTATTAGGGATGATCGTGTCACTTGGCCTTGTCAGTTCATTGGTCAACGCAGCCGACACAGGAAATAACCAAATGACCGTGAAGCTTAAAACCCAGGACGGGAAAGTAATCCAATGTTTGATAAGTCCCGAGGATCAAAAGGTCGTTAAAGAAATGAAGAAGGGTGCGACAATGGAAATGATGGGTATGGGAATGGGGATGCATAAAATGCACAATATGAATGGAAATCAGATGGATGAAGAATAACCGTAGTTTGAGGATAACAACCCCAATGGACGGTTTGTTTGAGTTTAGAGGAGTGTAGGTAAAAATCGCGTTACACCTACAGGCGTAGAAAAATCGCATGCCACTCATACTGCGGTACAAACCGTCCCTAAAAATGCCCCATTCCTTCACATATCAGGCGAACTCCAGACTAGGACAAGTCTTACATATATTGCCCGCCATTAATATCCAGATTGGCACCGGTGATAAATCCGGACTCAGAATCTGCTAAAAAAGCCACTGCATTAGCAATTTCTTGCGGCCTACCTAAACGTCCAACAGGAATGGTGTTAATGATCGATTTTAATACGTCTTCCTTCATGGCAGCAAGCATCGGCGTTTCAATATAGCCTGGAGAGATGGTATTCACCGTGATTCCTTTATTGGCAACTTCCAATGCCAAGCTTTTGCTAAAACCAAACAAAGCCGCTTTAGTCGCTGCGTAATTGCATTGACCAAACTGCCCCTTACGACCATTAACCGATGAAATGCTAATAATCCGTCCATAGCCTTTATCAAGCATCATGGGTAATACATTGCGGGTCATGTTAAACACACTGGTTAAGTTCGCATCAAGAACCTGCTGCCATTGTTCGGAAGTCATTTTCTTTAGTGTCGTATCACACGTGATGCCTGCATTATTCACCAAGACATCAATACGTCCATATCGCTCCATCACTAAATCAGTCAGCTTTTCGCAGTCAGCAAATTGGGTGGTATCCGCATAGAGAATATCCATGTCATACCCAGCCTCTTTCTTGTAAGCCTGCCAGAGTTTGGCTTCCTCATGTTTGCCCTCCTTGAAATAACATGCAATGACTTGGTAATCGACCGCCAGACGCTCGCATATTGCAGAGCCTATTCCTCCTGTTCCGCCAGTGACCACAGCGATTTTTTGTTCCATAAACAACACTCCTTTTTATTGATTAACTAATCCTTACCATCAAATCCACATACCATTCAATAATGGTTATCCTTGGATATTGTACCCACTATCAACATAAATCACCTGCCCAGTAATGCAGTTTGCCTTGTCTGATAGAAGAAAAGCGGCTGCTTCGCCAATCGCATCAAGAGTCACCCGTTGATGGAGTGGTGCATTAACTGCGGCTTTTTCCATCAGCTTATCAAAATCGGCAAGACCTGAAGCCGCACGAGTCGGTATTGGGCCCGGTGACAAGGCATTCACTCTAATCTTTTTAGGCCCAAGCTCGACTGCCAGATAACGCACCGAAGCCTCAAGAGCCGCTTTGACCGGCCCCATGAGGTTGTAATGGGTCACCACTTTCTCAGCACCATAATAGCTCATGGTGATTATTGAACCGCCATGACTCATCAGCGAATGGCAGGAAATATCCATCGCCATCCCAAATCCTTCGCGCGAACTATCCACAAGGCGACCTTGCAAATCAGCTTTCGGGGCAAACGCAATGGCATGGATAACAAAATCAAGCCTACCCCAACTCGCTTTGATTGTCTCAAACAAATGGTCTGATTGGGACTCATCCATCACATCAAAGGGCATAAAAATGGGGGATAAAACCTGTTCTGCCAGCGGTTGCACATAAGGTTTCGTTTTATCATTTTGATAGGTGATGGCAAGCTCTGCACCTGCTTCATACAATACTTTAGCACAGCCCCAAGCAATGGAATGCTCATTAGCAACCCCAACAAGAAGTCCTTTTGTACCCTTCATAAGACCTCACTCCCTTTGTTTTTTTCTAAAAGAGACAGCGTATGCATCGCCATGATTCGTTCTTCATTGGCAGCAATAATACGCGTTTCAAACGGTTTAAGAAATGTAACATGCTTCAAAATGGCACGTCGCACCCATTCCGAATTCTCCCCAATACCACCGGTGAAGACAATTCCATCAACACCACCTAGAGCAACTGCCATCATTCCCATCAGCTGAGCCCCTTTGAGGCAGAAATAGGTTAAGGCAAATTGCGCTCTTGGATCACTACTCTCCTGCAGCAATTTGACGTCATTGGTCTTTTCAGACAATCCCAAAAGTCCAGACTCATGGTATAAAATATGCTCAATCTCATCCGCAGACAGACCCAGCTCACGAATTAAATAAATAATGACACCTGGATCTAAGTCACCGCAACGTGTACCCATTGGTAATCCCGCAAGGGCCGTCATACCTAAGGTGGTATCAATGCTTATGCCATGATGCATCGCACACAAGCTGGCCCCATTACCCAGATGGGCGGCAATGATTCGTCCTTTTGCCAGTTCGGGATCATTCTGCTGTAAGGTATAAGCAACCCATTCGTAGGAAAGGCCATGAAAACCATAACGACGAATACCTTCTTCACGTAGTTTTTGGGGTAAGGCATACTCCGTAAATAAGGCTTCATGATGCGCATGAAATGCAGTATCAAAACAGGCAATCTGCGGTAGCTCTGGATTTATTGTGCTGATGAGTTCGATTGCCGCCAAATGATGCGGTTGATGCAAAGGGGCAAGCGGATTTAACTCACGCAATTGAGCCATCACCCCTGATGTGACCCATACGCTCTTGGTGAACATCACTCCACCATGCACGACTCGATGAGCAACAACGCTAATTTTTAAGTCTTGGGCATTAATCCACTGAAGAATAAATCGTAGTGCCGTTTCATGGGAACAATGAACAGGTAATGTTTTTTGAATCACCTTATTTGCTACCGCATCTTTTGCCACAAAAAGAGGTAGAGTACCTAAACCCGCGACTTTGCCACTGGCTAATAAATGGAGAGCTGACTCCTGTGAAAACACCTGGAACTTCACACTCGATGAACCTGCATTAATCACAAGAATGCTTGTTTTTTTGCTGGGTGTCATTTGATTTTTCCTTTACCTCTGGCTCTGGCCAGTTTAACGGCCAAAGCACACGATAAAAGTCGGGTACGCAATGAGTCAGCCCGGCTTGTTAGGATAATAGGAACACGTGCACCCAGAACAATACCCGCTGCATCGGCATGTTCTAAAAAAGTCAATTGCTTGGCTAGGATGTTCCCCGATTCGATTTCAGGGACCAGAAGAATATCCGCATCTCCAGCAACAGGGGATAAAAGACCTTTCTCTGCAGCCGCCTCCTTACTGATGGCATTATCAAAAGCCAATGGGCCATCTAAAATCCCATCCGTAATTTGACCTCTGTCAGCCATTTTACATAAAATGGCGGCATCAACGGTCGCTTGCATTTTGGGATTGAGCAGTTCCACCGCAGCCAAAAGAGCGACTTTAGGTTTTTTATCCTCGCCATGTAAAATGCGCCACAGATTAATCGCATTCTGGCAAATATCCGCTTTCATAGTCGCATCAGGGGCAATATTAATTGCTGCATCGGTAATAATCAGTGGCTTAGGATAGGAGGGAACATCCATCACATAAGCATGACTGATGCGGTATTTGGTGCGCAGTCCTGAAGCTGCAGGTACAATAGCAGCCATTAATTCATCCGTGTGGAGCGAGCCCTTCATGATGGCATCGATATTCCCCGCAGCAGCCAGCTCTACTGCTTTGGCTGCGGCTGCATCACTATGTTCTACATCAAGGATTTCCCATGGTGATAAATCAATTCCGGCCTCGGCAGCCGCCGATTTAATTTTTGCTTGTGGGCCGATTAAAATAGGCGCGATTAATCCTGCTTTGACTGCATCAGCCACAGCCTCTAACACATTGGCCTGAACAGGATGGACCACTGCAGTACGCGCAGCAGGAATGCAGTGACACGATTGGATAATGCTGTGAAAAGGATCAGGGCGACGAATCGTGACTTGCGGTAGCTCTGAACGCGCGACGCGTATCTTTTTTGTAGGTGCCAAAACAACAGCTACCCCTGCAACCACCGTTTCTCCACGTTGATTTACTCCTTTACAATCCAAAGTGACCATGGGTTTATCCGTACGCTTATCACGGACACTAAGCGTAATCGTAATATTATCGCCAATCCGTACGGGCTTTTTAAATTCAATATCCTGCTTCAGATAAATCGTACCGGGTCCTGGTAAAACGGTTCCAAGAAGCGCTGAAATCAGCGAACCCAACCACATGCCATGTCCTACGACACCATGAAATATATCGCTTTGAGCAAAGATTGGATCCATGTGCGCGGGATTGATGTCCCCAGACATGGCCGCAAAAAGGTCGATGTCATCTTGAGTCAGCATCCTCGTAAGACTCGCCTGACGCCCCAATGTGAGTTCGTCAAATGTAATATTCTCCAGGAATTCCTTATCCATCATTCATCCCCCTTTATTTCTGCATCACATAAGCTCCAGGAGCGGCAGGCAAAGACGTATCAACAGCAGGTGGAGCAACACGTTCGGGTGTTGATTGTTCCACCAACCAGTCATGCCAAGCCAACCACCAGGAACCCTCGCGTTGTTCTGCGACCTTAAGCCAATTCTCAGTGTTCAGATAAACATCATGCTTTTTGTGTTCATGAATACGGTACGAGCGTCCTCGATGGCCTGGTTCACTGACAATCCCTGCATTATGGCCGCCATTGGCGAGCACAAAAGTAATGGTACTGTCGATCATAATGTGGATTTTATACACCGATTGCCAAGGGGCCACATGATCTTTTTCCGTACTCACCACAAAAGCAGGCACATGAATATTTTCTGCGGCCACAGGGTTTCCCTCGACACTAAAACGTCCTTCAGCAAAATCATTATTTAAGAACAGCTTTTCAAGGTATTCACTGTGCATTTTATAGGGCATGCGGGTAGCATCGGCGTTCCAGGCAAGCAAATCAATGAGCCCACGTTGTTTCCCTTGCATGTAATCTTGAATCATCTTCGACCAAATGAGATCGTAAGAGCGCAACATCTGAAAGGAACCGGCCATTTGCTTGGTATCCAAATACCCCTGGTCCTGCATCATGTTTTTGAGAAAAGCAACCTGACTTTCGGTAATGAATAACATCAATTCACCGGCATCGGTAAAATCACCTTGTGCAGCTAAAAGGGAGAGACTTTTCACGCGCTTATCGTGAGCTCCTGCCATGGCTGCTGCGGTAATCATTGCCAAGGTGCCGCCAAGACAATACCCCATTAAATGAATTTTTATTTTAGGTAGCTGGCTTGCAATCGCATCAAGGGCTGCCATCGCCCCATGTCGATAGTAGTCATCCATCCCCAAATCCCTATCCTGGCTCTCTGGATTACGCCAGGAAATGATAAACACGGTGTGTCCTTGTGCTATAAGCCACTTCACCATCGAGTTTTCCGGCGATAAGTCAAGAATATAATATTTCATAATCCATGCCGGCACGATCAAAATAGGCTCTTTAAACACGGTTTTGGTCTGGGGCTCATATTGGATCAATTCAATAAGATGGTTACGATACACGACACGACCCGGTGTCACCGCCACATCTTTTCCGGGAATAAAGTGCTCGACACCCGCAGGTGGCGTACCGGTTATCCGCTCAGCAATGTCTTTTATTGCGATTTCTGTCCCAGAAATTAAATTCAAACCCCCTGTGCGTAGGGTCTCATGAAACAGATCGGGATTCGTTAAAAAGAAATTAGAAGGCGAGAATGCATCCAACATTTGGCGCACCGCAAAAGAAATCGTGCGTTCAACAGGTTTTGGCAATCCAGAAATATCCGTCGTTGCCAATCGCCACCAATTTTCCGTTAAGAGAAAACCTTCAGCGAACCCGCGCCAAGGCAAATATTGCCAACTTTCTTTATGAAAGCGAACATCATCGCCATCGCCGGGATGCTCATGACTGCACATGACTTTATTCACACAATCGTCCACATGCACCATAGGATAAAAGGCCAATTCCAACAAACGCCCAGGTGATTGCCTTAATTGCGAAAGCCATGAACAATAGGAAGTCTCCAAAGCAGCAGGACTTATCCCAGTAGTCAGCTTCGCGAGATGGGCCTGAAACAGGCTATCAAGACGTTTAAAAAAAGGATGAGGAACAACTTGAGCGCCGCAAACCTGCTCGCACTCGGAATCGGTCATTTCTTTTTCTTCAGCACAACATTCCTTCTCGGGTCTATTCATAGTGCACGTCCCTATCGTAGTGAATCCATCTTTTATTAAACAACTTATGCCTCGTTATGCTTCTTTTTAGTGAGTTTTGCTTCTTGCCAAACGAGAAAAACAGCCGGGATCACAATCAGCGTAAGGAGGGTTGCGGTAATCATTCCTCCAACCATTGGAGCTGCAATCCGACGCATAATTTCAGAACCTGTTCCACCACCAATCATAATTGGTAATAAACCACCGATAATTGCCAATACGGTCATCATCTTAGGCCTTAACCGAAGAACAGCTCCCTCAACAACCGCATTTTGAATATCGGTTTGCGTGAGTTCACGTTGCTCTTGGCGCGCCAGTTGCTGTCTCTTTTTAAGCGCTTGATCAAGATAGATTAACATGACCACGCCGGTTTCCGCAGAAACCCCGGCCAACCCAATAAACCCAACCCCAACCGCAATGGACATATAATAGCCGAGTAAATAAATAAACCATACCCCACCCACCAGTGCTAAAGGGAGCGTACCCAGTATAATGAACACTTCTGAAAAACGGCCAAAATTCAAATAAAGCAACACGATAATAATCAGAAGTGTCAGCGGTATCACAATCATAAGCCGTGCCTCAGCGCGCTCCATATATTGGTATTGCCCAGTCCATAAAAGCGTATAGCCAGGCGGTAACTTGATGTTTTGTTTCACCACCTGTTGGGCTTCTTTGGTATACGATCCCAAATCACGTCCGGCGATATCGACATAAATCCAACCGGAAGGACGTGTATTTTCTGTTCGAATCATATCAGGGCCATTCACTATGGATAACTTCGCTACTGCTTCTAAAGGAATGTGGGCGCCAGTCGGGGTCACAATGGGTAACTGGCGTAATTGCGCCACGGAATCACGCACCAGCTGGGGATAGCGGATATTCACGGGATAGCGTTCAAGTCCTTCGACGGTTTGGGTAATGTTCATCCCACCCACCGCATTTTCAATCATCTCGTGTACGTCGCGAATGTTTAAGGCGTAACGAGAGGCTTTGAGTCGGTCAATATCCACATTCACATACCGTGCACTCACTACCCGTTCGGCAAATACCGAGGCGGTTCCTGGCAAGGGCTTTAATACCCCTTCAATTTGCTGCCCAATCTTTTGAATGACATTCAAATCAGGACCAATGACTTTGATTCCTAAGGGTGTTTTAATCCCGGTGGCAAGCATATCAATCCGATTGCGAATCGGCATGACCCACACATTAGTTACTCCAGGGATTTGCACGTGGCGATCCAGTTCCTCTCTGATTTTTTCAAAAGTCATGCCCTGCCGCCACTCACTTTGTGGCTTAAATTGAATGGTGGTTTCAATCATCGACATGGATGCCGGATCGGTGGCGGTTTCCGCACGACCAATTTTTCCAAACGCAGATTTCACTTCCGGTACCGTGAGGATGAGTTTATCGATTTGCTGAATGAGTTGTTGCGCTTTACCCACGGAAATGGCGGGAAATGTCGTGGGCATATAAAGAAGATCGCCCTCATTTAAGGGAGGCATAAATTCCGAACCTAAACGGGTCACCGGCCAAAACCCAATCAGAACCAGAATAAAAGCACCGGCTAAAATTGCCTTTGGCGCTTTAAGTACGGCCTGAATCACCGGATGATAAACCGCTTGTAAGACTCGATTTAAGGGATTTTCAGTCTCCGGTCGGATACGTCCGCGAATCAAATAGCCCATCAACACAGGAACCAAGGTAATCGACAAGGCAGCAGCACAGGCCATGGCATAGGTTTTGGTAAATGCTAAGGGCGCAAAAAGACGTCCTTCCTGCGCTTGTAAGGTAAAAATAGGTAGGAAACTGAACATAATAATCAGCAAAGAAAAAAACAATGAGGGACCAACCTGCAACGTGGCTTCTTCAATAATTTGCCATCGATTTTCCTTGGTAACCGTCGTCTGCTCAAAATGCTTGTGCACGTTTTCAATCATCACAATGGCCGCATCCACCATCACCCCAATGGCAATGGCAATCCCTCCTAAGGACATGATGTTGGCGGTAATGCCCTGCCAATACATAATAATAAAGGAGGCTAAGATGCCAATAGGGAGCGTGATAATAATGACGAGTGCCGAGCGTAAATGAAATAAAAAGATAAAACAAATCAGGGACACTAAGATAAACTCTTCAATCAACCGATCATTGAGCGTATTGACCGCTCGTTGAATGAGGCTTGAGCGATCGTAGGTTTCAACAAGTTTCACCCCAGGTGGCAAACTGTCTTTTAATTCAGCCAATTTGGCTTTCACTGCCTCAATGGTTTTCTTGGCATTTGCGCCAAAACGCATGATAATGACACCACCTACCACTTCGCCTTGACCGTTGAGTTCTGCGATACCGCGACGATTTTCAGGTCCGAGTCGGATGGTTGCTACATCAGACAAAAGAATCGGTGTTCCTTGTTTTGAAACACCTAAGGGAATGTTTTTAAAATCAGCGAGTTTTTTTAAATAGCCACGTGCCCGCACCATATAATCGGCTTCGCCCATTTCAATGGTGGAGCCGCCTACTTCCTGGTTGGCATCGCGAATGGCGGAAATCACTTGGGGTAATGCCATGTCAAAAGCACGTAATTTGCTCGGATCAAGAACCACTTCATAACGACGAACCATCCCCCCAATCCGCGCTACTTCAGAAACACCCGGTACTTTCTGTAATTGAAACTTCAAAAACCAATCTTGCAAGGTAGTTAACTGCGATAAATCATGTTTTCCGGTGGTATCCACCAAAGCATACTCATAAACCCATCCCACACCCGTTGCATCAGGCCCTAAGGCCGTGGTCACATTCGGCGGTAAACGGCCTTGTACCTGGCTTAAATATTCAAGAACACGAGAACGGGCCCAATACAAATCAGTCCCGTCTTTAAAAATCAAATACACGTAGGAATCATCAAATGCAGACTGACCTCTCACCGTCTCAGCTCCGGGCACAACAATAAGCTTTGTGGTTAAAGGATAAGTCACTTGATCTTCCACAATCTGTGGGGCTTGTCCAGGATAAAATGATTTCACAATGACTTGCACATCGGATAAGTCCGGAATGGCATCCAAAGGCGTTTGCTTTAAAACATAAAGGCCTGAAAGAACCAGTAACAGCGTCATAAGGAGGACAAAAGGCCGATTCTTTATGGACCAGCGAATAATCGCCGCAATCATGGATGATCCTCCTTAAAAAGGATAATTTGAATGAGGTCGCGCATCTAGTTACCCTTCTCATCATTTAAGCGCTGCAGGCTCGCTTTAATACTGGCCTCAGAGTCAATTAAAAACTCACCTGAGCTCACCACGCGCTCCCCTTCGTGCAAGCCCGATAGAATTTCAACTCGGGAACCGGATTCAATACCGGGTACCACCGGTTGCACCCTAAAACGCCCCTTCCCTAATGATACCACCACTCGAATCCCTTCTTCTGTTTGAATCAGCGCTTCTTTAGGAATACTCAATACATTCTGCATGGGTTCAACCGGTAAAGTAATCATCGCATACATGTTGGGTTGCAGGCGATTATCCGGATTCGCGAAGCGTAAACGCACTTTTACGGTGCGTGTTTTTAGGTTCAACTCGGGATAAACAAATTCAATACACCCCTTCCAGGTTTTGCCAGGAAATGCAGGAAAACTCGCTTCTGCGGGCTGCCCTACGTTCACCCAAGAGGCGTGTTGTTCAAATACCTCCACGATGACCCAAATGGTGGATAAATCAACAATACTCATAATGTCTTTTTCGGGCGTCACTTGGTTTCCTTCGCGCACATTCAAGGCAGCAACAATGCCCTTTTGAGGACTGTACACATCGAGAAGATGAGCGACCTTCCCTGTTTTTTTTAATTGTTGAATTTGAGATGGTGCCATACCCAATGAACGTAATTTTTGATAGGACGCCTCGATAAGTGGCTGTTGTTTGCTTTGCAGTGCAATTAAATATTCTTCTTCAGCATTGACTAATCCCCGTGAATAAAGTTGAAAGAGCAGTTCTCCTTTGGTAACAGAAGCTTGCGTTGTTTTGACCACCAAGTTTTGTATCCAACCATCCACATAAGTATGAATGTGGCTGATTAAATTCTCATCAGCCATCACATAGCCTACGGTTTCAATTTTGCGTGCAAGTGGTCCTTTGACTACAGGAGCCGTACGGACTCCTAAATTATCAACGATTTCAGGCGAAATCCGTACTTCACCCTTCTGCTCAGAGTCTGCATAAACAGGAACCAGTTTCATGCCCATGGTCGAGACACCGGGTTTATTGTAGCGAACCATGGGATTCATCGGATCCATCCAAAAAAGTGGCTTTTTTTCATTACTGGCTTGGGGCGTGGATTGTTCTGAATAAAAACCCACTTTTTTAAGCACCATAAAACCAATGACGAGTACAATAACAACAAGCACTCCTATTCCTATTCTTTTCATCCCATTCTTCCTTGTAAGTACAGTAGTGCCACACGCGTCTTACGTTGTTCCACTTGAACCCGTAATTGCTCCAGCTTAATGTCCAGCTGTCCGGTGTATGCGCGCAGCACCGTGGTCATGTCGGTGGTTGCACTTTGATAGGCGAGCAAAGCGGCTTTTGCATTTTGCGTGGCTTCCGGCATTAATTGTTTTGCAAATAATGCCTCGCGTCGGGTGAGCTGCGTCCAGGTTGCATAAGAGCCTAGGAGCATTTCCTTTAAATCGCGGTAATGGGCCGCCCTATCTAAAAACGCGCCTTCCAAATGAAGGTATTGCTCTCTGAGACGAGGAGTTTGACGCAACCGAGGAAAAATCGGCAGGTCAATTGTTGCTTGCGCCGTCAGCATATTGGAACGTGGCTGTCCATTATCCATATGACCTTGTCTTACCCCATAACTGACATCCAATACCACCCCAGGTTTAAATTGCTCTTTGGCCAAAGCAACGGCTTCACGGCTTGCATTAATGGTCCCTAAATCGGCCTTTAATAAAGGATGCTGTTGAATTTTGGTTTTTAACGCATTTAAGGAAGGTGGATTGGGTAAACGCGGCAAATGAGAACTCAACGGACGTTGGGCGTGTTCCTGGCCTACCCAGCGTCCTAATTTGGCACGCACCTGCGCAATCTGCTCTGCAATTTGGGCTTGTTGGTCCTCCAAATGCGATAATTCCAGTTGCACTTGCAGCACATCGGATTGGGTGGCCTTTGCTGCAGCGTATTGCGCTTGGGCAACCTTAAGTAAATAAGTAAACAATTGACGATTGGTACGAATAATTTGGGCTGCATGTTCCCAATAATAAAGTTCAAGCCAGGCTTCTCTGGCAGTACGTACGATGGCGAGCGCTTGTTCTTGCAAGCGCTCGTAGGTAGCACGCGCTTGTGCTTTGGTTTGCCGTGATTTGATGGCTAAAGAATGTCCTTTGGGGAAACGTTGCTCCAATCCACCCATAATCATCGTCATTTCATCTTGCGTAAAACTGAAATTATTGGTGGGCACATTAAGGGTTCCGGCCATCAATTTGGGATCGGAAAGTTGGCCATCCGCAATCGCTTTTTGCTCCAGTGCCCCAATATCCGTATGCAAGCGTTTCAGTTCGGGTGCCTGTTGGATGGCACGTTGTCCTGCTTCAAAAAAAGAAAGGGGTGTTACGCGCGTCGCCGCATAGCCATTTAAAGAACATAGCGCAGCAATCACCGCGGCACATCCCCTAATCCCTTTCTGCCACAGCCCTGTCGACTTGAGCACGCGTAACTCCATCAAGCAACATCCAATCACTTGTGAATCCATTGAATGGGCATAGAATAGCACCATTCATTTCATTTCTCTATCTTCCAAGTAAGGGATAAAATTCTTCATATGACGCATCGATGTTTTGATGCATGAGCTCATGCTTTGCCCAATCTATCCCTTACTTGACTCATTCTTATTCCTCATGAGTCTGTGGCCCAGCTTTTTGCTCCATCGCCTGATAGTGCTCTGGAGTCATCCCGGGTAGAGTTTCAAGAAACGCGACAAGAGCCCAAATTTTTTCATCATCATGACTTGCTCCCCAAGCCGGCATGCCGGTCATCCGAATGCCGTTTTTAACCACCCAAAAGACTTCCTCAGGCGTCATATCCCACTGCTTCATTTGCGAAAAATTAGGTGGGCTGGGATTAAGCCCTTGACTCAGTTCAGAAGGACCTAATCCTGGAGCACGATGACAGGCAACACACATTTCTCGATAATGGTCAAATCCTTCCCGAATCACCGCCGGATTCTGTAAATTAGGTGGCGCTTTGATTCCTCCAGCATGTACCGTAATGGAGCGCTCCCGTGTTGTGACTAAAAGCCAATCTAAAAGGGGTAATTCTTTTTCTTGTGCCGAGATGTTAAAAAACCCAGAATAAACAAAGGTTAAAACACCAGCTAACCCCAGTATTATCAAAAAAACAACCGTAACCGACACGATTTTAAATGGTTTCATCATTGATTTTCCTCATCCATTTCACTTTAATTTTTCCTTAAAAAAACGCATCACAGTCATTACAAACTACCTCGCATTTTTAGGCAACGATAACGCCTCAAAACCCGAAATCACATCAAATAACTCCTCATCAATTCGATTTTGACGCAAACGGTGAAAAGTGCCATTCAGCTGCCCCAATAGTTCATCAATATTTTGATCCGCACGCTGCATGGCGACAAGACGGCTCGCATTCTCGCTTGCCAGGGATTCAGCACAAGCTCTAAAAATAGAAACAAAAAGATATTCACGAATTAAAGCGCGCAACGTCATCGTCCCCTCACCCAAGATTTGAGGCAATTTCTTGGTTGGCCAAGGTAATGCAGACAATTGACTTCGCCATGGTTCATCCAAAGGAAGTAAGCGTTGGCCAATTGGTTGATAAACGGCTCCAGTGAGATGACGATTATAAAAGAGATACAGTTCCGTGAGTTCCGTTTGCTCATGAGCCTCACTTTCAATAAGAATTTGCCCCACTAAAGGAGAAATCGCTTGGATTGAGCTGGGTACTGAAAAAAGCCCCCTCAGTGGCAAACCTATGTCGTTCATACGTCCATAAACACGTTCACCCACAGCCCAAATATGGGGTGTTCCTGATCGCTCACTCAGTGTCTTAAATGCATGATCTGCGACTAATTCATTAAATTGTCCCACTAATCCTTGATCCGAACCGAATACAATGGCCCCTACCGCTCCCACTCCTGTGTGTCGCTGTTTTGTACTCCCCGCTATGGGTTTCATGTCTCGGAAACAGACAGCCAATCCAAGTTCCAGCGCATGATAGTAATCCGCCAAAGCCTGAGCTGACTTCTCATATTGGCCAATGCTTGCAGCAGCTAAAGCTTTCATCGTGCGAACAACTGATTGCAGTTCTTGAGCCCCGTTAATCTTTCGCCGTAAACTTGCAGTGGTGTCGCTCATCCTCGTTCCTTAGGGCTTTTGTTCGTCCTTCGCTTTACCCCGTTCTGACTCAGCTTGGAACGCAGCAAGCGCTTGGTGAGCCACGTGCAAAATCAGCTTGCGATCCGCATCAGTCAATGTCTTACTGGTTATCAACCGCTTGCAGACTTCTTGTGGAATTGCGCTCACCGCATGCATCAAAGCATGCTCTGCTTCGCTCATCTTATCAAGTGGTACCGAATCAAAAAAACCCTCTACCAAAGCCAATAACACCGTGATTTGCACGATGACTGCCACTGGAGCCGATTCGGGTTGTTTGAGGCATGCGCGAATTCGCCATCCATGTTCCAGAGTTTTGCGCGCCTCTTCATCTAAGCGAGCGCCAAATCTGGCGAAACTCTCAAGTTCCTCAAACTGCGCATAAGCCAGTTTAAGCTCACCTGCAACCGCATGATACGCCGCTCGCTGTGCTTTTCCGCCAACGCGTGATACGGATTTGCCTACATCCACTGCAGGCAGCATGCCTAATTCAAACAGCGATGGTGAGAGATAAATTTGTCCATCCGTGATGGAAATAAGATTGGTTGGGATGTACGCAGACATGTCCTCTGCTTCGGTTTCAATAATGGGTAACGCGGTAATCGAACCGTTACCCAGTCGTTCATGTACGTGCGTTGCACGCTCAAGAAGTCGTGAATGGATGTAAAAGATATCACCTGGAAACGCTTCACGACCAGGAGGCCGTCGCAGTAAGAGTGAGAGTTCGCGATAAGCTCGTGCATGATGCGTCAGATCATCATAAACAATCAATACATCGCGACCTTGCTCCATAAAATGCTCGGCAATACTGGTTGCCACATAAGGGGCAATGTAGGCAAGGCCCGGTGCTTCATTGCCTTCAGTAACGACGACAACCGTGTAATCCATCGCTTTTTTTTCACGCAACGTGGCGACCACTTTGGCTACTCCAGAGGTCCGTTGGCCAATAGCACAATAGATGCACACTACATTTTGATCGTGCTGATTGAGTATGGTATCCAGTGCAATTGCGGTTTTACCTGATTGTCTGTCACCAAGAATCAATTCACGTTGACCTCGTCCAATGGGAATTAGTGCATCAATCACTTTAATCCCCGTTTGTAAGGGCACCGTAACCGCAGCACGGTCCATAATCGACGGTGCAGGACGCTCAATAGGTAGCCGTTGACTCGTGCTCAAGAGTCCCTTGCCATCGAGTGGTCGACCCAGTGGATCAATGACCCGTCCAATTAATCCATTTCCTACCGCAACATCCAGCACTCGTCCAGTACGCTCGACCTCATCCCCTGCTTTTAAGTGCTCATAGTCACCAAGGAGAACGATACCCACTTCATCTTCTTCGATGTTGAATGCAATACCGAATACATCGCCCGGAAACTGAACCAATTCTTCAAAACCGACACCAGGAAGACCTGTAACCTTAGCAATTCCCGTGGAGATCATGCTAATAGTACCCACTTCACGTGGTGTGCATTGCAACCTAAAAGCTTCTCTTACTTGGCTTATTCCAGTAAAAGCATGATTCATCATCTCGTGTAGATTGTTTGACTCCATTTTTACTGACTCATTGTCTTCAAATCGGATTTGAAGTGTTCTTGAAAAAACGCATCCACTTGATTTTGCAAATCGCTTAGATAATCCGCCATACTCCACCCCATCTTTTGTCCATTAATGATGAGTTCAATCCCACTGATGAGATTTACTGAGGTCTCAAACTGAACGAGAACACTTGCGCTAATGAGTTTTTGGATTGCTTCTTCAATGGAAGTCTGCTCTACTGATGAAAGGTCAAATCCAGTACGGATGAGTACCCCATGGGATAAATCTTGAGTCATGGACACGATTTGGTCTTTAGCGCTACGTTGCTGACTAAGAAACACGTCAACAATCTGAGACTCAAGCTTCGTGTTGGCAAGCTCCATGAATACTTTTCTGGCAATGGAAAAAACCTCCTGTTCGATGCGCGTGGTTAGTTCGTGACTGAAGTTGAGTTGTTCTCTTCTCAGTGCTTCTTTCCACTGCAGACGTAACGCTTCAGCGTCACATCGGGCTTCATCAACAAGGCGCTTGCGTTCAACAGTGGCCTCATGAGTCACCTCTTTCAAGAGTGTTGCACGTTGCTCATTGAATTCTTCATTCTGGTGGCGCAGCGTATCACGTTCTTTTTGGGCTTCAGCTTCTTTGGCATCAGCTGCTGCAAGTACGGACGCAATGCGCGTCTCTCGTGCATCGATCGCATGAAGAATGGGCCGATATAAAAAGCGTTTCAGCAACCAGATCAAAATAAGGAAGTTAATCACTTGGGCACCAACAGTAAACCAGTCAATTAACATGGCTTATTTCCCCGCCGCTTGGGTAATCACGTAATTCCAAAATGGATTTGCAAAAATGAGAATCATCGACACCACAAAACAATAAATAGCCAAAGATTCAATCATCGCAAGTCCCACAAACAGCGTTCTCGTAATGGAGCCTGCCGCATCAGGTTGTTGCGCCAATGAACTTAACGCCATGGCCACTGCGCGTCCCTCACCTAAAGCGGGGCCTATGGCACCAATACCAATAGTGATGCCTGCAATAATGATTGAAGCAACTGCAACGATTCCGATAAGGGTTGTCTGGTCCATAATATACTCTTTAAGTTGATGTTAATCGTATTATTCCTCTACTTCATTTGATGCCCGCGCGAGGGTTCTCCTTGGTCTCTGACTCTTCAGGTAACTCCCGTGTGCGTGTGGCTGCAGCAATATACACTAATGCCAAAATGGTAAAAATATAGGCCTGAACCATCCCGGTTAATAGACCTAACGCACTCATCAGGATGGGGAAAATAAAAGGGGCAATGGTTAATAAAATCGCAAGAATCATGGTCCCACTCATCATATTCCCAAACAAACGAATCGCCAGTGCTAATGTCCGAGAAAGTTCACTAATCAGGTTAAAGGGTAGCATCATCCAGGTAGGTTCCAAGTAGGATTTTAAATAGCCTAAGAGCCCTTGATCCATAATGCCAAATAAGGGTACCGCCACAAAGACACAAAGTGCAAGTGCTGCTGTAGTCGACAACGAACCCGTCGGTGGTTCATAACCCGGAATGATGGTAAACAAATTGGCGGTAGCTAAGAATAGAAAAAGGGTGCCTAAAAAACCAAGATATTTATGAGGAGGACTAAGCCCTACCTCCTTGATTTGCTGTTCTACTGTAAGAATCATCATTTCTAAAAAATTTTGCCAACGAGAACGCTGATGGGCCGTTGAGAGTCGTCGCGTAATCAGATAGGAACCCACTGTGAGCACCAGCATTAACCCCCAAGTGATGACAATGGTTGCATTCAGTTTGAAAAAACCATAGTGCCAAAACATAATCTCATCGGGACTAAGATGCATGATTTATCCTCGCGCTTAAATGTCTTTGTTTTGCTTCCCCGAATCGGCGTGTTAGAATAAAACGTGCCAGGGTAAACCCCAGCAAACAAATCAACAACCGCATCCATTGACCTTCTGTTAAAATAAAATAAAAACCCCCTAAAGTAACGATCGTGCGCAGTAAAAAACTACTCAAAAACCAAAGTGCAGGTCGCTTCGACACAACACCTTGACGTATCGTCCACAAAAGCCCCCCAAAAAACAATGCGCCAAGTAATAAACCGACGAGCAAGGCCTGTATGAGTTCAACTCCTTCAGTCATCATCATGATTTTTCTGCTCCTTTTGTATTTCCTTATCCTCTTTTGCCACCCAATACCAAGCATTCACACATCCTAAAATCAGACCAATGATGAGGAGCATCAGTGTCCAAGAGTGCTTTCCTGGATAATGCATATCCAGTATATGGCCCAATGCAACACCAAGTAATGTTGGAGCAGCTACCGACCAACCAATTAATCCCATCATTCCCAATCCAGACCAGATAATGAGCCTGGCATGACGCTTCGCTTTACGTTTACGCGACACTTTTTTGCTAATTTGCTCAACAAAATTGATTTCCTTTTTTGATGGTTTCTTAACCATGCGCTATCTCCACAAAGCGGCGCACAAAAGCACTTTCAAGCTTACCAAGCACTGCACGCGCATTTTGTTCTTGCTCGCTAAGATTTAAGAATTCATTTTGCACGGATTCATATAAGGTATCCAGATCTGTTCCACCGATTGCGTTATGTACCGAAACCACGACCTCTTTGTTTGTTTTAATTAACATTCCCTCATCAACGGCAACATAAACCTCACCTTCTGCTGCAGTTTCATAAGTGAGGATCCCAGGGCATAACGCAGCAATGCAATCAAGTCGTTGCGGTAACAGTCCAAAGGCCCCTTGTTCCGTTTCCGCAACGATGCGCAATACGCCCGTCTTCTGTGCAAAAATTTGGAAGGGCAAAAGAATTTTAAGACGCATCAATGATTCATCAGGCATGTAAACTCTCCACTTGAGATTTTGTGGGTTTCTTGACCTCATCCATTGCCCCAATCATATAGAGTGCACTTTCAGGATAATCTTTAAATTCATCCTGTAAGATACGCTCACAACCATCGAGTGCCGCTTCACGACTCACGAGTTTTCCTTTAAGTCCAGTAAATTGCTCTGTGGTAAAAAAAGGCTGCGTCAGAAAACGCTCCAACCGTCTTGCACGAGCCACCACCTTACGGTCTTCTGAGGACAATTGCTCTAAACCCAGCATCGCGATCACATCCTTGAGCTCTTCATATTGCGCCAGTGTTCTGCGAACCTCTTGGGCCAGATGATAATGCCGTTCGCCGACAATTCCAGGCATTGCCATTTTGGAATTCGACTGCAACGGATCAACCGCGGGGAAAAAACCTTCACTGGCACGTTTGCGCGACAGCACAATCGATGCTGAAAGGTGGGAAAAGGTATGGACTGCCGCAGGATCGGTGAAATCATCGGCAGGCACATACACCGCTTGAATTGAAGTAATGGCTCCGGTATCGGTGTTGGCGATTCGCTCCTCGAGTTCCGAGAGCTCCGTATTCATCGTCGGTTGATAACCTAATCGGGAAGGCATCTGTCCCATCAAGGCAGAAACCTCGGAGCCTGCTTGGATAAAGCGGAAAATATTATCAATAAGTAACAACACATCGCGCCGTTCCTCATCACGAAAATATTCAGCCATAGTCAACGCGACATGCCCCACACGAAAGCGACTCCCTGGTAATTCATTCATCTGCCCAAATACCATCACCATGTTGGATAAAACCTGAGCTTCCTTCATATCATGATACAGTTCCTGTCCCTCACGACAGCGTTCACCTATCCCACAAAAAATACTCACTCCTTGGTGCTGCTTAATCATATTATGAATCATTTCGGTCAGTAACACGGTTTTGCCAACTCCTGCGCCACCAAACAATCCTGCTTTGCCACCTCGCTCCAGTGGGGCAAGCACATCAATGATCTTAATCCCTGTTTCAAAGACTTCTGATTGAATGGAACGATGGGCTAAAGGTGGTGGGGCTTGATGAATACTGCGCCATTGGATATTGGTCAGTTCTTCCTGATGGTCAATGGTCTCGCCAAACACATTAAACATGCGTCCAAGAATCGCTTTACCCGTCGGCGCGTTCAGTGTTCCTGCTGTGTCCTTCACCAACATACCGCGTGCAAGCCCCTGAGTTGGGGTAAGCGCTACCCCTCGCACACGATGCGCATCAAGATGCGCCAAAACTTCAATCGCAATATGTCCTTCATCCCCTGCGTGTAACAAAGAATAGATAGGAGGCAAATAATGCTTAAACCGAATATCCACAACACTGCCACGCACTGAGACAATATCACCGAAATTAGTGGGGTTCATTTTATTCTCCATGTTGGCTCTCGCTCCTCCCTTAGCAATTCTTTTAGCCCTGCTCTAAACCCCTACTTCTTTATTAACCCTACAAGAAGCTTACTTTTTACTAATGCATCAACAATTATACTGCTCATGTCGATCTCATTGGTTTCATGATGAATCGTATTACACGTGATGATTTGCGCTATCTTAGTATCTAATAAAATCGTGTAGGCATCTTCTGCAAAAAGAGCATGTACACCAATGCACGTAACCGATTTTATGCCCATATTTTTTAAATGCAGTACCGTTTGAACCATGGTTCTTCCAGTAGAGATGATATCATCCACTAACACCGGTGAAACAGAGTGAATATTGGGTATCTTAGGAATTGAAACCGTTACCTTTTTATCGCCATGTCTTACCTTTTCCAATATAGTATAGGGTGCATGTGCTTTTTTTGCGATTTCAGCGACCCACTGTTCACTTTCCATATCAGGTCCAATAATCACTGGATGATTGATATGTTTTTGAATCCATCCCGATATCGCATCGGTTGCATGCACCACAAAAGTGGGGATTGAATAGATGTCACTTAATGATTTATAGCGGTGCAAATGGGGATCAATAGTCATGAGCCAATGAAATGATTGGGATAAAAGATTGGCGAAATAACGCGAGGTTACTCCTTCACCCGGATGAAATTGCGTATCTTGTCGTAAATACGCTAAGTAAGGGGCGATTAAACCCATTTGAGCGACTCCAAGCTCTTTTGCAGTGTGTGCAAAAAAGTATAACAGTAGAATTTTTTCATCCGGCTGATTGAAACTGGTCACCACAATAATGTCACGATTTTTAATTTCCGAATTGATTTTGATATACCATTCTTGATCTGGAAAACGATGTACTGTCACATCACCTACCTCAACATCAAGACGTTCGATTAATGTTTTGCTCAGTTCTGAGCGCTCAAATAATGAAAAAAGAATGGGTTTCAATGTCCTTCTCCTATCGAGATAATGTCCTTTTTCCCACTAATGAAATGTCGCGCATAATTTAATTCACCTACTGATTCTGCATGAATGGTAAAAAGTGGCTGTCCTTTTTCAATGGACGTGCCAATTGGGGTAAGGAAATCAACCCCAGCTGCTTTTGCATAAGGTGCTCCAGCCAGTTTTCCGATTTTAGCTAATAAGTGATTATCTATTGCAACCACTATCCCTGAATGTGGCGATTCGACGGTGTGTGTAAATCGAGCGGTTGTCGGCTTTCTCATGCCGCCTTGAGCCTCACAAATGGCTTGAAATTTTTTCCAAGCTTGCCCTGTATCTAACAGTTCTTTAGCGAGTTCCTTGCCGGTACCTGTCTTTACTTTTGGAGAAAACTCAAGAGCGATTCCTGCCAAGGTTAACGCTCTGTCACGTAAATCGGTTGGTGCGTGGGGAGTCCCTTGCAATACCGCCAATACATCGCGAGCCTCCAAAGCAGGACCAATCCCTCGTCCAACGGGTTGTGAACCATCAGTAAATACAGTATGAACAGTCATTCCTAACTGTTTTCCCACTGCTGTAAGTGAACGACTAAGCTCGGAAGCACTCTTTAAACTGCGAATTTTTGCGGTTGGCCCAATAGGGATATCAATAACGACATGAGTTGAACCTGCAGCAATTTTTTTGGAAAGGATGGAGGCAATCAATTGCCCCTCACTATCCAGATCAAGAGCCTTTTCAACGCGAATGAGTACGTCGTCTGCTGGGCTTAATGCAACCGAACCGCCCCACACAATACAGCCTTGCTCTTGTTCAACTACCTGATGCATTTGCTTAGGATTTAATGATACCGGTGCCAGCACTTCCATGGTATCCGCGGTCCCTGCAGGAGATGTAATGGCACGCGATGAGGTTTTAGGTACCGTCAACCCAAATGCTGCAAGAATAGGTACAACAATAAGGGTCGTACGATTACCAGGCAACCCACCGACACAGTGTTTGTCCACAACAAGAGGAGAGGACCAGGTTAATTGTTCACCACTATGAATCATCGCTTGAGTAAGCCGCTTAATTTCCGTAGTATTCAATCGGTCACCAGCACATGCGGTTAAAAAAGAGGCGATTTGAATATCAGACAGCTGACCACTTAATAAGTCACTGACAATCACCCTCATCTCTTCTAGTGAAAGTGTTTTGCCATAAATTTTAGAATGAATAAAGTTTAATGATTCCAGTGGCGTAGGATGAGACAAGTAGATTTCATCACCTTCTTTAGCATGCAATGTGTCCCAAGCATAATTGGACAAACCGGCTTCACCGGGAAGAATAAGATCGGATTCAATGACATTAAGTGTGGCAATAACTGAATAGTGACCTAAGCTTATTTGAATCCGTGTGTGAACTTCAAATCCTTCTGAGAAACAAATCGGACAATCGGGTCGCATATAGATAATTGCCTCATGATAGGTATTAATCCCAAGGCGCTTTATCTTTAGTGAATGGCTGGAAATGGAATTCATAACAGTTTCTCTGTTTGTAAATAAGTTGGAACAGAGCACTGCCAACCCAATTGTTGTTCGACTTTTTCTTTAAAAGAGCGCGCACTTTGAATCTCACCATGAGTAATAAATACTTTTTTGGGCGTGCGTTTAAAGTTTTTTAACCAATCCAGTAACTCTTGATAGTCAGCGTGGGCAGAAGCACTGCTCATTACTTCCACCTGAGCCCGCACAGGAACTAGGTCACCATGAATTTTTAATGCGTGCTCACCTGCCATTAACCGCGCTCCACGCGTACCCCCCGCCTGATATCCAGCAAGAAGAATGGTACTTTTAGGATCGGGTGCGAACACTTTTAAATGATGCAAAATACGACCACCGGTCAGCATTCCACTTGCAGAAATAATAATTTGCGGTATCTGTTGCCTGTCAATTTGTTTCGACTCTTCAGGCGTGCTGGTATAGGTTGCAACATCACATAAGCCCATACATTCCTCCCTGCTTAAGCGATGATCTGCCTTATAAGTGCATAAAATATGAGTGGCGCTTATGGCCATAGGGCTATCTAAATAAACAGGAATCGCATTGGGTATGGCGCCGCTCTTTTTAAGTTGATAAATATAATAAAGAAGACTTTGTGCACGACCTACCGCAAATGCCGGAATAACGAGTGAGCCGCCGCGCTGAACCGTGTCATTAATGATCTGGCTCATTTGCGGCAAGGGATCAGTTGTATCATGTAATCGATCACCATAGGTCGATTCCATCACAATATAATCCGCCTCATCCATGGGTGTTGGCGCGTTCATCACCCGATCGTGAGGACGGCCTATATCCCCAGTAAATAAAATTGAGGCGGCCCCTTTTTTAATCTTTATAAATGCAGCGCCAATAATGTGTCCTGCACGGCTAAATTCGAAACTTAACTCATTAAAAAGCGGAAAAGAGACACCAAAATCAACTTCGACACAGTGTAATAATGCAGTTTGTGCATCTTCTTCTGTATAAAGCGGTAGTGCCAATTGATGCTTGGAATAACCATATCTATTTGCAAATCGTGCATCCTCTTCCTGGAGATGACCACTATCTGGCAACAAAATAGAAGAGAGGGCTTTTGTACCAGGGGTCATATAAATGGTGCCTTTAAACCCATTTTTTACTAATAAAGGAAGATAACCCGTATGATCGATGTGAGCATGGGTCACGATCACCGCATCGATTTCTTGAGGATTGATGGGAAATTTATTCCAGTTACGTAATCGTAATTCTTTATAACCTTGGAAAAGACCACAATCGATAAGCACTTTTCTCGAATCAGAGGTCAATAGATATTTAGATCCGGTGACGGTTTGGGTTGCACCTAAAAACGTCAGTTGCATGTTGCCTCCATTCATTGCTTCACTTTCTTAAGCAAAATCGCCACATCACCTAGATCTGCTTGATGTAGCTTTACTGCATCCTTTTTTTATTCCATTGAATCATCAACAAGTTCATGAACTCAAAGTAAGTTATAATAAAAAGTTCTTGTCACTTATTAAACCATTTTATAGGTAATCTATTGATTATGTTTTCAGGTTCTTAGAAAAAAGTCCACCAAAAAGAAAAATGAGTGTGGCCCACCTTGCAATTACATTAATTTCAAGCGCCCAAAGACAATGAGGCATTAATCCATGTGCTATACTGTGAAAGCACAATGGAGGAATGATGTCACAGGATCGCGAACATCTTATTACCCAACATAACACGAATCATGAAAAAAGTTGGTGGCTCTCTTTACGTGGGTTCGTCATTTTTATTGTTCTTATCGCAATCGGTTATTATCTATTTGAGAAACATAGAGCCCATCTCTTTAATGTATTGCCATTGGTTCTATTATTGCTTTGCCCACTGATGCATTTTTTTATGCATGGAACACATCATCACCATCATAATGAAAAATCTCAGGAAGAAAAGGACTAATCGTTTATGGAACACTCATCTTATGCCTATGGACTTTGGTTATTAGTCATCATCAATTCAGCTATTTTTATTTTATTTGCCTACAGCTTTACTCAATATAAGACAAAAACGAACTGGAGAACATGGGGAACTTTTTCAGCTTTTGTTATTGCTTATTTTACCGAAATGTATGGCTTTCCCTTAACGATTTATCTCCTTTCCGGGTGGCTTTCTAAATACTATCCAGGTGTTAATTTTTATTCCCATGAAAATGGACACTTATTGCATACTCTTTTTGGCTTAAAAGGAGACCCTCACTTCGACCCATTTCATATTGCCAGTAATGTTTTGATTGTGATTGGCTTTCTGATTGTGGCTTCAGCGTGGAACATACTGTACAAAGCGCAACAAAGAAATCAATTGGCTACAAGCGGACTCTATGCCAGAGTGCGCCATCCTCAATATGATGGGTTCATCCTCATTATGATAGGTTTTCTATTACAATGGCCCACCCTTTTAACGTTAGTGATGTTTCCTATTCTTGTCTTCATCTATGTTAAACTTGCACGTCAAGAAGAAAAAGAAGTTTTAGCTCAGTTTGGAGAGGAATACAAACGTTATGCTGATAAAACACCTGCATTTATACCTCGTTGGATGAGAAATAAAGACAAGATACAGAAATAATATATATTATATTTCTGCATACTCCAGAGCCACTACAATTTCTAAAAGCCAACAATTTTGTTAGAATAACGCGATTGCATCCAGGTTGAACGAAGTTTGCTTCGTTATTCTCAATCGAATGGCAAGATTCCAAAGGTGGTGCATTTTCCTAAAAATCTCGTAGCAAAATAGTTCTGATTCACATTATGATTAACATAGGATTTAAGATGACTGTATTAGAAAGAGTAATTATTTGGACGGTTTATTTTCAGGATTTTTTATTAATTCATCCTTTGCACATTCTCAGCATGAAACAAGCTCTGTAGGAAATCCTTAAAAATGGAGCATAAGGCCTCATATTGTTTTTGCTGTTTAATTAGGGTTTAATCACCACTTCCTTGTTCCCAAGAAAAGAACCATGAATAAAGACGCAAATTGGTATGGCCTGAATATGCTGCCCTTGTATATTGAGATAAGCGAAGGCCAACTTGAAGCATCAGTTGAACAACTCAATAATCTAAACCAAGTCCAATCGAAACCCCATGTACTTGATAGCGAGACCATTGAGCGAATCATTAAACTGCACAGCGCTCAAAATGCTGATAATTGGGTCTTCTTCGAACAATGTAAAAAATGGCGCAATGAAAATCCCACAAATGAAGAATTAAAACTCATTGCTCAGGTTGAAAAAAATACTAATCAGCTTGCAGAGGTGAATAATAAAATTTTAACTTTAGCTAATTCATTTAAAGGTAATACTATTGACAGCATCCTTGGTAAAGGAGATTTTGAGTTGGGCCTTGAATACCTGTTAAAACAACTGACAGGCTCTAATTCATAACAAATGAGAGGTCATCACAAACTAAATTAACCAATGAAAAACCTGTGATTAAAAATCCGCCTTCCGAAAGCTTCTTTAATTTTATCAACCACTTATAATATAGCGTTTAGTCCTTTTTTCTCAATTAAAGAAAGTAATTTTAAAGAAGTACCCGCTGGTTTTTTAAGTCCCCTCTCCCATTGACTAATAAGATCTTTAGATACATTAAGACAATACGCAAATATGGGTTGGCTCACATTTTCTCGTTCACGCAATGCCTTTATTTCTACAGGTAAAAATTCATGTATCGGGGTTAAACATGCGCGATCAAATTGCCGCATTGTTTTTTTATCAATAACACCCGCATCAAACATATCAACGACAGTTTCATGTACGGCCTCAAAAACTTCACTTTTATATGTTTTATTTGTGCTCATTATATAGTACCTCCACAAGTGCGCCTGATTGGAGCAATCGCTCAATGTCATCACCAGAAAAACTAAGCATCTGCCGAGATAAATCTTTAAATATTTGCTCTTCTTCCTGGCTTATATTGTCACGTTCATTTTTTGGAAATCCATACACCAAAAAAGCCAGATCTTTATATCGATATAGAATAATACACCGATACCCACTAGACTTTCCTTGGTTTGCTCTGCCAAGCCTTTGCTTTATAACTCCACCACCATAATCAACATCGATTATCCCATTTTCAATCTCTTTTATTAATTTACATAATTGAGAATCTAAAATATGCTCTTTCTTTGCAAATTTAGTAAACCATTTATTTTTAAAAACCCGCAAAATAACATTCCATATTTCTTTTATTATATTATGTGATTATATAGTACTTAGTTCTATATTTCAAGAAAGGTGTCGCGGGTGTCATAACAAAATGAAAATGTCACATGGAAACCAACTTTAGGTTCGGTTTTTTCTTACTATCTGAGTTAGAGCGAAAAATGAGATCATATAAATGAAGGAATACTATTGGGGTGTTAGGATTGCTATTAATCAACAAATTATTTGTATCAGTTAACGCTCGCGCCAGTTTCTCATCAAAATCAAATAATTCGCTACACACCAGGCCAAATGGCAGAACCTATTCCACCTGTTCCACCTGTTCCACCTGTTCCGCCTGTGACGACAGCAATCCTTTGTTCCATGAATAATGCCTCCATTTTTGATAAAAATTCCCTATTTGAATTCAAAAAATCGTCTGAAGAAAAGTCCATTTAGAAGCTACTCATTGCAACTTAATCCATCACATCGCTTCGTATATTGAGGAGAAACGTTACTCTTGGATAGTTTTTCTTTTGTTTTCATCTCAATTGATGGAATAAATTACTCTGTTTCTTTATCAAATTTTAGACTCAGCAACATTTTCCTTATCTTGAAGTAAACAAGCTGATTAATAAAATGATTTAAGATACTTAGGATAGCATACTCATTTTTACTAAATGAGTATAATAATTTATTCTGTTTATTTAATAAAAATACCTCTGGTTTACCCTAAAGCAAGCCAATCCTTGAGTCTGCGCCAATCTACTGTGCCACAACCAATTCAAAAGCAAACTGCAACGTTTATATTAATTAATAATCAAAGGATTGATAACCTGATCACACTCTCTACTGCACAAATAACTAACACATATTTTTTAAACTTTATAAATACTCACATCTTCTTTTAGGTGCTTAGCAATACCATCCAAATTATGAATAAATGCCATCATCTCTTTTATTCCGCTGGAAAAAGTAGAGGTAGTGCGATTAATTTCATTCATACTCTCAACAATTTGCTCAATCCCAGTAGCTTCTTGACGAATGGCTATCTCAATGTGTTGACTTGAAATCGACGCTTCATTAATCATTTTACTGAGTGTTTGAATCACTTCACCTGCTTTCTCAATGAGCTTTGTTCCTGAATCAAGGGTCTTTGCCCCTTCTTTTGTAACTACGACCGCTTTTTCAGTGGTACGTCGAATGTCCTCAAGAATTTTTTGCACTTGTATCGTTGACTGTTCTGATTGCTCCGCAAGATTTCTTACTTCTGTTGCCACTGCAGCAAAACCTTTTCCAGCTTCTCCTGCTTTTGATGCTTCAATCGATGCATTCAATGCCAGCATCTTTGATTGTTGGGCAAGGGTATTTACTACAGAGGTAATGTCGCCAATTTGTTGGGTGTGATTACTTAAATCAAGAATGGTTTGTGCTATGAGCTTCATCTTTTCTTCTGAAGCTTTAATCCCTTGAATGCTTTGTTCTACGGACTCTGTGCCTAGTTTTCCTTGCTCGTAGGTATTTTTAGCAACTTCCCGCAGAGCTTGTGCTTTAGCCATGGTATGTTTTGAGCTCTTATCTATTTCTTCCAATGACGCACTGATTTCATTAATAGCCGATGCTTGAGCTGTAATCCCTTCTGCTTGTTCGTTTGCTGAAGTGAGTACCGTTCCAACCATAGTGACGATGTCATTGCTGACTTTCGTAATTTTTTTGGTGATTGATGCCAACCCATCGGTCATCGAATTTAAATCTTTACCCAGATCCTGTAATATGTCTTCCTGATCTATTTCAAGACGCGCTCTGAGATCGCCTGCAGCAACTTTACTGCTATGTAATCCACATTTTTTCGACGAACTGACTAATTTATCAAATAATTCTCGTGATTCTTCTTCTTTATTACGAAGAATTTCTTCGTTTTTCTTAATCGCCTCTTGCATGGCTTTTAGTGATAAAAGCAGTTTACCTAATTTATCTGCCGTTTTGATTTCAATCACTACGTCGCGTGCTCCTGCCGCAATTCGTTCGGCAATATTTCGTGCATAATCTACGGGGATTGATATGGCACGCTGAGTCATATAAGGTACAATAAGTGTTAGAATAATTGCTAAAATGAATAACCATAAGGCTGCTTTTTTTAAGGAAATTAGACTGTTATCTATTTTATTAACATGTGATTCAATTTCACTGGATAAATCACTGAATAAGCCACCTTCTCTTTTACCCGTTGCTTCCAAATAAGGACCATCAATGATATCTATCATTGATTTTTGAAAAGTTCTTGTTTTGTTTCGGCTATTTTCTACATTATCTAAGTTATTGGGATTCCTGGGAGCATTTATTATTAATGCTTGAGCTTGGTATAAAGATCCATAAAGCTCTTGGAGCTTATCCCATTCGTGCCGTATTTTTTGATTATCTAACACTCGCATTACCTTATCCCACTGACCTCTAACCCTATTGATTTCATGCCATATATTGACAAAATAAATCTTATCTTTTGGATCTCCAGTCATTGCCCAATGCTCCAAAATATCTTGAGCTTGATAAATTTGGCTATCAAGAATTGGGGGTAGATTTTCATTATGAATTTTATAGCTTAGATTGACTATGCAATTTATTTTTGGCAACAAAAGCATAATCAATATCAACAAAGGTAAACTAAGGGTCATAAATCCAATAAATAATCGAGTTCGTATTGTAATCACAAAACCTCGTTGATTTGTATTGGCGTTCATGAACTTCTCCTATTCTGTCCAGATTCTTTGGCCTACATGATCTAATCCGCTAATATATTTCCCAATTTTATAAAAAATTACACGCTTAGAGCATTGCTTAAAAAAATCGATGCCATCTACGGACACAATTAAGTCAAATGCATATAGAACGCAACACCATGTAAAAAAATTGCCGATAAAGCAAAGAAAACAATTAATGCAATAAAAAAGGATAACGTTTTCTTCTTTTTTCGAAAGTAAATCATTAAACCTAACAAGAAACCAAGCAACAAACAAAGAACTGCCAATCCCGTTAAATTCATTAACATTTCTTATCCTTAACGTGCTGGATTATTTATTCTGATGGCTGATGGTTATGGCCACCATCACCTCCAAAACCGCCGTCATATCCTCTTTCTGGATGTTTTTCTGTGGAAGTTGATTGGGTCGAAGCACAGGACATTAATCCCAGTCCCAAACAACAGATGCTTATTAAAAAGAACACTCTTAAATTGCTCATCGTTTTCTCCCTCTTCGCTTTATTTTAATTTTTTTAATAATTCCATTAATTTTAACGCATCATTTTGGGTAATCGGTTTCACGCCATACGTTTCAGAGCCTTGATTCATTTTATCCACGCAAAGATCCTTAGAAAGAATGACTATGGGTGTTGATTTATTAAGTTCTGAGTCACTTTGGATACGCAGAATAAGCTCACGATAATTAAAACCGTCAGTCAAATTTCTATCAATTAAAATATAATCATAACGCCTCATTAATGCTAATTCCAATCCGGAATGAGCATCCCATGCCATATCGACACTGTGGTTTAATTGCTGCAGTTGAGCACGGATAAGAATACGCTCACCTAATGAGTCATCCACGATGAGTAACAATAAAGAATGAGCCATGTTTAACCTTATTCTATAAAATCAAATCACTATGTCCATCCAGCCTTAGTCCTCTTGAATCTCAGAATGACCTTTATGAGAGTTCAATAGGCGCAATCCATTAGCCACCACAATTAAACTGGCACCCATATCAGCAAAAACGGCCATCCAAAGGGTTGCGACTCCCGCAAGCGCTAAAATAAAAAATACGCCTTTGATGGCAATGGATAAGCTGATGTTTTGGCGAAGAACTCGGGCGGTATTGCGGCTTAGCTCGATGTATAGAGGAAGCATGGCTAAATTATCATTCATTAATGCCACATCGGCTGTTTCTAAAGCAGTATCGGTTCCCTTACCCATAGCAAAGCTAATACTTGCTTTCGCTAACGCAGGCGCATCATTAATGCCGTCCCCGACCATCCCCACATTTTTGTATTGTTCCAATAAGTGATTAATGGCTTGTAATTTATCAGTGGGCAACACATTGGCTTTCACCTCATCAATACCCACTTGTTTGGCAATCGCTTGAGCGGTTACTGCATTATCACCCGTTAGCATCGCAGTTTTTATGCCTTGCTCATGGAGTTTTGAGATGGCCCATTGACTCGTCTTACGAAGCGTATCGGCTACTGCAAAAAGGGCAAGTACGGTCGTATTATTACTTAAAATAACCGTAGTTTTTCCCTCTTCTTCCAATTGTTTAAGAATTTGTTCGATCTCAGGCGAACAGACTCGATTGTCTTCAGCAAGTTGGTGGTTGCCCACAAAATACAGTTTCTGTTGCACTAAGCCTTTTACACCGCGTCCAGGTAGTGCTGAGAACTGTTCCACCTCCAACAGTGTGGTATTGGGTTGTTCTTGTTGCCAATATGATACCAAAGCATGGGCCACAGGATGTTCCGAGTGACTATCAAGGCTTGCAGCCAATAAAAGTAACTCCTCCTTAGTTTCATTCTTATCATAAATAATAAAATCAGTAACCACAGGTTTGCCTTCGGTTAGGGTACCGGTTTTATCCAAAGCAATTAATTTTAAGCGATATCCCGTCTCTAAATAGCTTCCCCCCTTAATCAAAAGCCCGTGTTTCGCAGCAGAAGCTAATCCACTCACCACCGTGACAGGAGTTGAAATGACCAAAGCGCAGGGGCATGCAATCACCAACAAAGTGAGCGCCTTATAGAGCCAATCATAAAAAGGATAACCAAAAACCAAAGGAGGAATCAACGCAATAAGAACTGCGATGAGGACCATAATCGGCGTATAATAGCGTGCAAATTGGTCAACAAAACGTTGCGTTGGAGCGCGCTCTGCTTGGGCTTGCTCAATGGCCTTTCCGATTTTAGCAAGTAGTGTATCTCCAGATGCTTTAGTGACTTTCACCTCAAGCACACCATGCTCATTTAAAGTACCCGCAAACACAGCGTCATCAATCTGTTTCGTCACTGGCATGGACTCACCCGTAATGGGGGCTTGATTCACTGTGCTCTGTCCTGAAACCACCATCCCATCCAGCGGTATACGCTCACCAGGCTTTACTTTAAAAACAGCCCCTGGCTGCACTTTCGCTATAGGTAGAGAAAGCCATTGCCCATTATCCTGTTTTATGAGGGCAACCTCAGGGGCAATTTGCATCAAACTGCGAATAGCAAGTCGTGCTTTGTCTAAAGAATAGCGCTCAATACGCTCGGCCAGCGCAAACAATACAGTGACCATGGCAGCCTCTGGCCAGGCACCAATGAACACCGCCCCAACTATAGCAATCAGCATCAAGCTGTTGATATTCATCGCTTTAGTACGTAGTGCCAACCAGCCCTTTTTAAAAGTAGGAGGCCCACTTAATGCAATGGCCAGTAAGGCAGGAATAATAGTCCAGCTTGAGCGTTCCGAATTCAAATAATATGAGGCCAATTCAGAAAAAAGCGCCAAAATAGCGGCTAATAAAATGATTTTCCAGGAAAAATCAGAAACAGGCAGCTCTCCTTCTTTGGTTAAATGAGCACTGCCTTTAGTACGCACACTCATCCCTAAGGATTCAATGTGCTGCTGCAACGAATCAATAGCAGAAAGCCGATGATGTATGGTGACTTCTTCTGCTATAAAATTAAATTCCAAATGTTCAATTTCAGGCATGTCTTTTAATTGTTTTCTGATAAGCTGCTCTTCTGCTGGACAATCAAGGCCAGCCACAAAAAAGGTGGTTGCTGTTAATGGCGTTGTCATAGTAATTTCCCACATTGTCCACAAAATTTAGCGCCCGCTGCAACTAGAGCACCACAGGCGCATAGGGTATTTTGTATTCCTTGGCCGCACTGGCCGCAAAAACGAGCCCCTGGGGCATTATAGTTTTGGCATTGGGGACAACGAATTCTTTGAGGTTCATTATTGGGCGAATTAATCGTATCATGGTTCTTTTGGCCACGATGCGAATTGCGGTAACCCCCATGGTGACCATTGAGAACGCTCCCAAAAATTCGTTTTAAAAAGCTCATGTTAATTCTCCATCTCTTCATCTTCAGTAAAATGTTTCAGCATGTCTTCGAGAATACAACGCACGTGCGTATCAAAAATACCGTGATAAATATGCTTGCCTTCTCGTTTAGCTACAAGAAGACGAGCCGAGCGCAAAAGGCTTAAATGATGACTGGTCAAGGGAACTGAAAGGTGTAATTGCTCAGCCAATTCAGATACTGATTTTGGCCCCTCAAGACAGGCTAAAAGAAGTTTTAAACGATTGGCCTCACCCATTAGATGCAATGTATCACTTAAGGCAATGATTTGGTCTTGCGTAATCATGATTAGTTCAATAGTTAAATAAGTATTTAACTATAAATATAGAAGAAAAATCTCCTTTGTCAATAAACGCTCCATTCAAAGACGCCAATACTCTTTGCTTTTAAAATAAACTTGCCTAAACTAAAGAGATTAAAACGTAAAGGATTATTTAATGAACTTTTTCTCCGACCATGAACCGCTTTTAATCGCTGTCTTTGCGTTTTTCTTAGGACTGTTCTTAATGATAGCGATGAAGAACGAACGCAGTAAAAACAAACGTCTCATTGCAACCCTGGGTTTTCTGTTTTCATTTTTTGGATTTATTGCAATCACCGTTATTCTTTTTCTGGGCTATTTACCCAGAATTCGTTGATTTTATTCTGGCGTCTAAACCTGTTGTTCTTTTACCCTCTGTCCCCCTTTTTTCGGCGCTCATGAAAGATATAATACAAACCGGGTAAAACCAACAAAGTCAAAAAGGTGGAGGAAATAATTCCGCCAATAACCACTGTAGCAAGAGGCCTTTGAACTTCAGAGCCGGTTCCTGTCGCAAGCGCCATCGGCACAAAACCTAATGATGCAACTAAGGCAGTCATCAATACGGGTCTTAGACGGGCGAGGGATCCTTGCAACACCGCATCTTTTAAATAGAATTTTTTCTGCTCATGAAGCTTATTAATAAAGGTAATCATGACCAATCCATTGAGTACGGCGACTCCTGATAAGGCAATAAATCCCACACCTGCAGAAATAGATAAGGGAATTCCACGCAACCACAAAGCAAAAACACCACCGGTTAAGGCAAGAGGAATTCCGCTAAACACCAAGAGCGCATCCCTAACTCTGCCAAAACTCATAAAAAGCAATAAGAAAATGCCTAAAAGCGTGATGGGTACAACGATTTGTAATCGTTGTGATGCTGACTGGAGTTGTTCAAATTGACCGCCCCAGGTGATCCAATAGCCAGGGGGGATTTTGACATTCTCATCAATACGAAGCTTGGCTTCATTCACAAAAGAGCTTAAATCTCGGTTTCTAACGTTTGAAGTGACCACTACACGACGCTTTCCAATTTCTCGACTGATTTGGTTCGGGCTTTCACTGCGCACCATCGAGGCGACTTCACTGAGTGGAATAAAGTGTTGTTCGCCATCTTTGGCAAGAGGTAGCGGAATGAATATTTGACGCAGCACATTCGGGTCGGTTCGCAAAGATTCGGGTAGACGTACCACGATATCAAAACGCTTATCCCCCTCAAAAAGCTCCCCGCCCTTCTTACCTCCCGTGGCAATGACTATGGCATCTTGAACCGTACCAATTTGTAGTCCATACCGTGCCAAAGCATTGCGATTAATGTCAACGGTTAAAAGCGGTAACCCACTCACCTGCTCTACTTTCACATCGGCAGCACCCGGTATCTTTTTTAATTGGACACTGATTGCTTCGGCCGTTTTTAGTAACGTATCCATGTCATCACCAAAAACTTTTACGGCGACATCACTACGAACTCCCGAAATGAGTTCATTAAAACGCATTTGAATCGGTTGAGTAAATTCATAATTATTCCCAGGAATTTGTTTTACGGCGTTTTCAATTTCCTGAACTAACTCCTGTTTGGTTTTCTTAGGGTTAGGCCAATCTTTGCGTGGTTTTAAAATAATAAAGGTATCAGCCACATTAGGCGGCATTGGGTCGGTTGCCACTTCCGCAGTCCCTAATTTGGCAAAAACAGTTTTTACCTCAGGAAATTCCCTGACTCGTTTTTCAACTAAATCCTGCATGGTAATTGCTTGCGTCAAGCTCGTTCCTGGAATTCGCATCGCATGCATGGCAATGTCCCCTTCATCAAGACTCGGGATAAACTCCCCACCTAAGCGAAAGGCAATCAATAAACTTAAGACAACTAAACCAAGAGCAGCACTTATAACGATTTTTCGCGCATGAAAACATCGACGTAATACTTTGCCATAGACTAAGGAGAGGTAATGCACTAACGCATTTTCTTTTTCTTGTAAGTGGCCACGTAAAAAAATAGCAATGGCAGCAGGTACAAAGGTTAATGCAAAAAGCATGGAGGCTAATAGCGCAATAATCACCGTTTCTGCCATAGGCAAAAACATTTTACCCTCAACGCCAGTCAGGGTGAGAATGGGTAAGTAAACCACTGTAATAATAAACACACCAAAAATACTGGGTCTAATCACTTCGGTCGTGGCATGAGCAATGACCTTTAACCGCTCTTCCAGATTTAAAATACGATTGAGCGCATGCTGTTGTTCACCCAGATGCTTCATGCAATTTTCAACAATAATCACCGCCCCATCGACTATCAAACCAAAATCCAAGGCGCCCAAACTCATTAAGTTTGCGCTGATTTGATTGGTCACCATTCCTGAAATCGTCAGCAGCATCGATAAGGGAATAACCATCGCCGTAATGAGCGCTGCTCGAATATTTCCCAAAAATAAAAATAAAATGAGGCAAACGAGGAGCGCTCCCTCTAAGAGGTTCTTTGTCACTGTATGAATTGTCGCATTGACTAATAAAGTTCGGTTATACACCGTAACCGCCGCAACTCCCTCGGGAAGCGATTTGTTAATTTCCTTCATTTTGGCAGCGACACGCTGAGATACAGTACGACTGTTTTCGCCCATCAACATAAAGACAGTACCCAATACTACTTCTTTGCTGTTCTCGGTAGCAGCACCTGTGCGTAATTCTTTACCTAAAGCAACTTCCGCCACGTCACGAATACGAACCGGTGTTCCTTCAAAACTGGCAATGACAATGTTTTCAATATCAGGAATGTTTTGCACCTGCCCAGGTACCCGGATTAAGTTTTGTTCCCCATTGGTCTCAATATAACCTGCACCTACATTGGCATTATTGCGTTTTAATGCTTCCACCACATTATCTAAACTTAAACTGTAGCGCACTAACTTCATAGGGTCTGGTGTAATATGAAATTGTTTTTCATAACCCCCAATGGTATTGACCTCAGCAACGCCTTCTACATTACGTAATTGCGGTTTAATAATCCAATCTTGAATGGTACGAAGTTCGGTTGGATTATAGCGCTGGCTTTCAGGTACATTAGGCTTGTTGGTAACTGTGTACATAAAAATCTCACCAAGACCTGTTGAAATAGGTCCTAAGGTAGTTTCTGCTTCTGGAGGCAATTTATCTTTTACCTCTTGCAAACGTTCATTAATCAACTGACGGGCAAAGTAAATATTGGTACCGTCTTTAAACACCACAGTGACTTGCGATAACCCATAGCGCGATAAAGAGCGAGTATAATCCAAATTGGGCAAACCACTCATCGCCAGTTCGATTGGAAAGGTAATACGCTGTTCTACTTCATAAGGAGAATATCCGGAAGCCTGGGTATTAATCTGTACCTGGACGTTGGTGATATCAGGTACCGCATCAATAGGGAGGCGTTGATAATTATACACGCCTAAAAGGGCAATAATCAGCGTGAATAAAAGAACAAACCAACGATGTTTTAAAGAAAAGCGAATAATATGTTCCAGCATCTCTATTCCTTAATCCTCATGGCTCGCCCCTTCTTTACCAAGCTCCGCTTTCATAAAAAAGCTGTTTTTACTCACATAACGCTGACCCGCATCAAGGCCTGAAACCACCTCGACCCATTGGTCATCCTTTTGCCCTAAAATAACAGGGGTTGCTTCAAAGTAATCCCCTTGTTGGACAAAGACAACATCCTTATCGTCCATCCTCTGAATCGCAGAAATTAATACGGCTACAGGTACTTTTTCCTCTTTAATGACGATTGAGCCATTCACGTACATCCCCGGCAGCCAAATACGATTGGCATTGGATAGAACTGCACGTGCCAAAGTGGTTTGACTGTCCTCGATACCTAGAGGTGCAATATAAGAAATAGTACTCATTGACGCTGGTTTTCCCTCATCGCCAGTCACAATGACTTCCATGCCTTGTTTTACAAGGGGTACTTCTTTGCGATATAGGGTAAAGTCAGACCAAACAGTAGCCAAATTAGCCACCTCATAAATCGGTTTATTATTTTGCGCAAGTTCCCCATTGGTTGCGTACTTTTGCACAATGGTTCCAGTCATAGGGGCTGTGATGGTGTAATTTTGCAGACTTTCATTACTTTCAATGGTGGCTAATACCTCCCCTTTAGTGACTTCTTCGCCTAGGTTTTTGGTCATCGATTTAATGAGACCTGAATAACGTGCATAAATGGGTGCCAAGGTGTCACGATTTGGTGCAATTTTTCCAACCACTTTTAATTGAGTTTTTATCGTTTGGCTTTGGGCTGTTGCCACTTGAATATCAGCCGATTTAAGAATACCCGCCACAATTTTTACCCGCCCCTCATAAGTTGAGTAATGCCATTGATATTGTTTTCCCTGAAACTCCAATTGAATGCTCACATCAAATGAATGAGGTTCTTGAATGATTTGATTGCTTTGTAAAAAATCTTCAATTCGGTTAAACGTAATCGTCTCTTTTTTCCCGTTAAATCGAGTCAATTGCACCGTTAATCGGGCTGTTTGTGGCGAAATAATCGCGCCATTCTTATAAAGAATGGCGCGAAAATGAGGTGACATGGCTCTTTCAAAAATTAAAAGTTCCAGGGCAATATCGCTGTCTTTTAATAATCGCCCACCTTGAGGGCCTTTGGCAATCATTTCTTGATGCCCCTCTTCTTCTGTAGCGTATGACGCGTCACTGGCCCAGAGAGAAGAACAATTGAATCCCAATAAAAGAATAATCAATGGAATTATAGAAAAAACTGATTTTAGTAATCTCATTTACTCTCCTTGGAAGGATGTAATCCCAATAGCCCTATGAGTTGAATTAACGATTTATGATAATCCGCGTGAGCTTGTTGATAGTGCCGCTCTTCTTCATACAAACTATTAAGTGCGGTGGATAATTCAACATAGGTGTAACGTCCCATTTGATAGCCCTCTTGAGCTAATTTGATGGATTTTCGTGCCAAAGGCAATAAGGAGTTCGTGACTAAATTCGCCTCGTAATTACTTTGTTGGGCTTGCAAAAAGGCATTATAGGCATTTTGGCGCACATCAAAACGAGTGCCCTGAAATTCATGAGCCGTCTGCGTGTATTGTGCCTCTGCGGTCAGGATTTTCCCTTGATTGCGGTTATACACGGGAACTTCTGCAAAAGCAGACATCACCGCGGCATTACTGTCATCATCAGAAAAATGGCGTCCACCCAGCTGAATGTTTAAATCAGGCCAGACAGACTTTTTAACGGCTGTGATGGTTGCACGCTTGGCCTGTAATTGCAGTTGCAGCTGCATCAGCGGTGGGCTTTGCGGTAGTTTTTTTAATAAATCAGACCAATTTAGCGTGAGGCCAGGTAAGCCCTGGTCGATTAAAGGCTGCTCAACCCTTAAACCATCACCTAATAAACGCGCAAGTTTCGCGCGTTGAGATAAGGCATCTCGCTGCGCTTTTTTTTCCTGAATACGTGCTTCGCCTAATCGCACTTGCGCTAACCGTAAATCCAATTCCGCGCCAGCACCTGCTTTAACCCGGCGCTCAATCGCCGATACTATATCTTGATTCAAGAAAATGAGTTTTTTGGTCACTTGGTGCCATTGTCCGGCATAAAGAGCATCAACGTAAGCAGCTCCAACCGTCATATAAAGTTTTGCTTTCTGAACGTTAATCTGTGCTAGAGATGCTAAATAATCCGCATAGGTTGCTCTTTTTAAATACTTAAGACGACCGCCTAAAGGAATAGGCTGGGTTACAGAAGCGGTGGTTTCTGCAGATTCATAGCCTGAGTAACTGCCAGAACCACCAAAATTTTCACCCGTTAAAGTCAGTTGCGGATTAGGATAAAGTCCACTTTGAATAAAAGCTCCTCTCATGGCTTGCGCCTTATCCATCTCTGCCTGCAGTTCAGGATTATTGCGATAGGCAATCGCCAGCGCTTGCTTAAAAGTAAGTGCTGTGGCAGCTTGCCCAGCGTTAAAAACAAATGGCATGAGCACTACACTAATTAATCTTAAAAAATAATACATCTCTTCCCTTTTAAACATTCCGTATTTAAAACCACCCTTTAAATCTAACTTAATTTGCATCAATTACATAGACCTTGATTTTTTATTCAGATAATTCATAGCCCTGCATCAACAATGTTTTTTATTAATTAATGATTTTTTGAAAGTCGATGTTCTTGCCATAATATATACACCGCCGGAATAAGAATTAAGGTCAATATCGTCGCACTGACCATACCCCCAATCATTGGCGCTGCAATACGCCGCATGACTTCAGAACCTGTCCCGCCAAAGAACATGATGGGTAACAAACCCCCAATAATCGCAAACACGGTCATGAGTTTAGGTCGTAAACGCAACAAGGCTCCTTCAATCACTGCATCATGTAGGTCTTTGATGTTGAGTTTACGTTGTTCTTGGGCGGCTAACGCTTCATAACGCAACAGTGCGTGATTTAGAAAAACGAGCATCACCACGGCGGTTTCTGCAGCCACCCCTGCAAGAGCTATAAATCCTACACCAACCGCAACGGATAAATGATAGCCTAATAAGTACAATAACCAAATCCCCCCGATTAAGGCAAAGGGTAAGGTTGCAAGAATAATCAATACCTCGGCTAAACGTCTAAAATTAAGATAAAGCAACAAGGCAATGATAAAAAGAGTCAGTGGAGCAACGAAACTCAAACGCTCTTTGGCCCGCTCCAAATATTCATACTGTCCTGACCAACTTAAGGAATATCCTGCCGGCAATTTAAGCTTTTCCCCTAAGATTTGTTTCGCCTCATCGACATAAGAAGTTAAATCCCGTCCTGCAATATCCACATAAACCCAGCCATTTAAACGTGCATTTTCGCTTCGAATCATATCGGGACCTTCCGTGATGTCGACACGTGCAATTTCATTTAGAAGAATCGTTGCACCGGTTGCTGTCACAATGGGTAGCTGGCGTAATTTTTGTAATGAATCACGAATCTCTCGTGGGTAGCGCAAATTAACTGGGTAGCGCTCTCGTCCTTCCACCGTCTGCGACACATTAAGCCCCCCTACTGCGGTTTCAACGAGCTCCTGCACGTCGGCAATGTTTAATCCATAGCGTGCTGCTTTAAGTCGATTAATATCAATGGTCACATAACGACTGGAAGAAACCCGCTCAGCAAAAACTGAAGCCGTTCCTGGAACTGTTTTAAGAATACGCTCTATTTGCTCACCTAGGGTCTGAATAGTATTTAAGTCAGGACCTGCAACCTTAATTCCCACAGGCGTTTTAATACCAGTTGCCAACATATCAATACGGGTACGAATCGGCATCACCCAAGCATTGGATAGCCCCGGTAATTGCAAACGAGCTTTTAATTCCTCTTTGATTTTCTCAAGAGTCATCCCCGGACGCCACGCTGTTTTAGGTTTAAATTGAATGGTTGTTTCAACCATTGACAAAGGGGCAGGATTGGTTGCGGTCTCAGCACGGCCTATCTTACCAAATACCGTGTCTACCTCAGGCACCGTGTGGATAAGCTTATCGGTTTGTTGCAACAACTCCTGCGCCTTCCCAACAGAAACTCCAGGGAAAGTGGTCGGCATATAAAGCAAATCGCCTTCATCCAAATCCGGCATAAATTCCCCACCTAAACGGTTAATCGGCCAAAGCCCAATGAGTAACACCACAAAGGCAATCGTTAAGATTGTTTTAGGTCGTGTAAGGACTGCATGAATTGCAGGACGATAAATTGCTGCCAAGAATCGATTTAAAGGGTTTTCCTCTTCTTTTTTTATTTTGCCACGAATCAAATACCCCATTAATACCGGTACTAAGGTAATTGATAAGAAAGCGGAAGCAGCCATCGCATAAGTTTTTGTATAAGCCAGTGGTGAAAACATGCGCCCTTCTTGGGCTTGTAAGCTAAATACCGGCAAGAAACTAAAGGTGATAATCAGTAACGAAAAAAATAAAGGAGGCCCCACTTCAAGTGCCGCTTGCTCAATTATTTGCCAACGAGTTTGATTATCAACGATGCTTTGATGCTCCAAATGCTTATGTGCATTTTCAATCATCACAATGGCGGCATCCACCATCGCCCCAATAGCAATCGCAATCCCTCCTAAGGACATAATATTGGCATTAATCCCTTGTAAATACATCACCGCAAAGGCAATCAATATACCAATCGGCAAACTCACAATGATGATGAGAGAGGAGCGAAAATGAAACAAGAACACAATGCAGATAAGCGATACTACAATAAATTCTTCAATTAATTTATCATAAAGAGTGTGAATGGCCCGCACAATGAGGCTTGAGCGGTCATAGGTGGTAATGAGCTCCACTCCTTTGGGTAAGCTCGATTTCAATTGCGACAGCTTTTTCTTCACTTGTGCAATCGTATTCATCGCATTTTGCCCTTGTCGCATGACAATAATGCCCCCAACCACCTCCCCTTTGCCATTTAATTCAGTCAAACCACGACGCATTTGCGGCCCTAGCTGCACGTAAGCCACGTCTTTTAATAAAATAGGGATGCCCTTTTTTCCTAAACCAACGGGTATTGCTTCAATATCTTTTATCGACTGAATGTATCCTTTGGCCCGCAGCATGTATTCAGCTTCCCCCATTTCAATCGATGAACCACCAGCCTCTTTGTTGCCTTGTTGAATGGCTTTTTTTACTTGCTCCAGCGTTAAGCCAAAGGCACGCAAACGATTGGGATCTAAAATGACCTGGTACTGCTTTACCATGCCACCTGCAGTAGCGACTTCAGCAACACCAGGAACTTTTTGCAATTCATATTTGAGAAACCAGTTTTGTAAACTAGTTAATTGCGCCAAATCATGCCGACCTGTTTTATCGACGAGCGCATATTCATAGACCCATCCTACACCTGTGGCATCAGGTCCCAAAGCCATTTGCGCACCCGTTGGCAGGCGGTTTACGATTTGGCTTAAATACTCCAAAACACGAGAACGCGCCCAATACAAATCCGTACCGTCTTTAAAAATAATGTAGACGTACGACACACCAAAGCCTGACTCCCCGCGTACTGTAATTGCTCCGGGAACAGCAAGCATGGCGGTGGTTAAAGGATAGGTTACTTGATCTTCCACTACCTGAGGGGCTTGTCCCGGATAATCCGTCTTAATAATCACCTGCACATCTGATAAATCAGGAATGGCATCAACCGGAGTGTTCTTAATAATGTACGAGCTGGACAGCAGAATCAGTGCCATTGTCAAGAGAATCAAAAAGCGATTGTTTATGGACCAACGAATAATTCTGGCGATCATCTTAGTTTTCCTAATTCATTTTACGCAGGTCAACAAGGATAAACTGCTGACCTTCTTTTTTTAATGAGAAGGTCAACTTATCATTGACTTCAAACTTCTGTAATGGAACCTGTTTATCGACTGAAAAATCCATGTTCATCGCAGGCCATCCCAAATCAGAAATCGCTTCATGGTTTAAAGTAACGACTCTTTTTGTTAGGTCAATGGACTGAATCACCCCTCGCCCTTTAATTTTAGTTGGCGTGGTTTTTGCCTCTTTCTTGGTGTCAAGACGCTCAAGGCCTGCTTTTAAATTGCTTTCTGAATCAATTAAAAATTGACCTGAAGTGACTACACATTCACCCCTTTTAAGTCCTGATAGAATTTCAATACGTCCATCTGATTCAATTCCAGTAGTCACCTTACGAACCTGAAAACGGCCATTACCCAAGGAAACAATAACCCTGCTGCCTTTAGAGCTTTGAATCAGTGCTTCAATGGGAATACTAAGGACATTGAGTTTGGGAGTAACTTCTAATGAAACCGTAGCATACATATTAGGCTTTAACAGGGTATTTGGACTTTCAAAAAGAAACCGGACTTTAAGGGTGCGCGTAGTGGGGTCCACTTCTGGATAAACATATTCCACTTGTCCTTCCCAATGTTTCCCTGGAAAAGCAGCCAGAGTTGCAACGGCTTTCTCACCTACCTTCACACTATTGGCTTCCTCTTCAAACACTTCAGCAATAATCCAAATCTTGGACAAGTCAACAATGTTCATCATTTCGGTATCCGGAGTAACGTACATCCCTTCTCTAATTTTCAAATCCACAACCACACCATTTTGATGCGGATAAATATCAATCAATTGATTGGCTTTATGGGTGTTTTTTAATTGCTGAATTTGTTCTTCAGCAATGTGAAAGGTTTGTAGTTTCTTATAGGAAGCATCGATTAATGCCTTATTTTTACTGCCCAAGGCAATTAAATATTCTTCTTGCGCATTAGTGAGCATCGGTGAATACAATTGCATCACCACTTGATGACGATGAACTACATCACCTACTGCTTTAACAAACAATTTTTTGATCCATCCATTCGCATAAGTATGGATGTGGCTGATTTCATTCTCATTGGGCGTCACATAACCCACAGTTTCAATCTGCCTGCTTAACGAGCCTTGTCTCACTTGCGCGGTTCGTATACCTAAATTATTAATTACGGTTGGAGAAATAAGAACACCTGATTCATCGGTCATCCCACCCTCACTAAAGACAGGAACAAGCTCCATCCCCATGCGCGATTTACCGGCTTTTGGGTAGTGAATTTGTGGCTCCATAGGATCAATCCAATACAAAGGCTTTTTTGGGGATGAATTGGGTGAGAGTGAGTAACGCCCAATAACCACTCCAATAATTATTGAAATCAAAATTAATCCAGCAATTAAAAGTCTACCTTTATTCATGTGGCCAATCCTTCTAAATACAGCAAGGCAACACGTGCTTTCATTCGCTCAATAAGCACTTGCAATTGTTCTTGCCGAATATCCAACTCATTACTGTAAGCACGTAATACGGTGTTCATTTCAACCGTAGCATTTTGATAAGCAAGCAATGAAGCCTTTGCATTTTGCTTTGCTTCGGGAAGTAATTGCTGTTGATAAATGCGTTCTCGTTGTAACAATTTCTCCCAAATCGCATACTGCGCCTGAAGCTCCTTTAATAAATCGCGATAATGAATCGCCCTATCTAAATGAGACACTTGCAACCGATAGACACTGGCCTGAAATTGCTTGTCCTGACGCTTACCCGGAAAAAGGGGTAGATCAACGGTGACTTGCGCGGTGAGCATGTCCGAGCGCGGCATGCCATTAGGCATCTGACCTTGACGAAAACCATAACTGGCACCTAAGAGCCAACCAGGCTTGTATTGCTCTTTTGCCAAGGCCACCTCTTGACGAGCAGCTTCAATAGTTGCGCTATCAATTTGAATCAAAGGGTGCGTTGTTAAGCGTTGTTAAGCGTTGTTAAGCGTTGTTGCAAAATAAGACGGGAAGGTGGTTTTAACCAGAAAGGTAAGTTTTCGGACAAGTTGCGTTGCGCTTCCTGCTGACCGATAAAACGCCCTAATTGAGCCCATAACAAATCGATTCGCTGCTCGATTTGCAATTCTTGATTGGACAAACGAGACAATTCCACCTGTACTTGCAATACATCCGATTGATTGGTCTTTCCTATGCCATATTGGGACTCGCTGACTTTAAGTAAGCGTCGATAGATTTTTTGGTTATCGTGAATAATCTCCAAAGCCTCATTCCAATAATACAGCTCAAGCCAAGTTTCGCGCACATTCCGAAGTAAAAGAGAGATTTGCTCTCTTACTTTTCTATGTTCTGCGGTAGCTAAAGCTTTTGTCTGCTTGGATTTAATTGCTAAAGAATGGCCTCGAGGAAATTGTTGCTGCACCCCTACTGCAAGCATGGTCATTTCATCTTGAGTGAAACTAAATGAATTGGTGGGAACATTAATAACACCTGCCGTGAGTTGCGGATCAGAAAGTTGTCCCTCCGCAATGGATTGCTGGTGTAACCCATCTGCTTTTGCTTTAAGTTGCTGGATTTCAGGGGATAAATTCAGTGCTAAATGCTCGGCCTCCCTAATACTCAATGGTTTTGCTTGAGCAAATGAATAAAAACAAAGAAAACAAATTACGATATGTTTTTTTATCATTTTTTTTCGCTTGTTGGGTTTAATTTAATCCTGCGCAATCGCAGTGCATTACCAATCACTGAAACAGAGCTCAAGGACATCGCAGCCGCGGCAATGATGGGACTTAACAGCAATCCTGTCATTGGATACAACACCCCAGCAGCTATTGGTACCCCTAACCCATTATAAATAAAGGCGAAGAATAAATTCTGGCGAATATTGCTCATGGTCACCATTGATAAATGACGCGCTTTAAGAATTCCTCCCAAATCACCATGTAACAAAGTAATGCCAGCACTTTCAATCGCAACATCAGTACCTGTTCCCATCGCAATACCAACATCTGCCTCTGAAAGTGCAGGGGCATCGTTGACTCCATCCCCTGCCATTGCCACCACAAACCCTTTGTTTTTTAATTCACGTACGTGCCTGCTCTTCTCTTCAGGCATCACTTCTGCCAGAACATTCTTGATACCCAGCGTGTTTGCCACGCTCAAGGCTGTTTTTTTACTGTCTCCAGTGAGCATATAGAGTTCGATTCCACTTCGATGTAATTCATTAATGACGAGTGCGGTATTGGATTTAATGGGATCTTCCACGACCAAAATCGCAGCCATTACCCCATCCACTGCCAAAAACACAACCGTTGCACCCTGAGCACGCTCATTATCGGCTTTTTTAATGAGTTCAGAATTATCCTTAATGCCAGACTCTTGCATGAATCGAAGAGAACCTATGGCCACTTGATAACCATCCACAACACCCGTAACGCCTTTGCCCGTTGGGGCATTAAATTGCGCGACGCCGGTAAAAGATAATTGCTGTTTTTTTGCGGCAGCGACAATTGCCTGAGCCAGTGGGTGTTCGCTTTGATGTTCGACCGAAGCAGCCAGGGTCAGTACTTCGTTTTCATTAAATGCTTCATCAGTAATAATGCGAGTGAGTACAGGTCGCCCTTGCGTCAATGTTCCTGTTTTATCCACAACCAGCACATTGACTTTCTCCATCTGTTCCAAGGCTTGAGCATTTTTAATCAAAACACCCGCGCGAGCCCCCTGCCCTACCCCAATCATAATCGACATCGGTGTTGCCAAGCCCAGTGCACAGGGGCAGGCAATAATAAGAACTGAAACGGCCGCAATCAAACCATAACTCAATGACGGTTGTGGTCCTACTAATGCCCATACGATAAAAGCAAAAACAGCAATGAAGAGTACGACGGGCACAAACCAACCGGATACTTTATCCGCTAAACGCGCAATAGGCGCACGGCTTCGTTGGGCATCACTGACCATCTGCACAATGCGTGAGAGCATGGTATCACTGCCCACGTGCAAGGCTTTCATGACAAAGCTTCCCGTTTGGTTCATCGTAGCCCCAATGACTTTGGCACCAACCTCTTTGCTCACGGGCATGGGCTCACCCGTCACCATCGACTCATCGATATGACTTTGCCCCTCCATCACCTCGCCATCTACCGGCACTTTTTCACCCGGTCGTACGCGTAATAAATCATCGACTTGGACTTTATCCAGGGGGACTTCTTCTTCAAGACCGTCTGTTCCAATGCGATGTGCACTTTCTGGAGCTAGACTTAATAAGGCGCGAATCGCACTTCCTGTTTGCTCCCGTGCTTTTAACTCCAGAACTTGGCCTAACAAAACCAAGGTTGTAATCACTGCCGCTGCTTCAAAATAGACAGCAACGAAACCTTCTGCATTTTTAAATGCAGCCGGAAACAGTCCGGGCACTAATGCCGCCACCATGCTATAAGCCCAAGACACACCGATACCCATAGCAATTAAGGTAAACATATTGAGCTGACGTGTTTTAAGTGACTGATAACCTCGTTGAAAAAAAGGCCATCCGCACCATAAAACGACAGGCGTCGCGAGTATTAGCTGCAGCCAGGTTGATCCACTTGCAGGAATGATTTCCGTTATAAAATGACCGCCCATCTCCAAGAAAAACAAGGGCAAAGTCAAGATAAGAGCCATCCAAAAACGCCGCCTCATATCCAGGTACTCTGCATTCACTTCCTCTTCAACACCCGCTGCTTCTGGTTCTAACGCCATGCCGCAAATTGGGCAATTACCGGGTTTCTCTTGGGGTACCTCTGGATGCATCGGGCAAATATAAAAACCACTTGATTTCGTTCTCTCTGAATCTTTTGGTTCGTTGGGTTTATGACAGCATGAAGCTGCGTGCGTTTTAGTGGCGTGGTGTCCTTTATGATGCTGATGATTGTTCTCCATAATGCACCTATTCGTATTTTTTTAATAATGCAATAATTTCATTTAATTTTTGGTCACGCATTGCCTCATCACTTAATGTGGCAATATGACCAAGACACCCCTTAATGTGCGTATCTAAGACACTCAATTCAATTGTTTTTAAAGCACTACGCGCCGCGCGAATTTGCGTCAAAATGTCAATGCAATAGCGTTTGTCTTCAATCATGCGTTTAATGCCTTCAAGTTGGCCAATTGCTCGATTTAAGCGATGCAACTCTTTTTCATGGGTTGCGTGATGAATCATTAGGTCCTATCCTCCTATACCCCTATAGGTATATACCCTGCATAGGTATAAGTCAACCGTTTCACCCCAAATTATTTAAACACATTCATTTAATCTGAAAGAGATTGTTGCAATGAATTATTTGACTTGAAACACACAACTCCATGCGGCTTAACTTATTAAAAAAACCATTCATCCATATCGAAAAAACAATAGCCTATATCCACAGCTCGCAACAAAAGTAAAGACCATAATAGAATCAGAAACGATATTCTTCATTAAAAAAGCTTCACAGGAAATAAATGAATCCATTATTTTACATGTTAGAAAATGAGGTTTATTATTCCTTTCTTCCCAAACGGTCACTGCTGAAAACCTTCATTTATTAAGTGGCGAATTTCTCCACACCCAACCCGAGCACATACTGTTAATCCTGGCCAAAAATGCACAATTTAATGATGCCATTAGTAGCACTTTAGCCCATTCAAAACCCTATAAATCAGATGTTTTAATGGATAGAGCAATAAGCTACCTAACTGATATTTTTTATAAGACGATTAAAGTCTATTATTTTCAAACAAAATGCTAATTCACATTAAAAAATTGAGCGATTTTTTTAATGTGCCAATACATCATCGATTAAGGTATTTTTTGCTATCAAACCACCAACATGAACTAAATCACACGGTATTATGTTGCATACTCTATAGCCAGAATGAATAACATAATCCAAATAGAAATGATTACCCAAGCAGCAATCCAATTTTTTGGTAATGGTTCTTTACGAGTATAGGCTTTAACGCGACATTCATCCCACACATCCAAAGGAATCAATTTTATAGCAATAAAAATTAAAATCGGCAGTAGAATCAAATCATCCAAATATCCTAAAATTGGAATAAAATCAGGAATTAAATCGATTGGGCTTAATGCATAAGCTATCGTGAAAATCACTATCATTTTAGGGAGCCAGGGTGTTTTGGTATTTTTAGCCACCTCATAAAGTATGAATAAATAACTTTTCAACTCTTTTGAAAAGTGCGTTATCTTTTTTTTAATAGAGCGTACTAAGCCGCAGTTAAATAGCATATTCAATCCGCCTAGACTTACCAAAACAATGATGCATTAGGTTATCCCTCGTGTCACTTAATTGTAGAACTATTTGGGAGGTCTAATACCTAATTGAAACAGCACTAGCTCATGAGTTTAAAAGTAAGTAATAACTACGTGGGATTGTTCTCTAACTTATCACTAGCCCTGATTCAAATGCTACAGTTCTTAATTCCATGTGGTTTACTCGTCTTCTATCAAAATAATTACTCCAAAAAAGCATCAATTGATGTTTTTTTTCTATACAGCTATTTTAATCTGAAGACCGCGCTTGTTCAAAGGCAGTCTCCTAAGTAAACTATTTGACACTTATAGTACAGCTATCATCGCAGCCCCAAGGGTAGACTCCGGCAAAAATGGAGGTTCTTTTTTTATTGCATAAAACCCATTAATGCTTGGCTTAACACCATCAAATGATTCCTGCACCTCTTCGGGTTGAACCACATCAATTTGTTCCAGGCGAATAATCTGTTGTTCCTGCCTGTCTAAAAGCTTGCGATACCTCTGATTACTTGCTTCTAATTGTTTTGTAACTACAGAGAGTTTGCGTTCGGCATCACAGATTCGGTCTGCTACCTCAACAAAGCTTTTCTCTTTATTGGTTAAAAATTCCTCTAATCTTTTTAAAAACGCAGCTCGCTGCTCCTTGTCTTGAATAATCATGTTAGAAAATGTTTCAACTGTTCCACTTAAGACAAGTCCAACAGCTCTCGCCTGTTCAACCTCTTTCCCCATTTTTTCTTTAATGTCATCAAGTTCTTGTATTTTATCAGCTAACTGATTTTGATTTTCTTTATACGCCTTTACCACCTGTTCCAATTGTTTTTGAGTATTTTCTAAAACTTGAGACTGCTCCTCTATAGAGGCCTTTAAGCGTTGTGGCAGTATGTTCAAGATCAACCTGGGTTGCACGAAGTTTTTTTTCGGTATCAGTCAGCTCAATGATTTCTGATTTTAATGTTTTAATCTGCTCACAAAATTGAGCAACATTTTGGGTTAGGCGCGTATTTTCTTTCTGAAATGCATCGATTTCAATAGCCAGTTGTTCGCGTAAGAGCTCTAAAGTTGAAATAACCGAATCCAGCAGATCAACAAGACTTAAAATTCCTGCCTTTAAATTTTCGATATTGTCTGTATTTTGACTCTGATGATTTTCAAGAAGGATGTGGCTTACCGTATAAATAATTCCAGTAACAATACTGAGCGTAATAAGGGCTGCCAGATTTGCCATGAGTCCAATCATCAAAAGAGGTACGGTGAGCACTGCACCTGCGGTAATTTTTTGCCACAAGGGGATTTCATGCCAAAAACTTGCAGCACGCGACAGCAAACTAGGATTGTTATTCATTGATTGAATCAGTTTATTAAGATCTGCTTTGATTTTTTGTACTTTATTTTGAGTACTTACTATCTTCTCAAAACGCTCTTTATCTTTTTTTGTTTTCTGAGTGAGATTGTCCTGCTCCATATGTTCTGATTGATGGAGTGAAGACACCAGCTCAAGTTCCAGTTTTTGATACGACATGATTCTTCCTTACAACGAATGGGTCATCCACTTTTAAAATAGAAATAGTGTCACATGATTATCAAGTTAACCTTAAGATAAGCATGGAGACGTGAAACTCTTAATTATTGGGTTAATTACCAGTACTTTTTACGTATTGGATTGAGATGTAATTAAAGTTTTTGAGGCAAAGAATAAAAACACTGAAAATAAGATCTTAAGGTTGCTCATTGAGGGGGAAAATTGATTTGTACTATTTAGAATGTTACTCATTACCACGTTTCCTTAATTGGGTTTGAAACAACAATCAACCGAACGCTTTTTCCTAGAACGGTTAAATATTGATCATTCTATCGAATAAATTGTGTTCAGTCATTCTTTTTTTAGTGACTCACTAGTCTTGATAATACTACAGACTTAAGGTTACCTGAATGGATGTTTTTTAGGATCCCACCATCCACCTAAAGGTTCGTTTTCATCAAAATACTCATGCGCTTTTTAAATGAATATTGAGATAATTGCTCGTATTTTATAGATTTTGTGGATAAAAAGATGTTATTTACTTTATCAGAATAAATTTTTTCTTTGGATCATAGGGATTAGTGCTCACTTCTCGAACTAATCCATTCTCAACCATTGCTTTTAGCCTGGTTGATGCAGTCCTTTCCGTAACATTCCATAGCTTACTTGCTTCTTTGGTAGATATAGCCTGATTCTTAGTGAGGTATTCAATTATATCTTGTTGCCAAGGTATTTTGACTGATATCGCATGTACCCCATGATAAAGCGTTACGCGAAAATAGTGATCAAGTTCTTCAAACTTAGGCTCACTCAAGCCTTGCATATGACACACTTCGACCATACGCCCTAATCCAGAACCCCATCTCTCGATTAACTTGAGTTCCCTGAATACATGCCCAATAACACGATTACATAATTGGGAAATGCCACTTAATGCTTTTTCAAGACTGAGCCCATAAGGTAAAGCTCCAGGATTTGTTATTTCAAGTCGATTGGAAAAAATAGCAACCTGTATCCTTGCTCCTTTTATTTAATAATCAGCATGTACAATTGCGTTTATAATCGCTTCCCGAAGAACAATCGGTGGATATTGAGGAATGTCTACTCGATGAATTCGTCCAATTTCACTGCGTTGAGCAGTATTGCGTTCAATGAATGAAATGACATGATTTACAGCAATTGGCAAAGGCAGGTCAATTTCTTGTTGATCAATAATTTCTGTTTTTGTTGTTCCGGCGAAGCATCCACACTTAATGATTGCATCAGGAAAAAAAGACGTCGCTTGTTTGCAAATAAAAGAACAGCTGCATTGGATGGATAATCTGTAGATTGGTGAGGAACTAACAAATGAAGTGATTTGGCAATATTAAGATCAAACTTTTTTCCTTGATCAGCAAAAAGCTTTTTTGCGCGCTGAAAATCAATATCTTCTTTTTTTACCTTAATATTTGGTTGCTCATCAAAACCTTGATGAATCGCCAAACGTTGAATTTCTGCTATTGTCGATTGATCTGCTACCCTGTTTGTGGATCCTAAACGGATATACACTCCATTTTCGATCCCTTTACTTTTTAAAAAATAAGGGGCAGGAGCATAGTTAACTGAAATGATTAAAAATCTCTATTTCTCCAGGTATAAAATTGAAAATAAGGAACAAGTAAAGGTGATACAGAATCAGCTATTGCATTGGCTATGCGTTCCTCATCCTGTACTACATCATCAATGCCTATAGCCTCTTTTGTTTTATCTTTAATTCCAATAACAAGAGTACCCCCAGCCGTATTCGCAAATGCGATAATTGGTTGTACTATTCGGTTTAATGATTGGGTATTTTCTTTAAACTCAAGCAGTTTTCCTTCTTCCTGCTGTAATAATGCTTCTAACATGCCAACTCTAGTTATTTATTCTTAACTGTAACGGCTCGCAATCAAAAACCACTTGGCCCGCAATCAGCGCATCAAATTGGCCCAAATTAATTGCGACTAGGCCCACATTATTTGCAACTGAACTTTTCTCCTACCACCAGAAAAACGTCCGTTTTCTTGGTGATCTGATTTCTCATAAAAATTTGTTTAAAACAAACAAAATAACTCATAGAGAAAATCAAAATAAAGCGATCTTGTAATCATGATCTTTTCTTATTAAGCTGCTTTTACGTCAACAATCATATGGATACCATCGTGTTTCAGAGAGTCTTGGATAGCAAGTGCAATGAATTGTTCTGATGAGTACCCCAAATTTTCGGCAAACTGCTTGGCCTTTTTTGCGCTTACAATTTTCCTATCATGCTCCAAATCACATAAAAACTGCTTTGAAACACCAAGTTGTTTGGCAAAATCTATCTGGCTTGCTCCTTCACCATGACGAATAGAGCGAATAGCTTTACCTAAAGTTAATCTACCTACAGATTTTTCTAGATACTCTCGTGCATTAGTATTCATGTTTATTTACCTCAATGACAGAAATAATAACTATCTCTTTGTTTTCTTTTTCAATGTAAATCGCCCTATAAGCTTTATTTAATCTTATTGAACGTTGCCCAGAGCGGTCTCCTTTTAATAGCTCATCATGATAACCAGGAATAATTCTGGTTTTGTTGATTCCGATACGTTCAACTGAATCCACCCATAAGAGTAGCTTTTCCTTTATATATTCAGGCACTTTAGTTAAGTTTTTTTTTGCCTTTGTTGTTAAGTCAACATGACATGGTTTTATCAAGCATTTCACCAAATTATTTGTCTATTTTAATAGTACTCCAAATTAGAGTACTTTTCAAGAAGACCAATAAAATAAACAGACGTTTTTCTGGTGGTAGGAGAAAAGTTCAGTTGTAAATAATGTGGGCCTAGTCGCAATTAATTTGGGCCAATTTGATGCGCTGATTGCGGGCCAAGTGGTTTTTGATTGCGAGCCGTTACAGTTAACCAAGAAATATTGATTTGTCAATTTTTTCGTGGTCTGTTTCTTGCTTTAGGAAATGTATATTAAACCCGGAAGAAGCCAGAAAATGTTTACTTCTGGGTTGATTGAATCTCAAACATTTTTTTTATAAGCGATATATTTTTTAAGAATCAAATATACACTCTTATCTGCAAAAGGCATTGATTAACCCAAAACACTTTGTCATTTAATGTATTTGCTACATTGCTACACGATCATCAAATCATTCAAACCATCCAGATGAAATTATCTATGAAATCATAGAGTAATGCATTTTTTCT
>NZ_LNXS01000046.1:70043-90835 GCF_001467525.1 Legionella anisa
ATTGCTACTGTATTGCTACGCCATGCTACATTTCAAATGCTGAAAAAACACATCCTCAAATAGTCAAAAGAGGATATCATGAGGAGTAGCTTAGGTTATCTGAAGTTACTCATTTTTGTACACCACCATTTTTTGATAAGAGTTCCTTATTTATAATTATTTTGTATAAATAAGGAAAATTGTAAAAAAATGAAATTGCGCGAGCATTTTATTTGGGATTGCAAAATGTAGCAAGAAGTAGCGGTTGTGTAGCGTTATTATTGCTACATTTTTGCTGGCATTTTGATACAGAGATAGTGCTACAATTCTTTTGCACACACTCTTATCAAGGCAATACAGATTACTAACCAAGAAAGTGTAGCAAATGTAGCGATATAATTCGTTACGTAAATTGTGGCTGTAATCGGGGTTTGAACGATGCTAAAATCACAAAAATTCAGCCTTCTTAAATAATTTCTATGATCAATCATCATATAGAAAAAGAAAAATATGAGCCTACTTTAGATCGAGTGGTTTATTCAAATTCATTAACTTTAACTACTTATGACTTAATTGAATCTCCTATTTTTATCAAAGATAAATTGGGCCGTTATCTTTGGGCAAATGCTTTTTTCATCAGTCGTTCAGCGGGCTATGGTTCTCTTGGAGACATCACTAATAAAACTGATACTGATTTTTCTTGGCATGAGTATGCTACACAACTACGTAACAATGATAGGTCGGTGATAGAAGCCAGGCGGAGCCAAAGCCATTATGAGCAAATTATTCGACACGATGGAACTTACGTCAATATCCTCACTAAAAAATCTCCTCTTGTTGATAGTTTTAGCGAATTAATAGGATTAATCGGATTTAGTATTGCATTACCACAATCGCATGGTATTGCTGCTTTAAGTGCTCGCGAAAGAGAATGCCTTTATTATTTATCCAAAGGATTTACTGATAAAAAAATTGCGAAACAATTAATTATTTCACCTCGAACAGTAGAAACTCATCTTGGTAATGCGAAACACAAACTAGGAGTCAGCACCAGAGCAGAATTAATAGCGACTTTTTCCCGCGTCTATCCGTCATTTTCCGGATAAAAACTCAAAATCCTAGTGGTTATACTGTCACTGAATTAAAAGGAGTATAACAATGCGATTAAAAACATTTAAAAATCAACGTGACTCAATTCTTGAATTGATGCTTTTGCCTAATAATCAGCTTGAGGGCTATTTTACAACAGCAGTAGCATCCAAAGAATGTCAACAAATTATTGGCCAGAGAAAACCTATTACTGGACTATGGACAGGGAATGCACTGACATTTAGTGTTGTTTATGAGCAATGTGGTTCGATATATAGTGTGGTTGGTAATTTTGATCAAGAAAAAAATCACATCGATGTGATTGGATTAATCAATCATCAATCAGATGATGCGACAGGAAAAGATTGCGGTTCTCGCTATATTACTCATGATTCTTATAACAGCATAAATTAACTATTGGATAAAAGAATTAATAAAAAACTTCAATTATTGGGCAGGAAATTATCTGATTTAGTATAATCTCCTGCTAAAATAGAACCATTAATAAATTTTTTTCTCATTCTTCTTTGAATATGGCTGCTCTTCTCAATGTTGTTTATAACATCTCAAAACGGAAAACCTGATAAGAAGGTGATTCATATGGATGAGCCTTCTTTAAGGCGGCAACAGCAGCTTTGATTTGCTCTTCAGTACAGATAATTTCTACTTTATATTCAGGTACTCTCTCAAGCTGATTGATTTCTCCAATAAAAGCATGGCTGCCAGGTAATGGCATAAATTGCCCCCTCACCCAATGTTTGCCAAGCACAATGTTGATAATGATCAACACTTCCTGCCCCTGTATCAAAAATAGCATTTTTAACAAGTTCTAAATGTGTTTCTGGAACACAAAAACAAAGCATATACATGATATCACCTATGGGGAAATTAATTCTGTTCTCCAAGAGCCCTCTATCTTCGTATAACGAATCACTTCAGAAAAAGAAATAGAGCCGACCGTGTAGAAAATCCATGTTTTGGGGATAAAGCGAAAGCCGAAATAATACTCACTTTTAGGGATAGGAAGGCTTGCAAATTGATCGCCCAATTCTTTTTTCCTAGTTTCCAATTGGTTTAGATCTTTAATGACAAGGCCGGAAGTAGGAGCATAAGCAGAGAATCTCAATTGACGTTCACGAGGAAGAGTTTTCCAAAAAGCCTCATTTTCTTCTTGGGAAATGGGTATTGCTATTCCTTCTAAGATAACTTGTCGGCTCTGCATCGCAAATAAAAAATTTAAACAGGATTTAGGGTTATTTAATAATTCAGCGACCTTGCGTGTTTTTTGTTGCGTAAAAAATAAAAGACCCTCTGTTTCAATTTCGCGAATGGCTACCACTCGACTATGAGGGTCGCCAGAGCTGCTACAAGTGCTTAAAACAGCACAGGAAGGATCCTCAATCCCTCGTTCTTTTTACTTGTTCAACCATTCTTTTAGCCTGTTAAAGGGCACAAATTTCTCCTGTTAGTTGGTGTACTACGGATAATATATCAAGTTGAACTTACACTTTGAATGCGCGAGGGTTCACTTCCACCATCGTTTTTGAACCTGATTTTACAATGCGTATTTGATTGTGCTCCACTAATAATTCAACCGCTTGGTCGCGTTTTATTTTATCTCGCAGTGGGCTTAATTGTTGAATGGTTCGTAACGTTGTTGAGCTAATATTTTTTTCAATAAACCAGTCCATTAGTTTGAGGGCATCGGAAAACTGCAAAGAAACGGTTTCAGTAGGCATAATTCGCCGTGCTTCTTGCAAATGCCAATTAATTATTTCAATGGCATTTTCAGTATGCTCTACACTAATATCTCCATGGCGCCCTTCAAAGAGATGAAAGAGTGCTGCAAGGCGCGCTGTATTTTCAGCTGCTTTTGATGCGAAATCAACGACATCGACCCACTGGCCTTGCGGTTTTAACCCAGTTTCCACCGCATTAAAAAATAAAATCCATTGTTGTTTTGCTGCAACACTCATTTTCAACAATGGAAGTTGAATACAACCTTGATGGCTTAATTGTTCTGACTGGTTTAAGCAGGCAGTGACGCGTTGCTCAAAATGGCTTAGAGAATGTAAAGAAGCAGGCGGCTCTTGGTAAAATCGATTTCCCATACTGTTGGCAGGATAAGCCATAAGGCAACGAGCTAAAAAACCGCTTTGTCGACTAATACCCGATGCTTGCTTGGTAAGTTGTTGTAAGATAAGCGGTTGCATCATCAAGTTAAGTGTTAAACGCCGATTTTCAATGGTAAATCCTTGCGTTGTTTTACGATGTGCCGTGAACGTCTTACCGTCCCACAAACGATTAAGCAAAGCTACAAAACGAGTGGGATTGCCTTGCATGCTATGGCTACCTAAGATAATACCTGCCTCATCAGACCAAAGGGAAGCGGAAGGCCAACCTTGGGCCAAATGAACGGCCAGTGCTTCTTGGGTAGCATCTTCAAAATAAAGAGTGGGTTGCAAAGGAATTTCCGGTTCTTGATGAATTAATTCATCAAGCATTTTTTTGGCATAATCCGAGTCCACTCCCGTATGGGTTGCACGTTTGATTTGGGAGAATAAACTGTCTTTTTCCATTTGCCATACTTGGTGTTGCGTTAGCGCTGACAACACCTCAGGTTCACGCCTTTTACGAATCAGTGTCTCCCAGTGACGCGCTGCTTTCGAAAAAACATTATCTGCAGCAGTTTTTCGGGTGCCAGAGCCGCTGGCAATTAAAAAATAAAGCGATACTGGACTAATTAAATAGTTATCTCGTGCTACATTGGCAAGTGATTGGCAGGATAGAGACATATTAGCCAAGGCGCTGCATGCAATTAAAGGCAGGGGTTGCTGTCCATATTGTTGATAGTCTACTACGGCATTTCTAACAATTGAGGGAAGTGCCTCAACTGGATAAGGGCAGTCAGGGGCTAAGATTGGAGAAAGTGGAATAGGTTGTCCCCATTTGATGCTTTGATGTGGATTATTTTTGATCTCTAATTCATTTTGTTCAATAGTCATTGTTTTAGAGGGTGAAGTTTTGGTTTCCAATTTTACCAGTAGCCTCAGTATGATGTAAAATGAGTGGGCTGAAACATAATAAATCGCAATATTACTGTTAATAATTTTATTCATTACTCTCTATTCGCTAAAACCAATTTTATTGAATCTGAGAACATGGGGTCACAAGCTTAAGGGTGCTGATAGAGGTTCTTTGTAAATACAACATAATGAATTTACTTTTTTGCGATTCTGTAAGCATTCTTCTGACAGAGGTTCGACCAATCCCCAGTTTCTTAGCAATCTCTGATTGGCTTAATCCACTTTTAAATAAAGCAATCACTTCTTGTTCGTATTTTTTTGTGTAGTTGCAAGCCTTCCATGGGACTTACCTTTACTTCTAGCATGAGCAATTCCTGCTTAAAACCGTTTCTCGCAAAATCTCTCCTTCAAATTCCGCAAATATTGCTAACAATCCTACCATTGCTCTTCCTGTTGCTGTAGTAAGATCAAGTGCTTCAGTTAAAGATATAAATCCCACACCTAAACCATTAAGCTCATGAAATGTATAAAAAAGATCATTTTTTGTAAGTCTTATATTTATTTGGCAGAAAAATTCAAACTTTATATGACTGATTGACTAAATTATATATTTCTACTATTCTAGAATTATGGACATAAAAAATTCACTAAAAATATTTGATACTCTTTCTCAAGAAACTCGCTTACAAGTTTTTCGATTACTTGTTCAAGCAGGACCAGAAGGATTATCCGCAGGCGCAATTGGCGATAAGTTAGGTATTTTACACAATACCCTATCATTTCATTTAAGCCATTTGTCTAATGCCGAAATTGTCACGTCCTATCGTCAAGGCCGTTATGTATTTTATTCTGCAAATTTTGAGTTAATGCGCGATTTTATCGCTTTCATGGTTCAAGATTGCTGCAGTAAACAACAAATTCAAATTCAACAAGCTGACACTAAAGATTGTCTGGTTATTGAATTAACTGATTGCTGTAGTTCTAAGAAGGAGTAAGTTATGAAACGTTTTCATATTCATATTAGCGTTGACAACCTTGCTGATAGTATCCGTTTCTACAATGCTTTATTTGGAGCAGATCCGGTAAAAGTTAAATCCGATTATGCCAAGTGGATGCTGGAAGATCCGCGTATTAATTTTGCCATTTCAACTCGTGCAGGAAAACATGGCGTGGAACACTTAGGCATGCAAGTGGATGACGCCACTGAATTAGAAGCACTGAGAAACCAATTTTCTCAAGCTAATATTTCAACCCATAGCAATGGTGAAACAACCTGTTGCTATGCCAAATCAGAAAAATCATGGGTGAGTGACCCTACCGGGATCGCATGGGAAGCGTATCATACTATGGAAGATGCTCAGTTTTTTTCTGGAGACATGGCAACAGAAAGTTCTTGTTGTAGTATGCCGGAAAAAAACCCATCAACCTCTTGCTGTGATACACAGTCAAAAACAACTGGATGTTGTGGTTGATGAATGCTGAGCCAATTAAGTTATTATTTCTTTGCACGGGGAACTCTTGTCGGTCCATTATGGCTGAGGCAATAACTAATCATTACTCGAATGGTCGCTATCTGGCTTTTAGTGCAGGTAGCGCTCCGACTGGAAACGTACATCCGATTGCAATTGAAACCCTTACGCGCCATGGTATCAAACCCAATATTCTTCGCAGCAAATCCTGGAATGAATTTAAAGCAAAATCTATTGATTTAGTCATCACAGTCTGTGACCAGGCAGCTAGTGAAAGCTGTCCAATTTTCCAGGGTCAACCAAAGAAACTCCATTGGAGTATCCCTGATCCTGCCCAAGTAGAAGGTTCAGAAATGGAAATCAATACAGCATTTGAAGCGATTTTTAATCAACTGAAACAACGAATAGAAAAGGAGCTGCTGTCATGACCACTTGCAGCACCCGTCGCCTTTCTTTTTTAGATAGATATTTAACGTTATGGATTTTCCTGACAATGGCTATTGGCGTTGTTATCGGTTCACTCTTTACCGGAACACCACAATTTTTAAATTCATTATCTATTGGTTCCACCAATATTCCCATTGCGATTGGACTCATTTTAATGATGTACCCTCCACTGGCCCGGGTAAAATATGAAGAATTACCACTAGTATTCAAAGATTGGCGAATTTTATTATTGTCCCTAATTCAAAACTGGCTTATCAGTCCATTTCTCATGTTTGGTCTCGCTGTTTTGTTCTTACATGGATATACTGAGTACATGACTGGACTTATCCTCATCGGCTTAGCGCGTTGTATTGCTATGGTGATTGTATGGAATCAGCTGGCAGAAGGCGACAATCAGTATGTTGCAGCTTTAGTGGCGTTTAATAGTATTTTTCAACTGCTTTTCTTTAGTGTCTATGCCTGGTTTTTTCTAACAGTCTTGCCGCCCCTGGTTGGCATGACTGGACAAATAGTCCACATTGATTTTATAACCATTGCAGAAAGCGTCTTTATTTATCTGGGCATTCCTTTTTTTGCAGGTTTTCTGACTCGCCTTATACTGATAAAGAGAAAAGGGCTGGCCTGGTATGAAACTAATTTTTTACCAAAAATTTCACCCATTACCCTGATTGCCCTATTGTTTACGATTCTGACGATGTTTTCTTTAAAAGGCTCGATGGTATTGCAACTTCCCTTAGGTGTAATTCGGATTGCAATTCCTCTGACTATCTATTTTATTGTGATGTTTCTTGTCAGTTTTGCGATGGGCAAGCTTATCGGTGCTAACTATGAAAAAACAACAGCCGCTTCATTTACCGCAGCTAGCAATAATTTTGAATTGGCTATTGCTGTGGCTATTTCTGCCTTTGGGCTTAATTCTGCTGTCGCATTTACAACAGTTATTGGCCCTCTTGTTGAAGTGCCTGTACTAATTTCACTTGTGAATGTAGCATTTTGGTTGAGATGGCAATGGTTTGATAAAGCAAATAAAGCGTATTAGTTACCTGTGTTTTATGAGGTCGTGATGGCATTGATTAAACTTATGAGTTTTCGTAATTCTCGTTTTTTTACGTAAGTATTAAGACCGATATGGTGTACACCCTAGAAAATAGCGGTCGCAATGAAGGCTTTAGCAAACCAATGCGGTCATAGTGATGTAATGTTTGTACCGAAACACCAGTTAATTTGCTTAAGTCTTTTACGAACCATTGAGTCATAGTATTGCCTCCTTAAGAACAAAGGTAAGGTATATAAGAAGATTTGATAAACAAGCTAAAAACCTACGCCAGATAATGGATAGAATCAGGTTTTATTTTTCAAATGCATCAATTACACATGTACCCTGACTTGCCCCATCTTTCCGCTCCAATGATTGTCATCCCTTATTTCTGTTTGCCACGCAGATATAAAACTTTTGTGTTAGATCCTGGATTAACTCGTTCTTCCGTTTCAAAAATGTCTGGTTTTCCTTTAACCAAATCGCTTAGCTTCTTGAAGCCATAAAGCCTGGAATCAAAATCAGGCTTTAACTTAGTTAAATAACCACCAAATGTTCCTATGTATGCCCAACCAGTATCATCGTATGAGTTATTTAATGCTTCTAGAATGAATTCTTTTGGAAATTCTTGTGCTGAGGGTTCATTAGCTTTCGACTGTTTAACAGGCTGCTTTCTCTTTTTTGATTGACTAATTGATTGATCAGGTGGTGCTACAGGGCGTAGTACTTCAGTGAAAATGAATTTATTGCAGGCATTACGAAATGCCTCTGGTGTTTTTTTCTCTCCAAATCCAAAAACTTGCAACCCTTCTTCACGAATACGGTTAGCAAGACTTGTAAAATCACTATCGCTTGACACGATACAAAAACCACCAAACCGATGCGTATAAAGCAGATCCATAGCATCAATGATAAGCGCACTATCAGTTGCGTTTTTTCCAGAAGTGAAAGCAAACTGCTGTACTGGTTTTATAGCATATTTATGTAACACCTTTTTCCATTGCGCGCTAGATGGTGAGGTAAAATCACCATAAATTCTTCTTACGATAGCGTCTCCATAACCAGCAATCTCGGTCAAGAGACCATCAATAATTACTGCCCGAGCATTATCGGCATCAATAAGGACAGCTAATTTTAGAGCAGTTTCTTCTGTTGTAATTTTTGTCATGTCATTGACCTTATTTATCAATAAGCAATCATTTTCACTCTACGTCTTTTTCTTTGTTTAAAAATAATGTTGCCTCTTGATATTCTCGCCTGATTTCTTCCTTCAATTGTTCAACAGTTGGCAAATGAAGTTGATATTTTCTAGCAAATATTTGTTTGTTATTTTCTGGCAGGGTAAATTTTACGACCGCATCATTTTTTTCAGCGCAAAGAAGAAGACCTATTGTCGGATTATCATCATTCTGCTTGATTTCACGATCATAATAGTTAACATACATCTGCATTTGCCCAACATCACCATGTGTTAGGTGATTAATTTTTAAGTCAATTATTGTATAGCACTTTAAAATCGTGTGATAAAAAATTAAGTCGGGATAAAAATGATCGCCGTCGATTGTGATCCTTTTTTGTCTACCAATAAAAGCAAAACCTTTACCCATTTCAAGCAGAAACTCTTGCAAATGATCAATAATGGCCGATTCAAGATCGCTTTCCGTATAGGTGTGATGCTCTTTATACCCTAAAAATTCTAATATCACTGGATTTTTTAATGAATCTTCGGCAGTTGTAATAATCTGGCCTTTATTAGCCAACGCCAATACCGCTTGTTCATCCTGACTTGCTGCTAAACGATCAAATAAAAAAGTTCCCATTTGCCTTTGAAGTTGAGGTACAGACCAGTAATTATTAGCAGCCTCAATTTCATAAAATTTGCGAGCATTCCGCCTTGTCTCACGCATTAAAAGACGATAATGAGACCAACTCAGATTTGGATTAAATTGAGGTACTTCAAATTGGTCACCAGGCTTGTGACTAATTTCATTTTGATAGGTTAAATAGAATTGGCGCATGTATTTGAGGTTTGTAACTCCAAATCCCTTCCCAAATTCCTCATTAAGGCGAGTAGACAAGCGTTCTAACAGCGCTTTACCATAAGCTGCCCTATTTTCACCATGTTGCTCTTGTTCAATAATATTTTTTCCTATGTTCCAATATGCAATAACCTGCTCATGATTAACAGCTTTCAATACATTTGATCGGGCTTGACGGATATGCTCCACAATTACTTGATAGACCTTTTCAAGACTTTTATCAATGGATGTGTCAGTCATTTCAATAAGTCCTTCATTCACAGATTAATAACGCATTCATTTTATTGAGCTTAATTTGCATATGCTCCACATACGAATTCTAATTTGTTCATTTTATCAAACCTTGATTTTTAATAATAGATATTAAGGTATGGACGAGCTCCAGCTATCTCGATATAGATATAAATCACATACACGCAATTAACCGCGCTGACAAAAAAACCTAAACCAACAAAAGTTCTAGATGGAAACCCGTTAGTTGAGGCCATACCAATTTGCTTCTTTCGTCATAATTTATTGTATTAGATTGGAAAGGGCAGATTAAACCCTAACTAAATTGCAAAAATAACCTATGTTTCAACGAGGAGTTTGTTGTAAAAAATCAAACAGAATCAGGCCATTGTCGCGAGCTATGAAATACTCTTAATATTTCAATGTGATTTTGTTTAACTCGATAAGGAACAATGAATGGAGTCCCGTTAATGACTAATTCTCTGGTATCAAAAATTCTGCCAGCCCTTCCCATCAAAGGGTTATCCGCTAACAATTCAACTGATTTAATTATTTTCAATACTGTATCAATGGCTGCATTCGGATTGTCCTTTGCTATATAGCTTTCAACTTGTTTTAAATTTTGACTGGCTCCTCTTGTCCATTGAATTTTCAATCTCTCTTGCTCTCCCAATAGGTAACAATACCTTCATGATCCACTAATTGACCGGAATCAGCTTCAGAAATACCTTTTATAATTTCATTAAGTTGCCATTCTTGCGTTTCAAGATAGCTGTTTATTGCTTCTGAGGCTAAGAACGATTTACTGCGATGAGTCAGCTCCGCCAATTTATTCAAACGTATTTTAGCCTGGGTATCCAGGCGGACTGTCATAGTTGTTGAAGTCATGGTTTTTCTCATTGTGTTACCATGTACACATTATAGCACTATTTTCTGAGATTAGAAAAAAATCCATAATGCACGATAAACCCCTTCGGTAAACAAATGCGGTCCATGATGGTTGAAGACTTTAAATCACATGACGTGAGTAGGTTCAAATTATGGAGCGACCCCGGTGCTGAAGCATTTTATAAGAAAATGGGATGCATCAAATTTGGTGTTAAAAAATCTCCCATGATGCCAAATAGATATTCCGTTATTTTTGAGTATGAGATTTTGAAGGAACCTTGATAAGTTTCTTTTCTATTTTATCCCGTGCAAATGTGACTTTTTTGAGCAACCCAAACCGTTGCTTCTCCACAATCTGGGTCCCTAATCTTATGTACAAGGACTTTAAAGTGACACTCTAGAAGGATTTGAGTATATTCCTCAGACGAAAGAGAGGCATGATATAAATCATATCCTCCATTATCACCCCAAACTTCTCCGTATTCCGGTCCGGAAGTAAATATTAATAAACCATTTTGCTCCACTAAAGAGGCAAGTGATTTTAATGTTTTTCGTTGATCGTCATGAGGTAAATGAAAGAAACTATGCCAAGCAATGACAGCATCGAATTTCTCTTGTAAATCTAAAGTCCTCATATTAGCAAGAAACCATTTTGCATTTGGAAATCGTTTTTTGCATTGGTTAATCATTAGTTAACCGCTGAACGAGTTTGATGGGTGTTTCGGAAGAAGCTGAAACATGTTTTAAATGAGCAGGAATTTCTATAGGTTTGCTACTCATCACTACAGCTGGAAGCTCATCGTAAGGCCAAGGGTCAAATGATAATACTTTCTCAAAAGAATGCCTACCCATAATGAGTCCATCGACCGTAGATATGAACTCTTTATAACCACCATCCTCACCAGAGGGCACAAGCTCATTTGCTTTCGTTAGCCAATCAATAGAACCATCCTCTCTTGAAATAAAGCCATCAAGACTTGTGGCAATAAAAACAGAGCATTTAGCAAACATCATTATTTATCCTTTGTATACAGATTTATTGATTGAGTTCATGCAGCATAATAGCATTTCCTTCAGAGTCGATGATAATTGCCATTCTACATACAGGTGACGAAAAGATATCCAACTTGAATGTTACCCCATTCTTTTTTAATTGTTGCGTTAAGGAATCCAAATCTTCCACTTCAAAAGCAATACTACCTCCGAACACCGCACTTGGTTTAACACCTTCTGCAAGGGTTGTAATCGCAAAGCATCCGCCTTGTGGTAGGTCGTACTCTATCCAATGACCATTCGCAGATACTTTGCTAGGTGTTAGTTAACCGCTATAGGTGAGCCAATAATTACAAAAATTGAGTTCAAATTCATTAACCATTGTGGAGGAATATAATAAGAACCTATGGAGATATTTACGTTGTACTTCAAAAACTGAGTAACACCCATCGGTCCTACAAAATAAAGCATCCAAAATACAACTGAACTACCCGTTAAAAACACAAAAGAATAAATCTTTTTTCGTGCATTAGGTGTACTTAAACTACGGCCAAGTAATGTAATATATAGTAAAGCCGCTGCGCCAATAAAAAGTATGAGGCTATTTGCTAACCAGGAATAATAAAACCCTGCTAGAAGGATCGGTATAATTAGTATGATTAATACCAGTCCTAGCTGCCCCCTCTTTATCTCCTCTACGAGACTTACTTTGTCTTTTGCGAAATAACCCCACGATTTAATGATGAAAAACACTGTAATCAAATTAATCAAATTACTTACTTCAAATAAACGGTCGTATCTATCGTTAATATCAATAAACCCACTCATAACATATCCTGAGAGAAACCCTATATTCATCGCACTGTAATTATAAAAAAATGCTCTCTCTCTTAATTCAGTTTCGTTACTAGTAAATTGTTGGGTAATAAGGCAGTTAATACATGTAGATCCTAATCCGCAACCGATAAGAAACAAACTTAACCCTAAATATACAAATGAATCAGAAAAATTAAGAACCATTAAACCTAAAGTTTGTATGAGCGTTGAAATGGCAAATAGCAATCGATTACTTAAAAATCGATCCCCAATGTAACCAGCTACAAAATGCAAAATAAAATTTGATGCAAGAAAAAATCCAACGATTCCATTGGATTGCAATTGAGTTAATCCAATGTTCTTTGTCAAATAAAGTGATAATGATGAAAATAAAATAGCAAAGCTAAATGTGGTTACTGCGTTTAACCAATGTAGATACACGACCCCGGTTTTCTCACCTCTTACAGCATGCATTTCATATCCTTATTAAAAAATTCTTTACTTGTACATCACACAATCAATTTCTTCATATTGTGGTAGCATTAAATCACGTAACAATTTTTTAGGTTCAACTTGCATTGATGGAATAGCTATTTGTTCGGCCAATATAAACCCATTTTCATAACAATGCTCAATAAAGCTAAATAGTTTATTGAAATAATAATCGATGTTAAGAAACCCTATCTTTTTGTCTACCTCTCCTATTTTTATCGCATTCCATGTTTCAATTGCTTCTTCAAGAGTACCTAAACCACCTGGCATAACGACAAAAGCGTCAGCCAGGCTTTGCAGCATTTTCTTCCTCTCCTGCATAGAATCTACTATATGAAGTTCATCTAAGATATCTAATGGTTTTTCTTTGTCTAAAAGATGTGTAGTTATAACGCCAATGGCTTTACCCCCCAACTCCTTTACAGTTGTTGCTAACAAACCCATCATTCCTAAATTTGATCCGCCATAAACCAATGTAAGTCCATGATCCACAATTTCATGAGCAAGTTTAATAACAGCTTCTTTAAATGCAGGATTATTGCCAGAGCTAGCACCAAGGTATACACAAATTGTCTTCATTGTAATTCACATTAGTTAATTTCTTTGTATGATACAAACTACTTTATATAAGAAATAGGCGTAATAATTACGGTACTATAATTCCCCGTAAATGTCCCACCCAACTTCAACATAATGCCCCGCAAATGTCCCATCTTTAAAATTCATCTTTTTTCAAAGCCTATTCAATTAATTCAATATAATCTTCCATAGATATAATGTTTCCCACTGCACTTTGTTTATTCTCTCTTATAAAACCATGAAAACATCCTTTGGTTGCAGGGTGCTCTAACCTATGTTTTTGATACCAATTTTTGAGAATACTACTTTGAGTTTTTATATAATTCTCAAACTCACTAATTAAGTCGCTTTTTTGATCTTCTGTTAAATTTGTAAGGTAGTTATTTATTTTTTTATTAACATATTGCCTGTAGCGTTCAGTTTGTGCTTCTTGTTTTTCTTTCTTTTCTTTTTCCTTCTCTTCAGAGATCTTGCGACGCTCATTGATTATTGCTTTGCTTGATTTACTATGCTTATAATCTTTCTTAAGTGCTTCAATCAAATATCCAGCAAGTCCTCTAATCTTTCCCGCAATAAAACTTTCTGATTGAGTGATGATCTCTACTTTCTCTCGTATATATTCGTTATCATATTTTGCATATGTCTCATCAATCATTTGCGTTGAAAACCCAAATGTATTAATCAGAAGTTGTTTTAATTCTTCGTCAATCGATAAGTTATTTAAGGAAATAGGAGATTCATCAACATTTTTTTCTAGCTTAAATCGTATTCTCACTACTTTTTGATTAACTCGCTCTATCTCAGGAAAAATGCGAATGGGCGAGACTGCATTTACTTCATTCACCCCAACATCTAGAACCCTTTTCTTAAAGTCTTTAAATACTGGATATTTCCCATCAAACACACCCATTAGTTTTCTAAAGATATCTAATGGAAACCATGGTGTTTGCGCAAGCCCTTTGTAACGAACACAGTTCTCATAAAGCGCCAAACCATAACCTGATTTGAATTTTGAAATCAGATCAATGTTTATTTGACCATAAATCTCAGGTTGATACATAAGATCTTTCATTACCTGGCTGTATTCATAAATACAAACGCCATTTGAAAGTTCAGCAGATGCCAATATTGAACTAGCCTTCCATTTTTTTTCTTGTCCAGTGGAACAATCAATAACGTTCCACTCAATAGCTATTGTTATTAGTCCTATCAAAGCTTCTTTTAGCTTTGCAGTATCCTTGCTATTGTAACCAATCAGTTGATATAAATCTTTTCCTTTGATTTCAAATTGCTGTTTATAGGGAAGATCTGGATAAGCATTAAAGAGCAAAGCATTAAATAGCTTCCGCTGCACCAATGACAGATTATTAGAGCAATGTATCGCGTTAACATGTTTTTTGAGCTCAAGACTCTTATTATTTATTGCTACGCTTCCCATACGTTTCCCCATGCTACCTAACAAGTAATCCGAGTACTCGGATTCACTCTCAATCCGAGTACTCGGATTCTGCTATAATTTGCTCTAAATAATTTGAAACGTGCTCGCACATATCTTCCAGATTCACAAAACCAGCAATTTCTTTGTTCAATACAATCGATGGAAGTCCTCGATAATCAGACTTAAAGGTAAATAGTTTTTTTCCATTTACAGAAGTATAAAACTTGGCATTACTTGAACTGTTAGATTCAGTTTTTTGTTGTAACGTCTTCTCAAATATCTTTTCTAATTTAGCCTGTGAAGTGATTGTTCTACCTAACTGATTAGCAATAGAAAGCATCCTGTTATAGTTATCTTTGGACTTATTAATTAATTGAACAATCTTTACAGCAAGTTGCTTAGAAAGGGCGTGTATATCAGGAATAGCACGTACAATATCTTCTGGAATTTTTGAATAAGCCATTAATTCGTTAAATGTAGAATAGGAAATTCGTAATTTTTCCGAAAGTTCCTTTTCAGTTTTAAATACATTATCCGACAATAATCGTTTATAAAGCATCGCATTGGAATAATTACTAACATCATTTCGTAATTTGTTCTCGGCATCTTGAGATGCAATCGCATCTTGAACATTGGGAATATCTTTTCTGATTACAAGAAAAGGGAGCCCCAGTCGCATACAAGCAATATGCCTTCTTCGGCCAAAAATTACTTCATACTTTATTTTCCCATGAGGATTAGGATGATTTCTCACTAAAGCAGGCTGTAGCTGTTTGTTTGATTTAATAGAATCAATTAGCCCATCAATATCACCTAACTCGCTTTCTTGGCGGTTAGCATATTTCCATGGTTCGCATTCTTCTGGATTGACATAAATTAATTCCTGCTCGGCAAATTCAATCCCAGATTGGGTTTTGAAATAAGATGGAGTCTTAGGGGTAGCTTGTTTTAAAACAACCTCCTCATCAGCAGTCTCTATTTTTTTTACTTGACCGCTTTTCATTAGCATACCTAATGGGCCAGAATTATGAACGTTTCGCTTGCTATTATCCATGTTACTCTCCACTTACAAAGGATGCTTTAGATTGCTTTTCCCAGATTTCTTTAAAGTTATTAATAATTTCGAGGTTCACATCATCCAAATGTTGCAAAGCTCTGCGATAAGCTTCGCGGCTACCACGCGGTTTTGAAACATCATAGATGGTTCCTATTTCATTAGCTGCTTTTGCAACTTCAACGGTTTCGCACATGTGATTTGTGAGAATATATCTACCAAATTGCTCTCGCATCATATTCTCCATCTGTAGTGCTTCGTTACTTCCGCTGTGCTTGGAAATGAGTATTCGTAAATACTCCAATTTTTTGGAAGGTAATTCTTTAAACATATTTCGTAAGGTAGCTGTATACATAATAAAACTTGAATAGTCGTTCATACTTGGAGGAATAGGAATAATGATTCCATCACAGGCAATGATTGCATTGAGTGTTAGCAAACCAAGGTTGGGGCCACAATCGATCAAAATAACATCATATTGATTTTTAATAATCTTTAATGACTCTGATAAGCGAATGAAAGGGGAACCTAAACGCTCGTGATTGTTTTCTTTTTCGTTTGGTAAAATAAGATCACAATCTTGTATAGCTAAGTTAGCAGGGATGATATCAAGACCATCAAAATGCGTTTTCAGTAATACATTCTTGATGTTGTTAGGATTTGAGATTAATACATTGGTTATTGTATCTTCATAACGCAGCTCTAAGTCGGGGATTAGTCCTGAGCTGATTAAAGTTGCTGTTCCTTGTGCATCGAAGTCCAACAACAGAACTTTTAAACCTTCGATGGCAATTTTTTTTCCTAAATCAACTGTAGTTTCAGTTTTCCCAACACCGCCTTTTAAGTTAGAAACAGCTATGGTTAAGCATTTCGAGCCTTTTGGTCTTTTGTATCGAGTTTCTGCTTTATCTCTCAGCGCATTGATGGCTGCTAATGTATATTTTTTAACTTTTCTTCCATTTTCAGAGTCTTCGATTACTATTCCTGGTATATCATCTGAAGATTCTAATATTTTTCTAAAGGTAGGGTCAGAAACCTTAACCATTTTTGCGGCTTCGATTGCTCCCCAAGTTCTTGGTTTTTTTCTTTTTTCGGGATTGATTACAAAATTTCTTAATGTCAGTAACATTTCGTTACCCGCTTGATAGAACTTATCCATTAATTGTTCTGGATGATCTGTACCATACGTAATGATTTGAGGATCAAGCATGATTTCCCTTTTATTAAAATAATTAATTTTCACGTTTTTTATAATTTATCTGTGATTTATTGAAAATGCAACAGAAAATTAAAATTTCTATTTACTATAGAAACACAACGTGTTTTAATTTTTTTAAGATCTTTTAATAAGTTGTTTAGAAGTTAAATGTGTCAATGTTCTTAAGGGCTGTAAGATAGTTCGTGGGACATTTACGGGAATTGTCAGGGACGTTTGCAGGGATGGCTGTGGCGTTTACGGGATAGGGTGAGACGTTTTCGGGAAGTAAAAATAAGAAAAATAACCGATGGTGCGACGTTTACAGGTAGGGTGGGACGTTTGCAGGGATAATTGAGGAGAGACACTTGTGTCAAATTTAGAATTGAAGGGATTGAAGTTGCTTCGAGCCTTAGACAATTCATTCCAGGATGGGGAATCTAAACCCTGCGAATCGATAACTCATTTAGCTGTTGAGTTATTAAATTCTGGCAAATATCAGCCTAGAAAACAATTTGATGAATCTATTTTAGATGAGCTTGCAAACTCCATCAAAGTCCAAGGGATTATCCAGCCACTTATTGTTAGAAAGATTGCAGAAGAACATTATGAGATTATTGCTGGCGAGAGACGTTGGAGAGCAGCAAAAAAAGCAGGATTAACTTATGTGCCTGTTATTATTAGAAATGTTGATGACAATGTTGCTTTTGCATTTTCACTGATTGAAAATATTCAACGTGAAAATCTTAACCCGATTGAAGAAGCGTTAGCATTAAACCGTTTTCGTGAAGAGTTTGAAATGACTCATGAGGACATAGCACAAATGATAGGGCGCTCTAGGGTTTCGGTTACTAATACGCTTCGCTTACTAACTTTGGATTCTAGAGTAATAGGGATGTTAAACGAGGGTAAGATTGATATGGGGCATGCTCGATCGCTTTTGAAGCTTTCGCCAGAACATCAATATCAGATTGCATGTACTGTCATTGAAAAACAGCTGAATGTGCGTGACACGGAAACCTTAGCAAACCGATTGAAGTCATCAGGGAATGAAGAACATAACAAGACTTTTTCTTTAACTACATCGCATGACAAGTGTGAGGAGTGGAGTACCTATCTATCTCAACAATTTACAACAAATGTTTCAGTAAAAGTAAATGCTGAGGGTAAGGGAAAAGTGATTATCGAGGTGAATTCCGCTAGTGAGGTTGATTGGTTGATCAAGCTAATGAGCGAAAGAGGATAGTTATCCACAAAATCTGTTGATAACGTTGTGTGATATTCGTGGGTTATAACATAATTAAGCCTGTTAATGAGAAAAAAGAGCGTGTTTAATTTTTGGATTAATGATGAGACCATTGCGTATTTTTATCAGTAGTGTACAACAAGAATTTAAAGAAGATCGTCTAGAGATATGCCATTGGTTGAAAAATGATCCCTTAATGCGTCGTTTTTTTGATCCATTTTTATTCGAAGAATTACCTGCCCATGATAGAAGAGCAGATCAAGTTTATCTAGAACAAGTACGTGCTTGTGATATCTATATTGGTCTTTTGGGTTATGATTATGGCTTTGAGAATGCAAAAGGTGTTTCCCCTACTGAGGAAGAATACAATCTAGCTTCCGAGGAACATAAGACCCGATTAATTTTTATAAAGGGAAATGAAGAAAGTAAACGCCACCCTAAAATGAAAACCCTTATTACTCGTGTTGGAGCCGAATTAATCAGAAGACGTTATCATTCTGTTTCCGAGCTTATCTCTGGTGTTTATGCTGCCCTAATACATGATTTAGAGGAACGAAAATTAATTAGAAATAGCCCTTTTGATGCTGCTCCTTGCAGAGGAGCAACATTATTAGACTTAGATGAAGAAGGAATAACGACTTTTTTACGTCGAGCAAAACGCGGACGTGGATTTCCATTGCCTAGCGATGCGACCTCTTTTGAATTATTGTCTCATTTGAACTTGCTGGATGAGGATAAGCCTACACATGCAGCAATGTTACTCTTTGGAAAACAACCACAACGGTTTGTTATGTCATCCGAGGTAAAATGTGCTCATTTTCACGGGACAGAAGTAGCCAAACCTATTCCTTCATATCAAGTATATAAAGGCACGTTATTTTCACTGGTCGATCAAGCGATTGATTTTGTAATGTCCAAAATTAATCTTTGGGTGGGAACCAGAGAGGGAGGGGCGGAAGTGCCTGTTGCCTATGAAATTCCCCAGGAAGTTGTCGCAGAAGCGATTGTGAATGCGGTTGCTCATCGTGACTATGATAGTAATGGAAGTGTGCAGGTTATGCTGTTTGCAGATCGATTGGAAATTTGGAATCCAGGAGGACTCCCTCCATCATTAACCTTAGAGAAATTACGTCATCCACATGGTTCTGTTCCAAGAAATCCCTTGCTTGCTGAGCCATTGTATTTAACGAAATATATCGAGCGTATGGGAACTGGTACAGGCGATATGATTCGTCGTTGCCGTGAGGTTGGACTGCCAGAGCCTGAATTTTCTATCTCTGATGGATTCAAGACAACCATTTGGCGTAAATCATCATCGATGACCGGACAAGTTGCCGGACAAGTTGCCGGACAAGTTGCCGGACAAGTCGATCCATGGGTTGAGTGGGTACTCAGAGCATGTGAGCTAAAAGGTGAGCTGAAAAGTATAGAGCTACAAGAGGTAGCAGGAATCAGGCATCGAGAAACTTTTCAACGTAATTATCTTGATCAATTGCTCAGGGATGAGATAATCGAGCGTACTATCCCAGATAAGCCTAAAAGTAGATTGCAAAAATATCGCTTGTCCCAAAAGGGAAAAATTTTATTAGAAGATTTATCTAAAAATAAAAAATAGAATTAAGCAGGTGTTAGAAAAGAGAAAGAGGTAAAAGCAATTATTAAGTGACTTTGTTTGAATGATTTCGTGTTTAAGGGAGCAGTGTTTAGCAAAATATCACTGAAGGGCAATTTTTATGCGTTTAAGTAAAAAAATCAACTTCCATATTTTAGTTTTAAGCGTTGTTTTCACTATAACCAATGGTTTTGGTTACATAAAAAACGTCGTTTCATTAAGCGCTATTAAAACGCGTTTATAATAAGTCTGTATATTAAATAATCATTAAACATAGATGGATTCGATACTAAAAGGGAAGATCAGCCAAGGCAAAACGCTAACCCATGGTATTATTTAGAAAATAGCCAAATTAGCAATGCGTTTCAGGCGATCCGGGTTATCTTCAACATAAATTGCGGTAGTAACAATGTTGGCATGACCTGCAAGACGAGAGACTGCTTTAATATCAGCGCCTTGCTCAATTAAGCGGGTAATGAAAGTACGTCGACCAGAATGAGAACTTGCTCCAATAATTCCTGCCTTATCATAGAGTGACTTGAACCATTTTTGCAAACTATTAGGGGTAAAGCGACTTTTACGTTGGGTTTGAAAAAAGGGTTTTTCTCTTGCAACATGTTTTAGGGTATCGAGATGTGCTTGGAGTGCTTTGCGGATTTTTTCATTGGCAAGATAAGCGTAACGTTGCTTTTCACCTTTGGTCATTGAGCGCTTCAAACAAATCTCTTCGAGTAATTGATAGTTGTAATCGGCGACATCTGCAATAGTGAGAGAGGCGATTTCTTTCACTCGCAATCCAAGTCCAAAAGAACAATACACAAGGGCACTATTTCTTATAGCGAATTGCCCATCTTTGGCAACAATAAGCAGTCGCTTAAACTCCGTCTCACTTAAGACCCTGGCTTTTCCTTCTTTTGGCATAAAAGACTCAATATTTTCCTGTTTTAATGGTATTCTAAATAAATTAGGCTGTCTTGGCAAAAGCAAAAATAAATCTGTTATTTATAGTAGAATTTTAGTATGAATACACTCATCGATGCAGCAATAAAATATCTTTCCAATCATTATTGCAGTGAAAAAGAACTCATAAGGCAATTGGAGAGGGATTTTTCGCATGTGCCCGAGTTAGATGCTCAGATTCATGCAACCATAGCTCGCCTTCG
>NZ_LNXS01000047.1 GCF_001467525.1 Legionella anisa
AGCATCTTGATAATCAAAGCTACGATAGAGAACGAACAGCTTAGCTAAATGCTCAAGGGTTCAAAGTACTGCGTTTTTGGAACACTACAACAAACAGCGTCGGTTATTGAGGCCATCTTGTGCACATTAACCGATTCTTGACATCCCCTCTCCCCAACCCTCTTCCCCGCGAAAAACAGTATCTTACTATTCAAATTCCTTGCGCGGGAGCGGGAGCAGATCGAAGCAAAATTAAGTGATGTGCCTAGATGAATGCTGAAAAGCCTACAAAAAAAAAATTTAGGGACATTACCTATTGCAGGAGAGCAAAATTTTTACCGGACAGTAGTGTGCGTAGGCAGGGATGACGGGCAACAAATGCCATTCTACCCGGTTAAATTTTGTGAGGAACTTTCAGGATTTGTTCGCAGACTCAGAATTTTGCACCATCACTGAACTTCTCAGATAAACCGACGTTATTGCAAATTGATATATGTAGCCTGGGTGAAGCGAAGCGTAACCCGGGTTATGGAAGCGTGATGTTTATCCAGAAACCCGGGTTACGGCTTCGCCCTGAGTGATCCTCTCATTTTTGAATCGCTAAAAAAAAGATGCAAGCGATGGAAACTTTTGATC
>NZ_LNXS01000048.1:0-13841 GCF_001467525.1 Legionella anisa
ATTGAGTAAATCTCCACAATTTAAGGAGAGCGTACTTTACAAAATCATTTAAACTCTGTCACACAGCCTTGCCGGAAGGACACACAAATACTCAGTGTCTTGCAAAAAATTAATGAACATACTGATTTGTTGAAAAATAAAATTGATTCCATATTTAAGTATGCAGCTCAAGAAAAAATCACAGAAAAACCTACTGATATCCATAACCTTATTACAGAGATTATTTCACTATTTTCCTATGAAATAAAACATCACAAGATTAGCTTAATCTTAAATTTTCAAAGAAATGCTCCTAATTTTCATATTGATAGATTTCAGATCAGACATGTTTTATTTCGTTTATTGAAACAATGTATTCACACAGTAGAAAAAAATAAGCTTCATCGAGCGAAATTAGAAATCCAAACGTACATGGATAAAAACACGATGAGAATTCTAATCAAAAGTAATTTTTTAATAAATGAAGAAGATTTTGAAAATGAACTTACCTATTGTCATACCTTTCTTGATAAAGATAGTGGTGTCTTATTAGCTGAATTATTTCCTCATAGTATTTGTTTTCAACTTAAAGCATTTCAACAAAGGTAATGGATATGCCGTCCAATAAAACAGTTTTTGTTGTTGATGATGATCCTGAAATATGCAAATCATTCCGGTGGTTATTTGAGTCAATCAATCTTCACGTTCAAACCTATGAAAACGCTAAGGACTTTCTTGATAGTTATACGAATCAACTCGGATGTTTAATCATCGATGTACGGATGCCTATAATGAGTGGTTTAGAGTTATTGGAGCAATTAAATTCGTCACAAAATAAATTACCAGTAATCGTAATCACAGGTTATGGTGATATTTCAATGGCAATACGAGCCATGAAAGCTGGAGCCGAGGACTTTATTCTCAAGCCCGTTAATCATCAAAATTTATTAGAAGTCACACAAAAATGTCTTAAAAAAAATAACAGCACTACAATCTCGCAGTCTAATTTTCATGAGCGAATAGATAGTTTGACCCGACGTGAAAAACAGGTTATGGATTTGGTTGTTGAGGGTAAATTAAATAAGCAAATCGCTTATGATCTTAATATATCTATATCGACAGTTGAAGTTCATCGTGCTAATGTCATGAGAAAAATGGAGACAAAATCTTTAGCTGAGCTTATAAAGATTAATCTTATTTATACTAGAGTCATTGATTCTACAGAATGAATCAGTTTGATTTTGTGTAAGGATCGTCGCTCGATATGCAGCATGAATTAATAAAGCTTACACGTCATAGAAAAAACAGCGATTCGTTGAAACTGGGGCAATGAATTTTTTTACTTTACTACGAATTGATCCCATGGAACTGGATAAGAAAGAGCAATTTATTTTATTAATTGAAGATAACAATGCTGTAAGTGAAGCGTTAGTTTGGGCTTTAGACTATGCAGGGTATATGACCGTAGCGGTTAGAGATGGCCAAGAGGCATTAAATATGCTTGAAAAAGATCCTCTGCCAGCAATTATTTTTTTGGATCTCATGATGCCTGTTCTTGATGGTTTTGAATTCCGAGAAAGAAAAAAAACGTCACAGCGGATAAGAAATATCCCAACAATTATTACTTCTGCTCAAACAAATTTAGAAAAAATGGAAAAAATGCCACATGAAACTTTTTTATCCAAACCTTTCGATCTAAATGATGTGTTTCATATTCTAAAAGAATATTGTAATGTAACTGAGTAACGCTTATCTCTTTGTTTCAATAGTTAACACATTAGAGATAATTGTCTTTGATTTATTACTGCTGATCCTCTTTATTTCTTCTGTTTAATAAAGTGGAAATGAAATATGTAAATGAGTAATTTTCCAAGCATCATTTTCCAAATCGATACAAATCGTACTGCGTAAATTTTGAAAATCATAATTCTTACTATCTATCCATATTTTTATTTCACAATGAGCACCAGCCCAAAATGAATTAGGCATTGTTGGAATAAACGTAAGTAATTTAATTTGGGAGTCATCATACTGTTCCCAATCCCACAAAAATTGCTCCTCAATTTGCAAGATGCCTATTCGGTACTCGTCAATACCGCTGCCCCACATAATCACATCACCAGAAAAAAGTGAACGTAAATAATTTAAATCACGTTCATTGTAACCATAGCAAAAACGTTTGAATAACTGTTGAGCTACTGTTAATTGTTTTAATTGCATTGAAAATCCCTGTTTTCCTTAATGAAAATGAAGGTCGACAACAATTCATTACTGAGCCTCCCCTTAGCTCCTAAAAAATTGCGACTTGCTCAGTATCTTTATAAATATAAACAAGTCGCTACATTAAGTTATAGAGTAACTTGGCAACGGAATAATAACTTAGCAAAAATCTAAAAAATGTTAATTCAGCATATCTCAACTTCTTTTTTCAAAATTAACTGTACGAGCTTTTTTTAAAAAACACCATTATGAAATACACGCGCTGAATTACGGGTTTACCCTATATTTGAATTAACAAATTTGATATATAGTTAAAAATCTTAAAAGGAGTGAGTATTGTTTAAAAATTACGTTACTGTAATCGAAGGATCAGCAGGTGCAATCAATGCATTAGAATGCCTATTAAATCCACTACCTACAGATTTTCCAGCTACAATACTTATAGTAGTACACCTCCCTCCTACTCCAATCAGTAGATTACCTAAAGTCATTAGTCGTTTTAATCGTATTTATGTTGCACCTTAATTTCAACTAAATGGAAGTAAATGAAATGAATTCAACCATCATTAAAGAATCATCTTTCCAAATAAATGAGGAAATTAAAAAATTACATGAACAGTTGTTATTCAAAAGAAATGAGTTAAATGAAAAAGAATGGGAAATTAATTCTCTTAATGTAGAAATCGAGGAATTAAAAAGACAATTTACTGAATTTTATGATTTTAATCCATCAGCTTTTTTTACCATTGATAAAAATTATTTAATAAAGGCTGTAAATTTTCAAAGCGCATCATTATTGAATTATGATCGCAATGAACTGCTTAATAAAAATTTTTTAAACCTAATCAGTTCATTTCAGCACAATACTCTAAAAAAATGCATTCACAATCTCATCGAAAAAAAAGTGAGACAAGGTTGTGAATTGGAATTATTAGTAAAAGGTGGAACACGAAAATATATAAAGATTGAATGTCTCTTTACCAAGGATAAATTAATACTGCTGCGTCTTAGAGACATAACTTATGTGCGCCAATTAGAGTCACAGCAAATCCAATTAAATCAATCATTAGAAACGGTTACCAATTTATTACAAAATGTTTCTGATGCGATAGCCACTTTAGATAAAGAATTTTATTTTAAAATAATAAATCTATCTTTTATTAAGTTTTTTTCTAGAATTTTTGCAATAAAAATTCAAACAGGAATGAATTTTCTCACGCTTATTTCCGATTTTTCAGAATACAAACAACAATTAATTATGGCGTGCTACCAGGCTCTTTTAGGAGAAGAAACCATCATTTTAATTGAAAATTCGAGTGAATCAGATGAAGCTAGTTTTTGCTTTGAAATAAATTTTAATCCCATCTATAACCACGCCTCTCAAAAGAATGAAATTATTTTGCTTATTAAAGATCTAACTGAATTTTATTTACAAAAAAAATTAAAAATGAAAGAGCAAGCAAAATTAGCCCATGCAATTCGATTAAATACAATGGAAGGAATGGCATCGGCATTAGCTCATGAAATTAATCAACCTTTAACCGCGATTTTTCTTTATAGTCAGACGTGTCTTTTACAAATAAAAGAACACATTGAAAAAAATAAATTAGATCCTGGTACATTAGTCTTATTGAATAAAATTATTTCCCAGGCAAAACATGCCAGTGAAGTAATGAGTCGCATGAAAAGCTTTATTTATCAAGATGTGCATTTTCCAGAAAAAGCGAATATCAATATATTAATTCAAGACACCATGATTTTTTTAGATTATGAGTTAACTCATTCAAAGTTAAAGATTAATTTAATTTTAGATGAGGAACTCCCTAAATTAGATATTGATAGAATTCAAATAATGCAAATTATTATCAACTTAACTCGAAATAGCATAGAGGCAATGCAAGAGAATATAAGCCAAGCCCCCGAGCTAACCATTCAAACAAAGAATAAAGATGAATACATTGAGATGCATTTCCGTGACAACGGGCCAGGCATTATTCCTGAGCATAAAGATAAAATTTTACACTCTTACTTTACCACCAAAGCTCAAGGAACGGGTTTGGGGCTTACTATTTGCAGAAACCTCATCGAAGCACATGGCGGTAAGCTTTACGTACAGCATCACGATGGCACAGGCGCTTGGTTTATTTGTACTTTACCAAAGCAGCAGGATACAACGACACATTAAGATCATTTAGAATCACCAATACGATTATTCCATGATATATTTTGCACATAATAGCTCAGGTCCCCCTGCCTGACTGTTTACTCGAACGTTTGGCTGAGCACTTACTATTAAAATAGGATTTCAAATATGTTAACTACATTGTCAAGAACGATTATTTTGACCGGCTTTTTCTCAGTTTTTTTTATCAATTCAATATGTGCACATTCTCACCATGAAACAAGTTCCATAGGAAATCCAGTGAAGGCAACAAAGGCCAACAAAACGATTAAAGTGACTGCTTCAGATGACATGCGATTTAATTTCTTACAAAACCCCCAATTGCATGACGGTGAAATTATAAGATTTGAAGTGACCAATATAGGAAAAGTAGTTCATGAATTTTCTATAGGCGATGAAAAAGAACAAAAAGAACATCAAAAAATGATGCGAACCATGCCAGGTATGGTTCATGAAGATGGTAATACCATCACAATTAATCCTGGTGAAACGAAAACATTGACTTGGCAATTTAAAGCAAATCCAAAGCATGATGTTGTATTCGCCTGTAATATTCCAGGTCATTTTGAAGCAGGTATGTATATGAAAGTGAAAACTACCAAACTGGATAAAAACGCTGTGGTCATAGGTATTAGGGGAACAGTGAGTTAAGTGATTTTCCAAGGAGTTGGAAATCAATACATCCCTATTTTCCTTAGTTTTTATAAGTAAGACCACGATTGTTAAAAAAAGTATATGGAAATTAAAATTGCCAATTCCTGATTAGAAATTCAGTAAACTCTCTTTTTAGAAAAGTAGGACTATTTACATTAGAAAACAGGTTCTTCCAGAACATATTTCACATCTCGATGAACGCATCGAGAGCAATCTAATGAATGGAGTTATTATGGAAAATAAAAACATAGAGCCGTTGTTTGAAGAAATAGACGAACAGATAGATGGAATTGTATTGTATCTGTTAAAAAAATATGCGCTGAAAAATGAGTTTTCACCGAAGCTTGATGCACATTTGAATGAAGAAAATGAAGCAGAAACGCTTGCCCCATCGATTTAGTTGTAAATATTAAAGTTTCCACTACTAAGGATATCGTGATGAAATTTGATCAACATGCAACATGGATTCTGACTACAGACTCAAGCACTTGCAGAATCTATAAGTCGACCACAAAACCTTATCAATTCTCACTGGTCAAAGAATTTCTCCATCCTGAAGGTACGCTTAGAGAGAGTAAGATGACATCAAGTAGGTCAGGCCGCTTCAACACTGGATCTACCACGCAAGGAACCTATGCACAACAATCCGATCCCAAAGAAATAGAAAACGATAATTTCGCAAGAAAAATTGCAGAAGAACTGGATAGCGGTAGAAATAATCACGATTATGACCAACTCATTATCGTCGCACCACCTCATATGAATGGGCTTTTATTACAGCATACAAACAAGCACATTAATAATTTGATAATTCATAATATTAAGAATGACGTGATTCATCTAACAGAGCAAAAATTATCTGATTTTCTGCGGCAACATTTGCCAATGTAATTGGTGCATACAAATATTAGAAATTCCGCGGACTAAACCGCGGAATTTGCGTGAGTAATCATTAACTATCAAATAACACTAGGGTCTGTTTCCATTTCTACTATCTTAGCCAAAATGACATGATTTTCTGTGTTCCGATGCTCACATACTTTGTGTATGCTGCGCTTCGGTACTCGAAACTCAAGCCATTTTGACTCAATCTAGCGAAATGTAAACAGACCCTAACTTACTAACATCCATGAGCTTAAACCACTTGAACATCTTCCGCCAGGAGACCTTTTTGCCCTTTTCCTTGCTTAAATAAAACGGACTCTCCTTCTTTGAGTGTCTTAAAGCCGCTTCCTTGAATGGAACTGAAATGTACAAAATAATCCTGGCCATCACTTTGGATAAATCCAAAGCCTTTGCGTTCGTTAAACCATTTTACAGTTCCTTTTATCTTCTCTGACATCGTCATTATTCCTTTATTATTGCAGTTCAGAACCAAATGTCTCATAGTTGAAGGCGCACTTGATGAAACGAATTCAAGTACTTCAAATGGCCATAAATCAAGGATGATTCATCTTAATTTCTAGATATTTATTATGCAATTGAGGATTTTGCTTATAAAAACTAAGGGAAATGGGCATTAATCATAATCCATTGATAAAAAGTGATTTTTGCTGTAGGAACTTTGATTTATTCTATTTTCAAACACTTATTGATTAACATTTGATCAATAAGTGTTTTTTAGCATGTTCTTTATGGTACGAAACATTGATTAGCTGCGTTTATTACTGAATTACAGCATTGACTTTTTGTCTATATTCTTCATCGGTTTGTATTAAATAATCCCTTATACCATCTGGTATTTTATCTTGTAGACCTTGCGAAAAAATAAAAGCAACCAACTTTTCATCGTTATCTTCTTCAACAGTAATGTTTTCTTTATCAATACCTTCTAATAATTTACCAAGCTTGCTGCCTTTATAAATCTTACCTTCTTTACCAAACATTTCTGTCTGCACAATTTTATCATGAACTAAATGCATTGCTTGAAGTCGAATCGATTCACTACACTGTGGATGTTTTGATATTTCAGTTAAAAAATCAATTTCTTTGGCTCTGTCGCTCTTTATAAACTTACTTTTAATCCATCGCCAAAACGGATTATGTGCATCATGATATACTTTATCGTAGACTGCTTTTATATGAGGGATGATCTCATCAAGCTTTACTTTCTCTCCTTTTTGGATATTTCTTAATTGATGGTCTGCTATATTCAGCGCAACCGATTCTACGGTACTCTTATAAAGAACAATATCTTCTTTAAGTTTTGTATGCAGAGCCTCTACGCGTTCCATTCCAATTTGTGTATGATTTTGTTTTGCCGCATGCAGCAGGCAGTCAGAAACAACCTTTAATCCCGCATAATACTGCATTGTTAAATTTTCAAACTTCTTCTTTTGTTGTTCCGAGTAATCTTCTTCAAATATTGATTTTGCAGCATTCTCAAAGTCTAACTTGATTTTTCCAAACTGGCGTATCAATTCTATATATTGCTTCCCCATTTCGTTTGTATCTGTTGTACCCGTAAATTTTTTACCTGTTTGAATGATAGGATGCTCGGAAGATGAATCAAAGAATTGTCGCACTACCTTTTCTGGGGGAGGCATATATTCAAGTTTTTCCCGTGTTGCTTTAATTTCTTCCCCTAATTTAGATAAGGCCATTTATTTTCTCCTCTTTGATTGGAGTATTATCAAAAGTCCACCGATATTTACTTATTCAGTGGTAGAAGTATAAAAAAACCGCCAACTTTAATATATTTATAATTATATGTTAGTTATAAGACAATATGAAATTTATTTAATCATAAAGATTGAATTTAATGCCCTCCTTACTTTTTATCAGTATAAAACATTACTGCTTAAGGATTGATTAACAACGCTTTTTTTATGATTGAATATGCTCATTGGCGCCTAGGTAGGACTTTTTTTAAGCTAGAGGGTGTATGGCTATTGATCTTGTTACAGCAATAAGCACGTGTAACTTGAGGAAATGAAGTGATACCCGGGTCCAGCCCTATGAACCGGACCCCCACTACTCGAAGTGATCAAATAAATTATGCTCTGAAAAATAGGATTCAATCACTGTAATTGCTTTTTCAAAGTGCTCATGAAGTAGCGTCGTAGCCAATTGAGTGTCTCGCGCCAAAGCAGCATCCATAATTTTCTTTTGCTCTTTAGCATAATGTAAACCATCTAAACTCATAAGTCCTGCAATTAACCATTGCCTTCGATAACGTTCTGTAAGGCAATAAAGTTGACTTTGAATGCGTAATAAATGTTCCAGATGACAGGCATGAATCAACGCTAAATTAAACGCACGATGTCGAGATTCCCACTCTGTGTATGCTTCTTGGTTGCTTATTTTATGTTCTGACTCAAATTTGGCAAGACGGTGATATGCAGCAATCATTTCTGCTTCCCATGCATCACTCCCATTTTCAATTGAAAGCGTCACCGCAATCACCTCAATGTGGGCGCGAGTTTTATAAATATCATGTAAATCCACACGTGAAATAGGAGCAACACGAAAACCACGTTGGCTGATTGCGATAACCAACTGCGTCGCCAGCAATCGAGAAAGCGCTTCGCGAATGGGTCCTGAACCAACATGATACTGCTCAGCCAACTGAGCAATATGTAATCTTTGGCCCGGCTTCAAGCGATTACCTATTATCTCTTCGTGAATGGATTCGTAGAGTTCATCGACCAAAGTTTTCATAAGGACTCCTTAATTATCACAAAAAAATATACTTTATTTGAAAAAATATATATTTTGTTATAAAATATGTTTATATAGAAATTAATCGCAATAATATGCCATATAGTGTAACTATTCAAAAAAGTGGATTTATATTCTTTGGGTAGTATTCAAAACAGTAATCTCAATTTGGAGTATTTCCATGTCCAACTCAAGAAAACGACTTATTATCATTGGCGGCACGTCAGGCATTGGTTTAGCCACTGCAAAATTAGCGGCACAACAAAACCTGCAACTCGTTGTAACGGGCTTTAAATCCATTCAATCCGCGGTAAAAGCGGAACTTCCAGAGGATACCGAGTTTTATCAACTGGATATCGCTGATGAAATTGCCGTAAAAGATTTTTTCGCACAAACAGGCGAATTTGATTATCTAACCACACCTGGATCGGTTATTCCAACAGGAGATTTTTTGACCATGGATACTGCAGTTGCGCGATCAGGTTTTGATAGCAAATTTTGGGGACAATATTATGCAGCAAAATATGGAGCACCATTTGTTCGTAAAGGAGGGGCTCTTGTTCTTTTTGCAGGAGTAATTTCGCGAAGGCCTAAAAAAAATTTAGTTGTAATGGCCGCTGTGAATAGCGCCGTTGAAGGTTTGGGAAGAGCATTAGCAATAGAGCTTGCCCCTCTGCGCGTTAATGTAATTGCCCCTGGCGTTGTGGATACCCCGCGTTATGCAGCAATGAACCCTACTGATAAAAAAGAAATGTTTCATAGACTAGAAAACATGTTGCCTGTTGGTCATGTTGGCAAACCTGGCGAACTCGCAGAAACAGTTTTATTCTTATTAAGGAATGAATTTATGACGGGACAAACTGTTTTTGTAGAGGGTGGACATTTACTTGTATAAAAGGATCCCTTATGACCATAAAACACCTTCAACATTACCTTATTCGTGCGAAAAACATTGAAGTAAGTAAAAAATTTTATACTGAAGTCTTGGGATTAAATGTGGGTTATAGACCGCCTTTTAAATTTCCAGGATACTGGTTATATGCAAATAATTTACCTGTCGTTCATTTAATTGAAGCGGACAATAAAAGTTTAGAGCAAAAAACATATTTAGATAACGAAACTCTAGAAGTACAAAATCAGTCTGGAGCCATTGATCATCTTGCTTTTGCTGCAGATCACTTGGAAAAAGTATTATCTCATTTTCGTCATCTTAATGTGATTTACCAACATCGCATCGTTCCCGAAGAAGAGGGAGCCAACCAATTATTTATTGTTGATCCTGATGGAATTAGAATCGAACTCAATTTTTCTCATAATCCATGAGAATAAGGAGAACTATTATGACAAATAAAGCACGCTCTTTCTGGCCTAATAAAGCCAGACTGGCGATTTCTATCTCCATGCAATTTGAAGCTGGAGGTGAGCCTGCGTATGGATTTGATAGTCCTTTTTCTGGAGCTCCCTTACCTCCAGAATATCCTGACTTACCTGCTAAAACTTGGTTTCAGTATGGTTATCAGGAGGGAATCCCCCGATTACTCGAACTTTGGGATAAGTATGATATTAAAGTAACTTCACATATGGTAGGACAAGCTGTGCTTGCCAATCCCGAACTTGCAAAAAAAATTGTAAAAAGAGGTCATGAGGCTGCAGCACATGGTATGAGCTGGTCATCACAATTTAACATGAGCCGCGAGCAAGAAAAAGAATTTATTGCCGCTGGTGTCAAAGCGATACATGATGTAACCGGCGTTACCCCAAGAGGCTATAACTGTAACTGGTTGCGCCGTAGTATCAACACAATTTCGGTACTACAGGAGTTAGGATTTCTTTACCACATTGATGATTTAAGTCGTGATGAGCCATTTGTATTATCGGTAAACGGAAAACCATTTGCAGTAGTTCCTTATACTATTCGCTGTAATGACATTGTACTCATTGAAGGGCGCCATTTTTCACCCGATGCCTTCCTGAGTACCTTAAAACATGAGTTTGATCAATTATATGCTGAAAGTGAATTTCGTCGACGCCAAATGTCAATCAGTACGCATGATCGTATTGGTGGAACACCGGCTGTTGTCAGAGTGCTCGAGCAGTTTTTGGAATATGCGCATACTCATCCTAATGTTTGGTTTGCACGTAAAGATGAGATTGCGAACTGGATATTAGAAAATCATTCGTCAAGGAGCTGATTATGCCACATGTCATTCTAGAAATTCCTCGTGTATTGGCAGAAGAACATGATCTGCAATTTCTATTACAGCAACTGCATCAGGCGATCATGTCAGTTCCTAGTGCATCACTGGCAGATATAAAGACACGTATCCACATTTTGGATGCGTTTCGCGTTGCGGATGGGACATCAGAAGCCGGTATGTTTCTCCACGCAAGACTCATCCAAACTCGACCACGTTCATTGGAAGATCAAAAACTCATGGCTGAAAAAGTAGTGTCAACTCTCCAGCATTTCTTCAGCGATGACAAACGAGAGCATCCTTTACAGTTATGTGTGGAAACCACCATTGTTCCACCAGGAAACTATCTGAAACTCATTATATGATTCAGTTCGGATCGAATAAAGATCCGGGCATTTTTAGATTTTTTCTATGAAGTGCTCATTTTTTTCATAATCATAATAATCAATAGGACTAACAAAATAACCGGGGTAATAAAAAGCATCATTAACGGCCATAAATTAGACTCTGCAAGTAGAGCAAAAACAGTATAAATCAATAAAGGAATACTAAAAAATAGAGGGATACAAGCGATTTTTCGCCATGTGCCAGACCATTTCCATAACGTGATGAGCTGCAAAATCCAATAGATAGGAATGGACCAAAAAAGGAGTTGTATGAATAAAATATCCCCTGATGCAAGAGGTTGTTGCACTGCGGACACGCTAGCCTGTTGCTGCTGATTCAGCTCATTGACCCAGGGAGCCTCTGGATGAGTCGCGTTACTGTGATCTTCCTGCCAAGTTGCTGAAAGCGGAAAGGATTTAGTTTCTAAAGGCTGCCAATTAGCATTATATACAGTCACCCTCACTGAATCGATTTTTGTTGCCTTATAATAAGATACCCAAGCAATAGCTTGTCCTTCTCCCGCGGGGTATGCTTGAGAAGGATTCATACGGACATTGGTCTTGACCTCTTTTCCAAGGTATGTTCCTATGGCCTGGAAACGCAAGGGCTGCTCACTTTGATAATGAATAAGAACATAGAGCGCCTCGTCTTGATGCAATACTGCAGGTGATGCTGGGCTTGTTTCACTTAGTTCCACCTTCAATGCAAGAGCTATGGTGTTATAAGATAACAAAAATCCGATTAGAAAAAAGAAACGTCTCCATCTCATGTGAATGTCCCTAATAAAATAGAAGATTACCTCAGGCCCCTTCTCTGCTAAGAAAAATTGAATAACACTAAACCATTATTATCGTTACCATTACTAATCCTGCAAAACCAATCAACAACAAATTTTTGTTTCTTCAAAACAGGATCAAAGAAATCCACATGCAGTGTCGCGGTATTATCTTCAAAAACACTTAAACGACCTGAAAATGTTAAGAACTCCCCTGAAGGTTTCTTTATAAAAATTTTCATGGACGTAGTCACGGTATCGATTAAGTTATCATCAATTTCCTCTTTACCATGAAAAAATTGGGTAAAATTAAATCGAGTTGTAGCTCCGTTTAACCTTCTTTTTGCTTGAGCCGAAAGTTCAGGACCTGTAACATCACAGTCATCAAAGTGAATAATTGCGCGGACATCATTACCACTCTCAACGGCTTGTACGAGTTGAGGAAAATCAGTGATATTATTCGTAGATGCAATAGCATGAGCATGACTTAAGGGAAACAGCAAAAAGGTTGCAGCTACTACTGATTGCCAAATTTTCATTTATGTCCTCCATGACTCTTTTCCTCATTTGGAGCTCTTCTAACCTGCAACAAATCGTATTGAGCTAATTCACCATGAGGCCCTCAGATACATTAAGTGTAGAATGACTTATCATTTTTTCCATTTTTTTGTCTATAATTTTAAAAAGTTTTAATATTGTAAGATTTATGATCAGACCAGTACTATAGTTTAAACTTAATCCACACATCAATCAGATAGCGTATCAATCAAACCTTTACCTGACATTGCTTTCGTTTGCAGATTATGATTTGATTTTGGTAAAGGAATTAACTGATTCGTAAAATGGAATACGTCTTCTATGTGCTTCTCTTAGTCTCTCTACTGATTGTAGCAATGCACCAGCTTAAACTTATATCATTAAATCGGTTAATCCCTGCTTTATCAAAACAAAATGCCTTAGAGCACGAAGATTTATTGACTCTTTTTGATAAATTTAATTACCAACATGAAGACGGCGTTTGTCATGGCTTTACATTAACCTGGGCTCAAGAAGCAGCACTTGGATTAGATTATCAATTTTATAATCGACTCAATCTGATTAAACGAGAAAAAAGAACATTACCCGATACGGTACAGGTTATTAGTGAGAAAATAAGATCAAGCCAAACTTTGTCCAGAAAAGAACAAAAACGAAATGAAATAAGACCTTTTCTTGAAGCCATATGCCTGGCTCAATCCCCCGACGATTATCATGAGATTTATGCTCAGGTCATTCAGCAATCTAATATTGATGCTATCTACAAGATGATCCAACTTAACCTCTGTAGGAATCAAAAAACCGTTAAGAATCTGTTTAGTAAAACAATAAGTTTGGCATCCACCCAAAACGTCAAGGAATTTTTACAGCAATTGTATATTATCCTCCCAGCTAAAAGTCATGTTGTAGTGGTTTGCAGCAGTGAAGAACATACGGTTGGCTTTAAAAAGTATAAAGACAATACATGGTTATTCATGGATATCAATCACTTATATGAACAAAGTGAAGAATACCCTTATCAACTATTAACCAGCGAGGAACTCTGTCCCACACTTTATAAATCTCTTTTTGAATCCAGTAAGGGTTTGGTATTTCATTGCTCGTTCATTGCACAATCGGGGAAACGGAACTTAACACAACAAATCCGGGCAATTGATGATTTATATCCTGTGTGTCCTTCCGGCAAGGCTGTGTGACAGAGTTTAAATGATTTTGTAAAGTACGCTCTCCTTAAATTGTGGAGATTTACTCA
>NZ_LNXS01000048.1:13851-27352 GCF_001467525.1 Legionella anisa
CAGTTCAGAGAGCATCCAAATCAGCAATTGTCGCGGCTATGGTGCGCTTGCCTTGGCAGTTCAAAATAATGATGATAGAAGCACAGTATGGAAAATACTACGATTACATAATAAATCACCGGTTATCAGCCAATCCGAATTAGAGAGTGCACTCTTTTATGCGGCGGCCTGCAATCGGTCAAGCATTATGAATCAACTAATAAATATTCCAAAAATCGATATCAATAGTCCTTGTACTCAGGACGATTCACCACTTGGAGTAGCTTGCAGGTATGGCAATGAACGTGTTGTGAAACTGTTGCTTCGCGATGCCAATATTAATGTGAATAGGCAAAATTCCAAAGGAATGACTCCCTTAATGCTAGCCTGTGAATCATCTTATACACAAAAAAATCCTGCATTATTTAAGATGCTTTTAGCAGCCAACGCCAATGTCACCCTCATTAATATCGATGGCGAAACAGCGCTCGATATCGCAAAAAAACACGATAATCAGGCGGCATTGAATATTATGGTGTCTTCGAGTTCCAAAACTGTCCCTAAATGCAGTTCTAATTTATCACACAGCCGCCCATCTGGAACAATACCCACCTCAGGGACTCTTTTAAATCACTCTTTTTTTGATAAACCCGATAAGTCTATGGAAAGACCTGCCCAAGGATCGTTTCAAATTGCTGGAAACTCAAAAACTCGCTGAAAAAAGTTTTCATTTGATACTTAAGTATATTTTGCGTTATAACACATAGTGGAGCATTCGGCAGACATTGGAGTCATCATCATGAAAAAAATAATATTAGTTACCGGGACCTCTTCCGGCCTAGGTTTAAGCGTATCGATAAAACTTGCAGAGCAAGGCCATACTGTTTATGCAAGTATGCGTAATCTTGATAAAGCAGATCAAATAAAGCAAGCCATAGCAAAGAAAAATCTCTCTATCCATTTAATTCAGATGGACGTTGAGTCTACAGAGAGCGTTGCCCGTGCTGTTTCAACCATTCTTGATAAAAACGGCCGTATTGATTGTCTGATTAATAATGCAGGAATGGGTTTTGTAGAAACCACGGAGAAAGCCTCAGAAGAAAAGATCAACCAGGTTATGAATATTAATTTCATGGGGGTTGTTCGCACAACTAAGGCAGTATTGCCTGCAATGCGCCAAGCCAAGTCCGGGCAAATTATTAACATCACTTCGGTTGGCGGTTTAATTGGACAGCCATTTAATGAAATTTATTGTGCCTCCAAATTTGCAGTAGAAGGCTTGACTGAGAGTATGGCAAGTTACATACAGCCCTTTTTTAATATTAAATTCACAGCCATTGAACCAGGGGGTATTGTTTCAGAGTTTTCTACAAATATTATGAAAAACAGTACCATCGATTTCTCAGAAAATGACGAATATGCTCCAATATTTAAACGGTATTTCGAAGATGCACGAGATCGTTTTAAAAATGCGTCCACAGTCGATGTTTATCAAAGTAGCGACCAAGTAGCGGATTGTGTCGTGGACGTAGTGAACAGTAAAAATCCTCCATTAAGAATCAGAACATCTGAATGGGCAGAAAATTTCTGCAAACTAAAAACGCAAGCGGATCCTATGGGAACTAAATCCGTGGCAACAGTTTACAAACTATTTTTGGCACAGGAAACTGCAACAGATAAATCGGTTATTTAGAATAATTGAGCACGTATAGGTTGTTCCTTGGCCCATAGCCATCAAGCTAAGGAACAGATGTTGTCATTCCTGCGAAGGCAGGAATCCATCCATGTTTGCGCACAGTGCCAATATAAAAATGGATCCCCGCATACGCGGAGATGACAGAGTTACTTGAGAATTGAGTAAAATAAAACATTGCTTGACGGCTATGGGGACTTGCCAAATATTTCCAAGTAACCGTAGCCAGACTGCGCCGCTTGAACTCTCTTGAGGAGCTTGAACTCGACACGTTAAGATATCCTCATTATTTTTAGCGCAATGCGCAAAAAACTTATTTTTTAATGACAAAAATACAAAATAGGAGAATGATAAAGTTATGAATTCCAAAGAATGTAGCGTACAAAAAACATTGGAAAGAGATGTAAATCTCAAAATAAATCAACAAGAACTAGAAGTAAAAGGAGTTTGTAAAAGCTCTTTATTTACAAGTTCAAGTCTTCACAAACATAAAAGGAAACAACCCTCATGAATGAGAGTAATAATCAAAAGCAACTACGCTCAAATGAAGAGCTTATTAATTTCAGAAAAAAACACTTTTTACCTACCGCTGGTTTTTACCATAAAGAACCCATTCAGCTTGTCAAAGCACAGGATGCTTATGTATGGGACTCTGAAGGAAAGCGTTACCTTGATGCCATAGGCGGAATTGTGTGCATCTCAGCTGGACATAATCATCCGAAAATCAAAAAAGCGCTTATTGAAGCGATAGAAAATGATACAATTCAACACACAACCCTTCTTTATTTAAACCAGGCGCCCGTCGAAACGGCAGAGCGTTTGCTTGAAGAAGCACCGAATGGAATGGACAGAGTATCGTTTACTAACTCAGGCTCAGAAGCCAATGAACTTGCCATAATGGCAGCTCGCCATGCGACTGGCGAAACAATGGTAGTGAATGTACGCCACTCTTATCACGGAGGGACTTCTGCCGCACTTGCCTCATGTGGCCATTCAATCTGGAGATTCAAGGCACAGCCAGTTACAGGCGTAACCTCTGCGCTTGAACCTTATTGTTACCGCTGCCCCTTTAATCAAAAACCGGACAGCTGCGATTTATCATGTGCAAAAAATGTTGAAACAACCATTCAGAATTCAACTCATGGAAAGATTGCAGCGTTTATACTGGAACCTGTAATGGGGGTAGGTGGTTTTATTACCCCTCCTGATGATTATTTTAGCGAGGTTGCCCGTATTGTTCATAATTACGGCGGCAAATACATTAGCGACGAGGTACAAACTGGAGCTGGTCGCGGTGGTGGTGATCTTTTACTTACTAAAACCCTAAATATCGATGCCGATATGGTCACTATGGCTAAAGGATTTGGTAATGGCGCTCCAGTTGGGGCAGTGCTTATGAAAACTGAAGTGGCAGAAACAATGACTGGCAAAACGTATTTTAATACCTTTGCTGGCGACCCCTTACAAATGATTCAATCCAAACTCACATTGGAAATTATTAAAGAAGAACAGCTGGTTGAAAATGCGCGCATCATGGGCGAACTACTAAAAGATGGATTCCTGCAACTGCAAAAGAAATATCCCCTCATTGGAGATGTTCGTGGTCGTGGTCTGCTTTTAGGGATTGAACTTGTCAAAGATCCCAAAACAAAAATACCAGCGTCTGATGAAGCATTTCAATTAATGGATCTGTGTAAGGAAAAAGGATTATTAGTTGGAAAAGGGGGGCAGTTTGGTAACGTCTTCCGAATAGCACCGCCGTTGACAATTAATCGAGAGCACGTCAATTTCATCTTGGAAACACTCGAAGAATCCTTATCTGAACTGGCACGATTGCATACTCTATAACAAGAAAACATCCATGTTGGGTCAATTTAGACCCAACATGAATTTCTATGGAGACACAAAGGAACTACTGCGTTCCTCCATACGTTGAGATGCGACACACTCAGGTTTTCGCACTTCATTTAATCCTTCCAAATGCTTTCTTATAGAAGCCGTATAAAAAACGTAAAGATTGTCCTTTAGCAGGGCTGAATTATATAGTAAAATTTATGACCAATTAATGGAGTCGAAAAAAGGATAACAACGGTTACAATCATTCAAGTAAATAGGGGGGCTTACTGTGTACTTCGCGTACCAGAGCTAACCATGCTTTTGCAGCATCAGAAAGATAAGCATTACGGCGCCATGTCATGGCCATATTCCACTGTAACTCATCCCCTTCAAGTAAAGGAAAACGAACTTGAGGATTTGATCGTTCATGGGCAATCATTCGTGGCATGAATGCAACGCCAAGGCCTGCAGCAACAAGTTCTACCATAAAATCAATCTGACTGGTTTGGGCTACTACTTTGGGTTCAAAACCAGCTCGGCGACCCGCTTCCAGTATCATTCGATATAAAGCAAAATCACGACTAAATAAGATAAACGGCGTCTCTTTAAGCTCTAGCAAGGAAATTGAGCGTCGCTTTGCCAAAGGATGACCCGACGCCAAAAGTGCAACAAGGGGCTCACTACAGATTAATTGACAATCAAACTCTTCAGAAATAACAGATAATAATGCTCCAGCAAAATCAATTTCACCTGCTCGTAAACATTCCGCAAGCTTAATACTTCCATGTTCAATAAGTTCCACCTCAATGCCTGGATAGCGCTGATTATATTGAGCAAAAAGAGGAGCAAATAAAATACTACTCCCCACTGGAGCAATCCCCAGACGCAAACATCCTTGCTTCAAGCCGCGGATTGAATCAAGCTCCTTGAGAAGATCGTCGCGATCAGCAAGCAGCTTAACGCCTCGGCGAAAAACAATTTCACCCGCAGTAGTCGGTATATTATGTTTCTTAAATCGATTAATAAGAGAAACTCCCAACTCATCTTCAAGCTGCTTTATCGCTTTACTCACTGTTGACTGAGTAGCAAAAAGAGTTTCAGCAGCCTTGGAAAAACTGCCTTGGCGCACAACCTCAACAAACGCACGGAGTAGTTTGAATTCCATAATTATTCCATTTTAGAATGATTGTTAGTCTATAAATTCATTTTATTCATATTATAGAAAAGTGTAAAATGCACTGAAATAGGAATAAACAAAATGAACAGATACTTAACATCAAAAATTCAGAACAATTCGTTACTTCAAGTGGGATTAGTGTGTCTATTTTGGCTTTCTAGCGCACTAATTGTCCATTTTTTAAAACTTCCCTTTTCCGCTGGAATTTTTGGCCTAGGAATGGTTTTACTGCTTTTAGCAACAAAACGTTTAACGTTAAACCTCATAAAGAATGGAGCTGAATTAATTCTTACCGATATGTTGCTTTTTTTTATTCCAGCCGTACTTGCGATACTCGAGCATCATGAACTTATTGGTCTCTTAGGCCTTAAAATTCTCTTTGTTATTTTACTCAGTACGCTCTGCGTAATGCTTGTCACTGCGATTGTTGTGGATTATTTTTATCGGAGAACTGATCGTGCCAAGCTCCCTTCTTTTTAAACCAGTAGTACCAATACTTTTCTGGTCTTTCGTAACGATAAGCCTGTATTTTATTACCAAAAATTTATATAGACGATGGTCGTTTTGGTGGTTAATGCCACTTATTTTAACACCAGTATTTGTTGCTGGTCTTATTCTTTTACTGCATATAAGTTATCAGGATTATGTTCATGGAACACAATGGCTAGCACAATTAATTGGACCGGTAACCGTCGCTTTCGCAGTTCCCATTTATGAAAAACGTGCGCTCATTCGCCAACATTGGCAAGTACTTTTAATTGGTATAATTGTCGGAAGCTTCACTGCAATATTATCGAGTTGGTCATTAGGAATACTCGTAGGCCTTGATGAACATATACGATTAAGCCTGCTGCCCCGATCGATTAGCACGCCCTTCGCGCTGGAGGTATCGCAGAGTATTGGTGGCTTCCCTGAACTGACAGCTATTTTCGTGACTATTACAGGTATATTGGGAGCTATTATGGGGGAATCCATTCTGAAGCGCTTGTCGTTTCATTCAACCCTAGCTCGAGGTGCGCTTTTGGGCGCTGGAGCACATACCGCGGGGACTGTACAAGCCCATAAAATAGGTCATGATGAAGGAGCCATTGCGAGCCTAGTCATGATTTTATCGGGACTTTTAAATGTGCTACTTCTTCCTCTGATGAGTCATTTGCTGAAATAATGAATTATCAATGAACGGCATTTACCTGATTTTGAAGGTGCTTGGTACTCTAAAAACGCAGACTGTGAAAATTTTTTTAACGAACACATCATTGATAGCAAAAAAAGTTTAAGAAGTGAGTAAAAATAGATTCCATTAATATGAAAAAAGTTTTAAATTCTATTTTCCATTCATAATAAGAACTATTTCACTATGCACTTAAGATTGCTTTTTTTATTATTATTTTTTACTCATGCTGCGATTGCAAGTCCATGGTTTACAGGACCTCTGCTCGCACCAGCTGGAAAAACAATACCAGCAGGCCATATAAACTTTGAACCTTATGCATTTTATAGCGGCTATCCCAAAGGATTTAGAAATTTTGAAATCGTTCCCATTTTAAGTGTGGGGATTCTTAGTTTTGTAGATTTACAAACCTCCCTACCTTATGATTACAGTTGGGATGATAGGCAACATGGAAATGGCATTGGTGATCAAAGCTTGGCTTTAGGAGTTCAAGTTCTGCGACAAAAAGAAAACTCTTGGCTTCCTGACCTCCGGGTAGTTGTGCAAGAGGTTTTTCCCACAGGACGCTTTGAAAACCTGGACCCCAAAAGATTGGGTACCGATCAAACGGGTTTAGGCGCTTACCAAACCTACCTTGGTTTTAACTTTCAAAAATTGATTCAGTTCCATAATGGACGATATTTACGAACACGTTTGAGCCTGGTTGGCGCGAGGTTTAGTGATATCACCGTAAATAATGTGAACGTTTTTGGCGGCGCCACCGGAACCAGAGGTAAAGTAAAACTGGATAATAGCTACTCTGCTGACTTGGCATTTGAGTACACGCTAACGCAAAACTGGGTTCCCGTTTTTGAAGCCCTATATGTACATAGTCCGGGAAGTCAGTTTGATGGTAATCCAGGACTTACTCCAGGTGGAGCTCTTGCAGGTATAGGTGGAAGGGCAAACGAGCAAGTTTCACTGGCTCCCGCCCTCGAATATAATTTTAATTCCAATATTGGTCTTATTGGCGGCGTTTGGTTTTCTGTAACAGGGCCTCATGCAGCTAAATTCGTGACCGGCGCCCTCGCGCTGAATTGCTATTTTTAGATCTTGAACTCGACTGCTCCTCGATGCTTAAGCAGCAGGAGCAGCTATTAATCGAGCATCACTCTCGTCTTCCGGTAAGTCCTTAACAAGCCAATTATCTTTTAATTCTACTTCTCTATCAGTTTTTATATCACTGAGATAACTACTGAAAAAGAAAGACTTATGTGCCGCCAAACGTCCTACTCCTACTAGAAGTCCCAAAACCGAAACCATCATCACTATATCAGCAAGCAAGCGAACTCCATCGTGTCGATGCTTAAATTCAACATTGGCAGCATTAATTATTTCTTCACCCTGTTTTTTTAGAGGATGATCTGATAAACGTATGTCTAAAGTTTTTTCATAAAAATCATTAATTGATTGATCATATTCACTACCATATTTTTTCTGTTCACTTAACGCAATTTTTTGATCTCGGAATTCTTTTAAAGCGAATAAGTCTTGGATCAATTCTGAGGTGAATTTTTTATGAGTTCTTGCTTTCTTTAGAATAGCATCTTTAAACATTTCATCCTGTAGTGCTGTTTTTACCAATTGACCGTGAAGCGAGTCTTTAATTGCATCAAGTATTGGCTCCAGCTGATTTAGAAGCGTATCCACAGATTGAGATGGAGACTCTGGCTTAATAACACCTGCACCGAGAAGCTCTTCATAAATAACTTTAGTCCTCGTAAGGTGCTTATGAACTCTTTTAGTACATCCAGAGGTTAACGCATCATTTAAATTTTCAAAATTCTTTATTATGCTAGAAAATACTTCACCGTCAAATATGTCCTTTTTCTCCTGTACCGTTGTTTTTCCTAAGAGTGGAAGTAATCCATACACACTGTATTCTTTTAGTTTGGTTTCATGGTACGCGTGGAGTTTTCCTTGTACATCTACAGGAAGCTTTTTGAATAATTGATCGAAAATACAAAAATTTTCCTTCCACTCATCAATTGTTTTTGATGCGTTAATTTTCTCAAGATAAAGTTGAAAAACTGATTCCCTCGACTCATTCAATCGGGATAAATACTGTGCCTTCTCATTTTCAGGAAGCTTCAGATATTGCTTTTCCAATGTTTGAAGTTCCAAGTACTTATTTTCCGCTTCCGCGAAATCCTGCAGCAGCGATAAGAACTGTTGCAAATTCGTGAACTCAGCTTGCGCTTCTTTAATCGCTTCTTCAGCCCCAAAAATAGAGGGACACTCTTGCGATAGACGCTTTAGCTCCAACAAATGAGTCTCTTTAGTTTGCAGAATGGCACTTTCTTTAAACTGATTAAGTAATTCCCAGAAACTGCGAATTTGACGTAAAACCGTAATTTTTTGTTCAACATTTTCTTTGCGCCTTTTGAAATCATCTATTTCAGTTTCTAAGGCCACATTCATACTTTGCCATAATTCTTGATTACTTGTGATGCGTTTCACCAAAATACTCGGTGTTTTTGCATTCAACTCTTCCAGACATATAGTGGCAAGTTGTACACCATTCATTGTTTTTAATGCTTCATCGCTGATGGGATAGAAAAATGGACTTTCAAAAACTACCCTAGGTGCTTCTTCTGAAATTATTCTGGGATGTTTGGCTACCTCTTCGCGTGCTTTTTCAAATCGCGCTATTGCCTCCTTCAATGAAGTTGCTGTACGACTCATATCTTCCCATGAAGCTTTAGACGTTTGTAGGTTTTTTAAAGTTCGGAGCGACGCAATCACATCAGAGCCTGCTGTAAGAAGTGCAGTCACCTTGCTCCAATAAGACTCAGGGAGTTCCTTAGTACAGAGCGCAGCAGGAGCTTCATAAGGCATAAAACGTAACGTACTAAGATTTGACGGGTCCAGGGACAATAAATTTCTTAAGATTGTACTTTCTCGATACTGCGCCACAAAAGCATAGCCATCATAAAGTTTCGGCTTTTTATCAGAGTAATTAACAAGAAGATTCGTCGTTTGCGAAGAGTCATGTTCCCAGAGATTAAGGGCTTCTGCTTGCTGTGCTATTAAATCTAGATATTCATTAAATTGCTTCGCCAAATCATTTAAATTTAACTCAGTGTAATCAATAAGATTGATTTGGGACAATGGCAAAAGCTTTTCTTGCCAGCTTGATAGCACTTGGGGAAAAGAAACTCCTTCGACTCCTTTTAAAGGGCTTTGCTTAGTAAGTGTCTTAGCTCGCTCTATTGTCTGTCTCAATTTTTCAATAGAATCCGTATTAATTAGAACAGGAGATTCACACATAAACCAACTTGATTCTAAATCAATTGGCTCTTTGGAAGCAAACGGGTTTTCTAGCTCCACAATTTGCATGTCGAGTTGCAAGAGAAAATCCTGTAATTCTTTTGACACTTCTTTAGGGGGGTGTTCTTGAAAATGTTTTTGAATTTGCAGGAGTTTTTCCAGAATTACTTTACTTTCTTCCTGCAAATCATCATATTGATTTCTTAGTAAGAGATCCTGATGTGTTTGATTAAGCCCTGGATCAATTTCAAGTTGTAATTCAAATAGATGTTGAATACGAATAATGGCCTTTCGGTACTCCGGTGGAATATTTTTTATTCCAATGATTGCTTCAATCTGCTGCTTAAAAAGCTCATAATTCTCAATTTGGCCTTGTTGCAATTTTTTAATCGTAGCTAGTAAATTAGACTGTAACGTGAAGAAATTCAATTGACTCTCCGCATCCAGCTCCTCTTCACTAATAAAAACTTGATAGACGCGTTTCAAGTAACTTTGAAAATCAAGCGCGATATAACTTTTGTAGTCGCCTTTAGTAGGCTTTGCTGTTGAAGGCTTAGTGAGTAGTATGTCTAATAGTTGCTCCTTATGCTTTTCATCAGACAGTGATCTCAAGTGCTCTAAAAATTTTTTGATTTCTGGCCAATTTGCATCGGTAAGCTTGACTTGCATTGCTCCGTACTTATCCGGAGGAAAAACTCCTTTCTCCGATAAAAGTTTTGCTTGATAAATGGGGTCACTAAAATATAAAGACCCTGCAGCAGTATACGTATCAGAAGCACCGGTCAATGAATGTCCCTGACCAAATTGATCATGATTTTGTTGCACATCCTCAGAATACTTTTCCGTTCCCCAAATAAAGGCTAATGGAGAGGCTGCCGGTGCTGATTGTTCCAGCCCAAGCATGAGCAAATTATCTTTGTCATTGCGGTGAAAATAAAAATGACCACTGTACCCATTCGCTGATATTTTTTTTCCATAAAAATTCTCTTGCCCTTCCCCTCCCATGGCGATATTAATCCCAAAATCCAGGGCTAATTTGATCATTTCGGGCAATTGTCCTATTACCCCCAACAAAAAGCCCTTCCCTTCCACAACTTCTCCCTCTCCGCCGCGACACACATTATGAGTAGCTGAGCGAGAAAAAATCTTATTGTCTCCTCCAGGCACAGGGAAAAGCGTTAATAATTCTTTTTTATTCGCTTCAGACAGTCCTTGATAATCAAGAATCACGCGGCTCGCATGCGATATATAATCAACAATGCTGAGTTGATCTGATGGAGCTTGTAATTCAGATGATTTAGATAGATAAGGATGTATGCCAAAGTCGCCGCAAGCCAAACAAGCCAGCAACAACTGCGTCATATTAACTGCATGATCACCCTTTGAATTATATATAAATGTATTAGCCCATTGTCTGGCAACATTCGCTTGATCTTGATCGATAGAGCAAGAAAGGATCTCAAATTTTTTATCACGCATTTTAAAAAGTTAAATAAATTAAATAAATAATATGATATCAAATAAAGCTTATGGCATTGTTAACAACATCGCTGTTTTCCTAATATTGTTATCTCGTTGTTATATATTGAGTCTGTAATCAATCCATGAAAATACCCTAGGGTCTGTTTACATCTCTACTATAGCGAAATGTAAACAGACCCTAATAGCCTTGCTTATTTGATATCAGTAAAATTACTATAAAAATCAAATAATAAAAAATTATGCGATGCGTGGAAAGAACGCTTGAATTATTCTATTCTTAATATGCTTGAATCATTCAAGCAGTTCATTTAAACATTTTTATAAGGATCGTAATAATGGAAGCATGGAATAGTGTAATTTTTGTAAAAAGTAACAAATCGATGTCTGATATGAATGCAATGGCAAAATGGGAAGGCGTAGAAAAAATGTGGTCTACGACCGGTGAGTGGGATTGGTGCATTAAGTTGGATCAAAAAATGTCCTCTCCAGAAAAAGCTGAAGCATTTGTTGCTCGCATGCGCGATGGACACTGGGCAACGGAAACTAAAACAAATTGGTGGAAAGAGCTTTCTGCAAAATAGTATTGTTAGCTCGGAGCATTTGCTCCGAGCTTATCGCATTTCTTGCCATTCTTAATTTTCGTCTATTGATTATATATATTGTTGTTTTTCCAAACAATAGCCTTCAAATCATCCTTAATAAGTGACGCCAAATACTAATATTGTTTCGGTTTTATGCTATACCTTTATATATGTAGGATATAGGTTTTGAGTACTATTATGTCAACTGATATAAATAAAATAAAAAAGCTTCTTGAAGAGGAGCGTAAAAAACTTGAAGAGGCTCAGCGTCTTGTGGAGGAAGCGATACTCAAAGCGATGGCCTCTCCTCCTAAAATCAAAGACCAAGAAGATGCTGTAAAAGCCTTCGACAACGCCAACAAACAGGCGTACCAAGTCTATGAGAAAACCCAAGCAGTTAATAATGCTAAATCTGACGAAGCCTTTAAGCAATATAACGAAACCTGTGAAAAGAATAATGAACGAGCACATGAAGCAAGTGAGCAAGCACGTGATGGGAAAATCTCTCGTGAAGACTACTTAAAAATAAAAGAAGAATGTGATAAAGCGAATCAGGAAGCCTATGACGAGTATGTGAGAATTAAAAAAGAAAATGACAAAGCTACCGAAAAAGCCTATGAAGAATATCAAGCATTTTTTAATGAAAATGGTACGAAATTGAAGTCAGTTCAAGAGCATTATCAGAAACATAATCCAAGCCCTCCTCCTGTAACCGTAACAGCCAAATCTGAAAATGTTAATGCAGTAGTCTCTGCTTTTAAAGAACACTTTAAGAATGATGAATGGTATAAAAACAACGAACCAAAAATCGAAGGAAATACGGCCAGTTTAACCTTTAAATCCGATGAGGATGCATTCAATTTTGCTAAAAAATTAGCGAGTGAGAATAAAAACTTTATCATGATTGATAAAGAGACAAACAAAGTTTTAGCTTATTCAAAGGATGGAAAGTTATTCAGAGGAGATAAGGAGTTGACAGAAGGCCCTTTACGACCAAGTAAAGAAGAGATGGAAAAACTGCCTACCTTAGATAAATTTCAAAAACCACAAACACCACCACCAAATCCTATAGATGATGGTCCACCATTAACTGGCCTACAATCCTCAGGTAGTAGTGTCAAGCTCCCTGAAATACCGGTAGAAGAACAGCCAACAGTGAAATCCACACATGAAGATGAACCAAAAGAAAAAGAACAACATGGATTAACTTAGAGCTGATGCTCAATGGGAAAGTCTGACTTTAGAACAAGTACAGGTTGGCTTGAAACTGATAATATATATCAATATATAACCAATAACTCATTTTAAGGCAATAGGAATATGCACCGATTCTTTGATTTTAAGACATTAAATACGTCATTAAAATTAACAGAACACGATCATTTGTTTCTCCATACGTTTAATCAGGCAAATCATATTAAAAAACTTGAGCTCATAAGAAATCAGAAAATTGAAACGATTGCTCGAATTACTTCTCATTTTCATGAGATTGAGATATTTTGTAACCTACCGGAATTGAAGGAACATTGGGAAAAGATATGGTGTGCCTATGGTGTTGCTTTATCTCAACAAAAAAATGTACCCTTGATGATGTTTTTTTCTCAACCTCAATTAAATCCGTTTGATTTAGTACGGGGCGCCTATTTTTTTCATTTCTCTCAAGAAGTAAGAAAAAATATGAAGCAGGATTTCGGATTTTCTGAAATTGAATCGCTTAAAATTGCAATTTGTTACGGTTCTGTTCATGCAATCCAACGTTACAATGAATACATTTACCATAGATTAGAGCAAGCAAATTCTGAAGAGTCCCATGCTCTTTACCAGGAGCTCATCGCGAATAGTAAACTGATGCTCCCACATTATGGCAGTTATGGTTATATGGTTTTAGCCGATGCAATAAGTCATTACTGTATCTGGTTACTCAACCATTTTGAAGTTGCAAAGGCAAATGCTGAATATAAACTTGTTTTGGAATTGCTGGATAATGCAGGACTCATTTTAAATGAAAGCCACTACAGCATACAAAATGCGAGTATTGGTATGGGGCTTAAATTCAGTAATTTTCTGGGATTTGAATTACCGTCACAAGCTAAGGATTTTTTTATTGAATATTATGAGAAATCGCTTGCATCAACGAAAGTTACTGATTTAATTCCAATGTAATCCAATAGTCTATAATAATTATATTCATCGTGTCCTTTCGGCAAGGCTGCGTAAAAAATATTTTTAAATTTTATCATTTAGGGGTTGACAGTGTTTTAGGCCATTTTTTC
>NZ_LNXS01000049.1:0-289 GCF_001467525.1 Legionella anisa
GCTGGCTACCGTCAAGTTCAATAATTAAGCGTTTTTCTAAGCAGACAAAATCAACACTATATATTCCTATTGGAACTTGTCGTTTAAATTTAAATCCAAGTCGTTTGGCTCGAAGATAATACCAACGGTGTTTCTCTGTATCAGTGCTCTATTTTCGCAAAATTTTTGCATGGTGTCTCAGTATCGATTTGTCCAACTCCCTCTCCCCGCGAAGAACAGTATCTTACTATTCAAATTCCTTGCGCGGGAGAGGGAGCAGATCGAAGCAAGATTAAGTGATGTGCCTAGA
>NZ_LNXS01000049.1:417-78723 GCF_001467525.1 Legionella anisa
GACAGTTTTTTTAGGCATAGCTGTAAATGTAGAATATGTATTTTCCTGTTTCGATTTTGTGAGGATCTCTCAGGGCTTGTCCGCGGGATCCAGTAATTATAAGCGAGCATTGGATCCTGCAGACAAGTCTCAGGACCGAGGAAAAAGCGTAAATCTCTTAACTTAATGGCAGGCTTCTTCGCCGCAGCCGCACAGAATTATACTTTTTCTTCTATTTCATATTTCTGAATTAATGCAGGATTTTCTGGTGATAAAGTAAAACTGACTTTAAGATTGGCTTTTTCTCCTTGGATAATAAAATATCCTCGTAATTGATTTTCTGGGATTACATCACCTACATGAAGGATTTTACCCGCTTTAGTGAAAAGATTTTGAGTTTTCTTTTGCAGTGAAGCAACCGGTGAGTCAAGAAAAAAATTCAGTGCGAACAACCCGCTTGTTTTTGCATTCTTCCATTCAGGAAGTAATTTCATCAATGCTTTTTGTCGTTCATGCAAAATTTTTGAAGGGGGTAACTCTCTTGGTTTCAATTGAGCTTCTTTAATAAGTTTATTCACAGCTTGGACATTAATTACCTCCGCGGCAGCATAAGTCACATTTGTTAATAGAACTACGCCCACCCCATACTCAGGCAACATGAGCCAATTACTACCAAAACCAGGAAGTCCACCACTATGTCCTACCGATATTTTTTCGTCACAATCTCTGGACCATCTTAAGCCATAACCGTAAGCACTCATTGTCGGACACTCTTTGCCATTTACTTTAGCCTTTGAATTCACAGCATAATATCGCCACGGTTGATGCATTTCACGTAGGGAACTTCTTTTTATTGGACCTGTTTCCGCATCATCACGAGCAGGCCATGCATATTGATGTAATGCAACATAATGACTGAATGATTCAATGGAGGTAATCATCCCTCCCATAGAAGCATAACTTCCATCATGTAATAAGGGTTCTTCTTGCCAATCTCCATTTACCCATTGATAACCATGTGCTAATTGCTTCGCAGGAACTTGTGCAAATTCCCATGCGGCCTGTTTCATACCTAAAGGCTGCCAAATATGTGCAGCAATATATTCCTGATAGGAAACCCCTGATACTTTTTTAACAATCAATCCCAGAAGTGCAAACCCTAGATTACTGTATTCAAATGAGGTTCCAGAAGTATTGGATAAAGAAATTCCTTGTTTTATTAGGTCGATTAATTCTTCATCTGTCTTATTTAAATTTCTATCGCCCCATGGATTATCTTCAGGAAATCCCGCAGAATGGGTTAATAAATCACGAATCGTAATCTCTGAAGCATCTTGGGTTAATTTCTGACTTTTTAGTTCAGGAATATAAAAAAAGGCTGGATCATCCAGTCTTAATTTACCCTCATCGCGAAGTTTTAAAACAGCCATAGCTGTGAAACTTTTAGTCATCGATGCGATGCGAAACATGGATTGAGTAGTAACCGGAGTTTTTTTTGCCACATCGGTGAAACCACCGCTTCCAGTATGCACCAGACGCCCATCTAAAATAATCCCATACGCATAACCAGGAACATGATTTTTTTCAGCATAGTTCTGGTACATTTTATCGATGGCTGGAAACACTGGCTGAATTTTTGTAAGCCTGTGACTCTCAATAAAAACAGGAGGAAGATAGGAGGAATTATTTTGACTAATCGCCGCCAAAGGAATCATTGCTGTGAGAAAAAAAAATTTTTTTACGATGAAGCGACACATAAAGAGAACCTTAATAATCCGATATAAAAGCACAATGAAGTATATAATATTTATTGACTGAAATTGACAGAAAATGAAAAATAGAATCCGGCCCTCTATTTTATATTGGAACTATTTGCATGAAACTCGCAACATTATTAAGAATGATACGGTTTTGGCCGCCTTTCTGGGGCGCAGGAATCAGTGTAAAAAAATTTCATTCTGATGGTACTTATATTGTCGTCCAAATGAAGATGCGTTTTTGGAATAAAAATTATGTGGGGACGCATTTTGGCGGTTCCATGTACTCTATGACTGATCCATTTTATATGTTGATGCTCATACATTCGTTAGGAAAGGGGTATATTGTCTGGGATAAATCCGCTTCCATTCGCTATAAAATCCCCGCTAAAGGTACCCTTTATGCACAATTTGAATTATCCCCAGAACACGTTGAAAGAATTCGACTCGAAGTCAATGAGGCAAAAAAAATTGACTCAGAATTTATTATCCCTATAACCGATGAAGAGGGAAAAATTGTTGCTGAAGTAAAAAAGATTCTTTCTATTATCAAAAAATAAAAACAGCAAAATCAGTAGTTTCTCTACACTTATTCTAAAGGGGAAATGTCATGCCAATACAGCCTTTTTCAGAGGAAGAACAGGCTCTCATTCTGGATAACTTCAACAAAACCAAGAATGATAATAATAAAATTCCATCATCCCTTCGCAATTACAATTCAGGTTGGCCACTCTTACAAGTAAGCCTGTTCACCATTGCCAGTGACACAACCGAACCAATAAAATATGAGCATGTTTTAGGTGGTGGAAATTGTCATTTTTTTCATATTGGCGCCTTTAATTTTGCAAGTCTCTTAACAAAAATCCCTGGTAATATGGACATTATGACGTCATATCCCATAACCCCGAAAAGAGAGCTCGTCAAAGCAGATAATGTACTTTTATTTTTAAAATCGTTTAGTGTGCATCACAAAAAATTGGGCATTAAAATTTCCAGTAAAGCCAATGCGTATGGGAGAAACCTACTTGTTGAGCTTCCTGTAGACAATTCAGCAAAATTTCGCGATGCATTGGCTGATAGTTTTTCATTTGCATTAAAAGAACATTTTTCAATCAAAGCAATTGGAGGATACAACGACTCTGGGTACACTGAAAAACAAATTATGGAGGCAATTAATCCCGAAGTTGCTGTTTTTATCAACGGGCAAATCTTTATTGACTTAGGAATGCTCTTAGAGCAACACGTTAAAGATAAAGAGATTATTGAATTATTTAAGCTTCTATTTAAGGTTGAAGCATTTTTGGAACTAAAAAAGGAATATGCGCAATTCAAACCTGCTTCAATCAAAAGCAGTGGAGCCACTCCAAAAAATCCTGCGCCTCCCTTCGAACTCCGTGCCGCAAACCCCGCCGCTTTCTTCCAGAAAGGAAAAGAAACAATACTTCTTGATGAACTAACAATCGGGAGTAGTTCCGAGCTGCACGCTTCAAAACCAAACATCAACTCCCAAAAGTAAACGTATATACTTTAACTCCAGGCTCACTCACTATAATCTGCAGGTAGCCACTGATAAATTTCTTTTCTGAAATCAACTCATAAATGGAATATTTATCAATTAGAATACTACGTTCCTGCAGTTTTTTACCTGATTGTTCATCAGTTAAAATTACTTTAACCTTAATGGGTTTAGCAATACTGTTTCCCATAACAGCATATACTTTGCGTGCATTAAAGTGTATTTTAATCGCCGCATTTGCTTCTTCTGCGACAATATTTTCCGCATTGATTTGCCATAATCCCTGCAAGCTCCAGGCATTAGCAGATAATTCATCGGAAAAATGGTAACGAGTGATTTTATCTTTTATGAGTTCGGGACTGTAATAGGAATCGGCCTTCGCATATCCCAAATAAATTTCTGGTGTTTGTGCGATACTCACCGAAGCATCTTTTAACGATTTTAAAGTGCTTAAGTCTTTGATTTCTAATAAAAAGCGAATGTTATTCTCCATAACGTCATATTCCCCTTCACCAAAACGCTTATAAACCACATCGCCTTTTTTATTAATTAAATAGTGAGCAGGCCAATAATGATTCTTATAGTTCCTCCAGGTAATAAACTGATTATCAAGTGCTACAGGATATAAAATTCCATATCGCTTCACCGCAGCTTTGACATTATCTAAATTTTTTTCAAAATCAAATTCAGGCGTATGAATACCAATAATAACAAGCCCTTTATCATGATAGCGCTTATACCAATCATTAAGATAAGGCAGGGTGCGCAAACAATTAATACATGAATAAGTCCAAAAATCGATTAAGACTACTTTTCCATGTAAATCAGTCAAGCGTAAAGGAGGTGAATTAATCCAGGCATCGATACCTTGTATCGGTGGAGCTTGATAAGTAAACCATAAGCCATTAATAAGTGAATTTGACGTTTTAATCCCTGTTTGAGGATTTACTGAAGAAGAAATCACTTCTCCTTCAAAGTAAACCATATAGATTACGCTTGCAATAATTACTCCCCCTAAAAATTTACGAAAAAGAGTGGCGCGTTTTTTAAAAAAGGAGAAGGTGTTTATTAACTTTTTTCCGTATAGGGAAATAATAAACATGGGAATTGCCGCACCCAGAGCAAACGCCATCAAAGTAAAAAAACTGATTATTGTCGTTTGCTGTACCGCAGTCTGCACGATAATCGCCGCCAAAATAGGCCCAGCGCAAGGGGTCCAAATGATTGCAATAATTCCCCCCAAGAAAAGTCCATTCCAAAATCCTCCTTCTGGTTTATTGGCTGAAGAAAAAAAGGTACTTATTCGAGTAAATCCCTGAGTTATTTTGCCAAATTGCTCTGTTAAATAATTCGAGATCATGATGGCCCCCAAAAGGAGTAAAATGACATAACCAATCTCGCGAACTAAATTAAAATCTACATCTAAGTAACGTACTAATTGATGGGAAAAGAACACCAATAAGGAAAAAAACAAAGTAAAACCGACAATAATCCCCATCGGTCGTTTTTTGGATCCAGTCAGTGACCCTGCTAGAAAAATAGGTAAGATAGGCAAAATACAAGGAGAAATAATTAGAGCGAACCCTTCTATAAATCCCAATATAATATTAATAAAATTCGTTTCCATTTTATTTCCGGAAATCGCAATTTCAACTTCGTTCGCTATTCGCTAGCTCACGCAATCATTGTTTTTGACGTAATCGATCAAGACTCATTTTTTGTCCTATTGCAAAAAATGAACTCCAAACAATGGCTATGTTTTACAAACGCACATGAGCACCACTTTCTTGTAACCGTTTGGCAACAACCAACTGAATGTTGTCGCGCGCACGCGCAGGAAAATATTGATAAACTGCCAAAAAGTCACTTGCGCTAATCGTCAGAAACTGGCAAGGAGTGATCGTGCTAATACGCGCCGTTCTGCGAATATTGCGTAAAATGGCAATTTCCCCAAACACATCACCGGCCCCCAAAGTATTAATGCGTTTCCACCCCATGGACTGAGTTTTTATAGAAACTTGCACAGTACCTCGAATAATAATATAAAGCTTGTCCCCTATTTCACCCTGTTCAATAACGATTTCTTCAGGTCTATAGTTTTCAATAACACACTTATCTGCAAGCATTTTTTGCTCAATGTGACCGATGCCTGTAAAAATAGTTGCATGAGAAAGTATGGGTATTAAATCTAATTGAGTTTGAGATAAATGATTACTCGGCTCCATATCCTTTCTCCCTATTCAAAACGAATTACCTTATAAATGAAATATCTTACAATTATAGTATAGTTGTTTTTTCTAAAGTTTTTTAAGACCGGAGTAATCGCGTAATTGATCACAGAATAATTGACCTAAAAAGAGTAAGACACTGATCAAATCTGCTACTCCTCCTGGACTAATCCCTGTTTCAGAAAAAAGTTGATGCAACTCCAGTGCCTTTTTTTGACGCGTGTGAACACATCGAATTGTTAATAATTCTGCTACCCTGTTTTTTGCATAATCCAGCGCTAGCTTACCTTTTCTATAAAGAATATTCGTATCATCCATATGCAGTAAAAGCTCTGAGTACGCAAACAAACAGACGGTATCCAGTGAATGGGTCTCAATAAAAAGCGAAATAAAATCAGGAAGTAATTGGAAAATTAAATCATACCCATGTATTGCCATTTGCTTGGCATCAACAACCTTATATCTTTGTCGTACTAAAGCACCATGGCTTTCAGGACTCCCAAGATGGTTCACCAAATGCCTTGGCCAGTCTTTCAATATTTGCCGACGAACATCCTCAGGAGTGAATTGCATTTTTTCCTGAGCCAGCCTTATTACAGAAACACAGACTAGACCCAAAGCAAAAATAGCACCGCGATGGGTATTTACTCCCTGGGTTTTTCCAAGCATGCGCTGTTCTGCATCAATAGCTACTTGTTTTAACTCTTCAAAAGAATCATTTACTAATCCTTTTTTTGTAATTTGATAAAAATAATGACGTAAGGTAAATAAACTACGATAAAATGTTTCACCATTCATGTCATGATGCGCGCCTGCATCGGTAAAGCTGACCAAACCTGGCTTTGGATATGCTTTGACTTCAAAATAAAGTGCTCTAACCGCCATTTTGGCAAGCGTTCTTTCACAGCAATGGATAGTATTCATAAAGCTCCGTTCTTGATAATAACGTAACTTTGTCTTTACTCTTACACAACAGTTTTTTTGCAGATAAATCGAGTAATTCTTTGATCGGAATATCACCAAAATCAGGGAAGCGAACTTCACCATCAATAGTTCGATTAAATTTTTTTGTTAAAACGCTCACTGATTCATATAAATCTGCCAAAGAGTGCCCGCAGTAATTGATGAGCAAATCAAGATCCGAATCATGGTCAACGAAAGAGTACCCTGATAAATAGTGAAATAAAAATGAGCCGTATACAGCAATATCAGAAATTGGATACAACTCAATAATACGATTTAATCCGTTTATCCCATAATTGCATGAAAAAAAATCCTGCATCTCGATGAGTTGAGGAAGTAACTTTTGATTTTGCACACAGGATGGTGCGACCCGTAAACCAACCCGGTGCTTTTTATTAGCATACAAAAGTGTTAACCCCAGATTCATTGTTTCTTGATGCCCCCCTTGTTTGGCATAAATACAAGGCAAGCCTTTTGCAAGCCAGAGGGATACGTGTTCTTCAATCATTTTTTTATCTTCATGAATCGAAGCAACAGCAAAATCTGCATCAGGCTGAAGATAAATTAAATGATGTCTTTGTAAACTCATAAATGATTGGCTACTTTATTGATAATTGAGTATGCAAGCGTTCTACCCCCTCGCTTACTACCCAAGAGCGCGCGATCATCTTGAGTACTTTTCTTTTGGATTGCCCAATCGATTTTTTCAGCAATTTCAGATGGGCTTACAATCTCGTGTATTCCACCAAGCTCGTAAAAATTTTTTACGCCTGGTGCAAAAACGGGAAATGTCTTACTGAGTTCTTGAAGGGTACTTAATTCTATTTTGGTGACCTTTGCAATACCTTCCAGCCACATCACAGCCAATGCGGCATCGGGTAAGGCTAAAATTGTATCTGCCATCAAGCCGTAGGCAATAAAAGCACCACCTAATGCTTGATTATACACCAGTGATATCAAAGCATTTCCCTGTAGGCGTAAGCACTCCAAACATTCAAGTAAATGGCCAAAATATTGTTGCATCCCTAACCATTCATCACGCATTGTTAACCCTTGTCCAGCAACATCAACTAATAAAAGGACTGGTTCTTTTGATTGACGCTCAAGAATGTCGATTACATATTGTGCCATAATCAACGCTTGCTCCGCCCCTAAAAATGTTGATTCCTTAACACCAAGAATATGTATCAATTGATTATTTAACATCGCTTGCCCAGATACAACGGATTGGTTCTCAGTCAATTTGACTTCCTGAGAAAAGATCTGTTTGAGAAGCTCTTTTATTGCAACCATTTTCTTATTCCTTTTGTATCATCGCCGACTCAATGCTTCGTAGCCTGGGTGCAGCGCAGTGGAACCCGGGATCGGTATGATTACATTCCCGGGTTCCGCTGCGCTGCACCCAGGTTCCAATGAATTACGATTTACTTTTTATATTTTTTGCTGCTTTTAAAAATTCTTGCTCGTCCATATCAAAAAGAGTCGCGGCATATTTTGGAGCAACTTTATTGAGATAAGCTCCCTCTTCCCGATACCCTTGAGTATCCTGAAAACGCTTTTTTAATAATGTTTGCTTTTGTTTTAGGGAATTAAGATCCAAGGGAACATTCTTATCAAGAGCAGAAATGAGTTTCGTGCGTATCGCTGTAACATCAGAGCCCACATAGCTTTGAGCAACATTCTGTAAATAGCGAGTTTTTCCACCATATACACGCCACACTAGAGCCCTATCCTGAGAGTTAAATGCTTTGACACCAGCAACTGCCTGGATCACTTCAGGGCCGGATACTCCAATACGTCCTACTTCATTAATCACAAGATAATCCAAACATGCAGAAATAATTCCCATGCCACCAAAAGCACCATTTTTCCCACAAATAACACCTACAGTAGTTACTCCATGACGCCTTGCTTCAAAAATAGCACGAATCGTTTCTGAAATTGATATTTCTCCTGCATTGGCTTCATGTAAACGCACACCACCACTGTCAATGAGAAGAATTACCGCCTTGGCTTGGGTTGCGATCGCGGCTTTAAATAAACCCGTAAGTTTTGCTCCATGAATTTCACCCACTGCCCCACCCATAAAATCCTTTTGCTGGGCTGCAACAAGTACTTTACTCTTTTGTAACAGGGCTGAACCAATAACGATGCCATCATCTGCTTCCCCTGGCAAATTTAAAGCAGCTAAATAGGGGCTATACAGCTTTTCATCAGCAAGCCACTCAATGAAGGAATCTTTATCAAAAATGACCTGGACTCGTTCCCGTGCATCAAGTTCTTCATAATTACTTCCTATTTTGTAATTACCTTGAAACTCTTCCATCGCCTGGGCTAAGCGCAATAAAACAACCGCGGGTGTCGCCCCATTATCATTAAGCGTAAATTGCAACCCGACAGGTTTGTGTTGATCCACGAAATCACCAATCACCATTTTCCAAACTGGTTTATAATGGTCAATTGCAGTCTGAATCACAAAAATTGTTTCAGAAGTAGTGTTTTCTTCGATAATGACTTCTAAATTCCCTGAGCCAACAACACCACAAACCGTTTTTTTGCCTTGCAAACGTTTTCCGGGAAGTGTAAAACGAAACTCCATGTTTTCCATATTCTTTGCCCTACCTCACCAGTTTCTAAATTTTACAGGTGGCTCATATAAACCCTTTGAACAATCAACAAGCTCACGAATTGACTTAGCTGCCAATAAATCTCGGGTCGCATCGGACACTTTAATTCCTAAATCCTCAGGGCGATTAATGACTCCTCGATGACGCAATTCCTCAACTTTTTTCCTGTCGCGCATTATTCCGACCTCTGTATATCCTGCGATTCCGCGAATGGCTTGTTCGCGCTCTGCGAGATTGCGACACATCAAAAGATTGGCGATACCTTCTTCGGTAACGACATGACTCACATCATCACCATAAATCATCACTGCAGGCAAATCGGCATTCATCGATTTTTGCAAGGCCCAGGCATCCAGTTTTTCTACAAAGGTAGGTTGTGCTGAGCTTTGGAATGTTTCTACCATTTGAATCACTAACTTTCTTCCGCGCGGCATTTTTGTCCCCAGTGCCTCACTACGTTCTTGGCCTGCTTTCAACCAGGCATAGGAAGAATGACGTCGGCCAGGAGCATCACAGCCCATATTGGGAGCACCACCAAAACCCGCAATACGTCCTTCAACTGCTGTAGAGCTATTTCCCTCAAGATCCATCTGCAACGTTGCCCCAATGAACACATCACACGCATAATGCCCTGCTAACTGACCTAACATACGATTCGAACGCAAACTCCCCTCTTTTCCTGTAAAAAAAATATCGGGACGAGCCGCTGCGTAGCGATTCATTCCTACTTCACCCCCGAATGGATAAATTGTTTTTACAAATCCTGCTTCGATGGCGGGTATTAAGGTAGGTAAAGGATTAACAACCCAGTACTGACATATTTTTCCCTTTAACCCCAATGATTCGCCATAAGTAGGTAACAGTAATTCAATGGCACATGTGTTAAAGCCTACGCCATGATTTAAGATATTTACTTGATAAGGGGCGTATATCCCTTTGATCACCATCATGGCCATTAATATTTTCACTTCATCTATTTGCGCAGGATCGCGGGTAAAAAGAGGTTCCATGTAGGATGGTTCTGGACCTTGAACAATGACATCAACCCAATCTGCAGAAATATCAACTCGCGGTAAATGCTCCACCACCTCATTGACTTGAACAACAACCACGCCGTTTTTAAAATTGGTCGCTTCAATGAGTGCTGGGGTGTCTTCTGTATTTGCCCCGGTAAATAAATTACCCTGCTTGTCTGCCTTATCTGCCATCAACAAACAAACATTTGGCGTCAAATCTGCTACTAATCGTCCAAAAAGTTCATTATAGGTATGAATATTACCGATTTCGATCTTTTTATTTTTTACCATATCAGCAAGACGGGTTGATTGTGGACCTGAATAGGCAAAATCAATTCGGCTTGCAATCCCTTTTTCAAACACATCAAGATGCTCTGGTAACGCAATAGCTGATTGGATCATATGTAAGCGATTTATTTTAGCAGGATTTAATTGAGTCATGGCGGCAGCCAAAAAACTAGCCTGCTTTTGATTATCTCCTTCAATGCATACTCGATCACCTGAGTGAATGAGATGTGAAAGGATTGTTATTATGTCATTCGCCGCAACAAATTTATTGTTCTTAAGGTAAGGCTTAATCTTGGACAGACGTTTTAAATATTCTTTTTTATTCTGATCCCACATTATTGCTTCCTACCTTATAATTTTTCGATTTTACTTTATACCATTTTTTTGCATGAAACAAAGAGAAGATGGAACGTCGGATTTGAGTTCAGGTTGAATGAAAAAATACGCTGAGAAAGCGCAGCGTACGTCAGTATGTAAGCATTTATCAGCGTATTTTTTCATTTAAGATGAACCAAATATGGCATTCCAGCCCTTAGTGCAACTTAAGTCTCGGCTTCACTCTACGACTTAACAAATTCGATAGAGTGAGCAAACAAACCCGCCACCAACCATATAAAGAAATTTGATGTTGTTTGTATAAAGACAAATAAAATAAACGCGCCAGTTTGCCTTCTATCATTAAATTCTTAGTAATTTTACCCATTAAATTACCCACTACATGGTGACTTAATGTAACTAAGGAGCCATGATCTCGATAATGATATACAGGTAAAGGCTTACCTTCTAAATATTTATCCAAATTTTTATACAGAAAACGGGCTTGCTGATGTGCTGCCTGTGCACGAGGTGGTACCGTTTTATCCGAATGAGTTTGTGGGCAACTCGCACAATCACCTAAAACAAAAATAGAATCATCCAAGGTTGTTTGTAATGTTTGCTTTACTAATAATTGGTTGATTTGATTCACCTCCAAGCCATCTAAATGACGCAAAAAATCTGGGGCTTTAATACCAGCAGTCCAAACAACCAGATCAGCAGGAATAAATTGTGCTGATTTAGTATGCAAGCCTTTTTCTGTCACTTCATTAACTTGTTCGTTAACACAAACTTTTACACCCATACGCGTTAGTTCTGCAAATACATTTTCTGAGAGCTCTTCCGGAAGCGCAGTCAACAATCTGCTTGCAGCCTCGATTAGAGTAAAAGAAATAACTTCAGATTGAATACCAATTCCATAATTTATAATTTCGTGGATTGCATTATTCAATTCTGCGATTAATTCAATCCCGGTAGCACCGCCACCTACGATGACTACATTAAATTGACTCTGTTGTGATTGCTGGGAAAGAAGCATGAAATGATTTAATAATTCGCGATGAAAATAGACTGCTTGATGAATGTTATCTAAAAACAAACAATGTTCACGCACTCCGGGGATATTGAAATCATTAGCAACACTTCCCACGGCAATAATTAAAATATCAAATGAAAGTGCTCGCTTTGGAAGAATTTCTCGTTCATGGCTGTAAAATGGAGATAAATAGATTTCTTTTTTACTCCGGTCTAACCCTTCAAGCGCTCCTAAAACAAAATGAAAATAATGCGTAGCAGCATAAGCAAGGTAGTCAATTTCATTTTCATTGGTAAACAAACTCCCTGCAGCAACCTCATGTAACAGCGGTTTCCAAATATGAGTAGGCGTACAATCCACCAGAGTAATGGCAGCTTTATCCCCTTTTCCATATTTATTTCCAAGCAATGCAGCCAGTTCCATTCCTCCTGCACCACCACCTACAATAACGATATTGGGTACATGAATTTTATTTGGCATAAAAACGCTTCCTTGGAATAAATCATTATTACTATAAATATACCAACAATTTATTACTTTTTAAGTAAGTATTCAGCTTATTATTAATTTATATTGTTCCTGGACGTAGGCGAAAAAAATTAAAGACAGCTGCTACTCATTCGCTATCAAGTACGATTACGTACCACAGGTAATTCAGACCAGCATGTAGTGTAACGAGGCGAGCGCATTTGTAAACGTGCATCCCAAGGCTTACCGTTGCACCCTTCTGCAGCAAGATATAAGGTATTTCTACCGAATTTTTGATTCACTTTATCAAAAATTCCCATAAAATCTTCTGTTGCTTGCAGCTCCTTATGACTGACATCATGAAATAAATCCAATTGACGTGATTCTTTGGAGATAAGATCCACAAGACACACCCCTGTCTTTTTATAATAATATCCTTGCTTGAAGATTTGCGATAACCCTTTTTTTGCCAGATGAGTAATTATTCTCAAGTCATCAGTAGGGTAAGCAAAACGCACTTCAATGGATTGAGTATGTTGCGCCATGTCTTCTCGGAATCGATTGGTGTAGATAAAAAGATGCATACCGTGTGTTAATGAGCGTTGCGCCCGTAATTTTTCAACCGCCCGTGCACAATGACTGCTCAGAGCTTCTGCGACCGCTGAATATTCAGTTTGCATCGTACCAAAACTTTTTGAGGATAAAATACTTTGTTTGGCTTCCTGTACTTCCAAATCATGACAAGGAATACCTTGCAATTCCAAAGCCGTTCGCATCATAACCACATTAAACTGCTTCTTTAACACATGTATATTCGTTGTTGCCAAATCAAACGCTGTACTCATACCATAATCAATAAGTTTCTGACTCCACTTTCTGCCAATTCCCCATACTTCGCCAATAGCAACTTTTTTAAGCCATTCCTGTTGACCATTCATATTAAAAACAGGCGTTTTTAATACTTTTTTACACAAATGATTCGCAAACTTTGCCAGAGTTTTAGTTTGACCAATACCTATAGAAGTAGGAATACCTGTATTCTTTAAAATCTTTTTTTGCAACATCATACAAAATGAATCATGCAAATGCGTAGGCATACTGCTTAAATCAAGAAAAGCCTCATCAATGGAATAAATTTCCATATGCGGCCATTCTTGCTCTATGGTCGACATGACGCGCTGAGATAAATCACCATATAAAGTAAAATTAGAAGAAAATACCTGAATCTGATGCCGGGTACATAAAGCCTTAACCTTAAAATAAGGTTCCCCCATGCCAATACCCAAGGCTTTGGCCTCATTAGAGCGCGCAATGACGCAACCATCATTACTTGAAAGCACAATTATAGGCTTCCCTCGTAAGTCAGGACGAAAAAGACGCTCACAGGATGCATAAAAATTATTGCAGTCAATTAATGCATACATGTTTAAGTACTTTTGATTTGTGTACATAAATCAAAATATAGGCTGAATGAGATACCTTTGTAAATTATTATTTTGAGAAAATCTTAGAATCTCTTTACATTTCGCTAGCTTGAGCCAAAATGGCCTGATTTTTCGAGCACCGAAGCGCAGCATACATAAAGTATGTGAGCATCGGAGCACAGAAAATCAGGGCAGTTTGGCCAAGATGGTAGAAATGTGGATAGAATCTAGTCAAATTTACACTCATGCAAAGGTATAATTCTGGTCTTTTTTATCCATTTATGTCCGATCCAGATCATTAAAAAAAGTGGCACACCAATATAAGAAATAAGCAAACCATACCAATCTTTGGGAGTTGTTGTTAAAGCAGAATAATTCTGGCCACTAATCACAATCATACATACACCAAAAGCAAACAAAGGACCAAAAGGATATCCCCTAGCCAAATAAGGAAGTTGAGCTGGGTCTTTTCCTTGACGCAAATAGGCTTTGCGAAAACGATAATGACTCATTGCTATTCCCATCCAAGCAATAAATCCGGACAAGCTTGTTGCATTGAGTAACCAAAAATAAACGGTACCATTACCAAAAATAGAAGATAAAAAAGCCAACATCGCAACAACACTTGTTAAGGCTAAAGCATAGATTGGTATTCCTCTTTGATTCACGACGGCAAAAATTCGAGGAACATGACCTTCCTTGGCAAGATGCCAAAGCATTCTGCTGCCAACATACATGCTTGAATTGGCTGTTGATATAATTGCAACAAGAATCACCGCATTCATAATCATTGCCGCAAAAGCTTTATCATATTGTTGAAAAACCAAGGTAAAAGGACTCGTTACTACATCAGAACTGATTAATTGTGACGAAGTATAGGGTATTAAAAGACTGATAATAAAAAGTGATAAAATAAAGAATATTAAAATCCGCCAAAAAACCATTTTTATCGCTTTGGGAATTGTTTTATCAGGATGAACACTCTCTCCTGCAGCAACGCCAATCAACTCCGTACCTTGGAAAGAAAAACCTGCTGCAACAAAAGCGCCAAGAACACCAATCCATCCACTATGAAATGGTGCATCGCCAATACGCCAATTTTGGAATCCACCTGCTTTATAATCTGTGAAACCGAGAGCAAGCAAGGATCCGGTCACAATAAATAGAACAATGACCGAGATTTTAATAAATGAAAGCCAATATTCTACTTCACCAAATGCTTTGGTTGATATCGCATTAAATCCTATGATCAGAAAGAGAGAGACTGAGCACCAAAGAAATGAAGAACTCTCAGGAAACCAAAAATGCATAATCAATGCAGAAGCTGAGATTTCTGAAGCAATATAAATGGCGCAACTATACCAATAATTCCATCCTAGCGCGTATCCTAAGGAGGGATCGAAAAAACGAGCAGCATAAACATAAAATGATCCACTCGTTGGCATGAATGCCGCCATTTCACCAAGACCCGTCATCAAAAAATAGACCATGATCCCCATAATCAAGTAGGCAAGCAATGTACCACCAGGACCAGCCAAGGATAAAGCACTGCCACTCGCTAAGAAAATGCCCGTTCCAATAGAACCACCCAATGTGATCATTCCCAATATACGTGCATTAAGCTTGCGTTGCAGCGAAGGCTCTTGAGCTAAATCATGCATCATTCAATCCTTGAATTTGGGAAAAGAGCAGTCCCCACCCTACCATTAACATCTAATCCTTAATGACGCCTTCCGGATGCCCTCTAACAGTTATTTTAAGATATAAGTTTTGGAGGATCAGAGCGAGTCTCACCGTTTTGTGACAGCGGCAAACTTGCTGTGGAATTTGCTCCTGATGCTTTTGTTAGAAAAGCATGTCTCATTAATTCCTTCCATCTCTTTATTGCAGCCTTTCTTCGTTCTTCAATCGCATGTAATTCCTTTGTAAATTTTTCCATATCGATAGTTGATTGCATTGGATCAACGCGTATAAAATCAAGGTTCGCATTTCTTGCCATTTCTCCATCTAAATCATCTCTGTCGCCAACATATGCGATGGGTTTATCTTTTACATTGTACATTTTGCGAAACTCATGAAACATTGCCGGATTTGGTTTTTTCGGTAAATTATTATCGTGATTAATGTATCCATCAATATCAACTCCATAAACTTCTTTAATCTTAGGAACTTTACTCTCGAAAGCTGAACCATCGGTTATGATACCAATTCTATATTTATTTCTTAGAATTAAAAAATCTTCTTTGCTCATTTTGGGTGCAAATGGTTCCGCATTTTTATGCTCTTGATACGTTTTAGTTATTTCTTCGCAAGAAATTTGAACGCTAGGATTATATTGTCTTATGAAATCTAATAGCATCTGTTGATATTGATATTGTCCACTATCTTTCAAGGCTTGACGCTTTTCTTTAATTGTTTCAATCGGTATTTCTATGCCAGAATATATTTTTATAATATCTTGAAAAATGATAAAAGTACTATTATTCAAGTTATGCAGAGTATCATCAAAATCAAATAATAACCAAGGGAGGCCCGCCCTTTTGTCGATTTCTTTTCTAATATTTTGTCCCTCTTCATCTGATAGCACAATTTGTTTTTCGTACGACACCGTATACCTGCCTTTTTTTATTGCTGCCAATAACTCACTTTCAAAATGTGCGAATTCTACTTTTGGTTTTTCAAATTCTTCCATTAAGCTATCTTTTTGATGTTCAAAAAGCGAATGATTAATCTTGTCTGATGCATCATATTTTTGAAGTAACGTTTGAAAAGCTGATCTATGTTCTGGATTATTTGAGTCAGACAGAATTGAGATTAATATCATACCTTCAATATTAGTCAATGTTTCAATACCTAATCCGACAAGTCTTAGTATTTCGTTTAATCGAGGAAGATCTTTTGACGTATTAGGTAACAAACTTATGATAAATTTTTTAACGTCCGGCTGTATATTAAAAAACAGATTATTTTTATGTGCTGTGATACAGACTACGCTAAGCAAATTTGCGTTGTTATCCATAATTTCATCCGCTGCACAGGATATAGCTGAACCCGCTTGAATGTGATCGTCTACCATAATCACTTTTTCATTTGGAATTATTTTTTCTTCAATATTTCTTGATTGGTAAAGAACTAATGCCTGTTGTGCAATTCGATGGATACCATAAGATTCGGCACGCGATGTGCGCTGCTTTAAAGCAAGTACTCTATCTAATTCTACTTTCCAAGGATCATTATTTTGAGCAATTTTCTTTCTTAATTCTGTAAGTAACAAGGTACTGAATTCTGCAGTTAATCGATTTTTACCAGACTCCGGCTCAGAAAGATCCCGTTCCATTGTAGCGAAATGAATCACTTCATCTTGACTCGGATAAGAATTTTTTATTATCTGGTATAATCGATTTACCATTATCTCCAAATAAGTATTCTCGTTATTCTCTTTAGTTGGAGCTTTTAATACTTTTTCCAAATAGGCATTTGTTTTTGCTTTGAGAAGAGAAAAAAGCGCTTCATTTTGCATAATGGATACAGGAGACATTTGCCGTGGTTTTCCAAAAAGGGTAATGCTATTACTCGCAAGTCCTATGATTTTTGTGGTAGGTTGTTTGCCATTGTAGCCAAACAATTTTCCTTTTTTTATAAATAACTGCAGCCTGGAAAATTGTTTTTCTTCTTCAGCCATATTGAAATGATTTTCTGGCTGAGAAAGCTCTTCTGAAGTAGCAGCAATGATAATAGGTATTTTGGCCCCTATATCATTTAACCTAGCAAATAAAACCTGTTGTCTTTGATGAAATCCATTTTCTTTAGGCATTTTTATTTTCCTGATATGCGTTATTTTTAAAAGAGGCAATATGTGTCGCCTTAAGTAAAAGACATCCCCAAATGGCTGAAAAATTGATACGATTTTATGGTAAAAGTATTTAAAATTCAATGAGATAAATATATAAATGGAATAAAAATATATATGAAATAAACAAGACCTCTTCGCGAAGAATCGTACAATTTAACGCCATTGACCGAGTAGAAATAGGAGATAAGTCGATCATGAACATTTTAGCATTAAAAAAGTTACTCAATCTGTTGGATGCTGATGCTTTGAAATCAACTGCTGATCATATTGCAATCGGAAAAATCAAAGATTATTTAAAAGAACTAAATGATGAAGATGAAATAGAAGCAGCTTATCTATTCCAAATAGTGCAATTTATCTCTTTTGATGATCAATCCACATTATTTGCTGTGATTAAAAAAGAATTGGGGCATCACTTTCTTTTTGATCTATGCGACATATTATATGCCAATGATTGCCTAGAAGAACCTATCTTTAAATATGCCTACAATAATATGGCTGCTTTTGAATCTAATGAAGCAGATTCAAGAAGAGTTGAGTTCAAGCGAACCCTCGTTAATTTAGCAAATGCAAAATTATTAAATGAACATTCATTTAAGGCAGCTTTTGCAAGAATTACTGAAAAATCCCCCCCAGTTGAAGTCTTAACTATTCAGAAAGAAAGCAGAAAAGACACCAAGGAAGCTCGCACTCATATCAAATCAATCGATGGAAAGTATAATTTTTTTATGGGTGCTGATAAGCAAAGTGTAAAAGGTGGGTTTAGTGTGGTTAAAAAAGGATATGACACGATGACCACCAATGAGGCTTCTTATGGAATTAAAAAAATTACGGGTTCGGTACGGCGTGAAAATGACGATGGACATCGCGATGCGGCACGAGAAGTTAAATGCAATCGATTACTAATGCGTGATGCTGATTATTATGCAACTCCTGATAGTAGTATTTCTCGCAGCCATTTTTACCGGGTGATTACACCCTGGCAAGAAGGGAAAGATTTAAGAAAATATACGCCGCTAGAACTCAAGCAAGCAACATATGAGGACAAATTCCAATGTCTTTCTCAGGCGCTTGAAGAACTCAATACATTACACCAACATAATCGTATTCATGGTGATCTAAAACCAGCAAATTTTATCTTAAATTTAAACGCAAAAACGCTGAAAATAATCGACTTTGGAGGATCAATTAAATTTGGTTCGGGTAAAAAACCCGCTCATACCCGATTTTATGGTGATCCTCATAAAGATGCTGCACATTTTTATTCTGATGTTTACTCTATGGCTGGGATAGCAAAAATTTTATTTCCCGAATTATATTTTTATGTCAATCAATACAGCAAAACGTTTTTACCAGGTGAGTTTGCTACTTTTACTCTTGTAAAAAAAGACCATTTATCAGTCATTGAAAAAGCCATCATCCAATTAATTGATGCCATGCAACATCCAGATACAAGTCTTCGCTGTACTAGTGCAGATGCTGCTGGGTATTGTAAAAAAATACTTGAGAATCTGTCCGAGCTGGATGAGAATATGTTGCGTGAAATTACAGAATCGACTATTGCGCGGACAAATACGACAGTTGAAGATATTTTGCGTGAAGCCAGAATAAACCAATACTCGTTTAAATGAGAAATATACTGAAGCAGGAAAACGTTCCGGCGATGTCGTGCTACAGCAAGCCTCGATCAATGGGGTCAGACTCGATTGTTTAGCAACTTTTCCCTCTGTATCAATCGAGTCTGACCCCATTGATTCTGTGTCAATAAATTAAGGAAAGTTATGATTGTTATCTTCGTCCATGGCTGGAGCGTCACACATACCAATACTTATGGAGAGCTTCCTCAATGGCTTGAAAGTCAGAGCAAGGACGGAAAGCTGAATATTCAAGTTGGTAATATCTATCTTGGACGCTATATCAGCTTTGACGATACAGTAGCAGTCGACGATATAGCACGTGCATTTGATCATGCAATGCGCGATGAAATTGCTGATAAACTGCGAGATGGGGAGCGTTTTGCTTGTATTACTCACTCTACCGGCGGCCCCATTGTTCGTAAATGGATGGATTTATACTTTAAAAATAATCTTGCAAAATGTCCATTGAGTCATCTTATCATGCTGGCTCCCACCAACCATGGTTCTGCGCTTGCTCAACTTGGTAAATCCCGGCTAGGTCGTATAAAAAGTTTTTTTGAAGGGATTGAACCAGGACAGCATGTGCTTGATTGGCTTGAGCTCGGAAGCAATATGAGCTGGCAACTTAATGAAAGTTGGCTTGATTACGATTGTACTGCTGATGGCATCTATTCGTTTGTACTTACAGGCCAGAAAATTGATCACCAACTTTATGATGCTCTTAACTCCTACACGGGAGAAGCCGGGTCTGATGGAGTTGTACGTGTAACTGCTGCAAATATGAATTACAGTCTATTAAAGTTACATCAGGAGGGGAATAACGGTGAAAATCTTGTTGTCTCCAAAATGACACGCACAAAACAAATGGCATTTGGGGTTCTGCCAGGGTGTTCGCATTCCGGTAAAAAAATGGGAATCATCCGCAGCGTTACCATGGCCAATGCTGCTACTCATCCTACAGCTATATGGGTCTTGCAATGTCTCCAGGTAAGAAACCGTGACTCCTATAGTAAATTGACAAAAGATCTAGATGAGCTTACCAAAGAAACCCAAAAAAATGAGCATATAGAACGTGTGAAGACATTTATGCATCAACGTGAATATATCACCAATCGCTACTCTATGATTATATTCCGACTTATTGATGATCGCGGCAATCATCTTGACGATTATGATCTCTATCTAACTGCTGGCCCCAAATATAGTGAGTATGCGCTTCCCGTAGGTTTCTTTGCAGACCGTCAGCGTAACCAACATGATCGGGGAAAGCTGACTTATTTTCTTGACTACGATATCATGGAATCCGGGATTAATACCCCAAAAATGCAGGGTAATCTGGGGTTTCGTATTAAAGCCTACCCTGAGTCAAGTGACCAAGCCCTTGCCTATTACAAGCTACTTGATTTTCATTCCTCGCTCGCTGACATTAACAAAATTCTTCATCCGAATGAAACAGTAATGGTTGAAATCATGCTTCAGCGACGAGTAGATAGAACTGTTTCTCGCATCACCAACAACCTTAGCCCAGCAAAAATCAGTGCGAAACCGACTGGCGAAAAGGTAGATTAACATCCCTTCTGTTTTATGTATTTGTGATCAATCGAGTCTGACCCTATTGATCCAAAAAGATATAGCCTGGAAAAACGCTTTTTATTTTATCCAGGCTGCTCCCTGATTAAGGAGTAAGGTTTTTACCGACAATATCCTGGATTATTTCAGCTTTTTCAACTTCTCTACCAATATCCTCCATCCATATCTCAATATGATCATTTTTTGTCTCAGCCGCTTTACTTAAACGGTTAATCTCTACTTCTGACAACCCCTCGATCTCTTTGTAGTCGGCAGCAGAATTCTCATAAGTTCCCACATTTATAAATAACCTATCTTTCCTAACTTCAATTCTATTTCCATCTAGCCCGAGTATGGTTAGAGTATTATTTTGTGCCAGTGCTTTGGCTCCCTCAACTCCAATGTTAGGAAGAACCACACTTTCTCCACATATATAGAGACATTCCAGAGTATTATTTTGCGCCAGTGCTTTTGCCCCCGCAACTCCAATGTTATTACCACCCACATCGAGGTACCTTATGTTTTCATTTTTTGCTAATTTTTCGGTTCCAGTAGAATTAAGAAAAGTTCTAAACATATTGAGCACTTTCAATTTTGTGTTTTGTGCCAATGCGGTTGCTGCAACTGATCCACCCAGGTTATTCATGCTCACATCTAGCCATTCCAAGTGGCTGTGTTTGGCCAATGCTGCGGCTCCCTCAGACCTAATTGAGTTTAAACTAAGACCTAGCCTAATCAGGGTTGTATTTTCTGCCAATGCCTTGGCTCCCGCTTCTGTAATTTCATTAAAGGTCAGAATAAGCGTAGAAAGATTCTTATTTTTTGCTAGTATTTTGGCTCCTTCATTTTTAACTTTATTACGACTCGCATCGAGATAAATCAAGGTAGTGTTTTCTGCTAACGCCTCGAGCTCTTCCTTCACAAGTGAACATGCGCACAGATTGAGCTTTTTCAAGGTAGTGTTTTCTGCCAACTCCTCGACTCCTATCTGAAGGAAGTTGTAACTTAGATCTAACGATTTCAGGTTTTTGTTGTATGCCAGAGGTATGGCATTGTTAATGTTACAATTACTGAGATTAAGTGATTTCAGGATGGTGTTTTTTGCAAGTATTTGAGCTCCCACATCGCCAATTGGGCTGCCACTTAAATCGAGTGAATCCAAGCTTCTGATTTTTGCCAATGCCCTCACTGCTCCTGGACTCGTAATATGGCTTCCATGAAGATTAAGTATCGTAATTTCACGGTGCTTCTCTAAAAACGGAACAATGGAAAAGTAAACTTCTTCGTTCAATATAAATTGGTTAGATAAATCTAACTTATTTCCAGTGACAAACTTAGTATAATCGATATTTCTCCTTCCAGATTCAAAAAAGTTTGAAGACTTAAAATAATAAGCATCAGCTGCTGCTTTTTCTTGCTTTTCTCTGTCCTCTAAATGAAAAAGTTCCTCCTTCATTCTCTCCAATTCCGAGGGATTCTCTATCTCTTCTTTTATTAATGTTTCAATGAGCTTAAGCTTCTTTTTTGTTTTTTTCATCGATGCCATTATTTCAATATTTGGTTCATATCCTAAAATGGCATATCGTGTTATAGGGTCATGGGTTTGTTTAGTTCTTTCATATTCATTTTTAGTTTTTAAAGAAATTACTGTTTGAACTTTATCGCCAGTCAAAATAGTATAAGCAGGATCGTCGACTGAAAAACAATCCAAACTGATAGGACAAGAAAATGAATACTTAACTTTGTTTTTAAATCCTAGAAGTAGATCATTTAAGTAGTCAGTCGTGTCTTTACCAAATCTGGTGCTTGCAATTAGATTTTCTATGTCATTTATTAGTTCTTCTAATGTTCTCTTTTGTTTATGTGCTTCTATTTGCGCTTCTATTTCTTTATCTATTATTTTCGCTTCCATTATTACCTCGCTTTTTGAGCATAAAAATATAAAAATTTATTGTAGACCCTACATTTTTTAGATAATGGCTTTCATTTCTCGCTTTCTGTGAATACCATCTCTTCCTTTTAATTGTCTGAAATGGACGTGCCGTAATTCATTACTTAAAAGGGTGTACAAATGTAATACTGGGCGTTTATTACAACCGGAAAATAGTAATATTTTTGACTTAACTGATCATTAATGGCTCATGAAATTATGTATTTAGTTCTATTCCTGATAATGAAAGATTTTTTGTATTCGGGGACACGAGGTGTGGACTTCCTAAATCCTGGTGATTGCTATTTTGGACAAAAACTTATTCCGCTACCGGTAAATGCGTAAATGAAAAGTGCCTTTCCAATTAAAAAGAATAAGCAAGTGAGCTAATTAAACAACGATAGTTTACAGTTTCACTTTTTTGAGGGTCTTTAATGCCTTTCCCATGAAAAGAAAAAAGGATTTTTCTCTTCCTGAATTAAAGTTTAGAGATGCACCTTAAAGCTTACTAGCTCAGATGCCTCAAAGTTAGTTTGGCTTATTATCCGTTTTAAACAAAACCATATCTAACATTCAATCAGCAATCAATTGGGCAGCAAATAGCTAAACCAGTATTTGCATTATACGCTTGTAAAGACAAAATTAATGAGGGTCTATATTTACCTATTTCCTTACCTTTAGTGGGTTCAAAATCTAATAAAACGATATCGCTTATGTCGGGTATATAATTCTATCCATTACTCTATCTCATTTGATAATGGATTGGTTAATAACTCAGAATGGGACGTTGTTTGATTTAAACCCTCTAATAACTGAGCCTCACTATACTATATTGAAAAAGATGGATTTTTTGAATAAAGATTTTTTTACTAAGAATCCCTCGTCAAAAATCTCCACCTATTCTACTTCTGTTCCTTCTTCAAAATGAGGAATATCACGCATTCATCCACTGACGCTTAAAGCAAGCCCATTTCCCCATTTTTGAATTTTAGTGTGAATTATCATTATCACTCCGTATATACTATGTATCTACATTGTCAATAGCGAGGAAGGATAACGGGTGTAAACAGCCAAATTAAATTGCCGACACTGGCCACATTATTTTGCCGTTCAATAAACATTTCTGCTTCTAAAATCCCCATAAAATAGTCTTATTAATATTCAAGAAAAATAATTAATGTACATTAAGTTTGTTTTTTTTATATAATACGAGCTTATCATAATTCATGAGCTAACAATGGCTAAATCAAAAAATAGTTTTTATACTTTTTTTACACAACAAAAAATACTCTCTCCTCAATCATTGAGAAATTCGCAAAGTAGCCGTTGAAAATGATGGGTCCCCTGTTCTTTTGTGGGAGAAAAACGACCTGCTTCATAAAAACGGGAACGAATTCCCCGTTGAACCGACTCCACAACTGCTTCATCTTCACGCTCCACTTTATCCAAGTCACCACCCGCTCCTTTACCTAACTTAGTTTCATCAAGCACATAAGTTAAAAATGAAACTTTTGTTAATTCAGGTCCTAATGGCTTCACTACATTTACAGAACATCCCCAAGGATAAAAATTAAGCATTGTGTTTGGAAAAATCCAATAATAATAAGCCGCTACGTGTTTGCCATAGTCAGGAGAGTCTTTGGGTAAGGCAAAGCTCTCTTCTCCATGACTGGCTAAAGCTAATTGCAAATTACAATAACGATAAAGCTCTGTGGTATAAGTGGTACAATCAATCACCTTTCTTAATGAATGATGGACAAAAGGGATGTGCAATGCTTCAAGATAATTTTCGCAATACAACGCCCAATGCGCTTTTACTAAATAGTCGCGTGAACGATTTAGATCGAGACGCATTTTTTCCATGGGCAACCAGAAAAGACGTTCTTTAATATCAGCAAACACCTCCTGAAAAGGTACTTGAGGTGATAATGAGGCGAAAAGAAATGGCTCAAGACAATCAAATGGAATTTGCGACAAATTGTCCTTTGCGGTTGGGAAATTGCAAGTCTTTTCAAATTCGGGCATATGCAGGAATTCGCCGCAAAGATTAAATCGACGTCCGTGGTAGGAGCACTTAATTTTCTCAGCAGAACACGGTGCCTCAATCAAAATATTACCTCTATGGGTGCATACATTACTGAGGCAACGAAAGCGGTCTTGTTCATCACGAACAAATAATAAAGGTTCATCCAACAATCCTGGCAATAACGTAAAAGGCACCAATTGCCCATCCAATCGCAGGCTTTCTGTACTGCAACAAAACTGCCAAGTCCTGGCAAATATTTTTTCTTTTATGTGCTCGAAACACTCCGGAGATGTATAAAAATGTGCAGGTAACGTGGAGGCTTTTGCTATATCGGGATCTACATAGAACTTATACATGATCAACTTCCTTTTAAATATTCCAAAAACAACTTTGGCGATATTAAATCACCAATCATTCTTGTTATCCATATATCTTATATATTCAGGAGAAAACACTACTGACAAAAACTGTCAGCATGATCTTTTAAACTCAACTCTCCGTTAAATTAAAAGGAGTTCTTTATGTATCTTGATCCCAATTTAATTATTTTGTATGTTGATGCTCCTCTGATTAGTGCATCGTTTTATGAGCAGTTACTCAAGAGTCAACCTGTTGAATCGTCGCCTACTTTTGTCATGTTTTTATTAAAATCCGGTATGCGTCTTGGTCTATGGTCAAAGCACTCTGTTGAACCTCGTGCAACAGCTCTTGGTGGTGGAGGAGAGCTTTCATTGCAAGTGCAAAATGATCCCATGATCGACGAACTTTATACGCTCTGGCAACAACAGGGGATCCAGATTGCACAACCCCCGACGATGATGGATTTTGGCTATACTTTTGTAGCACTTGATCCCGATCATCATCGTCTTCGCATTTTTTCATTGAATCCAGAGAAAAGTGTCTCTTAATCCAAACTTAGTCTGAACGATCCTTATAAATTTTTTCACCCTATCTACCGCGCGCATCAAGCGCGGTACGTAGGGGATTATAAAAAATTATCGATTCTCTTTAGAAAGATGAACCGGCTGAAAAAAAGCCCCATATAAATTATGATGGTATCATTGAGTAGATGATTAAGGATCTGCAATGAATGTATTGGTTACTGGTGCTTCAGGTTTTATTGCGTCACATATTGTGAGCAGGCTTATTGCGACCAATCATACAGTGACATGTTGCGTGCGTGATGTGGCCTTCACCAAAAAATTGTTTCCCGCAGCACAGGTGATTCCTTGTGATTTTATCAATGACAAATCCATTAGCCTCTGGTTTGAACGTTTACAAAAGATTGATGTAGTGATTAATTGTGTAGGAATTCTCTATCATCCCAATAATAAAGTAATATGGTCAATTCATTATGAGACCCCACGGGTATTATTTGATGCATGTGTGAAAGCTAAGGTAAAAAAGATTATTCAAATCTCGGCTCTTGGGATAGAGACCTCTGATGTCGCATATGCTCAAAGTAAGAAAGCAGCAGATGACTATTTGCTTACGCTACCGATTCAATCCATTATTTTGCGCCCATCCCTAGTTTATGGTCGAGGTTCGTATGGTGGCACCTCTTTATTTCGTGGTCTTTGTGGACTTCCCTGGATTACTCCTGTACCCGGTAAGGGTACCCAGGAATTTCAACCCATTCACGTTGAAGATTTATCCAAAGCAGTGAGCCAACTTATTGATCTACCCTCAGATAAAAATGTGCTGTTAAACGCTGTAAGTGCAAAACGCATCAATTTAAACAATATTCTAATCCAAATGCGATCCTGGCTTGGTTTCGCCAAAGCAAAATTATTTTTTGTGCCTGCAGGACTTATCCGACTCGCATCGCTTGTCGGAGATTTTATCCCTTATTCTGTCTTAAATACGAACTCTTATAAATTACTCATTCAGAATAATACAACGAGCCCCGAAGAGACCCAAAAATTCCAAGATAAAATTGGTTTTACTCCCCAAGAGTTTACTGAGGGAATCTATCGTTACCCCAGTTCGATTCAAGATCGTTGGCATGCTCGACTTTATTTTCTTAAACCCGTTTTAAAGTTTAGCATTGCGTTTATTTGGTTATTTACTGCAATAAGCTGTCTCTTTTTTTATCCCAAAGCGAATTCCTACGAACTTTTGGCACAAATTGGAGTCAATGCATTCTGGCAACCTATCTTATTTTATAGCGCCAGCATTCTTGATGGAGTTATAGGTTTAGCCGTATTGTTTATGAATCACCTAAAAAAAGTGAGTTTCTTACAAATCCTAATCATTTTAGGTTATAGTTCCATTTTAACGTGGAAACTTCCTAATTTATGGTTTGAACCTTTTGCACCTTTAGCGAAAAATATTCCACTTTTGGCTGCCATACTTGTTTCTTTAGCCCTGGAGTCTGATCGATAATGCTCTACTTTTGGCTTAAATTTATTCATGTTATCAGTTCGACAATTCTTTTTGGTACCGGAATAGGAACTGCTTGTACGATGTTATATGGACACCGTACTGGCAAAACTCAGATCATTGCTGCTACGACGCGCTATGTTGTACTTGCAGATTGGATTTTTACTGGAACTTCCGGCTTTATTCAACCGGTTACTGGGCTTTGGATGGTTTATTTAGCAGGTTATGCTTGGACTTCATTATGGGTAATGGGATCGATTATTGGCTATTTAATTGCAGCTTTTTGTTGGTTTCCGGTAGTGTATCTCCAGATTAAAATGCGTGATTTTGCCGTAGAAGCCGAACAAAAAAATATGCCTTTACCCCCCATCTATTTTCGTTATTTTAAATACTGGTTTTGCTTAGGTTGGCCAGCATTTATTAGTCTGATTATTGTTTTTTATCTAATGACTAACAAACCTGCTGGTTTTTAAATATGTAGCCTGCAGCGAAGCGGAACCCGGGTTACGGCTTCACTATCACCCAGGCTACAATTGCAGTTTTGTGACCTACATTTCGGGTGTCCCGCTTCGCGTCCCAAATTAATAAGCCCACTTTACTCTTCTACGGTGATATTAATTTTTTTCTCAACTGCAATTTCCTTTTTAGGAATCGAAATTTCCAACACTCCTTGCTTGTATTTAGCGCTTATTTTTGTATCGTCAGCGGTTTGCGGTAAGCTAAAGCGACGATAAAACTGACCTTGTGAACGCTCCGTACGCGTGTAGCCATTTTTGTTTTCTGTTTTCTCGAAGTGACGCTCTCCGCGAAGTGTTAAGATATTATGTTCCAAGGATATTTGAATGTCTTCCTTATTCACACCAGGAATATCTGCCAGTACTAAAAAGCGCTCTTTTTCTTCTTTAATATCTACAGGAGTCGTCCATGTACTTGTATCTACTATAGAAGAATCTGATGATTGCCCTCTGAAAAAATTATCTAAGAATGAACCCAGTTCATTGTATACAGGAAAATAATCGCGTCTTACGATACTCATAAATACTACCTCCTAATCATTATTCTACATCCTTATAGATAGAGGCACTTTATTAAAATTCAAGGGATAGTGTATGAATTGTAAGTTTAAGTTATTATCTATAAAAGGGAACGATTTCTAATTAAAAAACGGAGTATCATAATGCAGCATCTAATAAAGATCTTGGCTTTAATATTGGGTTTTACGTGTACATTTACCGGCTTTGCAAGTTCTGCTACAGAGATGCCAATTTTAGGCAAAACAATAACTCAAGAAAAACAACAAAAAATGACTCCAAAAGAAGCCCTACACCGATTGAAAGAGGGAAATCAACGTTTTTTAAGCCATACCCAAATATCCAGAGATTATTTAAAGCAAGCATATCAATCTTCTTATGGACAATATCCCTTTGCAGTAATTCTCAATTGTATGGATTCACGTAGCGTTCCTGAATTCTTTTTTGATCAAGGTTTAGCTGACTTATTTACCTTACGTGTAGCCGGAAATGTGCTCAATGATGATATTTTGGGAAGCATGGAGTTTGCAACTAAAGTAGTTGGATCCCGCCTTATTGTAGTCTTGGCACATACCTCATGCGGTGCTGTAGTAGGTGCATGTGAGGGTGCTCAGCTCGGACATTTAACTGATGTCTTAGACAAAATTAAGCCCGTTGTGCAAACAAGTATGGAAGAGCAAGGAACAAAAAATTGTGCGGATCCTAAATTAATTGATGCCATCGCTAAAGCCAATGCTTTAAGAGTTGTCAAAGAAATACAAGAAAGAAGCCCGATACTCAGAGATTTAATTAGCAAAAAACAAGTAGGGATTGTAGCAGGTGTACATGATATCAAGACAGGTAAGGTACAGTTTTTTGAAGAGAAACGTTCTGTTCCCAATTAATATACTGTAGCCTGGGCCATACCGCGCTTTATGCGCGGTATCCAAAGACATCAATTACTTTTCTCTTCCAGCCATTGTATCGATTGTTTTCTAATATCTTTGAAACCTTTTTGGGCAGTGTAAAGTGCTTCGAGTGTATAATACAGAGGCTGTTTTTGATCTGCGTCGTTGATCAACCAAAACCCTTGTTGTTCATTATTTTCCACTTCATTATTATACATTTCCCAATAAAGTATAAACGGAACATTAGTCTGTAAGAACTTTATAAAGATATCACGATTCACTTTTTCATGTTTTTGGGGATTAAAACCAACACGTTTAGCTTGAATGCCACATTCACCTATAAAGACTCTGCGACCGCTAATACCTGCCTTTTCAGGTAATTTATCTTCAATATAATTGAGCGTTTGCTTTATCACATCTACTGGTTCTTGTTGTACATCGTAGCTTGAATAAGAAACATAATCCACATTAGTCTTAGGCAATACCTTATTAACCACGCGATCTTTGTTAAAAACCATCGCATCTCGCACCCGATTTACCTCAGCATACAGGTAAACCTTTGCTAAAGTATTTTTCCCCACATCATTGCGAGCATCTTCAACTGCTTTCTGTCTTATATTAAACCAATCAATCATTCCTTGTATTTTCTTTTGACTTGGTTCTATTGGATTTTTAGGGTTTATCAGATACCAATCTCCCTCCCAATTACCTAAATAGAATGTTTGCTCAAGCTGGGCATTACGAGTGAGCAATTTTTTGGCGAAATCATAAGTTGCTTTATATTCCTTTGCCTTATCAGACTCAGATAAACCATTCTCCCAGATTTTTCCATCAGAGCGCCACCAGAAGAAATAAATTTCGAAAGGCATATCCAAAATAGCATCGAGTACAGGTCCCTCTTTAGCGGATATTTTGATCATTTTAGAACCCATATCCAGAATTTTTTTCGCCTGCTCGACTACTGGATCATCGCTGGTAAAATGATATTTTGCACCAATAGCTTGTGTACCAATAATTTGTTGTTTTAATAAGGAATCTATCTCACTATCATTCGGAACTGCCTGGCTTTTAAATGATAATAATCCTAGAAACAATAAGAATAAATATCCTGACTTGCTCATATAAGTCTCCCCAGTTTAGATGTTTTTAACGCGTGATATAAAAATTAACCGTCAGCAATTCCCTGGGGTTAGCATAGATAAAAATAGAATAGGAGTGTTTAAGAGTCCTGATGAAGTTTTATCATATCGCTGAATTAAAAGCTCAATCAAGGTCCACCTTAAACCTTTCCTAATCCTTTATCTCAGCGACTTTAATAATTTATAACTAGTTGCTGAACCAGTTCTCCAAATTATCCTGTGGAGAAGATAAGCCGCGAACATTGCTATCATTTATAATCTCAATGATCAACAATCAGACAAATATAGGTGTAATTATAAATGTTTGCAAGTACACTTTGGGTTGATGCTGATACCAAACTTCTGATGTATGCAATCTCCCGAACTCATGATGAAGCCTCCGTTTCCACATAGAGTTTTTTAACAGTCAATACTGCGATAAAACAAAGAATTGCACTCAGAGTTAGATAAAAGCTGGGGGCTAGATTGTTGTTTAATGCGTCAATTAAATAAGTAGCAATAAAGGGAGTTAAACCTCCGAAAAAAGCAAATGCGAGATTATAAGAAATAGCAATGCCGGTGTAACGAATAGAGACTGGGAATAGTTCAACCAGTATGCTGGGATAAACCATGATGGCGCTACTTAAAATAGCAAAAATAAATAAGGCAACAATAAGTGATACAGTCGTTTGTCTGGATAAAGTAACAAATAAAATATAACTTAATAAAATAAAACCAGCTGATCCAATTAAAAGAATCAACTTACGACCCAAACGATCACCGCACCAGCAAAAAAATATAAGTAACAAGGAATAAAAACCCAAATTAATCGTATTGAATAAGGTCGCTTGCTGTTTTGGATAAGCAAGGATCGTTGAAAGATACGTAGGCATATATAAAAATAATAAATTAATCTTTACAGAACCCAAGCACGTTATACCAATACCTTGTAAAATCTTTCGCCAGTATAAAGTAATTGCTTCGACAAAGGGCATTCGCGTATTTTCTGTTGAATTCTTAAATGCAAGAAATAAGGGGCTCTCAGCCAATTGTTTACGAATATAGAAACTGAATATCCCAAGTAATCCACCAAGTATAAATGGAATACGCCAACCGAAACTTAATAATTGTGCGTTTGAAAGTTCATTCGTCAGAATCAAACTAATCATTGCGCCCAGAAAAATACCTACATTGAGGCAAGAAAAAATAACGCCGCACGCAAGTGCTCTGGAGCGAGGATTTACGTGTTCGCAAGTAAAAGTTAATGCTCCTGGAATTTCACCGCCAATCGATAATCCTTGCAATAGCCGTAAAAAAATCAAAAGGATACTCGAAAAAATTCCTATATGTTGATACGTTGGTAAAACGCCAATAAGAACCGTTGGAACAGCCATTAAGATGACCGAAAAAATAAACGTTTTTTTACGACCGTATTTATCTCCAAAATGGCTAAAAGCGACACCTCCTAGTGGACGAATCAAATAGCCAATGGCAAACACGGCATATACACTCATCAATGAAGCCAATTTGTCGGTTTCTGGGAAAAAAACCTGGCTGATTATCGGTGCGAAAATAACGTAAATGACAAAATCATAAAATTCCAAGGCCCCGCCCAAAGAAGCAAGAAAAATAATTTTTCGTTCACTGGGTTTTAATTTCAACTCATGCACCTGCAAATCCTTTTTCATGACAAAGCTGTAAAATAGCATAACTTTCAATTGCACACATGATTTTTTTAAATCAGGAGATTGTCACTCTCTTATTTAAGAAATGGCTCTTTATCTTGAGTTTTAGTAACATCAATGAAACAACTCATTTTTACCAAAGATGAAAAACCATTCTATTTCAGAGCAGATTATTCAGCGTGTTGAAGCAGTTGTTACTCAAGCTCAAATTAATGCTTATAAAAAAGATGGCGCGGTGTGTATTCGTCAAATTCTCAGTCCTGTAGAAATAGAACTACTTCGAACCGGCATTGAACTCAACCTGAAATCCCCTAGCCCTAGAGTTAAAATTGCAAGTAAGAATGATGATCCCGGGCGATTTATTGAGGATTTTTGCACTTGGCAAACGAATCCTCATTATCAACAATTTATTTTTGAATCACCAGTTAGCCTTATTGCCGGTAAACTCATGGAGAGTAAAAAAACAAGACTTTATCATGATCATCTTCTGGTTAAAGAGCCAGGTACGCGGCAACGAACCCCATGGCATCAAGATCAACCCTATTACAATATTGAAGGAATGCAAAATTGCAGTTTATGGATACCTGTTGATCGAGTACCTCATGCATCCACTTTAGAGTTTATTGCAGGCTCTCATTTGGGGCCTTGGCTCATGCCTCGTTCTTTTATGAATAACCAAGCAAAATGGTTTCCGGAAGGGAGCCTCGCTGATCTTCCTGATATTGACTCAAAACAGGAAAATTACCCCATTATTGGCTGGGAAACAACTCCTGGCGACATCGTTTGCTTTCATATGCTCACGCTTCATTCTGCAGGTGGAGTGAGTTGCAATCAACGACGAAGAGTATTCTCTGTGCGTTTTCTCGGTGACGACATCACTCATGCACCACGAAAATGGGTAACATCACCCGATTTCCCAGGGTTGAGCGAACAGCTTCCAGCAGGAGCACAAATGGAACACCCTTTATTTCCTGTCATTTGGGAGTATTGAGCCGAGTAGCTCCGAATCAGTTTAACATCCTAAAAAGATCTCCTGTATAAACCTCACACCAGAAATCCTGGCCCAATAGCTGATTCAAGAATTGTAGTCATTTAATCTCGATCTTCTTTAGAGAGCGCACCCGTTGCTGCATCAATTTTTATTTCAAATTCCTTCCCCTGAGTGTCTCTACCTGAAACTTCCCATTGACCATCATCCAGCTCAATTTCTCGGATATCTGTATATCCTGCTTTTTCAGCCGCAGAAAGCGCCTGTTGAATGCTCACTTTAGGTGGAGTTGAATCGGCAAAAACAGTTGAATAAGCCAAGACCATTGATGTTAGAATAATTGCTTTCGTTTTCATTTTAGTTCCCTTAAAAAGTGTTCCTATTAAAAACTAACATGTTTAATATAGCATGTGGAATTTTCAATTTCAGTAAAACTTATGAATTACATAAGTAACTACACCCCAAATCACTAAATCCTGCCCATCCGTGATATCAATCGGTTTATATTTTGGATTTTCTGGAAGAAGCCGTACACGATCTCCTATTTTAGATAAGCGCTTTACAGTCAACTCTCCATTGAGCGCGGCAATTACAATTTTTCCATCTTGTGCTTCAAGACTCTTGTCAACAATCAATAGATCGCCTGAATGAATACCTGCATCAGTCATCGAATCTCCTGTCGCGGTCAGAATGAATGTCGCTGCAGGATGTTTTATCAACTGCTGATTTAAATCTAAGTAACGTTCAATGTAATCATCACCTGGAGAGGGAAATCCAGCTTGAACTTTGCTGGAATAAAGAGGTAATTTATATGTCTTAGACTCTTTTTCCAATAGTGCATGAATTTCCGGAAGACGAGAAACGGGGATACGTATTGCTTTAGTAGATTCTAATCCGTATTTTCCTCCGCCTAAAGGCCGCCCAGCTCCTTCTCGTTTACCTCCACGTTGACTCATCACACCTCTCATTTGATTTTTGTTTCAAAAATCAATAATAGGAATAAATGAATGTATTGTAAATAATGGCCTAGCAATTATCGTGGAGCAGGACTCTATTTTTTTGATCCAACCACACAATCGGCAAAAGGTATACTTAATGAGTTATAAATTTTTGCACTAAAAATTCTGTTTTTTTTCTTAAAAATGAGCAATACTTCTTTCTGAATAAATCGTGGTAAAACCTATGGTTAAAATAAGACCTTTTCTCAAATGGGCAGGTAGTAAATACAACTGTCTGGAAAAGATTATTCCCTTTCTTCCTCCGGGTAAACGCCTCATTGAGCCTTTTGCCGGCTCAGGTGTCGTTTTTATGAATACGAATTATTCTTCCTATCTGTTGGCTGAGAGCAATTTTGATTTAATCCATCTTTTTACTACATTACAACGAAATGGAAACGCATTCATTAAGCAGTGCGAAACCTATTTTAACCCAGAATTCAACCGTAAAGAAAAATATTATCAACTCCGCTCTGATTTTAATATTTCCCCTCATTCACCAGAAAAATCTGCACTTTTTCTTTACCTAAATCGGCACGGCTATAATGGCTTATGCCGATATAACTCCAAAGGAATTTATAACGTTCCTTTTGGGCTTTACAGCAAGCCTTATTTTCCACACAAAGAAATGCAACTTTTTCATTTGAAAAGCCAACAGACAGAATTCGTCCATAATGATTTCAGAAAAACGTTTGAATATGCAGAGCGAGGTGATGTGATTTATTGCGACCCACCCTACGTACTTCTTTCAGAGAAATCACATCATTTACCCTACACCAAAAAACTGTTTACAACAGAAGATCAAATCGAGCTAACGGAGTTGGCTAAAGAAACAGCAGCTAAGGGTATTCCAGTTATTCTTTCTAACCATGATACTGAGTTTACTCGACACCACTATAGAAAAGCAGAAATTAAAAGTTTTCCCGTATCGCGTTTTATCAATTGTCAGGGATCGCTACGCCAGCCGGTAAAAGAGTTAATTGCAATATTTAATTAATTCATAATGTAGCCTGGGTGCAGCGCAGCGAAACCCGGGTTAGCTGACATGGGATCCCGGGTTTCGCTGCGCTGCACCCAGGCTACATTTAAAGACCTTTTACATTTTGGCCAAGATCGTAGAAATACAAGGGGCTGTTTACATTCCGCTAACTTGAGTCAAAATGATCTGATTTTCGAGCACCGAAGCGCGCATACATGGAGTATGTGAGCATCGGAGCGCAGAAAATCAGGTCATTTTGACCAAGATAGTAGAAATGGAAACAGCCCTAATTAATTGGATGATCTTTATGATCATGATCTTTAATAAAGAAAGCAAGGATAGTAACGAGTAATAATGAAAGTGGTAAAATCGATAAAGCAACCTGATAATCTACTACTGTATAGATATGCTCTCCCTCTACAATGCCGCTATCACCAAAAGTATCCAGTAACTTGCCAACAAGTGGTTGGAAAATAACACCTCCAAGGGTTACTATCATGTTTGTTGCTGCAAATACCGTACCTGATAATTGAGCACCACTGCATTCTTTGGCCATAATAAATACGATAATTTCTGTCGCACTAAACACACCATAAAAAAACAATAGAACATTCAAGCTAACGTAGGATAGGCCAGGCCAATATAATACGATGCTAATGCAAATCAAGGCTAAAATTGCGCCTAAAACCAAAGGCAACAAACGTCTTCCGGTATGATCCGATAAATATCCAGCAATAGGAGCACCAACAGCCCAACCCAAAAAAACGGCAGAGACAGTTCTGGCAGCTTCAACTTTAGTCAAATTATGGGCTTGCTCCAAATACGTTTTTCCCCACAACTCACCAAATACAGACAATGAAGTATATAAACAGGCTCCGACGAAACCAATGACCCAAACTTCTGGAGCCATTAACACTTTAAGAACATTTCTAAAGAATTCAGGTAAAGGATGTTTATTTGACTGATGCCCCTCAGGCCCATCACGAACCACGAAAAATATCAATACACTCAATCCAGCGCCTACAATGGCGATTAAGAATAATACATACTCCCAACCAATGCTCTCAGACCATTCAGTAATCTTCACTTCACCATAAACAAGCCCTAACATTCCTAAAGTAGTCATGAGGCCTGCGACTAAAGAAAAATAGCGTCTGGGCAACCAATGTAACGCAAGAGACAATACACCGACAAAAGCAAAGGAAGAGCCAAAGCCCACTAAAAAGCGCCCCGCCCCCACCAAAAACATGGATGAGGTCAGGCTAAACATCCAGGAGCCAACGGTACAACAGATACAGGCAAACGTTAAAAGCCGTCTGGGACCAAACCGATCCATGAGCATTCCTACAGGCATCTGCATCGGGGAGTACGCAAAATAATATAAGGCAGATATTTGGCCAAAAGTGGTCGCTGAAATATGCCCCAACGCAATGCTCAGTTCAGTCTGTAAAACTCCAGGAATAATACGTAAGATAAACTCATAGCAATAAAAAACAGCCCCAACAAAGCATATAAATATGCCAAAAAGCAATTGTTTCCTTGAAACGTTATCATTTAGGCGCATGAGCGTGAGTTTCCCTTAAAAAGAAAGTTAATAAAGCTGCAATAAACATACTGATCGGTATAAAAGCCAGAGCGATGCGATAATCAGTCATGTTATATAATCTATTAACATTATCCATAACCAACACTGAAGAAAGAGAAGCACCACTACGTAAGGAATAACTGAAATCTAATAAATGCCCTACTAAGGGTTGCAGCAACATACCACCGAGCATGACAATCATGTTAGTAAATGCCATAGCGGTACCAGCTGCTTCACCAGGGCTCAACTCCCTTCCAACAGCAAATACAATCGCTTGTGCACTATAAAATAACCCCAGGAAAAACATGAGTATCTGTACATTCGTTTCACTCAAACCAGGGAAATACAGGATAACCAACATGAGTACCGTTGCAACACTAGCACCTATAAACATCGGAAGCTTTCTGCGCGCTATTCTGTCAGAAAAATAACCCATCAGTGGCGCACCTATAGTAAAGCCTAAGAAAAGTAATGAATTCGCTAAACCCGCACCATGTGCTGATAGACCATGAGCATTTCTTAAATAGGGAATCCCCCATAATTCAGCAAAAACAGTTGTAGGTAGATAAACCATACAGCCGTACAATCCATTAATCCATATTTGTCTATTACTGATTATTATATTTAAATCAATGAGACCTGTTCTAAAATTAGAAACCGTACCGCTTTGTCTGTATCGTCCTTTTTTATCATGAATTCCTAACCATAATACAAAGGTTAATACGATCCCAAAAAAGGCAGTTATGTTTAAGGTTTTAATCCACCCTATTTGGGTAACAAAGAGCTCTAAAAAATTATCACCTAGCATGGCACCTACTGTTCCTAATGCTGAAGTAATGCCAGAAACCATAGCAAGCTTATTTTCAGGTAACCAAATTGTAGCAAGCTTTAATACCCCTACAAATGCAAATGCAGAACCTAATCCGACTAAAAATCGTCCTGAAGCTGCAACCCAAAAAGAGGTTGTCCCCGTAAATAGAAAAGTTCCAATGACACAAATCATACAAGCAAAAGTTAATAATCTACGAGGACCATATCGATCCATCATAATCCCTACAGGTAATTGCATCGGGACATAAGCGTAATAATATATAGATGAAATATGCCCAAAACCCGTGGCTGATAAATTAAAATGCTCACGCAGAGCAGTTTCCATAACACTAGGCGCTATTCGAAGCAAATATTCATAACTGTAAAACACGGCTCCAAGACCACAAATAAGCCATCCAATTAATGCGTAATTTCTCCGGTTTTCAGAAAGCAAAGTAATCTCCTTAACTATTTGGTTAAGCAAGGGGGCGCACTGTCATCAATGCAACAGTTGAACCCCTTGGCTGTATAATTCACCGATTATCCTGGGCGCACCCCGGCACATCTCATACGGCATACTGCTACACCTTGAGCCCTGTATTCAGGATGCTGCTTTTATTCTAAATTACTACTTACTTGATTTGCGCCGCTCGCTATTGCAGCCTGAGCTACAGCAGCAGGAACTCGTTCTCTTAAACGAGGATCTATAGGCTTGGGAATAATATAGTTAGGACCAAAATCCCAATATGTAACGCCTGGGTAATTATCCTTCACTACCTGAGGAACGGGCTCATGCACCAGTTGACGAATTGCCTCAACTGCAGCAATTTGCATTGATTGATTAATACACTTTGCGCGTACATCCAACGCACCACGAAAAATATAAGGAAAACATAACACATTATTGACTTGATTCGGATAGTCGCTACGTCCAGTAGCAATGACCAAATCATCGCGTACTTGAAAAGCCAATTCAGGCCTAATTTCGGGATCAGGGTTTGACAAGGCAAAAATAACAGGTCTAGGTGCCATTAATTTCAATAAATCGGCATCTAATAAATTGGGCTTGGCAACCCCAATAAAAACATCAGCATCAACGAGTGCATCTGCTAAAGTCCTACATTCAGTAGTCCGCGCAAAAGCAAATTTATAAGCATTTAAATCAGCTCTTCCAGAATGAATAACACCTTTGGTATCCAAAAGGAACATATTTTCTTTGTGAGCACCCAAAGCCACAAGCAATCGCATAGAGGCAATTCCTGCCGCTCCTGCTCCAATACACACAATTTTTGCTTCAGATAGCTTTTTTTGTTGTAGCTCAAGGGCATTAAGCAAAGCTGCCGCAACAACTATTGCAGTACCATGCTGATCATCATGAAATACTGGAATGTTCAATTGCTCCATTAAAGCCTGCTCAATTTCAAAACACTCTGGCGCCTTAAGATCCTCCAGATTAATCCCCCCAAAAGTGGGAGCAATCCGTTTTGCTGTAGAAATGAAAGCTTGCGAATCGTGAGCATCAATTTCTATGTCAAATACATCAATGCCAGCAAAACGCTTAAATAAAACTGCCTTACCTTCCATTACTGGCTTACTGGCAAGAGGTCCAAGATCCCCCAAACCCAATACTGCAGTGCCATTAGTCATAACAGCGACTAAATTTCCTTTATTCGTGTAACGATAAGCATCTTCAGGGTTTTCTGCTATTGCAAGCACAGGAGCAGCAACACCAGGTGTATAAGCCAGCGACAAATCACTCTGAGAGTCAGTTGATTTGGTAACATGGACACCGAGTTTTCCAGGAGTTGGAAACTCGTGATAATCTAATGCACATTGCTTTAAAACTTCATTATCCAAAGTACTTACTCTCTTTCACGTGAAATAAAACTTAAGTAAGGTTTAAAATCCTACTATTCATTGCCAATTCATTCTTATCCAAAGTACCTACCACAGGCACACAAACATCTGGCTACACACTCTTAACGTTACTAAGAGAAACAGCCATGAAATGATGGGATTGGGACAAGAATTGGACGTCAAGAACCTACAAGTACCGCAAATTAGCATTGCAGGAACAATCTGTCAATAAATTACACTTCGAGTGAAGTATAATAAAAAGGCGCAAAGATAACGCGCCTCTATTTCTTTTCTTCTTTAGCAGCTTGAGTAGAACGCTGGCTATAACGATCGCGGAACTTCTGAACTCGACCGCCAGTATCCACCAATTTTTGCTTACCAGTATAAAAAGGATGACATTGTGAGCATACTTCAATGTTCAAATCTTTACATAATGTTGAACGGGTTTCAAATACCTCGCCACAGCTGCATGTTACCTTAACTACTTTATAATCTGGATGAATTGATGCCTTCATAATACTACTCTCTTAGTTTTAAATGAGTATCGCCACCTGAACCCAACGCCAAGCACCATACTCGATACAAATGACGCAAAACAATAGCAGAAAAATTTCTGTAAATCAATTTTTATCAAAAACTGCTCATCTTCCATTCTTTGTTTCAAAGAACGACTTACGATCAAATGAATCCATAATTAATGATAGCACTAAGAGGATGAATTACCCTAACACACGTCACAAAACGTGATTATCTTCTAATCTCTTATGCCCTCAATTATTTTTTGCATACAAATGAATATATTTTTATCAATTTGCAACAAATTAACAATGATTGGTCTACGCTTATAAAAGCAAATCCATTTAACAGGAGTTAAAATGAAAAAACTAGCACTTTATAGGCTTGAAACACCGAATGACCTTGATATAAAAGATCGTCGTAAAATCGCCGAGGCGGTTAACCCACTCTTAGCTGATACATTTGCGTTATACGTTAAAACCAAGAATTTCCATTGGCATATGACGGGCCCCCATTATCGTGATTATCATCTTTTATTAGATGAACAAAGCGACCAAATTTTTGCAATGATTGATGTTTTAGCAGAGCGTGTGCGCAAACTTGGAGAAAAAACAATCCATTCTATTGGCCAGATCAAAGAATTGCAAACACTTAAAGATGTTAATGAAACCTTATCAGCAGATGATATGCTGAATCATCTTCTGGAAGATAATAAGAGTTTTTTAAAAAATATGAGAAAAGTTCATGAAGTGTGCAGCAAGAGAGATGATTTTGCCACTACCAGTCTCTTGGAAGTTTATATTGATGAAACAGAACGACGAATTTGGTTTTTATTTGAAACATTACAAAATAAATAAAAATGAATTATCAAACGAGCGTGCAGAAGCGGAGTAGAAAAAATCTAAGCTAATCTATTTTTTCTTCAGACTCCGCTCGCTTCCGCACACTATGAATTTACATTAAAATCCAGTTCGACCCAAACAGGCGCATGATCAGAAGGTCGTTCTACTTTACGCGGTTCTTTATCAATAACTGATTGCTTGCATAATCCATTAAGTGCTTTACTCAACAAAATATGATCTATACGCAAACCTCGATTGCGTCTGAAAGCACCCGCCCGATAATCCCACCAACTAAATACCTGCTCATCCTGCATAAAATTTCTAAAACTGTCATGCAATCCAAGTTGTAATAATTGAGTAAACGCTTCTCGTTCAGCGGGACTTACTAATACAGAACCGACCCATTCAGCCGGGTCATGAACATCCCGATCTTCGGGAGCGATATTAAAATCACCTACTACAGCCACATTAGGAAAAACACTCATTTGTAATTGAATAAATGCTGTAACTTTTTGCAACCAATTCAGCTTGTATTGATATTTATCCGAAGTGAGCTCCGAACCATTGGGAACATATAAATTGATCAAGCGAATACCGGCAACAGTCACAACCAAAATGCGCCGCTGAGGATCATTAAAGTCAGGGATATCTGTGAGCACATCAGAAAAAGGATATCGACTGATTACTGCCACACCGTTGTAAGTCTTCTGTCCTGAAAATGCAACATAGTAGCCTTTCTCAGTAAACGCGGTCACAGGAAAATTTTCATTAAGCAACTTCGTTTCCTGTATGGCAAGAACATCCATCCGCGTCGAATCAAACCATTCTAATACTTGCTCCAGTCTTATTTTCAATGAATTCACATTCCAGCTTGCTAATTTAAGCACACCAGTCTCCTTTATATTCAATGAGTAAAGGAGCATGATCAGACAAGCGTGCTTCACGAAATATACGACTGCCGACTACATCCCCAGTAAGACCAGGAGTTACTACCTGATAATCAATTCTCCATCCTACATTTTTTTCCCATGCACGTCCTCTAAAAGACCACCAGGTATATTGGTCTTCTTCTTGATTATGCACTCGAAATGCATCAATAAAACCCATAGTTCCAAACAACTCATCCATCCATGCGCGTTCTTCAGGTAAAAATCCTGAATTCTTCTGATTACCACGCCAATTTTTCAAATCGATTTTTTTATGAGCAATATTATAATCCCCACACAAAATTAACTCTCGTCCCTCATTTTTTAATCGCATTAAATGTTCGGCAAACTGTTCGAGAAAATTGTACTTCACCATCTGGCGTTCATCGCCACTAGTCCCTGACGGTAAATAAAGGGAGATAATACTGAATTTAGGATAATCAAATTGAATATAACGTCCTTCATTATCACAATAATCAAAGCCCATACCTTTCACGATACGACTTGGTTTGTGACGGGCATAAATTGCCACTCCGCTGTATCCTTTCTTTTGAGCTGAATAATACTCACAAAAATAATCACGAGGATAATACAGCTCTTCCGGAATTAACTGCTCAGGTTGGGCCTTCGTTTCTTGGATACAAACAAAATCAGCATCTTGCAGTGCAAGCCACTCGTAAAATCCATTACGGGCTGCTGAGCGTATACCATTGGCATTAAAACTAATTACTTTCATTTTTTTCACTCAATTTTATTATAGTCTGGATGAATGTGAACTTTGGAAATCACGGCACGTATTCAGGCATTTCGCCTCGGGACCAGGCTCAAATAAATCACTCATTTTTTTCTATTCAACTGAAGAGCAGCTCGTGCCAAACGCTCCCCTAAATGCTTGGCTAAATTAATTTCATCTTGACTCAGAGGTCGATCATTTGCCACACCCGAAACATGAGTGACTCCATAGGGTGTTCCACCGCTAATCGTATCATTTAAAGACGGTTCAGAATAAGGTACCCCTAATAAAATCATACCCTGATGCAACAAAGGCAACATCATACTTAACAAAGTAGTTTCCTGACCACCATGCATACTTGCAGAAGAAGAAAAAACACATGCAGGTTTATCTATTAAATCACCTGCCAACCACAAAGATGACGTACTATCCAAAAAATACTTCAAAGGAGCAGCCATATTTCCAAAACGAGTAGGGCTCCCTAAAGCAAGACCAAGGCAATGTCGTAAATCATCCAAGGTAACATAGGGTGCACCATTATCCGGAATTGCCTTATCAACCGCTTCACACGTAGTTGAAACAGGTGGAACCGTTCTTAAGCGTGCTTCAATACCCTCAACACGTTCTACACCACGTGCAATATATTGTGCTAATTGTGCTACAGAACCGGTTCGCGAGTAATATAAAACCAAAACATAGGGATTAGACATCAAACAGCTCCATTATCTTAAACCTAAAAAAAGTAATGAATTCTACCAAGCAAGCTAAGGTGGCCGCTACGAACTCAACTGCTTCTTTTCGGTTAAAATTTAAAATCATACTTTAATTGGTCTTCCAATTTTTTTTCAATAAATTTAATTCGTTGATACAAAGATCCTCCTTTTTCAGGTTTTAGTGTCTTCAAATCAGAAACAATATCATCAGCAGAGTCATAATAATTCTTAAGGGAGATATTCGCGATAATTTTACTTACTGCCCTGATATGATGTCTATTCCAATGTCCTGAAATCATTCGCCCGATAAACGAACCGAAAAAACAATCTTCTTTGGTATAATCTATAAGCAACGCTTTGATTCTTCTGTGATTGGAATCCCCTTTGATTTTACTCCAAATCTTTGCATAAGCATCTGGGAAATCTAAAGTAGGTTTTGAATGATTAAAAAAGGAATATAATTTTACATCAACACGCGAAAAAGAAGAATGAGAATCATAAGTTACTGTATCATTTACTCCCTTCTCTATAAGGTCAAGATCCGCACTGATCATTGTAGCAATAGAACTCGAATTATGTGACATTTTTTTCTCCTCCGTGAGAACATCTGTTCTTATGACCTACAGTTTAATCACATACCAAAATTCCAATTGAATCAAGCCCCCATCAAAAACTGAACAAGAGAAGACAAATTATCATAGGGTCTGCTTAAATTTCGCTAGCTTGGTCAAAATGCTGATTGTCGAGTACTGAAACGCAGAAATCGTAGCCTGGGTGCAACGCAGCGGAACCCAGGATTTATGTCGATTGGACTCTTAACCCTGGGTTCCGCTGCGCTGCACCCAGGCTGCTTTAGTTTAAAGAATATAGCGAGCTAAATCTTCATCCGCTACGAGCTGTCCGAGATTCTTCTCAACATATGCTTTATCAACATGAACAGACTCGCCTGATTTATCTGTTGCTTCAAATGAAACAACTTCCAATAATCGCTCCATAACAGTATAAAGTCTACGTGCACCAATATTTTCTGTACGCTCATTCACTTGCCATGCTACTTCGGCAATACGTCGAATTCCTGTTTCATCAAAAGTTAACGTTAGACCTTCGGTAGCCATTAACGCACTGTACTGCAGTGTCAATGATGCTGTAGGTTCAGTAAGAATACGTACAAAATCATCAACAGAAAGAGCAGATAACTCAACACGTATTGGCAATCTACCTTGCAATTCTGCAATCAGATCAGACGGCTTAGCTACATGGAATGCTCCGGATGCAATAAATAAAATATGATCTGAACGAATCATGCCGTATTTGGTAGTCACCGTTGTTCCTTCCACTAAAGGCAATAAATCTCTTTGTACGCCTTCACGAGAAACATCTCCGCCTCCTCCATTTTCAGCACGTCGTGCCACTTTATCCAACTCATCAATAAAGACAATACCATTTTGCTCCACATTCTCTATGGCACGAGTCTTAATGTCATCTTCGTTAATTAGTCTCGCAGCTTCCTCTTCACGTAAAATTTGCATGGCCTTGCCAATAGTCATTTTACGGGTTTTCGTTCGATGAGTGCCCACTTGTTGAAACATTGACTGTAATTGGCTTGTCATTTCTTCCATGCCTGGGGGAGCCATAATTTCGATGCCTATTGGTGTTGCTGAAACCTCTATTTCAATTTCATTCTCATCGAGAATGCCCTCACGCAATTGCTTACGAAAGACTTGCCTGGCTGTACTGTCCTTTTCACTTGGTGTTAAGCTGCCCCGTGCAGGAGGAAGTAATACATCAAGAATACGCTCTTCAGCTGCGTCTTCAGCCAAATGTTCTACCTTCTTCATGGCAAATTCACGTTCTTGTTTTACTGCAATATCCGCTAAATCACGAAGAATAGAGTCCACATCCCGTCCGACATATCCTACTTCGGTAAACTTTGTTGCTTCTACTTTGATAAATGGAGCACGAGCCAATTTAGCTAAACGCCGAGCAATCTCTGTTTTACCAACACCAGTTGGCCCAATCATGAGAATATTTTTGGGCATAATTTCATTGCGTAAAGCAGGATCTTTAATGTTCATGCGCCGCCAACGATTACGTAATGCAATTGCCACCGCTCTTTTCGCATCATCCTGGCCAATAATATACTTATCCAATTCTTGGACAATTTCACGAGGAGTCATCACCTCTCGGATAATCTCACGAGGAGTCATCGCCTTATTGTTATTTGTTGCCATGATTTAATTCTTCTATAGTTAAATTGTTATTGGTATAAATACAGATATCTCCAGCAATAGTTAATGCTTTACGCACTATTTCCACAGCAGATAATTTTGTATTTTCCATCAATGCTCGCGCAGCTGCTTGTGCAAAAGGACCACCCGAGCCAATAGCAATTAAGCTATGCTCAGGCTCGATTACATCACCATTACCTGTAATAATTAGGGAAGATTTGATGTCTGCTACAGCGAGTACTGCTTCGAGTCGGCGTAATATTTTGTCTGTTCGCCAATCTTTAGCAAGCTCAACCGCAGCACGAACTAAATGGCCTTGATGCATTTCCAGCTTGCCCTCAAAACGTTCAAAAAGAGTAAACGCATCCGCGGTACCGCCAGCAAAGCCAGCAATTACTTGATCTTTGTAGAGGCGTCGCACCTTACGTGCATTACCCTTCATCACAGTATTACCTAAAGTTACCTGACCATCACCACCGATAACTACTTGATTTCCGCGTCTTACTGAAAGTATGGTTGTCCCACGAAATTGTTCCAAAATTAAATCCTCAAATCAAACCAGAACTCCATACATGGGGATGATAAACAAAAAAACAAGGGGGTTCAAAATGAATAAATTGGAACTATTTATGCAATGACATCAGAGTATAGCCTCGGTGCAGCGTAGCGAAACCCGAGATTTATGAAAATGAATAAATTTCTTAATCCCGGGTTTCGCTACGCTGCACCCAGGCTACAAAACTATATAGAGATTAGATAAAAAAGGATACCCCATGGGATAAGTTTTGTAACCCAAGATGTTGTGCAATGCTTTGTCCAACATCAGCAAAGGTATCACGACGTCCAATAAAACGGCTTTTAAGACTTGGACCAAATATTAATACTGGAATATGTTCCCTGGTATGATCTGAACCAGGAAAAGTAGGATCACAACCATGATCCGCAGCAATAACAACCAGATCATCAGGCTTTAATAAGGCATGAAGCTCCGGAAGACGTGCATCAAACTCCTCAAGCGCATGTGCATAACCAATTACATCACGCCGATGACCGTATGAGGAATCAAAATCTACAAAATTAGTAAAAACCAAACTTCCATCAGGTGCAGTCTTCATTGCGGTTAAAGTAGCATCAAATAAAGCCATATTACCGTCTGCTTTAATGACTTGAGTGATACCCTGATGTGCGTAAATATCGGCAATTTTCCCTAGAGCAATAACTTCACGACCTGCTTCTTTCAAATAATCAAGTAAGGTTTTTGCAGGAGGTAGCGTTGCATAATCCTTACGATTTGCTGTTCGCTTGAATGCTCCTGCTTGACCAATAAATGGACGAGCAATTACACGGCCGATCTGATATTCATCCACTAAAGTACGAGCGATTTCACAAATATCATACAACCGCTGCAAACCAAAAAGTTCTTCATGAGCTGCAATTTGAAATACACTGTCTGCTGAAGTGTAAACAATTGGCTTACCACTTCGTATATGTTCTTCGCCTAATTCTTCAAGAATGGTAGTCCCCGATGCATGCTTCTCACCAAGTACTCCTGGTAAACCGGCACGTTGAATCAATGCATCGATTAATTTTTTTGGAAAACAAAAGGGTTGCTCGGGGAAATAACCCCATTCAAAAGTAACTGGAACCCCAGCTAACTCCCAATGTCCACTTGGAGTATCCTTACCTAAACTCTGTTCTACTGCATAACCATAATAGCCCATAGGCTCAGGAAAAGTGGACAATTCAACAAAACGCAACCCACTACTGGCTAAGGCTGCATGATAAAGCCCTAATTTAGCCAGATTGGGCAAAGTTAATGGCCCTTGACGCAGCCCTTCCCTGTCACTTTCACCGCGCTCACACGCTTGATGAATATGAACAAAAGTATTCGCGCCGGCATCCCCATATCGAGATGCATCCAAGCTCGCACCGATTCCAAAGGAATCCATGAGTAATATACAAACTCTCCCTGCCATTTTAGCCCTCAATATGTTCGCACCGTGTTTCTTTTAAACCCAAAAGCATGAGAAAAGCAATTAATAAACCTATAGGTAAAATAATTGCGGCATATTGATATGCACTGAGTAGGTATATGGGAGTACCTTTTACCATCTGCATCCCGCCATGGCTCGTTAACAAATAACTGAACATATTTTGATATACAATATAACCGCCTTGAGTCAATATTGAAATGACACTTACAGCAGTTGCAGTCATTGCAGGCGAACTACTTTCAGCCACTAAAGCATAACTAATCACTTGTGCTGACGTAAAGAAACCTAAAAGGAAAAACAAAAATGCCATTGTACTATAAGAAACCGGGAGGTAAAGCACTGCGAGCAAAGTCAATAAAGAAGCAATCACCCCTATTTTCATGGGTAAAACCCGCAAACCCATTCTATCAGATATCCAACCTACCAGAGGTGAACCAATAATCGCCCCCAAAAATAACATGCCATTTACCATAGACGCTTGTGCAGAGCTAATATCTAATCGTTGCACCAGATATAAAGTACCCATCATGGCACCAAATACAGCGATGGCCATATTCATTAAACTGGCATAGAATGCTGCCCGCAAGTATTGGGTATTTAAATAAGCTTTTTTAGCAGCCGAAATAACATTAATTGGTTTAACAGCTTGCTTTAATGCAACTTGCGGTCTTTCTTTTATCCAAAAAAACATCACAACCAACATGACGAAACCCAGGATTCCCACATTTTGCACTGCCTGACGCCATCCAACCAAAATCACTAATTGAGTCAATGGATATTGAGCCAACATGCCTCCAGCCATTGCCATAGTCACTATAGCTCCAGTTACCAAAGCCATGCGCTTTGGTGGAAACCAATGAGATGCTAAGCGTACGGGACCCAAGAAACAGAAGGCACTACCTATGCCCGTAATAAATCGGCAAAATAAAGCCATATAAAATGAATGGGAGTAAGCCAATAGAAAAGTACTGGCCACACACAAAAACATGGCGATTAACAATGTATTTTTAATCGAGAACCGATCAAGCACCATTCCCGCAACAAAAAGAAACAATACATTGGAAAGATAGTAGATACTTGATAACCAAGCCATTCTATCGGCCTGTATCTGAAAATCTTGCATGATGTTTGCAGCGATGGACGCAAACATATTCCCCTGAATAAACTCATAAAAAAAGAATAAAGTCGCAGCAAAACATACCATCCAGGGCAATAATGACGATTTAAGCTCGTTATATCCTTGAAACTCATCCACCACTTGCATTTTTACTCCTCAGCTTTACCGCTTGCAATTTGTTTCGCGGGTTAATAATACGGCGATTAAAGCCAAAACTGTAGTTATAGGGAACATCCACATGGCATATTGAAAATCAGCCACAGAATAAGTTGTCACTACCGCATCAGCATGATGCGCGATCAACCAACCATAGAGCACCTGTCCTACGCCTCCACCACCCATAATAATTACTGAGGCAATACCTGTCGAAGCACCTGTGTTTTCAGCAGAATTACTTTCAGCAATTAAAGGATAGGAAATTACCTGTGTGCTTGTAAAAAAGCCTAAGGCAAAAAATATAACACTCAAAGTCGTTTGTGATAAAGTCACATCTAGGAATAACGGAATAACTGTAATAAGTGTCGCAACGGCCCCCAATACCATCAAGGGCTTACGCCGGCCTTGGGTATCAGATAACCATCCTGCCAAAGGACAGCCCACGACACTACCCATAAAAATTAAACTGACAACATTGCTGGCAGCCATGTCAGGTAAATGATGTACTGCTTGTAGGTAACTAGCACCCCATAACGCACATAAAACCATAATCGGCAAATTAAGAAAGGACGTATAAAATCCTGCTAACCAATTTTGTGAGTTGGATAAGGCCTTAATAAATCCAGAAATTACTTGCTCCTGATTGGTACATGCTTTCATTGGTGAATCTTCAGGTTTATCGCGAACCATCCAATAAATCCAAAGCAATAATCCAGCGCCTACTGCACCATCGATTAATAAAGCGTTACGCCATCCAAATAACTCATAGAGATAAGCAAAAGGTGTATGAGCCATCATGCCGCCAACAAAAGCCATAGTCACTAAAGAACCAATGACAAGAGCCTGTCTTCTTGGTGGAAACCAATGTGATACCAATACCACACAGGATAAAAAGCAAAATGCATTACCTATTCCTGAAAGAAAATGACAAAATGAAGCGACAATAAATGAATGGGTTAAAGCAAAACCTACTGTACCTAAAACACAAATAAACATCGCGCTTAAAATCACTGTACGTGTAGAAAAGCGATCCAGGATAATCCCTGCAGGAAGAAGAAATAGAATATCTGCCCACAAATAAGCGCTGGACATCCAGCTTAATTGAGTCGCATCAATATGGAAATCATCGCGCAAGGGCTGGTTGATTACATCAAAAATATTGAGCTGAAAAAATTCATAGAAAAAAAATAATCCTGCTGACAGGCACACAACCCAGGCCATGAAGTCACCACGGGGCACAAAAGTTCTTGAATCCACTGCAAGAGATTGCGACACAGTTACTCCTTATGGGCATAAAAAATTGCGCCCGAGTATATCAAAATTCTAAATGAATTGGTATCTTTCTTGAACAAACCGAGAACCAAGTACAGCAAAGAGAAATTCATTCAAGGCCATCATATTTCTGGTTTGTGATTTACTCCACTACCTTAGGTACTCTTCTTACAAAAATTCTTTACAAAAACCGGAATACGCATCAATAAATAAGGTCTGTCACCCGAATACACGCGTTGGATGAAGATCATTTTTGAAAACAAATCCGGCGAAACTTCCTGTATATCGTGCGGCCTAATTGCTAAATAGTTTTCTCGGTTATTGTCCAGTAATGTACAAAGATCTTCATTATGAAAAGCAAATTTTCCTCGCCCTCTTGAGTAAAATTGAGCCGAGAATTCAACTTTGAAATCCCAATAAATAAGGTGACTTCCTGGAACTGGATGTTGTTTTAACCATGCGGCAACTACAGACTTTTCTGTTTTGGAAACCGCTTTGGGGACTATATTAAATGCCAGGGTTATCCCAAGACCAAATACACCAACAAGAACAGAAAGTCCGGTGATGAGTTTCTTTGCTTTGGCTACAACACCAACACGATCCCAGTATTCTACAAAAAAAACTGAAAAAGCAGGCAGGCTAGGAAAAACATAAGTGTAAATAATGTTCCTGGAAAACGTAAAAAAGAAGAGAGGAACTATCGTACAAAGAAAGAAAAAACTCAGCCATCCATCTTTGTCGATAAATACTTGACGTGGATTATGTCTGTATTTAATAAACCAAGAAGCGCCCAGCAGGCACCAAGGGAAAATACCAACCATTGCATAAACCCAAATCATCCCCCAAAGTTCTTGATGCGCATAGCCGTACTTATCACCCGTCCATCCTGGTTTTAAAAATCGATTTAAGTTCTCACCTACAATAAAATAATTTAAAAAACCTGGCGTGCGTATTTCTGCCCAAATATACCAGGGAAGCGCAATAACAAGCATCAATAAGATACCTTTTATCCAAGGTAATCGTTCCCATAAATTACGCCATTGATTCCTTAATAAAACCCAAAAAAATATCGGCATTCCTGATAAAACAACAGCAACAGGACCTTTGGCTAATAACCCTAATCCCAAACCTATAAAAAAAACATAGGACCAGAGCTTGCTTGCATCAACGATTGCCCGCCAAAAAGCAACTAAGACTAAAGTAATGCAAAATACTAAAGACGGATCGGTCATCACCGTTCCTGCATTAACGAAAAAATCCAAAGTTCCTGCAAGAACTAAAATTGTGATCATTGCAATCACAGATCCACTATGCTTTTTAGTTAAATCCCAAATAAGCCACAATGTTGCCAAAGATAAGAGTAAGCCAGGCAGACGCACTGCAAACTCATTAATCCCAAAAAGTTTCATTGAAAAAGCAGACAACCAGGTAGACAAAGGCGGTTTTGCCCAAAAAGGAACTCCATAATCATGCAGCGGAGTCACCCAATTCCCTGTTTCCAACATCTTGCGAGCAATCTCTCCATAACGGGCCTCAGACACATCGTTTAGAGGGATAAAACACATGGAAATAATACGACAGACAAGAAGAAAGAGTAATGCAAACCGTGCATTATTAAAAAATTGATATTTCAACTGTTTATCGTTTTCAATATTCAAAACAGACCTCGTTAAAAAATTTCCCCCTTGCACGTATGCAAGGTACATGAATACATGTGCTTATCCGCATTATCTATGATGAAGCACTTATCAAAAAATGACAGAATATTACCCATTATTTAAATTAATACAATTTTTTTATATCTATTGATAAAAAAATAAACCCATTTTAATACGCAATAAAGAAGATAACGTAATGAATTTTCTTATGTTTTATTAAAAGACTAAAATGTATAATGAAAATACATGACGAGCGGTTTACTTTAGTTTACACTGAGGCCTTGTAAGAAGAACTTACATTATCAATCCATTGGAAATTTGGAGGCTAACATGACGTTTGTATTAAAGGATCTAAGTGAATTAAGAAAACTTTTTGACCATGCCGTTAGTGTATATCTAAAACGTGAGAAAAAAGGAAAAATTGAAGACCTTTCTGACAGAAGAAAATTCGAACTTCAATTCCTGAGTTCCATCCTCGAAAAATTAGAAGAACAATCAAAAGAACATTCCGTCCCAACTGCAAATCTTGTCTTTTATGGTGCGATGTATACTGTATTACAAGACATCAGAAATAATCGGAAGACAGGGGAATCATTCGGATTACTTTATGATGACCTAAATGATATCATAGGTATCGGTGATGATGTCAAAGAAGAAGACAAACCTGACTTATATCAAATTGCTAAATTCTATACCGCTTTGAATGCATTCCTGAATCAAGTTTTTATAGAGAATGATTCTCGTAAAGGCTTTGCAAAAAACCATATGTTGACTGCTGTTCCCACCGAGAGCTTAAGCAAATTGATTCACACCTCTTATCAATTGGAAAATGAAGCTCAGAAAGCAATAGTTGCTTCCTTTACCACTGATGGACAAACTGCTCCCGAACTCAGCAAATACAAGGCATTTAAAAGGTCTCCAGTCTCTGCGACCGTCCGATTTGGCGGTTGGGATAAACTTAATGCGGATCTTGATGAGTTAATCAAAGATGAATTGGCGGATAAAAATGTTTCCAAGATTGAAAAGTTATCAAAAGAGCGTATCGCTCAACTTCATTCTTTGAACGCCATAAGAAATACCCTGAAAACATCTGCAATCGAAGAAGACGAGAAAGTTGCTATTCTTGCTGGAGCCATGCACCTAGTTCGTCAACAGATCATTATTGAGTGCGCCAGCTCATATCTTAAGAAAAAAGAAAATTCTGTTATTTTCAAAGGGTTAAACAAGCTTCTTGCAATCGATGTAGTAAGCTCACAAGATGTTGAGTCCTTGGTAACCTCAGCAACCCAATTTATACAATTTATGACCGTAGATCCGAAGAAAAATGGCAAAAAAGCAATTCGTAATAACCATATTTTTTCAGCAATTGCAGACTTTGATTTAAAAGCTACTTTTAATTTGTTGATTGACATGATCTTCGCCCGTCGCACTACGGCATTAGACGAGGTTGTTGAAGAGTTTAAAAAAGAAACTAAAGCAAAAGAAACTAAAGCACCTGAAAAAGCTAAAGGAGGTTACTTAGCTTCAGCTTTAGGTTATTTTAGAACCAAGAAAGAAGATGATTCGGAAGATGAAGAGGATATTCTAGAGCATAAAAGTAATGTTACTGCAAAGCAATAATTCTAGTCATCGCGTTTTTTAACTTGATTCTCCGATAAGGCGGCAAATTATTTTCATTTTCCGCCTTATTTTAATAAGCACTTCGCTTCAGATAAGCCATTTAGGCTAATTTTTTGTTACAATATCATTTTTTCCAACTTGTTTTACCGTGTACTAATGAAAATTAAATTAATTATTAAAGAGATATCGTTCGTCCTAATACTTTTAATAGTAAGTCAAAGTATCAGTTTTGCGTATGGGCATAGCTTTTCTGGGAACACGACTAACGATAGTATTACAAACTCAAAAAATCAATCTCAAGAGGAGCCCAACGATAAGAAAAAAGCATCCTCTCAAACATTACCTTTGGTACATAAAAAAACAGTCTCCATAACCATTGATGATCTCCCATTTGTGGGTGAGTCACGAAACTTTCATTTGAATATGATGATCGATACCATGACCAAGGAGCAAGTACCTGCTACTGGATTTATTATCGCCAGTGAAGTGCGCAAAAATAACTGGGAAATATTACACAAATTTCGCGATGCCGGTTTCGGATTAGGTAATCATACGCTCACCCATGCCAATTTGAACAAAATGGATACCGAAGGATACATTGAGGAAATTCAAGAAGCAGACAACATTTTACTTCCTGTTTTAACTGAACCTAAATATTTTCGTTATCCTTATTTAGCCATGAGTTCTGGACGAAAAAAAGAAGACATTCTCTGTTATCTTGCACAAAAAAATTATCATGTTGCCCCTATTACTATAGATTCCAAAGATTTTGTCTTTAATCAACGACTGTTATCAGTACCCGAGATAAAGAGACGTGCCTATCTTGAAGAATTGAAACCTTTTTATCTTGACTTTATTTGGCAACAAACACTTCGAGCTGAAGAACACAATCAATTTCATCAAAATACCGATCAATCGCAAATTTTATTGATCCACGCCAATTTACTTAATGCCTATGTTTTACCGGATATTATCAATCTATATAAACAAAATGGGTACGAATTTGTTAATTTGGAAGAAGCATTGAAAACCTTTAAATCTCCAGTTCAATGCTCTCGATCTCATATACTTGCACAAAACAAAAAAAGACATCCGCAGCGGAAGCTCACAAGTAATGCGAATATTGAGGCATTTATTGAATGGGATTAAACCTAAAAAAACACGAAGTGAAAAATAGATACCTTGTTGCAGGAACTATTCTATCCGTATTAAACTTTTCTTTTCATATAAACTCAAAAGTATAAGTTTTGGTAAAATTTTAGTCTTGACCTAAACTAAACATTATAGATACATAAAAACGGATTTGCTCAAATAGGGACAGAACTTTGAAATTCATGCTCGCTAAAAAGGCAGCGTTCACCTTAATTGAACTTTTGATAACCTTATTGGTATTTTGCATCGCGTTGGTTATAGCAATTCCCTTCTTAAGCAGTATGCTTATGAATAATCGCCTAATCGCTTATACAGATATGTTTGTGAATGCGCTTAATTATGCACGCAACAGCGCTCTTAATGGATCAATGAACGTCATGGTTTGCCCCTTTGGGGCAGTACAATCCACCACGTGTGGCGGAAATTGGAGCGCCGGATGGATAGTAGTAACCCAACCCACAGTAGGCACAAGCACCTTATTGAAAAGCCAACAACTCTCACCTTCAGATCCTGTCCTTTCAGGCAACGGTGCAAATGTAATTTTTGACTCTCATGGAGTGACTACTACCCCAAGTAATTTCAAATTTTGTGACAGCAGGGGTGGGGCATTTGCACGTTCTATTGCAGTGTTAGCCACTGGATATGTCCAATCAAGTACAACACCCGGACAAGCTGTTTGGGATAACAGTGCACTTACATGCCCTTAATGGAGATTATTATGAATCATTCAGGGAAATACAGCACACAACAAACAGGAATGTCATTAATCGAGGTTCTCGTTGCATTCGTAATCTTGGCCGTTGGGCTGTTAGGTATAGCTGGTATGTTAATCCTATCGAGTAAAGCAAATAACTCAAGTTATGCCAAACAACAGGCTGTACAAAGTATTTATGACATATTTGACAAAATCCGTGCTAATTCTCAAGCTGCAATTAATGGCAACTACAATATCAGTAATATCAACAGCAGCGGCTCCCCAACTTCGCCCTCTCCGCCGGGAGTTATGTGCAATCAATCTCCTTGTTCGAGTCCTCAATTAGCTGCATATGATACATGGTATTGGCTTGCCCATGATGTAAGCAAATTACCTAGAGGCAGTGGTTCAATCACTTCATCTCCTGCCCCTGGAACGGGTGGAAATACACTGATTACTGTAACCGTGCAATGGGATGACAGCCTAGCACAAAATCTTATTGGTGCAAGCAGCGCTCCTGCTCCTAACCCTAACTATGTCCAACTTATCGTACAAAGCCAATTATGAATAATTATAAAACACATCAACATGGTTTTTCCTTAGTCGAATTAATGATTGCCACAGTTCTTGGTCTTTTACTCAGTTATGCAGCAATACAAATTTATGTGACACAAACTCAAATCTATAGAGTGTCAAACTCACAAGCTCTGATTCAAAGTACAGAAAATGCTATTGCCAATCTAGTCACACCTGTTATTCGTTCTGCGGGGTTTATGGGTTGTGGTTCACTTAGTACCTCTATATCTAATTTAAATGGTGGTGGTTCACCCCCTATTGGCACACTCAATACCAACTCAATTTTACTTACTGGTTACAATCGAAATGGAACAACAATTTCAATTAGCCAAGGCAACCCTGCCAATGACACCAATCCAGGTAATTGGACGCCCTCCTTGGATGCATCATTAGCAGGAAATGTTCAAAATACGAGTGATGTCCTAGTGATTCTTGGCGCAGCTCCTGGCAGTTTTCCTGTCTCAATCACAGCGATTGATTCAAGTAGCGACTCCTTTACAGTGCAAAGCATGAGCGGTATTAATTTGACTTCTGGACAATTCGCTGCGGTATCTGATTGTATTAAATCCACTGTTTTTCTTGTGACTAATATAGCAGGAACAACGATTAGTCATGGATCAGGTACAGGACAATATGCAAACTCTTCTTCTACGTTTAGTTCAAACTATCAGGCAGGAGCCCAATTCACTCCGCTACAACAAACCGCTTTTTTTGTGGGACAAGGACAAGGAGGACAAAGTGCATTGATGCGGGGCATTTTAACTGAGACAGGATGGACTATCCAGCCTCTTGTTCCTGGAGTTTCAGTAATGAAAGTACAATATGGCATAGGAGGTAGCGGTTCAATTTCTCAGTATGTCTCTGCCAATGCGGTCTCAAACTGGACTCAAGTTTATGCGATTCGCCTGGGTTTTTTAATCGAGGGACAAGTTGCTTCCAGCAATCCGAATACGACTCAATATAATGTATTAGATACTTCAGTCACCGTTCCCAATGACAATCGACTTCGTCATGTATATGAAGTCAATATTACTTTAAGGAATGCGAGCTCATGAATCCTCTTTCTCAAAATACAAAGTCTGCTCTCTCCAACAGCGATATACCGATTTCCCAATTCGCTGTGGAGAAAGAAGTACACGAAGAAAAGAGATGTGGCGCTGTAGGAGTATGCATGCCAGTACATAAGAATTTTCAGGGAAAAGTAATTCGAGTACAACAAAAAGGATACATCCTGTTAATGACTATGATTTTACTTCTTGCTCTCATCGCCTTAGCACTTACAGCAGTGTCAATCAATACAACACAAACACGAATTGCAGCCAATGCTACTGATACTGAAATCAGTTTGGAAAAAACGGAAGGGGCTTTAAACGAAGCGATTAATAAACTGATAGATGGAACCTACACTACAACAAATTTCATGCAGAATGGAAATGGATTATACATGCTAAATCCAAATGACCCGCCTTTATGGAGTACAGCTAATTGGTCCAACTCTTCATCAGTAATCCACAGCTTCCAAGGGTATACCAATTCACAGGCGAGTTATATTATTGAGCAACTGCCCTCGATTGTTCAGCCCGGACAAGATATGAAAACACCCACCCGTGTATATCGAATTACCGCACGTTCGGCAGGTGCCAGTGGAAATACAATAGTGATGTTACAAAGTACAGTACAAATACAACAATAGGTAAAACGAATGATGAACAATGCACGAAAACAAGGATTTACCTTAATTGAATTAATGATAGCAGTACTTATTATAGCCATACTGGCTACAATAGCCTATCCGTCCTATCTCAATTTCGTGCTAAAATCGCGTCGTTCCGATGCTATGGCCACATTAGCACAAGATCAGCTCATTTTAGAACGGTGTTATTCACAAAATTTTTCTTATAATGCTCCTTGCGGCTCATTACCTGCATTTCCGCAAACATCGGCTCAAGGGTTCTACAGTATTGTCTTATCTAATGTAGGAGCAACAACATATACACTCACAGCAACACCAATTGGGAGTCAAGCTGAAGATACAACTTGTGCCAGCATGACAGTGGATCAATCGAACGCAAAAACCGCTGTAGATTCATCAGGAACTGCACAAACCATTTGTTGGAGTCCGACATAATAGGAATTCAGACCTTTCTATATGCGGATGGCCATGTTTTTGTTATATCGATATTACCCCAATAAAAAATTTACTTTACAAAAAAAACTCGATTCTCTACTATCCCACTCAACGGAAAGTCCAACTTAAAATAAAATGGAAATTTTTTGCTTTTTCATAGGCATACTCTATCTACATACCTTTAATCATTTTTTACTCATAATTACCTTGCTCTTCTTTTTTCTTAGTCCAAAGTATTCCTTAATTCTGTTTTTTATTTTAGGGGTTACGATGGCAGGAATGCATCAAGCCCTTGTTGCACCCAAAGGGATACCCAACGCTACCGTTCTACCTAAAGTAACCCTGCAAGGAACAATTGCATCGATTCCTAACCAAGATTTTACCAAAACCCAATTTTTATTTGCCCTTGAACAATACAATCATCATCCAGCACAAGGATTAATCCAATTATCCTGGTACAACAAGGCGCCAAAATTACACGTAGGACAACGCTGGCAATTCACGGTCAAATTAAAAAAACCTCGAAACTACCTTAATCCTGGAAGTTCAGATTATGTAGGCATACTTGCTGCACGACATATTCAGTGGACTGGTTATATTCTCTCCAAAAACAATTATCAAGTGTACCCAGAATCACAGCCGCGTTTTAATTGGCTTCTATTGCGCGAACATTTGGGAAATAAACTCAGCCAATTAGCGCCAAACCAATCCACTGCAGGAGTTGTTGAAGCATTGACTTTAAATTTAACTACCCATATTAACCAGAAAAATTGGGATCTATTTAGACGTACAGGCACAACTCACCTTTTTGGGATTTCAGGAGAACACATTGCATTGGTATCGGGGATGATTTATTGGCTGGTACGCTGGCTATGGTCTAAAAGTTCCCGATGTTGTTTGTTTATCCCAGCCCCCTATGTTGCTAGCATTAGTGGTCTTTTGGCTGCTTTATTCTATGCCTTTTTAGCAGGATTTGCTCCACCGGTACAAAGAGCATTAATCGGTTGTTTCTTTTATACGCTCTACCGCTTAGGGAAACAACGTTTTTCCACTTGGCAAATATGGCGTTATGCCTTATTTGGCGTTTTATGTATTGAGCCGCATGCCGTATTTATGCAAGGATTTTATTTTTCATTTCTTGCAGTAGCATGTTTGCTTTTAACCCAACAACGTTGGCGATTAAAGGGTTATAAAGGAAATTTGGCCTTACAATTAAGCTGCTTAATTGGACTCATGCCTTTAACCCTGTACTGGTATTCTTATGGTTCAATTAATGGCTTTATTGCAAATTTATTTGCTATTCCTCTCGTTGGTCTTTTGATCGTCCCTTTAGCATTAACCACTATGATACTTTGTTCATGGAATATTGCTGCTCTATTAATGAAACTCTTATCTTTCTTGATCGCCCTGTTATTTAAAGGATTGTACCTGGTTGAGCATTTAGCAATCATGAACATTAATTGGTCTATTTCCCATATTGAGTTGGTTGTTATCTTAATGGGGGCTTTACTGATGTGGGTTCTATTACCAATTAAACCTTTTCAATGGATTGCACTGTTGTGGATACTGCTCCCATTTTTTCCGCCTCGTGTCGCACCACCCATAGGAGGGGCATTGATTGATATTTTGGATGTTGGCCAAGGTTTGGCAATTGTCATTAGAAGCCAACATCATACCCTGATTTATGATACTGGAGATCGATTTTTTCAAGGTAATGATCTAGGGAAAATGGTGATTGTGCCCTATCTTAAAACCTTAGGAATAAAAAAAATTGACTTTGTGGTGATTAGTCATCCAGATAAAGATCATCGTGGTGGACTCAACTCGCTTGAAAAAGAAATGCCAGTGGATCAGTTATTAGTCAATGATCCTCATTACTATGATCATGGTGTGACATGTCATGATTACCCAGCGTGGGTTTGGGATGGTGTTTCTTTTCGTTTTTTGCCGATTACAGCTCACTTTAAGAATAAAAATAATAATTCGTGTATTCTACAAATAAGCACCAAGGCTGGGAAAATATTATTAACAGGGGATATTGAAAAAATAGCCGAAGATTATTTAATAAAAACTTATGAGGCAAAGCTTGCCTCCGACGTTTTAATTGTTCCCCATCATGGCAGTAAAACTTCGTCTTCTTATCGATTTTTACTTGAAGTTGCGCCACACTATGCCATCGCTTCTTTAGGCTTTGATAATCGTTTTCACTTTCCTCATGCTAAAACCTTGGCAAACATGAACTCATTGAATATCCCCTTTTTTAGAACAGATCAGTGTGGCATGGTACGACTCGCCTTGCCGGCCCAAGGGAAAATAAAAAAACCGATTTGTTTTAGCGGACTCAAAACAACCTAATAAAAACAAATTCGTAGCCTGGGTGCAGCGCAGCGGAACCCGGGATTAAGTAGTCCTTTCCAATCAAAAAAACCCGGGTTTCGCTGCGCTGCACCCAGGCTACAAAGTGCTAAAAACGCTTATTAAAATTCAATGCCTGAATTTCGGTCGCACTTTTTTTAAAAAAAGCTATAGTAACTAGTGAAATAACTGTTTGAGCGATTCATGTTAACTAATACAGCGAAAAAAGAATATTACCAGGCCTTGCTTGCTAAAGATTCTAAATATGAAGGTATATTTTATGTTGGAGTTAAATCGACTGGAATATTTTGTCGGCCTACCTGTCCTGCAAAAAAACCAAAATTTGAAAATTGTGAATTCTTTCAAACAGTTCAAGAGGCACTCCTTGCTTCATATAGACCGTGTATGCGCTGCCAACCATTGTCCTACCCGAATCAAGCTTCCAATTTAATTCAAAAATTAGTTGCGGCTGTAGAAGCTAACCCTGAAAAGAGATGGAAGGACAGAGACTTTGCAGCATTAGGAGTTGATACATCAACTGCACGCAGGCAATTTAAAAAGCGCTTTGGAATGACCTTTGTTGCTTATGCACGTGCACGAAGAATGGGTATGGCTATGAAACAAATCCGTGAGGGCACAATAGTGATTGAAACACAACTTAATGTAGGGTACGGCTCCAGCAGTGGTTTTCGTGATGCTTTTTCTAAAATAATGGGCGCAGCACCTTCGCAGCAGACAAAACATTCTAAAGTTTTGAAAGCGTCCTGGTTCGACTCACCACTTGGACCAATGCTTGCAGTAGCTGATGAAGAAGCGTTATATCTTTTGGAATTTGTTGATAGAAGAGGCTTGGAGCGTGAAATAGAGCGATTGAGAAAGAAGATGAAAGCAGCCATTATCCCAGGGGATACTTCACCAATTCGTTCAATTGAAAAAGAGCTAACAGCATATTTTGCAGGAACTCTAAAACAATTTAGTACCCCAATAGAGATGCTAGGGAGTCCCTTTCAAAAAATGGCATGGCATGCTTTAACACTTATTCCCTATGGAGAAACGAGAAGTTATGCAGAACAAGCTCAAGCATTAGGAAAACCCACTGCATACAGAGCCGTTGCCAATGCGAATGGTGCAAATTCGCTTTCGATAATTGTTCCTTGCCACCGAATCATTAATTCCAGTGGCAATTTAGGCGGTTATGGCGGGGGAATAGCACGTAAGCAATGGCTTATTGAACATGAACAGAAAAATAAGTAACTACTTAAATCGTTCAAAAAAGTAGCCTGGGTGAAGCGCAGCGGAACCCAGGATCGAGCATTCATTTCATATTTAGAAAACCCGGGTTCCGCTACGCTGTACCCAGACTACAAAAACTAAGAACGTCCGCCAAAAAGTTTGGTCAGGGAAAGAGAAAAAGAAAACGGAGATGGATTAAATCCACTGTTTTCTTCCGATTCATGACTCATTTCTTTCTCTACATCTTTTTCTTCTTTCTCATCTTTTTCTTTTTCATCTTTACGACTTAATGATGGTTTTGGTGTTACAGTAAAAGGAGTTAAACGAGAGGATTGGTTCTCTAGTTCCATATTAGAAGCATATGCTTTAGGAAGTAAGTTTCTTCTAACCAGCTCTTTAATAAAAGTATCGCGAACAATTAATTCATTTTTATTAAGCGTTATCGTGAAATCATCCACTGGAACGCCTTCTTTTTCTAAGGCAATTTTAAATTGTTCAAACGCCTTTTTCAGTTTCTGTATAAGCTCCTGAATTTCTTTTTCACCTAATAAAAGGCTGGGTTTAGGACGAATCGTTATGACTCCTTGTTTACTATCATGACTAAACGATAAAAACTCAGCCATTTCTTCCATAGTAAATAAGTCGGGTTCTAAGGAGTCGCGTACTGTTTCGTACAAAGCCAATGGCATGCTCTCGTCGACAACATACTTTTTGTTCATAATCATGCTGTTTTGCACAAGTCCTGGGGCTTGAGTTTCCACCTGGTCACTATCTGAGCCGCCACCACCGCCGCCAGAGCCACCGGCCCTTTTGCACTTGCACACTGTAAGCCTGGCGGCCTTACACTTACCGCAAATATTTTTTTCGATGAGGGCTTCTATGTCATCTGGTGCAGCTTCTTGCGGCTCTGGATGTTGTAAATCGGGCATATTTCCACCAATCACTTAATCATAATGCTAAAAGAGTTTATGATAGCAGCTGGCAATATCCCCTTTAGACATCAGTAACTATTATTTACATTTTCTTAACCATTTATTTCATCTATAGACACTGCAGCTTCTCCCGATCCATGATTAAGAGCGTACAACGTACCTCTCTTTATTTCAAAAATCCGATATAAGTTCAACGGTAATAATAACGAATGCAAAACAAAAATCGGGTAGAGGTTACTCCCAAGAGCATAAAGAATAAATGCTACATTAGAGCAGATTGCGATAAGACGTAATGTCAAAATCCTTTTGACATAGAACGTTGCTAAAACAAGACAACAGGCAACATAGCCAATAATTTCGATCGTTGATTCCATTTCAACTCCCAACTTTACAATCCATACCTATTCAACATACACCTAGTATGCAAGACTCGCAAGTAGCCTTGAAATTAGAACTCGATAAAACGAAGCAAAATATGTTTTCTGAACAATCAATGAATCAATCAGATTTTGCTTCGTTTTTTTCTTAAAAACTGTAAAGACAATGGAGTTGTAGAAGAAGGGAGTGACCTATATAAAAAAGAAAAAACCCACAACACTTAAATAGTGGGTTAAAAAAACGTTACTTCTTTTAATTAATAACAAGACTCTTGTAACCAACAATGTCCATATTGATTACATACACGAACAGTTTGGCACTCAGGATAGTAATAATTGTTATGGTAATAAGGAACCCCGACAACAACGCCACCACCACCCCAGCCGCCACGCCAGCCGTTATAATAGCCACCATGCCAACCACCACCATGATAATAGCCACCATGCCAGCCACCACCATGATAATAACCACCATGCCAGCCGCCATATGCAAAGCTCGCTTCAGCAGTAAATAGGCCGAGAGCAAAAACTGCAGTACGTATGATTCTACTCATCGTATTTCTGCTCATAATCAATTCCTATTTTTCCAATAGCCATAAGTTAAATTATAGCCGAAATACGCTTTAATAATAGTATGTCTGTTAATTTTTTGTTACTTAAAATCAGCATTTGAAATACATCTAATAAAGAGAAATAATAAGTTCCTATTTCATGCTTAGGGCAATTAATGCAGCTTACTCAATTTACTGATTATTCATTACGCGCTTTAATTTATATAGCGCTAAAACAAAATACATGCACCATTAATGACATTGCTACAGCTTATGCTATTTCACACAATCATCTAATAAAAATAATCCATAATTTATCTAAATTAGGAATTGTCAAAACAATGAGAGGAAAAAATGGTGGCATTGTTATGGCTGAAAATCCCGCAGAAATTAATCTCAAAACACTTGTTTTAAAGCTTGAACCTCACTTTGATTTAGTACCTTGTTTTAATAAAGAAGCAAATTGTTGCATCGCCCCAACCTGCAAATTACGAAAAATTCTCATTGATGCACAAAATGCCTTTTTTGCGATTTTGGAACAATTTAGTTTGGCAGATATTATTCAAAACAAAGTAGAACTCTCCCCCTTACTTAATCTTACTCCTAAAGGAGAAAAGCTCGATGCACAAAATAAAAATCAAGCGGATTTATGAAACCCCTGATTCCGCAGACGGATATAGAATATTGGTTGACAGGTTATGGCCTCGCGGAGTAAAAAAAGAGACAGCCGCTATAGACTTATGGCTAAAGGAAGTTTCCCCAAGCAACGAGTTACGCCAATGGTTTAATCATGAACCTGATAAATGGCAAGAATTTCAAAAACGCTATGCTCAAGAACTTACAGAGAAACAAGAGCAACTCGCAACGATTACTACTCACGCAAAAAATCAGACTGTAACTTTGTTATACAGCGCTAAAGATGCAAAACACAATAATGCTCAAGCCTTACTTGAGTTCATTCATGCAAGAAAAAAATAATCAGATTTGGTACTGTTTTAAAGTTGTATTTAAAATGAAACTTTATTATCATTACCCCACTTGTATCAGCGGATAGTAGTGATATGACTGAGCTGAATAAAACACATATCGAAAAGCTTGTGACTCATTTTTACCAAAAAGTACAAAAAGATGAGATCCTAGGCCCAATTTTCAATGATGCAGCACAGGTTGATTGGGATGAACATATCCCTTTGCTTTGCCAATTTTGGAATAGCATTATGTTGAAAACTAATGAGTATCACGGTAATGCCTATCAAAAACATACTCTATTAAAACAATTCGCCCAAATTGAGGAAGCACATTTTGTCCGTTGGCTTAATTTATTCCAAGAAGAAGCAGTAAATCATTTACCTTTAGATGCTGCCAATGAAATTTTTCAAAAAGCCACATTCATCGCAGAATCTTTAAAATATGGGATGTTAGGCCAAGAAAAAAGGGGTTGAAGAGCATGATTAAACCACTAACTCGTGATATTCTAATAACCTTAATTATTAAGTTTAGCTTATTGATTTTACTATGGATAATTTGCTTTAAGGATGTGGAACGATCACATCAAAGCAATGAGCAATGGCTATTAGGCACCAGCCAACAAAAAGAATCTATTCTTTCTAAAGAAAAATGAACTAAGGAAACCCCCTAATGTTTTTTTAAACATTATAGGGAGATTTTAGCAAGGACTTTATCAATACAGTATACGACATGTGAGGTGAGCAATGATTCCTGGTAGTGACCTGGTCGATCTTTCCCGTTTACAATTTGCTCTAACAGCGCTTTATCATTTCCTTTTTGTCCCACTCACATTGGGCTTATCGCTCATTTTAGCGATTATGGAAACAGTCTATGTAATGACAGGCCACGATATTTGGCGACAGATGGTCAAATATTGGGGAATTCTCTTTGGTATTAATTTCGTTTTAGGTGTAGCTACCGGACTGACTATGGAGTTTCAATTTGGTACCAATTGGGCCTATTACTCTCATTATGTTGGCGATGTTTTTGGTGCTCCGCTGGCTCTTGAAGGACTGATGGCTTTCTTTTTAGAAGCCACTTTTGTCGGTTTGTTTTTTTTCGGCTGGGACCGATTAAGTCGCTTGCAACATATGTTTTGTACCTGGTTACTTGCTTTAGGCACAAATCTTTCCGCATTATGGATTTTGATTGCTAATGGTTGGATGCAAAATCCTGTTGGAGCGGAATTTAATTTCCAAACCATGAGGATGGAGGTTACCGATTTTGTTGCGGTGATGTTTAATCCGGTGGCCCAAGCCAAATTTGTTCATACTATTAGTGCGGGTTACGTCACGGGTTCAATTTTTGTCTTATCCATTAGCGCTTACTTTTTATTACGCGGCAGAAACATCCAATTTGCCAAACGTTCAATAACTGTAGCAGCAAGCTTTGGACTTGCATCAGCCTTAGCTGTAGTCGTATTAGGCGATGAAAGTGGCCATCTTGATAATGAACAGCAAAAAATGAAATTTGCGGCAATTGAAGCCTTGTGGCATACAGAAAAAGCTCCTGCTGCTCTTACGGTTTTTGGAATTCCCAATGAGGAAAAAATGCGTACTGATTATGCATTGAACATCCCTTACGTATTGGGATTAATCGCAACACGTAGCTTCACTGAGCCACTTATAGGTATTTCTGAATTAATCGAGCAAGGAAAAGAACGAATCAAAGAAGGTATGCTTGCTTATGAAGCATTAACCCGCTTACAAAAAAATCCTAATGACGAGCAAGCAAAAGCTGATTTTACGGCACACAATAAATATTTAGGTTATGGCCTGCTCTTAAAGAGATATACTGAAAATGTAGTTGATGCAACTGAAGAGCAAATTAACCAGGCAGCACATGATCTGAAACCTCGAGTCACGCCTTTATTTTTCTCATTCCGGATCATGGTGGCGTGCGGATTCTTCTTTATTTTATTATTCGCAACGGGTTTCTACTTGTCCATGAAACGTAAATTACATACAACCCGTTGGTATTTGCGAATAGCATTCTTTTCACTGCCATTACCCTGGATTGCTGCAGAGCTAGGCTGGGTAGTTGCAGAATATGGACGACAGCCTTGGTCAGTCCAGGACATTTTACCTACGGCGATGGGCGCATCCAGTATAAGCACTACCCAAGTATTAACATCAATAAGCGGATTCATTCTCTTTTACACCATTCTTGCCATAGTTGAAATTTTCTTGATGGTTAAATACATCCGTCTTGGCCCTGATAATATGGCGCACTAGGAGATTCATTATGCCTTTGGACTATGAAACATTACGAATTATATGGTGGCTCCTGCTCGGTGTATTACTGATTGGTTTTGCAGTCATGGATGGTTTTGACCTGGGTGTTGCAATGTGGCTACCCTGGCTTGCAAAAACAGATATAGAAAGACGCATACTAATTAATAGCATTGGCGCAACCTGGGAAGGAAATCAAGTCTGGTTTATTCTGGGTGGCGGCGCCATCTTTGCTGCCTGGCCTGCCTTATATGCCCTCTCTTTCTCGGGTTTTTATTTTGCGATGCTTCTGGTTTTGTTAGCGCTCATCTTGCGTCCCGTTGCTTTTAAATACCGTTCAAAATTAGCGAACCCTCAATGGCGTTCATTCTGGGATTATGCTTTATTTGTTGGCGGCTTTGTCCCTGCCCTCATTTTTGGTGTTGCCATTGGCAATGTATTACAAGGTGTTCCCTTTCATTTTGATGAATATTTACGACCATTCTACACTGGCAGCTTCCTTGATTTACTGAATCCTTTTGCCCTGCTGTGTGGTTTGTTGTCGGTGTTGATGCTTGCCATGCATGGTGCTTTTTACCTTAACTTAAGAACAGAAGATCACATCCAAAAGCGAGCCAGAACGGCAGGAAAAATATCTGCTCTCCTGAGCTTATTGATCTTTATAGGCGCTGGAATTTGGCTTCATTATGGTATTGATGGGTACAGTGTGACAGGAACTATAGCTCATGATGGTCCATCGAATCCACATTATAAGACGGCGATTCGACTTGCAGATGCTTGGTTTTTTAACTATCGCGATCTGCCCATCACTTTATTTGCCCCAGCAATCGGCATAATTGCGGCATTATTAGCCTTCCTTGCTGCAAAACATGTTAAAACAGCGTTTATTTGCAGCGCCCTTTCAGTTGCTGGCATTATCGCCACTGTTGGAGTCAGTATGTTTCCATTTATACTGCCCTCTTCGTCTAATCCTGAACAGAGCTTGCTGGTTTGGGATAGTTCCTCAAGTCAGTTAACTTTGTTTAACATGTTAATTGGAACTGTTATTTTGTTACCGATAATTTTGCTTTATACCGCTTGGGTTTACCGTGTATTACGAGGAAAAATAACAGAGCAAACAATTACTAAAAATCAAGATACAGCTTATTAGGAGATGATTATGTGGTACTTTTCCTGGATTTTGGGTACTGGACTGGCCTGTTGTTTTGCCATTTTAAATGCAATGTGGCTTGAACTGGACGATTCCAAAAATGAGCCAAACTAAACCTTGGATACTTAATAATACGTAAATACAAATACCTTTCCGTTTTGGAGCAAAGGCAAAAAACACCCTGATTGGATCACCCTTACTTTTTTCAAACCTATAGTCAAGAATTATGAGGAAATAAACGGGGGTTTTGTTTACTTGTGTTTACTAAATCTAAACTTACAATTAGATGAAATAAAAAAACCGACTACTTAGGTGATATAAAATTGACCGCGGATTGAATATACTTCATTTTATTTTTGAGCACCTTTGGGACAAGATAAAATCTACTCACTCAATTTAAGATGAGACCGCTCTGTGTGCCAGGGAAACTTCTTGAATACAATTTATCATCCATGTATAGTTTTTATCTTTTTTTATTGTGAATATTATGAAATGTAAAGCTTATTTCGGTAACACAGGGCTTATGCTTGAAGTAGAGGGTAATAATGAAGCTACTCTAAGACAATATGCTAAAGCCTGTGCTATGGATGATGCCACTATAGTTACTTTTGATAAAAAGAAATATACACTTTATCTGCCACATATGAATAAAGACACCTATTCAAAATTATGTCACGTGGCAGAGGGAGAAATACCAACATTTGATGAGTTAGAAGAACAAGCATCAATAGAACAAAAAGAGAAAGAGCGATATGCTCTTCGTGATCATGGATTTATTAAATCAAAACTGGTTAAAAAAGACCACGAAGTAAATTACCTGATAAGGCTTGTTGATAAAAAAAATATTAATATAACGGTAGTAAGTAACGATAAATTATTTTTATCTCTGTGCGAACAGTATTTTAAAGGAAACACGGGTATAACCGCTACCGATAAAAAATCATTTAAGCAATTAAATATTCCAAAAATAGACAAAGATACATACACCTCTTGTCTTGGTATAATGAAAGATGGGCTTCCCCGCGGTTATAAAAAAGATCTACGAAGTTTTGAGCAATTAAAGCATATTGCAGTTGATTCAAATGAGTATAATTCAATAAGTTCCGCTGTAAATCGGTAAATAATTGAACGAGTTTTAAATATAAATTCTTTCTTACATACCTAGTTTGTACATAGGGTTGTGACAAATAAGATGTATATCTTTGGGTCTGATTTGGGTCGCAAAAAGAGGGTATATCATGAATTTAAAACCTTGTTCTTTGCTGTTAAATCAGGCTCACTTTCGAATTGTTGTATCACCTGGCCATCTACTTTAGTCAAATCAATATTTATGATTTTTTCATACAACTCTTTGACCTTTACGTCACGTTTTGTGAACTTGGGTGGATGATCAAGACGATCTTGAGCTACCTTTTTCAACTCAATGAGTTTGCTAAATTCGTCCATTTCACTATTGAGGATAGCTCTGATTTGCACAATACCTGTGGGTGTTTTTCTACGGTCAAAAAAAATAAATGCGAATCCGCGTTTATCCCATATTTTTTGATTTAGATTATCTTTAAGGGTTGATGTTAATTTTTTATCAATATCAAGTTGCTTCTGATTTAGTGGTAAACCATCCAATTCCTTTTGAAATGGAATGAAGTTGTTAGATCCGTAGTTTGCGTGATACACAGCAAAGACTACATCATCAAAATCGCCTATACGTTTCGTGAGCTCTTCTCGATAAATTCGCGCAACATGTGCTGGAGGGTTCCCGAAAGCACCACAACCAAAGGCGCTTAGCACCACATGACGAATATTTTTCTCCTTTAGGGTATCTAATTGAGCAGCGATTTTTTTCCGCATGCTTGCTTCATCAAAAGAGTCACCGCCTCGTAAATCATCCGCTGCGGATTTTAACTCATAAAACAAAAAATAATCCTCGGGGTCCAGGTCAGTATAACCTGAAGCTTTAGCTTCCTCCCTACCTTTTATACAAATACGTGGGTTTGTAGTATCTAGATAAACTCTTCCATGAACCCCATTTATTAATTGGGTCATCTTTGAAGTATATAAATTCTTACCTTCGTCCATTTCATCATCATGCACGTAAAAATGGCAATCTGTGCGCCGATACATATTCTCTTCTTGGGCAACCATCCCTTCAAGGTAGCCTCCACCTGGACTATAAGCATTTGCCATATTCAATACCGCATATATAGCACCATTGGTTTTGGCTAAATCGTGTGTTACATCACCCCAATCTCCGGCAAGAACTCTAACGTGATTTGGTGGTGATATTCGAGCAGAATCCCATTGCTGATGATTTTTCCGAGCTTGTTCCCTATATCGGTCCGCTGCACCTGGTATAGTGAACTTTTCTACGGTATCTTTTAAAACGGCTCTACGTTTTTTAAATTCTGGAGCTTGATATTTAGATCGTTCTTCGATTAAAAGAGTTTTTGGCATTTGAGACAACCTTCATAACAGATTGAATAATTATACTACATATCTGTTGTGTTTGTCGCATGGAGAGAAAGAACGATGTCTTTAAGTAAAACTCCCTATATAATTTTCGATGATGTGCATAGCTGCGAACTGTAAATGGTGATTTATCAATATTAATTGATCAATATTATTTAAATAACGAATAAAATTCAGTGATTGGTTTAATCGGCAAGTAATTGTCATCAAGAACTATCCATGTGACATCAAAAGAACTCAGGTTAATTTTTTGTACTTCCATAAATACCTCAATGAAGAACGCGTATATACGCTTAATTTCTATCATTGAATCCGCTTAATACTATAATTAAGAAATGTCTGATTATCGCAGTAATCAGACTTTTTGTAAGTTAATTCACCCACCATCAACTATCCTAATTTTTCCTTCGCTAACCCCCTATCACCATTTTTGTATTTAAAATTATTAAATCAATTAAACGAAAATTTTTTCAAAAATTATATCCAAAGCTTAGGGCTTATAGTCGGAAAAGTATATGTAATGAATAAATTATAATTTTATAAAATTAAGGAAATCCTAAAAATAGCAAGCAATTTTGCAATTAAATCATATTTAGTCATAATTATAATATAAATAAATTAAGGAATAATATGAAGTGTCCGGAATGTCATTATACAAGGAAAAACAATGAAACAGTTCCGGAATGGCAATGTCCAAATTGCGGTATAGCATACAATAAACACCCAAACTACACTCAAACAAGCCACAAAATTAAATTACTATATAAAAAAATTCCAAAAGATTATCAAATAAAAGCCAATACTATATATGTTTATTTGATTAAATATCGTTTTGATGTTGAACATATTCAATTTGCTTTTAAAGAAAAAGAAGATTCCATAGTTCGATTAGGGCTACCTCAAGAGCTTTCTAATTATGCACCAGAAATTTTTCAAATATTGAGTGGCTCTAATCAAAAACTAAAAAAACATCATAAACAAGCAATTATTAATTCTATATTAAAAGAAAATCTTCAAAAAAATTTATCCCAAAAGAAAGATACTGAAAAATTGACTGAAGAGTCAAATACATCTCAAAACCCAGAAGAAAGAAAGTTGTCAAATTTAATTTTAGATACAATAGCAATAATTATGGCAATTATTGGTATTCTGCTGCTGATTTTTATTGGAATGGATTACTACATTTTTAAACCTGAAATATTTATTGAAAAAACAAATAAAAACACTGTGAGAAATTCAATATCTTCTGAAAACTATACAAACAAAACTATAAATAACTCTCCAATTAATTTTTATACATTAACATCAACTCCAAATCAGAATCAAAATCAAAATTTATCTTTTGACTCTGAAGGAGTCGAGGGTCTTTCAATATTACTTGGAGAGAACGGCTATAAACAAAATATCAATGAAGGAATAAAATTACTTACTAAGTCCGCTGAAAAAGGAAATAGGAGGTCACAATATAATTTAGGAGTAGCCTATTATTCAGGCTATGTTAATTATATTGATGAGAAAAAAGCTCTCTTTTGGTTTACTAAAGCAGCTGAAAATGGGGAGGAAAAAGCACAATATAATTTAGGAATTATGTATCTTCGCGGAGAGGGAACGGCTAAGAACAAAAACAAAGCATTATATTGGTTTAAAAAATCAGCCGAACAGGGTTTTGAACCAGCCATTAACTTTTTATCAAGTAGTTATGAATTAAATAATATGCCGGTACCAGTATATAAAGAAATTCCATCAAACAAATTTATTTACAAAAAAAAAGAGAAAAATGGGACAACCTTGTTTACTGATAATCCTGATTAGGTACGTATATCGGCTAACTCGAATTGGCGAGTTGAATACGCTGTTGAAGTTGTAACTTTAAAAGTATTTATAGTATTCAATGATATCTCTTTTATTTTTTAGTATTTTGTATATGTCTATCTAACGAGAGCAGGTAAGAAATACTACTTTCTCTTCTCAAAGCACGTTCTGCAAAATAATTATCTACAGCTGCTTTCAAAACGTATCGACCTGATGCTCCAGCTAAAGCGGCAATTTGTATCCAAGAAATATCAGTGAATATATGTACCCCGCTAAATACAGCAGCCCCTTCTATGACTCCTTTAAATAGGCTACTTGTGAATCCTTCGTCAATGGTTTCAAGCCTCTTTCTAAAATTTGTTACAGCTGGAGTGATTTCTGTTTTAATTAATTTATTGATGGCATCTAAATAATTATCATGTGTAAGAAGGTTAGCTTGTTTTGTTTGAATAGAGGCAAGATACTCTAAGAATTCCTCTCTGGCATTTTCATATTTTTTTCTATATGCCACAACCTTTTTAATATCCATGCTTTCTATGCTTTCATCCGATATTAACTCATCAATATTGCAAAACCAAGATCAGCAATACTAATGGTGGTATCTAATTTCTCTATGATTTTAGCAGCACGCCTATAGTGTGTATTTAAAAGATTGGCATAAGGATTTGCATCTGCTAATGGAATAAATCCGTTCCTTTCCCCCTCCATTAATGCAAAATTTAATTGTGCAGAACATAATGCTATTCGCTGTAATAAAAATGCATATATAGCTTCAGGATTTGTTATATCAAAAGGAGAAAAGCTTTTTTTAAAAACTCTGTAGCATTAGGACTAGCTAATGTTGAGGGGGCAATATTCTCAAAAAGCGTTATAAGTTCCTTTTTGGTCCTTCCAAAAGAACCATAATCTCCTTCAGGAAACTGCTGATCCCTAAAGGTACTCGACTTTGATAGTCCGTCTCTATAACTTTTAATGAAGGAATAATCACTTAAATCTGATTCCACTTTTTCCAGCAAATCATTCGAAATTATTCCTACTTTAACACCATGAACATATATTGGTACTCCAGAGCGTCTTCTCGAAAGGATTTCTCAGTTGCCCTTAATGGTGATGGAGATCCAATTAAGCCAAAGTTACCAATAGTAAATGCAGGTCTATCCATAAAATGGATTTCATCAAAGAATAAAATACATTTTTTTAGTGTTGTATGTGATACCTGTGTATCAGGATAATATAGGACATTTACTTTATCGCGCATCATACTCCTTATGAGCCCGCATCTTTAATTAGATAACTATATATAGATCAACAAACCTGTTGAATAGAAAACGCAACGTCAAATTCATCGTATAAGGCTTTAGGCTTTAAGGGCGCCCTTCCTCTATGTATTTTATTTGGACTCTCTTCCAACTTAACCAAGCCATACTGCTCCATTGTCCTTAAAGTCCTAAGGATATTATTCGCTTTTCTTTTATACCCAGTTAACGCCTCTAAATCAGATACAGATTTCGGCTCATTTTCAATGATTAACTTTAGTAAAAGCTGATTATCCTCAGACAAAACATGAGCCAATGATTTCATTGACGTAAACCAAATCTTTGGTTCGTCCTTTTTGGGTTTATATATACCCTTAGCAATGGCAATTGTGCGTTGCTTATACTGCTCAAGGGACATAATGCCTATTCTTGCTTTATTCATTATTTACTCTCCTTAAGAGATACAAGACGCTTATCCACCTCATTCCAAAAGTCTTCTAAAAGCTGTCCTGCATTGATATAATTATAGGGCCTACCTCGATCGTTCTCATCATAATGCCAGTGATCGAAGGTTCTTTCAGGGCTAATCCCCTTCTTTGCCCCATATTTTATTTCATGGCTATTATCAAAACCCAATATTCGATTATTGGATTTATCATGTAAAGTTAATGAGTATTTAATACCCTGTTGTCGGCTTTGTGTTTTAATTACCTCAAACTTCACCCATAATCCAAGAGATTCATCAATAATGATTCTTTCACCATTAAGCTCTAATAGATTTTCCAATGTATGATCAATTGTATTCATAATTAATTATATCATAAGATGATATGTTTGCAATTATAAACGGGGGTTTTGTTTACTAGTCCGCCTATTAAGAATTTTTACTTAAAAATCCTTAATAAATGTGAGCATTGCAAGTTAATAAATATGGTTAATTAATCAAAGTTGCGATATTATCACTTTTCATGAGATAATTAACTAAAAGGTGTATTATGCTAATTGGGTACGCGCGTGTTTCTACAGATGACCAAAATTTAAACTTACAACACGATGCATTAAAAAATGCAGGTTGTGAACGTATTTTTGATGATCAAGTTACAGGAAGCAAAATTCAACGACCTGGATTAGAAGCAGCTTTAGAATTTGCACGCGAAGGAGATGTTCTTACTGTTTGGCGCTTAGATAGATTAAGTCGCTCACTAAAGGATTTAATTGAAATGGTCGCTCTACTAGACTCAAAAAAAATTGGTTTAAAAAGCTTGAATGAATCAATTGATACTTCTTCAAGCTCTGGAAAATTAATTTTTCATATCTTTGGCGCCTTAGCTGAATTTGAACGCAATTTAATTCGTGAAAGAACGCATGCAGGGCTTCAGGCAGCTAGAGCAAGAGGAAAGAATGGGGGTCGTCCCAAAAAACTTTCTAATGATAAAGCAAAATTAGCTTTGCAATTATATGAAGGAAAACAACACAGTATAAATAAGATATGCGAATTTATAGGAGTTTCTAAGCCAACGCTATATAAATATCTTAAAGCAAAATAAATTTATGTTGGGAGAAAATTATTGATTAAAATTACCAAATGCCCTATTCCAATAGTGTGGTTAGATACATCAATTATGTTGCTTCTAACCAAATTACATAACAATCCCCATAAATTAAACGATTCTGAATTAAAAAATATTTCCTTATTATCTCTCTATTTGAAAAAAGGAGTTTCAGAAGGCAAGATAATAGTCCCTCTTTCTGAGCAAGGTTTGGAAATTATCGGAGAAAATAAAAATAGAGAGTGGTTCGATTTTATACAATCAATTACTTTAGGAATTTCAACAACTTCTTCCTGGGATATTGAGATTTTTCAAACACGTGAGGGAATGAAAAGCTACCTAGAGAATAAAAAAGATATTAGTTTATCCTATTTAGATCATTTTGAAGATGATCCAGTAGAAGAAATGAGAGAAGCTCTTTCTAACCAGATAATAATTTATCCTACTTTTGATCCCTTTATCCTACCAATGCAAATGAAGGACTCCATAAAAAGCGATTTAATTGCTTCTCTAAATGAAGAAAGAATTAATAATATACAACAAAATATGAGATATCAGGATCAGTTTAATAAGGAATTAAATCAAAAATACAACAATCTTTTAGTTCCAAATCAAAGTGTTAACTCACTCGAACCTCTGGACCATTTATTCGGTAAGATTTACAAAATATATGATTTAATGATGTGGAATGCTTTAGATAAAAGCCAAACTAATATAAATGGACTTAGAAATTTCTATAATTCGCCCTATTATAAAGAATTACCTCATGTATATTTAAAGTGTTCATTGCTTGCAAAAATTAAAACAAGTACAAAGGAAATCCGATCAGGAGATCCTATGGATATTCAGCATACTGCAGATATGCTGCCATTCTCTGATTTATATATAACAGACAAAAAATGGAGGGATTTTTTAAAAGAGCAACAGTTTGACATTCAATATAGTACTAAAATTTTATATATTGGGGATGAAGAGGAAATTAAAAATTTTTTTGAACGAGCAGAGATTATTCTTTAATATAGCGATGTGACTTATGGAAGAGATTGAAAATTTAATAAATGGATTTGCAAAAAAGTGTAACGAATTCCTTACTAAACACAATTATAAATTTTCTAGTAAGAAAATCTTATACCACTATACCAGCATAGAAAATTTCAAAAAAATAATTGAGGGCAAAAGATTTGTATTTACATATTATAAAAATCTGAATGACACTCTTGAGTTAACATATGGATATAAAGTATTTAAGGAGCTATTATCTAAAAAAGATATGCCTGAGATCAGAAAATTCGAAAAAAATCTGGAAGATCTACTATTAGGTAATAATTTTAATTCTTATATTAGCTCTTTTTCAGAAGAGCATGATAATTTATCCTTATGGCGTCTTTATGGCGATGATGGCTATGGCGTTTCTATAGGTATCAGCCCTGAATTCCCATTATTATCCAAAGAGAAAACCGAACAGCCTGTAGTTGCAAATGTGATTTATTCAGAAGCCATTTTTAGGAATGACTTTAATAAGCTTTGTGAACGCATAAAAATCATTTTCAATTCTCAGTTATTTAAAAAAAATAATGCTAAAGAACAGCAAAAAGCACTAAATCAATTATACAGCCATTTGTTCAAATATTGTTTTAGCATTTGTTTAGTTACAAAACATAAAAGCTATTCACATGAAGCAGAAGTGAGACTTTTATTAAGAGATGGTAAATATAGTCATTTTCATGACTATCCTAATGGGTTCTATTTTCCTAAAAAAAGATTTTTACCAATGATAAGACCAGCAAGTAAAAGGGTTATTCGTTTTGAAAATGATTTTTCTATAAATTCAGAATATAGAGAATCAAAAAAAATATCTCTTTATTCTTATAAATTAGAAACCTCTTTTCTAAAAGAAATCTGGTTGGGACCTAAAGTACCGAATAATACCATTATAAACTTTGAGAATTATCTGAAAAAAAATGATTTCAACATATCTATTATTAAAATAAATAAGAAAGAACTTCCTTATCAATGAGTCTTACTACCCCAAAGACCCCATGAATCTTTCAACTAGCAAGTCTAAATGTTGCTGATTTACTTACTCGCACAATGGCAAATCCTAGCTTTGTCATAAATATAAACCAAAGGATTGATGTTTAAATCAATGAAATATAAAATGAACACATTGATTTAAAAGGATTTAAACATGGAAACTGACATTCCACCACTCTATGAAGGTAGCTCTAACGGAATACAAAAAATATTACCCCAAAAAGATCGGGCACTATTTATACAAAAGAAGATGCATCAGTGCATATATTGCAAAAAATTGTTTCCTAATAATCGTCGACCTAAAATTCCTAGGGAACACGTTATATCAAAAATGATAGGCTTATTTGGTAAGGATACAATGACACTAGTTAATAGAGTCTGCCAGGAGTGTAATAATTACTTCTCCAAATTAGAGTTGGTATTTGGTAGAGATAGTGTTTATGGAGTGTTATATAGGGCTATTTCAGGTTTATTATCAGAAAAAAGATTTTCTGACATCATTCAGAAAAAGCGCAAAAAGCTTTCTCTAAGAACATACTCCCCTGTACATGGAAACGCATTAGTGGATATAGAATTAGATAGTCGATATTTATTTAAAGTAAAACTTGCGGAGCAGTTTATTCTATTGAACTCAACCAAAGGAATCTGCATTCATTTCCCTAGCGACCAATTACCTCATAAGTGTACATTAGATTCATTAGGATTATTTCCTCCAAGTATTCAATTTTTGGGGCCTTCATGCGTGCTCGAGAATTTTCCCCATAAAGCCAATGAGATCCGCCAAAAGTTAATGGCATCGGGGTTCAAGCCACAGCTAAAATCATCTAAAGTGGACTGTTTGCCGCCTTTTCCCGATAACAGCAAACTAATGTTTAGTTCAGAGATTGATGATGTAATTGCGAGAGTCATCGCAAAAATTGCTTTTAATTATTTTGCATATCATTTTGATCATCTTGCATTAAGTGAGTATTTTGATGCAATTAGGAATTACATACTCTATGACTTAAAAACAGATCACACCATTGTTAGGATTACTCATCGCTCAATAAATGGACATGTTCACAGTTTGAATAAAGATAATTTCGGTTATCATACCATTTTCATCAGTCATCAAGAGGGACGAATAATGGCAAAAATTATTTTATTTAACCATAATATTTTTGATATAACTATTACAAATAATTACCCGTTTCTTCTACATAAAGTATTTCATATAGGTCATCGCTTTTACTTTCATGAAAAAAGAGTGGAAAAGATAATTATTTAATATTTGCTGCAGTTAATACCAATAGGATATACTCTTACTATATGTTTTATCCGCATTCTAATAAGTTATGCTTTGTACCTACTTGCATTCTTATGAAGGCCATTAGATGAGCGTAATTTAATCGATATGAATTTTTATAGGCTATATATGTTTTTTTAAAAGATAGTTTAATGAATGAGCCATCATATCTCAGTTAGTAATGGAACCACGTCCTATTGTTCCTTCTATTCTCCATCTAAGATGGTCAACAGCACCCGGAATGTTATTTTTGTTCCATTTTAAAAAATTAAGATGTTTTACATCGAAATGGATATTTGAAAAATGTTCCTCTTCGCAAGTAAAAATTACTGGTCTTTTCAAGCCTTTCGCAAATCCTGCTTCATAATATACACCATGCTTATTGCCGCTTAGATCCGCGATCAAAAATTTACTTTGACGAATTAAAGCAATGATTTTATCAATAATGCCTTCGTTATGAGGTGATTCATCCACACGTTGTATTTCAAATCCGGCTTTATTCACCGCGGGTTTGATAACTTGATCGTAAATGTATTTATGTTCTTCTTCAAATGACATCGCGCAAAAACATAAATTAGATTTTATTGTCTTTTTTAAGGATTCTATATAATTAAAACCATCTACTGTGATTTTAAAATTTTTTTTGTATGTATCTGTAGAAATTATTAACTTCCTTTCTTCAAGATGCTCTAAGAAAAATTTGATTTCATTGTGTCCTTCCGGCAAGGCTGTGTGACAGAGTTTAAATGATTTTGTAAAGTACGCTCTCCTTAAATTGTGGAGATTTACTCA
>NZ_LNXS01000050.1 GCF_001467525.1 Legionella anisa
AACGAGAGTTGTGAATAGTGTTTTCCCATAGCAACTCCGAGTATAACTCGTGTTGCACTTCGTTTGTGAATTTAGGGGATCCATTTACAATGTACGCGGGAAAAACAAATTAAAAAAGGAAAAAATTGAGTAAAACAATCCTCCATGGCTTAATTTTGCAATAGGTAATGTTCCTAAATTTTTTTTGTAGGCTCTTCAGCATTCATCTAGGCACATCACTTAATCTTGCTTCGATCTGTCCCCTCTCCCGCGCAAGGAATTTGAGTAGTAAGATACTGTTCTTCGCGGGAAGAGGGTTGGGGAGAGGGGATGTCAAGAATCGGT
>NZ_LNXS01000051.1 GCF_001467525.1 Legionella anisa
CTAATTGCAACGCGGTGGTATCACTAAACCCGAATAATTGTTTTGGGTTTCTCTTAATTAATTCATAGTCTAAAAAAGGTAAAAGACGTTGTGAGCCTTGTCCGCCTCGGGTTGCAATAATTGCTTTCACTTCAGAATCTTTAAAGAAATCCATCACATCATTCGCACGATCACTGTCTTTTCCCGCTAAAAATCGTTCTGATGCAAACATATGCTTTGCATACTTTACCTTAAATCCATTCGACTTTAATAAATGAACTCCCACTTCTATATCCTGTTCCATAATAGGGCTCGACGGAGAAATAAGCCCTATGATATCTCCTTTTTGCAGTGGTGCTGGGCATAGAATCTTCATTTATTACCTCAATTATTTTCTGCATTCAAAAACAATACTTTCGTCTTTTTCATCAGGTGATGCGTTTCGGTCAAATCCTTTAACCATCCGTACCTTGTTAAAACCAACCTCAGTAAGCAAATTGCGCAAAAAAGAAGGGTCTTGATAAATGCGAATTTTATATTCCTCAACCTCTGTTTGAATCACACGGTTGTTATCAATCAATTCGTATTTGCCGATAGAGGAACAAACCTCTTCATTGAGCATGGCTAATTGACTGAGTACGATAAGCGTTCCATCTTCTTTGGGCCATCTGGTGCCTCTCCATATACCTAATTCATTAGGAACCGCATAGCGTGTTTCTACTTCAAATACAAAAAGTCCTTTATCTTCCAAGTGCTCATAAATGATTTTTAAGGCTTTTTGGATATCCGCCTTTTCAGTAATGAGACAAAATGAACCACTGGGTATAAAAATCAAAGAGTATTTCTCAGATTGATTTAAATCTTCAATAAAACCATACCAGACTTTTGGATTAAGATTTTTGCTCCTTGCTTTTGCATGCAGTCGTTCAAGCATCGGTTGACTTGCATCAAAGCCCTGAACATCAAATCCTTCTTCAGCCAAAGGCAATAAAAATCGACCCGTACCACACATAGGCTCTAAAATGGTGCCTTTAGCCTCTACAGCATAGCTTCGGTAAAATGAGTACGCATCTTGTGGCACATTGGGTTTACTTAAATCATATACTTCAGTACACAGGCTCTGATAGGTATCTAGTTTTTTCATGTGTTCCTCTTTAAAATCCAATACCATTAAATATTCATCATAGAAGGTATCATTAATTTTAAGTGCTTTAGGTTCGGTACCATAAACTCGAAATCCTTGCTTTTGATAAAAATCGTGGGCCACAAAATTATTGGTTACACAGGTTAGGTGCAACTGAGTGACACAGGTCTTTGCATGCTGTATCAGAGCCTGAATTAATGCTGTTGCAATACCTTTCCCTCTGTATTCAAGACGAGTATACATACCCCAAAGTACACCACGATGTTTGGTTTTAAGTGAATTAAGTGTATAGAATCCAACACAAGATACCAATAAATTGTCAACAAAGGCACCCAATACATACCCTTTACTTAATCCATTTTGAAAATCAGTATCGGACATAAGCACTTCTTCTTCATAAGAAGAGCCAAAACTTTCTGGTGAGCTCTTTAGTGATTCTAATCGAAATGATTTCCATAGTTCCCAGTCTTCTTGGATTAGCCTTTTTATCTTCATAAACCGATTTCCATCACCGTTATAGGATGAGATTTAAATTCATCCATGCCGATTTTTTTCCATCCAAGGCGCCTATAATACTCAGGTATGGTAGGGTCCAGAGCAAACAAGTAAAGATTTTCAAAGCCAAGTCCTTTTGCTTTCTCGACTGTGGCATCAACTAGCATCTTTCCAATCCCCTGTTTTTGATATTTTGGATCAACCACCAAATCACCAATCCAGGGTCCTAAATTTGGCCGAACATCCTCGTTTAATTGCAATGTGCAAGAACCTACAGGAATTTCATTGTATAGCGCAATGTAAGTAAAAGGCATATCTCTGTTCAGCTCTTCGTAATACAAAGATTCAATTTCTTCAATTCCAATTTCGGGCATCCAGATTTTACCTAAAACTTCATGCCAAATCTTAGCAAGCTCAGGAATACAGTTTGAGTAATGTTTTAGGTAGTCTATTGTTATCATCTTAATACCTGTAAAAATGAATTATTCCTCTTGGCAAGACGTGCCTTGATGAAACACCATTTGCCAACGATTGTGTTTGTATTGCCAGAGCAAAGAACGTAAGGAACTTTTTGAGGCAACAGTAACCTTATAAGTTGCCAACATGACTTCGGGCGACACCTCTAATACTGAAAAGTCATTAACCATATAGCTTCGTGACTCTTCTTCTGGAAGAGAATCAAGTAGGTCGTTCTTATTGTAAATTGAACCAGAGGCCCCATGCTCGATAAATTCATCAGCAATCAGTAGCTTCAGTTGGGTAATCGATTTTCTCGTTTTCGGATTTAAAAGAGAAGTCTCTAGCTCATAAATCAGTTGGTGTTCTTGTTTCATAGCGATATCCTCATCAAATATCTGGGCTTGTGTTACTCACCCTCGAGTAACAGAGCCAGTCCAAAAAAAACAAAACGCGGTTTTGAGTAATACTCTTTACTTAATTTTTGAATTGCTTATTGAGGTAAATAACGCATTAAGTCAACTTTCTTGAGATCGCAATCGATCTAGATGATGAATAATCAATGAATTCACCACTTCTTTATTAAAATCAGGACAAAAACGTGGATAATCACGTTCAAGATCATAAGACCATTTTTCCAAACGTTCATGATCATATTCGATCATGTCTTCAAACAAGTAACCTTCTCCATAAGTTTCTTCACAATGAAGGCCAACTCCACCATCATAAAGTTCTCCTGAAGGCATGCGCAATGCAATGTGCCAGCACTCTTCATGGGATGTCATCATCACAAAAACAATATGCACTTTATCCTGAAAGCGGCCATTCCAAGCATCAAAAAATAATTTAGCAAACGCGCCACAAGGACCATAATTAATCCTTGGTGTTTCTTCATGAAATCCCAGCAATTGATTTATATCGTTTTTTAAATCATTTAAGACTGTAATTTCTTCTGCATTCACTCATCAACCCTCTAGCATTAAAGGCTTTTTTTGTGGCTAAAACACTTTATTTTAAGATGATTTATTGTACCAGATAAATTTCAATTCGTTCTTTACCTTTACCCACATTCGCCCTTTTTAACGTAATATAACCCACTTCCGCGGTTGATTTTACATGTGTTCCACCACAAGAAACCTTAGAAAATCCTTCGATTTCCCAATAACGCATTTGACTCTTCTCATCAAAAAATCCAGTGCGAATAAGCATATCCTTTGCAATAATTTGATTGTATTCAAACAAAAGAGAGTCAAAGATATCCGAGATATTGTGCTGATAGCTAAAATCGATTCTAGCCTTATGTTCAGCAATATGAGCACCTATTTTTTCAATGGGCAGCATTCTTTGGACAAGCTCTAAGATTAATTCAGCAGCAAAATGAAGGCGCATCAATTTATAGCGACGAACAAAGTCAATTTCCATAAGGACAACATCGCCTTTAGAAAGCCCATGCTCCGCGGGTAATGTATAATAAATCAAGTGATCTTCTAGTTTAGAATGAGTGACCATCAGGCCATTCACGCGGACTGTATCACTTTCCTGACCACCGGAAAACGAAAAACCAATAGTCTCCGCAAAAAGTAGTCGATTCTCATTGACTGACACCACTTTAGTCATTAATTGGCGTTGATAGGGATTATCCCAAAATATTTTTTGCATGACTTACTCTCTAATCTTTACCACTATCCCATTTGTTAGCTGTTTAAGTATTTCAGGAGATAATGAAAACACTGCATTGGGCGTTCCTGCTGCGGCCCAAAGAACTTCATGGCATAACAAATCTTCATCGATAAGAACAGTATTAATAACATTTTTATGGCCAACGGGAGGGACTCCACCAATCGCAAAACCAGTTATTTCTCGTGTAAAATCTGCATCAGCTTTCCCAATAGGTTCATTGATGAGACTCTCAATCAGGCTCTCATTCACGCGATTAACACCACTTGCTAATACCAATACCGGTTTGTTGGTTTTTTCAGTGCGAAATAGTAGTGACTTCACAATTTGAGCAACACTACATCCCAAAGTATTAGCGGCATCTTTTGCGGTGCGTGTGCTTGAATCAAGTTCCTTGACCACACACGATATCCCCTTTTGAGATAAAAAATCCTGGATGATTTGTGCGCTTTTACCTAAATTTTTATCTTTATTCATCAAAGTCCTCTCATCACCACAAAGAACACTTTCTAGTGAGCTCTGTCACCACCTCCCATTCCCCAAACAAGACAATGCCATAGTAAATCAGATCGTTCTCTTTAACCTGTGCCGTCCGTTCAATTTGCTCTTGATAGGTACCAACAGTCATCGTATCGGTAAAATCATTAAAAAGAACATTTTTTGCTAAAGCATTCTGGCGTAATGTTCTAATTTTATTGGAGTTCTCACAAAGAATGATAAAAGGTATTTCTGAAATATAAGGGTGAGATCCTCCATCTGCATCTCGATAGTCGGTTAAACGCAGTTCTTCTGTACCAATCACAGCACCTAAACCAATACACATATGAGCAAGTGCATTCATTACTTTGCCAGGCTCGATACGTTTATTAAGCACCGCAACCAGTTTGTTATTAAAAGGTTGTTCAAGCATACAATCCTCCACAATCTACTTCACAATTCGTGCGTTATAACGCATAATGAACCATTATATACATGTGCGCTAAAACGCACAAGCTTTTTTTAATAAGGAACATGATGCAAGAAATTTCAAAACGTATTGCAAAAACATTAAAATCATTGAGACAAGAGCGAGGTTGGAGCTTAGATAAAACAGCGCTTGAAACGGGTGTCTCTAAAGCGATGCTTGGGCAAATTGAACGAGAAGAATCAAGCCCAACGATTTCTACCTTATGGAAAATTGCAAGTGGCTTTCAAACGTCCTTTTCCTCATTTATTGAAGACAGCCTGGATAATTCAGCTACTCCTATTTATAGGACAGGACATGCTGAAACCTTGCATCCAGATGATGAAAAAATACGAGTTCTTCCTCTGTTTCCTTTTGATGAACAGTTACATTTTGAATTGTTTGTTATTGAGTTATTGCCCGGATGTGAACATCTTTCACCTCCTCATAAACATGGAGTGATTGAGCATGTCATTGTTCTGGACGGATCTATTGAAATTTTATTAGGAGGATGCTGGAAAACACTTTCCAAAGGAGAAGGGCTTCGTTTTAATGCCAATCAACCGCATGGCTACCGGAATGCAACCAATGAGCTATCGCGCATCCATGATATCATTCATTACCCACCTCAATAGGAATTGCCTTAATCGGTTATGGCACATAAAACAAAGGAGTTAATGCCATAGTTTTTAAGTCATGAAGCCACTCCTCCCGTGGCTTTCCTCCTGGAGCTGTTTCTTCAAACCAGTTGTATTTACACCAGAGATAGATATCTAAGCTTTTCATTTGCGAAAAATGATTCACTTCTTTTAATTCTTCTGAGCTCAATAGCCGGATTTGCCTATATCCTTCTATAAACCATTCAAACAGTGGTTTCCAAAGAGGCCATGGCTTATTGCATAAGTCCAAAAAAGATTTGGCAATATCGGCGAGATACCAATGATAAACTGGCTCATCAAAATCAATCAGATGAACACTTTCACCATCATAAAGCACATTTCCAGGACGATGGTCCCCATGGGTTAGGCCAAAATTAGCTGAGTTAATTGGAAACGTTTTGAAGTGTGTCGTAATCGTTTGATATAAATCCTGGATCAAGGGCTCTTCTTGACGCGCATAATCCCAAGTCTCACGCCACAAATCTTCCCAAGTTAAAAAATGATGCTCTGATGCAACATAACTTTGCGAGGCTTGATGCAATAGCCCTAGAGCCCTTCCCCATGTTAGATAAGCTTTTTTATCTGAATAATCAAA
>NZ_LNXS01000052.1:0-422 GCF_001467525.1 Legionella anisa
TTCATAAATAACACTAAACTGCCCCTCATTTTTTAACCACCATCCATCGCAACCTTGTCCCCATTTAAAATGGAGTGCATTGTTTATTGAGACAGCCTCTTCTCTCACTACAGATTCTAATACATGCGATTTTAGGCTTTGACTTAAGCCGGAGACTGAATCACCATTTAAGAGCCCGATGTCTGTTGTTTCTTGAAATTCTTTACGCAAAAAATAAAAAATAGAATTTTTTTGAAATCCATGCCGCTCAAATTCAAGTTTGAACCCTAATTTTTTATAAAATTCTATTGCCTCCCAATCCATAGTGTTAACTGTTGCAAAAGCGCAGCCTTTCTCACTACCATACTTCAATGCCTTTTGCATGAGTTTTGTTCCCCATCCTTGATGTCTGATGGATTCACTCACCCAAAGATTATCGACAT
>NZ_LNXS01000052.1:570-1274 GCF_001467525.1 Legionella anisa
AGATTCGAAGCCTCTTTGTTGTTTGGCATACGCCTTAATCCCATTTGTTAATATTTGAACATCATCAGGGTTTGGATTTTCTAAAAACGATAACTTTAAAGTCATTTAATTTATCCCACTGTAGGAGACCAGGCACCATGCTCCACATAACTTGCCTCATCACTGCCTGACCAAGGTGGCATAGTAACGCAAATAAACACTAAATCTGCTGCATCACTTCGATATTGAAAATGTGTTCCCAAGGGAATATCGATGCTGACTCCAGGTGTTAAAGGCGTAATACTCTCTTCATCGTTCAATTTACGCCAAATTGCACCGTCACCAGAAAGGACATGCCAAAATTCAGATACAGTTTTATGACGAACTGCTTTGGAAATTGTTCCTGCTTTCAAAGTACAGTGAGCCATTCCACCTAAATGATTATTCATCAGCAATCGAACTTCAGCACCTGCTGGAGAGATATGTTGATACTCTTTGGGTATTTCTTGTGTATTCATTTATGCCTCTATTAAAACAATGTTCTCATCAGTAGTGGTTATTTCTTTTTTTAAATTTGAATTGTAACGCAAGCATTATCTGCATCTAAAGTAACCACTTTGCCAATTGGAAGAATGCAATTTTGCTTACCGTGCCCATAGGGAAACTCTTTAATGCAAGGTACTTTTAATTTTGAAGCCCATTCATTGATTACATCTTCTACCGTA
>NZ_LNXS01000052.1:1284-1657 GCF_001467525.1 Legionella anisa
ATGCTGATGCGAGTTCTTACTTTTACAGTGTTCAAATGTACCAAAAATAACGCCAGAAACTTCATCAAAAATTCCTGCTAAATCTAGTTGGGAGAGCATGCCATCAATATTATAGGGCTCGACACCAACGTCTTCTACCAACAAAATACTTTCTTTAAAACTAGGCAGATAAGGTGTGCCCATTAAATTAGTCATCAGAGTTAAATTTCCACCAAGTAAAGGGCCTCGACTAACACCTGCATGAACCTTTATTCCTTTGGAAATTATGTATTCTTGGCCTAATAAAGAAGAAAGTAATGTTTTTTTAACCTGGGTACTCAAATGAATAGTCAAAGTAAATCCTGTATAACTTACTAAGCCACTGTTTTTAAAT
>NZ_LNXS01000053.1:0-13121 GCF_001467525.1 Legionella anisa
TGACTCCTAGAAAGTGCCTCGGGTATAAAACACCCCTTGAGACATTTAAGTTTTCGCTGTTGCACTTCAAATGTGAATCTACCTCCCTGCCTACGCAGGGATGACAGCCTTTTAAACATCACCGTAAACTATAGAATAAGTTTCCTGGTTAAATTTTGTGACCATCTCTCAGGGACAAGCCGCGGGACGTAGAAAGAAAAGATAATGATAAGTTAACGATCCCGCAGATTTTTTGATCCTAATTATTTTATGGGCTTTCAAAATAATTAGGATCAAGAGGATAACAAACCCAAGTCAACGATGAGCCACTGTAGCTCACTTGAAGTGTTGAGGTATCTAAAGCAGATAATTCAGGTTGCTTATCTATGTAACACACTTGACGTTTTCCATTCACGCTTACATAGTAATAAGTTTTCGAGAATTGATAATCACTTGGCACATAGTAAATATCGCCTTGTTTTTCCAATATAATTGGCTGGCCGGTAATTATTATTTTTTCTGCATAGGAAACTGCATTGAACATTGTAAGTGAAAAAATAACTAATAATAATTTTTTCATAATAATTTCACTCCATGAAATAATTTGAGTCGACATGAGTAAGTATAGAACAATAATAGTGCTCCATAATTTAGGACCTGTTTACAGACCCTATTTTTCGTTCATCATAATGACTGAGCGAAATCGCACTTTATTGGACATCATCGCTTCAAAAGCTTTTTCCGCTTGTGCAAGTGGATACTGTTGAATCATAGGACGAATTCCGACCAAAGCACAAAACTTCAATGTTTCTTCGATGTCGATTGCGCTTCCAGATGGCCACCCTCTAATCGAACGCTTGTTGCCAATAAGCTGAGTCGATATCACTTCAATTGGATCATGAGAAGCGCCTACAATAAGAAGCTCTCCTTTATTCCCAAGACCATTAATTAAAGGAGAAATCGATTTACCACTAGGTGCTGTTGCCAAAATAACCCGGGCACCACCTAATTTTTGCAACTCAAGAACAACATCATGATCATCAGAATTTAAATAAACATGAGCCCCTAACTTTTTAGCAAGTGCTTCTTTGTCAGCCCCTGAGGATAGAGCAACCGTTTTAAATCCCATTTTATTAGCAAATTGAATTCCCAGGTGCCCTAGTCCCCCCACACCCTGTATCGCAACCAAATCACCTGGACGAGCAACACTATGGCGTAGCGCATTAAAAGTGGTTACACCTGCACACATTAATGGCGCTGCATCAGCAAAAGAGAGTTCATCTGGGATTGCAACAAGTGCTTCAACTGGAGCTATCATATACTGGGCATATCCACCATCATAATGTAATCCTGTAATTTGATGGTTTTCACATAGAATAAAATCACCATGCCGACAGGAAAGGCATTGGCCACATAAAGCCCCTGCCCAGCCTACCCCAACACGTTGACCTGGTTTCCATTGGGTAATATTAGTCCCGACCTCATCAATTACCCCTGCCACCTCATGCCCTGGAATTCTTGGGAATTGAATACCAGGCCACAAATTTTCTTTCACGAAGACATCTGAATGGCATACACCGCATGCTTCAACTCTGATACGTACTTGCTTTGCTGCAGGCATCACAATGTCTTTTTCAATAGACTCCCATTCTCCTGACTTATTTACTTGTACTGCCTTCATCGTTTTCATTGTTCATTTCCTTATGTAGATGCAATGACGCCTCTTAATCAACTGATTAAAAACTCCACTATCCAGAGTGTAGACGATTCAAGAAAAATGTCACAATCAGGTTTCCAGAGAAAATTATAGACTTGTGTTTTTTGGTGTTTTGTACATTGAGAAAGATTATAATTCTTTAATCGCTGAGTACATTCATGACACACTGAAATTTAAAAGGAATATTATATGAACACCCTGGATTGGCTGACAAAACTTATCGCTTTTGATACCACCTCACGCAACTCCAATTTATCTCTAATAGAAACTCTGGCAAATGCTTTGGATGATTATCAGATTAATCCCATTTTAATCCATGACAACAAAGGGCTTAAAGCAAATTTACTTGCCTCTATCCCCGATCATCAGGGTCGACTTGAGGGAGGTCTTGTTTTGTCGGGTCATACAGATGTAGTACCTGTTGATGGACAAACTTGGGATAGCGAGCCATTTCAAGCAACGATTAAAGATAAAAAAATATATGGAAGAGGGACTTGTGACATGAAAGGTTTCATTGCAGTAGTTATGAGCCTTATTCCCCAATTGAAAACACTTAGCCTTAAATTCCCGGTGCATTTTGCTTTTTCATATGATGAAGAAATTGGTTGCCTTGGCGCACCGAGTCTCATTGAAAAAATAACACAATTAAATTATAAACCCAAAGCATGTATTGTAGGTGAACCAACCTCCATGCAACCAGTAATCGGGCATAAAGGAATACAATGCTATCGTTGCCACATTCATGGCGTGGCTGCTCATTCTTCACTAACTCCTCAAGGATGTAATGCAATAGAGCATGCCGCATCATTTATTACTTATCTTCGTAACATGGCTCACCGGTTTAAATCTCACGGAAATCGAGATGAGTCATATGATGTACCTTATACTACGGTATCCACCAATCTCATTCAGGGCGGCAATGCTTATAATACGATTCCCAGTTTGTGTGAATTTGTTTTTGAAATTAGAAACTTGGTGGTTGATAACCCCGATCAACTTCATCAACAAATAGTTGATTTCATAGATACTGAACTACTCCCTACACTACGTAAAGAGCAATTCAACACGAACGTGATTTTGGAAGTTCTCGCTAAAGCACCTGGATTGGATACGCCCCCCTCAGAACCCATTGTTCGTGCTGCCCAATCAATTTGTCACAATGAAAAAAAATTAAAAGTTGCTTATGCCACTGAGGCAGGCTTATTTCAACAAGCGAAAATACCCACTATTGTTTGCGGTCCAGGCAGCATTGAGCAGGCTCATCGAGCAAATGAATTCGTTGCTCTGGAACAACTGCATCAGTGTGAACAGTTCATTATCAAAATACTACGATCATCATTCTTGAAGAATTCGGAGTAAGCACATGATAATCCTTTATATTCCTTTTCATGAAGAAAATGATCTAATTGCTCATGCGCTGCATTGGAAAGAGACACTTAATGATCAAAACATACTCATCGTACAACATGGTGGGCCAATTCATTACAAATTAATGGAACGTGAACACCTCACTATCTATGTACTTGCACATGGAATCGATAATTTATTGGAGCATCTTCATCTGGCAAGTACTTGCACTATTACAAAGCAATCTACGCATCTGGGTATTGATAAAATTGCAGAACGCTTTAACTCTGATTTTGTCTATCTGCATCACAGGATTGGAAATATAAAGCTTTATTTTTGTAATAATAAAGGAAATCAGCAAAGCATAGCAGAAAAATTCAACCGTCATTTGGTCTTATTTGATGCATATATCGATTATTATGCCGGGACGATTTTTTCTCCTTCAACGAATAAAAAAAAATATTCCTATTACCATGGCAAATGGTATGCCAGCTCAAATGTGCGCAAAACGCTGTATCAAAGTAAAATTAGAGAGGACTCGGATGACAAAATAAGTATAAAACAACTGAGCTTGCTAAATTTTTTAGGAAACGCAAAAGAAAAACGTCTGGATTTAATGTGTGAAAGACAAAAAAAGGCGCGCCATAAGCTTTTGATGCAAAGAAGAAATGAATATCAGAAATCAGGTAGTGTAGAGACGCAAACTGCAGAATCAAACCAGCCAACTTGTTTGCGATAGATAATCATAATGCTTTCTATAATTTTTTTTCCTGAGAATAAATTAGGGTCTGTTTACATTTCTACTATCTTGGCCAAACTGTCCTGATTTTCTGCGCTTCGGTGCCCGAAAATCAGGCCATTTTGACTCAATCTAGCGAAATGTAAACAGACCCTAGATTTTTAGAAAACATGCCTATTTATTATATCCATCGATTTTCAAAATACATCTGTTAATTCTATGGGTTAAAATTTATTGCTTGATATGAGGCCTGAATTAATTTATAACGGAATGTAAAATTTTTAAATAAACACTCATCTCAAGAATAAGAAAATCTTAAAATTGCTGCTTGTACGATGAAAAAACGGACGTTCGTTAATAAAAACTTAATAAAACTTTTTTAAACTACCGCCATAAAATTTTATAATTATAGGTGTTCATTATGCCAACCATTCGCTTCAGAGAAACTCCATTAATCCGTGAAATTTTAACAATTTATAAAGATTTGAGTACGAAAATCATGGATGTCACTCACACCAGTATCGTTGAACTCCCTGTAGAGCATCAAGGCTGGGGTTATACATTTGGCTTAACCTATAAAGAAGGAGTGATAGAAGGATTGGAATATCCTCAACCTGGCGGATTATCAAGCATGGCCAGGAGAGTTCAAGAACAAAATCACTCAAAAGAAATTAAAAGCAACTGTGACTATTTTAACTTTGTATACAATACGTGCTATCAATACATTGCGGATAATCAAAACCGTTATTTTGGCCGCGCCAATTTGAATGATATTTCACATGGTAAAGTCATCGCTATGATCTTATTGGCTCACCTTTGTCGCCAGGCCTTGGAAAAACCCGTCCAGGAACAAAACAAATACAAAGAACGAATTCAACTTTTTACAGTTGAATTACTAAATCATAAAGACATCCAAAGTACCAGCAGCCAGGATGATAAACTTCTTTCCTGTAAGTCGGCTCTCGAACGTATATTTTCTGCTTCACAACACGAGGAATTCTTCAATCAAGAAAATAAAATTGATGCTTATTATCAACACATTGAGGAAACAACACGAAAATTAAATGAATTGCTTGTTGGTGTTGATGACCACATGCTGCCGTTATTTAGTATGCAAAATCAAATTGATGTGACGCATTTACAGGATCTGTTCAAAAAAGAAGATAAAACTTCATTAACTCATACAGAGCAAAGGATAGTTCATGACCCATTTGTTGCAGAACTATTTGGTCGACCTGCAACTTCATTGCAAGAAGATAACTACCTCGAACTTTATAAAGGACTTGATTATCAATTGCCTAATGAGGGTAATTTTTTATGGGAACAGTTTGAACAAGAACAACGAGAAAACTTGATTAAGTTATTAAAGTTACGAGATAAATTACACGTCTTGCAAAATGAACTAAAAACACTTCACCAGTTCACCAGTGCAAACAAAATCAGTTACTTTAATGATTTTATTAAATTGTCCGAACCTTACTTGAAAGACATTCATCATGTTAAAAGCGAGCTCAATGTTTGTTTAGAAAAGTTTGAGGCAGATTGTGGTAAGGTTTATCGGCAACGAAGTAAATCTTCAAGTTCAGCTCGAAGCTTATGGGAATCTTGTTACTTAAATAAACACCCATTAGTTGAAGTACGTAAGCATTTTATCACCGCATCCCAACAAATTAGTGCAGCATTTGCGAGTATTCCATTTGATTGCTTTGATGCACTCAAAGAATTCAGTAAAGAAGCCCATAAGGTCGTAAATCGTGGGTACACCCTATTTGGCGACGAATTTGATATGGCAAGTAGCTCCTTTCAATCGGATATTTCACGAGCACAAGCAAAAGAATTGAATCGACAAGCTGAGCTTATTTTAGTAAAACAAAAAAGTATCTTGGCCGAGTATGATGAACTGCTTCTACAAGCACAGCAATCTCAGGATGAAACAATAAAAAAACTGATAGATGTTTTACAACGTCGCCGTGCTGTTGTTGCGCAAATGATCCAGTCCCTTGAATTACAGAACCATGATGTTGCCCAAGAAGAGGGTTTTGTTCTTATTGAGAGCAATGATTTTGAAACCAAAATGCTCGAAGAAGAGCATCAAACTGCCGGTTTTTTTCAAATTATCAGAAACTACTTATCGCGCCCTGCAATAAGCACACATGAATATAATCTTTTAACGGAAGAGCTTAGAACGCTTGGCATTGAATTAAGCAAAGCCCAAAAAGAAAATTCAAGTTTGAAACAACTTAATGAAGAAAATGGAAAAACTCTTTTGCAAAAAGATGGGGAAATTCGAACTCTTACTACTGAAGTACAAAAAAGAGATAAGCAATTGGCGCTTGTTGCAGGTGTCGCAAACACCTCAACATTAGATGCACATAATTCTCGATTATTGATGCAGCGCATTACAAACAGCCAAACGGAGCAAGTAAACGAATTATTAAGTGTGGTAAATAATATGGAGGCGATTATCCAACAAGGAAAAAACTATCAAATAGCTTATGAGGTAAAAGCAGGCCAATATGATAGTTCATTCTTTTTTAGTCATAATAACAATGGTAAAAGACACGCAAGCAAAATTATGAGTAAATGGGAGCGTGATTTGCACTCTATTATGAATAAAGCCATTACTCAAGCTCTCGAAAAAGGAGAAAATATGGATGGCACAACGATACTTGGGCTCACCCAATCTCTTTCTGAATCATTAGTGGATTCAATCGACAATTTAATCATTAATGAAGATTACAGCAGCTATAAACAACATTCTTTCCGTAATTATCTGCGTTATATGCACCAACAACTCATTACCGCCGACGGACAATTAAACTGGGGTTTAGCTGCTAAAAGAAATCCAGTTAAAGACGTTGATGCAATTTTTACAACAGTCAATAATTCATTTGATCAAACAGAGTTAGAAGAGTTTGAGCAATCGATTAAGGACTATAAATCATTCAGTCTCTAGGAACGTTTCATTAAATATTAAAATCAGTCCAAGTCACTTTGACTTGGCTGGAAAAACCCTGAAATTCCAAATTTAGATCACCTTGATTGAAATTAATACAAAACTTGAGTATAATTTTCCGGACTTCTGGAGGCAGAGTAATCATGAAATATAACGTCCAAAATAATCAAGCACTGGATTTTTGTATGTCAGTAGAGTTGAGCGACTGTCAGGACATCATTGTACATTCACCACTATATGACAAAAAAGCGAAAGAAATTTATTATAATCAAGCTGATTTCACCAATATAAATTCTAGTAATAACGAATTCTTAGATATCCTTGGTTTTTTTAATGACTCTCGTTCAGCAGTTGCTGTTTTTAAACTGGGGGGAGGTGTATTTCATTACTTTATGATTCAAAAAGAATGTGTAAACAATCAGAACTTCTACCGCATTTTACAAGCTTATGATGAAGAGTACTCCCTGCAAGACTGGTTGCAACCAGCTAGAAAATGGAGCACCTCTGCAAAGGAAAAATTTGGGAAAGGGCAATGGCTATCCCAGGAACAAATACAAGAATTCGTTCTTAATTTAAAAAAAATTTGTCAAGGCGATGAAGAGGCTTATTTCAGCAATTTTGGAGTAAAAACTACCTTTACAGATTCTGTCTTTATTTCTGTAAACCATTTTTTAAAGAAATTCGATTGCCAGGAGCAGATTACGGTTACATTGAATCCTCCCACGCAAGTCTCCTCTGCATTAGCAGAAAACAGCATGTTTGCAAAACCTGGATTTGAAAACAAAACGGATAATACTTCAGGAATAATCCATACTCTGTGAGAAAAAACGGTGACAAAAGGATTGTCGCACTTAGAGTTAAAATGCGCCCGCGATTATTTTTTATAACCCATTGATTTTATTGATAGGCCGTATAGGGTTCGAACCTATGACCAAGAGATTAAGAGTCCTAAGTACCTGACTTCTAATATCATCTACTAATTACTAAAACCCTCTATATCCCTTTTAAAATCAAGCCTATTAAGGCATAATCACTATCCTTGAATTCTATTAAACTCTAAATGATCTGTCTACATGGCGTCTACATGGAATTTTGTAACCAGAGGTTGAAGAATGGGAACTGAAAGCAATATTGTAAGATTGACAAAAACCGTTATCGATAAAATTGAACCAACATTGGGTAAAGAACAGTCGTTTTATAGAGATGATCAATTGAAAGGTTTTGCTCTGCGTGTTACGGCTAAAGGTGTTAAAAGCTTTGTGGTGGAAACGCGCATTAATGGTCATGTAAAAAGAGTTACTCTTGGTAAATATGGCAATATAACGACAGAAGAGGCAAGAAAGCAAGCTAAAAGCTTGTTGGGTAGTATTGCTCAAGGCAATAATCCAATTGCTGAAAAGAAAACTCAAATTATTAAAGCCATGACATTGCAACAAGTATTCAATGCTTATTTGATAGTTCGTAAAGATTTAAAACAAGGAACCATAAAGGATTATAAGCACGCTTTACATCAAGTTGTCCCAGATTGGTTGGATAAGCCCCTTATAAGCATAAATAGAGAAATGATTGCCAAACGTCATATGGAACATGGAGCAAGTAATAGTAAAGCACGAGCTAATGATGCTATGAGGGTATTACGAGCTGTTTTTAATTTCGCTGTACATGAGTATCAAACAGATGATGGTCAGCCAATTGTATCTGTTAATCCAGTAAAATACCTTTCTCATACGCGAGGATGGTTTAGAGTGGATCGTAAACAAACATTTATTAAACCCCATCAATTAGCAGCCTGGAATACTGGCTTAAACAAATTAGTTGAATCTGGGGATTATTCGCAGATGATTATGTGGAGAGATTATTTTCTTTTAATTTTATTCACTGGGATGCGCAAAACTGAAACCGCATCTATTCGTTGGAATGACGTTGATTTTGAATCAAAAACATTCACCTTACAAGATACTAAAAACAGAGACTCCCATACATTACCAATGTCTGATTTTATTTATGATTTATTTGCCCGACGTAATCAATTCAAATCAAGCGATTTTGTTTTCCCGGCAAAAAGCAAAGCTGGGCATATACAAGAGCCTAAAAAGGTAGTCTTAAAAGTTGCTGAATTATCAGGAGTTCCTTTTACTCTTCATGATTTACGAAGAACCTTTGCGACTACCGCCGAAGGATTAGACCTCCCTGCCTACGCTTTGAAGCGTTTGTTAAATCATAAAATGAATAATGATGTAACCGCAGGGTATATCATGCGAGATGTTGAACGCTTAAGAAAACCAATCCAACAAATTACGGATTTTTTAATTAAGCATATGAATTTTCAATCAGCTGATTGAACTAACTACTAAGATTTGCCTTGACACAGTATGGAGCTGAATATATTTGACCGCATTATAAGAGTAATAGCTCACCAAATGCGCATTGCAGTCTCTAATCTGAAACCACAATAACAACAAGAGGTATATACAATTAAAAAGTGGATTCCATTCATTTACAAGAATAGAACTTATCAACTAGACCATCTAAATGAATTTAGTTGGGAGTTTATTCAGCCAGAAACGGCAAATAAGTCAGAAATCCGATATACTTTTATCATTGAGTTTGGCCTGCATTGCTTTACCCGTGGACTGAATGGGCATGCAAAAGAGACATGGCAAGATATTGAACCCGAATTGATATACTCAGACCCCAGAGAAAAACGTATTTTTTGCTTTTCTCGTTATACTCTATCTTATTTATTGCCAGACATCGCTAAACAAATCGATCGCGGAGCTTGCTTTCATACAGGGAAAGGTAATTTCTTTACCATTGAAACACCGAACCAACAAGAATATGAAATATATTTTAAAGTTTCGAAATCAGGCAAAGGATTACTTCGTTTGTTTATTGAAAGCGCTACGTAAGGGATAGTCTGCATAAATCATCACAGCCTAAAAAGAAAAAGATATCTTTTTTTGTTATAGCGCACCATGCACAAGCAAATAAGACAATCAAAATCCCCATAAAATAAAAAACCCTGAAAAAAACAGGGTCTTTTAAATTTAACTAGGCTCACTTTATAACCGCTCTTGGGCAGATACCGACATCATCGGCGGAGGAGTGCCTGGCCTAAGCCATCCCGTTCATACACTCTTTATAGTAAGATTATGGCATGTTATTGCACAAGAATCAAACTATTTTTTTAGAAGGTAGGTCTTTGTGTTGCTTCGATAACGTTTATCTTATGAACCCGTTGCAATAATCCTTGACATTATCTTTAGGGAGGAGCGATAATTTTTCAGACTTTGAAGGAGCCCTTTTCTGACCTTTATGTTTCTATAGAGCTTCTAGGATATTATCAATAGTCTCCAGTCTTTTTCAGGTATGATTGCTCTGAGTTAAAGTCAACTGGTTTTTCAAGCAGCACATGGATACTGATGGTCAGCGTTATGCTGTTTTGATTATCAATTGATGAGGATACTCCATGTCTATTAATAAAACTTCTAGATTACAACTTATAAATGAATTCGAGTCAGCCCCCCATTCGACACTCTTTAACCAAAATACGTTAGCAGCAATTTTAAATTGTTCTACTAAACTATTGGAGCATCATCGTTGGGCAGGTGAAGGAGTTCCATATATTAAAATTGGCCGAAAAGTATTGTATAGAAAATGTGAAGTGCTAGATTTCCTCGATCAGCTTAAAATTTATCGATCTACAAGCGATAAAGGACAAGTTATGTCTAGCGGGCATAATAGCCGACTTAAATACAAATAAATAAAGATTTTGGTCTTGACCGTGGTCAAAACCGAATTATTCAAAAGAAAAATAAAAGTATTTTGTTTGGTACATGTCGTAATTTGCATGTATCCATTTGCTGTAAGGGATGTTATGAAAAAAAGATTATTGTTGTTGCTTTGTATTATGTCAAATAATGTTCAAGCACTTATAGATAAAAGTTCAGAGAAAACAGTTAACGTAGAGGAATTACTATATGACTATTGTTAACGCAAGACCCACATGTTTTTATCATCCGATAAGAGTCATTTTTTTAGATGATAACCGTGCATTTTTGGATGTGTTAGATTTAGAATTTGGTCAAAAGTTTAATATTATGACACTTACAAGCCCAGATACAGCTTTTCGAGTAGTTGATAATCATAGTCAAGATGTTATCCAATCAATTTTTAAATTGATGGAGGATGTTAATGTAGATACTACTAATGATCGGGTTATCGCATTTGATATTAGCAAAATGCTAAACCTGATTTATAACAAGACCAGGTTTGAGTATATCCCTTTGTTAGTTGTAGATTATGAAATGCCCACTATTAATGGAATAGAATTTTGCAGAAAGCTTAAAGAGAGAAAAATCTTTAAAATTATGCTAACGGCTGAAGCAGATACAGATACAGCGATCAAAGCTTTCAATAACGGTTTAATTGATAAATTTATACTCAAAACAAGTGAAAATCTATATCCAGAAATTACATTAGCTGTGGATGACCTAACTCAGCGCTATTTTAGAAAGTTAACAAAGAATATAGTTAATGCATATGCAAACTCAATTAATGATTTATTTGATAATGAATTATATCAACAATTATTTGCCAGTGTTCTAATACAAGCACAGGCTGTTGAATATTATCTAGTTGATAATTCAGGTAGTTTTTTATTTCTTGATAAAGACGCCAAACCTACATGGCTTATCATTAGACACGTAAAAGAGCTTTCTGATCAATTAGATTTAATGCAGGGATATGAGCTACCTGAACAGACTATGGCCGCTGTTGAAAAAAAAGAGAAAATATTGTTCTTGTTATCGGAAAAAGAATATAAAAAACCAATAGTTGAGTGGGTTAACTATTTATTTGATGCGAAAAAGCTAGATAATAATTACTATTACAGTATTACCCAAGATTATTTAACTGATTCGATAGATTGGGAAAGAGTTGTTTCCTATTCCTCATATATTGCAGAGAGAGATAGTATAGCGTGATTATTCATTCAGAAGGCATTGAAAATAATTTTCAATTTTCGCAGTTTGTTCACGTATTGTATTCATAGAATATAAAAATCTTTCCATCTGATTTTGGTTAATATCGGCAGCATCCATGGATTGTGAAATTGTGTTCATGAAACTCGAAGCAGATTTTGTCATGCTGTTGATGATAACAATTGAATTTAAAAAATCGTGTTTTAATTTATCTTTATCAGTAGAGTTCATGTTATATGTCCGTGCGCAAATTGAAAAGGTGGTTCTTTTCCAACAATTGTTTTAATCCATGGCACTTGGCGAAATCGATCTCGCGAATGGCCAGTAGCAAGATGAACGTCAATAAACCCCTTATCAAAAAGGAGTTTTGCGCAATCCTCGCCTCTAACATTATTTCCCAGATCTGAGTCAATATAAATAAGAGTATTTTTACAATAATTATTTATTTCATTTACGAACTCATCAAATGACGAATAGGTTGAAATACTTTGTCCAGCCTCTTCGGCAGCAAAGATCCAAGTCATTCGCATCATTTCATCATCATCAATAAAAACCACCGTATTTATATGTTCTTTCTCTGGAGTATCAATAATTTTAATATAAGGTACATAAGATTTTGGTATGATTTTAACGCCAATATTTTCACATCGATTTCGTATAGAAATATCTTCAAAGCAACTGGTAACTAAAATAGCTTTACCATTTAAATTGAGCTCTTCAATCACATCTAAACCATTTTTAACATCAGCGAGCAGTTCATAATCCACTAAATATAATATTGGCATTTCTGGATCAACTTTATACTGAACTAAGTCGATCGCGTTATAAAAATGAAACATTTTAACGTGTGAAATATTTGAAAACCGTTCATTCCATGCGTCATGGATGGATATATCGTCATCTAATACGACAATATTAGTACCATACCTAATATTCATTGAGTCACAGAACCAACTAGGGGGGTTAGACCTAATTAGAGTGATATGAATTTTTGTCCCAACTTTTTCTTCAGAGTGAATATGCATTGAACCATTGATCTGCTCTAAATATTGTTTAGCATAAGATAAACCAAAACCAGCACCAGTTTTCTTATTAAAGCTAAATCCTTGCTCTGTAACCTTTGGCAAGATATCGGGAGGAATGCCGCAGCCATTATCTTCAATAATAATTTCGACATGCGTAGTATTGCATGTTAGAGAGATAATAATAGAGCCATTAGAATTAACTGCCTCAATACCATTATTAATGAGATTGGATAGAACGCGCTTAAAAGAATCAGGATGTATCTTAGAAAAACAATTATATGAGTGGTCGGATCCAAGTAAGTTGATTTGGATTTTGGTTGCGTAATATTCATATCTTTTTTCTGCAACGATATTATCTAAAACTACAAATATTAAT
>NZ_LNXS01000053.1:13131-13996 GCF_001467525.1 Legionella anisa
GTAGACCGAATTAGAGTGATATGAATTTTTGTCCCAACTTTTTCTTCAGAGTGAATATGCATTGAACCATTGATTTGCTCTAAATATTGTTTAGCATAAGATAAACCAAAACCAGCACCAGCTTTCTTATTAAAGCTAAATCCTTGCTCTGTAACCTTTGGCAAGATATCGGGAGGAATACCGCAGCCATTATCTTCAATAATAATTTCGACATGCGTAGTATTGCATGTTAGAGAGATAATAATAGAGCCATTAGAATTAACTGCCTCAATACCATTATTAATGAGATTAGATAGAACGCGCTTAAAAGAATCAGGGTGTATCTTAGAAAAACAATTATATGAGTGGTCGGACCCAAGTAAGTTGATTTGGATTTTGGTTGCGTAATATTCATATCTTTTTTCTGCAACGATATTATCTAAAACTACAAATATTAATTCTGGAGAATTATTCATATATATTTCACTACTTTTACAGTCAAGCAAATTATTTTTAGATTGTAAGAGTAGGTTATTAGCAATATCATTGATTCTTTTAGCTGCATTTCTGATCATAATGCGTTTATTTTCAGGAATCGATGTTACATCAGATACTGCGGTGTTTATTGCCGCTAATGGTGATCGGATATCGTGAGCAACAAGCTCAGCAATATTTTTTCTTACCTCGTAATAGGCTTTTTCTTTCTGTAAATTGATTATTTCACGATGTTCATCAATAAATTTATTAGCAATTTGTCTATATTCATTAATTTCAACTTTTGCAAAATCAACAGCATTATTAGTTTGATGTGATGAAATAAAATCAAGCAAGTATTCGGTATTGTTTGCTATTTTTTTTCTCATAGAAAGGAATAGAAATAAGAAAT
>NZ_LNXS01000053.1:14006-14856 GCF_001467525.1 Legionella anisa
TCGATGTTCATCAATAAATTTATTAGCAATTTGTCTATATTCATTAATTTCAACTTTTGCAAAATCAACAGCATTATTACTTTGATGTGATGAAATAAAATCAAGCAAGTATTCGGTATTGTTTGCTATTTTTTTTCTCATAGAAAGGAATAGAAATAAGAAATTAAAAAGAAATATTCCAAGTACGATCAATAAAATTAACAAAAGACCATAGGACACTGGCAAAGTATAGATAGAATTATATTGCTTACTTGCAACCACCGAGCCCAATATCTTTTCATCATTTTTAATTAATGTTATACCAGAAACTTGCCCGTTATCTTTTTTGCATAGAAGGTAATTGCTTTTGCTGTTTTCTTCGCAAGTACCTACATCTTCTATTTTATTTTTTAAAGGAACAAATTTTATTGAGTCTAGTTTGCGTTCATTACCTAAATTGTATAGTACTAAATCAAGAGCATCCTTATTATTAAGCAGCTGATACCTACCAATTTCATCAGTGGTAAATGAGTCATTAATAATTAAATTTCTGGAAAAGATACTCATCTGATTATGAAAATAATCTTTTGCAAGCATGAGTATAAATCCAAAAATAATAAATTGGATTAGAGCAGAATATGCCATTTTCTTGATAAAAATTGCTTTGATTGAAGAGCTTTTATTTTTCATAAGCATATCCATTGCTATTAACTGATAAAATAACGTAATTGGTCGATCGATAAAATTGACCATTATTTAAATAAGCCCCGGTAATGCCAATATAATCAGTACTTAATATGCTGTTTGTATTGACGATACCGGTTCTATTCAATGCTTTCAAAATAATCTTCATCGAATCATAAGTGTATGC
>NZ_LNXS01000053.1:14866-15034 GCF_001467525.1 Legionella anisa
ACTATTAACTGATAAAATAACGTAATTGGTCGATCGATGAAATTGACCATTATTTAAATAAGCCCCGGTAATTCCAGTATAATTAGTACTTAATATGCTGTTTGTATTGACGATACCGGTTCTATTCAATGCTTTCAAAATAATCTTCATCGAATCATAAGTGTATGC
>NZ_LNXS01000053.1:15044-112392 GCF_001467525.1 Legionella anisa
AATTTTTGAATATAAATATTTTCAAATTTAGTTAAAGCATCATAGGGCTGTATAAAATCTAAATTGCGGATAAAATGAGAGTGAATTACTTTATCATTTAGTCGCATAAAAAATGTTTGACTAACTGAAGAACCAAAGTTTTCTGTGCCAATAAAAACAGTGCTATGGTTATTCATAATATTGGCAATTTTTGCTGATGCTATTGCACCTGACAATAAAAAAACATATTGATATTTTCGTTCATTCAAAAAAATGCTCAATTTTCCCTCTATATCGCTGTCATTTTCTAGAAAATCAAATGTAGAATATTGTACGTGTTCCTTTTTTAGAATGCTGGAATACACTTCCTTATACTTTAGCATCTCATCACGGTTAATTTCCGTTATAAGCAACACGTTGTTTATATTTTTATAGCGCTCATGTAAGTAGCTCATCATTTTTTCAGCTTGGTAATTATAGCTTGGCATAAAGATAAAAATATTCTTAGGTAATTGATCAGAGTTGGTGGTGCTAGCGTAGGAAGTAAAAATAGGAATGGTGTCATTTTTCTGTTCTTTTACAGCTAATAACAAGTCTGATAGATATTCAAACCCAATAATTGCAGAGCAAGAGTCATTTACCATTTGATTATAAATATGCATTGGCTCCAATGGTCTGTTATTATAAAAATAACTCTTAATCACAACTTTGTTAGAGAGATCATTTTCTTCTTTGGCAAGATATGCTGCATTTAAAAAAGACTGACCATATGATTTTAAATTTTCTACAATCCTACCGGTCAAACATATTTTAATTTTAGATTGTGCGTGAACAACAGGGGATATTAGTATAGAAAACAATAAGATGATTGCCTTAGAGCTATTTAATAAATTCATTTAAAAGCTCACTAAAACGATCATTCTCTTCTAGATGTGGGTAGTGAGACGATTTATTGAAAGTTATAATTTCATGAATGTTCGACAATGCTATTTGGTGTCCGTTCATGACAAAATCGTGAAAACCATTTATCCATAATTTACGTATTTTAAGCTCATTAATATTAACAGAAAAATTGGCTTCTTTTGAATAAAGATCTTTTCTTACACTGATAAACGTGTTCATATCCAATGGTAGATTGATCTTTTTCTGTGCATTTTGAACCAAATTATAATATTCTAAATTGGCCCAATATAAATAAGGTCTGTCTTTATTTTCTTGGAAAACTGGAGTTAATTGTTCTGATAGTTCCCAGATTTTATTAAGGTCAAGATTATTAATTTCATTTAATATTTTGTTATATAGCTCTAAATTACTTTTTTTCAGATAGGATAGGTCTAGCATTAAATTATTCAAACGAGGTGTTAGTATTGATTGAGCGGTAGAAACAAAAACGCCAGGGATGGTAGACTCATAATTTTTGTAGTAATCAAAAAGAAGTTTTGCACCATAACTATGTCCAATCAAAGCATGGATGTTAAGATTAAAATGGTCATCAAGGTATAGAATTATTTTTTGCAAATCATTTATATTATCTTGCTGTAATACTAACTTTTTAATTTTATTAGATTTACCGCAATTTCGTTGATCATACAGAATAATATTGCACTGGAGAGAATTAAATAAATTATGATGATCAATAAGATACTCTATGGTTCCACAATTGAGACCAGGGCCACCATGAATGAAAAGAGCATAAGGTAGACTCGAGCTTTTAGTAAATCTGATTATATAAAATTCTTGATGTGGCAAAATATCTTTTTTGTAAGCTTTCATTAGTAATTATTTTCTCGAAATATTCTGCGGATCCATACAATTGGGGCTGCAAATTTAATGGCGGTATTTTTTATTTCTTTTTTCACTAATGTAGTTTTTTCATTTAAACAAACTAAGTCATAGCGAGCTGGTTCTTGTCCATGCCTTAAGATCCTGACAAATACTTCATCATTGTCCGCAATAATAATACAATCTTTACCAATGGCACTCTCAATGTTGTTGACTATTATACCGCCAACATAATTCCCAGGGTATAAGAGAGGGATCATGCCATCATCTTTTATAACGGTGTCAATAGAGTGTTGTAGTTCTCTGAATAGTAGTAATTCTTTAGCTATGTGGCTTTCGTCACCCTCTTGGATATCTAAATCTTTTGTGATTTTTGTGGCATTTTTACCAATGCCATGCATTAACCATGATTCTGTGCAATAAATATTTAACTCTTTAGCTCGTTTAACGATTTTTACAGCCCCCTGCTGGGATAAACCTCCTCCCCATGCTAATTCCCATCCTTTTAATGATTGAGCAGTAAAATTAGAATCGCGACAAAAATCTTCTCGTGTAAAAGACAGGAGATGCTCGCGTATGAATCTTATTCTCTTGCCCCGAGACTCGGGGGATGAAACATTGTCTATTACAGGATTGCTCATATTTAAATAATTCAGTCAGGTGCATGTTTATTCTATGATATACCAAAATGGTTAATAAATCTTCGTAAGAATTTACCAAAAAAATAGTATAAAAAACATCAAAATACAATGCGTTATAGCATATTAGGTATGACAAATCATTATAAATTTACCTTAATGGTAAAAAAATTATTGTAATTTTTACCATTGGCTGATAGTCTTATCTAATAAATTAGATAAATAAAAGGATTTGTTGATGAAGTTTGATGTTGAGTTATACATTAATGCTAGGAAACAAATAGAAAAAAAGTTTCAATTATTACCCTATGGTCCTAGATTAATTATTTATGAACTATTAAATCTTGCAAATCCTCTTACGGGAATTGTATCTGACATTAGTTATCGTGATCTATCAAGATCCTTAGAGATTAAAACCGCTCCAGGTCGAATCAACAGTGGTGTTCCATCTAAGCAAACCATCAGAAATTTCATAAAGTCTATAGAACATGAGTGTAGCGAATACTTTCAAGTTATAACTGAAGGGCAAAATTTAAAATTTATATTCCCAGAGGTCCCTAAGATCTATAATCAATTGATTATAAAGAAAGAAGTTAACACAGATCTTAATTCACCTAAATCCCTTATAGATTCTGATAGAGAAGGAGATTCAGAGGGAAAATCTAACATAGAAGTTAACAGAGAAGCTAACACACTAAAGAGCTCTGCAAAGAATATTAATATATTTAATATAACTAACTCAAACAAACAAACTGAAATTGCGAGCAATGATTTTTGTTGCAGCAAAAAACCAATTTGCGATGACTTTTACCCAAACACAAAAACCATCGAAATGGCATTTTCCATGGGACTAACCAAAGTAACTGACAAAGAAGAAATTCAGGCGTTTATCAAGCACAACAAAAAACAAAACACTCTATGGGCTGACTTTAATCCAGTATTCATTAACTGGCTTGAGCGAGATGCCCAATACATGCAAAAACAACTACAAAAGGCACAAGGACAATTAAGGAGTCATCACAATGAGCGTGGTACAAATCAAAGCACTCTTAACCAAACAGCACTTGAGCGAGTCAGCGAACATCATGGCATTTCAATCGACTCACTCTGGGACACCTCAGGCAATGAACTCAACTCCGGTTCATTTATCGAAGGAACACTTGTCCAGCCTCTGGATGAAGCTGACTGCAATATACGGGCAACTTTTTATCAGTAAGCATGGAGTGAATGATACAGGAGTTTGGTTTGCTGCACTTAAAGATTTAACTCCAAAAGCATTAGACAGTGGTGTGGAGCGATTAATGACATTGAGTAAAGGCGACAAGTTTTGTGAATTTCCACCCAATTGCCTGCAGTTTCGAGCTTTGTGTCTTGGCTTTTATAGTGATTTGCGCCTGCCTTCTGCTGCCGAGGCGCATAGGGAGGTTTTAAACAGCGCTTATTCAACGAACCCAAACTGGAGTCATGCAGTGGTTAAATTTACTGCCAAAAGACTGGGGCTTAAATTTCTGGAAATTGATAATGAAGGCCATTCTTTTGCAGTATTTAAAGAGGCATATGAACGGGTATGTCATTTAATGAGACAAGGACACCAGATCCCGGAAATTAAAGAGAAGGTGCTGTGCACTTTGCCTCAATCAAAAGACATTGCAACAACACACCTTGCGAAAATTCGCCAGTTATTGGGAGTTGCATGATGAAACAAATTCCATGTTTAAAACTGTTTACAAAGGAAGAGCTGTACTGTCTTTTAAACGCCTGCTCTGAGTCATTAGCTCTGGCCTATCAGGAAATCCCTGAATGCGATTTCTGGCACATTGCAATGGAGGCACGATTGGCATGCGAAGCGCTTCGATTCGAGATTGATTCACAAAAAAAAGAATATTCAATTCACTAACCAATAAAAGGAACACAGCATGTTAATACTTACACGTAGAATAGGCGAAACCGTACTAATCAATGATGACATTTATATCACCGTGCTCGGTGTTAAGGGTAATCAAGTCCGCTTAGGGTTCGATGCACCACAAGATGTAATTATTCATCGTCAGGAAATACATCAAAAAATTAAAAAAGAACAATCTCTGTTTTTAAATAAGCCTGGTCAGTGGAAGGAAGCACGGGGCGTACAGACTCATTAACCATTCAAATCACCATACTAACGAGTTAAGGGAATAATATGAAACCATGCATTAACCAGATACAAAAGGCAATTACCACTTTAGCTTTAACTGGATCTTTTGCCCTGTTGGTGAGCTGTGCTGCAACATCAACAGTGATCGAACATCGTAACTTAGAAACAGATACAAAACTCAGCCAAACGATTTTTCTTGATCCTGTGGCTCAAAGTCAAAAAACGATTTACATCACAATTAAGAATACTTCTCAAGAGTCATTATCCATTGATAAGTCACTAAAGCAGGCATTAGAAGAACATGGCTATAAAGTGGTTGGAAATCCATCCAAAGCCCATTACCTGCTGCAGGCCAATATTCTTAAGGTGGGAAAAATGAGCGCGTCTGCAAGCCAATCCGCGCTAGGTGGCGGGTATGGCAGTGCATTGGCAGGGGCAGCAACAGGAACTGCACTGGGTGCATTAAGCGGTCATTCAAGCACCATGATTGGTGCAGGTATTGGTGGGGGAATTATTGGTTTGGCTGCAGATTCTCTAGTCAAGGCAGTGAATTACACGATGATTACCGATGTACAAATTTCTGAGCGCGTTGGAAAAGGTACTGTTCATGAGCAGTTTAATTCCAACCTTCAAAATGGCACTGCATCTGGAACCACACAGACATTGAGCAAACACAGTGATTACCAACGCTATAGAACGCGGGTGGTATCCAATGCCGATAAAGTCAATCTGAGTTTTGCAGAAGCACGACCCGCATTGGAACAAGGTCTGGTAAAAACATTAGCGGGCATTTTTTGATGCAGCCTGATTAGAGCTTCATGAAAAAAGTGCATAGGATTTAAAAAACAATAATGAGTTAAAGAGGGAATAGTAATGAGAATCAATGTAATAGCAGGACTTATCATCACCGCACTGGGTTCACCCTGTGCTGTTGCAACCAGTTCGAATCACTACGATTTAGAAAGACCAATTTTTGATACGTCTTATCAACTCAACCAGATTGCCAAAGAAAACAATTCCGATTTATGTTCTGGAGATGTCGCAATTGCTGCAGCCTACCTGGAATCAGCAGGAGCCCAATTGCAGCATCATAAAAAAGACAGTGCAGTTGTTTCTATGGCTTATGGATACAATGAATTAAAAGCAATCAGCAATGTAAGAAGCTACTGTACACATTTATCACCGAAGGTAAAACCCTATCTTGCACGAGTTATTGTGATGAAAAGTGAACTTGAGAACATCAACATACCAGAAACAGACCAAACATCGGACTAATTTTAAAAGCTTAAGTTCATAACAAAAATAAAAGGAGCGCTCAATGAACCCAATTAAAACACTCATGCTGTCGATGACCCTCATCGTTGTGAGTGGAGTTATTCATGCAGAGCCCACAACACTGCCTGAAAACAATTTTAAGATTAATCAGAATCTGACTGCCGTTTCAACTGAAAATGATGAACAGGATGTCGAATATTTTAAACACATTCTTTCCAGTGGAGCGCTTTTTACGCTTTTGCTAGCAATGGATAAGGAGGTTCCTGACATAGCAAAAGCAGTTGAGTATGTGGCTTTGTTCAAAAAACTGGATTCTGCAAATCACCTACTGACGCAAATTTTAGTTGAACTTAAAAAGAACAACCACCTATTAAGTCAAAGCATGCTTGATAAAGGAGTAACCATGGATGGATAAGCGCTCTTTATAAAACCACAAAAACACGATTCATTAAATAAAAAGAATAAAAAATGAGCACAAATTGGGGCTCAGGGGGATTTTTTTAACCAAAAAAGGAGAATGTGATGAACTATAGAACAGCAATGAACGATTTGAGCATTAAAGGATATCTGTATGCCAGGCAGCTGCTCCCTTTTTTAATGATTGGTTTGGCACTGTTGTGTTTGATGCCAGACTCCTGTTTTGCTGCTGAGAATCGGCTTTCTGGATTAAAAGAGGAAGTAAAGGCAACCTTTGGAGCGGATTCAGATCTCCCTTATTTTCTTTTGTTAGCAGAAGGGCTTGCAGGGGCTTATGCCTACATCAAAACCAAAAATATCGCAGTCCTTGCGGGTGTTCCTGTATTGATGGTGTTTACTCACTGGGCATTGAAATAATGGCTCGCAACTACCAAACCTTTATGCTCTCTGATGAGCCTAAAATTGCGGGTATTCCTGTTACCACAGGCCTGCCCATTTTTTTACTCACGGGAATTGGGCTTTTAACAGGACTTGCCTATCAGCTTTTTATGATAGGCGCAGCCCTAAGCGTTGCGATGCATATCAAGTATGGAGGACTGCCTCTGCGGAGTCTGTTTGCCATCGTATACTGGTCGCTGCCTCACAGGTTAACGTCCCTTGTATTTCGAGCTTTTCCCGATTCTGCCAACCGAATTTATATCAGGTGATTTAATGGATACTTCATTTCGTGATAATGCGATTGCAAAAAACAGACTGTTATTCAAGCTGACACTGATTTGGGCGCTATCGAGTACGTTTGCAATTATTGTCCTTTGCGCCTTAAATTTTTATACCTTACTGCATAAGCAGGTTCACTGGCTTCCAGTGTGTACTGGTCTAGAGTTTAGCATTGGTGATAAAGGCTATTCACCCGAATACCTGAAAGAAATGACGCAGAAAGCTGCTGACTTACGCCTGACCTACAATCCTGAGACCATTGATGCACGCTACACCATGCTGTCTCATCTGATTCCAGCGAAATACCAGGAATCGTTTTCCAAACTATTGGATGCCGAGCGAAAAACAGTACATGAAAAAAATGTAAGCTCAGTTTTTTATGTTGAAAAAGTATCCGTGGATGTCTCTAAAAATCAAGGTCAAATCGAAGGGCAATTGTATCGCACAAGCCATGGGCTTCAATTAAAGCCACAACACAAAATGTATCGAGTGCAGTTTTCACATCAATCAGGCCTTTTAAATCTTGTGTCCATTCAGGAGATACACCATGACTAACTCAATTTATGATCAAGTTAAAAAAAACATTCTTCTTATAAGTTGTTTGTGCTCAGGAATTGTTTGTGCAAGCACAGCTCCTTCGGTCATCGCTTTTGAAGAAGGAGAGCAGTTTAATCTGACCTTATCGAGTATTAACTTTAATCGTGTGTTTGTTGAAGGGGAATCGATCACTAAATTAAGTTACCCAGAGCATGCTATTACAGTAGATAAAAGTGAGATGGATAACCCTGAAAGCACGGATTCTTCGGTGTATATAAAGCCCAATTTTCAAGTTCCCATTACCCTGTTCCTAACTACAGATAAAGGACATCACGTATCACTTACCCTGACACCTGATGAATCGGTTGGAAAAACCTTAAGGCTTGTGCCGCGCGCTCAAACAAAATTGAAATTTGTGAAACTGGATACCCCTGATGCCAGTGAAGTAGATGAGGCAATCGCTGCCATGAAAGCAGGGGAGACCCCCAAAGAATTTAATGAGAAACGAATTACTCCACGTTCTTTTTACATTAAAAAAAACATTAAGGTAACTCTTGAAAAACAATATCAGGGGAAGCGTTTCACCGGCTTTATCTATCGGTTAGAAAATACATCAAATCATGAGCTGGCGCTTACAACCGCCTTATTTGCCCATAAGGACGCAGAATCCCTGTCATTAAGTGATGAGGCGCTCCCACCTAAAAAAATCGCTTATTTATATGGGTTATACAGCAATCAGGGATAAACCAGAAGCTGCTTAAAATGAGTTGGAAGGAGAGTAGGTAATGTTTAAAAAAATAAAACAATGGTTGACGCTAAAACCTCAAAACGCCAATAAACTGGCCAAAAAGGAACAATTGAAGCACGCAGCCATTTTATTACTGGTGGGTGGGGCATCCTATGGATTTTATTGTTACTCATCAGCTGAGAAAAAAAAACCAGTCCACCAGGAAGAAGCTCCGTTCGAGAGTATTTTTGAAAGTACTTTTAATCAGGGCAGTGACGAAGCACTCCTTCTGCAACAGCAGCAACAAATTGATTCTTTAAAAGAGTTAGTGGCAGAACATCATAAAAAACAGCAGGAAGCAGCACCTGTGAAAACAGAAAATTCGGAAACAAAAGCTTTGATCCAGGCCATGAAAGAACAGCTTTCACACCTTGAAGAAGAAAATAAAAAAATGAACGAACAATTACAGGTTGCACTGGTTTCTACCCGTCAGGCAAGCCTGGTCACCGTTAGGCCGCCAACTCGTGAAGAAATGGAAGCACAGCAAAAGAAAAAGCATCAGGCAGAGCGCGAACTGCTCGCAAAATCAGGACTGGAAACAGTGCAATTTAACAACCGGAAGAAAAAAAACAAGGAAGTGCGAACCTCTAAAAATTATGTTTGGGCGGGAACCTTTGTTGAAGGGGTGTTGCTGACTGGGGTTTTAGGTGATGCAGGAATAAACGGCTCAAAAAACATGGGAACTGCTTTAATCCGCCTTACCAGCGGAGGAATCATGCCCAACAATCAGCGTTCTCATCTGGAAGACTGTGTCGCCCTGGTATCCACTTATGGTGATTTATCAGGAAGTTCCGTGGTGATGCATTTAGAAACACTGTCTTGCGCAGGAAACAACATCAATTTTGAACAAAAGGCCTACGGCTCTGTATTTGATTTGGATGCCATGCAGGATTTACGCGGAACATCCATTCTAAAAACAAAGCCGCTCTTAACCTATTCGGCAGCGGCAGGCATGCTGGCAGGATTTGGTGATGGCTTAAAGAATTTAAATACCGCTCAAACAATCAATCCGGGGGCTGGCACCATTACGACCTACGGGCAGGCATCAACCCTTGCTCAATCGGCTGCTGGTGGTGCGCTTAGTAATCCTGCCAATCGTATTTCAGACTATGTAATGCGCATTGCTGATATTTATCATCCACTGGTTGTGGCACGTGCTGGTCGTCGTGTGTCCGTTTTATTTACTAAAGGCTTTTGGATAGACAAAGAACATCAGGTGTACGAGTCAGGACGCGCTATCAATGAAGGACATGCCCAAAACGAGTCTGGGGTTACAACCACTGTAAGCCGTGCCTATGAATTAAATACACACCCTGTGAATGGCGCTTCATTGATGCAGTCCAATAATCAAGAGCCCATGGTTCAAACCGTTAATCCTGTTGAGAATCCCCTCTTAAATCAACCAGGACAACCCTCTACCCCATTATTTTCAACCGTACAAAATGAGGAGCCACTTCATGACTAAACCTCTATTTTTATTGAGTACCCTTTTCTTAGTGTCGCAGTTATGTGCCTGCTCGAAATCCATCCTCGACAATCAGGATGCAAGATGTCCTTTTTCTGACAGGGGTGGTTGTCAAAGTATGGAAATGGTGAATCGTATGGTGCAGGAAAAACGCTATACACCCGATGGTCAATTCGTGCAGCAGGCAAGAATTCAAGATCTGTATTCAGATTATAAATAGGCGCTGGCACGAATACAGGAGAGAAGCAATGCTTACAAACGCTATAGAATGGGTTCAAGATACTTATCAGTTGCTAAAGGAGACCTGGAATGACAAAGGGCTAGCCGATAACGGAGCCGCTTTTGACCTCAAGGCGCATCAATATCCTTCTTTTACTGAGGAGCTATTACCTTATCAATATTTTGATGAGGAATCGAAGCTGTTTTTTAATGAACACAATGCGGGTTTAATTTATCGCATTGTCCCTTTAACGGGTGCGAATGAACACATAGCAGAGCAGCTGGATGCGCTGCTTCAATCTAAAGTGTCTCATGAGTTCACCTTGCAGTTGATTTGCGTCAAACACAATCAGGTAGGGAAAGATATTGAGGCATTTACTTCGCAGTTCACAAAAAGCGAATTTGAAAATTTAAGCCTGTTAGGAGAGAACCTTAAGGCATTTTATCAAAAAGCCGCCATACACGGTTTTAAAACCAACACGATGCTTGCACCTCGATTAACGCATACGGATTGCTATATCGTCATTGATAAAATCAAAAAAGAATCTGAGAACGATTTAAAAGCCTGTTTTGGCCAGTTTCGCGTTTCATTTGAAGCATCCTTAAGTGCTGCAAAAATTGGATTTAAGCAAGCAGATGCGACTGATTTTTTGCATTTGCTTCAGTTTTATCTGGATAATTGCCCTGATGCAATTACCCCACGCCCTGTTATATACGACAAAACCAAATTACTTAAAGAGCAGGCACTGTCTCATGACTTTGATATTGAAATTAAAAACAATGAAGTAGTAATTCAAGGGGCTAATGAAACTGGACATGCTTATGAAACAGCTGTATCTGTTCTGACCATTGATCGCCTCCCTCGTCAGTATTGTTTATGGGAGAACATCAATAATACCAGCAACATTTTTCATCCTGATAAAAGAATATCCTGTAATCACATCATCTCGGTCATCTATCTGGTTGAAGAGCAGGGACGTGCTCAGGGTAGAGCGAACCGCAAGACCCGTGATTTGGATAAAAAATCTAAAAGTGATTATGCCTTGAATGTAGCGGGAACTGAGGAGCAGGCAAGAGTATGGCGTACTTTTCGAGATGATTTATCCTCACAGAAGACTCGTTCTGTAAAGATGCTTTATAACGTGGTTCTTTTTTCAAGACCTCATGAAAAAGAGCGTGATGTGGAGGCTGCTCGCACGGTATTTGCGTTCAATGACATTAAATTGGCATTGTGTAAACGTATGCAATGTCCGTATTTTTTAGTCTCGATGCCGTTTTTTTTCACAGGAAATCTGGCTAAGGATTTTTCTCTTCCAACCATGATGTGGCCAATTTCTTCATGGAATGCAACCCAATACATGCCAATTCTTTCTGACTGGCGCGGGGTGGGCAAGGGTATTTTGTTGCCCACCATGCGCGATCAGTTTGCCTGCATCGATCCTTTCTCGGGTGCATTTGGCAGCAATTACAATATGGCTGTAACCGGAACATCGGGCGGTGGTAAAAGTTTTTTCATTCAGATGCTGATGCTCAATATTTTATTTAATGGCGGGGATATTTTTATTATTGATGTAGGTGGAAGCTACAGAAAACTGTGTGAGGCGCTTGGTGGGACTTATCTTGAATACAGCAATTTGGCGATGAATCCCTTTACCCATGTTACGGACATTTTACGAGAGATTGATGACATTATTGCCTTGTTTGAATTATTAACTTGCCCGACCAGCGGTGCTACAGATGACGACAGAGGCACTTTAAGAGAAGCCATTTTAACCGCTTTTGGAACAACTCAGAATCAAACGCGCATTGATGAGGTTGCAGGAGTCTTATTGTCATTGTACGAGCACGACCGCGAAACCTATCCTACAGCGCGCATTTTGTCTAAAAACCTTCAGCGTTACTGTTCTGCCTCAGAGCATGGAAAGGCGTTTAATGAACCATCCCAGTTATCGCCTGATGCCCGCATAATTGTAGTTGATTTGAAGGAAATTGAAGACAATCAAAGCATTCGCGCACCGGTTCTCCTGTCCGTTATTTCTCAGTTTCAAAGACGTATGTTCAACTCGGACAGGAACAAACAAAAGATGTGCATCATTGATGAAGCCTGGTCTTTTTTTACAGGGGATTTAATTGCAGTGAACTTTATTACCAAAGGCTTTCGTACTGGTCGGCGGCATAAAGCATCATTTGTCACGATTACTCAGGGGATTGAGGATTATTTTGAATTTTCAGAAGCTCGTGCCGCATGGGAGAACTCCGCTTTAAAGCTTGTTTTTTTACAAGAAGAATCACCGCTTTTAGAGCATCAAAAAAAGCATGAGACTTTTTCGGACTACGAGATGACTATTCTGAAATCATTCCCAATAGCGAAAGAAGCTGGTTTTTCGCAAGTTTTGTTGCGCGCCAACGGTATTTCCTCCTTTCATCGCTTGTTCGTTGATCCATTTACTCGCGTGCTTTTATCTTCTGATGGAGATGATTATCAGGCGGTCATTAATTATGTGGCACAAGGGATTGCATTTCTTGATGCGGTATCGCATGTCGCAGAACTGCATTATGGGAGGGGTTATGCCATTTAATCGCTTAAACACCACATATTGGGTCATTGCAGGAGTTTGTGGGTTCATTGGAGTCCTGGCGGGTATGTTTATGATGTGGCCTAAGCCGTTACCTCTTTTGGTGGTTGATATGAATCGTGCCATAGAGGCACCTTCGGTGCTGCTTGCCCGTTCTAAACTGACTCATGAAGAACAATTAAACATTATGGATCGCTTTTCACGAGCCCTTCCAGAAGTCATCAAGGACTATGGAAGGTCTCACCGGGTAACCTTAGTCAGTGCACCTGTATTGACTGGTTACAAACCCTCCCAAGTGGATGTAACAGACGAGCTCATTGCTTTGACCATAGCAAGGATAAAGCATGAAGCGCACTAACAAACGGTTTTTAGCCCTGATTCTTGGTCTGGCCTTCTTATTAGAGCCTGTAAGTCATGCAAAAAATATTGGTCAGTATGGCCAGACATTCCCTGTTAGAGAAGAGGATATAAGAAAAGTCATTATGAACAAACTCAATGCATTACAGCAAAGTGGTGATTTAGAGCATGTTCAGCGTGATTTAGAGCAGAAAGCAGCGCGTCAGGCGATGAGACCACACCCTTTGGCATTGAGCACGACTCGCACGCCTAAGACGTTTCGCATCTCACCGGCAGTGACTGTATCTCATGATATCTGGACTCCTGATGGGTATTTAATTGCAAAAGCAGGAACGCGGATAAACCCATTTGAGCGCGTTCACTTCCTCAAAACCCTGATTTTCTTTAATGCGGATGATGCAAGACAGGTTGCCTGGGTTAAGAACCATTACACCGATTTTAAGCACGTTAAGTTCATTTTAACCGGTGGTGATGTTCGAGTTGCTGCAGAGCTTTTTGGTCGAATTTATTTTGATGTGAACGGCATCATTTCATCTCGGCTGCAGCTTCAACACGTTCCAAGCATAGTCAGTCAGGTAGGTCTTGATTGGCAAATTAAAGAAATTGGAGTGAATGATGAATAAACGACTTTTCTGTTCAATTGCTGCAGGCTTATTCTTCATCTGTTCATTGCACGCATCGCAGTGTAAAGGGCATTTTGTCAATCCTATTACCGACATTTGCTGGGATTGTTTGTTCCCTTTAACCATTGGTTCCTCCGAAGTAGTAAAAAGCCAGTATCCTGATACTAAAAATCCTGGGAACCCTATCTGTTCCTGCCCAAACAAATTACAACTTTTAGGAGTTACTATAGGTTATTGGGAACCCTTTGCGTTAGTCGATGTGACACGAAAGCCATATTGCATGGTGAATCTTGGGGTGCAACTACATATTAAAGACCAGGGTCTTGGTGGTTCACAAATGCCCGATACGGATGGGCGAGGCGCATTTTATTACGTGCATTGGTACAAATACCCTCTGATGTATTGGCTGCAGGTACTTACATCCATCGGCTGTATGGAGACAGAAGATTTTGATGTGATGTATTTGAGTGAACTTGATCCAACATGGAATGACTCTGAGTTTGCTTTTGTTCTTAATCCAGAGGCCACCTTATTTACCACATCGCCAGTACGGGCGTCTTGTGCAGCAGATGCAACCAAAGCATTGGCAGGAACGGCCATGGATTCTCTATTCTGGTGCCAGGGCGCTCAAGGATCTACCTATCCGCTCAATGGTTTTGTGGCAAATCAGGCAAGTCCCATCAGTGCCGCAACGCTCCTGGCAGAACGCACCGACTTTAAGCTTCATCGCCTTGGAGCAATTAAAGATTCGGTCGGTAAAGATTGGCCTGCACTTTGTCGCACCTATCACTCTTCCATTTTGCCTAAAAGCCGGTATCGCTACCAGTTAGTCAATACATTACCTGATGCGAAACGCTGCCAGCCCTTTGGCCGTTCAGTCATTACCTGGGAGGCCGGACATACCTACCCTGGAGATGGGGATAATTTTGGCTTCATGATTTGGCGCAAGAGAAATTGTTGTTTTTTATAAGGAGGCCTTTAATGGCGCACTACATTAAAATCATTATCCTGTTTCTGACCGGGATTGGCGGATGTTTTGCAAACACTAATGATGAATTAAGGCAGTATCAAGAGGAGGGGGCTCACCAAGTATCAACCATTTCGAGTAAGACAATCGAAATGCTAAATCGTACGTCCTCACGGAATCAATCAGAGCACCAATCATTGATTGATACACTCATGCAACGCAGCGCGGACGGTTTACAAAGCAATCAAAAACCGCAGAGAGTAGAAGGTGCCATTTTATTTGTATCCTTTTCCATGCCCGACTCACTTCTATTTGCATTGAGCGATGAAGCAGCACGGTTTCATATTCCCGTGGTCATTAATGGCTTAGTGGATGGTGATTTTAAACAAACCATAGAAACATTTAAACGCCTTAATAGCGAAGCTCAAAAGCAGCATTTAAACTTTAAGGGAATTTCTATTGATCCGGTCTGGTTTAGTCAATTCCACATTACAACGGTTCCAGCGCTTGTAGTCACAGAGCCCTCCAAGTCTTGCGGTTCAGGGCAGTTCTGTGCCAATCAACCCTTTGATGTAGTCTATGGCAATGCAAGCATAAAAAAAGGACTGGAGCTCATCGCCCAGAAAGGAGATGCAGGAGCCACATTAGCGGCCACCATATTGGAGAAAGGCCATGTTTAGATGCATGTTGGCCATCGTCTGTATTTTTGGATTTGGCACGTTCTCAGCTGCCAATACAACAGCGCAGGACTTTCAGAAATTAAAAGAATACGCAAAATCTTTGGGGAATCAGCCACTGAGCGCCATGAATGAATTTAAGCCCCAGAATACCTTCAAAGACTATACGGAAAATCCCTCGCAATCGCTTCATTATCAGGGGGTTGAAACTGAAAAAACGGATTTAAGTACCTTGGCTGCGAATGCCTTAAAAAATGATGCCGGTGGACATACTGTGACCGAGCATTTTGGTCAGCGCCAGTTTGAAATCAATACTAAAAATGAAGCGATTAAAAACGCCAAATTAATTGAAGAAGAAAGTTATGCGATTACCCATGGACAATCTAATGAGCGGATTAAATGCGATGAAAAGCCACAGGCTTGTGAGATTAAGTCGCATGAGGAAATCTGTCATACATCAAGGCAATTACCAGAACAACAGTGTTTAAAAAAACGCAAAGTAACCGTGAACACAGAACGATGGAGTCAAAGAGCTGACTTTGAGGTATGGGTTCATAAAAAATGGACTGGACTCATAGCGGTTAATCTTATAACGGGTGCGATGACCAATAGCGCAGGAGGACATTTAACCAATCCTGTTAAATTAAATCATCCCTGCGAGGAGATGAAAGCCACAGTACACTCCATTCTAAATAATGGTGGTTCTGCTCATTGGGTGCGTGTTGTGGGACTTCCAACCTGCCAGAATGGAGGAGTAATCACCCTGTATATTTCAGATAAGTTCAGTCGCTATTACCCAATTCAAGTGGCATTGACGATTAATGCTCATTCTAAATCCTATGTGGAAGAAGAGCACTGGGATAATGAATGCGCTGCTCTTGAGACAAACAACCTATGTCAAAAAACACAAGAGCAGTGTACTGATTCCAATCCAACCCGTGTCATTAATGGCCTGCCCGTCACCCGCGATTGCTGGGAGCTTAATGCACGATATCAATGCGCATCCGCTGCAGCTGATGAATGTAAAACGCAACGTGAAAAAGGATGCTTACAGGCAAGCTCGCGCTGTACATTAATGAACAATAATGCCTGTTCACTCTATGAGCAGGTATATCGTTGCGATGAGACAGTCTGCCCACAGCCTGTGGCTTGTGTGCGTGATCTCTTTTGTGCCGATGGAGACTGCACGGAACATGCTGCGACTCAGAATGATGGTTTTGGAGAGGCCATGGCACCCATGGCCGTTGCAGGAGCTGCTGGCGCTGAGTTTGGTAAAACGCAGGCCACCTTATTTTCAGGCCATCCCGTTCAGTGCAAAATCTGGGTTTGGGACATTATTGATTGTTGTTCGAATGAAGGCTGGGCTGACAAACTCCATATCGATTTGTGTCGTGAAGAAGATAAGGCTTTAGGCAAAGCCAAACTCAATTATCTGGCTCATTACGTAGGCGAATTCTGCAGTCAGAAAGATCCCATTTTTGGCACCTGTCTGGAGCACAAACGCACCTATTGTGTCTTTGACAGCAAAATGGCGCGCATTATCCAGGCCGAAGGACGTTTAAGACAATTAAATCCCAATGCTTTAGGAGATGCGGAGCATACACGCTGCGCGGGGCTCAGTGTGAATGAATTACAAAGCCTTGACATGGGGCGCATCGATTTTTTAAACCCTGTCTATCCATTTCCCCAAGGACAACCAACAAAAGAAGCAGGAATTGTAGGCGATGTCGTTTTAAATAGCCCCGACGCTTCAAAAGCAATGGATGAAATCAAACGGCGAGTCCAGAAAAAGGCAGAACAAAAATGAGATTATTTACTATTATTTTAATGTTACTTTCCATGCCGGCCATGGCTGATTTAGTAAGTCCACCTGCTCATGGGTTTCATTGGTACAGTACAGAAAACAAAGAACCTCAGATGAAACCTGTTCAAATTCCAAAGGTGTCAAAGCCTGCGCTGACTCCATATGAAGAGCTCATGGAAGTCCGCAAAGCCACCATGAATAAGCTCGCAACGGCATTAATTGCCCCATCATTTGATGCAACCTATGAGTACATGAAAGCCCAGCAGGTGTATGCCAAAAACAATCAGAAATTTGTCCAGTACTGGCAACAGGTGCTGTTGTCTCATCCTGAGCTGGATCATTCCTTAAATTTTCCAACTGACAATACGGCTGTGGCCATTCGCAATGATTCAATGAATCTTTTAATGGAGAGGGTAGTCCGAGAAGGGGCTAAACGTTATGGATTAATCCTTTTTTACAAAGGGAACAGTTCCATTTCGCAAAAATTCATCACTCATCTTGTGCCATTCGTCAATCAGACCCACTTTTCAATGATTTCGGTCACAACAGATGGACAACCCATTGAAGGTTTGCCTAATCCTAAAAACATACCTCTTCATGAAATACAAAAAACAATGAATTTACAGTCACGCTACATGCCCGCACTGTTTCTTGTTGATTTAAAAACACAAAAAATGTCGCCTTTATCTTATGGTTTCGTCTCCACAACCGAGTTAAAAGAACGCCTGCTGGATGTGGCGACTCATTACAAACGATACAGCTATGAGGGGTTTGAAGCATGATTGTCCGCATCATTTTTTTACTGCTTTGTTCTGTAATTAATCCATTGCACGCCAATGTGGCAGTTGAAGAACTCAATGCACTGTTATTGAAAAAGCAAGCCCCTAAAGCTTTTGCACAGAAGGAATCAGCTGAAGCTAAAGATTTATCCCAAAATTATTATTTTGCATTTATTTATCGAAGCACCTGCCCACATTGTAAAAAATTCTCCCCTGTTTTAAAGGATTTTTCAGAAACATTCCATATTAAGGTTCGTGCTTTTAGCCTGGATGGAGAGTCCCTGGATGGACTCGATACCACACCATTAACACCTGAGCTTTTTCAAACATTCTATGTATCAGGAGGGTATAAGCCTACGGTTCCCGCCTTGTTTTTAGTCAATCGACATACCCTGGAGGCCTACGCTGTCTTGTTTGGAGAAGCAACTCCTTATCAGCTGGCACAAAGAGTACATGAATTAAAGCAACACATTGAGGAGAAATTTAATGATTAGAGCTCTTGTGCTAACCGTTGTTGCGTCTTTTACTTGCGTGACAGGAAATGGTGTTCATGCATCAGCCAGTGCCGATTTAAATCATTTTTTTAATAATCTTGGTTATTCTGCGAATGTCACGGGTAGCCATTCCTATGAATCACAGGCAGCAGGATTTGCATCATTAGGCTCTGTCTATGCCAGAAATCAGGTGCGTTCCATTCAGATAGCTCACGTTGATGTACCTGGGTTTCGCTCAGGATGTGGCGGAATTGATATTTTTGCAGGTGGTTTTTCCTTTATTAAATCAGAGCAGATTGTTTCCTTCATGCAGAATATTTTAAGTAACGGGGCAGGCTATGCAATGAACCTTGCACTGGAGACCGAGCTGCCTGAAATTGCTCATGCCATGCAATACATGCAAAAGCTGGCAAATGACATTAATGGGACAAATTTTAATTCGTGTGAGATGGGAGAAAACCTGACTGCAGCGCTTTATCCCAAAAATAGAGCGGCACATCAGCGTTTGTGTGAGGACATCGGGCGTAATCGTAATGTATACACCGATTGGGCAGAAGCCCGACATAAATGTTCGACAGGAGGGGAGATTGAAAAGCGATTGGAACAGGCAAAAAACGATTCAGAATATAAAGACAGGGCTCTTTTGAATACCAACGTAGTTTGGGATGCATTACAACTGAATGAATTCATCAAATCAGATACAGAAATTTCAGAAGTCTATATGTCGATTTCAGGAACACTGGTATTTGATGCCAAAGGAGGGATGCAAACGTATCCCTCTTTAGCGACTAATCAGGATTTTGTAAAAGCCTTGCTCTATGGAGGCAAATTACCCAGCTATAAGTGCACTGATTCAAACAAACCCATAAAATGTGTTGCCATCAATGTGAAAGGAAGCCAGGAGATCAGCAGCAAAGATGCTCTGGTTTCTCAGGTACAAGCCATCCTGCAGGGAGTTTATGAGAATATCAAATCAGGGACGGCCTTAACGCCACAACAAAAAGGGTTAATTGAACTAACCCAGCCGTCTGTATTTCAGCTCATTTCAGCCAGTGCACAACAGAATATCGGCATACAAAGCAGTTATGAACTTGCTCAGAGTGTAGCAACGGATTTGCTTGCCCAGTATCTTGCAAATTCACTTGAAGTGATTCGAGCATCCCTTGCAGGGCGTGATTTAGGTAGTGATCATGAAGAGAAATTATTTAAAAACCTGCAGGTAGCCCAACAATTTGTAGATAATTTTAATAGCGAATCACGAGCACGTTTTAATGCCGCACTGACCACCAATCAATTGGTTCAAAACAACGTGAAGCAGGCGCTTAATGCCCTTAATCCCATCTTAAGAAAATCATATACCGGAGGGGCACAATGAGCCCATTATTAATCTACACCCCACAAAATGGGATTTATTTAAAAGAGTTGCTTGATGGTATGGCCGCTTTGCTTACTGAATCTACCTTTAGTACGGCGTGTGACATTATCATGATTCTATCCGTTGGTATGGTCGGTTATCAGTACGTGATGGGGAAAAAGCTCGAATCATTAACTCGCTTTGTGCTGACCACCTTTTTAGTCATGTATTGCGTGCTAGGCATTAAAGTGCCTGTGGCTATAATTGACATGCAGACAGCCGAAGGAGCAGGAGAGGCCTTAACAGTTGATCATGTGCCTTTAGGTGTTGCATTACCTGCAGCAGTCATTAGTGGCATGGGGTACGGAATAACAACTGCTTTTAGTGATGTATTTCACATGCCAGATAGCCTGGAGTACAACAAAACCGGAATGATTTTTGGTGCAAGAACCTGGCTTGCGGCAACCCAGACAAGGCTCTCCATGTCGCCTGATTTGGCACAAGACCTATCGTCCTATATCCGTCAATGCGTGTTTACGGCAAAACTTTTGGCAAGTCACCAATTAAGCCCTCAGGAGCTTACCCAAAGTGCTCATCTATCTAAAACCTATTTTGAGAGCCCATCGCCTATTTATCGGGTGATTCTGCACAATGGAGACAATTTAAGTTGTGCTGATGCAGCAGCCAATTTAAAAACTCGATTGCCCGTTGCAGCCAAATTAGAGTTGGAGCGTCTTAATCATCTGGTAACCACAGGTGCTTTAGGATCACGCAACACGGACAGCAGTTCTTTACCAGGCGAAAAGACTTTTGGTGACCGGCTGCAAGCTGCTCACAAATATTACATGAACATTACCGAAGATGCGGCTGAAACACTTACGCAGAATATCTTAATTAATGCGACCCGAGATGCTGCTGCCGATGCTTTTGCTTTTTCAGGAGCTGATGCGGCACTCATGAATTACACCAATACGGACAGCACTCAAAAAATGCACATTGCCGAAGCCAATAGCTTTTGGCTTGCAGGATTTCGCCTGCCTTACTATATGACCGTGATGTGGATGCTAACGCTGTGTATTTTTCCATTAGTTGTTTTAATTTCATTTTTCCCGACCCTGAGTAACGCTTATTTCTTGTGGGTACAATCTCAAATCTACCTTTGGTCATGGCCGCCGATGTTTATTATTTTTCATTGGTTTGTTTCTATGGCCTCAAGTACTACCATTACTTTGTTTGGTCAAAAAACCGGAGGTGTGACCTTCTCTAATATCGATTCATTAGCGAGCATGCACAGTAATTTCGCCTATACGGCAGGCGCATTGGCGGCAAGTGTTCCTGTTATTGCCCTGTACATCACGAAAGGATTGGGACAGATTTTAAGTACCTCCTCCCAGCATTTTGGTGGTATGGCACAATCTTTGTCAGTCAGTGAAGCACAATCTGCAGCTGCAGGTAACATCTCAATGGCAAGTTACAGCGGTTGGAATATGAACTATGAAAATACCAGCGCCAATAATGTTTCGGCTAACAAGCACGATACCAATTGGACGAACATGCATGGGATGCACACGGAACAATTGGGAAGTGGAGTGCTTAAGACGACCACAGGCCATGGAGATGCTGTTTTTGATGTAAGTCCTGGGATGTCACGAGGACCCGTACACATTTCAGATACAAAGGCCTTAAGTGGCTCTTTAAATCAGGCTTTTGAGGAATCCAGGCAGGCTGCAGCCAATGAAAGCCAGCATTATCAAACGTCCTTATCCAGTTTTGCGCACAGTGCCGTACAATTATCGAAAATGCAGGGACATGATATGCGTTTAGGCGATGGAGTATCTGAAAGCGAATCCGGTCAATACAGCCAGGCCTTATCGACCATGACGCATATTGCCTCGGATGTAGCTAAGCGCGAAGGGATAAGCCAAGAGGATGCGCTGGCTCATATGACCTCAGCTGGATTAAATGCCCACGTCGGAGTCGCAAGTGAAAAAAGTATGCTGGGAAGTATTGGGCGATTTGCTTTTGGAGCAACAGGAGGTGCTGATAGTCATGCCAAGTTCGATAGGTCATCAACGAGTAGTGATCGTTACCATGAGGGTACGGACAGCAGCATGTCAGCGAAGGAAGCAGAAGACTTTAATCAGGCGCTTAATTACGTGAGCCAGTTTGCACAAAACCATCATTTTGATAACAGCCATTCGGAAGGGGCAAGCCTTTCGAATCAAATGGGTACTGACTTGCGGGAAGCACAAACGGCAAGTCAAAACTACGATGCCTCGATGTCTAAAGCCGCTCGCATTAGCACGGCCAGGAGTTATGTGGAATCAAACTCCGATCAGATTACAACCGATCTTAATCAGGCATTTCCTGGCTTTGTGGCACACCGCATTGGAGAAAAGGCACGAGATGAATTGTATTCTAATCCTTCAGATCTGGCTTCATTAAAACAATTACAAATGCTAGCTAATGAGTTTATCAGTGAACAACGAGAAGGTTTAATCGCACGATACGGCAATGCTTCTAAAAATGCTCGGATTGACTCCTTTTATCAGGATGCAGCAAATCCATTAAGTACCAAAGAGTCACAAATGAGAGCGGACTACCACAAAAACAGTAATGCATTGGAGGATTCTGGAAGGACTCTGGGAGTTGGCATGGATGCATCAAGAGCCGAAAGCATGCAGCAAAAAATTAATAATCAGGTCGATGCGGCGGTAAATAAAACAAGCAGTGGAGGAGGGCGTTTAAAGAGTCAATACCAGCAAGCGGTTGAAACAACGAACAACGATGTAGGCGAGGGGAAAAAACTGGGGCAAAGTAACGTCAACGCAGTTATACCTCGCCTATTTTACTAAATGGGTTGATCATCATGATAAATCAGCCCCAAAGAAGGAGCTTATCCATGAATAATGAAGAAATGAATTCACAAGAATTAAAAGAGGCCATCGCCTTGGATATAGAAACATTAAAAACATTGGACGTGGATATTATGCCGGCCAAGGAGTATTACCAGGCGAACAGGCGTTTGTTTTTGCATGTTTTTTTTAAACTATATGGAACAATACTTCTAGGATTTTTACTTCCACTCCCTTTTTATTGGAACGTATTGATGGTGGAGATTTCAACGCACGAGCTCATCTACATGTTTTTCTGGCTGCCATTAATGGCTCTAGGACTATGCCTTTTTGTTTTTCTATTCATTTACAGCACATTAAATCAATACATTTTGATTGACTATCAATTGAAACACAAACTAAGAACAGGCTCATTGATTGTAAAACAAATAAGAAGGGCTGGAACTATAGCCTATCGAATATTTGCGGGGATTGTTTTGATTCCTTCACTGTTCTTGTTTCCCAGTGCTGCCTTCTTCATATCCTTTGGCGCGTTTTTCATCAGCGGGATTTTAACGAGCATCCTTGTTGAAATGGAGCTCAATAGGATAGGCATCAGCGTGCTGTTTACTCTCATAAAGAATTATTTTGATAAGGACAAAAATGCCAGTGCGGCAATACCCTTAAAATAAACAAAACACATCAAAAAGAATAATTTTTAACCACAAATACAAGCAGTGGAAGCCGCTGCTTTGCCCAAAACAAGCTGGAGGAAGATATAATGCGCCATGAATCCAATTACAAACATTATACACGGGGCGGCCAGATCTCATTCCATAATCTGCGGATGTGGTTTCAGATTAACAAAGCGCTCTTTCATGTTTACTTATTCATTTGGGCAGGGTTAAGCATTGTAATGACCTGTATCTTTGCGCCACATGGAATGATAAGACAGACTGTGTCCTATCATGCGGCTCATTTTTATCACCTGGCAGGGGTGCCACATGTATTTTCTATCCCTGTTAAAGGGGGGTATGCATCACAAACTGTCGAACAGCTTCTCCACAATCACTATTTTTCTGCTACCTCCGATCGTTTACTGACACTCCTGTTACAGTCAACTCTATGGAGTTTTCCCCTATCGTTGATTGTGGCACTTTTGGTGAGCCGATATTTCATTTATCGAGGAAAGGTACAAACACAAAACCAATTTATACGAGGGGCTAGTTTAGTCCCATCAGAAACACTTAAAAAACAGATCATAAAGCAAAGAAAAGCATCTGATTTACATCTTGATGGATTTCCCCTGTTGCAAGGTGCAGAGGTGCAGCATTTATTGGTTCATGGCACGGTTGGGATGGGGAAAAGTCAGTTCATTATGAAATTGATGGATTGTTTACGTGCACGAGGCGACCGAGTCATTGTCTATGACAAGGGATGCACGTTTACTCAGGCTTATTTTCAGGAAGATCATGATGTTTTACTTAATCCTTTTGATGCACGCTGTGCTAATTGGGATTTATGGCTGGAAGCCCCAAAAGATGAATTACTGGAAAACATGGCAGAAAGCCTCATCCCCATGCATGGAGAAAACGATCCATTTTGGGTTAATGCAGCACGCACCGTGTTTGCCTGTCTTGCAAGTCAAATGCGTGAGGATAAGGAACGTTCCCTATCCAAGCTGTTAGGGTTACTGGTAACGGGCGAGTTTAGTGAGTTGGAACCTTATCTCAACGGCACGGCTGCAGCGACTTTGGTCAGTAATAAAATAGAAAAAACAGCCATCTCCATTCGCTCCGTCATCACAACCTACCTTAAATCAATGCAGTCGTTAAGTGGGCTTGATGAATCTGGTAAGCCTTCCTTTTCCATTCGTGATTATCTGTTAAATAAAGATTTGGAGGGCTGGCTTTTTATATCAAGCAATGGGGAACAGCATAAATCTTTAAAACCATTGATTTCGATGTGGATTGCCATGGCATCCCTGACACTTTTGAGCTTGCCAGAAGATGCGAACAGGCGAATTTGGTTTATTTGTGATGAATTACCAAGCCTGCACAAATTACCCTTATTGGGTGAAACCATTGCTGAAGTCAGGAAATTTGGCGGCTGTTTTCTGCTGGGAATGCAGAGCTTTAGTCAATTGGAGAAGGTATATGGGCGTAGTGGGGCGGCTGAAATTTTTGACTTGCTGAATACCCGAGCCTTTTTTGCAAGTCCAAGTCATGAAATGGCGCAACTTGTCAGTAAGGAACTTGGGGATGAGGAAATTGATGATACCCGAGAAAATTATTCTTATGGAGCTAACTCCATTCGTGATGGGATTTCCTTAGGAAAAAACCGTATTACACGACCCTTGGTGACTTATCCTGAAATTATGGGGCTTGATCCGCTTACTTGTTATCTGCGATTGCCAGGTCAATATCCTATAACAAAATTGGAGCTTCATTATCAAAAAAGAAGCGCGAAGGCTTCAGGTTTTCTACCTCGTGCCATACCGTCTCTTCCTGTTTCTAATACCAGCATTAAACATGTGCCTGTTGTTAATGAGTCCTCAGACAGTCGCTTTAATGCGCAAGAGTCGACTAATTCCAAGCGTTTCCAAGGTGAATACGAGATTGAATCTATTTTTTGATAGAGGAATAAATTATGTTAAGTCTGCGAGTTAAACCGATTAAAATGCCAGGTTATTATTTTGATAAGGAAAATTATTACTTTTCAAATCAATTGACCACCGAATGGGTGGGGTTAAGTGCTGAGCGACAAAACCTTTCTGGAGAGGTTAACGTACTATCCCTTGAGGCCGTTGTTCGTGGTGCATTACCGAGCGGCGATGTCATTGGCCTCAAAACCCAATCCGGCGAAATCAAGCATCGTGGCGGATATGATCTGACCTTCTCCGCGCCTAAATCGGTGTCCTATCTTGGTTTGGTTTGTGGCCATAAAGAGTTTATTGATTTGCATTTAAATGCCGTAAAAACGGTATTAAAACTCATTGAGAAGGAAGCTGCCGAAGCACGCAAATCAGGAAAAGAGGGTATGGAGTATGAAAAGACTGGCAATCTGTGTTTTGCGACCATCCTCCATGACACCTCCCGAGAGCTTGATCCTCAGCTCCATGTGCATGCACTTTTGATGAATTTTACTGAACGTCTTGATGGCAAGTGGCGTGCTTTAGCCTCTGATATCAGTCGTAATCACGGCACTATGGAATGGATTATGGACAACCAAATCTTTTTAGGGCTTGTGTACCGGTCTGAAATTGCTCTTGGTTTAAAAGAAATGGGGCTCGAAATAGAACATACAGGCGATGCCCATGGTTTATTTGAAATCAAACATTTTGATAAGACATTGCTGGAACGAATGTCTAAACGCCGTACCCAGGTTGAAGAACACATTAAAGGGATGCACTCAAATTCGTTAAAAGCATATGACAGAGCAACTCTGGATTCAAGAAAGTCAAAGGAAGTGGTTTCCCCAGAGGAATTACGCATGCGATGGAAAGCAGAAAGTGAAGCGCTGGGAGTAAATCCTGCCACCTATCTGGCCACTTTAAAGGATAAAACCAAAGAATCGCATACGCCTAAAGAAGCCATGTCCAATAATCAAGAACTCGATAGAAGTGTTCTTGATGCAATTGCGCATTTAGAAGAGAAAAAACTTACATTTACCTATCAGGAAGTGTTACAGACAAGTCTCTATTTTTCCTTAGGTGAACAGGGCTTTGAAGCGCTGATGTCACGGATTGATCAAGAAATTGATGCACAAAATCTGATTGCTCTTAATGCAGAAAACTCCTCTTTTACAACGAGTAAGCTCATTAACAAAGAACAAGAGCTCATAAAAAAAATCGTGAACTTCACACACCAAAAAAAAGGCATCGAACGAAATATGGATAAAGTGTGCAAACTCACCGATAATGAGTCCATTCAAAAGGCAGTAACTCAAGCCTTATTTAATAAAGATGGAGTTGTACGCATCAAGCAGCAAAGCGCTACCTCGCGTGAGCTTTTAAGTACTTTAATTGATTATTCACAGGATTCCAAAATAATTCGTATCCTTTGTCCCTCTGCTTTTTCTGCCAATACAATCAATAAGGATATGGCCAAATCAGCGCCTACACTGTGGCAATGGATTTTATCTATTGGGAAACAGGATTTGTGTGAAACAGTAGCAGGCTTTAATTATCGTCATGGTTCAGAACATAAATTGCCCTTTTTTCATAGTAAAAAGGAGCGCGAAGTACTGATTGTGGATGAAGCACAGCGCCTGGCTCCTGACGAGATGAATACTTTATTATCTATTGCCGATAAGCGATGTGCCAAGGTCATTTTTCTGGAAAAATCACAATCTCTGTCTGGCTTTAAATCCGATATTCCCGACTTGCTTGATAAAGCCTGTATAAAATCATTTGAGGTTGATGACAGAAAGGTGCCGGCCACCAGCATCAATCTTATAGAAGCCCAAACCGTTGAGGGACGTATTCTTAAAACAGCGCAAATGTACTGTAACTTGCCAGTAATCCAGAGGCAAAATACAAAAGTCTTTACTGTCTCAAAGCTCGAAGCTAAAGAAGTCAATGAAGCAATCCGTACTCAGTTAAAAGAGCAGGGAGAGATTTCATCAGATGAAAAGACTATAAATACATTAACCCGTATTCCCTTGACCCTCAGTGAAAAAAAACTGGCTAAAAGTTATCAGTCCAATTGGATATTAATCCATAACACCCGTACGGAATCAAAAAAATTCACGGTACTCGGTATTAATGAAAAAGACAATCAATTGATTGTTCGTAATTCCAATGGGGCAAGATCACTACTTGCTGCTAAAAATATTACAGATTCCATGCAGATTTATGAACAAACACCTTTATCGGTAGGAATCGGGGATCAATTAGTGGCCACTGCCAGTTTATCCTTTGAAGGATTAAAAATAGGAAACCAATATGAGGTTACTGCATTTACCCGACATGGAATAAAAATAAGAGATGGGAAAAGAAGCATTCATCTTATCACGAGTAACGAAAAGCATTTCCCATTGAGCCATGCCTATGCCAAAACCATGTATTCCGATGATCTTAAACCCGTGAAACAAACCATTATGACACTGCCAGCCTATGCGCTCAAACAAAATACCATGTCGCTTTTATGCGAATCCAGTAAAGAAAACGTAATGATTATTACGGATAATGTGGACAAGGCAAATCGATTTGCCATGAAAAGTGCGACAAAATCCTCCGCGATATCGCTGACTTTGGATGCCGCCAAAACAAATCATGGTGCACAGATTATTGACCATAGAACCACGAGTGATCTACTCAGTTCACTAGAGCAGGCCTTAACCCTATTAACCGCTAAAAAACCCCAAAAAAGTGATGCGGAAAAAGCGCTGCACTTTGCAATTGCTCACCTTTCAGAACGAGAGGCAGCCTTTACTCGATCAGATTTACTTGAAGTGGCCGTTCATCAGGCTATTGGAAAAGCAGGTCTTAATGAAATAGATAACGTCCTGGGTAATGCCATAAACAGTGGCGACTTAATATCTGGAGGGAACGAGTTTTTGACCACCAAAGAAGCGGTGGCATTTGAAGAATCGATTATAAAGAATGTTAAAGCGGGTATTAACATTCTTAAGCCATTGATGAGCAGTGATGAAGCGCAAAAACAACTAGAACTGACAGATCTTACCAAAGGCCAAAAAGAAGCTTGTGAGTTAATCACGACTACATCCGATCAGTTTATTATGATTCAGGGGTATGCAGGAACTGGAAAAACAACCATGACTCGCAGTGCTATTGATACCATCAAGCATGCCCAATCAATGACTCATGAAGAGGTTGAACTAATTGCGGTTGCGCCCACTCACCAGGCTGTAAAAGAAATGAGGGCTCTGGGAATTGAAGCCCAAACATTAAAGAGTTTCCTTATTGAACAAGAACAGGAATCGACATTAAGCAAAAAAACACTTGTTCTTATCGATGAATCATCCATGGTCTCTAATCGAGATTGCGCAAACCTCATGCAAAAAATTCATCATTCTGGCGCTCGTTGTGCAATGCTTGGCGATATTAGCCAACATCAAAGTATTGAAAGCGGTAAGCCAAGTAAGATATTAATTCAAGAGGGAAGCATCAGGGTGGCCTGTATGGATGATTTGGTAAGACAACAAGTTATCGAATACAAAAAAGCAATCGAAACATTAATCGCCGGTGATATTGACAAGGCCTTAGCTCAGTTAGCCAATCAACCCTTAGACTCAATCACCCGCACTAAAGCGGATAGTCCTTACCATAGCATTACCTCTTCAATTATTGAAACAGGCGATTCGACCAAAGACTACCTGCAACTGGAAAACACACAACAGCAATCAATAGATCCATTCCAGGAAGAATTAAAGCAAAAGAACCCCATCGAAATGGCTGTAGGAGATTATTTATCTCGTACACCATCATGCCGTGATAACACGATTGTTATCATTCATGAAAATAAAAAACGGGAAGTTGCAAATGGTTTGATAAGAGATGCCCTTATGAAAGAATCTACTTTAGGCTCCGAAAACAAAGAATTTCCGAGACTGTTAAGCACTAATTACACTACTGCAGAGCTTTATTATTGCGAAACATATCGGGATTGCTTAAAAAAGCAAGAGGAGTATTTTTTAAAGAAAGCGGAGCACTATTTCAAAGTGGTTTCAGTAGATGAATCAGCGAAAGTGGTAGTATTAAACGATGCGAAAGGAAATAAATGCCTCTTTGTTCCTGAAAAAGAAAATAAAGACTGGAAAATTGAATTGTTTCAATCGATGCCAGGAAGGGTTTCAGTTGGTGAAAAAATTCATTTTAAAAAATCCGATAAGACTCTAGGTCGATTCGCTAATGAAAGGGTACAGGTGACGGCGGTAAATAATGAGTCATTTACCGTAAAAGACAGTAGTGGTGTGGAACACGTGCTGCAAAAAAAATTGATGAGCGACTCCCATTGGGATTATAGTTATACGGCTACCAGCTATTCAATTCAAGGAGCTTCATCCCCATTTGTTATTGGGGTTGCTGAGACTAAAAATGCGCAAGTAAATCACCTGCGGTCGTTTTATATTATGGTAACGCGAGGCTCCTTGCAGGCAATGATTTATACAGACGATCATAAAAAGCTGCAAAAACAACTTCGCGTTACTCCTGAGAAAACTTCTGCATTGGAATCACTTAACCATCTGAATGTCCAAACAAAGCCCCCAATACCCAATGCACCATCAACATCACTCAAAGCAGCGCAAAGAATGCCCATAATGAAGAACCAGGAGCCTCGTTATGATGCGAATATGCTGTCACAACACTTATCCGAGCAGGCAGAGCTGGTAATAGAATCATTGCTAGGGCAGCCTAATCAAGCGCTTTCTTCCAAAACAGAATATCGATATGGTACTCACGGCAGCTTAAGCCTCTGTTTAAGCGGAGAAAAAAGAGGAGTTTGGCATAACTTTGAAACACAAGAAAAAGGAAACATGCTTCATTTGATCCAAAAAACATTGAATCTAAATTTTAAAGAAAGCCTTGAATATGCCGCCAAATTAACAGGTGATGACCTAAAGGAACGTATTAAAATAGCAAACAAAAACCCCAATAATTTTCAAGTGAAAGACACTGATAAGAAAAGAAAAACATCAGATTATGGTTTGCAATTGGTGCGAGAATCCAAACCTATATCAGGCACTATAGCAGAAAGGTATTTAAAAGAAATTAGAAAGATACATAATGTATCTGGGGAAAATATTCGATTTCATCCTAATGTCTATACCAAAGATACTGAGGAAGTACGCTACAGGCCAGCACTGTTAAATATTGCACGAGACAAAGACAATAAAGTGGCCTGCGTTGAAGTGGTATACCTGGATAATGAAACAGCAAATAAAGCAATAATGAAGATAAAACCCAAGAAATCTTATGGCTCAAAAGCAGGCGTTGGCGTCGTTTTAAGCGAGGGTAAAGGACATGAAAGTGTCACCTACATTACAGAAGGGGTGGAAACCGGATTAAGCGTTAGAGATGCAGTTCAAAATGAACGGGTTATAGCGACTCTTGGGAAAGAAAATTTTGTAAATATCGATATGGCATTACTTACAGATAAAATAGTCATTTGTATGGATAATGATGGCAAATCAATTAAAGAAGATAAGGTAATCATTCAAACCATTGAACGATTAAAACAGCATGGAAAAACTGTAGAAATTGCCATTCCGTTACATCAAAAAGACTTTAATGATGTGAATAAAAGCAGTGGGGTTCAAGGAGTGGTAGATATATTAAATAAAGCAACGAATGTCGATAAATTTATTGGCTGCCCTAATAAAATAGATATGAATCAAGATCAAATTAAGAAGTGTCTTGAGAGCATTTCTCGACAAATGAATCTCGAACTTCCTGAAAATAAAAATAATCCAATTGAGAAACTGAAAACCCTGCAGCGAGGAGAAATGGAAATATATTAATTACTTGAACGCAGTGCATCTAGGAATTTTATATGAAAAAAATGTTTGGAGTAATTTCTCTTTTATTGATAAATGGATCATCGGTCTACCTCATTTATCTCTATGTTTCAATAGCGTGCTCCACCAAAGTGAATAACCTGCTTCAGGTTGCTTATGAGCCATCTGGAATGCAAATGATTTTTTACTTTATATCGTTTCCAATTTTTATGGTTTTAGCAATATTAAGTCGTATTCATTGCTATTATTTTAATGTAAAAAATGGATTGACTTTATGTTTATTTTTAATCTGGTTCTTGTATTTTATGTTTATCATATACATTGATCGAATAGTTCATTTTCCTAAAGGGAATGAACTATTTTATTATGGTAGTTTGGCTATTTCATTAGTGGCATTTGCTTTAATTGGATTGACAACATATTTCCAGATGAAACAATTAATGACTTATTCAGAGTAAAATTTGAAGCTTAAAATAAGCCATATTATTTTTAAATTTAACTGGTAAATACCATTAATACTAACTTAATTATTGATATATCCTTCAATGAAATTATCTACTTTCTTCTTAAGTTCTGCGATATGTTCTTCGGCATTATTTGATTCACCTGAAAGTTTATTTTTATCATAAACACAGCGAAAAATATCAGCACTTATTCCCAGTAATCTTAAAAGATGAGTCGTGTGTTGACGATTCAATTCCTCCTCTTTTTCTAAGCGTCTTTTTTCATCTTCGCTGATTACTGGATTATCTTTATTGTGTAGGTATACCTTAATTCCTAATTCGATCATTTCTTTCATGGTTTGGGATGATGAATCATGTCCTTCATCTTTTTTAATTGTTTCGAGCTGATCAATGATTCTTTGATTTAGATAACAATAAGCCTTGGGCATACAATCCTCTTTTAAATTTATAATGCAGGTTCTGTGCATTGTTTTTACCTGGTTTAGAATAATTGTATCATTTAATAATGGGTGTCGAATAGGTGTGTATATTCGTTCAATAGATATTTTTTACTCATTCAATAGGTGTGGATTAGGTGTTGATATTTTATAACTTATTGATTATTATTAAAGAGTGGATGCACACCTATATAAAATAGGGGTGTTAGCAGATCTTAAAATGCCAATCCGCACGTAAGCTACTGAATAATAATAAAATGTTTTAAGCAATAAACATTGCGAGGGGTGTGTTCTTTTTTATTTGGTTTTGCTTTTTTTGTGTGTGTTTCACTGGCCATTTTAGTATAGTTTATTTAAATTAATATTTTGGGAAGCGCATAATAATTGCGTACTTGTGATTCACGGATTCTCTTATCTATAATCGTGTCACTGAACAGGGATATTTATATCATGGGCATATTAAAAAAAATTCTGAAAAAAATTGCTAAAATCATTCATTTTCGACCATATAGCGAATGGACTGAAAATGAAAAAGCAAAGTATGCTAAACAGAATTCTTTTCGTTCTTGCTCCAAATCAAATAATACAGAAATTAATCCTGCTACAGGATTACCAATGATTGGAGCTTTAGACAGCATGGGAAATTCTTTTGGTTCCAGTGCATCCGATAGAGACAATTATTGGAATAATGATTATCATCATTATTCAACGTACAATAGCAGCAATTATGATCCATTTAACAATCGTTATTAAAAGACACTAATTTTTATATTAAATTGAGGATTTATTATGGCTTTAATCAGCGCAAGAAAAGCACCTGAAACTGAAAAAATTAAGATCGAAATCAGTAAAGATATTTACTCAGAAATAAAAGAATACTGCTTATGGGCTGGTATTGATAACATTAGCCATTTTTTTGAAGAATCATCTACGATGATTTTCTCTAAAGACAAAGAATGGAAGCAATACAGAAAAGAGAAAAAATTAACTTTAGCATAATCAATTTAAAAAAGGATATTCAAGTGAAAAACAGTATTAAAAAAACGTGTAAATACATAGTACCCATAGCTATTATTAGCATATTTGTTTTTCACTCTTATTCAGTCCAATCAAAACTAGAGCAGAAAGAAAAACAAACCTATATTACTATAAAAGAGTTATCCGAACTTGCCGCGAAAAATCGAGGTGTTGAGCCAACTTTTCTGGATAAGGCAGTAATTGCTATTATGGATTGGCTCATCCCTGTCGCTTTTATTAATAAGAATGAATATCTCAAATTACTGTCTGAACATAAAAAAGAAATTACCTCAGAATCAAAAAAAATTTATGTGCCATCAAGCAAGATGGGGGAAGTTGTAGTCATCAAAAAATTTAAATTTTCAACACCGGAGATTAAGGAATCAAAATCCATACCTATGGGCAAAATTTTTAGTGCATTTGTCATCGCTCCCTTTCATGATTCTGATAGTCCTAATCAATTACAGTTTAAAATAAATATCAACCCCATTTCGTGCACCGCAATCTCTGATTCCATTTTAAAAACTGATTATAAATCAGGGAAAATAGTCGCAAAAATTAGCGAGATAAAGTGTGCTGATGATGAGTCGAAAATCATACCTTTAGAAGCAGTCGCACTTGTGTCAGGTAGGGTATTATCCTAAAAATGAATATTCGATCTCTTCAAATAAAAGCACATTCTATAGTCTTATGTTTTTCTTTAATTAAACGGAAGTTGGCGTTTCTTTTATTCATTGTTTTTCTGATAAATAGTAAAGCTATTTTTTCTTACATAAAGAGCTCTTTAACTGTAATCATTAACAAATTGGATGTTCTTATTTTAGATCACCAAATTTTTTATTATTTGGTGATCTTATCAATCAACATTCTATTAATTATCAAAGCATATTCAAGGTATAAAACTAACAAGATGAGGCATAAAGACTAGCAAAAAACACCTCTTGCAATTCAAAGTAATTCCCAATCTCCAAAGTATCCCTCTTTGGTTTTGATTAAATCCTCATAAACGCACATTTCTAAACCATTCCCTAATTCATCCCACCCCGTTAAATCCATGGCCTCCTTCAATGCGCTCTCAGTAACAAAAAAGATCCTTGGTACTCCATAAGTCCATATAATCACATCAACATCATTAAGGGTTGCGCCTTCAAATCCCCAATCATCCATTTCTTGTTCTGGGGTATTGCGTCCATGATATAATCTTAATTTCATAATTGTCCTTTAAAATTGATTGATTTGCTTGTCATCCGTAGAATGATGAACAAAGGAATACTCCTTTGCTCATCAATGCCTGCTTATCTTTTTATTTCCATCATTTTTTCAGTAAGAGTCCATAACGCACGATTTAATTTCACATTTTGATCAATGGCTTTTACTTCTCTGGTTTTGGTTCGAGTGGTGTAACCGTATTTATTTAAACGATGGCCACGGATCCCACCTTTAATTAAGTTTTCTTGCAGGACATTAAACACGGTAAACAAATCATTATCTTTTTGATCTACATAACGCCTTGGTTGCAATAAACTCTTAGGATTAACGATAATACCCCCCTCTGTATCAGAGAATTTTAGTGAGTGAGCAGCTTCTGCAAAAATCATTTTTTCATCGTCATTCAAGTGAATGGAAGCCATATCATCGGATACATCAAGCATGTTATTTGCTGTCTCAATCACTTTGTAGGTGCCTTCAATGACATTCCCAAGAACATCCCCCTGATGTTTAATTCTAATTTCGTTATACGCTTGTCCAGCGATCATTCCATTACTGCACACAACCCGAAAAAGACCCGCCATTAAGCGATAAGAAGACAAACCATCATGAGAGTTAATAAGAACCAATTCGGGATAAAGCCCCTGATTATTTTGCAGGACATCATGGCGTTGAAAACGGAGCATGTGTTTTGCAAATACTTTCGCTTCTTGGTTCTGGCTTTTGGTCTGGGTTGCCCAAGTGGGGAAAAAACCTTCTGACATTAATTTATCAATGATTTGCTCGGTTGAAATGGGCGAGTACTTGGTACTCGTTTTATAAGAGCTGGCTTGTGTGAATATGGATGGCGCTAATTTGAATAATTTATCTTTTGATAATACTGGTAACATGTTGTTCTCCTATGTTTTTACTATTGTTCTCAAGGAACAAATACAGTATCGCAAAAAACCGACCCAAGGTCAAAATTATTTATAAATTTTCTTTATAAACTTTATTTATTACAAATGTTGATATTTTAAGATGCACTTGTTATACTGTTCTTGTCTTAGTGACCAATAGTAAAAACATAGGAGAACAGCATGACTATTCCAGAAATTATCCAACGCCAATTACTGCACACAAATAAAGCGATCGTCTGGTCGTGGGGTGTGTCCAAATGGTATAAAGTATCCAATACAATGCTTGCAATACGAGTTCATGCACACCGCCTCAATGGGTTTGTATGCATCACATTGGATGAGGCACATGATTTGTATAACATTACTTTTTATTCAAATAAAACAGTTCCAGAGATGCTTAAGCATCCTGTTTCTGCATATGAGGCGATAGAAGGGGTTTATTGCGATCAACTCGTTGAGTTCATTGATAATATAATCGAAAGAATACCAAACTATAAATATTAAACCTTATCCAGCCTCCAATCGCTGGGGGCTAGAAATCATTTGAGGTGATTTAATGAAAAAATTATCATTTGCCGTTAAGGCAAACATGAATAAACCCCCTAGAGTTCATGTGCAATCAGCAGATAAAAAAACAACCTATGGTTCATTTCAAGCCAATAACTGTGATGAATTTGATGCCTGGAATAAATTAAGCCCAGAAGAAACCATTGAATTAAAGCATTATATGAACAATATGTCGGCTATTGAGCATTACTTTTCTACAAAGGCTCTGTCCGAACAAAAAGATTTTAGAATCAAATTACCCAACAGTTTTATAGGTACTATAGATGAAATAAGCAAGCTATGCTCTGAGGAAGACATCAACTTAAATGTTTATGATGCCATGATTAGTGCAGCCATTGGGCAGCTTAAAATCAAGACAGCAAGCCTTCCTGATGACAAAAAGCAGCAAGCCCTGATGCTCCTTAATCAACTCGGACTATCTGAAAATGTAAAATCGGATGTTTCCTTAAAAATACAAGCGGTATTCTCTGAATTATTGTCCATTCATAATAAATCAGAAAAACTGCACCAAAAATCCATAGTCCTTTTTAATAAAGATAAAAGTATTTCTCCGAAAACCATTGAAGAAATCGCAAAAGGTGATTTATCAACCTCCAAATGGTTAGTATCTTGTGCCATAGAGATTTTACTGGAAGAAAAACCAGATATTGTGCAAAAAATATTATCTGATAACGATATCTTGTTTTTGTGGGCGACTCCTTCACTAAAAAATAATAGGCCAATCAAGGAATTACTCGATAAATTAGGGTCTTTGAATAACTCCGAAATGTTAAGCAGCAAACTAAATTCCATGACAGACTTTAGTTAAAGACTTTCCAAAATATCACATTTATGCTATAAATTACTATGAGAATAAAATTTTACCAAAAACAATCAGGCAAAAACCCTGTGGCGGAATTCCTAAATGATTTGCCATCCGATGAAATCGCGCGACTTGCCGGTTGTTTAAAGAATGTTGAAGAGCTTGGTTTTGATAGCCCAAGGGTACAATTCAGGCAAATAAAAGGCTCGCTTTGGGAAATTAAGATTAAAACATCACGCAGTGGTTATCGTTTTTTTTATGTGTGTATTCAAAAGGAAATCATTGTTCTTTTACATGCTTACAAAAAGCAGTCACAAAAAGCGCCAAAGCAAGAAATTGAACTGGCTGAAAAACGAATGATGGAGGTATACGACCATGAAAGCACTTACCTTAAATGAGTTTATTGACGACAAAATCAATAAGGACGAAGAATTTGCCAAGCACTATGAGCGTGAGCAAATCATTAATAACATTGCCGTCATGATTGTGAATGCCCGTAAAAAGCGGCATATGACTCAATCCGAGTTGGCCAATAAAATTGGAACCAAGCAATCGGTTATTTCTCGTCTTGAAAGCGGCAATAGCTCCTTTATTCCCTCATTAGAAACGTTGGTAAAGGTCGCTGATGCGCTCAACATGCACTTAAAATTGCAATTACAAGCCTAATAAACATTTGGCCAACATCAAATAACAGTACTTTTTAAAGGATATAAAATGGCATTAGATTTTTCCAAACTGAGTACAGGACAAACTGTTGATACAGTCTTAAAGCCAAGAGAAATTTTTAGCGCCTTACCAAATAAAAAACCAAACAAATTCCATTACCCCCGCGATGTGCAATCTCAAGTATGGAGCAAATGGTTTGACCGCAAAGAAGAACGCAACCTGGTTATAAAAATGAATACTGGTGGCGGTAAAACAGTGGTTGGCCTTTTAATTTTAAAAAGTTGCTTGAATGAGAAGAAAGGGCCTGTAGTTTATATAGTTCCAGATAATTTTTTAGTAGAACAAGTGTTATCCGAAGCCAAAGATCTTGGATTAAATGCCGTTGATAACCCTGAAAATGAGAGTTTTTTAAAAGGAAAAGCAATTCTAGTAACTAATATATATAAATTAATTAACGGGAAATCAGTATTTGGTGTTGGCGATGAGGGAGCAAAAATACCCATTAAGACACTCCTTATTGATGATGCTCATGCGTGCGTAAACACAGTCGAAGAACAATTCACTTTGAACGTGTCATCATCTAACCCAGCATATAAAAAATTATTTAGTCTTTTTGAAGAAGCAATGAAAAGGCAGTCGGAAGCAAAATATTTGGAGATTGAAGCGGGAGACCCCTTTGCTTACATTCTGATCCCATATTGGAACTGGCAAGAAAATCTAAGTAAGGTAATGCAGGTTTTAATTGAAAACAAAAATCATGAAGACATAAAATTTAAATGGCCATTAATAAAAGAAAATTTAGAGCGATGCAGTTGCGTTATTAGTAAGCATTCCATTGAAATTACTAGTAATTGTATTCCAATTGATGTGATTCCTTCTATTAGTAATGCATCAAGAAAAATATTTATGACCGCGACATTATCAGACGATAGCGTCTTAACGACCCATTTTGGTGTTAGCTCTCAATATCTTAATAACCCTATCACTCCAGATTCAGCGGGAGATGTAGGTGATCGATTAATCCTATTACCACAAGCTCTCAACACAAATATGTTTGATAGTGATGTTAAAGAATTATGTTTGAAATTATCCAAAGAATATAACGTGGTAGTTATTGTCCCATCTAACAAACGATTGGAGTTTTGGGAGGATGCAGCTGATCTCATTTTAAAAAAAGACACTATCCTTCAAGGAGTTGAACAACTTAAAACAACTCATATTGGCTTAACAATTTTAGTTAACAAATATGATGGGATTGATTTGCCCGAAAATGCTTGTCGATTGTTAGTTATAGATGGATTACCAGCCGCTCGAAATAATATTGATAAAATTCGCCAGAGCGAGCTTGCGGGTAGTTCGAACAAAGTAAATCAAATCGTTCATAAAGTAGAACAGGGGATGGGGAGAGGTGTTAGATCTAATGATGATTATTGCGTCATTTTTCTTATGGGAAAAGATCTTACTTCTCAGCTTTATACGGGCGAAACTTTAGAACTATTTTCACCGGCGACAAAGGCTCAACTAGAATTGTCAGAAAGGGTAGCAGATCAAATAAAAGATAAAGGAGTTGAGGAAATTAGATCCGTAATAAACTACTGTCTAAAAAGAGACCCGCAATGGGTTGAGTTAAGTAGAGGTATTATGGCTAACCTAAATTACTCCAATAAAAATACATCTGACTCAATAAAAATCGCTTTAAGAGAAGCTTACGATTTAGATCGCTCAGGGAAACCACAAGAAGCAGCAAACAGAATTTTACATGAAATCAATAACTCAACCGATGATCTTTTATTAAAAGGCGTATTAAAACAATACATGTCGGAGTATATAAACAAGTACGATAAGGTGGAATCGCAAAAAACCCAACTATCCGCTATTTCTGATAATTTGAGAGTTCTTAAACCAATCGAAGGCATCAGTTATAAACCATTAAAAACCCATACAGGATCACAAGCAATACGATGTTCTACCTATTTAAAAGACAAATTTAAAGATGGAAACAAACTTATTATCTATACAGAGGGAGTATTTTCAAAACTTATATTTAGTGAAGGTACTGCAAATATATTTGAGGATGCTTTTAACGAGTTAGCATACCTTCTTGGCTTTATAGGCCAACGCCCCGAAAATGATTATGGAAAAGGACCAGATAATCTCTGGCTGTTGGATGATTTAAAATTTTTAGTTATTGAATGTAAAAATGGTGCAACCACCGATTTTATTTGCAAACACGATTGTAATCAGCTGAATGGTTCTGAAATTTGGTTTAATAATAATTATGGCAATGGTGCTAAATGTGTACCTATTATGATTCATTTATCTACTTGTTTTGAGTATGCGTGTCCTCCAAGTAACAATATAAAAATAATAAATAAGAGCTTATTAGAAAAGCTAGTTAATAACGCCCGTAAATTTATACGATCTATAGCCACTGAAAATAAGTTTGAAGACAGTCAAGCTGTCAAACAACATCTGGCACAATACAAGTTAGAGGCTAATGATATTATCGCCAACTATACAACTGCTTTTAAAACAAAAAAAACCTGAGCACTACATACTAGGTAAAAAGATAAAAATCAGCATTTCGATAGAATACTTGTTGGGATTATTTTACTAACCTTTGAATTGGTTGAACAAGTATCGGCTTATCTCAAAATAAAGATCATCTCGATTAATTCGTATTCCATAGAGATCGGTATTGCGACAGAGAGTAACACCTTTAGAACTCACCCAAACAAATCACTATGTGATCCTGTTCGTGATAATCGCAGCAATTGTATGCGATCATCTTTAATGGTCTTATAAATTAATAACCAATCGGGGGTAATGTGACATTCACGATAACCATCCCAATTTACGGAAAGACTGTGATCCTTATGCTTTGGATCCAGGGGTTCTTCCTTTTGCAATTGCTCTACAATAGAGTCTAAGAGCGTCCTTCTTTTCCCTTGCTTCGTAATCTTTTTCAAATCACGCTTAAACTGTGTCGCCAACTCTAATTCAAGCATTATCTACAGAATCCCATACATCCTTCATTGTTTTAAATCGCTCGCCTTTTCCTGATTCCAGCTCTGCCATGGCCTCTCTTGTCTCTTTGTTCGGTATTTTTACCTCAAAAGGCAGGCCATTTTGGAGACAGACCTGGCTATAGAACAGTCGAATCGCCTCGGCTGTAGATAAGCCTACCTTATGCAAAATCGCTTCTGCCTGCATTTTAAGAGCAGGCTCAATACGAGCATTAATTGTTGCCGCCTTATTCATCTTAGTAACTCCCAAAATACTGATATTTTAATTGTATAACAAATGCATTACATTTTCAATTTTTCTATTTTATATGGGCTATCAATAAAGTACACCCTTGTGATAAATTTTGCCTTGCCTTTAAATCCCTTGTTTTTCATATCAATAGAATCTGATTTTTATTTATGATAATGTACTATCACTAATTTTAAATATTATTGATAGGAAAATTCATGGCGCTTGTTGGTTATGCCCGCGTATCTACAATTGACCAAAATTTGGACATTCAACTTGATGCTTTAAAATGCGCTGGATGTAAAAAGATCTTTTCCGAGAAAAAAAGTGGTACTTCAAAAAAAAACCGAACCGCACTGGATGAATGCATGGAGTATATTCGTGAAGGCGATACCTTGGTAGTTACACGAATTGACCGCTTAACCCGCAGTATTCTGGATTTACAGACTTTACTGCATTATTTAAAAGAGAAAGAGATCCACCTAAAAGCATTGGAGCAACCTGTGGATACCTCTAATGCCTCAGGTAAATTCTTTTTGGATATGCTGGGTGTCTTTGCTGAGTTTGAAACCAACCTTCGCCGTGAGCGGCAACTGGAAGGTATTGAGCGCGCAAAACGCGAAGGCAAATACAAAGGGAGAAAACCCACAGCACGCTCAAAAACTAATGAGGTCATGGAGTTAATCAATCAGGGATACACACGCACCGCTATTGCTAAAAAACTTAATATGGGTATTGCCAGTGTTTATCGTATTCTTAAAACCCAACGACAGGATAATCCAGAAAAATCAATTCCAGGCAGCCAGGGAACTCAAAAAATTGCCGTGGTTGAAGTTTGGCTGCGCGTAGAAAACAACAATAAGTTTGTGCGTGGAAAAAATGAATCCAGGCGGCAAATCGAGCAATACTGCTTTTCAGCCTTTGATATGGTGAAAAAAGACAAGGATGGATGGGAATACAGTCTTAAAATTCCCTATACCAGTGATAAGGATCTGGATGAAACTATCTATGACTTAATGCATGAAGCCGAATCGATTGCCGGCTGTCGCAATGGATTTACAGAAATGAGTATCACGGAACCTGCAACCGGTAAATCTTGGTGATGATTCCCCTGGTTCACCACCCTGCCATGGGTTCATTACCTTAATTTTAAACCCAAGGAATGTTATCATGCCGTCCGTTTTGAAAAGGCAACGCGCTATTACGTCATTCGCCTGGAACAGGATTTATTGGGTGACTGGACACTCTGCGCATCCAATGGACGTATCAAGTCCAGATTTGGGCAAAGCCATATTATTGCCTTTGCAAGTTTTTCTGATGCCTTGAAGCACTTTTGCGTCATGGTGAAAGAACGAAACCAACGCGGTTATTATCTGATCTCTTATCAAACCCATGATGTTCTATACCAACAAATACTACCATGGGCCTGCTTTATGGAGGATCCAGCACCTATGAAAAAGAGACCTCGGAAAAAGCAAGTTCGATCATTGCTGAATCAAAACTCAACCATTCAATCCCAATCTCAGGACTCTCAGCAAATGCTGCTTATTTTTTAACGAGTACCACCTTCCAATTATAAAAAAAGAGAATAATTATTTTCCACAATCAGAATAATTTGTCTTTAGATATAGGATATATTATATTATATATAGATGGAGATAATGATGAATAAAGTTTTAATATCAATACCCGATCAAATCGCTTCTAGAATGAGAGCAGCAATACCTCAGCGACAACGCAGCAAGGTGATTGCTCATCTTATTGAAAAAGAAATTGAACGACGTGAAAAAGCGCTCTATGAATGCGCTTTAGCTGTTGAAAATGATCATGGTTTACAAAATGAAATGAACGATTGGGATATAACGGTTCAAGATGGATTAACTGATGAATCGTGGTGATGTATATTGGGTAAACCTCGACCCTACTACAGGCTCTGAAATCAACAAACTCAGACCTTGCGTTTTAGTTGGAGCAACACCGATTAATCAAGCAAGACGCACTGTTGTCGTCGTTCCTCTTTCAAGCTCTGCTACAGCCAGACCACCAATTACCATCACTGTTTCTTGTCTTGGCAAACAAGTTACCGCAGTTTGTGATCAAATAAGAACGATTGATAAAAGTCGTTTAAAAAAAGTGGCAGGAAACCTTTCAGATAAAGATTTAAATGCCTTGGATGATGGGTTACGACAAGTTTTATGCCTTTGATTAAAACTTAATCTACTCCAAACCTTTAATGTTACGCCGTTATTCTGTCATGAACTCATAAAATAACCTTGCACCAATACCAGAGAGACTGATAAGGATTCTAAGCAACCACTTAAAAGGAAATGACATGGGTTGCGAATGCTATCAAGCTGCTATCGGAGCAGATAGAAAGGTGCTCTGTATGTAATAAAAGAAACATTTGAAATTCTGGGTGAAACTCATAAAGCACATCTTGAATCCAAGAAAAATTGATAGCAAGTCGGGAGAACTCATCAAGCAATCAGGCAATTTAAAAAATAGGTAATTTATCTCAACGCCACTGCAAATTAGAGTTTTCCTAGTGTAACTGTTAAGAAAATCAATCTTAATATACAGAGTAATTAAATTTTAAATAGTTTGCTCAATTATCGGCTTACTTGATTTAACTAGAACGTCTATCAAATAAAATCTAAATAGGAAAATCGATTGGGTTTAACATAAGCAGAAAGAACAACAAACCCTCCTTCCCCATAGCCTGGTTTACTCTCCTCTGGCGTTAATATAGTATCAACAGGAGAGAATAAAGTTTGATAAATTGCTTCTTCTTTAAAATTAATTTCATGAAGCAATTCAAAGACCTCCTGTACCGAATAAAAATGAGCGTATCGATAAAACAGATTATCTTGCTTGGTGGCCTCATATTGCTGTCCAATCATCGAATGTTTATCAATCATACCAATAATAAGCTTACCATTGGGCTTTAAAACCCGTTTTGCTTCAAGAAGTGCTACTAAAGGTAAATTCAAAAAACACAATACTGTATTGAATAAGACAAAATCAAATTGTTGTTCATACTTAGGAATCTCAATGTTAAATCGGGACAGGAGTGTTGGTAAAATATAAACAACCAAGGTGCTAAGGTGACACTGGATGCTATTTCGAGACACACTATGTCGGATTAAATTAAGTCAATACGCTTAAAGTTATAAAATAATTCCAAATTTTAGATAGATCTATCCTGGGAACGCCTATGCAACCAGCCTTTTTCTTTGTGCCAGTTTCTCGTGATTTTCATAAAAAACGCAGCGTTAGCACCAATTTTGCGATAAGCAAGTTCCATTTCGCTATGACATAGAATGCATTCCTTAGGATTAATCCCAAAGGTCTTTTGCATCAACTATGGGTATTTGAGATTGTAGGTTTTGGGCTCAGGTTCTTACCCCAATAAAGCACGAACTAATGGTAATTTCTCTCTCCGTACTCTATTTACAAGAAATCCATAATAGCGCAACATCCTGAAATGCTTTTTAGGGATATGTTGTACCAGTCTACGGATAAACTCCTCCGTAGAGCAGTGAAAATCTTCGTGTTGATTCGTCTTATGATTCAGGAAGTTAAAGGTTACATTTTGGCCATTGTAATGCCGTAACCTGCTGTGGCCAATCGGTGGCCTACGAATATAACGCCCAAGATAATTAATTGACGCCTGTGGGTTTTTTTGTGGTTTGGCCACATGAACTATCCACGGTTTGTTGAGTCTACGATTGAGCCAAGCGCTAAAATGACCCTGTGTCGGGCATAGGGCATTTAATACTTCAGGAAGAACAAGAACTCCTTCTCTATAGGCTTTTTTCAACATCTGTATCACACGATAACGCCACATCTCCATAATCACTTTCTTTTTGAAGTAGAACGTGACAAAACGTGTCTCTTTATCATTTATCCCTCCTTGGGTAGTCGAGATATGCACGTGCGGATTGAACTTTAAATCTCAGCCAAAGCTATGAAGCGCTGCAAACATTCCGGGTAAGACTCCTTTATGACTCGCTAACCGCAGCAAAATAGAAGCTGCTACTGGCAGCAGCCAACCTAACAAAATCCAGTTTTCTTTGAAAAACCTCCATAATTCCCGTGGCATCGTAAACGTAATATGCTGCCAGTCACAACTGGGTAACAGATGAATTTGTTTGCTTATCCAATTCTCGGTGGCTTTCTTCCCACACTTCGAGCAAAACCGATTATGGCAGGTAAACGCAACTTTTTTGCTATGAGTGCATTTAGGGTTGGGGCAGTCATAACAGGAAAATCCTCGCAAGGTGCTCCCGCAACTTAAAATGTTCGAGATTGTTTCCAAAACCTCATGGCGTAGCGTGTCTTTATACTTCTGGAAATAGTGATACCAGGAGTTATCTTTGAGCAACAAGTCCTTCAGGCTTCTCTTTTGTTCGCAGTCCAACTCTTTTTTACTTACAGCATAAAGCATTTACAAAGGCCAACCTCTTAATAAATTATCCTGATATAATCATTCATCTATCTATCCTTAATCGCTCTATAATGAAGACTCAAAAGAAACCACAAAAGCAAATCGATAAACTCCATGCAAAAAATCAAGGGCGCTGCTCCATATGTAAAATAGACTTTGGTGATGACTTTGCATCTTATACCTGGACTGGTTATGATTCTATAGGGCGTTTGCAAGTCACAAGCTAATGTTGTCATGAAAAAATAAGACGGCTCGTAAACATCGGATTATGTGGGTTTATTGATCCTGATGAGTTCAATGAAGCAATTAAAAAGCATCCTTTGTATGAACAGTTTTATAATGTCATTTTGTAATGAATTCTAAAGAAGGATTTTATTGCGCTGAGAGATGAATAATAATTTACGGTCTTATGATGATTAGAACTCCAATGCTTCTTTACCCCTGCCAACGCATTTGGCTCTGAGCGAAGCGCCTTGAAAACTGCGTAATTTGCCCCGATATTGGCTATTAAGTAATAAAATTAGAGCTATGAAACTTTGTGTAAAACGGTGACTAGAGTTTTTGATAAGCCAATCTTGAAAGGAGATTTAGATGAAAAAGAAACTACTTCCTATTTTAATCTCTGTTCCTCTTATCACTATGATGTCAGCAGGAGCCATAGCACTTGAAGCGAAACAAAATAATCAAGTACAAAAGAGTAAAGATTTATTAGCCTTAGATCCATTTGATAACGATCCCTTTTTTCAATCACCTTATGATGTTTTGAAGCAAATGGAAAAAATGCAACAGGCTATGGACCAGTTTATGAAGAGTCAATTCTCACAAATGCACACTAACCTTCTAAAACAACCCAATCAAATGCTCTTTGGTAATACAAATAATGTTGAAATTAAAGAAAGTAAAAATGAGCTTGTTTATAAAATAAAATTACCTAAAGGTGGGGATAGTAAAGTTGATGTTTCTGTTAAAGAGGGACAATTAGTGGTTAGTTCAAATATAACGCAAAAAATCACTCGTGAACAGGATAATAGTAAAAGTGTAAGCTATTCTCAGAGTAATTACAGTCAAACATTCCAATTACCACAGGGCTATGATCCCAATTCTATGAGCTCAAAAGTGAAAGATTCAAATTTAATTGTGACATTTAAAAAATCACTTTCGACATCTTCAATACTCTAAGGGATTGAGATTTTAAGCGTTGTAACGCCACATATCGATTTTGCAGATGATTGTTTTGTAATGTAATTGACTTGACAAAATGAGGTTGTGAGTCCAACTTTATAATCAGTCAGAAATGACAAACGTATCAATTTAAGGAGTGAAACGATGAGTAAATTAATAAAATGGAAAAAAGAAACCCCGATTGCCATTGAGCATACACATAATCCGTTCTTAAGACTTCAAAATGAAATAGATCGTGTATTTCATGATTTTAATGATTTTTTTTCGCCCTCTCGATTCAATTGGGAATTTGATAATCTAAATCTTGCCCCATCAATGGATGTTGTGGAAGATAAAGATCATTACAGTATTGAGCTTGAGATGCCCGGTATGGATGAAAAAGATATCAAGGTTTCTTTAGCGGATAATATATTGACCATTTCTGGTGAAAAGTCGACTTCTAAAAAGAATGAAGACAAAAAATATCTTTCTCGAGAAATTAGCTATGGGAAGTATGAGCGTTCTATTTCATTGCCTTCAACAATAGATGTTGATAAGGCTAAGGCAACTTTTAAAAAAGGAACACTTTGCATTGAGTTGCCGAAAAAAGAAGAGGCTAAAAAAAGTACTCGTGATATCAAAGTAGAAAAAGCGTAGTCTATTGGCCCTGTAGCTAACAGGGCAACACCTTGAGCGGATTACATCATACTCCTCTTCTTCCAGTGCAGTATACATATATTTGCTTTTTTCATCGACGTCTTGGTTTTTATTTAGAAAATTGACATTTATTTTTTTTCATTGCCAATGCGTTCAATGATTGCATGATTTGTATTGCTCATAAGAATTTCCTTATAAAGAGAAATTATCCTTTCTTCCTTATTGATCTAGAAATCAACAAATCTCAAAGAAAACATCATCAGAAAAGAACAAGAAACTCAATTACCTTACTTTTCTTATATTTATTGATGTATTTGAGAGATTTTTATTTATTAACTGTTGCAGAATTAATTATGCGAAGGCCAATAAGTTCTTTTTATTTTCCATGTGATATCTAATACGATATACAAATAATATTAAAAAATTTAAATTATTTTATGAACTTATTTTTAAGGACTTCTAAATAACTTCCCACATCATATTGATATTTTAGAAGCCCCTGATTTATTTTTAATATGCTTGTACTTCTGAGTGAATGTTATGATCACTAAGAGTGAAAGTGATCTTCTCTCGAATAGCCGGACACCTTGTTTAAGAGATATAATCTCATCAACAAGGAGTAATCATGGTAAGACAAGTTTATACAAAAGAGTTCAAAATTAAAGCTATTGAACTACTGGAATCAAGTAATAAGCCCTTAAGACAAGTAGCCAGAGAGCTTGTTGTAGCAGAAAATAACCTATATAACTGGCGCAAACAATACCTTCTCAAACAAGAGAAAGTATTCCCAAATCAATCTCAATTAAATGAAAAAGACTTAGAATTAAAGCGATTGAAAGCGCGTGTAGCGGAGCTGGAAGAAGAGCGAGAAATCTTAAAAAAGGCGGCAGCGTTTTTCGCCAAGGAAGGCCAGCGAAATATGCGGTAATAAAAGAACAATCGGCTTTTCATCGTGTACAAAAGCTTTGTTAGGCATTAGGCGTATCCAGTAGCGATTACAACAGGCATTGCGTAAGTTGGGTAAATATCATGGGAAAGCGAGGATCAAACGCTTAATGCAGCAGGAAGAACTCAAACCTAAAGCGGCAAGGCGTTTTAAAGTGACAACAGATAGTCGCCACTCAAAGCATGTGGCCGAAAATATCTTGGGAAGACCATTTAATCCTGTTGCTATTAACACCGTTTGGGCGTCTGATATAACCTACATTCAAACTGATGAGGGCTGGCTTTATCTAGCATAGATTTATTCAATCGACAGATTGTCGGTTGGAGCATGGGAACTCGGTTGGTTACAAGCCTTATTGAAGATGCTCTTATCATGGCGATTCACCGCAATAACCCACCTAATGGCGTTATTCATCATTCTGATATAGGATCTCAATATTGCAGTAATGCTTATCAATCGCTTCTCAAAGAACATGATTTTATTTGCTCCATGAGTGGCTCGGGTAACTGTTATGACAATGCAGTTATGGAAAGTTTCTATCATACTTTGAAAGTCGAAATGATTTATGGGGAACAATATAAAACTAGAAAGGATGCTCGATTAGCTCTATTCGATTACATTGAAGTGTTTTACAATCGTCAGCGCATCCATTCAACTTTAGGGTTTCAGACCCCGAATGACTTTGGGTTGGTTGCATAATGTTGGTGTCCTGTTTTTTCGAGGAAAGATCAAATGTGGCGTATTTTGAGGCGACTATAGGCATTTGTTCATTATTCTACGGGTGCTTTTTTAAAATGTCGAACTACCTTTGTCGTCGCATTGTCAATTATTTCGCCTCTAATGTCGCCGGGTGTATCACTAACTTCGGCTAACATCCAAATATATAATTTCTCAATATCATCGCCAGACTTATATTGTATTATTTTCTCATTGGAATAAATTCGTGCGGTATATTGTTGATTCATATCTCATTCTCCATTCAAGATATTGCTCAATAAATCCATTTCACAATTTCATCTTGAAAGACCTTCTTTTAAGCAAAATCTTATTATAAATTATAGCCTAGTTGGGGTGCTCGTTGAGATGTTTTGATACGTTTTGCTTGTCCTATTTGTTTAATCAGATATTCGTCAAGGAATCGGCGGTTTAACAAACCAGTCAAGAGCTCGCAGATTGATTGAGAATGCAGTATGGGGTAAGTCAGGATACGTGTGCAAAATGGGTCACTTCATTTTTATAGAGACCCATAACCCTTGCCGTGTATGGGTTGTAGCCTTTTGCCATAGAAATGGTTTTTAAGATAAAAATTAGAGTAAACTATTACTGCTCCCATGGTGGCTTTGGTGTGATTGTCAATGGGGTAGAACTATCATCTTTTTTCATTTCCTCCTGATTTGCAGTAAGATCAAGAGCGTTATGTCGCATTGTTGTTTTAAAATTTTGCATTCTTTCACGTGCTGCTAATAATTCTTCCTCTGATGGTTGCAGTGTAACCGATGACAACTGACTTTGCTCATCTTTATTGTATGGTTTATCAGCGCAAACAAATGGAAGTGCCTGGTTAGTTATAACATGAATTGTTGATAATTCATTATGCCCACTTGGTAGTGATATTAACTCAACATTATACCCGTTTCTTTGTAATTCTTGAGGGAATCTTTGGTTAGCTTCAAGTCGAGTTTCGCCTGTAACATTATATTTGATTTGGTTAGCAGGTGTTTGTCTCAGGGTTTCTAATTGGCCAATAGACATGAAAATATTCAAGCCTTGTGGTGAATAAATCTATTTTTTATCATTTGAAATAATCAAGTAGGAAGAAATGGACGAGTAAGTTGCTTTAGTTACCATCGGAACAGGTAGTATTGATACAGCTGTATGTCAGGAGATGTAAAAAATCGAATTATCAAATTTCATTGATTGTTATTTCAAAGAAGGCAATCATGGACCAATAACCATGGCGCGCAAGCGCGGATTGTCCTTAGGACATGGCATTAACCCAAATTTTTATTGGAAAAAATGCAATGTTATTTCATGTAGAAAGAAGGACAATCCTTTTGCGAAAATACATTAATGTGGTCATGAAAAAAATAGAGCCTATTATTGCAAGCGTCAGAAATTGCGGCCACACGATACCAAACCCTGCCCCTCTAAATAAAATCGATTGAGCAAGCATCACAAAGTGAGTGTTAGGCGCAACCAGCATCATGGTCTGGACAAATTCAGGCATGCTCTCACGAGGGGTCAATCCACCTGAAAGCATTTCTAGCGGGAGAAGTACCAGAATCAATAAGATACCAAATTGAGGCATGGAGCGGGTGATGGTTCCCATAAAAATACCTATTGACGTTGTAGCGAACAAATTGATTGCCGCACCAAGCAAAAACAGAAGAATTGAACCCTCAATGGGGGCAGAGAGTAACCCTTGTACCACTGTAATAAGCGAAACAGCACAAACGATGAGTACAATGGAAGCCATTGCCCAAATTTTGCTGGCCATGATTTCAAATGGCGTGACTGGCATCACTAATAAATGTTCAATTGTTCCATGTTCGCGCTCCCGAAGTAATGCGGCACCCGTTAGCACAATGGATAACATCGTTACATTATTAATCAACTCCATTAAGGCACCAAACCAGATCTTAGTTAATGTCGGGTTAAATCGAACGCGGACTGCAAGATCAACAGGCGGAGTTTCCACAGAACGATAATGTTCGACAAATTCATTGATCTCCCTCTCAATAATAGTTTGAATGTAGGCTGTTCCTGTGAACGCCTGACTCATGCGTGTAGCATCAATATTCAGTTGAAGGGTTGGCTTTCGCCCGGACAAAAGATTCCGTTGAAAATCAGGCGGGATATTTAAACCAAAGGTATATAAGCCTTCATCCATGCCCGAATCCATCTTTGCTTGTGAGGTGGTCACGTATTTTATAAATTGTGGGGGATAAAAAGCATCCCTGATACGTTGTGAAACAGCGGATTGATCGAGATCAACAATGACAATCGGTGCTTTGTGCAGCATTTCGGGCATGGCTGTGGCTGTTGTATAGATTTGTACAGTAAATGCAAAGACGATCAGTGCTATCATAATTGGGTCACGAAGCAAACTTCGATATTCCTTAAACCCAAGTTGCACAATATTACTTATTGTCACTTAGCGCTCCTGTTTTTTTAAAAATAAAAGACAACACCCAAGCAATACCGGCAAGGTGATGAGTAAATATAAAAAAGGATGGAGCAAATCTTGAAAACTCAGTGCCTTGGAAAAAGTACCTCGCGAAATCGTAAGAAAATGCGTTACCGGATAGATTTGGCCTATCATTGCTCCCAATCCTTCCAAAGAGGATACCGGCTCTATCATGCCAGAAAACTGGGTGGCTGGAAGAAGCGTCAGTATTGCAGTTCCAAACAATGCCGCCACTTGGCTTTTCATAAAAGTGGAGATTAGAAATCCCATCGAAGTGGAAAGAGTAACGTAGATTAAAGCACTAAAGAAAAGGATGGAAAAACTTCCTTTGATCGGTACATCAAATAAATAAATGGACAAGGCGATTAGCAATAGAAAATTAAATACGGCCAAAATCACATAAGGTATCAATTTTCCCAAAAGAAACTCAAGTTTAGTAATGGGCGTCACGTATAAATTAACGATGGATCCCAGCTCTTTTTCTCGCACCACAGAAAGTGCCATCAACATCGCCGGGATTAACATCAATAGGATAGGAATGACGGCTGGAACCATGGCAGGTAAACTTTTCACATCCGGGTTATAACGAAAACGAGGCTCAATATTGAAGAACTCCTCCGATTTTTGATGAGTCAAATAAGGCCAACTATTCACTAACCAATGCTGATGCATTCCATACACATAACTCTGAATGGTTTCTGCACGGGTAGGCATTGCTCCATCAATCCATGCCCCAACTTGTACGGGAGTCTCTTTATTGATGTCACGGGCAAACCCACTTGGGATTTCCAATGCCAAGCTTAATTTTCCGCTTCGCATACGTTGATCCATTTCTTTATAATCCAAGATGGGAGGGAGTTCTTTAAAATAGTGCGAGCTGGCTATATTAAGAACATAAGCGTGGCTGGCATTCGTTTGATCCCGATCAAGAACTGCAAAGGTTAACTGTTCGATATCCAGAGTAACTCCATAACTCATAATGATCATCAGTAGAATGCTTCCCAAAAGCGCAAGAGTTGCACGAATTGGATCGCGTATCAGTTCGAGCGCTTCACGACGGCTGTAGCTGAACATGCGTCTGATGTTGAAATATTTTTTTGCAGGAATGATTTTGGGGTGTTCAGATAAAGAGCTCATGATTGGTTTTGCAGGATGTTGCCCTGAAGGATTCACCTCCTTCTTCTTCATGGCCTCTTCTAGATAGCTGATAAAGGCTTCTTCTAGCGAAGAGGCTTGTCTTTGTTGGATGAGTTTGACTGGATTTTCACTAACCAATACTTTACCGGCATGCATCAGCGAAATGCGATCGCAACGTTCTGCCTCATTCATGAAATGGGTAGAAATAAAAATGGTTACTTTATCCTGTCGGGATAAATCAAGCATTAATTGCCAAAATATATCGCGAGCAACCGGATCAACACCAGAAGTCGGTTCATCAAGAATGAGTATATCGGGTTGATGGATAATGGCTACAGCAAGAGAAAGCCTTTGACGAAGACCTAGTGGTAATGAGTCAGGCCGTTCATTTTCATAGTCAGACAAAGAGAATTTTTCGAGCAATTGTTTGATGCGTTTGGGAATGCTATGGGCGGGCAAACGAAACAATTTGGCATGCAACATGAGATTTTGATGAACCGTTAATTCCGTGTACAGCGAAAAAGATTGGGACATATAGCCAATGCGTTGACGTATCATCAGATCGTTTGAATCAACAGATTGTCCAAATAGCGAAGCTTGACCCTCGCTGGCAGGAAGCAGACCGGTTAATATTTTCATAACCGTTGTTTTGCCACAACCATTCGAGCCAAGAAACCCAAAAATTTCGCCACGCTCTATACAAAAATTGACGTGGTCTACTGCGACAAAATCACCAAAGCGTTTGGTCAAACCGGTTGCTTCAATAGCTACTTCCGATTTTTGAGTGGATGAGCGGGGTTCTATTACCATGGGGTGCATTTGTCGCTGCTGCTCGGGTAAGAGGGCAACAAACGCTTCTTCCAGAGAATGAGTACGACTTTGCCTCAACAGGTCACTCATAGTCCCTGAAGCCAAGACTTTTCCAGCATTCATTGCAACCAGCCAATCAAAACACGCCGCTTCCTCCATGTATGCAGTGGCCACCAGAACACTCATTTTCGGCATTTCAGCACGCAACGTCTCAATGAGCTCCCAGAATTGACGCCTTGAAAGGGGATCCACTCCTGTCGTAGGCTCATCCAGAATTAACAGATCGGGAGTGTGAATCAGAGCACAACATAATCCAAGTTTCTGCTTCATCCCTCCAGACAGCTTACCTGCTGGCCTGTCTCGAAAAGGGAATAACCCTGTTCTATCCAACAAACGGGTAATGTAGTATTGTCGCACTTCACGGCTATGGCCAAAAAGACTCCCAAAGAAATCGATGTTTTCAAATACTGAAAGGGTAGGATACAGATTTTTCCCCAAGCCTTGAGGCATATAAGCAATGCGCGTGCAGAGGGCTTCACGATGAGAGCTACTCGCCATATTGCCACCAAGAACAAAAATTTGTCCGCGTTGAATGACGCGGGCTCCAGCAATGAGTGAAAACAGACTGGATTTTCCAACACCATCTGGCCCAATGAAGCCAACAATACAACCAGAAGGCAGTTTAAGAGTAATGTTATCCAGGGCACAAGTTTTACCATACCACAAACTCAGGTTATTGATTTCACAAACCGGTTTTTCAACCCCATTATTGGAGGCCTTGTTATTTGACATTTATTTTAACTTCCAACGCCGCGGGCCATTTGCTTTTGGGATCTAATTGAACATAAGCCATCCCTGGCAGCCCTGTCTTGACTAAGGCGATATATTTTTTCAGCAATTCAGGTGCAATACGGGCTTTAACACGGAACATCAGTTTTTCTCGTTCACTGGCCGTTTCTACGGCTTTAGGTGTGAATTGCGCCACACTGGCGACAAAAGTCACCTTAGCCGGTATCACATAGTTGGGTGCCGCATCAAGAATTAAATGAACTGGTGCGCCGATTTGTACTTTACCTGCTTGCTCTGTTGGAAGAAAAAAAACCATATACACATCACTTAAGTCAACCATGTTCAATACTCTGCCTCCTGCGCTGAGCACTTCTCCTGGTTGCGCAACCCGAAACTGGATACGTCCATCACAGGGAGCGATTAAAGTGCTGTCGTTGATATCTGCTGATATACGCTCGATGGTCGCTTGGGTCGCATCGACAGAGGACTCTACGGCGACAACTTCTGCCTCAGCAGTTGCAATCGATGCATCAGCGGAAGCAACATGCGCTTTGGCAGCATGGAGAGTGGCTTGTGCGCTATAGAAATGAGCACGGGCCTCATCAAGACTATCCAGTGACGCAGCCCCTTTAGTGACCAATTTTTCAGTACGGGAAAGGCGTTTTTGCGCCAAATCGAGCTCTGCTTCGCGTTGAGCAACGGTAGCTAATGCGGCTTCTTTTTCACTTTTTCGTTGAATGACCTGATTTTTGGCACTAATGACTTTGCTCTTGGCTTCTTTATTCTGTGCTTTGGCTTCTCTAAGCTGTGCTTCTAATACTTCCGTATCCATTTTAGCCAGAACTTGACCTGATTTTACAAAGTCACCTTCATCCACCAGGATGGTTTCTATTCGTCCAGGAATTTTGGTTGCAATATCAATCTCTACGGCTTCAATACGCCCATTACCACTGGCAAAACCTTCTCCCATTGGATTGGGGTGATAATAATACCAAAAAATGGGTATTAGCATAAGGCATAAACCGCCAATAACAATTCCCCATAACCATTTTTGTTTCCTTCCGACGGCCATGTTCATCCTTATTTTCAATAATCTCTTTTAATGTACCGGTATGAGGTGCATTCCAAAGTCCGCACGTTGTTTGGCATAAAACTGATTTAAGTTATTTTTGCTATATTAAAATTAATTCACTTAATGATTTAAGACAAATGTATTTTACACTCATTATGATTATTATAGGGATTTTTTTCCTTTTAGGAGGAGCCATCGTGGTTTGGCCGCTTATCAAAAAAGCATCGTATTATCATTACCAATGGATAGCCAATCTTGTGCTTATTTGTTTTTTTATAGGCAGTTTTCTTTTTGCCATTGTCTACACCCTTTTGATTAATGAGTTTTTTACGAATTATTTTTACGCCACCCTTTTTTTATTAGGGGGTTTTTATGTGTTTTGGATGAGTTATTTGAGTTCAAAAACGATTGAAAAAATCAAAACCATGGATAATTTGAAGTTAGAATATGAAAAAATTCGTTATAATGCAGAACACGATAAACTCACCGGATGCTTCAATCGTCATTATTTAATGGAAATTTTGGACAATCGCTTTAGAAAAATCAAATTAAACACTGGACAGTTAACGGTCATGTTTGTTGATTTAGATGGGTTTAAGAAAATCAATGATGAATATGGCCATGATTTCGGGGACCAAATCTTACAGCGCTTTGGTCAATTATTAAAACAACAACTTCGAGAAGAAGACATCATTGCCCGCTATGGTGGCGATGAATTTGTGGTATTGGTTGAAAACATCCCCTTAACTAAAGCCAAGTCTATCGGACAGAAAATCATTCAAACGACTTCTCGGATTACCAAAGAAAAACTCCCTAATCATTCATCACTTGGTTGTTCTGTGGGCATCACCCAATTAACCAAGAACTCGTTATCCATCAATAGCGTGCTAAAAAAAGCGGACGACGCCTGCTACAAGGCTAAAAAAAATCATGGCAATACCATTTGGGTCGATGACAACATGACCTCTTCATTTCTTGACTGATAACCCATGACAAATAACATTGATTAATAATCAAGTAGAAATTTAAAAAAGAAAATATCCTCCTACAGCGAAGATGAGATATAAAAAAACCAAGACGCCGCCCATCCATCGTGATATCCGCTGTGTTAACATAAAAAGAGAGATTATGACCATGGTGAACAAGCAAAAAGGCAGATAGAAAATTAATGTTTGCTGATTGACCTTCACGGGTTTTATCATGGCAATAATACCTGCATTAAATAAAAAAAATGCAAAAATTGAACCGACCACATTACCAAAACTAATTTCCGCTCTTCCTTTAAGTGCTGCAGGCAATTCCCTGGCTATTTCCTCAATACTGACTAAAAAAGCAAGAATAATCATTCCGAAAAAGGTGCCGGAAAGTCCAAAATATCGAATCATGGTTTTAGATGCCATAACGATGAGCTCACTCCCCACAAGAATGGCTACTAGAGAGAAGAGAAGTAATCCTAAAGATTTCCACCGTTCTTCTTTTTTGACCGAGTCTATGGTTTCAGAAAGTTCATGAGATGGCTTGATGTCATACCCTTTTTTATGGAGCCATAAGAGGTAAAAGACTGAAAGGATAAAGCTTACAAATAAAATCAAGCCATCGATTCTCGAAAGTTCCCCATCTAATGCGAATAGCCCCCATAGAAGAATAGCTAGGTTAGGTAAAATAAGAATACGTTTTGGTGTTTGCTTAAATGTCATCGGTGCAATTAATGCGGTGATGCCAAAGGCTAGTGCAATCGCGACCATGGTGGCACCGATGATTGAACCTAAGGCAATGCCTGCCATTTCGTTAAACGCACCGACGGCTCCAATGGCTAAGTTTTCTGGGTCGAAACCAATAAAAACAACGCTGATGAAAAAAGTAGAAACTCCAAAACTGGCCGAAGTTCCCACGGCTCCTTTCACCAGTTTCTCAGCAAAACAAATCACCAATAGAAGTCCTATGATAAAGAGCCCTATGGCCAGAAAAATATTCAATTTGTTGCTCCAGCAATGGAATTAGGTGTTGCCTTTTCGAGAAAATAAAGAGTTAATTCTTGTTCTATCACTGCAACTTGTGAATAAATTCTCTAATCGCAGCCACCTTGCATCATAGCTTACTTAATCCAAATAAATAAAGCTTTGCGGAGAAAGAAGAAGCCATCCGCTCTAATTCACTAATTGAGATAATATTTTAAGCGCTTATCCTCTATCGCTTGATTTTAATTTATGTTAGCATGCTAATTATTAGTTTGTTAATTGGTTTTTGGAAATGAGGCGCTTCACTCTGTTAGTGCATGAAATTAGCCTTGGTTGGCTCTATTTGCTCGATACAATCTCAAAACAGTTGAATTTTGGTCAGGCCCATCGAGCCTGGCTATTCCCCTTCTTAAGGGTAAAAAATCCATTGCTCCTTACGCAGCATCCTACCCTCTTTGAGACGTCAATTAAGCGACTCAGAGTAGGGCAGGTCATGAATAAATCGTACTTAAAACCTGCTGGGGCAACATCCCTTGATTGTAAGAGAATCCCTATCCACCCTGTGTCCTCCAGATTGAAATGGAGAAGCATATGAAATCCGCTTACCACAAGTTGATTGGGTTAACAGGGGCAATGGCTTTATGCTCATGCACTGTTGGGCCTGATTTTGTAAGACCCTCACCATTAAGAAACCAAGCCTACACCTCTAAATCAACATATCAATTGGGCAATCAACACGTAGCACTGAAGAATAAAACGTCACGAACCTGGTGGAAAGAATTTCATTCCCCAGCGCTCAATCACCTGATGGAGCAAGGCATCCAGCATAATTATTCTCTGGCGGCCATGCGAGAATCCTTGGCACAAGCCAAAGAGTTGGTTGCGGCCTCCCAAGGCCAGTTATGGCCTCAAGCCGGGCTCAATGCGACCGTCGGAAGGCAACAATATGGTCCTGCCACATTTGGACCCGTTAATCTCCGAATTGAACCCTTTTCCTATTATCAAATAGGTCCTAATGCTTCTTATACGCTCGATGTCTTTGGTGGAACACGTCGCACCATTGAAAAGCAAAAGGCATTAGCTTTATATCAACAACATGAGCTGGATGCCGCATTTTTGACATTAACCGGTAACATCGCCACAACGTCTTTAACCCTTGCGACAATAAAAGCACGCATCGATGTACTTAAGGACATTATCCAGGATGACAAGAAAAATCTACAGCTGATTCAAAAATCCTTTAGTGTGGGTTCGTCTTCTCGAAGTGATGTTTTAAGCGCGCAAAGCCAGTTAACCAATGATGAAACTTTATTGCCCTCTCTCTATCAACAACTTCGTGTTGCACAAAACACACTCAATGTTCTTTTAGGTACACTGCCACCGCGTTCACAGAAGGATTTAGTTTTTCAGTTAAAAGACTTTACTTTGCCTAAAAAACTGCCATTAGAACTGCCATCAACGCTTGCTCATAAAAGGCCGGATATCCTCGCTGCGGAAGCGAGTTTGCATGCAGCCAGTGCGGATGTTGGAATCGCTACGGCACGTCTTTATCCCAACATCACCCTTTCTGCCACACTCTTACAGGAGGGAGTAATTCCCAGCGCTCTATCAAGTATTTCTCCTAATGCATGGAGTCTTTTGAGTAATTTAACAACTCCTGTTTTTTCTGGAGGGACATTGCGTGCACAACGCCGAGCCTCCATCCATGCCTACCAATCGGTTTTGGCTCAATACCAACACATAGTACTTAAAGCATTTTATCAAGTGAGCGACCTGTTGTATGCCTTAAAACACGATGCAGAGGAACTTGCATTACAGAAAAAAGCGGTGCTGACCGCCAAAGAGTCTCTACGTGTGGCCAGATTGAGCTTTACTGCAGGCGTGGTTGGCGTTTTAGAAGTGCTTGATGCGGAACGATTGTATGCTCAATCGCGTTTGGGCTATGTCAATGCTCAAGCACAAAGGTATCAAGACACCATTCAACTGTATCTTGCTTTAGGTGGAGGGCTCTATCCTTAAACCTCGTGCACCTTGTTTATTAGGAATCAATGAGGTGGATTAATGAACTAGCAAAAATAAGGAATGTGCAAAAAATGGGGGTCATTCGCTCTGTGAATGAATTGAAATACTTTTTCCTTTTTTAACTAAGTCAGAGAAAATTTTAGAATTAAATGAAATGAGTTACAAATCATTAGTTAACAACGGGCTATACAATATGAACGCGTTCCCTATGGTATTATATGAAACCGCAGCCACTTGGCGAAATTTACTTGATAAACGCTTAAAACCATTAGGCCTTAGCCAGGCAAAATGGCGGGCATTGCTCCTTCTCTCCATGACGAAATACCCATTGACACAAATCCAACTTGCTAAAAAGCTAGGCATTGAGGCGCCGACTATTGTCGGTTTAATCGATCGCCTCACTAAAGAAGGATGGGTGATTCGACAAGATGCAGACTACGATCGCCGCGTCAAAGTCATCTGCCTTACTGAAAAAGCCACATTGACTCTTGACCAGATACAAAATACCGCAGAGGAACTTTCTAAGGAATTACTTGCTCCTTTATCTGAAGCAGAATTAGAAGCATGTATTGCCACACTACAAAAAATTAAGAAAACCGCCGAGGAATCTTATGAATAACCCAACCCTTCTGAAGAAATCAATCCTGCACAAGTGGCGCAATAAAACGCATTCATGGAAACGTTTTCTAATCGTCTTAAGTCTCACATTAATCACCTTAGCCAGCATTTATTTCTGGACTCTTGCTCAACGGTATGTCAGTACAGAAGATGCCTATATTAATGGAAATGTAGTCCAAATTGCATCCCGAGTAACCGGCCCGGTAAAACACCTCTATGTGGAGAACAATCAATTTGTTGAAAAAGGGCAACTGCTGTTTGAGTTAGACCGCACGCCTTTTGAAGTCGCAGTGGAACAAGCTGAGGCCCAATATCTCATTGATAAGACCAATCTGCAACATGCCGAAGCCACTTCCATTCGAACCCGAGAGTTAGTCAAAAGCGAAGTGATGTCTCGTCAAGCCGGAGATGATGTTAAAGCAAAACTTAAAAGCGCCAAAGCAGCTTTGAGACTTTCAGAAGCCAAACTCAAAGAAGCCAAATTGAGACTATCCTATGCCCGTGTGCTCGCTCCAACAAGTGGTTGGGTGAGCAACCTGTCTCTCAGGGTGGGCAATGTCGTTTCAGAAAACCAGCCCCTGTTTGCGATGATTGATGACACCACCTTTTGGGTGGATGCTAATTTTAAAGAAACAGAACTGGAACACATCCAACCAAATCAACGAGCAACCATTAAAATCGACATGTATCCCCATAAACAATTCATTGGGGTGGTCAACAGCATTAGCGGTGGAAGCGGCACGGCGTTTTCATTAATGCCACCACAAAATGCCACTGGAAACTGGGTCAAAGTAACACAACGCGTCCCTGTCCGCGTGCAAATCATCAAACCGGACTCCCAATATCCTTTGCGCCTGGGCACTTCAGCCAAGGTATCCATCGATTTACAGTCCAAGCAAGTGAGTAAAACCTCATGAATAATCCTTCGGACTCTTTATCCGCCTCACAACGCTGGATAATTACCGTAGCCATCATGGCAGCTACCCTGATGCAAGTATTGGACACGACCATAGTTAATGTCGCACTGCCTCATATGCAGGGTTCATTAGGCGCAAGCCCCGATGAAATAACCTGGACCTTAACCAGTTATTTAGTAGCTTCTGCCATTTTCATGCCTTTAACCGGTTATTTTACAGATAGGTTTGGCCGAAAAGCCTACCTTCTTTTATCAATTATAGGGTTTACCCTTACCTCCGCTTTGTGTGGTGCAGCAACCTCTATCGTACAAATGGTGGTATTTAGATTGCTTCAAGGCATTTTTGGTGCTGGGTTGGTTCCTTTATCCCAAGCCATTTTGACTGACATTTTTCCAGATAATGAACGCGGTAAAGCCATGGCCATTTGGGGTATGGGCGTCATGGTAGGCCCTATCTTAGGTCCGTCGCTGGGTGGGTATCTTACTGACATTGCCAGTTGGCGATGGACATTTTATGTCAATATTCCATTTGGGATTGCGGCAACACTGATGGTATTCCATTTTGTTCCGGATACTCTTAAAAAGGAACGCAAGATGGATTGGATTGGCATGATACTCATTGCGTTGGCAGTAGGCTCCATTCAATATGTTCTTGATCGCGGCAATCAAATGGATTGGTTTGCCGCCTTGGATATTCGCACTGCCACATTTTTAGGTCTCATCAGTTTATGTGGATTCATAGCGTACAGCATCAAAAACAAATCCAATGCCCTCTTTGACCTTTCTATTTTTCAAGATCGTAATTTTGTTCTTTCCAGTCTATTACTGGCCATCTTGGGATTGGGTATGTATGGAACAATGGTTATCCAACCCCAAATGCTACAAGGTTTACTGAATTATCCCGTTTTAATCGCAGGATTAATCATGGCGCCCCGCGGGATTGCCAGTATGTTCAGCATGATGATTGTTGGTAAATTAATTAATCAAGTTCAACCTCGCTGGTTAATTTCGATAGGAGTGTTACTCAGTGCTTCCGGGATTTATATCACGACTCATTACTCCCAAGAGGTTAGTCTAGCCTGGCTCATTTGGCCATTAATACTCCAAGGATTTGGATTGGGCTTGATTTTCGTTCCATTATCCTCTGTAGCATTTTCAACCTTACCGGTTTCTTCTCGTGCCGAAGCGGCTGGACTGTACAGCCTATTACGTACCATAGGCTCTTCTGTAGGGATTTCCATTACTATCACCTTCTTAAGTCGCCACACTCAAATGGCCTGGAATCAAATCGCAGGCTCAATTCAACCCTACAATCCAGCATTAATGGAATACCTACGCCCCTGGCATCTTAAAGCCACGGATCCACAAGCCGCTGCCTTATTATTGAATGAGCTAGGTAAACAATCGCTAATGCTCTCTTATATCAATACATTCGCGTTTATCATGTGGAGTTTTCTGATTATGTTACCTTTTGTATTATTGTTGAAACAAAATAATTCGCCAGCTACCTCTATTGTCAGCGAGTGAGGCGGCTCATTTCTCTTTCGTTGATTGTGAGCAAACAAAATGGCTTTGAAAAGCGGAATTGGATACATATTTTTATAGTCCATTACCTATGGTTCTCTAATAAAAGAGTAATGGTCATTGTTTGGTTATGTAATTCACAATTGCCAACGGTCAATGGTGACAATTCACCATAAGAGTAAAAGCCAATTTGAGTTGATCCCTTGGGCATTGATTGCAATGTAGTTTCTGTTTCTTCCTCAGTGCGCTCACCTAATAGTAGTCTTCTGCCAACACAACTAATATCAATTGCCAAAACGGGCTCTTCTTTTAAGTCCCTATTTTCAAAAAGAAGATTATTAGCGCTTTCACTTGCATCATTCGCACTTTCAATGAGTCTATCAAAATTGGCACGCATTAATCGAGCATGGTATCCTTGAGGTACGTCTCCAGCAAAAACTAAGGATTGGCTGTTTTCATCAATACCCAAAATAGTGCGTACAATATACTGAGAATCTGGATCAAAATAATTACGGATAGCAAGTGGGTAAAGCAAACCAGAAGCCGGTAATTCAGAAGCCCTCTCACCAAGATAAGCTTTATAGAGTTTTAATGCCGGTTGATGGTCTAATTCATAAAGAATATTTCCTTTAGAGTGGGTAATGAATCTTTCTGGACCAAAAATATCCCAACCGCCTTGCGACCCATATCCTATGTGGATTTGCTCGCCATAAAACCCTATGGCTGCAATGCAGTGGTCAACGATTTGTCCTTCATAGATAAGCCAGGTATTTTTAAAATCAGCACCGTCACCAGCAAGTCCTCCAGTAATAATGACTTCTTTAGCTGAGTGTTTGTTTAAGCCCTTGATTAATTCGGAACCATTAACATGTAAGCCGTCAGACAAAATAAAAATACCCTTGGGTTTCTGATGTTGATGCAATAATTTTGCCAATTGGGCACCGGCCTCGTAAGAATCTTCAGTTCTTTTTACTTCAGCCTTTGCGAGCTGTAGTTTTGTGGATTCAAATTGAACCACAGCAACGGAAATACTGTTATCAAAAATATTAGGCCCCAAAATTTCCCCTGCGGTGGAACAACCTATGATTTTTGATTTTTTATAAGCTTGGGCTAATTGTTCAATTGGTTTTGCATTATTTCTAAAGTTTGGACTGGCAAAAACTAAAACGAATGTACTTTCGGAGTCCAGTTCAGGAAATTTCTGAATGCTCCATCCCAGATTTTGGATGTATTGAAAAGATTGAATTTTCATTATACTAATGTCATTTCAATTTAACTTTCGAATAATCAATTATAGCCCATTTTAAAATATATTAATAAAATGAGATATTCAAAATTAGATATTCGAAAGACCCTTCGGTAACATTCACTTATGAGGCAATAGGCGAACCCCACTTGCAGGAATTGCGGGTTGCTGATTTGCTTAAGATGTAATCCAAACCATCTATTTTTCCCAAAATTAATTCTTCTGTTAGATTAAAATAATAAGTCTGTACTTGATACCCACGTAGTTAAGAAAAACCAATCGACACACACAATGCAAATGATAAAAAAACTTTCTATGACATCCAAATACCTGAATTTTTAAATTTAAAGTTTACGGCATATTGGTACAATGATACTTATTTAAAACAACACTTAAGAGAATACAATTCCAAAGGCGAACCAGTTATGTTTTTTAAAAGAAACAATGACACCGACTTGAAGGGAGTCATGATAGAAAATGCCTTTATAAAAGGAAATGAAAATTATTATCTTTTTCTTGGATTTGAAATCGATACTAAACTTACAAAAAAAGACACACCTTCAATTGTATTTCCAGGAGGATTTGAACATACCACAATTAGCTTAGACCACAAACAAGATACATCTTTCTTGACGCTAACATACTCTACAAATGAAAACTATTATAATTTAATTAACGAAATAGGCACCGTAGACATTCAATATCCTCTTTTTTAAAGCAAATTATGTATAAAAAATGACGTAGTTTCATAGATTTGACCACGTCACCTATGATTTATTACCGCCATCTACAAATTAACCCAATCTGCGCCAATGAATTGAAACATGCTTTACTAAAGTCCGTTGAATGCGCTGTAAAGGATATTTAATCTTTAATATACTCTGAATTCAGTTCATCTTCGTATATAATTCACGCCCTGTTATGACTCGGGTATATAACGATCACTATGGACAGAATATTAACTATTTCTTTACTCATTTTTATTCACATTTCCACGGCATGTGCAGAATTAACCAAAAAATACATTAGTCATAATGTAGAAGATTTTAATAGCACAATAACTGCGACAATGAATCGAACAAACTTTGATGAATGTAAAAGTCTTGGAAGAGAGTTTGTTGCAGATTTTAATAAAGCACACAAAACATTTCTCGATGGTCAATACATCAAAGCAACTATTAATGTATTAAATATTGTAGAAAAGCAAATGAGTCATATGGATTTTCTTTAAGTCTAACTCTTGCGAACAGCAATCAGCTTTAACCGCAGTTGCTTTTCAATTTCAAGCACAGCAAAAAACAGTGCGCCGGTTAGAACGACGAGTACGCCATCCCCAAAGGGGATACTTTCAGTAACAAATATGGTTTGTAAAGGAGCGAAATAGGTGATTGCAAACTGTGCCACAGTAATCACAATGACCGCCATCCAAACCACTTTGGTCCCTTGTACTGCGTTCCATGTGAGTGATGTTCCATAAATATTGCGAATATAAAACAAATGAAAAATCTCAAGAACAACCAGTGTGTTTAATGCGATTGTGCGTGCCAACTCAAGCGAGTAACCGCGATCGAGCGCATAAAAATAGAGTCCAAAGACGCCACAAATAAAGAGAATAGAAACCAGAAGCATATGCCATACCAAGCTGCCGGTCAGTAAAGGCTCGTTTCGAGGGCGTGGTGGTCTTTGCATGGTCCCTTCTTCGGTCGGCTCAAAGGCCAGGGCAATGCCAAGAGTCACTGCGGTAATCAGGTTGATCCATAAAATTTGAATCGGCGTTACCGGCAAGCTTAGACCTAACAGCAGAGCCAGGATAATCGTCATTGACTCACCCGCATTGGTGGGTAAAGTCCAGCTAATCACTTTTTTAAGATTATCATAAACAGTACGGCCTTCACGTACAGCGGCTACAATGGAAGCAAAATTATCATCCACCAGTACAAATTCAGCCGCCTCTTTGGCGACTTCACTGCCTTTTCTCCCCATAGCAATTCCTGCATCTGCTCGTTTTAACGCAGGCGCATCATTGACCCCATCGCCGGTCATGGCCACAGTCATTCCATGTGATTGCAATGCCATCACCAGCCTTAGTTTATGTTCAGGACTTGTTCGGGCAAAAATATCGGTTAGCAATACAGCATTTCTGAGTACGGCGTCATCCATGTTATCCAAATCAATGTCTGTTAATACCTTATCCAAATTTTTAAGTCCTATTTGCCGGCCAATAGCAACCGCTGTACTGGCATGATCGCCTGTGATCATTTTTACTTGAATGCCCGCTGTATGGCATTCTGCCACTGCTGCAATGGCTTCAGGTCTGGGCGGATCAATCAGTCCAACCATCCCAAGTAACGTGAGATTCCCTTCAACATCAGCGAACTCCAAAACGATATGTTCTGGCTTTATTTTTCTGACAGCAAAAGCGAGGATGCGCTGTCCACTTGCTGCAATCATTTCCATCTGCTCTTTCCAGTAAGACTCATTTAATGGCTCTGTTCCACCCCAGTCTGTTTGTTGAACTTGACACATACCCAAAATCTGCTCAGGAGCTCCCTTCACCATGACCATCGCATGATTGAAATGGTCGTGGTGAAGAGTTGCCATGAAGCGATGCTTGGCATCAAAAGGAATGATATCGGTACGCCTCCAGGATTCGTTTTCCTCTTTAAGGACAAGTCCCGTCTTACCTGCAAAGGTTAACAAAGCGCCCTCCATAGGGTCCCCATCCACAGACCAACATCCTTCATGTTCACGAAGCATGGCGTCATTGCAAAGAATTGCTGCATGGGCCAGTTTTTTCAGTACAGGGTGCTCGTTATGATCAATGATTTGTTCATTCAACATCAGGGCACCGACCGGCTCGTAACCGGTGCTGTCGAGAGTAAATAGGTGGCTGCTGGTTATAACCGAAGACACGGTCATCTCATTTAGAGTGAGGGTACCTGTTTTATCCGTACAGATAACCGATACCGCGCCTAAGGTTTCAATGGCAGGTAGTCGACGTACAATGGTATGTCGTCGCGCCATAGCCTGCACACCAATAGCTAAGGTAATTGAAAGAACGGCAGGAAGACCTTCCGGGATAGCCGCAACCGATAAACCAACCACGACCATAAACAATTCAACAAACGGGTGATGTTGAACAAAATACCCATACGCAAGAAGGAGTGCCGCAATCAATAAAATGAACAAAGTCAGCCATTTTGCAAACAGCCCCATTTGTAGGACTAAGGGTGTGGTTAAAGACTCTACTTTTGACAATAGCCCACTAATATGTCCAATTTGAGTGGATGAGCCTGTGGCCACCACAATGCCTTTGCCCTGACCATTGGTTACCAGGGTCCCACTAAATGCCATACAAGTCCTGTCACCTAATACGGCATTTCTTGGGACTGAATGAATGTGTTTTTCAACCGGAATGGATTCACCAGTTAAGATGGCCTCCTGGATGGTGAGTCCATGAGATTTTATTAAGCGTACATCGGCAGGAACTTTATCTCCTGCTTCCAGCAAAACAATATCGCCTGGCACAAGCTCCTCACCAGCAATACGCCGTCGTTCGCCATCCCGTAATACGGTAGCCGTAGGGGACAGCATTTTCCGAATCGCGTCCAGTGCTTTTTCTGCTTTTCCTTCCTGGATAAAACCGATTAGGGCATTGATGATGACGACTGCTAAAATAACGCCAGTATCTATCCAATGTTGCAAGAGTAAAGTCACCAGAGCAGCCCCTAGTAACACATAGATGAGGATGTTATGAAACTGGAGCAAGAAGCGAAAATAAACATTTTTTCTTTGAGGTTCCGGTAAACAATTGAGGTCATAACGTTTTAATCTGTTTTTCGATTCGTCCTCGCTTAAACCGAATTCTGATGTAGTATTTAATGTCGCGAGAATTGCTTCTGCTGACTGCTCATGCCAGCAGAGCTCTGGGATGTTGTTTTTTGATTCCACCATGGTCCTCTTTTCCCTGATTAATAGGCTTTTACTGGGGATACAAAACCTTGTGGTTTTAATGCCAGTAACGAGCAATCAATGTCTTGCAAGATGTTTTCCGCAGTATTGCCAATCATAAATCCAGATATCCCGGTGCGTGCGACGGTGCCCATCACCAAAATATCGATTCTTTTATGGGTTATGATGGCGGGGATAACCTCTTCTGGTTGTCCTTTCAGATGGTCAATTTGGTATGCTCCAGAAATTTGAGACCGTTTAATGAGCTCTTGCAAGAGCAATCCATGAACATGTTTTTCTTCAGCGACTATTCTATCTAATTCTTCTTTAGATATTTTTAACCACACACTATCCCGTAAGTAACTTTCCAGCGCAAATTCCCAACAGGAAATAATACTTAATTTACCCTGATAACGGACGTTTAATGAATGAGCAACTTCTAATAAGCGAAGCGAAAGGTCCAGGGCTTCTGCTTCTTCATCTTTGGGATCAATAGCCACTGCAATGCGAATATCCTGTTGCGTGTGCTTAAGCGGACGATAAAGAAACAAGGCACAGGGGCATTTGCGCAATAGTTCCATGTCCAGTGCTTTAAAGCCTTTCATACCTTCTCGTGTTTCCGCTTCTTTGATGAGAAGATCATGTGAATTTTTAAGGACATGGCGAATGATTCGGATGTCAGGTGTTGTGCCACAATCCACTTCAATATCGATGGGAATTTTCTTTTTAGATACCCCAAGCCCTGATTTGGCCAATTGAATGGCTTTGTTCATTTTGTCAATCAATGATGCTTCATAAGAAGTTTTGTACTCACTAAGCGTATCAGGAAAAGGAGGGCAGGTAATTAAAATATGAAGCTGTGCCTCGTTTTTAGAAGCTAATTTTAACGCCAGCTGTAAGGCTTCTGTTTCGTTCTTAATTCCATGGCTAACGAATAAAATGTTATGAAATCGGTGCATTACTTATTCCTCCTTGAAAGGGCTGGAGCAATGTTTCAAAATCGTATTTGAACCGCAATTGCTCCTTGCTTTTTACATGTATTGGCCGCCATTGACATCCAGATTAGCTCCAGTGATAAAACTCGATGCAGGGGATGCCAAAAAAGCAACGGCCTCTGCAACATCTTGCGGAAGTCCCAAGCGCCCTACCGGTATGACTGAAATTATAGTATTTAAAACGTCTTCTCGCATTTTGCGAATCATGGGCGTTTCAATATAGCCTGGCGAAATAGTATTCACCGTAATGCCTTTGCTGGCTACTTCAAGCGCCAGGCTTTTGGTAAAGCCAAACAATGCGGCCTTGGTTGCTGCGTAATTGCATTGCCCAAACTGACCCTTACGTCCATTAATTGAGGAAATAGAGATAATACGTCCATACCCTTTCTCAAGCATGGCAGGTAGTGTATTTCGCGTCATGTTAAATACACTGGTGAGGTTCGCATTCACTACACTTTTCCATTGCTCTGGCGACATCTTTTTTAAACTGGAATCCTGAGTCACACCTGCATTGTTAACCAATACGTCAATACGACCGTAGCGTTCCATAACCAGTGATACCAGCTGTTCACAATCATTAAACCGCGCAATATCCGCATACAGTATATCAATTTCAAATCCTGCTTGTTGTTGCTCTTTTTGCCATTGAATTGCTTCTTCATGATTGCCGTTTTTGAAGTAGCAGGCAATCACAGAATAGTCTGTTGCTAATCGTTGACAAATAGCGCTACCAATACCTCCTGTACCACCAGTAACAATTGCTATCTTTTTCTCCATGATTATTCTCCTTAATTAAATTGGTTTGTCCCTATAGAAAAATACTTTGTTATCGTTTGATTGAGGCCATTTTTAACATTAAAAATCCAGTGAGTCCTGATATAAACGAACCAAGCACTACGCCCATTTTAACCATGGGCATTAAGCTTGAATCATTGTTTTGGTAAGCCAAAGAACCAATAAACAAACTCATGGTAAAGCCAACGCCGCAAATAAGTGCAATGCCATAAACTTGAGCAAGATTCACCTTATCTGTCTTAAGAAGTTTTTTGAACTTAACAAAATAGCCCAAAGATAAGAAAATACCCAATTGTTTTCCAAGAAACAATCCTAGCCCAACGCCTAAAACCACTGGGTGGGTAAATATTGAGAAATCAAGCCCTATAAAAGTGATCCCTGCATTAGCAAAGGCAAACAAGGGAAGAATGAAAAAGACAACCCAATGATGCAAACCGTCTTCTAGGCGCGTCAGCATCGATTCCTTGCCTACATCAGGGATGGTCATGGCAATCACAATCCCGGCAAGGGTTGCATGAACGCCAGATTTTAATACGGCGATCCACAGAGCTACCCCAAAAAGCATGAATACTGAAATGCGGCGACATTTAAAATAATTTAAGCCAATCAAAATCAGGGTAAACAATAATGCCAGTGAAAAAGAAAAAAGCGATAACTTTGCAGTATAAAACAGCGCAATAATAACAATGGCTGCCATATCATCAAAAATGGCGATGGCAGTGAGTAAAATTTTGAGTGAAAAAGGTACACGTGAGCCTAAAAGAGAGACGATTCCTAGAGTAAATGCAATATCGGTAGCGGTAGGGATTGCCCATCCTTTTAGATAGACTGGATTATGAGCATTAAAGAAAGCAAAGATTAAAGCGGGAAAGAGCAAGCCACTTAATGCCGTAAGGGCTGGAGCCAGTAGATTGGTTTTATTACTCAAAATTCCCCGATTGATTTCCCGTTTAATTTCAAGGCCAATCAATAAGAAATATACAGCCATTAATCCATCATTGATCCATAGAATTAGCGGTTTTTTTATGGAAAGATTCCCAACAGAAACACTGCCATTAATATGCAAAAAATGCTCATAACCAATACGATAAGGGGAATTGGCAACGATTATCGCAAGCACTGCAGCAATAAATAATAGGATACCACCAAGAGTTTCCAGGTTATAAAAGGAATCCGATTTATTCATCAATTGATTGTATAAGTGACTAAAAACCAAGTGTACTTGGTGTTGTCGTTCGATACAATTCTGCAGAACATTTTCTTTAATCAGGATTCTGGTGATGCATGGTCATTCATATCCTCCGGAATTTTCATGATTTTTTATAAATAGAGTTCTGTGTTTTTCATAGCAACCAATCGATTGCCTCCTGTCCAAATAAAAAAATTTTATATTGGTGTTGCGTATTTATTTGTCAATGCTATGCTCATAAGGTAAATCATACGATTTACGTTTTTTGATGGGCAACAACACCGTGAGTGAACATAAAATATTGGGTCAATATGGGAATTGAATCAGTTAAAATGTTTAACCAATTGGCTGAAGATTATGATGGTTGGTTTGATAGTCATCCAGGTGTTTTTCAATCGGAACTTGAAGCCTTAAAGAAAGTCACCCCTCAATCAGGAGAAGGACTTGAGGTGGGCGTTGGTTCTGGACGATTTGCTGCCGCATTGGGTATAAAAACAGGCATCGATCCTTCTGTTCAATTAAGTCATTTCGCTAAATTAAGAGGTATTGATGTATTCGAAGGGGTTGCTGAATCATTGCCTTTCCAGGAACAGCAATTTGATTTTGTCTTATTCAATACGGCGTTATGTTATGTTGACTTGCCGTTAGTAGCACTTCTCGAAGCAAAACGAGTCTTAAAACCTAATGGGAAGATTATCATAGGCATGATTGATAAACATTCGATGCTTGGACAGCAGTACGAAGCCACAAAACAAGACAACCCATTTTCTCAATATGCTCACTTTTATTCAGTATCCGAGATTCTTGAATTGCTTCATGAAATTCATTTTACAGAAGAGGCAATTAATCAAACACTATTTGCTCCTATTGATACCATCATAACAGCAGAAGAGAGCAAACCAGGTTATGGAGAAGGCGGGTTCATTGCACTATCCGCCGGCATGTCTCCCTTTTCTTATTGAAGGTTTATTAGCAAGTCTTGCATCGACCAATCAGCAGATTGAGCGTGAAGACCCACTAAAAAAGTATTGAATCGCTTTGTAAAGACGCTACGCGGCTTGTTTTTCTTGTATTATCGCAACATCCCCTTGGACACACTATACTTTTTAATAGGATTTGAACAAAGAACAGAGGACTAATGAATTATTCTTTTCGTTTTCTTGTTGCAGAAGCATCTTTTCCTGCTCGCATTATTATCCGAAATCAATTAATGCAGCTTGGACAACACGTGGATATCGTTCCCTCAATTGAAGACACTCTGATGCAAATTACATCTAAAAGCTATGATATGCTTTTAATTGATAGCTACTTGTACTATTCACAAGGTGACTATGATTGGACTGCATTGATAAAAAAACACCACCCATTTACTACAGCTCCAGTGATTGCACTAATCTGCGAACATCCACCGATAAAAAATGAAATGGGAAGCCCTCACTTGTGTAGTTTTAGAAAACCATTCAGTGAAGAAAAAGCGATAATAATTATCCATTATCTGGAAAGCACATTAAGCTAAATTGAAAACCCCAAAGATAAATTGATACATTAATGTCCCCACGGTATCCGATGGTCATTAAAGAAGCCCTGCATCTTGAAAATCCACGCGCAACCATGCCAAATGGAGTTGATTTAAGTGACCCGGAAGGAACTTTTAAACCTAACGCTCTCCATTAAGTAATTCAATAAAACCAGTGGATTACCTATTTCCAAACGCGCACCCGGTTTCGTCCTTCGGACTTAGCCAAATACAATGCCTTGTCTGCATGTTCAATAGACTCCTCTATCGGTTTATTAGGCTCAAGCAGCGCCAGACCAAAAGAGGCAGTTACTTGAATCAAGTGCTCCTTGCCATCATCGATGGTAATGGCCTCAAGCACTTTCCGAAGACGTTCACTCATTGCGAACCCCATATCCAAATCGGTAAATGGCAAACACAGTAAAAATTCTTCACCACCATAACGAAAAACTTTATCATAGGCCCTTAGATTCTCAATAAACAGACGAACAGCTGTTGCCAAAACACGATCTCCCATCTGATGGCCGTGCCGATCATTAATCTCTTTAAAGTAATCTAAATCCACCATAACCAAGCAACAACTTTGCCCTTGGCGCTTAATAATTTCTTGTTGCTCTCGCAAAGTCGACAGCATCGTCACGCGAGACAGTGCCCCAGTCAACGCATCTCGGCTGTGAATCAGATATTCCAACTCATTTTAAGAGCGGAGAGCTCAAGTCGCATCTGCTCCAAGGCATTGGCAAAATGATTGTAGTCAATAGGGGCTATCCCTTCTGGCATACTTGCCTTTTGTAATAACTGCGCGGTTAATTGATGCATGCGTTGGTGTGACACGCCTATATTAATGATTCCAGGATGTTCTTGAATTTCTTTTGGGATGCCACTGTAATACCATTGCCCAAATCGGCAACGCGTATGAGCGTCAGGCTGCAAATCGTTGTTATCTCCAGGCAGTCGGCAAATCAAGGTTCTAATCAATGAATTGTGCCATTGTTGATGATTATAAATTGCTTGCTCTAGTTGTGAAATAATTTGCTGCAGTTCGTTTTGAGTAACACTAGTAAATGCTGCCATGACCTATCCCTTGTTTCCTTGTCACTAATACTCAGGTGAAATAAGAGTATTTCACCCATCACAGCCCAACTCAATGGAAAGGCGTATAAAACTTAAAATTATTTCTTCCTGTGGATTTCACTTGATATAAAGCGGCATCCGCATGTTGAATCAACGTATCCAAATCAGAACCATCTTGAGGATAAAGGCTCACACCGATACTCAACGAAATCGAAATGGTCTGTTCTTTTATAAGAATAGGCTGTTGGATAGCATGAAACAAATGATTAATCACGGTATGTACCTCTTCCTCATGAACAATATCTGAAAGAATAATTAAGAATTCGTCCCCACCTTGTCGTCCCACAATATCTGAAGAGCGCACCGATGCTGTTAGACGTGATGCAACCTCTATTAATAACAAATCACCGGCATCATGGCCAAACGTACCGTTAATCTTCTTAAAGTAATCCAAGTCCATAAACAGCACGGCGATACTGCATTGATGGCGCTTTGCATACGCCATAAATAATAGAAACGATTGCTCCAATTGCTTGCGGTTTGCCAATCCTGTCAATGCATCATGGTAGGCCATCCTAACCAACTCATGTTCAGCCTTTTTTTGAGCATCAATATTTTGAATTTGAGCAATAAAATACAGCGGGGCACTATGTGCATCCCTAATTAACGAACCACTCAATAAAATCCAAACGATGGCGCCATTTTTACAAATATAACGTTTTTCCATTTGGTAGGAGCTTATTGTGCCGTTCAATAATTGGCGCACATAATTTAAATCGGTTTGCAAATCATCAGGATAGGTTATCCGCTGAAAATCGATTTGTAATAGTTCTTCTTCTGTGTAACCTGTTATTTGGCACAGCGATTTATTCACCTTAAGCCAGCGTCCTTCCAATGAAACTAAAGCCATACCGATGTCTGCATAATCAAAAGCCGCACGAAATCGTTTTTCGCTTTCTTCAAAAGTTTCATTAACCCGATGAAGCGCTCGTGTTCGCTCATGAACTTTTTTCTCTAGCTTAAGATTTAAAGACTCTAAATACTCGGTTTGCGGCCAAAGAGCGAAACAAAGATTGACATCAGCAACTATTTTGCATTAAAATTTGAAATAATATGAAAAACCGTAAAACGTAGGTTTATAACGCCATGAAAATTACATCTTAAGTACGCCCATCTAATAGGGCGAATAGAGGAAATCATTGTTGATTTTCTATTTTTTATTGTCCTAAAAGACATGCTTAAGAGTAAATCATGCACCATAAACCGATTCAATTTAAAGACCTAGGTCTTATCTATTCGCATAAAATCTGTTTTCAAAACTTCAGTGGTGAAATCCATTTTGGTGAGCGTATTGCACTGATTGGCAGAAATGGCTCGGGAAAATCTACCTTACTTAAAATGCTTGCTGGTTTTTGTTCAGCCTCTGCTGGCGAAATTCAAATGCCACAGGATGTTCGTTTTGGTTACTTACCCCAATTGATTGAAGAATGTCCTGATTTAAGTGGTGGTCAACGATTAAACCAGGCGTTAACCAAAATATTGTCTGAAGATCCGAATGTTTTGTTGTTAGATGAACCCACAAATCATCTGGACAGACGCAATCGTCGTTCTTTAATGCGGATGCTCGAGCATTATCCGGGGACGTTGGTCATTGCTTCTCATGATACGGAGCTCATCAATACCGTCGCAGATACTCTATGGCATATTGATTTGGGTAGGCTCACTCTATTTAGAGGGGCTTATTTTGAGTATCAGCAGATGCTTGAAAACAAGAAAGCATCGATTGAACAGGAATTATCACGGATTGCACGTGAGAAGAAAGAATCACATCTTGCTCTAATGAGAGAACAAGAACGTAATAAACGTTCTCGTGTTTCAGGTGAAAAAAAGATAGCCCAACGCAAATGGCCAACGATTCGGTCTCATACAAAGCTCGCCAATGCAATGACAACAGGAAATAAACGATTAAGTCAGATTAATCATAAAAAAGAACACTTGCTTGAAGAGCTTTCTTCTCTAAACCTTCCGCAAACGATTAAGCCCAAATTTAAATTAAACGGTCTTGACCACCATAAGCCCTTAATCAGGATTCAAGACACTTCTATTGCCTATGAATCAGGAGCTGTGATTCTGGAAGACATTCATTTTCACTTAAATGGCTGCGAACGAGTGGCATTGTATGGGGACAACGCATCAGGGAAGTCCACCTTTGCCAAAGCGATTTTGGAGGATAGTCACATTAAGAGAACAGGTGAGTGGACTCTTCCTCAGTACAATACAGTTGGGTATCTCGATCAGCATTATCAACATCTGGATTGTGACGAAACAGTTCTGGATTTGATGAAAAGTCAGATGCCCCATGCTTCTCATGCTGAACTTCGTGCCCATTTAAATGACTTTTTATTTCGCAAAAATGAAGAGGTAGAAATAAAGGTCAAAGATCTTTCTGGTGGTGAAAAGGCAAGGCTTTCTTTAGCCTTGATTGCTGCCAATCCGCCTAAACTACTTGTTTTAGATGAGGTAACCAACAATGTAGATCTGGAAACACGCGATCATATCATCGGAGTATTACGTGAATTTCCAGGTGCGATACTGGTTATTTCTCACGATCATGATTTTTTAGAATCCATTCACATTGAAACCAGGTATCACATTCATCAAGGGAAGATACATCATTTCAATGGGGAACAAGCAGAGGGTGTTCATCATGACTAGTCGTTTGCCTAACCACATAAGCTCTTTTATGTGGCATTTTTTAAAACCGTATCGTCGCATGGTTTTTTTATTTATCCTGCTTGCTTTAATGGCTGGATTTTGGGGACCGTTTAATAGTTTATTGATTAAGTCCTTCATTAATACCTTAGTGGCAAAGACAAATACAGACCTCTCCGCTTTGTATTGGATCGCTGGATTATTGGTATTGAACTTTATTATCTTTGACAATATCACCTGGCGAACAATCGGGTACTTGAACTATAAATACGAAGCGGTGATTAAAAACCAAATTATTAGCCAAATGTTTGAGTATGTGTTGGGAAGTAGTACGCAATTTTTTCAGGATAACCTATCAGGGCGAATTGCCACACAAATTACGACTCTTGCTGATAATCTTGAGATTATTTTGCATCGCGTATCTGTCGATTTTCTACGTGGTGCTTCATTGTTGCTGGTTTCCTTTATTACAGCCTATTTTGTTAATGTCCTGTTCTTTTATATTTTATTCTTATGGTTCATTGCCTTTGCCTCATTTAGTATTTGGATGTCGGCGCGATTGGTTCAGTTATCGGATGACCATGCAAATTCTGAATCGCAGCTTTCTGGGCAATTAGTAGATAGCCTGGCGAATCAATCCAATATTCGTATTTTTTCACGTAAAGGCTTTGAAGTAGAGCGTATGAATACTTTTTTTCGCTCGGTACAACGGGCTTTCCAAAGAAAAGAGCTGTTTATTGTTTTGTTATGCTGCGCCCAAGGTGGAATGATTGCGGTAATGATGGGTTTGGCATCGATTACCTTAATTCACTTGTATGGCAAGGGACTGGTGAGCATTGGTGATTTTGCTTTGATTCTTGGGCTTTCCATGGAATTGGGGCATATGATGTGGTACACCATGTACCAAGTGGACCAATTTAACCAAGCCTTAGGCAAGGCAAGACAAAGTTTAAATGCATTGGTCATCCCCCATGAGATACAGGATAAAAAAAATGCATCCCAATTAATTGTTACGCAAGGGCAAATTGAATTTTCAAAGGTAAAATTTCATTACCAAGGTGGTTACTCCTTGTTCCAGAATAAGTCGGTAACCATTGAAGCAGGTCAAAAAGTGGGGTTAGTGGGCTATTCAGGCAGCGGCAAGTCCACTTTTGTTAATTTGATTTTGCGACTTTATGAGGTAGTGGATGGACAAATTCTAATCGATGATCAAAACCTATCTGAAGTGACTCAAGAGAGTTTAAGACAAGCCATTGCTATGATTCCTCAAGACCCTACACTTTTTCATCGAAGCTTAATGGATAATATTCGTTATGGTAGGACAAAAGCCTCGGATGAGGAAGTCATTTTAGCCTCCAAGAAGGCTCATGCGCATGAGTTTATCAGTCTTTTGCCAGAAGGCTATGAGACATTGGTCGGTGAGCGTGGTGTGAAGCTTTCAGGCGGGCAACGCCAGCGTATTGCCATTGCTCGTGCGATTTTAAAAAATGCACCCATTTTAATGTTGGACGAAGCCACGTCCCAGCTGGACTCCATTACAGAATCCAACATTCAAGACAGTCTTTGGGAGTTGATGCAGGGAAAAACAACCCTGGTCGTTGCGCATCGCTTATCGACTCTGCTGCATATGGACCGAATTTTAGTATTTGATAAAGGCCATATTGTTGAAGATGGCACACATACTGAACTGTTGAATCTTGGTGGTTTGTATAAAACCCTGTGGGACGCGCAAGTAGGTGGATTCTTGCCTGATGAGCGAAAAGAAGAATCTGAAGAGTCAGTTAATAACGGGGTATTAGATGAGTAAATTACATACAGAATTTTCGGAAGTGAATCATTTGCTTAATGACTTACTGTCCGGCTTGCAATCAATTTTAAAGGAACATTTGCTGGGCGTTTACGTGTATGGTTCATTCGTCTGGGGTGATTTTGATGAAACAACCAGCGACATTGATGTTCTTGTGGCATTAAACCAAGAAATGACATCAGAAGAATTCGCGGCTTTAGATTATTTGCATACCAATCTGGTTCAGCATTTTCCAGATTGGTATGACCGAATTGAAGTAGCTTATGCATCGTATAGAATGTTACAACATTTTAAGACAGAGCAAGGTCAAATTGCTGTCATTAGCCCAGGAGAACCGTTTCACCTCAAACAGGCGGGAACTGACTGGCTTATTAATTATTATTTATTGCAAACAAATAGCCTCATTCTATATGGTCCATCAGCAAAGTCGATTGTTGCTCCTGTATCAAGCAGTGAGTTTATAGAGCATGTCAAAAAGCAGAGCATTGAATGGCAAGATTGGGTTATTCATACCAGAAATTCTTTAGGGTACCAATATTATGCTGTATTAACACTGTGCAGGGCTTTGTACGTGCTCCACCATCAGGAACAAGGCTCTAAGTTAAAAGCTGGAGTGTGGGCTAAAAATCAATTCCCAAAATGGCGAGCTTTAATTCAACGAGCATTAACTAAAGCGGAACTAGATCATGCAAGCGATATCTTGACCGAAGAAACCTATCAAGAAGTCACCGCATTTGTGGATGAAATGGTTCAGCATATTCAAGAGAGAGAATAGATGATGGAAGTCAACCAACAACAACGGCTTATCGAAGTAGTTTCTTATGATGCTAATTGGCCTATGCAATTTGAACAGGAAGCAGAGCGAATTAAAAAAGCATTAGGTAGTAATTGCATTGAAATTCATCATATCGGTTCCACTTCAGTACCTGGTTTGGCTGCAAAACCAATCATCGATATGATTCCAGTTGTTTTGGAACTAAGCAAAGTAGATAGTGCCAATGCTGCCATGAAAGCCCTGGGCTATGAAGCAAAAGGAGAATACGGAATTCCATTTCGCCGCTATTTTCAAAAGGGAGATAACCAAAGAACTCATCATGCTCATATTTTTGAGTTTGGAAACCCAGAAATCGAGCGCCATTTAAAATTTAGGGACTGGATGAGAGCAAATCCAGAAGATAGAGTAGCCTATGCTCGTTTAAAACAAGAGTTAGCACATCAACATCCCTATGACATTACTGCCTATTGCGTGGGTAAAGAGGATTTTATCGCAGCTATTGATAGAAAAGCAGGATTTAATGGATTAAGAGTGGTTAAGGCATTAACACCTCGTGAATGGGATAAAGTACGCCATTTTAGACAATTCTATTTTTTTGATAAGGCAGGGCTTTCTGATCCATATACTTGGACTTTTGAGCATGAAGCTCATGTTCATTTTGTTTTATCTCAAGGAAGCGACATCATTGGTTATGCCCATCTGCAATTATGGCCTCACAAAAGAGCAGCTTTGCGCATCATTGTGATTGATGAGGAAAAAAGAAACCACCAATATGGTGGCCAATTCTTGGCGTTATGTGAAAAGTGGCTAAAAACACAAGGCTATCAAAGCTTGCACGTGGAGTCTTCACCGGATGCGCTAAGATTTTATAGAAATAATGATTACATCGACATGCCATTTGATGATCCAGATGGCTATGAAGGTGATGCGAGAGATACTGCAGTAGGGAAAATACTATGATTCAAATCGAAAAAATAACGGGAGATTTAGCTCAATCCTTATGTCGAACCATTACAAAGGATTTGCCAGAATACTTTGGTTTGCCAGAAGCGAACGAGCACTACGCAATAGGTGTGACCACACGCACTAATTTTGCGGCAAAAGATGGGGATAATACGTTTGGCCTTGTTTCAATTGATTTTCCCTATCCTGATAATGCTAATATTTACTGGATGGCTGTAAAACGTGATTATCATCGTCAAGGTGTAGGAAAGCAATTAATCAAAACGGCTTGCCATTTTGCTGCAACACAAGGTGCTAAAACTATAACCGTTGAAACCCTAAGCCCCTCTGAATTGGAAGAGAATTACCTTAAAACCTACCGATTCTATCAGTCCGTTGGTTTTAACCCTCTTTTGGATTTAAAACCAGCAGGATATGAGTGGAATATGGTGTACATGATGAAACAGCTTGAAGCTTTAGCAGAAAACCAATCGTCAATTGCCATTAAGCCACTAGAATTATGCGATATCCCCGTTTTGGTCGATGCGTTTCAAAAAGCAAATTGGCAAAAACCTTACGTTTTGTTTGAAGGGTACTATCAAGAACAAGAACAGTCTGAGCGAGTCGTTTGGGTGGCCTATGTTCAAGACCAAATCGCGGGCTATGTTACTCTAAAATGGACCTCACACTATAAACCTTTTTCTCATAAAGGAATCCCAGAAATTATGGACTTAAATGTATTGCCTGCTTTCCGCAAGCGTGGAATAGGCAGTGCTTTGCTCACTATTGCTGAAGAAAATGCAGCCAGTCAGTGTGATGTTGTAGGAATTGGTGTTGGATTATATGGTGGTCCTGATGGCGGATATGGACAAGCTCAACGACTTTATGCTAACCGAGGTTATATTCCTGATGGTTTAGGGGTAACTTATCATTATAAACCAACCATTCCTGGGGAAACATATCCCTTGGATGATGATTTAATTTTGTGGTTTACCAAAAAAGTAACCAAACATTTGCATGTAGAAAGAGATACTGTAACTAAAAAAACAACTGATAGCTGCGATGTATATGTACCAAACACAAAATATAAATTGGAGTTCAATGCCAAAGATTCATTTAAAATTATCGATCAAAAGTTGTTTGAGTTTAATAAATTGTGTGTCTCTGCAACACAACAACCGGAATTAATTGATATAAACGTTACGATTAAAAACGGTGATGAGGTAATAGCGGGTATTTGTTCGGAGGTTTATACATGGAATATCCTGTACATCAGTGTCTTTTTTGTTGAGGAAAAATATCGGAACCAAGGTTTGGGTACCCTTTTACTCAATAAAGTTGAGGAGAAAGCAAAAGAATTAGGAGTCAGTTTAATTCACCTCGATACCTTTGATTTTCAAGCAAAAGATTTTTATCTCAAACATGGTTATGAAGAGTTTGGGGTTCTGGATGACTGTCCAAAAGGTCATCAGCGTTATTATATGAAGAAGGTGCTATGAGTTTTATTAAAAAAGGAATATACCGTCATTATAAAGGCAATCTGTATGAAGTGATTGATATTGCCAGGCATTCGGAAAGCTTAGAAGATATGGTGGTTTACAGAGCGCTTTACGGCGATTTTGAACTATGGGTTCGACCTCTCAAAATGTTCCTTGAAAACATTGAGATAAATGGTGAGCTCCAAAAAAGATTTGAATTACATGAATAAATTAGAACAAGCAAATCGTTTTATCTTTACTGGCACCCCAGGCAGTGGAAAAACTTCTGTTATTTTGGCATTGAAAAGATTAGGGTATGTAGTGATTCCTGAGTCTGCAACAGATGTCATTGCAGAGGAACAGGCAAAGGGAATTATGCGTCCATGGGAAGAGACTGATTTTGTAGATAAGATTGTTTTAACACAAAAATTAAGGCAATTGAATGCTCAAGGTGCGTTGCAATTTTATGACCGATCGCCATTTTGTGCTTATGCATTGGGGCGTTATTCCGCTCATTGGCATAAAAATGATTTTACACCCTCACCTATCTTATTAGCTGAAGTTGACCACTGCCTAAAAGCTAGTATTTATCAACGCAAAGTATTCTTTTTTGAGAACTTGGGGTTTATTGAACCAACTTCAGCTCGCAAAATCAGTTATGAAGACGCCCTTATTTTTGAGCAAATTCACATAGATGTATATAAAGAGTTTGGTTTTGAAATCATGCTCATGCCTAAAAAAACGATTACAGAGCGCTGTGAATTTGTTCTTGAAACGTTAGGCATAAAAAAATAAATATCAATTTTATGAAAAAACCGCTTGACCCTATTGTTACTATATATCTTACCTTTGTTCTTAAGGAGGTAATACTATGACTCAATGGTTCGTAAAAGACTTAAGCAAATTAACTGGTGTTTCGGTGCAAACATTGCATCATTATGATCGCATTGGTTTACTTAAACCTTCATTACGACAGTCCAATGGGTATCGTATTTACTCCGAGAAGGATTTATTGAAATTACAACAGATTATTGCTTTAAAGTTTTTTGGTTTTGAGCTATCACAAATCAAAACCTTGCTCTCTGAAGAACGTCACGCGCTAAACCATTTTGAAGCCCAAGCTCAAGTGTTAGAACAAAAAGCATTGGCATGTACTTCCGGAGCTAAAACCTTAAGAAGCATTATAGACTCTGTTGATGTCAATCAATCCATTCCATGGGAAACCATTATACAACTGATTGAGGTATATAAAATGGCAGAGCATCTTGAACATGATTGGGTTAAGGAAATATTTACTCCTGATGAGCTCAAACAATACGTAGCATTTGAAAAGGAAATGAAAACAAATAACAAGGCTGAGTTTGAAAAACAATGGCATCAACTTTTAGATGAATTGAAACAAAGTATGAAACACGATCCTGATTCCACTATAGGTATCCAAACAGGGAAAAACTACATGGAATGGGTTAATAGCGTATACGGTAAAAAATATGCCCATCTGAGAACCAAAAAATGGGAAAAAGGATTTGGAGAAGGAAAAGGTCTTGATGAAATTGGTTTAACACCAGAGATTATGACATGGTTAGAGAAGGCTTTAGACGCTTATTGGAAGCATAGGCTTTATGGTATTCTTGAACAAGTAGGCAAAACGCCAGACTCCAACATATTAACGCTTTGGAATAAGGCATTAGATGATATGTATGGCGAAGAAACTTCACGAAAATATGCTGTTTGTGATATTGCTTTGAAGGATGAAAAGGTCAGTCCAGAAGCAAAGACTTGGCTCAAAAGTATCGTAGATGCTTACAACATGTAAAAAAATAGCTATAAATTTTGGATCGGTCTTGTTTTTACCGATCCAATCTCAACGGAATCCATTTTAGGTTCTTCTTTCCGTCTAGAAAACGGCTAATCTAAACATCCGACAATGTTAAAAATTTGTAAAAAAATACTGATTGAGAATAAATTTTACGGCATAGGGTATAATTAACTTACTTGTTTTTATTATGATCAATTGTATGTCTTATGCAAAAATGGCGGAATTACTTTTGCTGGATGTCATGTCTAAAGCACAAATTCCAGGAATTTCTATTGCCTTTATAAGCAGTGATGGAATCATATCTACTCAAGAAAAAGGGCTTACAGATGGTTGCGGCCTTTTTGCAATACCTGTTGATCCACTCAAATATCCCTTTCATAAGTTGGGATTAGGAACTAAAGATGCTGTAGTTCTATTTGACGACACACTTTATTATGTGAATCAAACAACACAAAGCGTTCATCAAATACAGTTAAATGAAAGTAATCAATCCTCATATCAAAAGTTACGAGAAAGTTGTACTGATACTTATAAATTGGCCAATTCTCAAGAATCTGAATTAATAACTACTCTAACAGGCCTTGCACCACCTACAAAAGTGCAACCAGAAACCGTTTTTGGAGCAGCCTCGCTAAGCAAACCCGTATTTGCCTATTTAGTACAAAAATTGATGCAGTCCAATGCGGCGAATCAAGCAAAGCGCGGGACAGGTAAATTTAATTTGGATAAATTCAACCTGAGTCAATTTGATTTAGATACTCCTCTTTTTCATATTCTACCATTAGAAGAATTTGAGATAGATGGAATGAAATTTGATATGTCTGACAAATCTGCTGTTGTCTGTGCTAAAGCACTCACTGCAAGGATGGTGTTATCACATACAACAGGCCTTGCTCATGGTGAAATGAAGTTTCAGTTCATTCCTAACCCTAAAGAAAAAGATTCTAAAGAAAAAATGCATGGATACTCAAATGTTGGTATCGTGTACTTACAACAAGTGATTGAAAAATTGACTGAAGCAAATCTAGAAACATTGGCCAAAAACCATGTATTTGATCGTTGTGACATGACTCATAGCACTTATGAGCCATTAAAGGCCTATCACTCGCTTTTGCATGCTGAAAAAGAACCCTTGTTTGATGAAATGAAACCTGGTCAGATTGTCATACTAAAAGAAGATGAGCAACTAACAGCATATTGGTTAGATAATGGAAAAATAGTCAATCGCTCCTTTCCGGAAAGAGTAGTTTCAAGCATTCTTGAACAGTTACCTGATAAAGGTAAACTTTCAAACAATCCGGAGCTGATTGGAGCTGTAGTCTCACAATATGGATGTAAAGAACCCAAACCATGTGCCGCCAATACACTAAGAACTACGGCATCAGATTATGCACAGTTTGTCAAACATCTAAGCCATGACAGCTCGATTGAAAATCCTTTTATTCCGCATGCCTTCATGACGCACGATAGAGGTTTGGCGGGAGCAATTGGAATTGCTAGAGACAAGATACGCGATTCCATTTTAAGCCATGTTGCATGGGGTTTAGGTTGGGGGTTACAAACCAATGAAAAAGAAGAGGTTGTTACCGCCTATCATTCGGGTGACATGAATGATTGCAGAGCGTGGGTTGCAATCAATTTAAAGGATAAGAGTGCCATGGTATTTTTCGCTAATTCACATAATGGACATATTCTTGCGGAACAAATTGTCCCTTCGACAATTCAAATAGAACTGGCTTCGAACTATTTTTTTCCAAAATGGGGTTTTGCTAGAACTATTGATGAGCTAGGGGGTAAAACTAATAATTGGGGCATCAATCCACTTCCAAGACCCAATCCATCTAAAGAACGGACAAGTTCTTTAAGTGAATTGCAAAAAAGAACTAGTATCCCAAGTATTGCCACAGCAATTATTTCTGACCGCGGAGTTGTTACTACAGAAGAGGTAGGTGTGACTAATGTCAGCAAACCTGAAGAAGTTACTAGTTCGACTGTTTTTGAAGCCGCTTCATTGAGTAAACCTGTATTTGCTTATATTGTATTGAAACTAGCGCAAAAAGATCTCATTGATTTAGACAAACCACTCCATGAATACGGCGATTTTGGTCCTCCACAGATGCGAACTGATAAAAATTATAAAAAATTAACTGCCCGTATGATCCTATCCCATCAAGCAGGCTTACCTAACGAATTTTCATCACCAGAATCTCTAAAGTATGTCTCTGAAGTAGGAAAACAATTTGATTATTCAGGAGTAGCTTATCAATTTCTAGGTGAAATTGTGGAACACATTACTGCAAAATCACTGGAAGCTTTAGCTCAAGAAGAGTTTGCTAAGATAGGTATGACTGATAGTAGTTTCATGCCACCAACGGGTTGCAGTCTTATTAAACTGCCAGATGAAGAGGAAGAACCAACTCCTGAACGCATTAAAAAATTATTAAAAGATACTTTAGATGTACATGGTCAATTAAGTATTATCCTACAAAAGGATAAATTATTTGTTGCTGAAAGGGCAGTAGACGGCAGCGTACAAATGACTGAAAAAAATTCCAACCAACTTGAAGAAAAAAGCCTACAAGAAATCAAAGCTCGCTTTGCTCAAATACCACCATTTTTTTGGTCAAAGCCAATACCTGTTGAAGCAAGGGAGTTACCCCTTGTGACTACAATTATTGGTCATCCTCCAGAACATGCTGCAACAATAGCAATTGGCCATGATCAAGATGGCTCAGTAAATCGTAAGCAAAAATTTTATATGGTTCACCCGGCAGGATCCTTGTATACAACGACTTCTGACTATGCAAAATTTCTAAAAGCCTGTATTAACGATCCCTATATTAGATGGGAAATGTTTAAACCGGTTGTTTCATCGTTGAAAGATAAAGATACTAAAGCAATGAAGCAAGGAGTCTCTACTGATACTTTAGATCAAATCTCTTGGGGTCTAGGAATTGGGATTCAGAAAAATACCGATGGAACCCGTATCGCTTTTCATTGGGGTGATAATGGAACTGGACGCAATTTAGCAGCGATCAACCTTACTACTGATGAAGCAGTTGTTTGTCTCACTAATAGCGAGAATGGACCCGCTGTTTTTCGAGAAATTGCAGAGCCTATCGTTGGTGATCTAAGTGCTATTGGGCAATGGTTATCAATACGAGAAGAATTGCCTCTTGATATGCGTTTAAAAGAAAATCCCACCCAAGAAATGAACCCACGTTTACAAGAGCAGACACAAATTAAAACGACAGGCGTTGCTACTAAAGGGCAACAAGAGGTAGAGCAAAAGCATTTTGACTTAGGGCTGTTCTAAGCACCGCAGCGTTTTGTACAAACCACCACAATTCAATAGTTCAGCATACGTTTAATTTGTCGATCATTAAGTAGGAGCTCTGGGGTTTGCACCCAGAGCCCCTATAAGATGTCTTAACTAAATAAAACTTCAACAAATTTATTTTCTTTCAAAACTATTTCAAGGCTACTATTTTTATAGTAGTATCTACTAAAAATATAGTAGATTATGTTTTACTTAGTTTCTGGAGAAAAAATGTCAATAAAAAGAGGGGAAAACACTTTTGCTCATGATCGCCTCCTTACAGAGGTAGAGCTTGAATTAATGAATATTATTTGGAGCCTTAATAAAGTAACCATTAAAGATATTGTTTCACATTTGCCCAAAGAAAGACCTTTAGCTTATACCACTGTGGCAACTGTAGTAAAAGTACTTGAACAAAAAGGATTTTTGGGATGCCAAAAAAATACTTATGCCCATGTTTTTCTTCCAATTGTTACCAAGGCTGAGTACGAAAGCACGTGCATTGAGCATATGGTCACTAATGTTTTTGATGGTGAACCTGTAGCACTGGTGCAAAGACTCTTGATGGCCAAAAAGCTACAACATGATGACATTCAAGCAATTGAGGAAGCACTAAAACAATTAGTAACCTCTGAACAAAAAATAGAGGCATGATTATGTTATTCCTGGAAATTTTATTGAGCATTCATTGCTTGCTTTTAGTCAGTTCATGGTTTATTGGCGGTCGTTGGCTCTCAAATCAGCCATCATTTAAACTCAAATTGGCTCGCTTTTTATTAATTAGCTGTGTGATTTCTCCATTAATGGTTCATTGTATTAAAACCAATCAAAAATTGGAGCGGCATCACTATGCATCCATTGATGCTTTGCAAGAGTATGTGAATCAACCTATTTTAAAGTCTAAACACTCCCAAGAGACTCCTGAATCAGCAACCTCTTTTTCAATAAGCAATACGAGTTATTTTCATATTTTTTATATCGTATTTTGTTTGCTCGTCTTATTTCGCAGTTATAAAGTATTGTTGAGTTTGGGCAGTTTAAGAGCACTATTAGCTGAAGCAATTCCATATCGAACTTCCGGTAAATTGGTCATTAAAGTTTCTCGACGTTGTCATATTCCTTTCTCCGTCGTTTTATTTAACAAAGCTTATATCGTATTACCCGTATCCCTATTTTCTTCCTCCAAAAATGTGAAGATTGCCATTGCTCATGAGGGCCAACATCATCGTAATGGTGATTGTCTATGGGCCTATTTTATTGAAGCCCTGCGCATTCTTTTCTGGGGTAATCCAGGTGTTATTCGATGGGGTCGTATTTTAAGCGAATTACAAGAATGTTCATGTGATGAAGTATTGGTTGGCCAGCCAAAAATTTCGGCACATGACTATGGCAGCTGTCTGTTTCATGTAGTGCAGACAGTGTCTCAATGTTCTCTGTCATCAGACCTAGAAATTGCATGCACGGTAGGTATGGCCTTGGGCAAAGACAATGAAGACTGTACTTTTATCATCAGGAGAATTTCAATGTTATCAGCTTATCCACTTAAACCATCTAAATCATTATGGTTAGCAGTTGGATTTATGGGGGTTTCTATTTTGGCACCAATCTGTGTCGCCTATTCAGCAGTCGGTTCATTGACCGGTTCTAAGGCACAAGAAATCGATACCTCTCATTTAGATCCTAAAATGCAACAAATTGCCGCGCAAGAAATTAAAATGGCGGTAAAAAACTATCATGCAAAATCGGGGGTTATTGCAATCGTCAATGCACAAACTGGTAATCTCATTGCCTTTGCTGAGTCCGGTAATGATGAAAATCAGAATAGCTGGAAATCACGTGTTTTTTCACCTGGCTCTACGATAAAACCGTTTATTGCGGCGGCAGCAATTGATGCTGGGAATAGTTCTGAAACCAAAAAATATGATTGTCGCTCACCTTACTCCGTAGAAGGTAAAACATTTACAGATTACTATGTAAGTCAAGGCCCTACTTCATTGACCCAAGCGGTTGCAAGATCAAGTAATGTATGCATGATTAAAGTCGCCCAAGAAACTGGACTACCTGTAATTCGTAAAAAACTCACTGAATTTGGTTTTGATATTAATACTTGGTGGCAAGCAAATCAAAGTGATGACTTGCAACTTGCAATGGTTTCTCTTGGGGAGAATATACCGGTCACAATTGATTCATTAACAAAATCCTACGCCATTCTTGCAAACTTTGGACGTCCATTCAAAGGAGAAGAGGCTCCTATCATTTCAGCAGCAACAACCAATTCAATAAATCATATCCTCGAGAACGTTGTTATAAATGGCACAGGAAAACTTGCTGCGATTCCTGGTGTTCATGTCGCGGGTAAAACAGGAACTGTTACAGAAAATATTAATGTTGCAGAAGGCGAGCATATTGCCTTGTTTGCAGGTTTTGTACCGGTTGATGCGCCACGTTATGCCATGGTGGTTGTAATAGAAGACGGTCATTCAAGAAAAAATGGTAAGACTTTAACCTCCGGTGGAGAATTGGCTGCTCCAGTATTTCGTAAGGTTGCTCTAAATAGCCTAAGTAATACCACGCTATAAATCACCTGTGGGTACAGCAGTGTAGCTCGTACCCATATCGATATAAATTCACATGATGTTGGAGTTGTTATGAAGAAACTAAGCGTACTTCTATGGTTGACACTATTTTATTGCGGAACTATTTGGGCCCAAAGTACTTGCTTTTTGGTACAGGAAAATCAAACTGTGCTAAAGCACGAGGGTAAAGATTGCAATAAGCGTTTTGCGCCAGAATCAACCTTTAAAATTGCTTTGAGTCTTATGGGTTTTGATTCAGGAATATTAAAAGACACACTCAATCCGGAATGGCCGTACAAAAAAGAATATGAACTTTATCTTAATGTTTGGAAATATCCTCATAATCCACGTACCTGGATAAGAGATTCCTGTGTTTGGTATTCACAAGTTCTAACACAACAATTAGGTATGACTCGATTTAAGAATTATGTTGATGCATTTCACTATGGCAATCAGGATATTTCCGGCGACAAAGGTCAGAATAATGGATTAACCCATTCCTGGCTATCAAGCTCGCTTGCCATCTCACCAAGTGAGCAAATTCAGTTTCTGCAAAAAATAGTCAATAAAAAACTATCCGTGAATCCCAAAGCTTTCACTATGACTAAAGACATTCTATATATTCAAGAATTAGCGGGTGGTTGGAAACTGTATGGAAAAACAGGGAATGGTCGACAGTTAACAAAAGACAAAAGCCAAAAACTATCACTACAACACGGATGGTTCATCGGCTGGATTGAGAAAGATGGTCGTGTGATTACCTTTACGAAACACATTGCAGATAGTAAAAAACATGTAACCTTCGCCAGTTTCAGAGCGAAAAATGAGACCCTGAATCAATTATTTTACTTAATTAATGAATTGGAAAAATAATACATGAAATCCAACATTTCTTTATTAATAGCACAAGCTCTATTCCTATTTTGCTATCAAGCTTTTGGTTACGCCAGTGAAATAGCAATTACTTTTGATGATTTACCTGCTTCAATCGAAGAATCTATAGAGGAACAAGCTCAAATAAATCAGCAAATAGTAAATGCGCTTATCAAATATAGAGTACCTGCAATTGGATTTGTGAATGAAGGGAAACTCTACCGCACTAATGAAACTCAAGAAAAAATAAATCTCCTAAAATTATGGGTGGATAACGGATTTGATTTGGGAAATCATACTTATTCGCATCTGTCCTTAAGTAGCATCACAACCAAGCAATTTAAAGCCGAAGTGACTAATGGCTCTAAAATATCCAAACAATTAATGCAAAGTGCAGGTAGAGAGTACCGTTACTTTAGGCACCCCTACCTTGATACAGGTGAAACATTCAAGATTCGCTCTCAATTTGAGTCGTTTTTAAAACATGAAGGATACCTAGTTGCTCCAGTTACTATAGACACTGACGATTGGAAATTTAACCAACAATTACATGAGTTTCCTCAAAATAAAGACAAAATCATTCAAAGTTACTTGAAACATACACGTGCTAAATTTGCCTTTTATGAAAGCGCATCTAAACAAATGTTTGGTAGAAATATTAATCAGATTTGGCTACTTCATGCCAATCTTGTTAATTCATTAGCCATTGAATCACTCTTAACTATAGCCCAAGAATACGGTTATCATTTTATCAGCCTAGATGATGCACTACAGGATAAAGCCTATCTATCCGCTGATTCTTACTATGCCCATTTTGGGGTTTCTTGGCTTTATAGATGGGATTTTACCCGCGGGAAAGTGGTTGATTGGTCTCAGGATCCAGAGCCTGATAACAATCCATTTATCTCAACTAAGACCATTAAATTTTATGATAAAGATCGCAAACGACTTATTCCAGTTAAAATTTATGTGAGTAATGAATCACAGGGGAAAGCAAATGCTGGTATTATTAAACTACCCGTTGCCATCATTAATCATGGATACACTGTACGCGATACTGAATATTCATTCTTAGCCAATGCACTTGCTGCAAACGGTTATTTTGTTGTAAGCATCCAGCATGATCTAAAATCAGATCCCCCATTAGCTCAAACTGGCAATTTATTTGAGCGACGCAAACCCTTATGGGAACGAGGAAGTACCAATATACTTTACGTAATCAAAGAGCTTAGCCGGATCAACCCCAGTTTAAACTTGTCTAAAGTGACATTAATTGGTCATTCGAATGGTGGTGATATTGCCATGTTGTTTGCAAGAAACCATCCTCAATTTGTGAAAAAAATTATATCATTGGATAGCTTGCGCATGCCTTTTCCACGTACCGGGCTAACACCTATTTTATCGCTGCGTGGAAATGATACTAAGGCAGATGAAGGCGTACTGCCTTCTCAAGAGTCGTTAAAACAATTAGCCATAACAATTATTCCACTACCTGAAGCCAAACATATTGATTTATGTGACCGTGGGCCTGAGGTAATTCAGAAACAAATGAATGCTCTTATTTTAAAGTCTTTGCGAGGCTAGTTTATGAAAAAAATGTTCACCTTGTTCATTTTAATATCTTCCTTAAGCCTTATGGCAGCAGCCAGCATATCGACGAAGATACAAAGTAATCCGCTAGAGGAAAAATACACGAATACATTTAGCTTACATCATACGTTAACCAAAGAGTTTCCTTCAAAGATCAATGGAATCAAATATAACTTATATATTAGTCTCCCCAAAGAATATGATTCTAACAAAAAAGACTATCCAACTATTTACTTATTAGATGCTGATTACAGCTTTGCATTAGCCAAACAAATTAGTGAGCATTTATCTGACCGAAATAGAATCAACGACTCCATTATTGTTGGGATAGCTTATGCAAATCCTAATGAGTATAAGAAAAATAGAACCAGAGATTACACACCAAGTTATGTTGGATCAGGAGGATATGGAGCTGAATATCAAAAATACTCGGGTGGTGCCGAATCATTTTATCGATTTATTCATTCAGAACTTATTCCATATCTTCACCAGACATATAGAGTTAATAAAACCGCTACTTTTGTCGGTCATTCTTACGGTGGATTATTTGGGGTATATTTATTAGTCCACCATCCTGGAATATTTAATCGTTACATTATCGTTAGCCCCTCTCTCTGGTATGATAATCATTTGGTGCTAAAAGCAGCTCAAAAAAAGCAAAATTTTAATCTTGAAGAAAATACTCGTGTTTGCTTTATTATCGGCGACCAAGAAAATAAAGGCGATTACCAAATGATAGATGATTTAAAGTTATTGAATGAAACCATCATGAGCAAGCCTCACAGGAATTTAAGCACTGCTTTTAATGTTCTAAATAATATGGATCATGATACTGTTTTTCCAGGAGCTTTAAGTTTAGGACTTCTAGAGTCTTCATCTGACTTCAAAAAGAATCGACTCTGAACTCAATCAATAAGTCTGTATACAAAGGATAAACGATTATGCTTGCTAAGTGTTCTGTTTTTATTGCTACAAGTCTTAATGGTTTTATTGCAAGAGATGATGGTTCTATTGATTGGCTAACCAAAGCAAATGAGCTTGTGCCATCTGGTGAGGATGGTGGTTATAAAGAGTTCATATCTACGGTCGATGGACTCATTATGGGTAGGCATTCTTTTGAGAAAGTATTATCATTTAATCCTTGGCCTTATGGTGAGCTTCCAGTTGTAGTGATGAGCAGCAAACCCATAAAAATTCCTGTTCATTTAAAACATGTTTCAACCTCCTCCGAAACACCTATTGAGCTCGTGAAGCGCTTAACTGATGAAGGGTTTAAACATCTTTATATTGATGGCGGTATAACTGTCCAGAATTTTATAGCCGCGCATTTAATACATGAATTAACAATAACCATTGCACCAGTGTTGCTCGGCTCTGGGCGTTCGTTATTTGGACCTTTGGCACAAGACATCGAACTGGAGCATATTGAAACTAAATGTATTGGCGGTGGCTTTGTTCAATTGAAATATCGAACTAATCCCTCAATCAAGAAAAGAAATAAAAACAACGTCTACCTTATTTATGATGAAATTTCTGAGTGGTTTGATAGTCACCGCAATAAAGAGCTCAAAATGGAGCAATTTTATTTGGAACTACTACAAAATCAGATTCCATCCAAAGGAACTATTTTAGATGTTGGCTGTGGCACGGGCGAACCCATAGCCCAATTTTTAATGAAACAAGGGTATAAAGTAACAGGCATTGATGCAAGTAAAAAAATGATTGAGCAATGCAAAAAAAGATTCCCAAATGCAAAATGGCTACTTGCTGATATGAGGGCTTTAGATTTGCAAGAGAAATTCGATGCAGTCATTGCCTGGCATAGTTTCTTTCACTTACCTCATGACGATCAACGAAAAACATTAAAATCCCTTGCCTCTTTAGTGGAGCAAAATGGTTTATTAATATTTACTTCCGGACCGGAGTATGGAGAAGTTTGGGGTGATAATGGAGGATATGATTTATATCATGCCTCCCTTTCTTCCGAAGAATATACTCAAATCCTTCTAGAGTGCCATTTTAAAATCCTTGTACATAACGTTAGGGGCCCAGAGTGTGGAGAAGCAACGGTTTGGGTTGCTCAAAAAAATCGACTTTGTCCAGGATAAAATGGAAAGAAACTTATCAAAGCGTCTTCAAATCTCATGCTCAATAATAAAAGGACATCTATATTGTATTCCAGGCCACTAATTTTACATCATACAGACGCTACTGGTAAAATCAGAAACCAAAACTTCATCTTCTAACACAATGACTATTGAACAGAATGAATTAGAGATCAAAAATAATGTCCACCAAAATGTCGGATGGGGACAACCTATTCCACTTTCTCCAATCTTAGCCCCTGACTGTCCTTATCCAGTTGAGGCACTTCCCCCAATTGTAAGAAAAGCCGTAATCGACTATCAACAATATGGACAGCAACCCCTGCCTTTGATTGCATGCAGCGCCTTGGCTAATATGTCACTATCATGCCAATCACTTGCTAATGTGGCGCGAGACAACTATTTAATTAGTCCAGTATCACTTTATTTTTTAATTGCCAGCGGCTCTGGCACCCGAAAAACTGCTGCAGATAATGTTTTTTCGAAAGCAGCGCGTCACTGGGAGACATTGATTCGTAAAAGGCGCGAGCCTGAAGTGTTATCAGCACTAACGCAACATCAAGTATGGCAAATGGAAAAAGATAGTTTATTCTCTCAAATCAAACGTGCAACTTATACGGGGGAAGATTCTGATTATGCCAAAGAAATGCTTGATGAATTAATTCATCAAGAGCCGGAAATTCCTTTGCAACCCACTCTTTATTTTGAAGATGCGACCCAAGAGGCACTGGCCATTCATTTGGCTCAAGGTTGGCCTTCCGCTTCCCTTTGGTCTGATGAGGCAGGCATCATCTTAGGTAGCCATAGCATGCAAGGTAATCCGACTCGTTTTGTAGCTTTGCTTAATCGTTTGTGGGACGGTAAGACATTCACCGCGCATCGTAAAACAACGCAAGGATTTACCATTGAAAATCGGCGCTTAACACTTAACTTGATGATGCAACCGCTTATCTTACAACAACTTACCAAGCAAGCTTCGGGTATCAGTCGACAAAGCGGTTTTTTAGCTCGTTGTCTCATGGCTTATCCTGCCAATAGTATGGGAAATCGATTTTACCAAGAACCGCCTGCTTCTTTGCATTCTCTAACCTATTATGACCAACGCGTCACTGCCTGCTTAAATCAGTCAGAACAATTAAGCCATCAAGGTTGTATTCAACTTCCATTGTTGAAAATGAGTATGGCCGCAAAACAACAATGGATTTTATTTTTTAATGCGGTAGAAGCAGGGTTAAAACCTCAAGGCCAGTGGGTCGATATCGTTGATTTCGCATCAAAAGCGGCTGAAAATACAGCGCGGCTTGCAGCACTTTTTCATCTCTTTGAAGGACGCGATGGGGATATTAGTGTAGAGCATACCGAAAATGCTATTGAAATAATTAATTGGCATTTGCAAGAAGCACGGCGAATTATGCCTACCGAAACCGTTTCTTTGCAGTTTTCCGATGCCCTAAAACTTATGGGCTGGTTTATTGAAAAGAATATTAGTTCAACAACGTTACGAACCATTCAACAATTAAGTCCGTTGCGAGATAAAATAAAACGCGACCATGCAGTTGAATTATTAGTGGAACACAATCAAATACGCATTGTAAAATCAGGTTCAAAAACGATGGTGGAAGTGAACCCTCGTGCATTCAAAGTATAAGTTCAACTTGATACATTAACCATAGTACACCAATTAACAGGAGAAATTTGTGCCCTTTGACATGCTAAAAGAATGGTTGAACAAGGAAAAAGAACGAGGGATTGAGGATCCTTTCTGTGCTGTTTTAAGCACTTGTAGCAGCTTAGGTGATCCTCATAGTCGAGTGGTGGCCATTCGCGAAATTGAAACCGAGAGTCTATTATTTTTTACTCAACAAAAAACACGCAAGGTTGCTGAATTATTAAATAACCCTAAATCCTGTTTAAATTTTTTATTTGCAATGCAGAGCCGACAAGTTATTTTAGAAGGAACAGCAATACCCATTTCCCAAGAAGAAAATGAAGCTTTTTGGAGAACTCTTCCTCGTGAACGCCAATTAAGATTTTCTGCTTATGCCCCTACTTCAGGTCTTGTCATTAAAGATTTAGGCCAATTGGAAACAAGGAAAAAAGAATTGAGTGATCAATTTGCAAGCCTTTCTATCCCTATGAGTGAGGATTATTTTGGCTTCCGCTTCATCCCAAAAACATGGATTTTTTACACAGTCGGCTCCATTTCTTTTTCTGAGGTAATTCGTTATACGAAGATAAGCAACTCTTGGAAAACAGAATTAATTTCCCCATAGGTGATATCATGTACATGCTTTGTTTTTGTGTTCCAGAAACACATTTAGAAATTGTTAAAAATGCTATTTTTGATACAGGGGCAGGAAGTGTGGATCATTATCAGCATTGTGCGTGGCAAACATTAGGCGAGGGGCAGTTTATGCCATTACCTGGCAGCCATGCTTTTATTGGAACAATCAATCAACTTGAGAGAGTGCCTGAATATAAAGTAGAAATTATCTGTACTGAAGAGCAAATCAAAGCTGCTGTTGCAGCCTTAAAGAAAGCTCATCCCTATGAATCACCCTCTTATCAAGCGTTTCGGGTTGAGATGATATAAACAATGATGAACGATTACTTACTAAAAAACTTCTATTTCTCTTTAGGTCTTTTTACAATTCGCTAGACTAGCCCCAAACCTGAGGTTTAACTATTGTTAAGAAATTTCCAACAGTAAACTTGAAAATGCTTTGCAATTGAAAAACCAAGGTTTTGATAGATACGAAGCGCGCTATTATTTTGTGTCGCAACAGTCCGATAACAGTTTTGGTAGTTTTTATCTGAAAAATAATTTAAGCTATAGGGAAGTAAGATCTTTCCAATACCCTGTCCTCTATAATGAGGTGAAACACCAAGTGTTCTGACTTCGCCACACCTACTACGTACATGATCGGTTAAAGTTGGGGTACGGCCCCGATCCTGGTAAAAAGTTATCAAATCTCAGTTTAATTAACCATGTCAGTATTAATATTAATAAAAATATTTTTTTCTCTCATCGGCGGTGGTAAGAATCTGCATTTTTCCATCACTTGCTTATAGTTTTTTCCTCATTAAATAATTAATAAACTTTACGCCGTTTATAGAGACAGTTTGTTCTTTTTCAGTGACATATCCTTTGAATTCCAAGAATTTCTTTGCCGTGATGCTCACATCCGCATATAGCTCTTTCATCCCTAACTCAATAGCTTTTTGTTCTAATGCTTTGAGAAGAGCAAGACCAACACCTCTTGCTTGATAATCTTTATTAACATATCCACGGTCAATATGTCCATTTTTCTCTAAATCAGCAAAGCCAACAATCACGTTTGTTTGTTCTTCTACAGCCACAAGAGTATAATTTCTTTCTAAAGACTCTCTCCATTTTTCCAAATCAGCTTCCTTCGGAGCCCATGTATTTAGCTGCACTTCATCATAATCTTTAGAGTTAATAGAATGAACTGCATCATGAAATAGTTTATAAATTTCTACTTCATCTCCAACAATAAAATTCCTAATTCTAAACGCCATTTTTGAATAACTCCCCATAACTACTAGTAATTACATCAATTTTTGTCATTTTTTAAAAATACATATTTATTATTGTAATGACATTTTGTTACTTCTTTTATGAAACATTAATTCAGTAACAAAAACGAGGGTTTATCTCCTTCGCATTTGATTCTCTCAGTAATTTTTTGAATTATATGTTCCATTTTTTCTGGAGAAATTACATGCGATAGAAGCCGTTTTTGCTGTGTTAATTCCATTAAATTATACCTTAATTACATTGCGATTTTTATTCTTCATTTCCCCACCTTTTAGCAGGAAGGAATCCAATATTTTTACATTCCATAAGGTTCTATAAACTATCAACTCTTATTGGTAAATCTCAATTTCTTGTACTGCATAATGCTATTTATTTTTCATACGATAGAATTTGCACATAACACCATGGCCATACCCATCTTTGTAATATTCCATACCACACTTTTCCATAACACGTTGTGACGCAATATGACCTTCTGGTGCAAAAGCAATAATATATTCTGAGTCGATATTTGTACTAGCCCATTTCAATAGTGCTTCCAAGGCCTCTGAAGCATATCCTTTCCCCCAAAATTTTTTATGCAACAGATAACCTACTTCTATTTCTCCGGTTTCAATTGGACCAAATCCACAACGTCCTATGAACTCTTTTAAAGAATTATCAAAAATAACAAAACAAGGAAGTCCTTTTTCTTTATAAAAACTAACGAATTCTTTTATTCTTTTCGCAGTTTGATCTGTGTCTTGGACTCCATCAGGAAAAAATTTCCTTACTTCTGGATCAGAATTAAGTTCAGCAACCTCTTTTAAATCATCTTCGTTAATTAAACGCAAAATCATTCGAGCTGTTTCAATCTTAGTTGACATGCTATTGACCATATAAATTTTAAGTTACATTCTGTTATCAGATAACTTTCATGTTCTATTAATGAATAGTATTTTCTTTTCTCAATACAATTATTAAGATGAATATATTTTTATTGTAACCTAAATAATTTATGTTTTTTCTCACTCATAATCCTGATATCAATAATTTTTCTTAGTTTATCAATGTCCCTTTTGATGGATACTCAATATTTAGCTGATCGCGCATCACCTCTGAGAGGTTTCCATATATCGCTACATTTGCTACATCTTATTGATGAAAGATCTATATTGCCTTGTAAGTTGCCTGTGTAAAAGGATTATATCACTATCCCTGCATCAAGATACCCCACAAATATGTAGCAATAACCATGCTACATAGACACTACTATTTGCTACATATTGCAACCAAAAATAAAATGCACGTGCTATTTCATTTTTTATCATTTTCCTTTTTTATATAAGAATATTTTAAATTAGGAACTCTTTACAAAAAATGGCGGCGTACAAAAATAAGCAACACCAGATAACTCAGACCACTCCTCATGACATCCTCTTTTGTATATTTCGGGATGTGTTTTTTCAGCATTTGAAATGTAGCATGGCGTAGCAATATAGTAGCAATTTTTTGCTACAAATAATTGATCGAATTTGTAACAGAAAAAATGCATTACTCTATGATTTCATAGATAATTTCATCTGGATGGT
>NZ_LNXS01000053.1:112494-136429 GCF_001467525.1 Legionella anisa
GAATACCTGGAAATGACTGAATGAACCTTACTGAAATAATACTAATGGCAAATATAATCTCCTGCCCCGCTATCTAGGTTAGCCTTATTAAGGCGCAAGGATCTTTTAGATTTATTGATAACTTTTGATCGATAATTCTACTTAATATAAAATCAGCACAGGGTTTTACAAGCACATTAATATCATCCCAATATTCATCTTCCAAACCAATGCATATGTGTTTCGCTCTGTTCATCACGGGCTGATACATTTTAGGTAGACGATCAATCACCCAATCTGCTGCTATAGGTTTCGATCGAATCTCATTAGTTTCTAATGTACTCCAAATCCGTGCATAGGTTAGTAATACATTTCGAGTGTCCTGTTCAAGTTCCGCTGAAAGTCTATCAAGATCATGAAGCATCGCGTTTATAAAGTCGCTATATGGGACCGGGTCTAATAGTTGCTTAGGGCTTTCCCCCATCAATGTATGACTCTTCAATAAGACCTGCGTGATAATCAGCGCAAGATCCGGCATTGCACGATCAGACCATGGTTCAAAATTTCCCATTTCAAATGATGAGCGAAGCCATTCGCCATATTGGAAATCAAAAAGGGGTGGATAAATCCAAGGATTAATTGCGACCCTTTCCACAAGGGTCATTTCTATAGGTGGCTTCGTACTTTTCATGTAAATGCCTGATATTTGGAGTAGATGGTTAGTCAACTCCATCTTTTCTTTTGACGTTGTGGTACGATTTGTTACAACAAATAAATCAATGTCACTGTATTTTTGCAAACCACCTATAAGATAAGAACCATAAAGATAACTCCCAAAAGCTCTGCGCCTAAAATCTTTGTTAGTACCTCAAGACATTCATTGAGTTGTTGCTTTACATCACTGTTGTTTTCCATCATTAACACTCAGCCATTTTTTAAAATCCTTTAACAATGCTTCTGCTTGAGCAATACAAGTTATTACTGCACTCTCAGGAATAATATCGCCAGAATAATCTGCAATATTGCGTTGTTTACGCATAGCATCCAATATAATCACTGTTTTTTTATCAATACCTAAAGTCTGAGGCAATAACTGAATCATCGTTTGATGATGTCCTGGTTTAGAAGTCAAGGTTCGATATCCATGAGATTGAAGTGCTGCATTTGCTATTTGCATAATTGCTTTATAGGCAGCATCAAAGCGATTCTCCGCGCTAACCAAGTCAATTTTTGAATCCACAATATTACGTTCAGCAGCATGCAAAAGCCGATTTATGGTATCTGGGTGAGGTGGTATTTTTTCCAGGCTGATGCCAATTAAATTATCCAAGGTCATGTTCAGCTCCCATAATAAATAGCTTGGGATTATTTAAAACCTCCTGAATGAAAAGATCTTGTTTTTGTAAAGATGACTTCCATTGTTCCCTGGAATATATTTTGGGGTTAATTTCTCTCCCTAAACTCGCTTGGGCAGCATAAAGAGCTGCAACTGCTTCTGTAAAATCAACCTCACCAATAATAAGCACATCAATATCACTTCCAAGGTTTTCGGTTCCTTTGGCCACCGAGCCAAAAACAAAAGCTACTTCAATTTTTTCAGCTAATGGAGTTAAAAAATCAAACAACACATCCACCAAACCAGACGTTTTCTTTAAAATGCTTGAAAGCTCCGTATAAATAGGAAAATTTCGATTTGCTTGGTAATAAACTTGATTACCGCTCTGCTCGCGCAGAAGTACTTTGGATTTAGCAAGTTTGGATAGTTCTCGATGAAGTGTACCCGCTGTGGTATTCGTTAACCGCGCAATCTCTCGGACATGATAACGCTCATCAGGATGCAGCAATAAAAGTGCCAGCACACGCCGCCGATATTCAGAAAACAATATTGAAGTATCAAACATGATTTTTATGTTGAAGCCAACTAAGCTTCAATCATAGCCTAAAAAGCTACACCATTCAATCAGATAAATAAGAAAACCATAAAAAGAAATATCCGTTATAAATCAACTATCCACTGTATCAGTTTAACACGCAACCAATGACCTCAATGATCTTGTAGATATCGAAACTTAAGGGCTCAGTCTTGAGAAAGCATGAAATGGTATTTCCCAATTACGTAATTGTCTTATTGGAAATAAAATGGGGCCTTGAAATTAAAGTTCTTTTCAAAAATCAATAAACACCTACTTCTATTACCATGGCTTCATATTAAAAGGAGATGGGTTAAAAATTTCTTGTTCCCCATCCTCAGATGTATTATGTATCTCCTCATTAGCTTCTTGTTTGGAGAGTTGATTTTTATTAGACGGTCTTGGTTCTCTTGAAAGTGGACTTGCAGTAAGGCCTTGCTCTTTCGTTACCTCATCTCTTTCTTGTGCTTTCGGACTGGGTACGGGCACTAAATTATTTGCTAGCTGTTGAATAAATGCATCGTATAAAGCTAATGTGGGCATGGTAATGCGAAGAGAACATATGCTTCCCTCCTCATCTTGAAGGATTTGTATGCAATCATCAGAAAGATGATTTTCTTCTTTAAATTCATTGAATTCTTTTATAATCGCTTCCATGAATTTTTTTAATTCTTCTCTTTGTTCTTCAGTTAATTTACTAGGTTCACATTGTAATTTAATTGAAAGAGTCATTGATACGCGATCACTATCAACCAGCAATAATCCTTTGGCGATCAATTCCGCAATTATTTCTGGGTCAAAACCAGACTCTAAATCAAGTTCTTCTGAACCAAACACGCCTACCAATTCATCTTCAGACCCAACTGCTTTGCCAGGTTTAGTTAGGAATTTAACTTCACCAGGACTCGCTTTTTCCTCAGATGTCTTCTTATCAGAGGTGGCACTATCACCTCCGCTACCACCTGCGCCATGTCCGGAACAAAGGCGCTTAGGTGCGATTTCTTTAAAACAAGTCCCGCAGCGTACTTTTGCACCTTCCTCAGCAGCCTCTTTTTTTTCTGCTTCCTTTCTAAATTGTTGTAAAGCTAATGCTATAGAGGAGGTTTTGGGTTCATCTGCCGTTATGGATTCAAGGACAGGCTGATGTTGTTCTTTGTCTTTTTTCATGAGAATACTCCAGTGCAAGTTCATAATGGTTTCATCCGAATAAAGATTTACTTATCTGTTATTATACCGAGTTAAAAAAACCCAATTGTATATATAATGTACATTAATTGGGTTGCTCGTTTCTTCGACTTAAAACATCGAGTACATAATCCCAAATTTTACCTGCTACATTAATTCCTTTCCCATCAGATGGATTGAGATGTAATTCAATGTAAGGGAAGCTATTATTTTCAATAATTCCAAATTGTTGCTTATGCCATGGAAGAGAAATGTCCTGACAAATAAAATCAAGACCTGTAAGCGGTATATTGAGTATTTTATGTACTTTTTCCAATAACAGTTTATTCTCAGGATGTATCAGGTCGATAACAGTACTGATTTTTGCACCACTACTCATAGTAACTTTTTTGGCAATAAAGATTTGTTGTCCTTTGTTTATTACCGTATTAAGAGCAACTCCTTGGGCTGCCAAAATTTTCATTAAGTTGCTATTTCGAGTAATTTTGTAGGGATATTCACCATGTCCTTCTTTCCACGTAACTTTATTTTTTTTATCAATTAACTCTTGAAGTGTAGTTACACCATCGCCAACAATGCTCTCAGGTTGTCGTCTCACACAAGCGATTAATGAATCATTAATAATTAATGACCGATAAACATCACCAGGAATGTGTTTTTCAACCAGCACGCGAAAATCAACCTGCTTTACTATTTTTATCGCTTCTTTTAATTCATTTGGAGTTTGAATAGTACATGAAGTATGAATACTTAGAGATTCAGATAGTGGCTTAACCACAAGAGGAAATCCCAATGAGATACCATAGTTGTAGGCGTTTTTGCTGGAAATAAAAACCCTCCCTAAGGGGCAGGGAATTTGGCTATCTAATAATTTTTTCTTGAGGCTCCATTTATTATCATATTTAGTATCCTCATCAAAGCGTGTATTTTTTTGAGAAATAAGAGAGATTGGAGTCTGTATGAAATAATATTTTTTCCTATTGTAGACCAACTTAAAATACAGAGTATGCAAGTTAGATTCCTTAAAATTATACAGCTCTAGCCCTCTTTTTTGTGCTTCATCCCAAAATGCAAGGACACTGTTATTGAATTGTTTCCTATCAATGGTCTGAGTCTTGGTATATAGTTTTATTTTTTGGAAAATATTAATGACCAACTGATTTAATAGGTTATTGAATCGTAAAAAATCCTGCTCTGATAGGAGAAAGAGTTTAGATAAAAGATAGATAAATGGATTGAATATAAAATAATGGAATAAATTAAAAAATTTTCTTCGAAAATGAGAACGTTTTTCGGGATAGCAATGCTCACAATGTTTATTGTCCATATACGCTGTGGGAACAGGTTTTAATGATTTGCAAATGTCACGTGAAGATTTGATTTCTTTATGTTCATCAAAATTTTTAACATAAGCGCTCATAATTTATCTCCACAGATTCGCCCATTAGCTATCATTATATCGAGTTAAAACAGATCAATTGTATATAAAATGTACGGATGCGCCGTGTGTTTGCTTACCTACTGATATCTATGTAACACTGAACTTAAAAATCAATTCAGACTAAATTTGTTTAGAGAGTTTTCTTATTTAAAGAGGCTTAGACAGAACGAATGAAAGATAAATCAATATTGCTTGTAGAAGATAACGTTAAGTTAGCAAATTACCTCAAAGAAAGCTTACAAGAAGCAGGTTATGATGTTTCTATTGAAAAACGTGGTGATAGATCGGTCTATCGCATCATTCGTGAGCAACCTTGCCTAGTAATATTAGATATAATGCTTCCTGGCATGAATGGAGATCAAATATGCCATACCATTAGAGATGAGTATTTGGGGAAAATACTCATGCTAACAGCAATTAATGATATTGAAAGTGAAGTATCCTCTTTAAATTTAGGAGCAGATGACTACTTAACTAAACCTGTTGCAGACGAGGTTTTGAAAGCAAGAATAGAGGCATTGTTACGTCGACCCAATTTAGTTAATAATCAAAATCAATTTCACTTTGGCAATTTTTCTATCAATTTTAGTACTAAGAGTGTTCAGCTCTTTGATGAAGAAATTTCAATAAGTACCAGTGATTTTGAAATGCTTGCTTTGTTGGTTAAGAACCATGATAGGTTGCTGAGTCGAGATAGCATTATGTATGCTCTTTCTGGGCATGAATATGATGGGGTTGATAGAGGTATCGATTTAAAAATATCACGTTTAAGAAAGGCATTGAATGATAATAATAAAAAGCCCTATCGTATAAAAACAATTCATAAAAAAGGATATATATTTGTATCAGCGGCTTGGGAATAAATATAGATCTCAGCCACCAATCTTATGTAAGACTTATCAAAAATAGTGAAAAATTCTTTTGCCTCGACCTTGGGATTTTTCGTCCAGTTATGAAAGCTTCACCCAATATATCGCAAATCTATAATCATTTACCCTCGACAAAAGTATCATTTTAGAACGCTTGTACAATATATATACATATGAGCCGAGTGTTTTTGATAAAATCAACCTATTATTTTAAGTAATAGTCGAGATGAGCCATGAAAGACGCTGCAATAGAAATCTTAATATATAAACCAGATCCAGATCATCCACTGCCTGAAAATCAGAGAGGTGTGGTGATAAATCCTCACTTAAAACAACGGTTCAAGCAATTTGTTCCAATTGGCGTCTATTTAGAAGGCCCTGATTTGAAGTATTATTTTTTCGATCAGTGTGATAAATCCCCAAAAATCTATAGTAGTTTGGATGAACTCAAACGAGACTTACCGGAAGAACTAGACAATATATTTGAGAAAAACCCAAAATTATTTATTATGGGCCATGCTGGTGGTGGCGAATATGGTATGGGTAATTGCCATGGCCCAAGTGAGCAGTTATATGATGATAATTTTGATAATTTATTACATGGTTTTAAACGAGCATTGCCCGCACATCATGGTGAAGTTTTTGTGACTTTAGAAGGTTGTAATACAGACAATCAACTTAATGCTGCAGCAAACTCACAGGAAAAAACATTTTTAGAAAGAGTGTCAGTGAAACATCCAGAAATCACGTTTGGTGGAACTGGACCATGGGATGCGCAAGATGTACAGACCGGCTTCCGATCCCTTTCGCCGGCATCCCCTATCACATCGATGGCAGGAAATATTTGGAAGGCTGGAAACAGTGTTATTTTTCATCATGGTGAATATCAAGTTGCCGTTCGAAAATCTTTATTTGCCTCAACACAAACAGCTAAAGAATTAAAAGTTAACACCCTAGAATATGCCCGTGCAATTCTAGGTAAAGACGAAGCCGATGAACTGATAGCAAAAATCGCTTTAAATCGAGATATTCTAAGCATTCAAGATTTAAAGAAAATTGATAGTTTTCCAGAATTGCGATTTGAAGGAGAAGATGTTGCAAAGTTTGTTGAACAGGAAAACCAAATATTAGGTAAAGAACAAGAAAATTATTTAAACCGTGTCCGTGATATCTTAGGTCGGGCGGATCCTATAGAACAACTGACACATAGAGATGTACTAGAACTTCTCTTAGGTTTAAAAGAACCTTCTGTATTTAAAGGTCATGAAGACTTGCTCGAGTCAATTCTAGCTAATAAAGCTTTGTTAAACCTGGCAATGGTAAGTTGTGGAAAAGTCCTTATTGGTGGCCCAAGTAATGATGGCGTCATTGCTTTATTATTAAAACATGGCGCTGATATTAATAGTACTGATAAAAAAAGCATGACGGCTTTGCACTATGCGGTACAGAATTTTTATAATTATAGAAAAGAGCCCTTACATCTCATTAAAAAGTTAATAGAGTGTGGTGCTAGTCTTGAAGTGCGAAATGAAAAAGGACAGACTCCTATCGAGACAGCGCAAGAACATAGCAAAGATGGACGAGTGACTGCTAGTGATAAGCTTCTCGCATCTTTGAAATCTAGCAATTCGCCACCAACTCCCTTAGAACTAAAACAATCTGTTAGACAAATATTTCAGATGAGTCAACACAAGGCTGATGAACTACTTTCATTACCTATTGCGAAACGTGAATATAGCAAATGTAGTGAAGGCACTCTTTATATTCCTGGAGATGTAGTGGAAAAATTGCATGGAATCTTGCAATCTGCAAAGGGGAATAATGAACTATTATCGGCGTTTGAATCAGAGCTTAGTATGGTTATCAGTGCTCTTGAAAAAGGTATTGGAACTGGAGAAGTGGTTGATGGCGAGGAAGATGAATTCATCCCTAAACGTTTTGAAAATGCAAAACTCCAGTTAACAGCGGTTATGGACGCACTGGTTGAGATGAAACAAGAGATCGATACTTCAAAAGATGCTAAAGTTGGGGCCAACTTCCAAAACTAAAATCTTAATCGCTAAGAATATCTTGGAAGTACTATGGTGAATCGAGCACCTTTTAATATCGGTGATTGTGTAGCCATGACCTTTCCTCCGTGGAGATTAACAACTTTTTTAACAATAGCTAATCCTAACCCAATATGTTTATCTCCAATTCCGGAGTTTTCGGCAATTGTATATTCAGAAAAAATGTCATCCGCACCATCATCCGGCAAGCCTGAGCCATCATCGTCTACGTGAATTAAAATATGACTATTATCCAGCGAAATGGTTAAAGAAATAGTGTGCTCTGCAAATTTCATAGCATTTGTAATCAAATTGGTAACAGCATGTTTTAAATTATTTTCATCTATGTATGCTTTCAAAGAATTTAACTCATTAGTATGAAATGTAATTTCAAATGTCGATGAAGAATAAGACTCTAATAGCTTTCTTAACCATACTATTATATCGGTCTCAGACTGTTTTAATTTCAATTCGTTTGAATGCATTTTTGAGTAAATCAAAAAAGTGCTGACGAGGCGATTCATATCTGCAATATCTTCTTGTATGCTGTTTAGCTGTTTATTGAGTAATACATCTTCAGCATTTTTCCTTTTGATACTATCCGTCGCCATTTGTATGGTTGACAAAGGGGTCCTAATTTCATGCGCGACAAACCGGCACAATTGTTTATGTGATTCAATCAGTTCTTTTAATTGCTCACCCATGTGGATGATATTTACATACAGCCCATACAAAATAGAGGTGGTACCTATTTTCCGATGAAAATCAAAGTTCCCTTGACTGAAATTTTTAGTTATCTGATACACCTTTTTCATATTTCTAACAAAAAGCAATGAAAAAAAGGCAATAAGACAAAGGGATAAAAAAAAGAAAGTCCCTATAAAATAATACATAACATCACTGATTCTTGCCATAACGGGCAGATAGCTTAGTGGGCCAATTTTGAGTATTCCACCACTAAAACTATAATAGAGAATAACAATTTGTGACGAGTTTTTATTGGTTTCAAATACTAAACGCTTTGTTGATAAAGAATTAATTATATTACCTGGTAAGTGTTTACTTTTAGTTTTATAAACATGAAGAGGAAAACCATATATTTTTTCTAACTGTAATAGTTCATTACTCCATGTATTTTTTGATTTTGATAATAAATGTTGAACGATTTGTATTAAAACAGGATTCATATAATTAAAAATAATTTCGCCAGGATCTGAAAAATTGTAAGCTAATGCATACGGGGTATTACCAATTTTTTTATACGCAGTATGTTCTACAATTACCTCGTTTAGAAATTGATAGGTTGTACCTGATAAAAAAATGATTTCACCATTATTTAATTGATTATTCTGCTTCAGGGTGAGTTTTAGACTGTCGATTACTATAAGATGAATAAGATTATCTGTTTTTTTCTTTATTATTGCATCCCAGTTTGATTTCGGATTATTAATTAACTCTTTTTCTAAACTAATTAAAAGTCCTTGTGACATCGTTTGTCCTGCATTAACAATTATCTTTGTCTCAACTGACTTTAAATATTTAAAAAATGCCAAAACAAGAATTAAAAAAATCACGAAGAACGCAGTCAAAATTTTAATATAAATATTAAATTTCATTACTATGCACTCTAAATAAGAATAATAGATGCCTTTTCACAAGAAATACTCTGGATTATCTTTGATAATTTCAATATCTAATTCTGGCATAATTATCCTACGTTTTGTCACTCTTTATAACTCTTGTAATTAGCCTATTTAAGGCATTCAAATTATCGATATTCGTTATGGCCTCATCAAATAATGATAAAGTCTCTGGATCGTGTGTTTCTAAATACTTGAATGCTTTTTTTGGACCTTGATAACGCAATTCTTTGAATACAAAATAATCCTCTAGAATTGTGAAGATTGACCAAATATGGCGATATTTCCCTTCTAAATCTCTAGTATACGCCCTTGCCAGCATTTTTTGATACCACACTCTACGTGCTGTAATTTCATCAGGAGGGAGGGACTCAGGCAATATTAAAAAAGCAGAGAGTTTTTTTAATAACTCTGTGCCAAAATAAGCTTTTTCAACAACAACGATGCCATCTGACATACATAAATGTTCATCAGAAATTGAATCAAAAGCATTCTCTGGATAAACAAAAATATCATGATAAACTTGATGTGCTTCATCAAAGCGTGCAATTCGTTGCTTATCTCCTTTTTCCCTAATCCCTGCAACATCATAATCACTGGTTACTGTGAAGTCTCCTCGTGCGCGCGAGCCATATAAAATAATTGTATGGCAATGATGTAAAGATATTAATTCATCAACAATGAATTGCAGAACAGCATCATTTTCTAATGATATTTTCTTTTGTGTCATTTCCTTACCTTCTTACTTTGTAACCATAATACCAACGGCTCCCTGTGGTGGAACTGGTTTGAACCGTATGATCTACTCCTGCTGGAATCAATACTTCTTCTCCAATAGCAGGTTTTAACGTTTTATTGCCCATGGTTAAAATCCTTCCAAATTTGACCTGGGGGATCTTCCCAAAGCTCAAAACTAAAGCCACGAGAGCGCCAATTGCTCTCAATTATTGTTGTATCCAGCATTTAGGCTCATTATTTAAAATCATTCTTTAAATTTTACACCACTGGAGAGCATCAACACCACAACCAATGACTTCAATGATCTTGTGTCGAGACTGAAGGCCTCTCTTTATTTAAATTTGACTTTTAGGGACTTTGAATAAGACAGACAGGTATCGCACTAATTCCATGTTGGCTTTATCTTCAATAGAAGGTGCCGCGATTTTTATCTTGAGTTCCCCTCCAACAGCACCTACTACTTGATTGCATTTGGCGCCGGGTTGAATAAGCAAACTAAGAATTAATCCATTATCCTTTTGTTTATACCCCGGATATAGGTAAATCATCTTGCTGTTCCATTATTTTATCCTGCTTTTACTATTCTATTGAGACTCGCTTTTTTATGTATAATATTCTCTGGGTAACTATTTAAAGGGAAGTTTTTTATGTTAAGTAAGACTTATATTTTTCTCGTCATTTTTTATGCATTTTAACTTCCAAAAATGAATAATCTACTACCACTTTTCAAATGGGGAACCGATTACCTGGTTTCTAATGGCTACTCAATAGAGCGCTCGCCAGAAATTGTATTGTCAACACCGTGGTCTCATGTGATCCGATTTGCAACATCAACAGAGAATTTTTATTTAAAACAAACACCACCATCTTTTTTTCTATCTAATGAGCCCAAAATCATTCGAGTATTGTCATCCCAATTCCATGCCAATGTGCCCGATATAATTGAAATTAATGAGGATTTACATTGTTTTCTAATGAGGGATGCGGGTATTTCTTTGCGTCAAACGCTTAAAACCAACTTCAAGCCAGAGCTATTATGCCAAGCAATAAAACAATATGCCACAATTCAACGCAGATCTGAAGAGTGTATCGCTACGTTTCTCAAACTTGGTGTACCCGATTGGCGATTAAATCAATTACCCTTTCTTTATGATCACATCTTAAAGCAAACTACTTTTTTAAAAGCAGAGGGACTCACCGATAAAGAATTACAAACACTACACGCCCTAAGCCCGAAATTTTCAGCACAGTGCAAATTATTAGCAAGCTTTAAGATTCCTGAAACCATTGGTTATCACGATTTTCATGATAAAAATGTTCTTCTTGATCCAATTACTAAAAGAATGACTTTTGTTGATTGGGGCGAGACCGCTATCCTTCATCCATTTTTTTCGTTACAGACCTGTTTAGAACAATCGATTACTCACCATGGAGTAACAGAAGGTGATTCAACCTACCTGAAATTTCAAGATGCTTGCTTCGAAAATTGGCTAGGATTAGCGACAGAAAAACAACTGTTAAATGCATTCATTGTTGCCAAACAGATCCGGCTATTTTGGAATATACTCGCATCTAACCAGTTTATGCTCAGTGTGGATCGCCAGGCCTACAAGGCCTATTATCCCAATCAACCTAGTCCGATAGCAGGTGGTTTTAAAGCACTTCTTGAAGGCATCCATTAGTCCCAAAAATTAAGTTACTATTAGAAATAATCATAATAAGCAGCTTATTAGTTCTATAAGTATTCATGATATACTACTGGCATAATTTGGCAGCAGTATCTTGTCCCGAACTGAACGTTTGTTTGATTTAATTCAATTATTACGACGTCACCGATTACCCGTGAGTGGCAAAAAACTTTCAGAAGAATTAGGCGTAAGCCTACGCACTCTGTACCGAGATATAATAACCTTACAATCCTTAGGCGCGCCCATTGAAGGTGAGCCCGGTGTTGGTTATGTGCTTAAATCTGGTTTTATGTTGCCTCCTTTGATGTTTTCAGATGATGAAATTGAGGCAATGGTGCTAGGGTCAAGTTGGGTTGCACAACGAGCGGATACTCAACTTAAAATCGCAGCTCAAAATGTGCTTGCAAAAATTTCAGCAGTCCTTCCTACTGAATTAAAACACCAACTAGAAACTTCAGGACTCTTAGTTCCCCCAGGAAAATGTGCCGAAAGTAAAGATAGTGATCTTATTCTCATTCGCAAAGCGATACGTTTAGAACGAAAAATCGAATTAGAATATCAAGATCTCCAAAACAATCATTCGACACGAATACTCTGGCCTATCGCGCTCGGCTTTTTTGATGAAGTGCATCTCATGGTGGGTTGGTGTGAACTAAGGCAGGACTTCCGTCACTTCAGAACCGATAGAATTATTCAATTATCCATTAAAGAACAAAAATATTCCGAACGCCGACAATCCCTTTTAAAGAAGTGGCGCACCCTACATAACATTCCCCAATCCTATTGAATGATGCTGACAAAAACTGTCATCCGTATGTTTTATATTCTCCAATGAATTTAGCGAAATAAAAAACAGGAAAAATCATGACATTCGACCCCAATTTAGTTCTATTTTATGTGAGCAATATAGAAAACAGTACTCATTTTTACTCAGAATTGCTCAATGCTCAGCCTATCCACACTGAGCCTGATTACGCCATGTTTTTATTAAAATCCGGTTTGCGATTGGGATTATGGTCTCAAAATTCTGCGTTACCTGCACCAACTGCATTAGGTGGCGGTAGCGAACTCGCTATTTTGGTTCCCGATGAGCAAGCCGTTGATGAACTTTTTAGAAATTATCAAACTAAGAATTTTAAAATGATACAAGAACCAACACCGATGGATTTTGGTTATACGTTTGTAACCTGCGACCCAGATGGTCATCGAATTCGCTTTTTTTCAAAGAACGGATCATGAACCAAAACTGGCTGGCTGTCGCCTGCGCGTCCCACGTGCAAATTGGAGTGGAAGGAGGGTTTATGCAAGTTTGCTACGGTAAACTTGCACCTCTAAAGAGAATAAAAGCGGACGATTGCATCATTTATTACTCGCCGACGCTGCACTTTAAAGGCATTGAAAAACTGCAAGCATTTACGGCAATTAGAATCGTTCTACCAGGTGAGCCCTATCAAGTGGATATGGGTAATGGTTTTCATCCATTTCGACGAAATGTACTTTGGGCCAATAAAAAGATTGATGTTTCGATACACACGCTTATTGAATCGCTCGAATTGACAAAAAATACCAAGAATTGGGGATACCCATTTCGTTTTGGCCTATTAAAAATCAGTGAAGCGGATAAACGCATCATTGCCAATGCCATGCAGGCTTATATTAATTAAAAACTTCTACTTTGGAGCCTTATATGACTGTTATTATACCCCAATTGACCCAGATTCAAGAATTTAAAGTAACTGGAATGAGTGTAAGAACAAAAAATGAAGAGGATTTTAATCCCAAAACTGCACGAATACCTCATCTTTGGGAGCAATTTCTTGATTCAAAAATCAAAACACAACAAGATAGCCCCGTTTATGGCGTGTATCACCATTATGAGTCCGACTCATCAGGGTACTATACAGTTACTGCTGGGATAGGAATTGTGAATGAATCCAAAGCTACGCACTTGGATAGAGTCACTATAAACGCGGGCAACTATCTGGTTTTTAAAGCAATTGGGCCTAATCCCTCAGCAATCATTAATGCCTGGCAAACTATTTGGAGCTATTTTAATGAAAAGCCAAAATACGAAAGAATCTACCTCACTGATTTTGAGCTCTATAAAACGCCTCATGAAAGTGCAGTATACATAGGCATAAAATAACTAACATAAGATATTAACTATGACAACAACTCTAAATAAAACCGAAATGATGGAGTCACTCAAAACACTTAGAAGCGAGCTCGAGTTACTTAAAAAGCCTTATTCGCAGCCAAAAACAATCTATTATAAAACGGGGCCGGGAGATTATGCAGAGCATGACCAATTTATAGGTGTAAGCGTCCCTGAATTAAGAAAAGTCGCCAAACGTTATCAAACCGTATTACCCTTTTCTTTGTTACAAGAGTTGTTGTATTCATCTATTAATGAAGAACGCTTATTAGCGCTATTAATGTTAGTAACTCATTATCAAAAAGGAGATATAGACCTCAAGCAAACGATTTTTCAATTTTATTTAACTCATATCAATCAGATTAATAACTGGAATTTGGTTGACGCTTCAGCCCATTGGATTGTTGGGGCGCATTTATTAGATAAGGACAAAACACTCCTCTTCACCCTTGCAGAAAGCACTAACCTTTGGGAAAAACGTATCGCCATTGTCGCCACTTGGTATTTTATTCGAAATAATCATTTTGATTGCACTCTTAAACTTGCAGAAAAACTGCTATGCGACGATCATGATTTAATTCATAAGGCCGTAGGCTGGATGTTACGAGAAGTAGGAAAACGTAACCAAGCTATCCTCATCGAATTTTTAGATAGCCATGCTTATCGAATGCCAAGAACCATGCTGCGCTACGCCATTGAACGATTGATGCCAATAACGCGAAAAAGTTATTTATTAGCTAAGCCAATCGAATGCATTTAGAATCATGGTTGTTCATGAAATAAAGCAATTAGTTCTTTACTGGAAGAACATCCTAAGGACTCCATCAATTTAGCAATCATTCCTTCAACTGTTCTGTAAGAAACATGAGTTTCACGCGCAATTTCTTTAGCTGTTTTTCCTTGTGCCAACAACTTCAGGTATATGGCTTGTTGTTCAGTTAGCTCAACTTTCGTGTGAAATTCCTTATGGTATAAAGTAAAATCTTTTTTCTCCAAAATTGATGTTAGGTTTTTTTGGGGTAACATTTCTTCATTCCCCACCACAGCCGTCACAATACAACGTGTATGCTCCTCTAATTTCCCATCATCACCATGCATAGTGAGTGTAGCAACCTCTTTATATAAATTATCTCGCTCATCATGTAGTTGCTCAAAAAAATCGCTCAAACTTGGTATAGGCAATAAACTTGTAGTATTGCGTGCAGTACGATCGATTTGGACCGGAGTACTCACATCCAAAAATACAGTCATTTCATCGTGCAATAACTGACGATTTTTTAATGACAAAACAACGCTGGAATCCGTTGTCACAATGATATGCTCTTGGGTGCAAAGGGAAGTTAATATATCAAACTGACATTCATAAAAAGCATCACTCCCAGGGCCTCCAAGTATTTCCCACACATGTCGTCCAACATGGAACTCTAACCCCAAATCCGCATCGACAAATCGCCACCCTAATGATTGAGACACAGACTTTGCTAATAATCCTTTACCCGCACCATGATGACCAACAATAAAAATTCGTTGAGGTTGATTCATTCTTACTATCTCCTAAAACTAAATGATGTAATAATTATACAAATAGACCATAAGATGCATCAATACGTAGAACTACGTGAGTATTGAGTATAGGATTATTATTCTAATCTAACAGAAAAATTAATTTTGGGAAAAATAGCAGTATTTTTTTCTTCCAAGCATTCACTTGAGAGTACACTGATTGATAAGATAACAAGCAAAACATTGCTAACAATTTCTATGAGTAAATATTCTATGCCCAACTATCTGCATCTCGCCCTGAAATCCGAACGACTTCAGTTAATCCCTATTTCACTAAACTATGCCGAAGAGTTGTGCAAAGAATTTACCGCTGAAATTACAGAACATATGTGGCCAAGTGCTCCGAAAACTCAAGAAGAAATTAACCAGCATATTTCTGAACAACAAATCAAAATGCAGGAAGGCACTGAAATCGCATTAGTCATTTTAAACGAAGAAAACCAAGCTTTTTTAGGATATGCCTGCCTGCACCAAGCGAATACGAAAACACCCGAATTAGGTATTTGGTTAAAGAAAAGTGCTCATGGATTTCACTATGGTTTTGAAACAATTAATTTATTAAAAACATGGGCTGAAACTAATCTTGTTTATGATTATCTAAAATATCCAGTTGTAAGACATAATATCCCAAGTCGCAAACTTGCCGAAAAAATGGGTGGCATCATTCAAGATGAATACATCAAAACAAGTGAATCAGGCAAGTTGCTTGATGAAGTAGAATATCGATTTTATGGTGTACCAATGACAAATACACAACCCATGAATATTACTGAAAGCTTAGTGCGCGAGCTCATTGCTCAGCAATTTCCACAGTGGAGTCATCTGCCTATTCAAGCTGTAAACAATAGCGGTTGGGACAATAGAACCTTTCACCTAGGTACAGAAATGCTCATTCGTATGCCAAGCAGCGCCGAATACGCAGGACAAGTGGAAAAAGAGCAAGCATGGTTACCCCAATTGGCCCCACATCTTCCTCTTCCGATACCCGCACCGCTTGCGATGGGAAAACCCAGTACCCTGTATCCTTGGAAGTGGTCCATTAATCATTGGCTTCCTGGAGAAACAGCAGCGGTTACTCCCATTAATGATTTACCTGAATTTGCACATGATTTAGCTCTATTTCTTAAAGCGCTCCAGAGCATCAATTCAATAGGCGGTCCTCTTGCTGGGCCCCAGAGTTTTTATCGTGGTGGTGATTTAGCAGTTTATGATTCAGAGACACACAAAGCCATCGAAAATTTGAAGGACAATATAGATTTTCATTCTGCAACACAAGTTTGGGAAAAAGCACTCTCCACCTCATGGCAAAATCCACCAGTATGGGTCCATGGTGATGTGAGTGTTGGCAATTTATTGCTTTCTCAAGGAAAATTAAGTGCGGTTATCGATTTTGGCCAACTCGCAATCGGCGATCCTGCTTGCGATCTTGCTATTGCCTGGACACTATTTGAAGGAAAAAGTCGGAGCATTTTTTTAGAAACACTAGAACTTGACTCAAAGACTTGGGAACGAGGACGTGCCTGGGCTTTATGGAAATCAATGATGTACCTTGTGAATCAACAAACAGAGATGAATTTTGAAGCAAAAAGAGCATTGCGCACAATTCATGAAGTGATCGAGGATCATAGGAAACTATCATGAAGAATCCTCACATAGAATGGGCACTTAGTGCCTTAAACAATTTAGGATTTCAAATTGAACCCACCAAGCCCGAAATAATTCTCGATACAGCTTGGTCAGAAGTGTGTCGCTTTCAAACGAACTTTGGATTGGTTTATTTGAAGAAGGTTCCTTCTGCATTGTCATTAGAAACCAACGTCATTCAGCTATTGCAGCAACAATTCAATGCTCCTGTTCCGCAAATCTTGGCTCATAATCAGGAACTAAACTGTTTTTTAATGCAAGATGCTGGCATTCCTTTACATGATGTCTTTAAACAGGAATTTAGACCTAACCTTTTAATTGATGCCATTCATCATTACACAAAGCTGCAGATAGACTCAGCAGATAAAATAAACCTCCTTCTTGATTTAGGCGTCCCTGATTGGCGCCTGCAACAATTGCCAAGACTTTATAACCAATTAATGAATGAAGAAGAGTTATTAATTGGCGATGGATTAACTCAAAAAGAATTAAAACAATTAAAAAATTTAGAGAGTAAATTACAAATTCTTTGTGACCAATTAGCCAGTTTCAAAGTGCCTGATACTTTTGGCCATGCCGATTTTCATGATAAAAATATCTTAGTGAATCTCAATACTCATCAAACCACGCTGATTGATTTAGGGGAAGTTGTTATTACTCATCCTTTTTTCTCATTCGTTAATTGTTTGTATCGTGCAACAGAACATTTAAAACTACCAAGCAGTCAATATAAGAAATTACAGGAGGATTGTTTTAAAAACTGGCTCTCGATAGAGTCCTCTGCGCATTTGCTTGAGATCATTGCAATTATTGAACAATGTTGGGCTATACATGCGGTGTTGGGCGAGTATCGCCTAATTAAAAGCATCGACCCCATCGCATCAATAACACTGTGTCGACAAGGCCGATTTGCTGGAAAATTAAGAGCTTGGATAGAACAATAAAGCGCTATTATTGACGGACCAACCGGATATTTTCTCTACCAAAAGGACTATTTTCTGTGGAGCGATAGGGGTTAATATCCAATCCTCCTCGCCGAGTATAACGTCCATAGATTGATAATATTTCCGGTTTGCAACAGTTCATAATATCCACAAAAATCCGTTCAATACATTGTTCATGAAACTCGTTATGATTTCTAAAGGAAACAAGGTATTTTAATAAGCCTTCTTGATTAATCTTTTTTCCTTTATACGCAATTTGTATGCTTCCCCAATCGGGTTGATTAGTCACCAAGCAATTTGATTTTAATAGGTTAGAATACAATCTTTCTTCCACTAACTCGTTTTGAACACTAAGAAATGATGGCTCAACCAAATAGACAGAGCATTCAACATCGAGATGGTCAATGCACTCACCTTTCGGTATTTGTGATACAGCGTAGTGTTTTGCTTGTTCCAAAAGATAAATTTTAACTGAAACTGGAGCTTCTATACGTGCTTCTAAATCATTTTTTATTGTATTTTCTAACTCACTAATACTTTTTATTTTGGTATTATTGAATGAATTAAAATAAAGTTTTAATGACTTGGATTCGATGAGTTTGGGCGAGTTACAATCATAAAAAATTTCACCAATCCCAACCATCGGTTTACCTTTTTCGTTGAGCCAAGAGACTTCATAATGATTCCAGCAGTCAAAACCCACAAAAGGAGGATGGGGGCAGGATCAATGCCAATTTCTTGTCGCTTACCTGCTCTGGGAATAGGATAGAGTCGATTGGGATTATAGGTGGAATCATAGTCTGATTTTTTACCTAACTCTGATTCATTAACGGATTGATATTTTTTTAATACAGCATCGCTCATAGTATTTAACTCCAATATTTCAATAATTTTTGCACTACTTTGCCAATTGATTGGCTGGTTTATTTCCAGTTGACTGGCAATATACGTTAACAAAGAGGCTGCTTCATTTATTTTATTAGCCTTTTCACTCAATTCGCGGGCTTGAAGGCTCATTGATGCGGCCAGATTAAAGTTTGGATTCGCAAGGATTTCTTTAATAGTAGATAAAGAGAATCCAAGGAATTTTAAGGTGATAATTTGTTGTAAAATAAGTAAATCAGTTTCAGAATACAAACGATAGCCAGAATCAGAGCGCTTTGTTGGTTTTAACAAACCTACTTCATCATAGTATTGCAATGACCGAATTGAAAGAGAGGTCATTTGGCTGATTTCTTTAATTTGATAATATTTCATAAGCATCATCTCCTTAATTGATGATTCTAAGCTATCACGCAACGTGAGGGTCAATAGTCATTTTATTCAAGAGAATAAAAAAATTGTTTGTTTCATGTTAAGATGTGCCGCTTCATAGTTATATTTACTGCATAGTGGTTATTATGAGCCCAAATACTATTCAATTAAATCAAAATCATGGGGGACCACTCCACTACCTCGGAAATAGGTACCTCACTCTTCCAGATTTAACAGGACATATGTCCCCTGATACCAGCTGGTTGAATGAACATTTCTCTGTATTATTGGCGAATAATAAAGGCCAAAAATACAAGAAAGCTATTGAGCCTTTTTCAGGTTCTGCTTCTTGGAGCTTGGCTGCAATGGAGGTTGGCCTTGCAGAAGAATATATTGTCAATGACAGCAATAAAGTTCTGATTAATATACTTCAATTAATTAGAGACAATCCTACGCTTGTTAAAACCTCTTATGCTGCGTTAATAGAAAAATATGATGTTTCCCTATCGAAGAAAGATTTTTTCCTTAAAGTGATTGAGAATTACAACCAGACAACTGATGAGGAAAAACCATTATTGCTCCCCTTTATCATCAATCATTCATGGGGAGGAATTCTTTTTTATGATAAAGAACTGAATATTATCTATCGCGAAGGTGAATTATTTGAAGGAAAAAACGCCAATCGATTTCTTGAACATGCAAATTTGTCGTTGGAAATGTTCTTGTGTGAGATTGACCGAGTATCTAACCTTCTTAATGTAAATCAAGTTTCATTCAGAAGTGGTGATTTTATGGACGTGATTTCGATCGCGACACCTGGTGATTTTGTGGCGCTGAATCCTCCTTATCCAGAGAATGAGCACTCAACGTTTGAAAAAGCTGGGATGTATACTGAACTTTATTCACCTGAAAAACTGCACCAAAATTTGGTTCACATCGTTCACTATCTTGAAAGCCAAGGTATTCATTATTACATGACTTATGGGTTTTATAATCCCAAATTCAGAAACTACGTCTTAGCTAATAAGAACCAGCAACCAATTAATTACTTTCGTGTTCTCGGTTATAAGCATTGTGCTTTTGGAATAGGCCTTGATCAGATGTACTTTACTTCCCAGTTTTCAATTCCCAAAAGGATAAACATATTCAAAGCAGAAGAGGTTTTAGGGAACCAAGATTTAACACCTGAAGAAGCACTAGAACAATTTAAACGACTTTCAAAAAAATGTTTTGCTGTTATTTACCGAGCCTTTATTAAGCCTGGGCTTGAGATGGAGTATCAAAAGGCCTGGCATCAGGTCGCTTCCTATTTTGTGCAATATCGCGGAGCGTTAGGTTCTTGCCTGCATAAAACTAACGATGGTATGTGGCTTGCCTATTCTCGTTGGCCAGATAAAGCGACTCGAGATGCTTCTTGGCCAGGCGACAATGCACCATCTGAGATGTTACCTGATGACATTAAAAAAGCGCTTATAACCATTCAAGAGAGTATTGATCAAACGCAAAAACTACCCGAAATTACTATGGAAGTTATCGATGATTTATTGTATTCAAACTAATTTTAGAAGATATAACTCATGAATCAAGCCGCAAATTACCAACTAGAGCTTGTTATAGACCCCAAGCTACTAGAACAGCAAGATAAAATTATTCGTGATGGGATAGTAAATTTTAATGCTCCTTTTACGGGAACCAAACCAGAGCGTTACTCAATCTATGTGAAAGATAACGAAGGTACTATTATTGGCGGTGCTATTGTATATGCTCATAAAAGCTCAATATACGTTGATGTCCTCTGGGTTAATGAAGAATACCGTGGTCTTGGTATTGGTGCTGAGATATTACGCAACGTTGAAGTCGAAGCAATTAAACGAGGGATTCCAGCATCAACATTAGATACTTTTTCTTTTCAGGCAGAAGGGTTTTATTTAAAACAAGGCTATCAGCATTTAGGAACAATTAACAAATACCTAGAAGGACATGATCGGATCTATTTGAGAAAACAATTGAAGAAAGAGTAAAGGCATATCCCCCATAAAAGAAATATACCTTGAAAAAGAACAGAACAAACGAAGCATCTATTTTCCGAAGTTGATCTTTTATTGGAACTGATCGTAAAAATTCATAAATGAATTAGAAAGGAAAGGGAGGTAGCTGACTCTTATCTCTAAGCCAGAATGGATGATGCCATTCTTCATAGATAGAAACTGGCATATTGCTTTGCTTAAATTCATCAAAAGATAAGCCGCAAAGAATCCATTTAAGGAATTCCCCGCAAGTTTCTGGACTTATTAAGTGACCGGACTGATAAGCCTCATCAAACATTTTATGCAAATGAAATGAAGTTGTTTCTCTTAAAATTTTTTGAATTCTTGTATCCACTTCCCCTGGAATAACACAAAACACACCGATATTTTTCTCGGCTAACTCTTTTCTCACAATAGCCGTTACTTCATCCAAACCTGCTTTACTGGCACAGTATGTTGAACTTTCTTTAAGTTTCAAAGTGGCTGCCCTTGATGTAACAAATAAAATCCGAGACTTCTCAGGCATCCCTACCGCGAGAAGTGCTGTTAGTTTCATGGGAGCTAATAAATTAACCTGGAACACTGCGTCAATACTGTCACAATCATATTCAGTTAACGGACGTGGAGGGCTTTTCATTCCTGCATTATGAACTAAAAGATGAAGCGGTATATCAGATTCATTAATAATTTTTGCAACCTGTTCAATATCACTATTGCGGGTAAAATCCGATTGAATGGGAACAAAACGAGGAAATAGCGCTTTAGTATTCATCATGAAGCATTCCTTGAAACTTAAGTTAATTTCGTGCGATATGGTAATCAAAGTTGAATAAAGTTAACAGTTTATTCTTAATTCACGTGTTACTAATTGAGTTAATTCTGTAATACTCGCCTTGACTTGAATAATAGTAGGCAAAACCTGAAGAACCTGTTCAACACCAATATTCTGCTGCTCGCTATCAGAGCTAAAAGAACGCTCTATATTATACACCAGCCAATTGATCCAATTACCAAGAACACCATAAAAGGCGGCCTCTAAATGATCCTGATTTATAGTTAATCCAGATGATGCATATATTTTTAGCATTTTTATAAATAAAGATTTATGAAAAAATGGGGTAGTAATTCCACTCCAATCAAGAGCACAATTGACTATTTCATAGGTAGGATTAAGTTTTCGCGCAGACTCCCAATCGATGAGAAATGGAGTATCATTTTTATCCCATAAAACATTTTTTTGATCCAGATCGCCATGGGTTACTACACTACTACTTTGTAAAATAGGTATTACTTTTTGATAGAGCTCATTAAGCTCAATTATAATTCGTTGATTACTTTTTAATTGCTCTTTAAACACCAAATTTTGGCTTGCTGACTGGTCTATTAACACACTAATTTTTTCATTGGTATGAATATCAAATTCTTGAGTGCTTAGTTCAGGGACATTAAGATTAATACAATGAATTTTTGCCAAAAAGGCAGCTATTTTAAGTGCATGCACCTCAGATATAGCGTCTTTATTTAATGCTTTTGCTGCTATCCAAGGATAAACAAGAAAAGCTTCATCTTCCGAAAGGATTAAATAATTATTTTCTATTTTTAGAGCATGGATTGCAGGTATCGTATGCTTGGAAAATAGGAAGGCTATCTCTTCTGTCAATTCATATTGGGATTTAACTTCTTCAGTCAATTGGATCCTGCTATTGAGTTGTTTTACAGCAAACTGCGAGCCATTGCACTCCAGATACCACATTTTATGTAAAAGACCGCCATAGACTCTTTGAGGCAAGTCACAAGGTTGGTTTATCTTTAATTTTTTACAGATTGTTTCTAGCTGACTTCTATTCACTATGAACCGCCTTAAGAATGCCTTGTGTTTCTAACTCTTCATTAAAAAATTTAACAAAAAATGTTTTGCTTAACTTGGGATTTTTTTTATTGATTCTCGTAAATTCTGCTGTAAAACCGCATTTCTTATAAAATTCTGGCGCTTGAAATGCACTAGTCACTAAATTGATATTATTAAAGCCCTGACCTTTGAAATGATGTTCTAGAGCAAGCAATAACTGCTTACCATACCCTTTACCACGATAAGCGCTATCTACCCAAATATCATCCACATAAATTTCAGAAAATGCTGTATAGGCATTAATCACCCCAAAAACTTCTCCTTGGGCAGAAGAAATAGTCACTGAAAAACATCGATAATTGACGTCGATACCATGCTGAGCCTCATAGGCAACAAATCCCTTTGTCATTCGGTTTTCTGTTGTCTCATCAAGCTCATCAACAAATTGGATTTGATATTCTTTCTTGCTTTCTAAAGGTTCCCCTACATTCTGTACATTACTATCAAAACGAAAAATAACTCGCTGAGGCTGATGTGGATCATAATTGACTGTTTTAATTTCTTCCTGGAAATTACCCATTGTAATTTTTGCAATAGTTTTGCGCCAAAAGTTAAGCGCTGGCTTATTTTCCGGAATCACAGAAATTTCCCATAAGCCTGGATGCATGTTCCAAAGTTCAGAGGAAACCAAAAAACCTAAACCTTTGCCTTGAAACTTTGCAGTAATGAAAAACTCGCCCATATTCCACATAGTATCTGGGTAAATTCCTTCTTGATTTAATAGGGCAAAACCTGCTAATTCATTACCTACTTTAATCAGAAAGGCTTTTCTTGTCGGCTCTTCAAAGTATTTTTTAAAATCGAAGCTTTCATAAAGGCCATCGGGAGGCAAAGCCCAATCCTCTGAAATAAAACCGCAGTCACGAGAGAGTTCATATACATAAAATCGTGCCATATTTTGGATGATAGGATAATCATCTAATGTTGCTGTCTCAATTTTT
>NZ_LNXS01000053.1:136525-138440 GCF_001467525.1 Legionella anisa
CACTTTCCTTAAATACAGTTTTGCCATATGACCTTCATTCTGATAACCAAGCGATTTGTAAAAATCATGAGAGCCCTCTTTGGCTCGCCTAAGTCCCGATGTCAAATCAATGATACAGGGACTAAACTGCCTGGCAAATTCCTCAACAGTAATCATAAGCTTTTTACCTATTCCTTGATTACGATATCCTTGGTCGACCACAAGGCCTTCAATATGAAATCTTGTTGTTTCTGAAACAAAAAGATAGCTCTTAGACCAAGCAATCCAACCAACAACTTTTCCAGCAATTTCCGCAAGAAGAACACCGTAATGCAGTTCATTAGTAAATAGCTCAAGTCTTCTTTGCAACTCATCAGGCGATTGCGGATAGCCCAATTGCTCCATTAAAGGGTGAAGATGTTGAGCATCATCAATTACTGCTTTGCGGATAATCAATTCAACAGACATTTTAGGACTCCAGATTCACTCTATCCCCGGATAGATTAGGAGATGAAATCACCAAAAAAGAAACCAAATTTCCGGAACTGTTTTTCACTTTATGAGCTGCCCATGCTTTAATAGTTATTCCTTCCTGTTCCTGCAACACCTGTTCATAATTTTCAAACTCAATAACCAATTGTCCTTGTAAACAATAAAAAAATTGTTCTGTTTTCTGATGATAATGCTTTATCTCACAACTTCCAGCAGGCATCGTTTCATAAATAACACTAAACTGCCCCTCATTTTTTAACCACCATCCATCGCAACCTTGTCCCCATTTAAAATGGAGTGCATTGTTCATTGAGACAGCCTCTTCTCTCACTACAGATTCTAATACATGCGATTTTAGGCTTTGACTTAAGCCGGAGACTGAATCAGCATTTAAGAGCCCGATGTCTGTTGTTTCTTGAAATTCTTTACGTAAAAAATAAAAAATAGAATTTTTTTGAAACCCATGCCGCTCAAATTCAAGTTTGAATCCTAATTTTTTATAAAATTCTATTGCTTCCCAATCCATAGTGTTAACTGTTGCAAAAGCACAGCCTTTCTCATTACCATACTTCAATGCCTTTTGCATGAGTTTTGTTCCCCATCCTTGATGTCTGATGGATTCACTCACCCAAAGATTATCGACATGAAGACCTCCATAGAGTGTTCCGCCACTACAACCACCCACAATGCTATTGTCTGCATCACGAATAAAGCATGCAAAGAAATCTAAGGATTCGAAGCCTCTTTGTTGTTTGGCGTACTCCTTAATCCCATTCGTTAATATTTGAACATCATCAGGGTTTGGATTTTCTAAAAACGATAATTTTAAAGTCATCTTATTTATTCCACTGTGGGAAGCCAGGCACCATGCTCAACATAACTTGCCTCATCACTGCCTGACCATGGTGGCATAGTAACGCAAATAAACACCAAGTCTGCTGCATCACTTCGGTATTGAAAATGTGCTCCCAAGGGAATATCAATGCTGACTCCAGCGGTTAAAGGAGTAATGCTCTCTTCGTTATTTAATTTACGCCAAAGTGCACCTTCCCCAGAAAGGACATGCCAAAATTCAGATACCGTTTTATGTCGAACTGCCTTGGAAATCGTTCCCGCCTTTAAAGTACAGTGAGCCATTCCACCTAAATGATTATTCATCAGCAATCGAACTTCAGCACCTGCTGGAGAGATATGTTGATACTCTTTGGGTATTTCTTGTGTATTCATTTATGCCTCTATTAAAACAATGCGCTCATCAGTTTTATCAAGTGGTTATTTCTTTATTATTTAATTTTTAATTGTAACGCAAGTATTATCTGCATCTAAAGTAATCACTTTGCCAATTGGAAGAATGCAATTGTGCTTACCGTGCCCATAGGGAAACTCTTTAATGCAAGGTACTTTTAATTTTGAAGCCCATTCATTGATTACATCTTCTACCGTA
>NZ_LNXS01000053.1:138450-139641 GCF_001467525.1 Legionella anisa
GTGCTGATTCGATTTCTTACTTTTACAGTGTTCAAATGTACCAAAAATAACGCCTGAAACTTCATCAAAAATTCCTGCTAAATCTAGTTGGGAGAGCATGCCATCAATATTATAGGGCTCGACACCAACGTCTTCTACCAATAAAATACTTTCTTTAAAACTAGGCAGATAAGGTGTACCCATTAAATTAGTCATCAGAGTTAAATTTCCACCAAGTAAAGGACCTCGGCTAACACCTGCATGAACTTTTATTCCTTTGGAAATTGTGTACTCTTGGCCTAATAAAGAGGAAAGTAATGTTTTTTTAACCTGGGTACTCAAATGAATAGTCAAAGTAAATCCTGTATAACTTACTAAGCCACTGTTTTTAAATACGCCTAATTGCAACGCGGTGGTATCACTAAACCCGAATAATTGTTTTGGGTTTCTCTTAATTAATTCATAGTCTAAAAAAGGTAAAATACGTTGTGAACCTTGTCCGCCTCGGGTTGCAATAATTGCTTTCACTTCAGAATCTTTAAAGAAATCCATCACATCATTGGCACGTTCACTGTCTTTTCCCGCTAAAAATCGTTCTGATGCAAACATATGCTTTGCATACTTTACCTTAAATCCATTCAACTTTAATAAATGAACTCCCGCTTCTATATCCTGTTCCATAATAGGGCTCGACGGTGAAATAAGCCCTACGATATCTCCTTTTTGCAGTGGTGCTGGACATAGAATCTTCATTTATTACCTCAATTATTTTCTGCATTCAAAAACAATACTTTCGTCTTTTTCATCAGGTGGCGCGTTTCGGTCAAATCCTTTAACCATCCGTACATTGCTAAAACCAACCTCAGTAAGCAAATTGTGCAAGAAAGAAGAGTTTTGATAAATGCGAATTTTATATTCCTCTACCTCTGTTTGAATCACACGGTTGTTTTCAATCAACTCGTATTTGCCGATAGAGTAACAAACCTCTTCATTGAGCATGGCTAATTGACTTAATACGATGAGAGTTCCATCTTCTTTGGGCCATCTTGAGCCTCTCCATATACCTAATTCATTAGGAACTGCATAGCGTGTTTCTACTTCAAATACAAAAAGTCCTTTATCTTCTAGGTGCTCATAAATGATTTTTAAGGCTTTTTGGATATCCGCCTTTTCAGTAATGAGACAAAATGAACCACTGGGTATAAAAATCAA
>NZ_LNXS01000053.1:139651-157138 GCF_001467525.1 Legionella anisa
CTTCTCAGATTGATTTAAATCTTCAATAAAACCATACCAGACTTTTGGATTAAGATTTTTGCTCCTTGCTTTTGCATGCAGTCGCTCAAGCATCGGTTGACTTGCATCAAAGCCCTGAACATCAAATCCTTCTTCAGCCAAAGGCAATAAAAATCGACCCGTACCACACATAGGCTCTAAAATGGTGCCTTTAGCCTCTACAGCATAGCTTCGGTAAAAAGAGTACGCATCTTGTGGCACATTGGGTTTACTTAAATCATATACTTCAGTACACAGGCTCTGATAGGTATCTAGTTTTTTCATGGGTTCCTCTTTAAAATCCAATACCATTAAATATTCATCATAGAAGGTATCATTAATTTTAAGTGCTTTAGGTTCAGTACCATAAATTCGAAACCCTTGCTTTTGATAAAAAGCGCGGGCCACAAAATTGCTCGTAACACAGGTTAAGTGCAATTGAGTAACGCAGGTTTTTGCATGTTGTATCAGGGTCTGAATTAATGCTGTTGCAATACCTTTCCCTCTGTATTCAAGACGAGTATACATACCCCAAAGTACACCACGGTGTTTGGTTTTAAGTGAATTAAGCTTATAGAATCCAGCACAAGACACTAATAAATCATCAACAAAGGCACCTAATACGTATCCTTTACTTAATCCATTTTGAAAATCAGTATCGGACATTAACGCTTCCTCGTCATAAGAAGAGCCAAAGCTTTCTGGTGAGTTGGCCAGAGCCTCTAAACGTATTTCTTTCCATATATTCCAATCCGCATCAAACAATTGTCTAATCTTCACAATATTATCTCCATGACGGTGACAGGATGTCCTTTAAATTCATCCATGCCAATCGTGCGCCAACCAAGACGACTGTAATATTCTGGAATGGTAGGATCAAAAGCAAAAAGATAAAGATTTTTAAACCCTAATGTTTGGGCTTCTTCTTTTACTCGAAGAATAAGCTGTCTTGCAATACCTTGTTTTTGATGGCCTGGCGCTACCACTAACGAGCCTAGCCAGGGAGTTAGTTCAGGACGGATCCCATCATTCACGCGTAAAGAGCACATCCCAACAGGTTTATCTTCATCAAAAGCAACAACAGTGAGCGGTAACTGCTCGATGTTTAAATGATTTCGTAAATTTTCTTCTACACGCGAAGTGGGCACATCAGGAACCCAAATTTTTCCTAATACTTCATGCCAAATCTTAGCAAGCTCTGGAATGCAATCGGAGTGATGTTTTAGATAGGCTATCGTTATCATCTTAATACCTGTAAAAATGAATTATTCCTCTTGGCAAGGCGTGCCTTGATGAAACACCATTTGCCAACGGTTGTGTTTGTATTGCCAGAGCGAAGAACGTAAGGAACTTTTTGAGGCAACAGTAACCTTATAAGTTGCCAACATGACTTCGGGCGACACCTCTAATACTGAAAAGTCATTAACCATATAACTTCGTGACTCTTCTTCTGGAAGAGAATCAAGTAGGTCGTTCTTATTGTAAATTGAACCAGAGGCCCCATACTCGATAAATTTATCAGCAATCAGTAGCTTCAGTTGGGTAATCGATTTTCTCGTTTTCGGATTTAAAAGAGAAGTCTCTAGCTCATAAATCAGTTGGTGTTCTTGTTTCATAGCGATATCCTCATCAAATATCTGGGCTTGTGTTATTCACCATCGAGAAACAGAGCCAGTCCAAAAAAACAAAACGCGGTTTTGAGTAATGCTCTTTACTTAATTTTTGAATTGCTTATTGAGGTAAATAACGCATTAAGTCAACTTTCTTGAGATCGCAATCGATCTAGATGATGAATAATCAATGAATTCACCACTTGTTTATTAAAATCAGGACAAAAACGTGGATAATCACGTTCAAGACCATAAGACCATTTTTCCAAACGTTCATGATCATATTCGATCATGTCTTCAAACAAGTAATCTTCTCCATAAGTTTCTTCACAATGAAGGCCAACTCCTCCATCATAAAGTTCTCCTGAAGGCATGCGCAATGCAATGTGCCAGCACTCTTCATGGGATTTCATCATCACAAAAACAATATGCACTTTATCCTGAAAGCGGTCATTCCAAGCATCAAAAAATAATTTAGCAAACGCGCCACAAGGACCATAATTAATCCTTGGTGTTTCTTCATGAAATCCCAGCAATTGATTTATATCGTTTTTTAAATCATTTAAAACTGTAATTTCTTCTGCATTCACTCATAACTCCCGTAGTATTAAGCTACTTTTTTGATTAAGACACTTTATGTTTAAGCTGAATTTATTGTACCAGATAAATTTCAATTCGTTCTTTACCTTTACCCACATTCGACCTTTTTAACGTAATATAACCCACTTCAGCGGTTGATTTTACATGTGTTCCACCACAAGAAACCTTAGAAAATCCTTCGATTTCCCAATAACGCATTTGACTCTTCTCATCAGAAAATCCAGTGTGAATAAGCATATCTTTTGCAATAATTTGATTGTATTCAAACAAAAGAGAGTCAAAGATATCCGAAATATTGTGCTGATAGCTAAAATCAATTCTAGCCTTATGCTCAGCAATATGAGCACCTATTTTTTCAACGGGCAGCATTCTTTGGACAAGCTCTAAGATTAATTCAGCAGCAAAATGAAGGCGCATCAATTTATAACGACGAACAAAGTCAATTTCCATAAGGACAACATCGCCTTTAGAAAGTCCATGCTCCGCAGGTAATGTATAATAAATCAAGTGATCTTCTATTTCAGAATGAGTGACTATCAGGCCGTTCACGCGGACTGTATCACTTTCCTGACCACCGGAAAACGAAAAACCAATAGTCTCTGCAAAAAGTAGTCGATTCTCATTGACTGACACCACTTTAGTCATTAATTGGCGTTGATAGGGATTATCCCAGAATATTTTTTGCATGACTTACTCTCTAATCTTTACCACCATCCCATTTGTTAGCTGTTTCAATGTTTCAGGAGATAATGAAAACACTGCATTGGGCGTTCCTGCTGCAGCCCAAAGAACTTCATGGCATAACAAATCTTCATCAATAAGAACCGTATCAATAACGTTTTTATGGCCAACGGGAGGAACTCCACCAATCGCAAAACCAGTGATTTCTCGTGTAAAATCTGCATCAGCTTTCCCAATAGGTTCATTGATGAGACTAACAATCAAGCTCTCATTCACACGATTAACACCACTTGCTAATACTAATACTGGCTTGTTGGTTTTTTCTGTGCAAAATAGTAATGACTTCACAATTTGAGCAACACCACATCTTAAAGTATCAGCAGCATCTTTTGCCGTGCGAGTGCTCGAATCAAGTTCTTTGACCTCACACGATATCCCTTTTTGAGATAAAAAATCTTGTATGATTTGCGCGCGTTTACTTAACTTTTTCTCTTTATTCATCGCTTATCACCATCCCATCATCGCCACAAAGAACACTTTCTAGTGAGCTCTGTCACTACGTCCCAATCCCCAAACAAGACAATGCCATAATAAATCAGATCGTTCTCTTTAACCTGTGCCGTTCTTTCAATTTGCTCTTGATAGGACCCAACAGTCATCGTATCGGTAAAATCATTAAAGAGAACATTTTTTGCTAAAGCATTCTGGCGTAATGTTCTAATTTTGTTGGAATTCTCACAAAGAATTATAAAAGGGATTTCTGAAATATACGGGTGAGAGCCTCCGTCTGCATCTCGATAATCGGTTAAACGCAGTTCTTCTGTACCAATCACAGCGCCTAAACCAATACACATATGAGCAAGTGCATTCATTACTTTGCCAGGCTCGATACGTTTGTTAAGCACTGCAACCAGTTTGTTTTTAAAAGGGTGTTCAACCATACAATCCTCCACAATCTACTTCACAATTCGTGCGTTATAACGCATAATAAACCAGTATATACTTGTGCGCTAAAACGCACAAGCTTTTTTTAATAAGGGACATAATGCAAGAAATTTCAAACCGCATTGCAAAAATACTAAAATCATTAAGACAAGATCGAGGTTGGAGCTTAGATAAAACAGCGCTTGAAACGGGCGTTTCTAAAGCGATGCTTGGGCAAATTGAACGCGAAGAGTCAAGCCCAACGATTTCTACCCTATGGAAAATTGCGAGCGGCTTTCAAACCTCCTTTTCATCGTTTATTGAAGACAGTCTGGATGATTCAACCAATCCTATTTATAGAACAGGGCATGCTGAAACTTTGCATCCAGATGATGAAAAAATACGAGTACTTCCTCTGTTTCCTTTTGATGAACAGCTACATTTTGAATTGTTTGTTATTGAGTTATTGCCCGGATGCGAACATCTTTCACCTCCTCATAAACATGGAGTCATTGAGCATGTCATTGTTGTGGATGGAACCATTGAAATTTTGTTAGGTAGGTTCTGGAAATCACTTTCCAAAGGAGAAGGACTGCGTTTTAATGCCAATCAACCGCATGGCTACCGAAATCCAACCAATGAGCTATCGCGCATCCATGATATTATTCATTACCCACCTCAATAGGAGTTCCCTTAATCGGTTATGGCACATAAAACAAAGGGGTTAATGCCATAGTTTTTAAGTCATGAAGCCATTCATCCCCTGGCTTTCCTCCTGGAGCTGTTTCTTCAAACCAGTTGTATTTACACCAGAGGTAGATATCTAAGCTTTTCATTTGCGAAAAATGATTCACTTCTTTTAATTCTTCTGAGCTCAATGGCCGGATTTGCCTATATCCTTCTATAAACCATTCAAACAGTGGTTGCCAGAGAGGCCATGGTTTATTGCATAAGTCCAAAAAAGGTTTGGCAATATCGGCAAGATACCAATGATATACTGGCTCATCAAAATCAATCAGATGAACGCTCTCACCATCATAAAGCACATTTCCAGGACGATGGTCCCCATGGGTTAGGCCAAAATTAGATGAGTCGATTGAAAAAGTTTTGAAGCGTGTCGTAATCGTTTCATATAAATCCTGAATCAAGGACTCTTCTTGACGCGCATAATCCAAAGTCTCACGCCACAAATCTTCCCAAGTTAAAAAGTGATGTTTCTCTGCAACATAACTTTGCGAGGCTTGATGCAATAGCCCTAGAGCCCTTCCCCATGTTAGATAAGCTTTTTTATCTGAATAATCAAAATGCATGATTTGCCCTGGTACCTCCCGGCAAACATGAACAAAAAATTCCAAATCCTCTTGGTGTACCGTTTCGACATCATTTCCTTCTTGGGATACAACCAGTTCACAAATAGGCGTACCACACAAAAATAAATGTTTCTGAAAATCAATGGCACTCAAAAGCTCACGCTCTTTTCGTATTTTTTCATGGGTCATGCGCAGGTAAAAGCCTTGCCCATTAGATTCAAATCGATATACACAGTTAATTTGATTATTGATAAGCTTAAGATGGGTAGGATTTTTTACCCATTTTTGCGCCGCATGACTCGCCGTTTTATCCGTAATTTTTTTTAACGTGGTCTCCCAAATCATGCTTGAATACCCTTGTTGTTTAGATAATCAGCTCTGGATAATCGATAAAGCACATGTCGTCTCAAGGGACTATTGGGCTCCAATTTGGGATGATCAAAATCATCTTTTGTATTGTGTTGTAAACCAATTTTTTCCATAACGCGTCTTGAGGCTAGATTATTCACTGCTGTAAATGAAACTACTTCAGGAAGATTTAAAGAGGTAAAGGCATAATGCAAAACAGCTTTTGCTCCTTCCGTAGCATAACCCTGATTCCAATGCGTTGAAGAAAGTCTCCAACCAATTTCAACAGCGGGGGTAAAGTGCGCTTCAAAAGAGGGAGTCATTAACCCTAAAAATCCTATCATTTCCCCTGTGCTTTTCAGTTCAACAGCATACAAAGAAAATCCCTTCTCTTTATAATGTGCAATAATCCGCTCAATGCCTGCTTTTGTAGCATTCCTGTTCCCTATTCCTGGTAAAAATTGGCATACCTTTTTATCTTGATCAATAAGTGACATAGGATCAAGATCAGCTTCTCTCCATGTACGTAAAATCAGACGGGGAGTTTCAAGAATGTTCATGGGACCCTCTATAAGAAAGCATGTTTATCATGAGTAGGTAATTGGCGTCTTCACTGTATTGCGTGGGAACAAAACCAGCCTTTTGATAGCACGCAATGGCTTGCTCGTTTCCAATGTGTGGATCAACCACAACAGCTTTAAATTTGTAGAGTTGTTTTGCAATAAAACGCCTTATAATTTGTCTACCCAACCCTACTCCGCGACATGATGGCTCTGCAATAAAAAGGTCCATACCAACCAATTGTTCAGGTGTGAACTCGTCAAACAAGGAAGCATGATTTCCTGAAACTCCTTCGGGTAAATGGTCGGAAAGACTGTAGTATTGAATAAAACCAATTGGTTTTTGATTCAAATAAATAATAAAACTCGGGACTGGATCCATGCCTTCAATGCGAGGTGCGTACTTTGCACTAATATCTTCCAAAGAAAACTGTTGATTTCGTGCATACCCTTGTTTCACCGTAGGCTCTGTAAACCATTGGGTCATTAAGTTCAAATCTTTTTGACTCAATGGTTTAAATTCCAGATTCTGATTTTTACTGCCATAAACCAAGGAAGTCCAATCCAAAATACGACGCGCTGACTCCTCTGCTGAAAGGAGGCTCACATCTAGAGTCATTTCATACGGCTCTTTGCTCAAATAAACATCTTCTTCAAACAGTCTTTTTGTAATGAGCGCCTCATCTTGTGTTTTAAAATAGCCTTTTCTATCTGAGTCTTTTAAGCGTTTAACAAGCTCTTCCCCATTACAAATCAATCGGATAGGAACAAACACAGCTTCCCGTTTTTGAGCAACGGTTTGTACTTGATTAAATAAAAAACTCCTGATGCCAAGAATTATTCGCTAAGAGCTCATAGGTAATAACAAAGCTCGGTCATCGTATCAAAAATCACGTCACGAGCCTTGTTAAGCGCAGCCCATCCTTTATCATCAAGAGACCAAAATACTTGGAACTCGTTACCTAGAAGTTTTAGAACTGGATCGATCCAAGCATGGTGATGCGCTAATCGAAACTGAGGAGCCAGTGTTGTAATTGCCTCGCCTATGGTTTTTTTACCAGTACCTGCAATACCCATCAAGAGTATTATCACATTCATCGGCATCATTTATTAAAATCCTGTCACAATACTGTACTCTTCTTTATGTGTAAGCACACGCATCAAGTGCGCCACATCATATGGACTACACAGCTCAATGAATTTCACTTTTGGATATTGGTTCTTTAAGGCATTTAATAAAGGATTAATCCGTTGTTCATAGTTCCACATATAACTTAATAGCGACCATCGTACCGTTTCATTGCAACCATCGGCTCTATCATCAATTTCTGAATCCTTATAAAACAAGCGCTTAAATACCCGCCAATAACATAGCCACTTGGGTAAATTAAAGTACAAGTACATGTCGGCTTCGGAGTGACAAAAAATTCTCATATTCTCGTGGCACCCAATCGGCAATAAAAAAATATTTATCTAAATGGAACAATGGAATATTTAGGCTCTTTTGCAACATAACAGAAAAAGTGGACTTGCCACTTCCTGGTCTACCAATAATCATGATGCGTTGTAAGTTTATCATTTCATTCAGAGTTTAATTTACAGTTTTCTTTTCTTAAGGATGCAAATGATTGTTGTATTCATCCGCTGCACTATCTAAAACTTTAAGTAGTCTGTTCTTCACTTAACTGTTTAAGTACGGTTTTTATCGTAGCATGGGGAAAACCTCGACCACTTAAGAAACGAGCCAATTTTGTATTTATCGCCTCATCTGTATCATTTTTAAATCCACGCATTTTTTTCCGAGCTTCATCTAGGGCGCGAACTTCTTCCAGTTCAATATGTTCTAAGACTTGCTCAATCACTTCTTCTTTAACGCCCTTTTGTTTTAATATTTGTTGAATAAAACGGTTTCCTTTATGGATATAACGGGCACTTAATGATTCAGCCAAACGATTATCATTAATTAAATGTAATTCCCGAAGGCGAGCTATGGTTGCATGAATCTGAGCATCTAACTCGGGCACATGCGAAAAATCCCTCTCCAATTGCCTTATGAGTTCTATTTCACTGCAATAATGATTCGAAAGATATTTTATTGCTGCATCGATGAGTGTATTCATACTAAAGTTCTACTATAAACCACAATTTTATTTTTGCTTTTGCCAAGACAGCCTGATTTATTTAGAATACCATTATAACAGGAAAATATTGAGTCTTTTATGCCAAAAGAAGGAAAGGCCAGAGTCTTAAGTGAAGCGGAGTTTAAGCGACTGCTTATTGTTGCCAAAGATGGGCAATTCGCTATAAGAAATAGCGCCCTTGTGTATTGTTCTTTTGGTCTTGGATTGCGAGTGAAAGAAATCGCCTCTCTCACTATTGCAGATGTAGCCGATTACAACTATCAATTACTTGAAGAGATTTGTTTGAAGCGCTCAATGACCAAAGGTGAAAAGCAACGTTACGCTTATCTTGCCAATGAAAAAATCCGCAAAGCACTCCAAGCACATCTCGATACCCTAAAACATGTTGCACGAGACAAACCCTTATTTCAGACCCAACGTAAAAGTCGCTTTACACCCAATAGTTTGCAAAAATGGTTCAAGTCACTTTATGATAAAGCAGGAATCATTGGGGCAAGCTCCCATTCTGGTCGACGTACTTTCATTACCCGATTAATTGAACAAGGCGCGGATATTAAAGCAGTCTCACGTCTTGCAGGTCATGCTAACATTGTGACTACCGCAATTTATGTTGAAGACAATCCTGATCGCCTAAAACGCATTGCTAATTTGGCTATTTTCTAAATGACGCTCTGGTTTATTACTTTACCCTGGTTACACTATTTGGATTTTACCTACAAAGAAGTCTACCATGAGGCACGCTTTGAGAAAGACAAACGCTATTATGTGCTTCGTCTAGAGAAAGATTTACTGGATGATTGGACAATCACCGCCATTAATGGAAGAATAAAATCTAAGTTGGGACAAAGAAGAACATTAGCTTTTTCAACGTACACAAATGCGTTTGCTCAATTCTTAAGCATGATAAAAATCCGTTATCAGCATAATTATCGACTTAAAACTTTGTATAGTGAAAATATTTTTTCCCTTCACAATATGCTGTTTCTTTTAATATCACAAAAATATACTAATAAAACCAATACCAAAAGGAAGAAAAAACCAAGGTCCGAATTGAGTCAAAATAATTGCTCCACGACTGTTCACAACAACTTATCTCATACAACAGCATTCCAACTTGACTTACTTTTTAATTTCTAAAAGAAAAGTGGTTATTAAATAATCAGATCGATTTAAGCACGCTTTAATAGTGATTAGAAAGAAGATGATCTTTTGCCACACTTTACCATTCGACGTAGTCCAATCGTCTCTTGAAAGTAAAATTTGGAGGTCGTTTTTTTCCGGTATACCAGTAAAATTATAACTACAGGCTCAAGGCAAACAACTTCCAATTTTTCCACATAGTTATCCACTAATTTTGTGAATAAAAAATAGCCCTACCCTTCCACCTTAAGATGGGCCATTAACCAATCTGCTTCCTCTAAAGAGTCAAAACTTATCACCACCCTACCTTTTCCTCCATCATTAAAATGCATGTTAACTTTTGATGAAAGTTTTTTCGACAATTGTGCCATCCAATCTTTCGTTTTTTGTTCAAATTGATGATTTAGAAAAAACTCCTGTTTATCTTCTGGCCTATTTAAGCGCTGAACCAATTTTTCAGTTTCCCTAACAGATAAAGACTTACTAGTAATTATTTTTGCTGTTTCTACTTGTTGTACATTCGACAAACTTAATAAAGCTCTAGCATGTCCCATTTCTAATAATCCCGTTTTTAACATTTCTTTTACTTCATCTGTGAGAGTAAGCAATCTAAGAAGATTAGTAACCGTTGTTCGAGATCTACCTAAAGTTTCAGCAACTTCACCATGCGTCATGTAACACTCTTCTATTAATCGCTGTATAGCTTGCGCTTCTTCCAATGGGTTTAAATCTTCTCTTTGAATATTTTCAATTAAAGATACTGCCATCCCATTTGCTTTATTGTATTTTCTAATGATTGCAGGGATTTTTTCTAATCCAACTATTTTAGCTGCGCGCCAACGCCGTTCACCTGCAATAATTTGATATTCATTCCTATTATGATCTATTTCTTTGACAAGAATAGGCTGTATAATCCCATGCTGCCGAATTGATGAAGCCAATTCTTCTAGTGAAGCATCGCTAAAAAACTTTCTAGCCTGATTTTGATCTGGATAAATTTTTGATAAACACAGATCAATTGCTTCCAAGGACTGGAGCTCATTCTTTAGATTGATTGGTTCAAAGGCCGGAAATTTCATATTAAACCGCCTCCATTTTAATTGGCTTCTCTAAATAATGTTGCTTTAATTTTTCTTGGGCTTCTAGAACAAATTTCTGCATGTTTTTAACATGCTCTTGGTTATCTCCAGCTTTAGTATATCCTGATAGTTTTTCCCAATGATTGAGTTCTGCCTGTAAAGCGAATAATTTCTTTTCCCACTCAGCTTCATCATTAGATGCTTTTTCTTGAGAAACTTCTGGCTTAGGTTCTTCCTTAAATTTATAATCGTGTTTTAAGGCGCTAATAAAATATGGGATAGGATAAAAACCTGTCCGCTCTTTTTTTGCATATTTCTTGGTATAGTTAATCTTCTCTTGAATATACTCTTCTGAGTAGTTATTTATAATATTTTCTAATATTGACTCATTTAATATGCCAAAAGTTGATTTTATTTCTTTATGTATCTGCTCATTTTCACGATCAATACAGCTGACTTCTGATATTATTGTATTTTTTTTGTTCTTAACTAGAACCTCAAATCCAGTAATTTTTCTACCAACTCTTATTGGATCCAAGCTAACAGCAAAATTAGCTCGATCATTAACCTCTTCTAATGAGGGCGAAATGACATTTCTTGTAAGTTCCCGCATACTTGGATATTTATCTTCAGGAACTCCTAAAATTTTTCTAAATGTATCTAATGAAATAATTTTATTTTTTTGTAAGTTAATAAACCGTGTACTATTTTCATAAAGAGCATGACCATATTTCGATTCAAATTCAGATTGCAGATCAACGTCGATTGTACCGTATATAGATGGATTAACTAGTAAATCAAGCATGATTTTATGAAAAGAAAAATTGATGGTATTATCTTGATAGAACGTAGGCGCACCATGTAAAACTCGTAAATTTAAAAACGAGATATCTGTAGGTACCTTATCTTTCAATAAATTCCATTCTATTTTTAATGATGCCAACCCATCAATGGACTCTTTTAGATATTGGGTATTATTACTATTAAACTTGACTGCTTTTAACAGCTTAGAAAAAGGCATATTACATTCGACAGCGACCGAATTTTGATGGTTATTTATGCGACCATCTCCTTTTATTGCTTCATACAAAAGCACATTGACAATTTTCCGTTGCAATACACTCATTAAAGAGTATGCATGAATAATTGTTACATGTTTACGTATTGTTTTTTCAGCGAACATTACCCATTCCGTTTGGCCTTTTTTCTTATTTTTTCCTCATCATTCTACTCAAAATAGCAGCGCGTATTATGGCAGTTTGAGGGCCTCTTATATCAGGATATTCCTTTACAACTTCATTTCTCATATCAGAAAAAAAACATCGTTGCTTAAATGTCATATAAATTTTATCAAATACGAAATTTTCACTATTCCCTTCTGCATTGAGTACCATTTCTTTGTAATCAGGATTTTCCTTTAACATTATGATGGCTTCGTTTACCCAATCAGTTTTCTTTTTTAAATTATATTTTTCAGAATTTAACAGAATTTCTCTGAGTGACTCTTTAATTTCTTTATTAATAGTAAATGTAATAATTTTCTTATCGTCTTCATTATTATTGAGTTTCAGCTTATTCATTTTAATCACACTTCCTGAGCAATTAGAGGAATTATTTTTTTAAAGCACTCCTCAACTGACTTACCATTATTCCATTGGACATTATTGCTTAACATATTCATTTGCTCGACGATGCTCTCGTGTAGAATGTTGCTTGAAACTAAGGCATCAAAGATAATTTTGGCAATATTGGGTTTTACCTTACCTAAACTAACATTTAATTGTTTACGTCCTCTTATTTCTTTTTTTGTAACTAACGAAAATTCAAGTTCTTTTTTTAGCTTTACAATTGCATCAAAGGATAGATTTTCTATGGCTGCCTTTAAGAGAACTTGTTGATGTTCTGCGTTTTCAACTGAAATAATTAATTCAATTAATTTTACATTCTCTATTTTTCCTTCAGCAATCGCCTGCTTTATCTCTGGACTAGCTTGCAAAATCAGAATATATCTTCGAGATTGTGTTATAGACATTCCCGTTAAATCACTTAATACTTTTGATGTTATTTTCTCGCTATCACTTTTTTCTTTATTTTCGTTTAAATACTCTTTAACAATAGCCTCAATACTCGCAACTCTTTCAGCCAGAGATAAGTCTACACGCTCATTATTCTCAATCCACTGTAGAACTCTTAACTTTGAACCAACAGGTCGTTGACTTGCAATTCTTGCTATAATTTCCTTTTTACCGGCAATCGCTGAGGCCAAGGTTCTACGTTCACCAGCGATTAAACGACATTTGTTCCCAAATCTGTATACAAATATGGGGTTAATTAACTGATCATCTAGTATAGTTTTTGCTAATGACTCAAGCGATTTCCAATCATTTTTCTTTTTTGTATATTCAGGATCAGAGGGATCTATTCCATTTATTGCATCATGAAGTGTTAGTGCTAGTTCACGATTGTTTTCCGGATCAAGTTCTATTTTATCTAAGGACAATACTTCTATTGACAGTTCCCCAGCATAATCATTGGCAATTGCCAGTGTTCTTGATATGGCATCCTTTGTCTCTCCAGTTTTAACTGAATTCAGTTTGAATTTACTAACCATAGGAAGCCTCCTTTTCTTCTATTTTGTTGTATACATTATGAAATACCCTGTCATATACATAAGAGCACCATTTCTCACTTTCAATTCTAGCGAGATGTGTTTGTGGTAAGTTAAATACACAATTAGGTTTTGCATCCTCTACTACCAATTCTGAATAAATGGTTCTTTGGGCTATAGGAGGTAATAACCATTCTTCTGATTTTTCTATTGAACGCAAATCATTAAGGAACTTAGTATGTACTGCTGTTTTACGAACTTGGTTAGGTAAAATTCCCGCTATTTTAATAGTATCGTCTTTCACTCTTCTAAGTTGCTCTTGTGAAATTGCTTGGATCATGCCTATGGTTCCATTAATACCATATTGTTCAAGTTCAGTTGGCAATAGTCCATGAGTTGCTGCTCGCAACCCTGCCATTGTTAGTGGGCCAAACTGTGGATTCGTATCAATAATAACAAATTGGTAATCACTGTGGGTTGATAGCATTTCGGTAAATTCTTTAAGACGATTTATAACCTTTTCTTTTACATCAACTTTTAGAACACGTTGTGCATCTTCCAATAATGAAGCAAAAGAAGGAAAACAATGTAAATTGTCAACCCATGTTGGATATGGATAAATAGATTTACCTATGAATATATCTGCAATACTACTAACTCCATCCCAATGAGGATCATCTTCTGGTAAGTTGTTTGGATCCCACTCTGGATGTGCTTTAGGCATGTAACCAGTTGGGTGAGCTGGATCTCTTGTAGTCGGAATTAAGCTAGATGAAGAGTTGCCTTGTGGGTCTAAATCGATAAAGGCCCCTTTCATGTTTTTACATTTAGCTAGATATTGTGCAAGAGTGAGAGCAATAGTTGATTTGCCAATCCCTCCTTTGTTTCCGGCTGTTGTAATTACTTTCATCCATCCCCCTTTGCAATAAGGTGCTTTGTACTATTTTTTTAGACTAACTTTATTGAAACAAATTTGCAAGCGGTAATTTGTACTATTCATCTTAATTCTAAAAAAAGGAAAATATATATCTTTTTTCTTCTATTCATAAGTTCATCAAATAAAAACATCATAACCATATGATTTTAAATGATTTATATAAGAGCTATTGTGTATTTATTTGGGATTGATAGTGTAGGTTTATGAGTTTTTGTGTGTAGTAATATGGGGATTAATGGGACTTAAAATTTCATGTGTGGCTTTATGGGAGGTCATGGTGTAGGTATATGGTAATGGTGTAGCTTTATGGGGTGTTTTTAGCTTTTATCCACATTTTCTAATGTCGGAAACTTCTGACAGATACTGGATTTTTACTCTAGTACCTTTAAAATTTTGATTAGTATCTCGCATTGTGAATTTTTGTAAAATAATTATTCCAGCGTTTTGTGCGCGTTTATACTAACCGCCCAACTATCAAATAGATGTGTTTATCTTGAAGACAGAGTAATATTGCAAAAGTTACATTAAATTATACTTTTTGCATTTTTACGAGTAAGTTATTGACTTATTTTGATAATATCCTAAATTCGAGAATGGATATAAGATAATGTTATTTTCATGTTTTAGATATCATTTTTAATTGTAATAAATTACTTTCTATAAATAGAGCATCTCATTATCTGATGAATGACGGCTCCTTTAGTAAGCTAAATGTCAAAAATAAAAGAACTGTTTTCCCATCTGCGCCAGTGTATATGATTAATTCATATTTAGAATATTGATTGTTAAGCAATATATGTTGGTAATATTAGTCTTCGTATAGAGTTATCTGTTTTATCTATCTTTACCCATGGCGAAGAATATATTGTTTGGCTGAGATTTGTGTTTTTGATTAAGTGGACAAATCTTTTTTATAGCTATGCGCTTATTATCAAGATAAATGGTTGTGTCGTTTGTTATTTTTCAATAACCTATTTAACAATAGTCCTATATCTCTCAGGGCATTATATTAAATCTTTTATTTTGATGGAATAGATGGATTTCTCTACTAAATTTATTCTCCTAATTTAATCAGGCTTTTTAATGTTGAAGCAATGGCTATTACATTAATCCTAGAAAAAGCAGTTCAATCGTAACGTGAGGCTTTAGTGTGCTAAATTTTAAAGGGTTTGTGATGCTCTTAATTGTCTTTGATATTTTTTTGTTTTGGGCCGTTTGAATTTTATTAAATTTAATCCTGGATCTGTTTTAATGGCACTTTAAATTTCACGGGACCACTGTTATGGATTATCGATTTAATAAATTGTCCCCGGGGGATAATATCGTTAACTCATTGATTATAAATAATAAAAATATAATTAATTCTTTAATTAACGGTTGTGGAATGGTGTAGATTTATGAGAAAGAAAATTCTAGAGTAAATTGAAGAAGATTAACAAGAAAGGATTCTAACTTAATCGGAAAAACATAAATCTCAATAACTTAAGTGATTAAATATAAAATTTGGGAGGAAAAAACTTGAAGAATCATTTATTATACAGGGCGACATCCATGTTAATTATTTTTTCTTAACAGCAATACATTATAATTAAAGGTCTGAAATATTGGCAACTTATCATGGGTGATGCAATTGTGGCTGTAACGTAGAGGAATTACTATATGACTATTATTGATGCAAGACCTACCTGTTTTTATCATCCGATAAAAGTCATTTTTTTAGATGATAACAGAGCATTTTTGGATGCGTTAGATTTAGAATTTGGCCAAAAGTTTAATATACTAACACTTACAAGCTCAGATATGGCTTTTCATCTTATTGATAACGATTGTCAAGATATCACCCAATCAATTTTCAAATTAATGAATGATGTGAATTTAGATACTACTAATGATCGAGTTATTGGCTTTGATGTTAGTAACATGTTAAATCAGCTTTATCATAAAGCAAGGTTTGAGAATGCACCATTGTTAGTTGTGGACTATCAAATGCCCGGTATTAACGGAATTGAATTTTGCAAAAAAATTAAAGAGAAAAAAATCTTTAAAATTATGCTAACGGCTGAAGCAGATAAAGATACTGCGATAAAAGCTTTCAATCACGGTTTAATTGATAAATTTATACTCAAGACAAGTGAAAATCTATATCCAGAAATTACATTAGCTGTGGATGACCTAACTCAGCGCTATTTCAGAGAGTTAACAAAAAATATAGTTAATGCGTATGAAAACTCCATTAATAATTTATTTGATAATGAATTATATCAAAAATTATTTGCTAGTGTTCTAATACAAGCACAGGCTGTTGAGTATTATCTAGTTGATAACTCAGGTAGTTTTTTATTTCTTGACAAAGACGCCAAACCTACATGGCTTATCCTTAGACACGTAAAAGAGCTGTCAGATCAATTAGATTTAATGCGGGGATATGAGCTACCCGAACAGACCATGGCCGCTGTTACAAAAAAAGAGAAAATATTATTCTTGTTATCAGAAAAAGAATATAAAAAACCAATAGCTGAGTGGATTAACTATTTATTTGATGCGCAAAAGCTAGATAACAATTACTACTACAGTATTACCAAAGATCATTTAACTGATTCTATAGATTGGGGAAGGGTGGTTTCATATTCCTCATATCTAGCAGAGAGATAATTTGTCACAATTATTCATTAAAAAGAGATAAAAAATAATTTTCAATCTTTGAAGTTTGCTCACGTATAGCGCTCATAGAATATAAAAATTTTTCCATCTGCTTTTGGTTAATATCGACGGTATCCATTGACTGTGAAATTGTATTCATGAAACTCGAAGCAGATTTTGTCATGCTGTTGATGATAACAATTGAGTTTAAAAAATCGTGTTTTAATTTATCTTTATCCGTAGAGTTCATGTTGAATTCCCGTGTGCAAATTGAAAAGGTGGCTCTTTACCAACAATTGTTTTAATCCATGGCACTTGGCGAAATCGATCTCGCGAATGGCCAGTGGCAAGATGAACGTCAATAAACCCCTTATCAAAAAGGAGTTTTGCGCAATCCTCGCCTCTAACATTGTTTCCTAGATCTGAGTCAATATAAATAAGAGTATTCTTACAATAATTATTTATTTCATTTACGAACTCATCAAATGACGAATAGGTTGAAATACTTTGTCCAGCCTCTTCAGCCGCAAAGATCCAAGTCATTCGCATCATTTCATCATCATCAATAAAAACCACCGTATTTATAAGTTCTTTCTCTGGAGTCTCAATAATTTTAATATAAGGTACATAAGATTTTGGTATGATTTTAACGCCAATATTTTCACATCGATTTCGTATAGCAATATCTTCAAAGCAACTGGTAACTAAAATAGCTTTACCATTTAAATTAAGCTCTTCAATCACATCTAAACCATTTTTAATATCAGCGAGCAACTCATAATCCACTAAATATAATATTGGAGTTTTTGGATCAACTTTATACTGAACTAAGTCGATCGCGTTATAAAAATGAAACATTTTAACGTGTGAAATATTTGAAAACCGTTCATT
>NZ_LNXS01000054.1:0-80997 GCF_001467525.1 Legionella anisa
AAGGGTTTCATAGAAAGATGAAGTTGATTCAAAGAAGAGCTTATGGCTTTCGTAACTTTGAAAATTACAGAACTCGTGTTAGGGCGCTGTGCTGTTAAATGTGAGTGCCCCCGTAATTGGGAAAGACCCATGATTTTATGGTCGGGACGGAAGGATTTGAACCTTCGACCACTAGCACCCCATTCTATTCTTTTTCGATTTTAACCCGTATCAAATCATTTCAAAAAACTCATTTAGTCCTTGTAAATACAAGTTTATTTCCATATTATAGATTTTAATTGATATCAACTCATTTCACTTAAGAACACAAAAAGTGGTACCAAAACTGGTACCAAAAAAAGTTTAAGGAACTTCATGAAATTTACAGACACCTTCATTAAAAATCTTAAAGCAGAAAAAGAATGGGTCGAAAAAATTGAAGCAACGGGTCTAGGAGTTCGAGTAACACCCACCGGAAACAAATCATGGTTCTATCGATTTACCCTTAACGGCAAACGTTGCAAAATGAGTTTAGGTAAATACCCCGCGATTAGCATCAAACAAGCACGAGAACTCTTCTTAAAAGCTCAATCCATGAAGGAAAATGGCATTAATCCCATTGAGCACAGCAAACAAGAAAAACAAAAATATAAAAAGACAGTAAAATCCTTAATTCTCTCTTGGTACACCAACTACATTGAAAAACACCGCAAGCAACCCAAACAAGCAAAACAACAAATCGATGCGGATATTATTCCTTTGCTTGGTGATATGGAACTGGAAAAAATCCAACCTCGAGATATTACCAACGCCTTAGATAAAATTGTAAACCGTGGCTCCCCTATTCATGCAAACAAAGTGTTGAGTACGTTGAAGCAAGCATTTAATTATGCAGTGAGCCGAGGCGAAATGACAATCAACCCTGCTGCAACGATTCGCTCCCGTGATATTGGTGGTATTGAAAAACCTCGTGAACGGTTTTTAACTCTAGATGAAATTAAAGCCTTATGGCTTTTTTTAGACAGCGATAATAGCCGTATGTCATTGCAAATTCGCACCGCTTTAAAAATTATCCTACTCACAGGCGTACGCTCAAGCGAACTAAGATTAGCAAAATGGAATGAAATTGATTTCGAGCAATCACTCTGGACAATCCCATCAAACCATACAAAAAATGCTCTGGTCATGAAAATTCATTTAACACCACTCACTCAATCGTTGTTTGAATTATTAAAAGCAGAGAGCGACTCATCCTTTGTCATTCCGGGTCTTAATGATGAAGAACCCTTAACTGATAAAGCCATTGCCAGAGCAGTCAGCAGGATTCAAACCCGAGTAGGCATTCCTCATTGGACAGCGCATGATTTACGTAGAACTTTTGCAACCCAATTGGGACAAACATTAAATGTAGATCCCGTAGTGATTGAAAAATGCTTGGGGCATAAGATGCCTAAAATTATGGCCACTTATAATAAGAATGAAATGTTACCGCAAAGACAAGCAGCACTGAATCAATGGTCAGAATTTATAGAAAATTCGCTACTAGAGACGGTTTCCACCCAACTAATACATATAAATGAAGATGCAATATCTAGCCTCTAATAGCATAAATTTCAAACAGACTTGTAAACTAGGTTTACAAATATTATAATAAAAATAAGGACTGTAAGTGAAATCTGGGAAACCTTTAAAGAAAACTGATAAAGACCTTTTTGCTTTAATTGAGCAGAAAATTAAGGAGAAAAACTATCTCTTTATGCCCCATGCGAGACAAAGAGGACAAGAGAGAAATATATCAGATCTTGATGTCATTAACATTTTAGAAGGCAAACCAGGTTACGAGAGAAGCCGAAATAAACAGAAAGACTCTTATGAGCTACAGTACCTCAATGAACAACCTCAAGACTGGAAATATTGTATTGAGGGTAAAGATATAGACGGCAAGAAAGTCCGAATAATTATTAGTTTTACTGAGGATCTCATGCCTATTATTACAGTGATGAATATTCGCTAAGGTGAAATACTATGAAAACCAAAATCAAACCGTTGTTTTTGTATGAAGGCTTAGGATTTCCCATCGAATTGGAAAATGTCGAAATGCTCTATATTAATGGAGAATGGCTACCTAAAATCGACGTACGTACAATCGCCGATGAGGCCATTAAAATGCTAGCAACACAAGAAAGCAGACTTACTGGTAATCAAGTTAAATTTATTCGCTCATACTTCTCCATGCCCCTGAGAGAATTTGGTGAAACTGTAGTCCATGAATCTCATACAGCGGTCAGTAAATGGGAAAAGTATGGAGATAAAGCCACCAACATGAATGAAAATACCGAGCAAGTATTACGTTTATTTATTATTGAACAAACACAAGCAAAAACAAAAAGCCAACAATCGGATTTTTATAAAAATTTTCAGCGAAGCAAAGTTTTTCGAACTACAAAGAAAGGGAATAAATCAAAACCAGTTCATATTGATCTATGTGCTTAATTAGAAATTCAATCAGCATTATTCATTAACATAGCAAACCTGGCGCAAAGTTCATAAGTACTCAGTAACGTTTCTTGAACCTAAGCTACGATTATTGAAATTCATTTATAGTTATGCTGGAAAAATATTATTTTATAACTATAGTAATACTACTATTTTGAGAAGATTTTTTTTGAGCTTTTTTCATAATTTCCTGTATTTTTTTAGATATCTTAATAAGAGGGTTTGAGTTATCTTCGTCGTTAAAAAAAGATATGTATTCTTCCGAATTTTTATATTCAAATAAATGATCTAAAACTTTAAAGGCATTTTCTAAATTTAAGTGACTTAAATATTGTAGATGTATTTCTAAAATTAATTTAAAGTATGATTGTAATTCATAACAATAATCCCTGGCATTTTTATGTTCTTCAATGCGATGCACATAGTTATTCCTCACATTTTTTAATATTTGTATTATTTCTGAATGTTTTGTTTTACCTACAATACCTCTAAATCTATTAATTACATTGTTATAGTTGCCAGATTCAGAGTTTGTCAATTTATCAATAGCATTCCAAGCCAAAATCAGAGAAATATTAGGATCATAAGAATCAAATGCTTTAACATAAAAAATTAAACTATCAATAATAACTTCCTTGTAAGGAGATTTATTTATTAAGCTTATAATTGTTTCGAAGAATTTTTTTGATTGTGGAATTTCAATTATTGGTGCTTCAATAAAATCGATTTCATAATATAGGTTATTTTCAACTAAGCCTTCTTTATTGTGAAGAGTATGGAACTCATCGATTCTGACTCTATTTAGAGGCATTCGTTTTTTCGAAAAAAGAAATTCAAAATCATAATTGTTATATAAACAAAATAAAGCTCTAAGAATGTTTAAATTCTTTAATGGTATATCTATTTCATTTGAAAAAGTTACTGTTTCAATAACACAACTACAGTAATTACTTTTAATGTTATTTTTTGAAACTTCTTTTAATTTATTTACTCTAGAAGAAAATTTTCTGGGAATATTTGTTTTATAAAATCGTATAGTGGATTCATTAATTTGAATTTTATTGAAGCTTGGTTTTAAAATCGAGAGACCGGTTATAAAATATCTAAGTTCTTTTCTTTTGTTTAAAAAATTTTCTACTTCTAATGTTAATAGATCGATAAATTTTTTTTCAGAAATACCCCCTTTATTAAAACATTTTTTAATAGTTTGTTTAACTGCAGTAATTTTATCTTGTTCATCAATAGAACAACCAAAATTTATACTATCAATTAGGTAATCAATATCATTAAATCTAAAACCTCCTGCCTTAAATGAGACAGAACCATCTCGTCCTACAACCCCATTCTTTGCCAATGCATTAAGAATTTCTATAGGAGGTTTATGACTCCATCGAACTTTTTTTTTCATATAAATCCCTTTTCTATAATTTTGATTATAGATTTATTAAATTGTAGCAAATAAAAGTCTGGTGACTAAACAAGCGCAGGTTATGTAGACTAGGCAACTAATGGATCATCCGAATTTGATTTGTCTAATGTATGCTTCAATGCTAGCGTTGTCTAAGGTTCCGAAATGTCTTTCACTTTTATTAATACTAACCGTTTCAATTTTACTTTACGCGATTGTTCATTCATATCCTCATCGCCAACAAATAAGAAGTAATATCGATGCGCAGTTTCTTTGCATAACTTTGCAATTTTTGGGGATCAATTTGCTTTTCTCTCAAACCAATATGAAGTGCCTTAAGGGCAATTTCTTTTGAAAGAAATCGAAAGGCATCAATAATAGTACGCTCCATGTTAAAAATGGGTACTGATTCTCCATCAATATTCCATGTTGTTAGACCAGTGCTTACATCCCTCATTCTTTTTATAATGGTCTTTGTTCTTATTGGTTTCGTTGTACTATGAGGTACTGCTATCCAATGCTTACGAGGCATTTCATCTGTAAGCTCATAGATTGCTAGTGCGCTAACGAGGCAAATAACACCTTGAGAAATTGATTTCACTGTAAATATCAAATCTTCCCACTTAAAATCAAATTTCTTCTTCACTGAAACGGCTTGATAAAGGCCTTTGTCGACCCGATGAATAATATCTTTTTGTATGTAGTAGCAAAGCAAACTTGGAGACATACCAAGTTCATTAGCCTCTTTACTTGTAAAAACAGGCTTTTCTAGAAGAAATTGAATGTTAACAAGCTTAGTCTTAGTTTTCATATTTATATTTTAATAAATAAACCCAATAAAATCTAATGGGTTTATTTATTAAAATATTTGTTAAAGCCGACACAAAACCGACACCCTTTGGGTCTGTAAAATCCTGGGACTTTCAAAGATGAATATTAAAATCCAGTCATATCAAATTTTAGTTCTCGAAGGGTTAAATTAAGATATAACGGGAACACCACTTATGTAAGGAGGAAGTCCCCTCGGATGTCTTTTTACAAAATCTTTGTAGTTATTTATAAAATTTTTATCAGTACTTATTGCACTTATCCAACTTTTTGTTGCGTCTATTATATCGTTGCAGAAAATTTTTATGTCTATATTTAAGGCATTGTTTATAATATTGTTATGAAAAATATATGAAGAACTTGGTTCAACGAAAAGAATACGGGTGAAGCTACTATTTTTATGAGTTGTTTTTCCTTGGTGAAGCATAGAGCATCTAAAATAATAACAATCCATTCCATTCAAAGTATAACTATTCGGAATTCCAACATTTTTATCGAACCAATTCGCATACTTAGTACCCTTAGCTACGCCATTTACTGATTCAAGTGCTCCACAAATATCAGGAATAGCAAGACTGACAAATAGGGATAAATAATACAAGTTATTTTGAATTCCTGTCTCAATTTGATCTAACAAATCATCCATAATTTCCCACTTTCATTCTTTTCAAATGATATCTAGTAAAGTTGACTTATTTTTGTTTAAAAGAAAGTATAGACCAATATTCGGTTCATACTGCTTTATAAAAAAGTAGTAGCAATAGAAATCTTCCAAACCAACGCTTTTTATTTCCTAATAGAATTAGAGCAGATAGATGTTGAGCAAGATAAGTTTTATAAGTATATAATAGGTATAAAATTAGTATAAATTATACCTATTTAATGTTTCCGGCTTAGTGATCTGAATGCAAATATGAGTCAAATCCTCTCATTTATTCTGCCCCCCTTCCTGCCGCTAGAAAGAGTAAATTGGAATTTATTCCAATCTTTAAGATAAAATCTTATTGATGATTCTCCCCACGATACGTCCGAATATTTTGAATCACTGTCCCAACTATTTCAACTTGATCGCTTTCATTAACAGCAATATTCGGCCAGTTATCATTCAAGGTAAGTAATTCAAACTCAGATGAGGTATAGGATAGCTTTTTATACTGGCAAATAATGACATCCTGCTTGCCACTTATTTTGACAACAACAAAATCCCCAGGATTGGGAGATATGGAGGGGTCGACTATTTGAATGTCATTAATTCTTATTTCCGGACTCATACTGTCATCAAGTATTCTCAAAGCAAATGCATTTTTACCTATCTGATTTGTAATGTCTGGACTAACTGGGACAAAAGTTATTTTTTCAGAGTAAAACTCTTCTTTAATCTTTTGGATATGAGAGCTCGGCTCACAAGCTTGTTTGTAGTCGAGTAATGGTATTAAAGACCCAAATCGAGGGTTCCTGCCAAATTCACCATCGCGTTCATCGGATAAGCCCATTAGAAATGCTGGGGATACTTCTAAAGCTTTAGCCAACTGCGTAATTTCTTCGGGTCCCGGCATTCTTGTGCCGTGTTCCCAATTATTTATTCGAGAGGGTTTTATATCATTGGTTAAATCAGCTAAAGCCTGCCTGGTTAAGCCTTTTGCTTTACGCGCTTCATGAATACGTTTCCCAATCTTTTCTCTAATGCTCATTACAATAAACTCACCAAAATTGAAAAAAGCTCTGATTTATACTTGATTGTTACACGTAAGGTGTTATATTCAATATAAATTGCACGATACGTGTAATTTAATGCGTTTTACCTCTTAAACTTAACACAAAATGAGTAAGTTAACGAGCGAGAAGTTGGAAAACAACGGCATCCTACAACAAAACGTTTGCAGCCTATTATGGAGTTAATATATGGAACATACAAAAAATAAACCCTTCAAACAAAAATTACTCTTTATTAAAGACGTAGAACAAATTATTGGACGAAATAGACTGACATTAAGAAGATGGTGGTCTACCGGTAAGTTTCCTAAACCAAAGAAGCTTAATAACACTGTATTAGTATGGCAAACAGATGTTATCGAACAATGGATTAATTTGCATACCGAATCAAAATAAGTACATCTATCAAAATATCAAAAAATTTTTTAGGAAGAATGAAAATGCATTTTTTATTTGTAAATGCTCAAGAACTTGAAGCGCTTATGGAATTACCTTATATTCAACGTTTAGCTTATCTCATGGGCATTCGCCCCTATATGGACAGAGAAACTCATATAGTTGGGATAAAGCGTAGAATCAGTTATCAATCACTGCGAGAGGCGTTATACGTTGCCCCTATTGCAGGTGTAAAAACAGGCAGCCCAAGCCAGCAACAGGTAAAACGAGCAGTTAAATCGTTAGAACGTGCAGGTTTGATTGAAATTAAATCCACAACACGGCATCTTATTTTAAAATGCCTTTTAGCCGAAGGGCATCAATCTTTTCCAAAACAGGCCGACCCTAGGCCGAACCCTTTAGCCGACACAAACCCGCCACACTTTTGGCCTTTTAAAATATAGGAGTTTTATAACATGCATTGTAAAACCCGACATACCTATAATTGTATAGGCCGACCCACCTCATAACTCAGAAATTTATATTATATATATATATATATATTGTTTTTTTTAAAAAATTTTCTTTAAAAGTTATCCACAGAAAAAGTTATAAATGGTGCTGGAATTTTAGTGAGTATAAGTGACTACACAGATCAACTCCATTTAGGAAAAATCGGTGCAGCAATTGTAATGTGTTTTATGATCTAGAAGAATTAATGTAACTACCATTTAATGGTTTTACTTTACTATTAACTCATTAATAAAAGTTTCTATTCCCTTCATTTCATGGTGAACTCGTGATGAATAAGTGATGAAGGAGTTATATTTATCCCAGAAAGAGACTAGATCCTCCTTGCACCACCTAATTCACCACCCATTCACCGCATTTTTTTGCTGTTTGCCCCACGTATTTTGGTAAAAATTCATTATTAATCAGACGAATATGGAGCATATTTATATCATGCGAAAGGTGTGTGTTTGTTTTATGTAAGTAGTAACTTTTATGCCTATTCATTGGAATTTTTGTAAATTGACTTAATTTTATACCTCACAAAGCGCATTTAAAATTGCCGCGATTGTGATTTACAAAATAACATCTGTATCAATCGATTCTGACCCCATTGATCTGTGAATAAGGGTTTAGAGCAACTATCAAATAAGTCAGTAGGAGCTAGTTGTATTATAATTTCATTTAATAGTATTTAAAATATTGAGCCAATTATGGACTGGAAGAGCGCAAATAGAAACGAGGATGATACTTTTGATATACCAATGAGATGGTTACATCTCCATTATTATGAAGCTCTAAATATCCTATTTAGAATGGAAAATGCATTACGGGTTTTTGCCTATATTATTTTAAAAAATCAAGCATACGATAAATGGACTAATACAATGCTTCAATTGGAAAATGGACAACAAACAATTGCTAATATTGCAAAAATTAGGATGGAACAAGCAGAAGGGTATGGTTATCTTGGATATCCTATTTATTCCCCCCTCATGTATTTAAATAGTGGTGAGCTAACTCGGTTAATGTTTTCAGATGCCCAATGGAAAATTTTTAAAAATTATTTTAAAGGAAAAAAAGAAATAATTAAGACAAAATTTGATGAAATAGGAACTGTAAGAAATAGTTTGGCTCATTTTCGACCAATTAAAATTGATGACATTGAACTTATCAAACAGAACATAAAGCACGCTTTTTTGGGGATAGAAAAGTGCCTCAAAGAAATTACCACTATTTCAAATATTGTACCCACAAATACTGAAATGGATTGGTACGAATCACTAAGTAAATTAAATAATGAAATTTGCAAAATTCAATTATACCAAAGTAACAGTGAAGAATGGGTAAGAATAGAAATAAATTATTCATGTGCCATTTTAAATATGAAACAATCCCTGTTTGGAAATTATTATTTTTATAAAGTCCTGAATCTAATATCACCAGCAATTGTAAATTACAAATATCCTGAACTTGGAAAATATTGTACTTATGTGATGGAAGACATTCCTTATGCCTTAATGGGAAAAGATTTTAAGCCAGCTTTTAAAAAAAACACTTCTCTTATTTTCAGTAAATCGGTTATATCAGAGTATCATGAAACTATTAAGATAGCTCTTCAAGGTCTTCTAGAAACAATTAAACAAGAGTCTTATTTAATTCAGGATGACAATCTTGCGAAGGGCTCATTAATTGAATCCGTTCAAACTAGTGCACATTATAAGAAAAATAAGGATGATAAAGCAAAAGGATCGTGGAACGTCAATAGTGAAAATTTAGCATATCCTTTTAGTGATAATAATCAAGCAGAATATTGGGGGGATCTTGGATTATTATATCAATCCGATTTTATTGCTGGAGCATCAAAATATCCCTGGATGCCTTCCGATATATCAAATAACGACTCTCTATTCTAAATACTTCTATGATGCCAAGGTGCAATACGAACATCAATGGGGGCAGCTCGATTGATTTTAAAAAATTCATTTAGACTGAGTTTGATATTTTCAGTTTATAATCAATCGAGTCTGACCCCTTTAATCCAAAGATTTGATTGAAATGATCGCCCTACTCGATTCAAAAAAAATTGGTCTTAAAAGTTTGCAGGAATCAATTGATACCTCTTCAAGCTCTGGAAAATTAATATTTCATATTTTGGGGGCTTTAGCTGAATTTGAGCGAAATCTAATTCGTGAGCGAACACATGCGGGTTTGCAAGCCTCCCGTGCAAGAGGTAGAAAAGGCGGTCGCCCAAAAAAACTTTCAGTAGATAAAACAAAATTAGCAATTCAGCTTTATGAAGGAAAACAGAATAGTATTTCAACAATTTGCGAGTTGATCGGTATTTCAAAACCTACTCTATATAAGTATTTAAAAGATAGAAAGAATTAACTTAATTTAAATAAACAATTTAAAAAATTAGAGGTAAGAGTACAATGGATATAAAACAAATTAAAAATGAAATTTATAAAGAACAGCCTCAAACCACCCTCTATCATTATACTTCTTTAGGCCCATTTACTAAAATTATCGAGACTAAAAGTTTATGGGCTACAGATATAAATTACTTTTCTGATACATCTGAATTGATATATTTTAGGGATCTATGCCTAGCCAGAGTTCGAGAAATTAAGTCCAGTAATCCATCCGACCTGATTATTGAACAACTTGAAGATTGGATTACACAACACTTCAACCGTGGTCATGGTATATATATTGTTTGTTTTTCTGCAAAAGGGAATTTACTTAGTCAATGGAGAGCATATAGCAAGGAGTCTAAAGGAATTAGCATTGGTTTTTCCGCGTCAAGAATTATAAAACAGGTAACTGAAAAGCAGTTTTTAATTGGTAAATGTATTTATAATCGCGATGATCAAAAAGAAATAATAAAAAAAGTGATTGATTCTCTTGTATCAAACGCAGAAATAAAAGGAATTGATACTAAAAAGCATCCAACACAATCTTATCACTCAGCTTTTGAAGAGTTGCTCGATGTGATGTTACAGATAGCAGCCTTAATTAAACACCCTGCTTTTTCTGAAGAAGATGAATGGAGAGTTGTATCAAAAGTTTATAATACTTATTTAATCGAAGAATTAAAATATCGTGAAGGTAGTTCATTCTTGATACCCTATTTAGAATTTCAATTACCTAGCTCACGTGATAGAGCTATTGAAATTGAAATGGTCATTTTGGGTCCTTCCAAAAATGAAAATAGGAGTATGCGATCAGTGAGTAATTTTCTTGCTCTAAAAAAGAGTAACCCACGCAATGGCATTCTCAATGGTAGGATTCCATATCATCCTTGAATAGCAATATTGGAGTATTTTTTTGAACTCTATTTACATAAGATTACAACATCGAGTAATGTTGAATTAATAAACTAAAAATATCCTAGATTTAAATAAATAGTCTAAAATTCAAAAGTTATGCTTATTGGACGATTCATCATGGTTAATCATAAACACATAGTTATGTTGATTATTATTTTAATCGCAATTGCTTTATTTATATTTAATTAAAGAGAGTATCTGTTTAATGCACTGAATCTGGATGGCTACGCATTGGTAATCTACTATACCTATCCTATATCAATGAGGTGTACACATTGAATTGATTACTTTAATTCCTGGTTAAAATGACAATTGCTTTTTCATGATCCATAATTTTAATCAAAATTAAAATCAAGGTTGATCGAAATGGAAAAAATAATTAGGACTTTTAAAGTCAAAGATTCAAATAACAATGTTTATGTAATAATCGAATATCAAACACAAATTCCTTGTGGAACTGCCGCTGATCCAAGAGCAACCCGTCCCGGATTATCAAGATTTATTACGGATAAGGGATATGCTGTAAATAAAATAAATGAAAGCGAATTTTTGCTTGTCCAGAATAATATACCTTTATATATCTATTAAAATTGATGCCCTGTGTATCTCATACAAGATCAGATTAATAAAATTGTTCCTCAAAACAAAATAATATGAGTTCACCAAAAATGGTGGTTTTTATGAACTATCACGGATAACTTTAAGGAAATGGAGAAATTCACACAGAATAAATCAAACAGCAAAGAAAGCCCAATATGCACCAATATATTTGCATTGAACCACTAGATATAGTATATTGATTCTGATTTGTACGCTTTGCTCGCGTAAGAAGGGAATTGTCTTAAATATTTGAACAGGAATCAAAATATGAGCTTAAAATTAAATGATGTAATTGAACAAACCTTAGCGACCGTGAGAAAAAATCTCAAGCCGGGTACAAGTACCTCTATTGAATTTGATCTACTTATATCAGAATCTTCAAAGGATGACCTTTTAATCACACCTACTCTTGGACAACATCAAGATGGGTCTAGATTAAAATTCAAACTAAGCACATCCGTAAATCAATAGTTACCAAGACCGGGCTCAATTGATCCCGGTGTATCTCCACTTAAATCTTACCTCTCCCAAATAAAAACTTTAAATTTGCTAAAATAACAATTCAAATCTAGATATTTTCCGTAAAACAATTCATTTGAGATAAATAAGGTACGTTATCCATCTCCAAACAATTAATTTAATGTATTGATATAACTCTTGTTGAACTACTAAATTTATTTATAGTGACTATAGTTTCTACAATTAGCCGTTATAAAATAATAATTTTAAAAAAAAGGTATGGTGAAGATAAAATGAGGCATCATTACATTCCAAAATTTTATTTAAAAAACTGGGAATCAAGTCTTGGAATCTTTTGTTATTTTTATGAATACCATAAATTTTTGATGACCAATAAAAAAGCCAGTGAGGTGGGTTTTTTACATAATTTGAATTCTTTTGTTACTACAGAGGGTATTTTAGATCATACAATAGAATCTGAGCATTTAAGTGTTCATGATAACTCCTCAGCTATAATATTGCAAAAAATCATAGACTTTGGGATTAGCAGTATAGATTTCAAAGAACAAGAAGATTGGTGTGATTTTATTCTCGCTTTATTTTTAAGACACCCTTATATAATGAATGAAGCGAGAAATGACATAGAAAGTTCAATTAAAGAATTTGAAATGCATCTTAATGCTACTTTGATTGAGTCAGAAGAGTATAAGCACTTCTATAATAATTATCATATTGAGAACATGAAAAATGACATCAAGAATCAACGCTCCGCACTAAAATCATTAATGTTAGAATTAAATTGGTTCCTACTGGATTTTAAATCATCGACATATGATTTGTTGACTGGAGACATGCCTGTATCAATTTATAACCTAAATGACAAAATAATCACAGCTTTCGATGACATTAACGATTCATCCATATTCTTAACTTTCCCTTTAACTCCCAAAAAGTGCTTTATTGCCACAAAATCAAAAAAAAATTTAGATAACTTTATATTTCCAATGAGGAGATTAATACGAGACTTGAATCTTAAGATGGTGGAAAAGTCCGTTTTTTATGTGTTTTCAAATACGAATCATCCCTATAATTTTATTAAAAAACATATGAACGATACCACTGATGTAAAAAGAATTTGGCAAGAACGATTGAAAAGATAATTAAAAAAATTCTTTAGGTTGCCGTAAATGGAACCACTAAACAGGGTAATCTATAATTCAACTATAACATTTTTCGTAGCTTTTCATTATGGATCGAATCAGAAGACTTAGACGAGTAGCTATACTATGTTGCCATTTTGCAAGGAATTGTTCCTATTACAGGGCTAGCTGGATAGATAAAAAAACATCAAAGGCTAAAACTCAATTTTGGATTACAATTCAGAGTAATTTTTTAGATATCGCTATAATGGAATGGATGAAACTATTTGGAAATAACAATGACCAACATCATTGGAAAAATATAGTGACAGAACCTGACTCATTTAAAGCAAATATGTTACATCATTGCAAACTTACCTCCGAGGAATTTGATAGCTATCATAAAGAAATGAAATCATATCGTGATCAGTTTGTAGCTCATCTTGATTCTGAATTGATAATGCAAATACCTGATTTAACAAATGCTATAAATACAACAGAATATTACTATGCTTCTATCTATAGCGAATTACATGATATATCAATTGATTGTCCTAAGAATTTAGGTAATTATTATGATATTTGTTTTCAAGAATCCAAAAATTATTTCGATAAACTTTGAGATGTGGTCGAATCATTAGACCGCTATCACTAAAATTAATTTACTATCTTTATTGTTTATATTAAATGGGACTTTGATTTTTGGAAAGAGTTTCTGAACCGCTTTTAGAATTCAAAATAGAAAAATACCCTGCCCTCTCGTGTAGTCCGAAAACCTATCGTTTTACGATTAAATTAAGGTTATTCTATCCGTTGAAATCGAGAAACTGTTTTTCCATGATGAATGACATTCTCAAAAAACATTTTCATAGGGCGAACCCAAAGTTGGTTATCACCAAATTTATCACAATGATAAAGTGCCCTGTACACTATCATATCTTCATCTGTTTCACTATGACGAGCTTGGCCAATGACTTCATATAATTTTTCGTTTTTATAATGCCTGTATTTTCCACATATAATAGGATCAGCTAACATTTACACTCTCACGTGAATCATTAGTTTTCACTGACTGGCTAGTACTATTTACAATCGGTACCAAAACTGGTACCAAATATTTCTGACGGGGTATGGAGAATTTTATAAAACCCTTACTGGGCTTGGTCGGGACGGAAGGATTTGAACCTTCGACCACTAGCACCCCATGCTAGTTCCAGGCGATTTCATTTAATTTCAAACATATTCAAATATATCTTAAAATTCCTTTAAAATAAAGGATATATTGCCTTTGCATAGTTCAAATGATATAAGTTGATTTCATATAAATAAATCAAAAAGTGTAGCCAAAGGTGTAGCCAATTTGGAATTGTTACAAAGGTCATAATTATGGAAAAATTTACGCATAACAAAATAGCTAATCTAAGTGCCGAAAAAAATCGATATCATATTACTGAGGGTAATGGTTTTTGCTTACGTGTATCTCCTAAGGGTACTAAAACCTGGTTCTATCGTTATAAATTCGGGGGTAAGGAAAAATGGCTCACCATAGGTAATTTTCCAGTAATGGGGGTTGCTGAAGCCAGAAAAGCTTTTAATGATTTATGGGAGATTAGGCAATCTGATCAAGATCCTGAGGAAATTATTCAACAACGATTACTCAAAAAAAATAATAATGTGAAAACTTTAACTACTGATTGGTACAACAATTATATTATTAAACACCGCAAACAACCCCAACAGATTAAACAACAAATTGATGCTGACATTATCCCCCTGCTGGGAACATTTGAAATTGAAAAAATACAGCCTAGAGATATAGCAAAAGCTTTGGATACTATTGTGCAAAGAGGTTCTCCAGTTCATGCGAATAAAGTTTTAAGCACTTTAAAACAAGCATTTAATTACGCCGTAAGTAGAGGCGAGATGGCAATTAATCCAGCCACAAACATTCGATCAAGAGACATAGGTGGATTAGAAAAGCCTCGTGATCGCAACCTAGATCTCGATGAAATTAAAAAATTATGGCTTTTTTTAGACAATGGTAATCACTCAATTTCCATTCAAATTAAAAATGCCATTAAAATTATTTTACTAACTGGAGCAAGAACAGGCGAGTTAAGGCTGGCAAAATGGTCTGAATTCAATTTCGAGAAATCCCTTTGGATAATTCCTGCGGAAAATAACAAAATCGGACTTAATATGAAAATTCATCTCAGTGAGTTCACTAAAAAGCTCCTGGTGGAAATAAAAAATATCACCCAATCTAACTTTGTTTTAGCTGGTATCAGTGATGACATACCACTAGCCGATAAATCGATATCTAAAGCGATTCAACGCATTCAAAATCGTGTAGGAATTCCTCAATGGACAGCACATGATCTTCGCCGTACTTTTGCTACTCAGCTAGGACAAACTTTAAGAATCGAACCTGTGGTTATAGAAAAATGTCTTGGGCATAAAATGCCTAAAATCATGGCTACTTATAATAAAGACGAAATGCTGCATCAACGCCAAGAAGCTTTAGATAAATGGAGTAACCTGATAGAAGAACTAACTATATCACCCATTTGAATATGTACAACTAAAGTGGTACACTTATAATGAATAAAAATATTGAGTATATCGCCTATCGAGGTGAGAAATTTACGATTGAATGGTACTTTGATGAAAAGGAGCATAGCCAATCTCAAGAATATTATTATGCTTTAGATAAAGATGAACGTATTCAGTTATTAAAGCTTTTAAAGAGAATGGGAGATGCCGGTATCATTCACGATAAGACCAAGTTTAGGCACGAAGGAGACAAAATTTACGCGTTCAAACCTAAACCGGATAGATTTTTGTGTTTCTTTTTTGAAGATAAGAAAATTATTCTAACTAATGCCTTCAGAAAGAAGCAGGATAAGTTGCCTGTAACCGAAAGGGCCAAGGCTTTAAAGGTTATGGAAGAATATACCCATAGAGTGAAATCAGGTGATTATTATGAGTGAGAAACAATTATCTACTTTTGAAAGAGAAATGCAGGATTCTTTTTTTCGTGAGCAATTTGAGAAAGAATATGATGAGTTTCTATTATCTGAAATCATCAAAGCGCTGATGAAAAATAGCAAAATGACTGTGAGGAAACTTGCTGAGAAAGCAGACCTCTCTCCAACTGTAATTCAAAAAATTCGTTCAGGCGAGCAAGCTGATGTAAAACTTAGTAACTTTTTAAACATCTCCCACTCCTGTGGCTTTAAAGTCATTTTGGAGAGAGGAGATGATAAGTATTATTTATAACACTTTAGGGATTAAAGGTAGCCGCTAAGGAATCCATTGAATGTACAAATTATACCTTTATGGCTACACGAAACTCAAATAGATGCTCTGAAGTTTTATAGGATATACTGCGAACTTTATTTAATTAAATAATATTAAACATGTTTAAACCATTAGTTTTTTGCATTGGATTACGTTACATTCGCGCTCAAAAAAAGAGCCGATTTGTTTCTTTTATCTCATTAAGTTCTATGCTAGGTATTAGCTTAGGTGTAATGGTGCTCATAACTGTGCTTTCAGTTATGAATGGGTTTGATGAGGAAATTCACACTCGTTATTTTACTTTGGCTCCTGAAGTCACAATAACAGGAATGAATGGAACAATAAAAAACTGGAAAAAAATAGCTGATAAGATACGAGATATTCCAGAGATTAATGCAATCTCTCCTTATGTGAATGGAAAGGGACTTGTAACACATGAAGGACAAGTATCGCCTATTATGTTAACTGGTATATTACCAAAAGAAGAGCAGACTGTTTCTCTCTTAAAAAATCAAATGTTATTAGGAAACTTAGATCAATTAAGTAATTTTGGTATTATTCTTGGTCGCGATATTGCTTCTCAGTTAGGAGCAACTTTGGGAGATAAAATAACAGTTTTGATCCCGACAAGTGACATGAACTCTCCTACTTTTAAACAATTTATAGTGCAAGGAATATTCTCTGCCGGATCAGGATTTGGTTTTGATGGACAGCTTGGTTTTATTAATATAAAGGATGCCCAAAAACTACTAAAGTTAGGAAATGATGTTAGTGGCATAAAAATAAAAATTAATAATGTATTTCAAGCACCCGAGATATCCGATGATTTATCAAGATTTCTTGGAGCAGAATATCAAGTAGGAAACTGGACGCAACAACTTACTGAGTTTTTTGAAGCAATAAAAATGCAGAAAAATATGATGTTTCTCATTTTATTGTTAATTATTATGGTGGCTGCATTTAATCTGGTTTCATCTTTGGTAATGATAGTAAATGATAAACAAGCAGAAATCGCTATTTTACGAACTCTTGGTGCAACACCAACAGAAATTTTATCTATTTTTATTGTTCAAGGGATGACTATAGGAATTATTGGTGTATTATTAGGATCAATAAGCGGGTTAATTCTTGCTAAGAATATTACTAGCATTGTTAATAAACTACAGTCACTGCTTCATTACCAATTTTTATCATCAAATATTTATTTTGTTGATTATTTACCTTCAAAAATATTACTCAATGATTTATTGATTGTTAGTTTATCTGCAATATTAATGAGCTTTATCGCAACGATTTATCCTGCTAGTCGTGCCTCAAGAATGCGAATTGCTGAATCACTCCACTATGCTTAAAAATTACATAAAAGGATTTAAATGGCTGTTGAATCTTTATTAGAAGTACTTAAATATAAGAACAAAGATGTCATCCACAGATATGAACAAGATTACCCTCATAATAAATTAAAGGGCAAAGATGCTTTTAACGAGTTATTAAAATTTTTTTGGATTGCTCAACGACATAAAACCGCAAAGAAATTATCTCCTGAAAATAAGGAATTGAATTTTACTTGCGCTATATATCCTGAAATGAGTGAAATAGATGATATGTGGCATACGTTTCTTTTATTCACAAAGGATTACATGTCTTTCTGTAAAAATTATTTTGATGAATATATTCACCATGTGCCAAATACAAAAGAAGAACCTATAAACGATGCACAATTTGAAGATGATCTAACCAAATATCTGTCTTTTGTATATGATGTTTTAGGGGAAGAAACGATTACAAATTGGTTTGAATAGACTCCACTAAGGGAGCCTATTTATAACGGATTACAGACCCTAAATAATTAGATTAAAAAAAGAGCCCGCAAGGATGACACATTTGACATTCCTTATAGTTTTCTTTTATTTTCAATTTTTTTCTATCAACAATTTTTTTAATTAATAAAGTTTTTTTATTTTCCATATTACTCTCCATTTTAAGTATTTAAAAAAGAGGCACTTGATAAGCACCTGACAAACTAATTCATATATGTTTCTTAGTAGTTATGAAAATCCATCAAACTATGGACTTTTATAGTGATAACCGAATATTTTTATCAATCCAGTGAGTGATAGTTTCTTGATGCCAAGCTAAAGTAGTCCCGTTTAATTTAACTGGCTCAGGGAATTTTCCACTCGTCCACCACCGTCTCAATGTAAGCCGATTACGACCAATAAGCCTTTCCAGATCGGTAATAAATAAAATTTGTTTCGGTATTTTATTTTCAAATTTTTCCATGCCTGACGCTCCAATTTAGGCTAAAGATCCTGAAAAGATTTAGCTTTCCATTTACTTTTTTGCTCCATATCAATAAATAACATGAATAATTTCAGTAAATTTAATTCAATATTATTGTCTTGAGGTAAGCGATTATGGTGATAAATCAATTGCAGATAAGCAATTGGAGAGTTTGATAAGTTAGCTAAACGATGCAGAGGATAATTTGTAGAATCCAATAAATACTGAATCATCCCTTTGTAAATGACGACCTTTTGATCGAAAAACATGAAAAGTACTCCTGTAAAACATATGTAATGAATCCAACTCTTGCCAAATTAACATTAAGTATCATTTGGCGAAAACAATATTAATACGATATTAATTTTATTATCAATATGTTTAATAAAGAAATTTATCTTAATATACAATATGATATTGAATGATATCGCTTTATATGATAATTTTTTTACGTCGTTCAAATATAAGGAAGATTTTATGAGTAATGGACCCTATCAATCGTTTGCAAAGCGATTGATTAACATGCTCAAAGATAGAGGCCATACTGCCTCTCGCTCACCAAATGGCATCTGCATCAAGACTTTGTCTGAGTTTACTGATGCATCTGAACAGATCTGTCGCCGTTACATTAGAGGGGATGCATTGCCAGATTATGAAAAAGTGAAACAACTGGCTTTCCATCTTCAAGTAAACCCAGGTTGGTTGCTCTTTGGAGAGGAAGGACATTCTGCTCCCCAAAAAAATGAAGTCGATGAAACGCTACTTCATTACATCTTAAAGCAAAGCCATCATTTATACCCTATCTCTCATGGTAGTAATGACGACTATGCCGATTTTGTGTTAGGATTGATAAAAGAAGTGCGCTCAATTGACACTTCGGAAAATAATTTACTAAAAATCATTGACTTGGCCATTGGATCTATTTCTTCCTACGAAGAAAAACGAAAAAAGCATAGTCATGCTGTATAAGAAATTTGTAGATATGGATGTAACAGCTGTTGAAGTAAGGCTTCACCCTAAAGCCAAAGAATTTCTTTTTGAACATTTTGTCATCATGCGTAAAGTGTTCTCTGATGTACTAGGACAAGTAGAAACAGACTATGCTTCTATTGCCCTTATTAATCATGAAGCACAGATCTTTTTTATGTCCTCGAATCCATCTATAGAACAAAATTTAATTGAGAAAAGTCTGTGGCTTTTTGATGGTTGCTATCAGCTAAGCTTTATCAACCAAGATCAACCAAAATTATGGAGCGAACTGCTTCATATAGGCTGTATAGAAGCAATTAATAAATACAAACAAATAGAACCTGGGCTGATTACGGGTATTTCCATTCCTACTGAATATGATTCTTATCGGGCAATCTTTTCATTTGGATTAAAACGGATCAATCCCTATATCCAGAATAAAAGCTCCATTCATTGCGAAAAACTATCAGCCATGGGCAAGTTTGCATTAAGGAGAATTCAAGAGTACTTAACTTTTCCCGACCATAAGTCCTGCATAACAACGAAGCCCAAACTTAAATTAATCATCAACAATCAGGTGAACTATGAACACACTCCTGGATAAAAGCGACCCTATTTTAAAACAAACTGCTGAGCCAATTGCAGAATCAGAATTTGGCTGTTCCTGGCTAAAAGATTTATCACAAACCATGATTAATATCATGGCTGAAAAAGGTGCTGTTGGCGTTGCTGCGCCACAAATAGGTATCAGTAAACGAGTGATTGTTTTTGGTACGAATTACACCAAACGCAGAAAACCAGAATATCCAATTCCTGATACTATACTTATTAACCCCTCTCTCAAAGTACTATCAGAGGAAATTCAGATTGATTACGAAGGGTGTTTGAATTGTGGTGAATTAATGGGAAAAGTACCACGAGCAATGGAGATTGAATATTCAGGTTTCGATATGGACGGCAATAAAATTACAAAAAGAGCCACGGGCCTTGAGGCACGTATCCTTCAGCACGAGATTGATCATCTGGATGGATTTTTATTTTTAGATCGAATAGAAGACCAAGATTCACTAACCACCTTATCAGCAATGCAAAGTAAAGGATGATAATCGCATGAAGCATCAAACCCGAATCATTCTGGCTGGCACATTAGGTAATTTAATTGAATCATTTGATATGGCCATTTGCGGTCTACTTTCAGTTTACATAGCCAAATACTTAATTGGTGATGCTTCTAAGGGTTTGTTCATCGTCTTTTTAACATTTTTTGCTGGTTACTTGGCTAGACCCATTGGGTCTATGATCATGGGATTATTATCGGATATCTATGGCAGAAAAATCATCCTGGCAGGCTCTATTCTCTCTATGGGGATATCAACAACCCTTATCGGATTTATCCCCCCTCGCAGCACCATAGGTACATTTTCTGTTATTACTTTATTAGCATTGAGAATTATTCAGAGTTTCTCATGTGGAGCTGAATATCTGAATTCATCTGCTTATCTTGTTGAGAATGCAGAAGCGACTAGAAAAGGTTACTCGGGAAGCTGGGCTTCTTTTGGTGCTATGTCAGGAATGCTTGTCGCTTCATTCATAGCCCTGATCGTTTCCTATCTTACCAAACACTACCCTGAATATGATTGGTTTATTTGGCGAGTACCCTTTGTACTTGCATTGTTAGGTTCTTCAATTGGTTTGTATATACGTTTATGTATTCCTGAGAGCATGGATTACATAATGTACTATGCGAACAGACCCAAACCTAAGTTTAGAAGTTTACTTTCTGAGTCAGTCAGCTATATCAAAAAAAATAAGATACAGTCACTTTATGTGTTCATTTTAAGTTGTTTAGGTGTTACAACCACTTTCCAAATTTATATTTACGGTCCTATGCAGGCTCATTTGTATGGCCATTTCCAGGATCACCAAATTATTTTATCGAATATGCTCTCTTTAATTGTTTTACTAGGAGTGTTTCCTATAGTTGGAAAGCTATCAGATAAAATTAATAGAGAAAAAATTGTGATCTTTGCAAGTATAGGGTTCTTATTCCTTTCCAAGCCATTTTTTTATGTTTTGTCACAACATGATATCTATAAACTTTTATTAGGGCAGGCATTAATTGCCATTCCTGCTGGTGCTTATTATGCTACTGTACCTGTAATACTTTCTGAGATGTTTCCTATCAATTTACGATGTACTGTGTTATCAGTTTTATACTCCACAGCGGCAAGTTTATCAGCGGGGCTTGCACCCCTCATTTCATTATTGCTAGTAAAAAATACTGGGATTCCGTCATCTCCATCAATATTAGTCTTTGGTTTAATAGGCGCTGTATTTACAGCAATAAAAATAAAACGCGCCCATGAAAAAAATCTAAATTACAAATTAATCTTATCTAAATCTGTAAATCAACGACCCTGACTTTTATCTGTCTTATAGCTTACCTTAAGGATTATGATGAACTTACAACATAAAATCGCGGAAAAATATTTAACCGTAATCAAAAAATCACTTACAGGCTCTTTAGACACATCGCAACCAGAGTATTGGCAATTTAATATTGCATCAACACAAGCGTTTAAATCATTTATGACCAATGGACAAGTTAGGACGCTCATTGGCCCCAAACGATTAGATAATATAGAACAGTCAATGAAACACATCACAAGTAATCATGTTATTGGCGATATTGTTGAAGCCGGATGTTGGCGAGGTGGTGCTTTATTGTATTTAAAAGCATGTCTGAATGTTTATGAGGATCCAAACACAATCTCACGGAATGTTTGGGGAGCTGATCTATTTCCTGAATCCAGCCAACTTGTTACGTCTTATTCTAAATTAATTCGCTTTAAGAGCTTATTAAAAATTAGGAAATTGCTCCCCAAAAAAACCCAACAGCGTTTAGCTAATTATGTTATGGAAGCCTTTCCTAATGAACAGTATGACAAAACAACCTTAAGTAAGATTTTTGCCCTGGCCAATTCATTAACCTATATCAAAAAGGAATCCTTGATTTCTACTTCCCATCATGATCTCCTCGAAGCATTTAAACGGTACGATCTTTATGATGAGTCAATAAAATTAATGCCTGGATGGTTTAAAAATACCTTGCCCCTAATGAAAGATAAAATTGAACATATTGCACTTTTACGTATTGACGCTGATTTTTATCAATCAACATTGGACGTACTCAACGCTTTATACCCAAAACTATCGCAAAATGGCATTTGCATTATTGATGATTACGGCGGATTTGCTGAGTGTCAGAGAGCAGTAGATGAATACCGTAAGCAACATCACATTACCGATCCTCTGGAATCAGTTGACGGGACTTGTTATTACTGGATCGTTAAGAATCCCATCCATCAATGAAGTTAATACTTTGCCTGGCCCAAGTTCAATAAAATCCAAATACCCTAAAGCCAGGCAATATTCGATGCTTTGATGCCAAAATACTGGGCTCACTAACTGTTGACTGAGTAACCGAGGCATTTCTATGAAACAATCAACATGTGCTCGTGCAGTGGCATTGAGTATGATGGGATATTGAGGTTGGTGGAACTGAAATTGTTTGAGATAGGAATAGAAAATTTCAGCAGCAGCTTGCATCAAAAAAGAATGAAATGCGCCGCTAACCTTTAAGGGAATAAAGCGTCCCTCAGCAAATAATTTTGAACTGGTTTCGATTGATTCCTTTGTTCCTGAAACCACGGTTTGCATTGGAGAATTATAATTAGCAATCACTAAAGACAGCTGATTTTCTTTAATGATTGCCTCAATTTTAGCCGCGCTCATTCCTACTATTGCTGCCATGGCGCCTTCTTTAGCTTCATTCATCAATTCTGCACGTCGCTTAACGACTCTCAGTCCAGTGGCAAAATCAAAAACTCCGGCCACATAAAATGCCGCATATTCTCCTAAACTATGCCCTAATACCATATCCACTTTTAAATAGTTTTTTCTCGCAAGCCAGTCCATTACGGAAATACAATAAATTAGCGGTTGAGTATATAAAGTTTGATTCATTACCTCACTCAATACTGCTTGCTCTATGTCATAACCAAGTATCTGATTTGCTTCAGAAACAACATCGGGAAATAATTTAAATAACTCTTGCCCCATTCCTTTGAATTGTGAACCTTGGCCTGGAAATAATAATACACTCATAACTCACCTAAAATTTAATAAGCCTTTAGTTTTTCTGGAACGAAACTGAATAAACTCATTGCGATCTTCAACGTTTAGATAAATATTCATTTTCTTAACTTCAGCAAAACGTTGTCCCAAATCATGATGATAACGATGACCAGGATACACAAGTACTTCATCCGGAATCACTTTTTTCAGATAATTCAGGGAATCAAGCATCATGCCTGCATCCCCTCCTTTACTGTGACAAAAGCCACAACCTTCATTAAATAAAGTATCACCCGTAAAGAGCGCATTATCTATTTGAAAACAAAGGCCACCAAAAGTGTGACCGGGGGTTTGATGAATAATAATGCTGGGGAAACTTTCAATATTAATCATGTTTTGTAAAGAATAAATCGGCTTAAGCTTATGACACTGAAATCCATAATACGCAATTTCTGCGCTGCTCACATAAACAGGACATTCGTAATATTTGGCAAAATAATTCGCCAAATGAGAATGATCCAGATGATGATGCGTTAATAAAATAGCAATAACTCGTAAATTATTTTGTGTTACAAAGTCCTGAAATTTTCTTTTTTCCCATGAAGGATCGATAAAAATACAGGTTTTATTTTCAGTATCCACAACAACAGGACAATAATTTATAAATTTAAATCGCTGGGTTTTAATCACTTCGATGTACATCATGAACTCGTATAAAATTAAAATCAGGGCAGTACGCCATTTGATAATGGTACTTATCAAAACAAATGATTTGATTCTTTTTGACTTCTAAAACAATAGGCTTGGTCTTTAATAACTGAGAAACCACATCCCCATCCGCTTGAAGAGTAAACAATGGATTTTTATCAAAATAGAGAACAGGAGATATCATCAGTTCGCCTGTGATTTGATGGGTATCAAACAAGTTAAAATAATAAGTTAAGTGCGCTTCATCTCTGGCTTTATGTAAGATAATATGATTTCTTGCGCACCAAGATTCTAACTGCTTCGTCTCAATACATGAGGCTAAATCGTCAAAAGACAATTTTAAATGAACATTTAAAATAAAATTATCCTGACAATGTTCAAGCAGCGTATGACTTTCCCATAACGTCAAATTCACATCCCTTTTTGCACATAAAGTGACATAAGAAATTGTTGAATCTAAATAATCAATATAGTGTCCCGGAGTACGCTCCTCTGCTGTAAAATCACCAACAACAATTTGTTTCTCCAAACTAAATGCAGCCTCAAACGATCTAAGTTCGAGATGATTTTTTTCCAAAACTTTAATCATCATGAACCCCAATCGCCTTCTCCATATTCTGGCGACGCATTTGAATGTTCCATATTCCACCCGTTACCATTTGATACTCATCGTTTAACAAGGGTTTAATTTTCAAATGGGCTTTTTCCAGTTCATGCCAAGGTAGGGCTGGAAAGAAATGATGCTCCACATGATAACCAAAATTTAAAAATAAATAATGTTGCAACCATCGTGGAAACCAGGTACTACGCGTTGTTAAAGCATGCTCTTTTAATGTAGGTCGGTGTTGGGTAGGTTCTAAACCTAAATGCTGTGGCGTTGATAACGTTTCCCAGAGTACCCCATAAATTAAAATCGCTGGAAATAAATTTTTAAAGGTTAAAACGCTTGGGAAACACCATTTTAAGAGCACGTAAGCAAAAAACAAAAAGAGTACTGAAAACAAACATTGTCGGAACATCACTCGAGATAATTGTTTTTGTTTTAAGAGTTTAAGAGGATAAGTCCAATAAACTAAATGTAAAAAAAACACATTTAGCGGAATAAAAGTTCTCCAGCCAACATGAAAAATCCAAGGTAGCTTCTTCGTTATTTTTGCTTGTTTCAATAATTCGAATACAGGATCCTTATCAATATGACCAGTCCATTTATGATGTTCTTCATGAATGATTTTCCAGGGAAAGAATGGCATACAACAAAAAATGCTGTTGTAATGACCAAGAACAACATTAAACCAAGATTTACTGGATAAAGTGTTATGGCCACATTCATGGAGTAAAATAAAATTATGCAGAAATAAAGTTGCCAGGCAAATTTCCCCTAAGCAATAAAAAAATAAGCTGTTCTTCCCCAGGAAAACAACTGCGGCATAAAGCAACACAATATCAGCAATTAGGAAACCGAGGCTTTTTGTCAGTCGTCGCTTAAAGTTCAGTGACTTCCTCACTTCAGTGTATTCTTCATTACTTAACATAAAATTTCTTCCTTTTTCTTTTCAATAGTATTAATGAGCTGCGATAAAGAAACATTTTCAAGTAATACTGTAGGTGAAATGCTAATCTCTAACTCACATTTAATTTGTTCTGCCAAATGAATTGCCGCTAATGAATCAAAACCATAATGTGTTAGTGATTTATTTAAATCTAAAGTTGCCGTGGAACAATTTACATGTCTGGCTAATAGTGTCAATAATTCATTATCTGTGTTTGCAATTTTAGGTGAAATCAACTGAGTTTCTTTTTGATAAATCAACGTTTCTTGTATCTGTTCCTTGTACCTAAACCGTGTTTTTAATGTTGCAATAAAGATCGATTGGTTGATTTCTTTTGGCATAGCATAAACATCCACTGCAAAACCCATTTCGAGGAGTAGTTTTTTCCAAGTGTGTGCATTCAGTAAGGCACTTGCAGAAATACGATATTCATCCTTTTGTGCATGCCATTGTTTAAATAAGCCAAAGGTAAACGCAAGAAATAAACTGTTTTCAGTTGCTTCATTGATAATGAGTACTCCATCATCATGAAGCAGTGGAATAATATTCATCAGACATTGACGAATATCATCTGCCGTATGCAATACATTACTTGCAATAATGAGATCAAATTGTTTGCTCATCACAGGCTTATTAATATCTAAAATACACGTTTCCACGCCAGCATACTGAGAGAAATAGTCTTTCGCTTGGGCAACAAATTGAGGATTAATATCACTAAACGTATAATGAATCTGATCGGAACATTGAGTTAATACTGCTTCCGTAGTAGCGCCAGTCCCTCCTCCTAATTCAAGAATATCAACTCGTTTATGACGTGTAGCAATGATGTCCTTAACTGCTGCAGCAATGGCTTGATTGTAATGACTTGCCAAAAGATTTTTTTGATAGATCGCACGGACTAAATCATCTCGTCCAAATGGAAACATCACTTGATGTATGGTTTTTTGCCCTGTGACCACTTCAGTAAACTGTGCGGCACACACGGTGAGCAACTGAACAAAAGGTTTGATTTGTGGGTATTTTTTAATTAATTGCAAATGATCGTGCAGTAATTCAGTAAGGGATTTAATTTGATATTTATTTTCAAGAATATGCTTTTGCTCAAAATCTTTTAAACAATTCATCAATGCAAAATAGTATTCTTCATAATCTTTGCATACACCTTGCCCCAAATGATTCTGACTCCACACAACACCATGGGTGAGTAAATGATGTTTCATTAAATGAAAACAGAAATGCTCTAACTCCTGTAATCCCTGATTAAATTGGAGTAATTCCTCCGCTTCCTGAGCTAAAGCATCTGAACAAATCGGCATCATCGCTTTAACTGATTCGGAAACATTGAAAAAACTCAGGTTGGATTGGGGCGAATACGTTGCTAATTGCAGTGAGTAATCACCTTGTTCTGCAGTAATTGGTGAAATACCAGAAGCACGCATCAGTTGATTTGCGGCTTCATCTTCTTGCTGCCAAAATCCCCAATGCACCACTTTTGTTTTCTCGGAATGCAATGCATTAATTAATGCATCAGCATAAAAACACGTTGCTGAATAAGCCCCTCTGTTTTTATTTTGTGTATAAACCTGCACTGAAGATGTAATGACAATTTGCTTCACTCCGTTGCGACGACACGCATTGATTAAATGATAAGCCCCCAATACCTTAACACTCATTTGTGACACATACTCTTCATAGCTTAATGAAGTTACTGGAGATTCTGCATAATAGGCACCTAAGTGATAAATGCAATCTATCGAGCCATAGTTTTGAATCACTTCGTCGATTAAAGACTCCACTTCATTGGCAACAGTACAATCCACTCGTCGCCAGTGCAGTATTCCTTCGGTTCTCGACACCGTACTACGACTGGCAATAATTAGCGCTCGCGGTTGACGCTCAAGAAACTTAGGAACTAAATACCTTCCTACTTGGCCATCGCCACCAATGATCACAATCACTTCATGACGAGGTATCGAAAGGTTAAAAGAGATATTCAGTGCTTTGAGCTGCCGATGCCAGACTCCATCATCCGCCATAATTAAAGGATAAGCCTGGCCTTGATGAGACACAGTAAACGCGAAAGGGCTCATTGCATTATCAGCAAGATCAATACACTCAATAAACCAAGATGGATGTTCTTTTTTTAAAGATTGAGCTAAGCCATGGAGGCTTGCTGCATAGGGATTAATCGTCGATTGTTTTAATCCATAAGCATTATTACTGAATAGATAAAGTTTTAAGGTTTTTTCGCTATAACCAAGCTCTTCCAGCTTTTTAACGCAATTTAAAAATCCAGCCATCCCATAGCGTTGGGAATAAAGTAAGGAAGCAGTATTGATCTCTTCATGACACATCCCGGCACAGTAATAAATCAACTCGCAAGAATGCTCTTTTAACCATTGCATGCCCTGCTCTACTGAATCTTGGGCATCGACAAATACAAAACGAATCACACCTTTATATTGTGTTTGTTGCAGCGCATTTTTTACTGATTGCTCTTGCGTACGTGTCAAAAAAATAGCTATATGCTGATAGTTATCAAGGTCAAAAGACCCAACCGTTTTTTTCCTCCAAATGGGTTCATAACATTCAATGACTTTATTGATTGGTTTAATCTCAGTCATCATTTCATCACCCATATACCCGCGTGTCATCCTGCGCGGGGATGATGGTGTGTTGCGTATGGGTGACGATACAGTGACTGAAGCCATTGGTTTTAATTTCTCTTGCTCTTCAAACCAACAATAATGAGGCGCAAAAGGATACACAGGTAACGCAAGAGGAATGGCATTAATTCCTTTATAAATTCGTTGCCAGTCAATCAGTTGGCCTGCTTGATAAGCATGCGAAAGCATATTTAAATAATCTTTTAGTTGACTGGGCGACTGTTGTAACTCAAGAAGCGTTTCTCCGCTTAAAATGTGATTATATGAAGGGAGTATTGAATCAGAACCATATTTTAGTTGTTCTCTCAAATCATTAATATTTGCCACAATAAAAAGCTTACGACAGGCAAAATCAGCTCGTCCTACGTTTAAGGTAAAGCTCAATTGAGTCAGGTTGATGTTATTGTTCACTGGGTTTAAATAATCCAGAAGCCGCTCCGCCATTTTTTCCAGGGCAACCTCCGTTTTTGCAGATAATTTGACAGGAACATAAGGCAAATTAGGTAGTTGTTGTGGTAAAAGCTTATTTCGCGCTAAAACACAATGACCATTACTGCCACCAAAACCAAAACTATTAATTGCGATCGTTGATAACAACGCAGGTTCAGCTTGATTAGCAATATGAAATGGACTCTCTGCAAGTCGAATGTAAGGATTAACTTCCTGAAAATTTGCCTGAGGTGGAATCATTTGATGTTTGAGCATCAACAATCCTTTAATCAATCCTGCGAGTCCCGCAACGGGTTCTGTATGACCAATATTGCTCTTTACTGAACCAATATAAAGTGGTTTTACTCGGGGTGCGAACAACTCGTTCAAGACTGAAAATTCAATAGGGTCACCTAAACGAGTTGCGGTAGCATGAGCTTCAAAATAATCGATTTCATCAACCGATATTCCATCCTGATATACTTGCGATAGCAATTGTTTTTGCGCTACAGGATTAGGGGCAGTCAATGATTGTGAATGACCTCCATGATTGACTTGAATTGCTTTTATATTGGCTTCGATACGTAACTTTTGTGCCACCGCCAAATCTTCCCCCACCAACCAAACACCAGCCAAGCCTTCACCTTTAACATAACCATCAGCTTGAGCATCAAAGGGCCGACAGCCATTCGTTGGCGAAAGAACATTTAACTGGGCAGTTAACTCGAGTGTTTTTACATCGCAAAGCAAACTGACCCCGAGGACAAGAGCGGATTCGCACTCACCTTGCTTAATTGCCTGTACTGCACGATTCAAGGCTGAGAAACTACTCGAACATGCTGTATCGATGGTTTCACTTGGTCCATGGAAATCAAAAAACTGTGAAATTCGATTTGCAGCAAAAGTCTTTGCACAACCTGTAACCTGGTAAAGATTACTTAACTGACTGCGATCCAATAAACGCGCATAGTCATCAAATTGAATGGCAACAAATACCCCAATCCTATTTCCTTTTACAGAGTGCGGTGAAACACCTGCGTGCTCGAATATATGCCAGGAAAGTTCTAATAACTTACGCTGTTGCGGATCCATATATTTTGCTTGTTCCAAATTCAAATCAAAAAAAGCAAAATCAAAATCTGCATAATGATCAATAAAACCCATCTTCAGCGAGTCATTCTTTTGATGATTAAAACGCTCGTTAAGTGGCATCTGGGTACAATCTTTCCCTGCTAACAAAGCGTGCCAGTAGTCTTCTGTGGTAGGACATTGAGCAAAAGAACAATAATAACCACAAATGACAACATTTGATAACGCTGGATCCAGCGTATTTAATGAGGAAGAGTCAGGAACTCTTGTTGTAAATACTCGCCCCTCGTCGACGTCCCGTCCCCACGACTTGTTCACGGGATTATCCGCGGGATCCAGGGTTCCAAGATCACCATTGGATTCCGCGGACAAGCCGCGGAACGTCGGGTTACATGAGGAGTGAATAGCCACATATTCATCTAATTTTCCTATTGTCTGGAATTCAAAAAATTGGTTGGGATTTATTTGCATTTCATAATATTTGCTTATTGCCTCTGTTAACTCACTAAGTGTCAATGAATTAAACCCCAATTGATAAAAAGTCTGTTCTGATTTAATTTGCTGAGCAGAAATACCTATGATTGATTCGATTAACTCATATAAAGAATGATTTTTATTCCTAGAAACTTTTTGATGTAGTTTCTGAAGAGGAACATTAAAACATTCTTGAGTTAAATAGTGATGAAATCGCTTGGGGTTCCCCTGAAATGGTATGTATTCACCTGCTGATAACGTTAATAAGTGCTGGCAAATAACATTTAAATCATCTGCCTTTAATGGCTCTAAACCTTGGTTGCTCTTACTCCATGTTAACCAGTTCAATTCATCCAATGACTGAGTTGACTCCGTCATCACAAAAGGTAAGTAAACACAAACATGTTCTTTACAATAAACATTTAATGCACGCAAAGAAGCATTATAAATCGCATAATCTGCTTGCCTGCTAAATCCAGCTAAAGCAGATAAAGAAGAAATACTGATTAATTTTTTTGGATGATTATGTTGAATGAATTGACTTAAATGATGATGTAGTCGTTTTCGTTGTGCCACTTCATTCGATCTATTTTTACCCGGCATAATCCCAAGACAATTGATGATGACATCATAAGAAGAATGAGCTTCGTAAGAATTAGAAAAATCATGCTGGATGTAATGGACTTGTCCTCCCAAAGTGCGAAGCATTTGTTGCCGTTTCGGATCAAGCTCGCTTCGTCCAATAATATCAAACTGAGAAATTCCAGCCCTAATTAAAGTCTGACAAAATTGATATCCTATAGAGCCCAAACCACCTAATACCACAACACGTGTTCCAGGTATTAGTGGCGATGATTGTCTATTCGTATTAATTAAGTTTAAAGCAAAAGTAGACCTTGCCCTGTCATACTTAATCATGCGGTAGTCATGCTGATGTGCTTCGTTACTTACTATACTCACTACTTCAGAGTTCGATAAACTCGTTACATGAGGAATCAAAATATTCTTATAATAATGGTTCAGTATCTTGGGTATGGACATCATCAGAGCATGTAACTCCATCCAATGATTCTGACTTTGATGAATAAAAATAAATTGAACCTCTGGATTTTCAGAAATGCATTTATTGAGTAATTCAATAAGGCGCTCTGATTCATTACCTGCTTCGTCAAGAAAAATTGCAGCTTTATTTAAGCAACTCTCTGGTGTTGCGCGTTTAAAATACATCTGCTGAGAACCATTATCTAACTGGCAAATGTCATCAGCCTTAATGACCGGCTCAAGAGAACAAAGCTCCATATCTAATTTAAAGCAATGCGGCATTATTTCTTCTGAATGAGACAGCCAATACTTCTGTTTTTTGTATTGTGTTTTGGGCCTTGTACAAAGATTATGGGAAAAATTTTGTAAAATTAAATGCGCATTACTTCCACCTGCGCCAAAACTACTCAACCCAGCAAAATGAAGTTCTTGCTGAGGTAAGTACTCAGTGCTTATTTTAATTGGCACATCATCAATATTTAATCTTGAGTTTAATGGCAAAGCATTGATGGAAGGAGCTAATGTCTGAGCCTGGAATTGCACAATGAGTTTCACAATACCTGCCATGCCGGCAGCAGATTCCAAATGTCCCAAATTACTTTTTATTGATCCTACATACAATAGTTTTTTTAGAGAGCGGTTACCATATACTTCCTTTAATGCGGCAAGTTCAATAGGGTCACCCAAAGAGGTTCCAGTTCCATGTGCCTCAATATAATCGATTTGATCAGGTCTAATCTTCGCATGAGTCAAAGCTTGTTGAATCACTTTCACTTGTGCTTGAACATTAGGTACGGTAAATCCACTACTCATGCCTCCATGATTCAACGCTAATCCTTTAATTAACGCATAGATGGAATCTCCATCCGCCAGTGCTTTTTTTGCTTTCTTTAAAAGAAGCACAACAATTCCTTCTCCAGGTATATAACCATCAGCATGTTCCTGAAATGGCGCGCTTTTACCCGTTGCAGACAAGAATTTATTTTGTACCAAGGATGCTAATTTATAGGGATGGGAACATAGATTTACTCCGCCAACTAACATCGCATCTACTTCATCATCGGCCAAATAACGACACGCTAAATCAATGGCAGTCAATGAAGAAGAACACATGGAATCTAAAGAAAAACTTGGTCCTGTTAAATTCAGCGCGTAAGAAACACGATTTGCAATACTTGCTCCTGAAGATTGCGGAAGTTTTAAGTTAACCTCTTGCTGACATTGTTCCACACCATAATTTTGATAAAGATGAAACATCGATGCCGCAATAACACCAATATTTTTCTCTTTACTGTGGGCATAACCTGCATCTTCGAGACAATGCCAGGCATTTGCTAAAAATAAACGCTCTTGCGGATCAATTAATGCGGCATCGCGTGGTGAGATATTAAAAAAGAAAGGATCAAAACTGGCGATATCTTCCAAATATCCACCCCAGAGATAAGGAATATAATGCCAATTTCTCTGTACCTTCGTAATTGAGTTTTTTGCTGTTTTTAAGTTGTTCCAAAGCTCTTCCAAATTTTCAGCATCAGGCAATTGTAATGAAATTCCGATAATCGCTATGTCGTGATCAGTGACTTCATGTGACTCAGATTGTGGTAATGTATTAGACTTATTTCGAAACTCTACTGTATCGGCGAATTGCTTCGTCAGTATTCCGCTCGACCCAGCGAGTTTCGAAGGAAGTCTATTGAATCGATAGTCATGTGATTTGACGATACGATGTGCTAACAAGGAAGAATTAGCAATCACCACATGGGGAACATGTGCGTCAAATGCTTGTTCCAATAATGCAAAAGCATGCGATGTTTCTAAAGGTAAGGTTCCATATTCTTCTTTTAATTTTTGTAATTGGTGAGGATTGATTTCCATCCCACCTTCTAACCAATAAGGCCAACTGATACTAATGAATCGGGAAGACTGTTTCCCGGCAAGGCGCAATTGTTCTTGTTCATAAGCATAGGTGTTTAAAGTGGCATTGGCCGCAGCATAAATACTTTGTCCAAGATTACCAATATCGGCTGATAAAGAAGAATAAATACAATAAAAATCTGGGGACTTATGGTGTAACGCTTGGTGAATAACACGCAACCCATCCAATTTGGATCGCAGCGTTTTTTCAATATCTTCTGGCCGGATATTCATCAGCAAACGATCATGTTTTTCGCCGGCTAAATAAAACAAACCATCAATAGGAAAATCATGAGTATTGAAAAAATCATGGACTGCTTCAACATCGCTTACATCCAACTGGTAATAGGTCACTCGTGGATCAGGAGCAATCTGATCACTTCGGCCAATGATATGAATCTGAGCCTGATATGTCTGAATCAGATAAGCAGTGAGCAAGCGGCCCAATCCGCCATTGCCTCCAACGAGTAAATAACTGCCTCCTTTTTTGAGCGTTGAATGGTTCAACGTAAAATCAAAATCGAGCTTGATGTAGCATGGGGCAAAAAACATTTCTTGATGCAGATATACACATCCATCCCTATTTGCCAAAGAGCCAGCATCATCTTTCACACATTCTTCACTGACCAAAATCAGACATTTTAAATAAGGATATTCTTTAGCAAAGCAAGAAAATAAAGCAGAAACAGATTGGATTAAACTCTGTTGCTTAGGTGATAGCCCCATAACAATAGGAGGTAAAACCCCTTGCGACCAACGGACAAGTTTGGAAAAAGTTTCTACGATATGATTTAAAACTGCTTGTAAATCAAGCTCAGTTTGATGATAACGGATGTCGTAAATAACCCAATCTGCTTTAGCTTGCCCCTGCAAAAATTCAAGTGCCTGGTCGTAATTATATTGGTCATTAATGAGCAATACTTGTTTGTTATCGATACTTCGATTTATTTTACTTTTTGTTGGAATATACAGTGCATAGTCAGTATTCTCTAATTGTTCTGATATCTGCTCAGTCTGCCCTGCACTACCGATTTCTCGTTGCGTCGATAAGAGGTGAATACTTTCATGATTTCTTGTTATGGGCGAGGAACAACGAGCATCAATATACGTTGATAATTTTTCCAAAGTATTTTGTTCAAACAATAAAGTAGGATAGAGTTCTAAATTAAATTGTTTTTCCAATACATCGACCAAAGCAATTAAACTACTGGAATCAAATCCCAAATCAAAAAAAGAAACATGAGGTTCTAAAACAGCAGGAGCGTCCTGTAAATTATTCTTTATCAGAGCAGTAATTTTGTTCTGAGTATCTCCAAAAACAGTTAGCAGTGAATCCATAGGACTCGGAATAACTTGCTGCGCAAACTGCTTGCGCTGAAATCGCTTATTCGTTAATCCTTCAACGGCTACTACTAAATGCCCCTCAGGTGTAAGTAGATGAATTCGGCATTTAATTAACGACTCATGATGCGTTGGTATGACCTCAGCTTTAACCATCAAAGTAGGCGTTGTCACTCGCCCAAATACACTCACCCGATCAATTCCTAAAGGTAAATAACTTATATCAGGGTCTGCATGTGCTACTTCATCAAAATGCAATGCGGCTATGGCAAACGTAGCACCATCCAATAAAGCTGGGTGTAAATAAAAACGAGATAAATAAGGGTGAGCCTTGGAGTTCAGTGTCAACTCCATTGCAATCGGTGAGGCATTGATTTGTGTGGTTCCACTAACCCGCATAAATTCACCATGCTCAATAAATGAAGCACGCGCCAAACTATATAGGGTATTCATTGAATGAATTTGTGTCTCTTCATTTTGCAGCTTAATTGATTCAGGCAAATCCGATACTTTAAACGCTATTTCTGCTTTAAAATGGACAATTTTCTTATCATGCTCTTGATGATAAATTTCTACAGTTTGGTAGTGTGAATCATAAACAACAGACAAGAGAATCGTTTCACCTTCGAGCACTTTGGCGGCATGAGGATAGGTAACTTGTGTGAGCTCAAAACACTCAGACTCAAAACAGCGAGCAATAATATCCAAATAGGCAATACCAGGTAACACGCGCACCCCATCAATACGGTGGTCTGCAACCAGATAATTATCTGCAGTTAATTTAATTTTAAATACGTTCGACATCAAAAAATTCATCCATTGTTTCTGAACACTGGTCTTCATCTCGCAAAGCGACTGAATTTTGCTGCATCATACTCGAGAAAATGACATGGGCATTCGTTCCACCAAAACCAAAAGCGCTGACACCAAAATAATGGGTTTGTTGAGTCTCTAAAAATTGAGGTTTATTCAACAAACATAAAGGTGAATTGGCAAAGTCATAACGAGGATTTGGCGTCACTTGCTCTGGTTGAGGCAACAAGCAATGATGGTAACTGCATAATGCAGTTTTTATAAATCCAGCCATTCCTGCAGCACTTAAAGTATGGCCAATATTTGCTTTCACACCGCCCACAACACATTTTTTAGTCGATGTACCCAAAACATGAGTTAACGCTTGCAACTCCATAGGGTCACCTAATTCGGTACCGGTCGCATGCATTTCAACGTAATCTAAATGTTGTGCTGTTAAGCCCGCATTATCTAATGCTTTTTGAATCACTTTTTGCTGTGCTTTAGGATTGGGCGTAGTGTAACCCATCGTATTCCCATCATTATTGACTGCAATTCCTTCAATAACACAATAAATCTTATTTTCATCTGCTAATGCTTGTTCCAAAGGCTTTAAAACAACAAAACCTCCTCCTTCACTTAATACAATTCCATTGGCACGGACATCAAAAGGACGACAATTGAAATCAGATGATAAAGCTTTAGCCGCATCCATTAAAGCAAAAGGTCTTGTATTGGCCAAACCATCAATACCTCCTACCAGAGCGAGTTCAATATCTCCTGATTTCAATGCAGAAACTGCATGATTCAAAGCAACTAAAGAAGAAGAACACGCTGTATCAACAACTTCAGCGGTTCCACTTAAATCAAAAAAATGATTGATATGAGCTGCTATAAAATTTTGTCCCTGACCAATGATAGTAAACTGATTAATCTCATGATCAGCACTAAAATCAGCGCGTGTTCCCACAAATACACCAGCGTTCATTCCTTTAATCGTTTCTTTTGTAAAACCAGCATCAACAATTGCTTGCTGGCTTAATGCCAACGCACGAGTCACTAAGGGATTAATTTGTCGTTGATGTTTTTCCGCAAACCCAAAATCAAGCGCAGTTCCCCATGCATTATCGTGAATAAATCCACCTTGAATAGAATCATACTCCTTGCGATCAACTCGCTCTTTAGGAATTGGAGTAATCGAAATGTTACCCTTCAACAAATTATTCCAAAATTCCTGCACATTATTGGCACCTGGAAATTGACATGCCATACCAATCACTGCGATTTTTTGCGAGTTTTTTTGTTGCTTCGAAACGGTAGCTGGTTTACTCAAAGTTTCTGGTGATAATCCATTTAATTTCTGGATATGTGACGTTAATCGATCAAGCGTATTGTGTTCAAAAATCACTTCGGCAGGAAGCATCAAACCCATTACCGCTTCGATTTTTTTTAATAATGCCATTAACAGAACAGAATCAACTCCATATTCGGCAAAACTCTTTTCTAATTGAATCTCATCTTCAGTGATACCAACTACTTCCATGAAGATCATTTTTAAAGTGTCTAGGGTTTGCCCAATGCTTACGTCCCGCGGCTTATCTGCAGGATCCATGAATGCCCCGGATAAACCTAATGTATTACTTTGAATCGATAAATTATGATCGAATGATCTCTTTGGAGACAGCTCATTTTTACTTGGCATAATAACTGAAGAAAGTGTATCGCTTTCTAATAAAGTTGAGAGTAAAGAAAGCGCCTCATTGGTTTTATAACTTCCCAATTGGCTTCGTTGATAACTGCTACTCGTTTCCGCATTTTTACTAAATTCACTCCAGGCAGGCCAGGCAATACTTACTACTTTTTCAGCATGCACTTGGGCAAATGCATTTAAATAATAATTACCCAAAGCATAATCAACTACACCCGTTGCAAGCTCTGGGAGGATGCTGGATACTGATGAAAAGAGGACTAATCGCTCCAAGCCAAAAGGACTAACTGCCGACCATAATGCTTCAAGCCCTGCTCTTTTCGGATGAAACATCTGGATGAAATCATTTTGGGTAAGCTCCGTAAACGGCTTGGTTTGTTTTGGTGTTACTCCTGCACAATGAAAAATCCAACCAAAATGGTCTTTTTCATTCATAACGACTCTTAAAAACGAAGCAAATAATTCCTCTTGAGCTAAATCACCAATATAGTAATAAACCGCACATCCTTGTTTTTTTAATTGATTAATTAATTGAATGGTTTTTCCTGCCTTACACGACGAATGCAGATAATGCTCCCATAATGTTTCTTGTGGCAATGGAGTGATGCCAGTTAGAATTAACTTGCGTACACCACGAGCAACCAACCATTTTGCAACTTCAGCACCAATACCACTAGTACCACCAGTAATTAAGTACACTTTCTCAGAATCAATTGGGATTGAAGCTGGTTTTTTATATTCTTTTGCTTGTAATACTTGAATGAATCGTTGTCCTTGAACATATCGTGCTTTGTGATAATTGAGATTTAACTGGCTTAATTCCTGTTGAATGAGCTCAGAAGTAAGAGACTGTTGATCAATCACTAAGGAAGCAGTTTTTAAGCCTATAGTTTGTTCATTCATACACCTTAAGAAATAACTGATCACATCCAAATCAGGAGATTGCATTTCATTAATTTGTAAAATGGCTCCTTTTTTTGCAGCAAGAGCAACCTGCTGTAAAAAGTTCAAATGCTCAACTAACTCAAGTTCATCATCACAGCAATCAAGAAGTACAAAATCATGATCCAACAATTCAATGATTTGTTTTTGCGTTACTGCGCGTCCCTCTCGAGCTAAATACCACCCGTTTTGTGATGCGTACATGATGTGGATTGCATTTTGAGGCAGAATCTTTTTTATCTTTGCCTCATTACTTTTGGTGCTTAATACAATCCAATTTCGGGATGTCTCATTATCAATGCGTCCTTCTTGCCGTTGCCAAACATACTCATAAAGTTTGTCTGTAGATACTTTTTTTTCAACATCATGAAAGTAGCGCCTACTTTGAAATACAGTTCGTGGTAATGGGCTAATATGAGGCTTAATAGTACTTTCATAACTTTGTAAAATCACATGGGCATTACTCCCACCCGCACCAAAACTGGACACACCGGCATAATAACACTGGTCTTTCGGATGAAGTGACCAATTCGATGGTGTTTGGCATAAAACCAACGAGTTTGGCAATTGAATATTAGAATTCAATGTACTTGCGTGAAGACTTGCATAAAGCTTTTTTTGTTGCATCTGTGCAATCACTTTGACGATGCCAGCAAGTCCTGCGGCAGCTTCCATATGCCCATAATTTGATTTTAATGAACCAATAAAGCAAGGAGTAGTACGTTCAGAAAATACTTTGTTTAGCCCCTTAATTTCAATGGGATCCCCCAATTGTGTTCCTGTGCCGTGACACTCTAAATAACTTATATCTTCAGGTTGCAAGCAGGCTTGTGATAATGCTCTTTTAACTACTTCTGCTTGGGCATTTGCATTAGGAACCGTATATCCTGAACTGGTACCATTATGAGCGATACTGCTCCCTTTAATCACCGCATGGATACGATCACCATCGTTAATTGCTGCTTTGAGTGGTTTAATTAAAATACTGACCACCCCCTCACTAGGAACATAGCCATCTGCCTGCTCTCCAAAACTGGCACAATGTCCTTGGAGGGATAGCATATTTCGATGCAAAAGCTCCTGGTATTTATAATCATGACTAATGAGGTTAACCCCTCCCACTAATGCCATTGATGCATCTTGGGCTTTGATGGCTTGAATGGCCAAATGTAGTGCAGTTAACGATGAAGAACACATACTGTCTAGAGTCAGACTTGGTCCTGTCAAATTAAGAACACTGGAAATGCGATTAGCAATACTCGCTGCTGTTGAGTTCGCCAATACAGTTCTTTGCTCTTTTAAACTTTTTTCAAAACCGGTTAATTGATAAAAATTATTCATTGCACCAATGAACACACCTACAGGACGAGCTTGATTATCAATGCGAATTCCAGCATCTTCAAAGCAATGCCACGCATTTTGCAACATAAGCCGCTCTTGAGGACACATAATTAACGCATCATGTGGGGCAATATTAAAAAATAAAGCATCAAAATCATTCGCATTTTCAAGCAATGCGCCATAACCATAACTACCCTCGTCAATTGCCTGTACGCAATTTATACCTTCTTCCAAGACTTCGATAAATGATGGGAAATCGGAGGCTTGAGGGAAATTAACGGCTATGCCAATAATTGCTATATCAGATACAGTCGCCATCGGATGCGATGAAGTTTCATGTGTCAATTCTTTTCTATCTTGGGAAATATCTTGCAACTGAGCAACCCGACCTACGTCCTGCGCCTTGTCCGCGGGATCCTGGAGTCTCGTGACATCAATTGATCCCGCGGATAAGCCGCGAGACGTAGCATACGGGTAAGTGCCTATAATATACTTACTGAAATGAGCAATTAATTCATCAAAAGTTGTATTCTCAAATAAAAGGGTTTTAGGTTGGCTGCCAAAATGAGCTTCGAGATCAAAAATAATATCCATAGCCAATAAAGAATCTAATCCTAGCTTACTGAACTGCCCAATTTTCTGTAGTTCATCAGAAGTCATATTCAGGCGATGGGAAAAAACAGAATAGACTAGCTCTTGAATCGATTCTGTTTCTGTAACAACTTGCTCATGCCTGTGCCCCGCAACTTGTTCGTGAGGTCTCGAGATCATTCCATTCTCATGGGGTTCGCGGACAGGCCGCGAGATGTTGGCTGTTGGTGACACAACTTGTGCAGTGAGTTCTTCAAGAACAACACATAAAGCCCCATCTTCATCAAAAATTTGAATATGAAAGCTGAGATGCCCCACTTTTTGCGTACACACCAAAGCATGATTTGACAGCTTTTTAAAAAGCGCTACCCTTTTAACGCTAACAGGTAAAGAAAGGGGTTGCTGTTGATATAAAGTAAAGTAGCCAACAGTTTGTAATGCTGCATCCAAGAGATAAGGATTAAATAAAAATTCACTAAAATCTTTACTCGATTGGATGTGAGCAAAGACTCGGTCCTCAAATGCAAAAAGTTGTGTGATATTTTTTAAATCCGGTCCGTATTGAATCCCTGCCTGCTCAAAACAGCGATAATATTCAGTACAGTCAATTGCATTGGAACTCTTTTTAAAATCCTCCAGATCAAAAGGAAGAACCCTCTTTTCATCTTTTGCAATTTCCGCACTAAAAAAAGAACGTTCCTCATGAAGTAATTCAATGGAATTTGTAGTGTTGCTCATATGGATATGCATCCTTTGGTGAAGTGCGGGCAATGCGCTTAACCAACGAACGTTCACGCAATGAAGCGGCAATTCATTAAAAAAATGCTGAGTTAATGCAAGACTCACAACACCAGGTAAAATCGCTTGATGATTCACTTGATGCTGACTGAAATAAGTCTTCTCTGCAGATAATGTGTATTCATTGGTTGTCTGCCAGTAACAATGAATTTTTTTAAAAGGATATACTGAAAATTCACGTTTCTTTTCGTTTGCAACTTGTTGAATCACTACATGTGCATTCGTACCAGAAAATCCAAATGAACTGACTGCGGCAAGCGATTTATTTTTAGGCCACGTGCATAATTCTTTGACTGGATAAAATGATGTACTGGCAAAATCGATTTGTGGATTTTCACGCTCACAATGAATTGTTGCTGGAATTTTTTGGAAGTAACTGCATAAAACACTTTTGATAAAACCACAAACTCCAGCTGCATGTACTGTATGACCAATATTAGATTTGATGCTTCCTAAACCACAGGACTTAGTGTTCGATTCTTTTTTTTGTGTCGCGAACAATCGCTGTAATGCATGTACTTCAATTGGATCACCAAGTTCTGTACCTGTTCCATGCGTTTCAATATAAGCAAGATCTTCAGTAGATAAGCCATAGGAAGTATAAATTTGCTGCATCAATTCGGTTTGTGCCAAGCCATTAGGCGCCGTAATTCCATTAGATTGCCCATCCTGATTCACCCCACTGGCTTTGATCACAGCATAAATGGGATCTTGATCTTTAAGTGCTTGTTCTAAAGGTTTCAAATAAACACAGGCTACTGCTTCGCCGGGAATAAAACCATTCGCTTTGTCACTAAAAGTTTGGCACGCATAATCAGAAGACAACATTTTGGCATGATGTGCTTGCTGCAAAAACTCATCACTGGTCATTACAAATACCCCACCAGCTAAAGCACTAGAGCACTCTCCATTTTTAATGGCTTGACATGCTTGATGTATGGCAACCAAAGAAGAAGAACATGCGGTATCTACAGTGATTGCCGGACCCGTCAAATTAAAGGTATAAGAAACTCGTCCTGCAATGACTGATGGCGCATTTCCCCAAAAACTTTGGGCTATAGGTTTTTGCTGGCTATGAGTCAAATAATTAGTTTGGCTCGCACCCACAAAAACACCACAGAATTTATCAGGTAGCTCCATTGGAGAATAACCCGCATCAATTAAAGCACCGGCTGCAGTTTGTAAAAATAAACGCTGTTGAGGATCCATCGCCTGTGCTTCAATTTTGGGGATGTGGAAATAGTCTGGATCAAAAGCAAAAACATCATCCAGCCACCCCGCATGATTGGGCTCGCGTAAGTGTTTTTTTCCACGCTTCTCTAATGAAGTAATCGCATCAAATCCTTCGCATAAGGAGTTCCATAATGCTTCAATTGACTCTGCTTGGGGAAATTTGCCGGCCATACCGATCACAGCAATATCTAAAGGGGCTTTAACAGTAGACCTAATTTTGTTCTTTGCTGGATCTTTGCTTGCCAGCTCAACACCTTCCATAATGATTTGCCATTTTCCTTGTGCATCAAAAACAGTTGCGCTCTGATCTTTAGTATATAAAAAAGCACTTTGCTGATGCTGTACTTGTAATAAAATCCGTTTTATTGCTTTAGGTAACCCAGGACGAGGATTTTTAGCAAAAGAAGGATCGTTGCAATAAATTAATGAATGCAACATGCTGCCTAAAACTGCAGGAAAGTTGGCATTAGGATCCAGGGCAGCAGAAAATGAATCGTCAGAATCATTATATTGTTTAATAACTTGGTAACAATCACCCAAATAATGTAATGAATCACTCTGATAAAAATCATGTGTCCCGTCATTCCCGCCCATGCTCGAACTTGGTTCAAACCAAGATTGTTGATGGATCCTCGCTTTCGCGGGGATGACGTCTGAAATCAAATTATTTGTTAAATCATCGAATTGATAAGAACTCTGCAATACTAATTCCTCACTGCCATCACCGTGTAATTGCATAATGCAGCAGTAATGATTTGTGGGATCAATTTCCAAATGCAAATTGATCTCCTGATCTTTTTGGGCAATTAATAATTTTTTTAATTCGACATCAGTTAATTCCACTATGGGTGAAGTAGCCGCTAAAGGACTTAACGCGGCATAAATCATCATGAGTAAATTATCTAATGGAAAAACATAATGACCATCAATTTGATGTGCTAACCAGTAGGGATTACTTTGAGGACTGTATGTATACCGACGCCGTTGCTTAGTCATCAATGAACTCCCCCACAAATAAATCGACTGCTTGTCTTTGAGCAACAACAGGCTCTTCGCTCTTTAATTCGGAATGAACAAAAGTTGCCAAACGCTGTAACGTGGGATAGTCAAAAATAACTGCAGTCCGTAAAGACAGATTGAATGTTTTATTGATATTGGTAACCAAACCCACTCCAGTAATCGAATCGAGGCCAATTTCTGCCAAAGGACGATCAACTTCAAGATGCTGATTTTTGGGTAAATGAAGTGCCGAAATAACAAATTCAGAAATTTTCTGAGTAATCTCTTGAAATTTATCGTTCCCTTCTCCCCAGAATTGGGGAGAAGGTGTCCAAAGAACGGATGAGGGGCGACTCACTTGAAATTCTTCCCGACAACATGTCTCATCAATGCCAGAGTGACAACAAAACACCTTTTGTGCTGTTCCCTGAGCACACAAATCCGGTTCTAACACATCAAAACCCGTTGCAGTTAATTTTTGCAGCCAGAGATGCTGGCTTAATAAAGGAGACGCATTTAATCGTTGTGCATCACAAGCTTGCCACCAACCATCAAATAAACCAAAAATAAAATTCAAATAAGCTTGTTCTTGTACTGCCTCATTTAATAGAAACATACCTTCAGGCTTGAGAATGCGCTGCAATTCCTTGAGGGTAGTTTCTAAATCATTTGCTAAATGGATTACATTAGAAGCCAGAATAACGTCAAAAGAATTATCAGCCCATTCTGCCAAATGATTCATATCCAAATGTTCACATTGCAGATTAAAGCGTACTTTGGCTTGTAATTTTTTACCTTGATTTAAGAAAAATGAAGAAACATCTGTATAGTAATAATCAACCTGTTCATAGTCATTCAGTACATCCATTAAAGTTTCAGTGGTTGCACCTACACCAGCACCCAGCTCGAGAATTTTAACTCGTTTGTTGTTTGCACAGAGAAACTCACCCAAATATTTTGCAATCTGCTGATTACATTGTCTTGATTCAGGGCTTTTGGCATAAAGTGAAACCAATAAATTAAGCCCTTCTTCTGAAAAAACAATCTCTGCAGGAGCCTTACTACCCATTAATATTGACTCATAGTTCAAATAACAAAGATAAGCTAAACGATAATAAGCTTCATAGTTGGGGTTCTGTTGGCAACAACGTTCAAGTAATTGATTTAATAATTCTTCATTGATCAAACTATGAGGCAATTCATTTAAATAGTCTACCAAGCGAGTGTATTTGGGTATTACCTTGTTTACAAAAACTTGCTTTTTTCGTAAATCATTAGCCAAGTGATAAACGAATTGATTTACGCCTTCTAGTCCTGTTTTTATAGAAATAACTGATGTCTTGGATTTTTGTAATTCATATACCCCCATCCTCTCACTGTCTACATCCCGTGATGCACTTTTATTTTGAATCGCAAACTGTACGTATTGGCTATTTAAACCGATTTGCATCGCCTCAAATGCTTGTTGTGTTGTCAAAGGAATAAAACCCAAATCACGCGCACGCTCAAGGTAAAAAGAATCAGTGACTGCTCCAACTTCTTGCCAAATACTCCAATTAATAATTTTAACGGGTAATGCCATTTCTTTTTCTAAGCGCAGGCAATAGGCATCCAGGGCATTGCTTGCTGCTGCATAATTCGCTTGTCCTGCAAGACAAGCACTGCTCTGCATGGAAGAAAAAATCACTGCTGCGTTCACTTTAGTGTACTGCTGCAACTGATAGATAAAATAAGCACTGAATAATTTGGCATCAACCACGCGACTAAATTGTTGCCAAGTCATAGAGTTCACTGTGCTGTCATGTAACTGCATCACTAAATTAAATACAGCATGAATGATTGGATGCTTGACATGCAGGTATTTAATGAGCAAAGCACATTCTGCTTCTCGAGTTACATCCGTTTGAATAAACTCAATCTGCTCACCATATGCCTGTAAAAATGCTTGTCCCTCTTCATTTAGGGGACTACGCCCTACAAGAATAACTTTAGCTTGATAAGATTCCATCAAGAATTGCGCCAAACGACGTCCAATTCCTCCCATACCTCCAAGAATCAAATAAGTTCCTTGAGTTACGAGAAAATCTTTCTCTTCGCAATCAGTAGCTAAGTCCAAAGTGTTTAACCAATACTGTTTGTTTCGATAATAAATAGTTTGATGTGGTCCTTCATAAACCCGTTCCACCATGGATAATTCTAAAGGTTTATCAATCATGAACTGTTTGAATTGCCAATGAGGTATTTCCTTAGCTAATGAACCTATTAAACCACTGACCATTGCCGCCTGTGGATGATTGGCTTCAACAACATAAGAGTACAGATCAATATGAATATTTTTTGTGAACAAATAAGTATTTAAAGTACTCTTCAATAAATCAAATAAAGGTTTAATGAACTTGAGAAGATCATGATTAAAAAGATTAGTCTCTAAATTAAAGCTAGGTATCTGCGGATAGATAATTATGTAATCAAGATCAGTATGGGCGGCTAAAAATAACTCAAACTCATTAGGATCAAAGTGACTTAAATTATAACTCAAAATTTTATTATTTTTTTCAAGTTGAGCACTCATTTGATGAATTGTTTCGGCAAAACATTCTGCATAAATGATTAAAATATTTTTTTGGTGCAGAGGTTGATACTTTATTTTCTCATCAACATTCAACTCCTTTGTTATATAAACCAATTGATTCTCTAGATGTTTAAACCATATTTTTTTACGTTGGAAAGGATAGTCTGGCGTAGAATGCACAGCCAATGCGTCATTAGATTTTAATTCATGTGTAAATACTGCATCACCGGCAAGATAAGCTTGTGCCATGGATTTGTACTCATCAGCAACATATGGCACTGTAGATGACTTAAGCCAATTCTGCATGTGTTCAATTAATTGTTGTTGATTATGCCACTGAAATATGACCCGATAACGGTGATGAACTCGTCGTTTTTGTAAGGTAAAACAGAAACTTTGTGGTTCAAAATGATTTGTTTTTTGCAACCAATCAATATAATTGTTTACTAAATTATTCAAACTTGCTTCATTTGCTGCAGAAAGAGGAATCAACGGTACAAAAGCGCTTGTCTGATGCTGTTGAACTACACATCCCTGTTCTAAAATGACATGTGCATTTACTCCACCAAAACCAAAAGAACTCACCGCCGCACAACGCGGAATTAATTCACCATTGATTTGTTTCTCAGGCCAAGGATGGGTTTCCTGGCTAATCGATAACCCCGATTGCTGCAAAACAAGATAAGGATTGATTTCAGATAAGTTCACTTGTCCAGGGATCATTTGATGTTGGAACATCAACAAAATTTTTATTAATCCAGCCAGTCCTGAAGCAGGCTCTAAATGACCAATATTGCCTTTGACTGATCCCACCTCAATCGCCACATTTTTATCAGCAACAAAATGTTTCAAACCTTCCAACTCAATCGGATCACCTAATGGTGTTCCCGTACCATGGGCTTCAATATAACTAATACGTGTTATATCAGTGTTGCTATAGACTTGTTCATACAGTTGTTTATGTGCTTTTGAACTAGGTGAAGTGAGTGTATTTGCTTTACCGGTGTGATTGACGCCACTGCCAAGAACTCGCGCATAAATTGTATTATTTTGTGCTTGTGCTAACGTTTGTTTCTGGAGAAGAAGAACAATAATTCCCTCCCCTCTAATGTATCCATCTGCATGTTTATCAAATGGCTTGCACGTTTTCGTAGCCGACAACATCCCTGATTGAGTGAATGCATTAAAAAACTCATTATCAAGTAATAAATTAACACCGCATACAATTGCTTGATCAATTTCTCCTTGTTTGATGGCTTTAACGGCACGATCTAAAGCATATAAGCTGCTTGAACATGCTGTATCCACTGCCTCACTAGGTCCATTTAAATCAAAATAATGAGAGATTCGATTCGCCAGTAAACTGTGTACTGTAGCAACAGGAATGTAGGGATTATTAATTTGGTAACGAGTCAATAATTTTGCATAATCAAAGGTTGATGCCCCCACATAAACACCGGTAGCAGATCCTTTTAATTGCAATGGATTGATTCCGCCCATTTCTAAAGCATGCCATACTTCTTGCAATAATAATCTTTGTTGAGGGTCCATCACCATTGCTTCAAGCGGGGAAAGATTAAAAAATGCGGCATCGAATGTATCAACACCATCAATAAATGCTCCTGTATGTTGTTGCATGTAGTGCAAACGATTCGCTGGCGTTTGGCTAAAAACTGTTTGTTGTTTTAATAACAATTGCCAAAAATCATTTAAATCCTTGCATCCTGGCAATAAGGCACTGTAACCCACAATAACCGGGGCATTATCTTCAATCACATGATGTTGTTTTTCACTGCCTATGTCTCGCGACTTGTTCGCGGGATCCATTAGATGGCTGATTTGAGCAAGATTTCCAGACCCCGCGAACAAGTTAAGTGACGTAGCTCGAGGGACGCGTTGCTCATAGTATTCAATAAACTCAGAAACCGTCTTATAACCAAAAAAAGTTGCAGGTGTAATTGCCAAATCATAGGTATCATTCAAATGGTTTGCCAATTCAGTAAACAAAATCGAGTTAAAACCAAGATCACCAAAAGATGTTGTCACATCAAAATGGTCGTCAATCTCTAATATTTTTTTAATGGTGTTGGTTACAAAGAGTTTAAATTCCATATGTGCTTCAGACCTGTATTGTTTCGCAGAGCGCGAATGATTTAATTGCTGTAAAACGAGTTCTGGCTCTCCTTGATGCGCAATAATTTGCGGCCAAGTTAAAGCGGATAAGGTTTCAAAAATACGACATCCAGTAGCATTGCTAATTGCATGCATGCCCCACTCTTTTTGCATACGTGTTAAAACTGAATTACTAACCTGCATGCCTCCTTGCTCCCAAAAAGGCAAATTAATACTGCAAGTAAATCCAGTGCGTTCACCTTTGATTCGCATAGACTCACGTAACACAGCAAAACCATCTAAAAATCCATTAGCAGCCGCATATATAGATTGTCCAATATTGCCTAATATAGAAGAGTAAGAAGACAACAAAAGGAAATGATCCAGGTGATATTCCCTTGTCGCTTTATCCAAATTCGAGGTACCCAATACTTTTGCAGTCAACGCCGTTTGAATTGCTGCGGCTGATTGATTAAGGATTAAACTATCTTGCTGGACACCAGCTGCCTGAATACAGCCATTCAACACTCCTCCATGCTCTAAAACAAAATGAGCAATAACCGCATGAAGTTTTTCATAATCACTTATATCAACTTGTTTGTAGTTGATGTTGTTTTGTTGTATCCAAAGCATCTGTTCTGCTGATGGATTACGTCGACCAAGAAGTAACACACGAGCTTGATATTGGGTTACCAGATACTGGGCAATAGTTTTTGGAATAGCTCCAAGACCACCAGCAATGACATACACTCCCAATTTTTTAAATAAGAAACGCGTACTTTTTTTCTCTGGAGTGACTGCATGATAATATTGAGTATGAAAAAAACCTTCTTGATTTACTTTAACCCAAGTAGGCAATTGGCTTTGTGCTATCAGCGGTACTAATTGAGCACTAAATTCCCAAGGTAAAAGAACAACACTGTAATGCAATTCAGGAAATTCACGCTGTGCTGTACGTAAATAAGCATGAACTGCTTGTGCATAAACTGCAGTTTCTCCAAAATCATCAAAACACAAAATCAGGTTTAATTTTTTCCTTGATTGCAAAGCCTGCTGTATGTTTTGCAGTAAACTAATGAGTTGCTGTGAATCTTGCAATTGATTCACCAGAATTATGGAACACTCTGAATCTGTGCCTGGGCTATCGGTTACTTGCAGCCATTCAAATGTTCTTTCAGCTACTTTATCACAATGAACACGCTGCCAGGACGGCTTAAAATAATTCACTGGTACATGGAGTTCTTGTTGTTCGATTTCCCTCTGCTTGAGCACGGGATCCAGGAATCCATCAACATTGCTGAATTCCGCTGTCAAGCCGCGGAACGTCGACAGCCTTGTTTTTTGCGGGATAATTTGCTGCTTATGAATAGGAATCATACAAAAGCCAACAATGTGACTTACTAAATGATGATGCTCATCAAAAATAGAAATATCATAACGCGGAGAAAATTTTCGTTGGGATTTGTCTTCAACAACAACATAAATTTTAGAAGTCCACACGTGAAATAAATTCAGTGCCTCAATGCCGTGTGGAATATATACCTGATCTTCAGGCAACCGGTCTTGTAACACTGAAACACATTGCAAAACACTATCAAATAATCGCGGATCCAATGTAGGCTCTTCAGTAGACCTAGGAGATTCAGGGAGAGCTAATACAGCAATTGCTTTATTTTTATCTTGATTAACCCGAATTGTTTGTACGCATTGAAAGGCTTTACCATGATACCAATTGTTTTGGCGAAATTGGGCATACATGTCATCCACAGAACGATCGTGAGTACACTCAACAGTAAATGGCGCATATTGCTTAATTACAGTCTGTTCATCTAAAGAGGAATAAATATTACTTGAATGCAACATCTCTCCTGATAATTCACACACAATATGGTTTTCTTCAGGTTTAAATCGAATCGTTAATGAGATGTTACCTGTGTCATGATCCGCATAAATTGGATTAAGCCATTTTATGTCACGAATACTAATCTTGGATTTCTTATCTTTATAATGCACATAGGTTTGATAACAAAAATAAATATGCGCCACACCAGGTAAGATCGGACGTTGATGCAATCGATGTTGATCAAAATAATACGCTGAAGTTTCAAGAGATAAGGGGATCTCATGAGCCGTTACCGAATCACTACGTGTAACAATCCAATGTGCTTGCTTTTTAAAAGAATGCTGTTTTGTACAAGGTTCTGGAAGAATAGGATAGTCTTGTAAAATAACATGTGCATTAGACCCACCTGCGCCAAAAGAACTCAGCGCACTAAAACGAAATCCCTTATCCTGTTCCCAAATTGTATTTTTTTCTGGGATAATAAATTGTGTTTTTTCAAAATGACAATGCTCATTCAGCGGCCAAGCATTAACTGCAGCAAAAATCTCTTCATGTTGATATTGTAATAAAATTCGCACTAATCCTGCTAAACCAGCACATGCTTCACTGTGACCAATATTACTTTTAATAGAACCAAGGAATGCTTTATTTTGATAAACATCACTCAATGCTTTAATTTCGATTGGGTCACCTAAAACTGTTCCTGTTCCATGAGCTTCAATATATTTGATTTGCGACGAATTAATTCCTGCTTTTTTCAAAGCAGAAAGGATTACTTGTTTTTGGGCTTCAGGATTTGGCACTGTATATCCATGCATTTTACCGCCTGAGTTCAGTGCGCTGGATTTAATTACCCCATAAATTTTATTGCCTTCGGCAACAGCGTCATTTAATTTTTTAATACATAAAGACACTACCCCTTCAGCATACACAAATCCGTCAGCATTTTGAGAAAAAGTGGCATTGATGTTTTGTACTGAAAGCATGTGCAAATCAGAGAGCTCGACCATTTGTCGTGGATGCACAATTAAATTGACGCCACCAACTACGGCCATGCTCGATTCACCAGTTAACAAACTTTGGCAAGCTAAATGAAGCGCTGATAATGAAGAAGAACAGGCAGTATCCACTGCCATACTGGGCCCATGCAGATTAAAACTATAGGAAATTCGGTTTGCAGCTGACCAATAAGCGCAGGAAGAATTAGAATGTTTTTGGGTAGTCCAATCGTCATTCAGCCACGAATAATAAGCACCACTTATGCCGACAAATACTGCAATGTTATTGTCAAACGCAATGGGAAAAGCATTCGCATCATCAAGGGCAAAATAAGCATTTTGCAATAACAAACGTTCTTGTGGATCGATAAAAGCAGCCTCACGCGGAGACAATTTAAAAAACGCCGCATCAAAACAATCAATCTCATTTAAAAAGCTACCGTTGTACGCATAAGATTTACCTTGTTTTCCTTTTTGCGTATCAAAAAATGTATCATGCATCCAACGTGATTTGGGAATAGGTCCAAATGCTGTCTTACCCTGTTGCAGCATGGAAATAAAATCATCTGCACCTGTGTGTGGAAGCTGATAACTTAAACCCACAATGGCGATATCTGTTTCCCAATGATACTGTTCCAGATTCTGTTCCATTTCATCAGAAGTTTCACAATTTTCATTGTCAGTGAATCGTTGAACCAATGCATTTACTGTATCTACTGCAAACAATTCAGCAATACCTAATTCAGGATATTTGGGTTTTAATTTTTGATATAAATCACTCAAACTTAATGAATCAAATCCGAGATCAGATAATCGGTCATCTAATTGAATCGTTTCACTATCCAAATATAGTGTTTGTGCCAACTGCTCGATGATCCATTTCTGGTTTTGTGTCGAATGAATTTGGGATTGTTGCCCTTCGACCTGTATCTTATTCACGGGACTCATGGATGACTTCGATAAGGGAATTAACAAACTGGACTGTTCTTTTGTTTTTCCCTGACGATTTATTTTGGCAGTAAGAACAATTTGTTCTGCAGATGAAAAATTTAAATACGAACTTTGGCATTCAAACTCGTTAAAATGCATCTTCTGCAATACAGATACCCATTGTTCCGCACTCAATAAAGGTGAGTTTATTTGGCGTAGATGTTGGTCTTTTGCATTCCACCATCCATCAAATAAGCCAAAAATGGCAGTGGTGTAATTCGTCTTCTCCACTAACTCATTCAATAACAAATGCCCTCCATCAACTAAACATTCGCTTAGGTTGTGCAGGGAATTTAAAATATCGCTTGTTGCATGAATGGCATTAGTCGCAATGACACAATCAAATGCATGATAAAATTCATGCTGTGTATCCAGATGCTCCATATTAAAAACTCGGAACTCTACGGAATGCGCATACTCAGAAAAATAACGTCTTGCTTTATTAACCAATGCAGACGAAATATCTGTGAAATAATAAGTAAATGATTGGCCTTTCAATGAAGCTAAAATTGCTCGAGTCGAAGCTCCACTCCCAGCACCAACTTCAAGAATCTTGATTTTTTTTGAACTGGATAGACAGTACTTTTTCAATTTGCTGGCTACAATTTGATTGGCATAATCAGCAACAGCATGATGCTCGTAAAAACCTTGAACTAACTCTGTATTCCCCTGAGGAAAAATAGCCTGCTGCGGCAATATATTCCCTGATAATATGTCCTTGTAGTGAACACATACTGCTGCAAATAATTTAAGCCTGGAAGCATAATCCCCTTCTTTTAATCCATCCTCATAGTCGTTTTTTAGTGCTTCAAGTTGTTTTAGCTCTTTGGCAATAAAAATAAAGTCTTCATCCAAACGAATAAACTGCATTTTTTGCCAGATATGAAGTAACTCTCGAGCCAATAATTGAAAATGTTTTTGGAAAGGAGCCAGAAATGTCGTAAGGCAAAGACCATGCATGGGAATGGACTGGTTGATGTGCAGCAAAAGACTTAGGGCAACAAATTCTTCCAGGTTCCTATTTTTGTTGATCGTTGCATTGGTAATAAAATCGCTTTGCTTTGTAGTTCCAGTAATTAAAGCAAACGGTGTATTGGTATCAATTTGTAGTTCAAAAAGTGCCATCAATTGAGCAAAAGATAAAGGAGCCAAATCATTATTCGCCATATACTGCGAATAATCAGCAGATGTTGCCAAACCAATACCTTCGACCACCCCCAAGGCAGTGACAAAATAGGGAAGACTTTTTTGTTGCGCTGATAAATAACTTTTTAAAGCAGCTTCAAAACTGTATATCGTAGCCCCCAAATTTGGGTAATAGGCTTGGATGGATGTAAAGACATACAGGTTATTGGCGTACTGTGATAGTTCTTCAGCAACTAACCAACTGTTGCGTTGAATGACTTGCATCAATGTCGTGGATAATGAATTATTGTTTTGCTTAATCCACCACTCATCATGTCGTGCAACAGCTAAATGGAAAATACCCGATATTTTCTTTGTAGAAGCTATTTGTTTTAAACAGGTTAGAAGAGCTTCGTTTTTATCCGCATCACAGCAATGATAAATCATCTTTGCTTGTTGTAACTGTATCTGTACTTGTTCATTCAATTGGTCATAGGATTTACGACCTAACACATAAATTTGTGCCTCATAGTGTTCTTGGAGATAGGCGCCAAGCTTTAAGCCGATTCCACCAGCCCCACCCACTAAAACATAGATTCCTTGATATTCAAAACCTTTATTTGGCACATTAGGAAATTGCAAAGTAACTTTATCGTATTGATAAAACTTTCCTTGAAAATCAATCACTTTAATATGTAGCGGGTTTATTTCCAAATTAACTGCTTTTACAAAATGGGTTATTAATTGGACTTCTTCGGAAGAATAGAGCTCATCCAGCTGAAGGTAAATCACCCGTTGTTTTTTAACTTGAACACTGCATGTTACTGTGATTTGACGTATCGCTTCTAATACATGATGGATTGGATTTATATCCGGATAATCAATCGTGATCCAAACATCTTGCATCAAAAGATCATTTAAAGAAAACTCAGTCCAATGAATGTGTTTCAGGTGAGACAATTCTTGGTGATTGATACATTTCAATGTCGTTTGCAATGTGTCAAATTGCTTCATCCTTCCTACGTCCCGCGGCTTGTCTGGGGGATCCATAAAATCTTTCTCGAGGTGTGAATCTATGGTTTCCCCAGACAAGCCGCGGAACGTAGACAATGAGTGAGCAGTTACAGTTTTTCTAAAATAAGGTTCGCGTTTAAAAGGAATCACTCCTAAATAACGTTCAAAATCAATAAAAAAACCCTTAAGCCATAACTGAAGGATCATTTCATCACTTAATGTCAAAGCATCCAGTTTGCTCGCTCGATCCAGATCGACACAGATGCTTTGCCCTTCTTTAAAATGAAAAATACATTGATTGGAAACACTGTCTCTGGAACTATGAGGTAGCATTAATTTTGGTTCATAATAAGAACTCAATAAAGTAAATGAGTTTGCTTCGGAAACCGTAGTTACCTGTTCAATTAATCTGTTCTTAAAAAGATCTATAAAAACAGAATCAATCTGTAATAATAATGTGAGTTCCTCTGGTACAAGAAGTTGTTGCTCAAGTAGAGCAATTATTTCAACCAAGGCAGTAGAAAAACGGTTTAGCAATTCCTTTTTTACCGTGCTTAATTGCCATTTATTAATCACTCTTATCCTTGCCCATAAAAGAATTATGATAAGTTGATGATTTCTAATCCCTTCGTGTAGTAGATCTGCATTGCTTTGTTCAAACAAGACAATCAATTCAGGAGTAAGCAGATTTTGTAAAAGCGCTTTAAATGTATATTGATGCCGGTATAGCTCCATACTTTCAGCAATAAGTCGGTTCACTTCAGATGCTTCTATTACCAAGCCATCAATAAGTTTCAATACATAATCATCTAAATCACTGAGTGCCGGATAATGTTCACCATTTAATATTAAATATGTTTGCATTTTTTGATTGGCTTCTAATGCCAGAGAAACAGCATTTCCATAAGCCTCAATACAACGCATATCAGGTAAAAAATCATGAATCAGATTAATCCAATATTCCGGTAACGATCCAGAAAAAGTATGCTGCATATAGGGTCTTAATTGAATTGGACCTGCTTGTGTACAACGGCCAGGCAGAACTACCGAGTCATGATTCAATGATATCCAATCAATGGATTCATCATGATCACCGAGCCATCCTGCTTGGCGGAAAGAAACATGATGTCCTTGAGTATAAATTGAGTTTAATGCTAAATGATATTTTTGCTTTTGCAGAACATAACCTTCAGAGAGCGCAATGAGTAATTGCAAATCCTCTTTGGTCGCTGCACTGAGCAACAATGGTAATTTAAAGGGTTCATCTGTATGAATTGGTGAGCGTTCAGGAACTCTTTGCAAAATAGCATGCGCATTCGCACCACCAAACCCAAAAGAACTTACAGCAATTTGCGAGTGATTATAAGCAATAGACTCTGTATTAATACCTAAAGTTTCAGGTAATAAAACATTAGGTGTATCTGATAGTACATGGGGTGGAATTTGCCGATTTTTTAAAATCAGCAAGCACTTGGCAATACCTAATAACCCCGCACCCGCTTCCATATGCCCTAAATTTGCTTTAATGGAGCCAATATAACAACTGGGGTAATTACTGCTTAAGGCTTCCAGTTCAACAGGGTCGCCAAGATTAGTTCCTGTTCCATGTGCTTCAACATATCCAACATCAAGACTCAAACATTGTTTTTGCGTCAAACGGATGAGTTTAGATTGTGCCATAACACTAGGAGCAGTCATCGTGCTTGTAGTTCCATTGTGATTACAACTAATACCCGCAACAGCTGCTAAAATGGGAAGATTCAATGAATCAGCCTTTGCCTTTGAAGTAACGAGCAAAGTAACCATACCTTCTAATGGTAAATATCCATCTGCTTGCATTGAAAAAGTATGACACCAGCCACTTCGCGAGAGCATTCCTGCTTTTTTGAAGCTTTGATGCCTTAAAGCACTATCAATGTAATTAACACCAATAACAAAAGCAAAATCGTTTTGACCCTGTTTGATGCTGTCACACGCATCTTTTAAAGCAACCAAAGAACTAGCACATGCTGCATTAATACTTTTACTCTCTCCAGTCAAGTTGAAACAGTGAGAAACTCGATTCGCAACGCAGGCTTCACAGTTATTCAAAAAAAAACGACTGTCACTCTCCACTGTATTCCTTGCATAAGTATGTAAGTGATCAACAGTCATCACTCCTGCATAAACACCCGTAGTTGCCTGTTGCAATTCCTGTCGCGTCATGCCGGCTTGTTCCAGACAAGTATGTACGCCATACAAAGCCAGTTTTTGTTGCGGATCGATATGAGCAATATCTTTTGCAGTAAGATTAAATAAGTCTGGAGTAAAAAAATCCCAATTAGAGAATAAATTGGCATAGGTCATTTCATTTTCACTACGCCACATTCTTGAACTATAAACAGGACTGCGTGTTTTTTTACCTGCAATTAAAAATGACCATAAGGCCTCCTCATTTTCAATATGAGGAAGCTTTAAACTTAAACCTATAAGTACAGGTGTTGTATCATCAAGAGGATAAGTCTTGTTTGAAACTTGCGATAATTCCTGTTCCATTTTTTTCATCTAACCCGTCTGATGAATGTGCAAAAAAGGAGGGAGTATAGTCCGTTTTAAACCCTTGCTGATAAGTCTTTAAATGAGAAGTGAACTGTTTGTCCTTAAGCAAATTCATCGCTGCTTTTACAAACATCCGAGCAATATAATAGCGCCCTTCATTCGTGTTTTTATCAATTTTTAACTGAAAGGGATTAAATTGATTAAAAGGAGGTAAGTTACTTAATATGCTTTGATCGATTTTTAATTCATAACTTGAATTCAAGCCAAGCGAACAAATAGCATATCGCAAATAAACATAGGCTTTAGTAATTTGATAACACGCTTCATCCAGTGCAGTAATACGCCCTTTTTTATAAGCAATATGCAGGAAAGTTTCTTCCAGTGCATTCAAGCGCAAAAAATTTGCGATTGTTGCTACATCAAAAAGTGGATTGCCAACCCGGGCAAACTCCCAATCAATTAACGAAAATTGATTCCCTTCCGTTTGAAATAATATATTCCACGGATTCATGTCATAATGACACAAACTGTTTTTGGGATTTAGACTGAGTAAATGATCTAAGTCATTAAATAGAGACACTACTAAAGAAAAATCCTCAAACCTGGAATCAGTTTCAGCAAGATCTTTTACTTTAGACTTTAATTTCAGAAACTTATCGCTTTCTTCACTTACTCTTTTTTCAGGTACTTTGATTGCATGCAATGCACTAATCACTGAACCAAGTGATGCCAATCGATCCAATGATTTATCCAATGGCCAACGAGGATCATTAGCTACAAATTCATATACTGCTACTTTTTGTGCTGAATTAAAATAAATCATTCGTGGACCAATGCCCATACACGATGCTGCTTGTGCGGCATACAATTCCATCCATCCCTGAGCACTGTCTTCTTCTAATATTTTAATGACGTATTTCTGATTATACGCTTCCACTAAGAAATTCTGGCAAAAAGGCGATAACCCTCCACTCAGTGGTTTTATAGCTCCTGCATTCCAAGGAAGAAATGACTTCACTACTGACTTTAGACGAGTAGCAATCGCAGTAGAATTACTTATTGCCTCTACTGTGCCATCAGCAACCAGCTCTTTGGGTTTCACAATCTGCTCATCGATAAATAAACGCCAACTACGACAAACCAGACGAAGCGTTTGTAGATCATCCTTACGGAGATATTTTAAAATTCCTCCCATAATAAAATAAGGAACTTGTAGCGCTCCAAAATTAAAGTCTTTTGCGGGCTTACTTCCGCTTCCTAATAGCTTGGTATTAAGTTGTCGTTTAAATTGATAATCATTAACGGTTTGCATGGCTTGTTTGATTAGCATGACACTAATATAAAACTTGCCTAAATCGCTGCCTTTATCGATTTTTCCATCACTAGGTTGATATTCATTAAATGCAGGAATTAAACCAATATCGACCTTACCCACACTCAAGGGATCTTTGATATTGGCTGCAAAACTAATTGCAAACCGTAGCAAAGCAATTTGTTGCATGCGTATATAATGCAAGTATTCTTCACTGGTTGGCTCATGTCCCAAATAATGAGTTAAAAGAGATTTTGCTGCAGGTGCCTTTAAACGCAAAGTAGCAACTACAGTAGCTAAATCTAAAAAGGGATCATTTAATCCGGCACATTCCCAATCAATAAAATAAAAATTATCTGGAGTCGCCAGTATATTATTTGGATTAACATCATTATGACAATAATGAGTTTGTCTTACTAAAGACGTTAAATAATCCAATTGCATGAGTGCATATTGCTGCAAGAAAAATACGGGTGAAGCTTTAATATAACTATTTAAAGTCACTCTACGGTCAGTAATTAAGGTAGAATTTTCAACTTCCTCTCGCTTTTTGAAATGCGGTCCAGCGTGTATTACTGCAAATTTTTTTGCGATAAGTTTCAACTGGTCATCATCAAGTCGTCCAGTAATTGAAGGATCATTTTCTACATAACGCATGATCACAACACCTGAAGAAAAATCAAAATACTCTACTTCAGGGGCTACTTTGCTTTGCGCGAAAAAAATAGATGCAAGTACTTCACGAGCTCGACCTTCTTTATGTCTTATATGGCGCAATACAAAACGGTCATCACCAATTTGCACAAGATAACTGTTTGCCCAAGGAGAAAATCCCTCCGTTAAACGCTTTATTGTGATCGGAAATTTGGGGAGTACAGGCAAAATTGCTTCAATATGAGGGCGTAATTCAGAAACATCAGTTGAATCTTGTGCCTCTATAAATAATTCAGATCCCTCATGGATAAATAAGTGTCTCCAGCTTTGGTTTACGACACTTAATCTCTTTTTATCATCTGAAGGTAAATAACGAACTACCTTTTGAACCACGCTTAAAGGCAAAGAAATATCAAAAAATTTCATAAGAATAAACAACTAATTGCTTTAATAGGTGGCATGTTATCTAAATAAAGGACTAAAATCAAATTACAAAATAAAAGGAACTAATATAGTCATAAGTACAAAATTTTTAACAACTTCCGAATTGAGATTCAGTATAATTACTTCCAAATGACATTGATGAATGGATGCTTCCTATTATTTATTAAGGAATAAGCTGAAGCCCTCTTTGGCCTCCTCCGGCCCAGGACTTCTAGTTCCTTGCTCCCAATTTCCAATCCTGGCGGCTCCTAATCCAGCCCTTTCAGCCAAGACCTTAACCGTCAATCCATTTGCCTTCCTAGCTTGCGTAATCCTACTACCAATAATTTTTTTTATGTTCATTTAAGTTCATTTAAGTTCATTTACTATCAATCAGAAATACCCCATTGACTCTAAAAAGTGCTTATTTACAATGGGTTATCAACAACACGTTTCGTGTAATTGATTGATATTAAATGAAGTTATTTGATAGTGCAAGCGTTGTTGGTAACAGTGTTTTTAAAGGATAAAAAGAGAAATGGGATTTTTGTTTGTTAACACCGATGAATTATCCGCGCTAATGGGATTGCCTTATATTCAACAATCAGCCTATTTGCTAGGGATTCGTCCGTATATGGATCGAGAGACCTTTCTTGTAGGCGTTAAACGTAAAATCAGCTATCAACAGCTCTCTGAAGCCCTCTATATTGAACCCCATCAAGGTTTTGAACATTCTGGTAGTCCAAGTCGCCAACAATTACGTCGTATCATTTATGCTCTTGAGCGTGCAGGTCTTGTTGAGATTCAATCTATTGGTAAACAACTCATTTTAAAATGCCTGTTAGCTGATTCGGATTTGCCTGTCCAAAATAAACCCGACACAAACCCGACACATCAACCCAACACAAACCCGAACGATAAAAATAATATTAAATCATTAGGTTACGATAAAAATTATCGAAAACCCAACACAGTGACAAACACAAAACCCGACACACCTCATAACTCAGAAGATATGTATGTGTGTGTGCGCCAACAATTTCAAAAATTTTGGTCTCTTTATCCACAGAAGCAGGATGAAACAAGAGCGTATCAGGAGTTTTTTAAATTACGTCCTGATGACAATTTATTTTCTCAAATTCTTGATGCTCTTCAAGAACAAATTCAAAACCGTCAAGAAATGGAACTCTCTGGTGAGTGGGTTCCCAAATGGAAATTTCCGGCTAACTGGATAGCTCAACAATGTTGGAACGATGCACTACTACCTTTAAGAACCCAGGAGCAAACGCATGCAAGCAATCAAACAAGTTCTCGTAAAAAATCAGCAGCAGATATCCTCGCTGAATCCTGCAAAGACGCAAGCTTCAACTTCGACTTTGAAGACAACCCAATCTCAGAATGCGCAAGTAACGTCATCCAATTCGGGACAACCACTGATAAGTGATAAACGTATTGATACGCTTTTTGCACGCTTTAATGCCATATACGGTTACCTATGGCTCTCAGCATATAACAATCCAAAAGTATTAGAAATTGCAAGACTTGAATGGTCAGATAGTCTCCAGGAATTCGATAATCAGGTGCTGAAATTTGCTTTGGAAAAAACTAAAAAAACTGAGCACTATCCTCCTTCCCTGCCACTTTTCTATGAATGTTGCTTGACGATCAAAAAAAGCATCCAGGCTCGCCAAGAGGCATTAAAAAAGAAAACAGAAGTACATATACGCACTGATCCCAAAGTCGTCCAATTCCATATCAACCAAATGAAAGAAAGCCTCTTTAAAGAGGCTAAGGAGGAAAAATCATGCTGACGTTGATCCGTCGTATAGGCGAGGAAATCTACATTGATAAAGGCCGAATTAAAGTGCTTGTAATCTCTGAGAACGAGGGACTTATCAAACTTGGCATAGAAGCCCCGCGGCATGTAGACATTGAGAGGAAGGAAGTCTTTATCCGCAAATCCGTTGCGCAACACACACTGGCACAGGCTCTAAGAAATAATTGTTCAGAACAGTCAGGAGGCGAGCATGCCTAGAAAAACGATACTATGCAGCCTTGTTTTATGTGTCTTGCACGTTCATGCCGCTAATATCACACAAGTAAGCCGCTATGCCACGGTCAATAATCAACCATTAGCAGCCCAAATTAATCCATTAAGAACAGTTCAGCAGATTCATTTTCCTGCCTCAATTCAAACCATAGGTGAAGCTGTTAATTACTGGCTACGTTATTCCGGTTATCACCTTGCCCCCAAGGAAAAACAAAGCGAAAGCCTGCAGCAAATATTTCAACAACCATTACCACAGGTCAGTAGAAATCTTGGACCTTTAACGATCGAGCATGGCCTGACTGTATTAGTGGGACAACAGCTATTCACTCTTAAACAAAACGATTTGTTAAGAGAGGTAAATTTTAACCTGATTGCAAGGAGAGTAGGATGAGAAAGTATCTGGATTTTAAATGGGTTAGCCTACTTGCTTTAAATGTTTTATTGATTGTTTGTGTGTGCGTAAATAAACAATCAACCACAAATCATAATGAACTAAACACCTTTAGCAAGCAACTCGCATCAATTCAAACCCAATTAAAACAGCCTGTAGAACAACCTGATTTATCGCCCATTACTCAAAACCTCAAACAATTAAACACGTTCATTCAGCAACTACAAAATAAGGACGACCATCAATTAGGTGAGATGTTCACTACCGAACAAGCTGCAATAAAAAAACAACTGGAAGGCATTACCGATTTATTACGCCATTTGGATGAGACTAAACAACCTGTAAAAATGCTCCCAGTAAGTCAACTGCCTTTTAAGGTATTGAGCATAGATAGTATTCAGGAAGTTCCTGTTGCATCTATAGCCTACAACTACAAAACCCAAGCAATGGAAAAAGGGGATGCTTTAGCTTACTGGACAGTCTTTGAAATAAACTATCCCAAGCAAACTATAGAATTTGAAAATACCGATAAAGCTCATGTACTAGTTCACTTAAATCAACAAGAGGTGAACCATGGGTAAGCTTTCTAATCTGACTATAGGACTACTTCTAGGGCAGCAGGCCATAGCTGGTTTCTACATTCCTGGCATTGTCACCCCACTCATACAACAGACTGATAATGCCTTGGCTAGAGCTGGTCTTGCAGAATTTCATGATGAAATCATTGAAGAAAAAGAATTTCAACTGAATGACAATCAAAGAGTAGAAGCCAAAAATTGGGGCTTGAGTGAAACAGAAGAAAAACGCTATCTGCAATTAATGCAAAGCAAAAGCGGTATGTATTACAAAGATCTGCATATGACACCCGTTGATATCCTTGGACTTAATGCCAGAGATGATGTTGAACGCGAACATTTTGCAGAACTTGCAGCTCGCCAGGAAGCCCAAAAGGTGTCGCAAAATATCGCTTGGAACAATGCCTTTTACAAAGCCTATAATGAACTTTTCAAAGATGTGCCGGTGATTGGAGATTTCGATCCATCCCCCTACTCACCCTATGCCCATCAACCTATTCAATTAAAAACAGGTGAATCACTCTATTTCTTTATAAAATCTGATGATGCCGTCACTACCATTGTACTGCAACTGATTGATGCGATTAATCGCACACCAAACACAAAGCTCAACTTGCTCTTTCTGGATATGGACAACAACGCCATACAACTATGGGCGAACAAACATCAAATCCCTATTCAAATGGTGACTAGCCAGCAAATTACGCTAAATCCTGGCAACCAACAGTTTGAAGGCTTACCACTAACCCAGAAACAAACCCCATTATTGTTAGTAGCCAATGGCAAAAGTTCCCAAGTCCTCGATTTAGGGAGATTTTAATGATTAGGATTCTACTTTTACTGTTGGTTGCTTTGAATGTTCATAGTATGAATGAGATACCTTTAACCCTGTCACAAAGTGATGCATCATTAAAATTAAACTTATCCAGCCCAATTGGCGTACCTGCTAAGAGTAAAGCAACCCCAGGCAAAATCAGCCGCAAGACATTGGATACCAATCTGTTAAATATGTCCTTGTTTGTCATAGGTGCAGATAAAACATCCACCCAATGGTTAGAACAACATCAAGAACAATTAAAATCCATGCAAGCTACAGGATTCATTACCAATGTATATGACTTTGAAACCATTGTGGCTTTGCAAGAAAAATTCAAATTACCCTTATTACCCGTCAATGTTGATCCGCTTATGGATTACATCCACGAACAACATTACCCCTTAATTATTGCTGAGGGGGCTGTATGGCAGTAAAGCAATACTCCAGAAAACTGACCATGCAATTGACCATAGTGCTATTTTTAGGTTGGTTAGTAATAATCATTTGGGCGATAAGTCAATGGCTGCTGCATGACTACCCCTATGCTTTTGAAAAAGTGAATGTCCTTGTAAACACCCAAAGAGAAGCCATTACCCCTGTATATCAAGGTTCACTTCTAGTATCCCTTCCTTTAAATGCTGAACCAAGGTGGGCATTAACAACTATACCCTACATAAACAAATTAGCCGTTAATGATTTTTTCAAAGACTTAATTGAAAAATCACAACAATTCGTACAGCTGATTTTATTAAGTAGCCAATGTCTATTAATCAAACTCATTATTTTGTTTGTTGCTGTGCCTTTATTTGCACTGTCTATGATCGCTGGTCTTGTTGATGGTCTAAATCAAAGAGCAATACGCACTGCTTGTTTAGGTCGTGAATCCTCTTATGTCTTCCACAGGCTTAATCATTATTTAAAAAGAGGGCTTGTGATTTTACTCATGCTCTGGCTTGCCCTACCTGTCAGCATCACCCCTGCCTATGTCTTTGTGCCTGTCAGCTTATTGATGAGTTTAATGGTAGCCATGACGGCCAGTCGCTTTAAGAAGTACTTATAGGGAGAAAACATGAAACGAATACTATATCTGACCTTAATGATGATAAGCCTTCAATGCTCGGCGAACAACCCTGATTTGAATGAAACCCTGGTTCGCATCATTAACCAAATTAACGCCATCATGCCACTTCTTGATGAAGCGCAAGCACAAATAATACCCAATGTCCGTATTCAATTACAGATTGAAGGCTTTGAAGATATGCAAGGCCAACACCATGCAGGTCTAAGAGAAGATTTGCTGAATATTCGCAATGGTCTGATTGATTACATCAACCAACCCATCATTGAACCTCGCAAAATCAAGTCTCTGGAAATGGACTTTGTGAGGAAACCCTAATGAGTAAAGACGAAATTGCCAGAATGTTTGCCACCACCTTTAAACAAGCAAGCAACAACATCTCGGCTCATGTCTTTTCCAGCTGTATCCGCTTTATTGCCATAGCCCTGGTAATTCTCGCGGTGATGTGGTCCGTCAACCACATGATGGGCGCTGAGGAAAAACAACAACAGGATTACTTGCTGCGCCTTGGTTCTCGACTTGTCAGGCTCGTAATTGGCTTGATGCTCTTCATTTTAGTGTTATTTGTTAAGGAGACAATATGAAAACAAAGCTTCGCTCAATCTATCTTGGTGTAGTAAGTCTATTTTATGCACCAATATTACTCGCAGATGCCTGGTTCCCTAAAATTTCTGATGCTGACAACATCGGCGATGGATCGAAAAGCATGATGTCCGTGACTGGTAATTACGTCAAACAAGGTCTGGGTTTATTGCTGTTCATCACTGCGGTCGTGACCTTTATTAAATTCATTACTACAGTACAACATGGTATTGAAGAATCAAAAAAGAACGAAGGTTCAATGGTGGCTTTCGGTACTTTTGCTGTAATGGGTATCACCTATTTAGCTATTAGCATTGCATCAGGCTATGTGGGTTACACCATGATTACCAAGTTCAAAATATAGGAGGTGAAACTTATGAGTCAGCCTTCTTCGCGTCATCTATCACACGACTACCCTGCCTGGAAAGGTTTGAGTCTGCGTGAACTGTTTTGGATTGTCATCACCACGACTCCAGTAACTACTGTCTTTTTTGTCCTTTTGGGATACATGGCAGGGTTTCCACTAGCTTCTGGCTGTATTGGGTTTGTAGTTGGATTCATTCTATCTATTACCATATGGCCTAAAAGCATTGCCCGCATTAAAGAGAGCAAGCCTTATGGTTATGTGATGAAGAAAACCATCAGTTGGATGGTGCGATTAAGGCTCAAACAATCTCCCTGGATTCATTATCGGGGACGTTGGCAAAAAAATAAGTCTGTAGGAGCACCCCATGTTTGAATACTGGAGAAAAATCGACAGCCTTCATCACCATAACCGATTATTACTGGCCTTTGTCGGTATTTTATCGATCATTGTCTTTGCTTTAGTCATCACCTTGATGATCATACCCAAACGTTATGAATTTTGGCTCAGTCCCAATATGGCTGCCAATGGTGGTTTAATGAAAGCCAGTGAAATCCCTAATGAATACGTACAAGGTTTTGTCACTTCACTGACGCCTACTCTTTACAGCTGGTCAAATCAAGGCAAGGAAGAATTTAATCGAAACATCAAAGCATTTCATTATTACTTCACACCGCGTCATGAACAATTAATGCGTGGCACCCTGGCCGCATATAAAAACGCACAGCTCTTTGATCGTACACAAATTGTAAGTCTTTATCGTTTTATGGAGCCGCAAGACATCCAAAAAATTGGTCCTGATACCTGGGAGGTCAAAATGGTACTGCGCATTACTCAGAGATTGAAAGATAACAGTGCTATGGTAATTGCCGACAAAGTGGTTGCCTATAGTCTTCGCGTAGTCAAACTCAATCTTTCTCGATTGCACAATCCATTCCAATTAGCGCTGGATGGCTATACCCGTCCTGAAGTGCGCTTACAAGATCTACTTGTCGATACGGAGGAACAGCATGAAAAGCATTAAAACAATCTTTCTCATTATAGGACTAAGTGTTATGAACTTAAGTTATGCCTTACAGAGTGAACATCTGGTTTGGGAAAAAGTACCTTTGAATATTGAATTGCCAGTTAATCAAGAGCGCCTGATTCAATTTCCTCAAGCAATCAAGATTATTGATCAGCAATTAAATCCTAACATTGATGCTTTAAAAGTGAAAAGTAGCCTTTATCTGAAGGCAAAGGAATCCTTTAAGGACAATCGTCTGATTGTTCAGCTTTTGCCAGAAGGTGAAGTCATCATTCTCAATCTCAAAGCAGATTCTCAAATGACGAACACCACTCCCATAGAAATACTCATTGATGATCCCAAAACAAATCATCACTCTGCCTCAAGTCAATATGAATACAATGCCATCCAATTGACTCGATTTGCGATTCAAGCCTTGTACTCTCCAGAACGTGTCCGTGAAATCCCTGAAGGCATTTATCGTACACCAATGCAAACCCATAAAATGATTCCACTATTTTATGGAGCCAGCATTGAAACCCATCCTCTTGCTTCATGGCGTGGAAGTAATCTCTATATCACTGCAGTTGATCTTAAAAATATGTTGAACAAGCCGCTCCATTTACAATTTTCAAACCTAATGGGGCATTGGCAAACCGCTAGTTTTTATCCTAGAAGCATACTGCCTGCACGCAATCAACATGAAAGTACCACTGTTTTCCTAGTTTCAGATCAACCTTTTACCGCAGCTCTAATGCAACAAGGGAGATTCAATCGATGAATAAAAATAATGGCATTAAAATTTTGGCTGGTTCCGTAGTGGTTGTGGTAATTCTTATTCTCATTAACAGCCGCCAAACTACTCCTATCAATGACCCTATATCAAATCCCAACAATTTTGGTGAAGCCATTGCCAGCCAGTTCAACGATAACATTAGAGATGTTTCTGCTCGTTTATTAGAAACAGAAAAAAAATTGGAGCAGATGCATCAAGAAAATAAATCACTACAAAAACAATTAAAACAACCTAAGACAGAATCCAACCATGGATTACGCGATGAATTAATGTCACTCAAAGAGCAAATTACTTCACTGACACAAAATCAATCTCAAGCCTACCCTATGGAAGAAAGTACACCCAAGATATCAGGCCAAATCAAAGATCTGGATACATTGCTCGATAAAATCCCAACTGAAAACAAATTGTCAGACACCAGTGAATCTTCTGCAAAAGAAGAAGAACCAAATAAAACCCCATTTTATACCATTCCAGCAGGCAGTGATTTTAGTAAAGTGACTCTATTATCCGCCCTAATTGGTGAAGTCCCAGTTGAAGGAAAATTGATGCAACCGTTATTTCCTTTCAATGCCATAGTCAGTCGTGGTGATTTAATGACTGCCAATGGAATGCAACTACCCGAAGAAATTACTGGCATGAAAATCAGTGGTTATGCCATAGGTGTGGGGTCCTTTTTGGATAACATCAGTTGTGTACGTGCCTATGTTACTTCAGCGTTATTTGTCTTTGATGATGGCCACTTTGTCAGCGTTGGCCAGGAACAAATGAAAAGTTCAGCTGAGCTCGTTAACAATGACAGCATAGGCTATCTCACCAATCAATACGGCAATCCGTGCATTAAAGGCCAATACATCACCAATGCCCCAAGAGTTCTAACTTCATTAATGATTGCTGGTGGAGTCCAAGGCGCAGGGGCCGCTTTATCTAAATGGCAAATGAGTTATCAAGCTGAAGGTGGTGAAGCCATTGCCACACCTACTGGAGAAATCACTCATTTTGCAGCTGGAGGAGCCATCAGTGAGGGCAGTCAAAAAGTAACCGAATGGCTTGAGAAAAGAATTCAAGGCAGTTTCGATATGGTGTTTGTTCCTGCCAGCATTAAATCCAATTCAAGATTTATTCCAAACCAACTCAGTCTTCATTTCAGTCAAACCATTGCCATTGATAAAGAAAACCAAGGGAGAGTATTAGATTATGGTTACCATCAACAAAAACACTTTGATAATGCTTTGCGCTAGTCTGGCTTTAAGTGCCTGTTCGACCGCAAAAATGTCTCAAAGCCCTATTCCTGATCAGGGTTTAACGGTTAGTCAGCTTTATCAACAAAGCATGCAACAACCTATCCAGAGGCCAGTATCACATCAGGTAAAGCTCGAAACATCAAGCGAAGAATTTAAGCAGCTTCCCAATCCAGAAGTGCCGATTCATGTGTTTGCCCATGTAGCGCAACTCGGAGATGAACAAATCATTAAACCCGGCTACACAACGCGCTTTTTTCTTTATAAACAAAACCAGTATGCCCTGGCATCAGAACTGTATTAGGGAGAACGGATGAAGTCATTATTAAAACCTGTTAGTGACTGGTTATTGGGTGAAACCAACCCTCAAGCTGTCAAGGAAAAAGAAGTTAAAAAAAGTTATACAAATCCCTTACCTTCTTTTGCAGACAAACTTGCTGTTGTTGATTTCAATGAACAAGAACAAGTTTTTTTATTTGCCGATGGTAATAGTTTGGGTTCAGGCTTTGAGTTGGGAGACATACCAGCTGAGGCAGCTGCCCCAGAATATCTGCAAGCGGTATTTGATAAAATACGAGAGACCTTTGCTTCTGTAGTTCCGTTACATCCCATTGATCCCTGGGTTATGCAAATGTTTGTTCAGGATGAATATTGCCTTGAGTTTGTCCTTGACCACATTAAAAAACAAGTACCTGAAAATCTCCTCAACAACTCTTTGACCAAAGACTATTTAAATCGACTTGGGGATTTATACAAAAAAATGACCCGCCCAGAAGGGTTATTCCTTGATCCCAAAACAGGCTCTCCCTATCGTGGCCGTAGACGTCGTATCCGTGTGCTTTTTTATCGCAAACTCACTCAATATAATTTATCTCGTGAACTGATATTACAAGAACATCAGGAGGTTATAAGTCAAATTGAAAGCAAATTACGTTCTCCAGGAATTGAGTTAAAACGTCTCTCAGGAAAGGATTATTATCAATGGTGGGTCAGATGGTTTAATCCTAAATCTGCCGATCAAATATTGACTCAATACCCCTACCCTGAACCGATTCCTGCAGGATTTAATTTATCACAAAATGTTTTATTTACCCCACCTGAAAGCAGCGACCAAGGATTTATTTTTGAAGGAGTAAAACAAAAAATTTTGTATGTCGATGGACTAAAAGAGACTCCAATCATTGGTCTGGTATCCCGTGAACGACGACAAGCTAATCCCAAGCATCGCTATGCTTTACTCGATACATTGCCTTCAGGAAGCATTTATACCATTCAAGTTGTATTCAGTCATGATGCAACCCTTGATGCACACTTAACTCGACTGGAAAAAGGGATAGTGGGTACCAGTTTAAAACCACAAGAAGTCAGGGATGATATTAAATCAGCACGTAATGAATTGAGTACTGGCAATCGCCTCTATTGGGTCAATCAAGCTGTGTTTTATCAAGCCAAAAATGAACAAGATGCACACAATATAGAAAAGCAGCTGCACATTATATTTAGCGAAGCAAAAATGCCGCTGATTCACTCGAATTATGATATTCATCCGCTAAATTCCTATCTCAATATGTTGCCTTTTAATTTTGATCCACATTATGCACGCAAATACTTATGCTTTGACCGCTTAATGTATGCCTCCGAATTGGCTGCATTACTACCAGTCTATGGCCGCAATCAAGGAGCAAGACATCTTCCCTGCTTTTCATTTTTCAATCGGTTAGGCGAGCCTGTTTTCTTTGATTTGCTGCATCATGACTTTATCAGCCAAAATTCCCATTGTGCAATTTTTGCAAACTCTGGTGGAGGCAAATCAGTGCTCATTGGATGGATGATTCAATCTCTATTAGCTATGAAAAACGCGCGTGTAGTACTGTTTGAAATGGGTAACTCCTTTGATCGCATGTTAATGCATTGCCAAAAACATGGTTTGCAAGCAAGGCAATTACTCTTATCAAACCAGAAAGATAAAGCAATACCGCTCAATCCATTTTGTGATGCATACAAAGCTCTGCCTGAAATCAGCGAGCAATCTGAAAACATCGCTTTAACGCTACAAAAACTCAAAGCAGAGCAATGCTTTCCCGCATCAGAGGAAGAGTTGGATTGTCAAAATGAATCCCGCTCTTATTTGGCTGAGTTGGCACTGGCTTTGCGAACGATGATTACTGAAGCAAATGTTCGTGAAGAAGAAAACTTTACTTTAGCAGATGAAACTTTGCTCATTGAAATTTTGAGTGATGCCATATATGACTCAGCACAAAAAAATATTCCGCAAATGCTCACTGAACATGTATTAAGCGCATTTGAGCGACGCATTGCTTCAGAAACAATCCCCCGTAAAAAGGAACGGTTGCATGATATGGCTGATCGATTGCGAAGTTATGTCATTAATACAGCCAAGGCACGCTTTTTTAATGTTGCTACTGAACCATTAGATGATTTCGATATTTTTCATATTGATATCTCCGCCATTAAGGATGATAGAGGTAAATTGGCTTTGGTTATGGTATCGCTGCTACCAAGAATTCTGGCTATGGCAGAACGTACTCAGAATGAAATTCGCCCCATGTTTCTCATCATTGACGAAGCCCATTTGCAATTTGAGATTGATGTCATTGTTTCTTATGCCACGCTGATTGCCAAAGTGGCTCGAAAATTAGGACTTTGGCTCATTCCTTTAACGCAAAATATTGCGGACATGAGTTCTGCCAAAGCAACCAAAATTCTATCACTCATCGAAACCTGGATTGCGTTGGGATTGGATGAAAATGAGCTCACTAACATTAAAAAATTCAAAACCCTTACCCCACAACAAGAAGCGCTTATTCGCGATATCGACTCACAAAAAGGGTTGTACTCTGAAGCAGTCCTCCTTGGTTCTCGTTATCAGGGATTATTTCGTGTCATTCCACCACGCTATCTATTGGCTTTATTAATGACTGAAAAAAATGAAAAAGCCGCGCGTAATGAATTGGAGAAAGAACATGATGTACTTGCTGCTGCTGAAATCATGGCTAAAAAATTGGAGCAACCCAAAGTGGCTTCTAATAATCGGGCTTATTTTTATGACTAATATCTTATATGCCAAAGAAAGCACAAGCCCACCTAGTCCTGTGAATACATTCACCATTGCTGCTCGCGTGTTGCAAAAGATTTTTCACAACAGCCACTATAAGGTTATTGGATCTTGTACTTGGTCAGTGGGTTATTTACCACCTAAATTGGTTGTAACACCTGCTGTGGAGCAATTCTTACCTGATTTGGTGATCACAGTCAGCAATAAGCCAGAAGAAAATCCCTGGATAGAAGCAAGAACACTTTATGAAAATTCAGCCACTAGAGCCTTGTATCAAAAGGCTTATAAAACCGCGACTGGATTTGAACTCGGGTTTGGCAATGACAGTGGCCAGACTACTGAACTGCATATCAATGATGAACGAACTCGCATAGTTGATGTCATTGGTAGCCCAGCCGGATTTTACCGCTTACCTTATCTTTCTCATAAAGCAGAGACCGGATTTGGCATACCCTATTATCTTGCAGAAGCCGATGCTGTGATGGACCGAACCGAAGCAGCAGAAATTTTGTATATGGCCACTCATCCTCATCTACTCATCAACCATGATATTGGTACGGCCACTCAACATTGGGGCTCAGAAATTCCAAGACTGATGCGTGTTACCCAGCCATATAACTTTAGGGCTTCTGTTGTTGCAGCCATGCATGCTGTCGATATTGTCACCAACAAAAATTCTTTGCATGTGACCAAATCAACTCGCAATTCTTGTGGAAAAAACTGTGCCGTCGCTAATGTAATTTATGACCCTAAGAACACTAAAGTGATTTGGCAAGAAGTGTATCCGCTAAACCGCACCATCCATCCTGGTGATGCCAATGATTTCGGCACAAAAGATGAAAAAGCAGGTAATGGAAATTATGTCTTTGTCCTGTGGCGAAAATATCGAGGCTGCATCCAAAACAAGGGCAAACTTGTGAATCTTTTAACCTTCCCCAAAGTGGAAAAAACTAAAAAACGATAAGGCTATTCTATGAAACGATCTTTGATTTTAACTTTCCTTATTCCCTCTTTTGCATGTGCTGATGGTTTTATGCCCAGTCAATCCGATTATTACTATGAACTTGGAGGTACATCCAATTTGTTTATACCTCCAGTGAATAAAGATCAAACCATTCGGATTGGTGCTGATGTTGATGGTCGCCTGGGATTTTCCTGTAGCGGTTTTAATCCTGTGGTTTCAATTACGAATACGTTTCAGGATCTGAAAAAATCAGCCATTAACATCCCCGGAGGTGTCATTGATAATCTTAAAGGCTCGATAGCAGGATATCCTCTTTACAAACTGCAACAGTCTATGCCTGCTCTTTACAACGTAATACAAAATGCTGCGTCCAGTGCCCAAAATGAGTTCAACATCAGAGTCAAAGATTGTCAGGAAGTAAAACAATCATTAGAACAAAATCAATCACCAATGGAAGGTATTTTGTCCATATCGGACAGTCAAGGCTGGTTAGAAGCTGCTAAACGCGCAAAGAAAGAGAATGTCGATGTCACCGAAACCGCTAAAAGTATTGCCCAGAAGCGTGATGATTATGGTCTTCCTTGGATTGGCCATGAAAAAGGGAATGCTGGAGGTAAATACCAACGACCTATTAAAGTAATTAATGATGTAGTGATTGCAGGTTATAACATTCTCTTAGAGAGAAAACCGTTGGATTCGCTTGATAAACCGGATATCAAAACACCAATGACTCAAAGTTGGCCTACTCCTACAGATGCTGCCAATTGGGCTGTAAAAGTTTTAGGAGATATTCAAGTCAGTACTAGTGAAAGTAAACTAAACCATGATGCTAAAGCGGGTATTGGCTTATCTTCCTTGTTACAAAGTTGTGCCAATGCCAATACATGTAGTCAAAATATTGCCAAAGCACTATGGAAACTCGTGAATGGTTCTTGGATTCTTACCGAAGACAATCTACGTAAAGTTAGTGCTTCCAATCTCCTGATTACAGATGAAATCATCATTACCATTCAACATCTTCCAAGAGAAGAGCAATTATTGACTGTCTCCAAATTAGCTGAAGAAATCGCAGTACAAAATATGCTGGATAATGCTTTGATGATGCGGCGAATTTTACAAGCTGGATTACAAGTCCAGGAAGTACAAAACTTAAAACCTGCTATGAAAATGGTGCTTTTTGCCTTGAAAAAACTGGACGATGACATTCATTCCCTGTCTTTTGAAAATGATGTTCGTAAAAAAATGATGACGGAAACACTGGGAACAATTATGGAAATTCGTCATCAGGATCAAAACAAAAACATCCCAGGTCAAGATCATGAACAGCCGACTGTGAAAAATGGTGCCATTTATGTTCAAGAAAAATAAAGGAGCTACATTATGATTGTCTTTAATCCTTTATCGCTCTATACCACCTATCTTGGTTGGCAACAATATGAAGTACTCTTTAATGCCTTGTGGCAAACTGGGCTTTTGTATCTAGGTTTTTTAGCGATTGGATATCGTTTCTTAAAAAATGTACTTAATCCAACAGGAGCATTCTTTGCCGTAGAGCATGCTTTAAATAACTTTCTCTATGAATTGGCGATTAGTTTTCTAATTTGCTGTCTGTTTGTCTATCCTTGTGTACCCTTGGAAACCAAAGCACTTCAGTTTAAACCTCTATGTGGCATGAAAAGTCCTACAGCTGCTGTGATTGGGGACAGTGGTACTACCTATGATGAAGCTTTTGCCGATCTTTTAACTAATCAAGTAAAAATTCCTATTGGTTTTGCTATCATCCAAAACTTCATGTCCAGTTTCACTTACAGTTTAATGAAAGTGACTGGCTGCACAGACAGTTTGCAATCCATTCAAGGTGATTTAGTATCTACCTATTTGCCTCAAGATATACGAAAACAAGCTTTGGAATTTCACCGGCAATGTTTTATTGAGGCCAAAACCCAATTTAATAGTGAGAAACATGAAGCAAGCGAACTGGACCCCATGCTAAAACGCTATGGTGGTGAAGACGATTTGAATTGGATGGGTTCAAAGATTCTGCAAAAAATGTATTACAGCAAACTCCATGCGCGTAAACCAGTTCCAGGATTTACCTTTAATCAAGCACCTAATCCTAATCTGGAAAAAGCAGCCAACCGTGGTGATATACCTCTAGAACAACTACCAGAAGAAGGTTACCCATTCTGCCAACAATGGTGGAATAAAATACGGGGTGATCTAGTCGAAGTATCCAACAAAGCAAGTTTTTATAATCGGCATCTGAACTACTACGCCATGCTTGAACGAGTACGCCAATACAAAACAAAGCATCCAAAAGCCTGGAAAGCAGACATCACTGCTGAAGAGTTCATAGCCAAAATGCTGCTCAGTGAGAGCAAAGACATGCAAATGAACTCAGTAAAAAATCTAATGGACAACAATAATGGAAAAATTGGATCAGCCATTACTCATACACTGGTTAACTCCGGTCAATGGATCAAATCATGGACCACAACACCGCTCAAACGTGAATCAATCATGCAAACCTTACCGGTGATGCAGGCATTTTTCATGTTCTTTTTAATTATCTTAACGCCGTTAGTTCTGTCACTAAGTTGTTATAGTCCAAGAGCATTAGGCAGTTTGTGTGCATTATTTGTGATGGCGATTTTTCTGCAATACCTCTGGCATCTGGTGGGCTTTATTGAACGCTCGGTCTTAGACCCATTAGGAGAGAATGATGCAGTTGCCGCCATGAAAAATATGGCTGTGATGTTTTATTTTGTCGCACCTGTATTGTTGCTTAAGCTCTCCAGTCACTTTGGTGGAGAGGCAGGTGCAGGATTAATGGATTTAATCGATGGCTCTGAACGAAATAGTGAAAGCATGACTCAATCAGGAATGCATGTAGCCAAAACAGGAGTAAAAATTGCCTCCAAGGGGGCATTATGATTTGCTTAAAACACATCCTTGCGTTCAAAAGCTTCGTTATATGCACGCATACTAATCAAACCAGCTTCATATTTCCTTCGAGCCTCAGAAACACTCATGTAGCGATTGTTAGGCTTATCTTCCGCAACACCAACAATTGCATTAAGCACTACAACCAAAAATCGAAATATCGTTTTCATTTGGAGCCTTCCCTATGATAAAAAACTACATTCGTTCAACCATTATAGTCATACTTCAAATTCTTTTACCAATCACAGCTTTACTCATCCTGGCACCATTGCTCATCAATACCAAGGTAATAAACTATTTACAACAACCAGTATTTCAACCCTCGTTTATTGTATTACATACACTCTTTTACACAAGTCTCATCCTGCTATGGACAAAGCTAGTACAACGCATAGATAAACAAAACCCAATAAATACTGAACAATATAAAGCTGCCCTTAAAGTACGATGGTATTTATTGGCACTCTTTCTGTTTATTGATGTACTTATGTTATGGCAATCACTATGACAAACTATCCAATTAATAATTTACTACGAGAACCGACAGAAGCATGGTCTGCGATAACTTGTTTTTCATTAGCATTTCTGGCTTACAGCCAACCTCATTTATTCTTGCTTACTCAAAGCATGAGTATCTATGCATTTATTACTCTAGCCATTCCAGGTCTTTATAGGGCATGGCAAGCAATAAGAGTAAAACGCTACCATCACCGATTATTGGCAATGCCGACTTATGCCCTTTCCACCTCAGAAATTCCTTTATCCAAAAACTGGTTATTCCTGGGTAAAGGATTTCGTTGGCGACCAAGTCATACGCAAAAACTTCATCAAATCAAACAAGTCAAAAATGAAAAGTTCATGCAAAGAGGATCTTGTTATCAAGCAGTACGGTGTTTTTGTCAAAACCATGAGCATACTCGATTAGCCAAATGGTTAAACAAACGCTCAAAGCTCAATCCCTTTAGACCGGATCCACCAGTTGGTGGAAGTCCATTCTTACATGGTGTCGGTGAAGAAGATAAACCTGTGTACATTCCTCAAGATGTCCGAGTCGGCCATACTTTTGTAGTCGGTACCACCAGAGTAGGAAAAACAAGATTAGCCAGCATCCTCATTAATCAGGATATTAGAAATGGTAATGCGGTCATTGTTGTAGATCCTAAAGGTGACCAAGACTTAGTGCGAGACATGATTGCGGCATGCGAAGTATCAGGAAGAGTGGATGATTTTAAAATCGTGCATTTAGGCTTTCCTAATCAATCAGCACGATATAACCCACTCAAAAATTATGATCAAATCAGCGAGGTTGCAACACGCATCACTGATGCCATCTCAGCTGAAGGTGAAGGAAAGCAATTTGCAGCTTTTGCATGGAAGTACGTCAATATTGTAGCTATTTGCTTGGAAGAAATGAAACAACCCATCACTTACCAATCAATTGCTTTCTATATTAGCAGACTCGATCAGCTACTTATGACCTATGCAGATACCATCCTGCCAAATCACTATCCCAACTATCATCAAAACATCGAGGAAATTATCGAGGAGCACGACAGTAAAATTGGTAAGAACAATAAAACCAAGTCTCCTATGGAACGCCATCAGGCAATTACTCAATATGTGAAAGAACACATCAACAAAACCATCAAAAATAATAATGCAGAAGCACTGCACGACCAAATCTTAATCGATCTCTACGATGCAGCCATTATGGATAAACACTATTATGACAAAATAACAGCCAGTGTTGGTCCGGTATTATCGGAAATCAATAAAAGTAATGCTTCTAAGATTCTTTCATCTAAAGCTGAGCCAGGAGATATTGAACTGATGGATGTCATTAAAAATAAAAAGGTGCTCTATATTGGCTTGGATAGTCTAACTAATCCCAATATCGCTCAGGCAGTGGGTAAAGCCTTCTTATCAGATCTGGTTTCTACAGCCGGTAAAATTTACAAAGAACCTAATGCTCGTTATACCTTAAATCTTCATTGTGATGAGCTTTCTGAAATTATCCAGGATTCTTTTGTAAAAATTCTCAATAAAGCGGGTGGAGCTGGGTTTCAAGTTACTGCTTATGCTCAGACCATTCAGGATATGGAAGTGGCTCTTGGATCAAGAGCTAAGGCAGAAGTATCTGAAGGAAATTTTAATACTCTTATTATGTTACGGGTTAAAAATGAAGAAACAGCTAATCTGTTGGTTAAAGTTCTTCCTCAAGTAGGAGTAGTTGGACATACCCAAGTTTCTATGGTTAATGATACGCCACATGGGGATGATGGGGTTTATTTTAATACGACAAATGAGGATCGAGTTCAGACTTCCTCAGTGCCAATGATTGGGATAGATGATATTGTGTCTTTACCTAAAGGACAGGCTTTTATGATAGTAAATGGTGGAGAAGTTTACAAAATTCGAATTCCTTTACCTTTAAGTTGCAAAAAACAGGCAAAAACACCTATGCCGGTATTCAGCACCTAATTCAATCGCGCATTATGATACAATTTATACTAATTACTAAATTTCAATCATCTGATGGGAGTTTAGATCTAAAGCTATAACCGACAAGTACAAAAATGAAAACCTTATCTAAGCGAACTGAAAAATATACTATTGTCTCTAACACATTATCGTGTATGAGCAATCAACAATTACAAGCAGTCCTGTCTACCGGAAAAGAGATGCATACTGGTATTGGAGGCACCTCTGTTCAAATAGACATCGAAAATATCCCAGTTTTTGTAAAAAGGGTTCCAATTACTGAACTTGAACTAAAACCAGATAACTTCATGTCGACGGCTAATATTTTTAAATTACCAATGTGCTATCAATATGGTATTGGCTCAGCGGGTTTTAGCGCTTGGCGTGAGCTTGCAGCACACATCATGACAACCAACTGGGTGATCAGTGGTAAATGCCCCAATTTCGCAATTATGTATAGCTGGCGAATTATCCCGAATTCTTTAAGTAAAACAGATCTTTCCTATTGGGAATCTACAGAAAAATATTTAGATTATTGGGAAAACAACGAAAATATCAAAGAGCGTATACATGGTCTGAATAGTACTAACGCTAGTGTTTTATTATTTCTTGAGCATTTCCCGAAAAATTTACACCAATATTTAAAAGAAGTTTTGTCATCAAGTAACACTGAATTAGATTCAATCAACTACCTAAAAAAATTGAACAAATCATTTGGAACGGTTTTAGAATTTATGCATGAAAATAGTTTTCTTCATATGGATGCTCATTTTCATAACATTTTAGCTGATGAGGATGACATTTACCTCAGTGATTTTGGTTTAGCACTGTCAAAGAACTTTGATTTATCAATGACCGAGCATAATTTTGTAAAAGACCAAGAAAATTATGATAGATGTAGTTATTCAGTCAATTTGCTACATGGTGTCCTAACAACCTATGCAGGAAAGGATCACTGGGACAAGACATTAAGTGATTACTTAGCAAATAAACAGTCAATTAAATTGCCCGATAAAATAAATGAAATACTATCTAAAAATGCACCTATTGCAGAAAAAATGCATACATTTTATAAAGAAATTCAGAAAGATAAGTCAACTCCGTATCCATCAAATCATATGAAGGAAATGCTCGAAATACTGCAGCAGGGAAAATATTATGATTCAAATTGAAAAAATAACGGGTGAACTAGCTAAAGCCTTATGTCAAAAAATTACAGCGGAGTTACCCGAGTACTTCGGATTACTAGAAGCAAATGAGCATTACGCTATAGGTGTTACAAAACGTATAAATTTCGCCACGAAAAAGGATGATAACTATATTGGTCTCATTTCAATTGATTTTCCTTATTCGAATAATGCCAATATTTATTGGATGGCTGTGAGACGTGATTTTCACCGTCAAGGTGTTGGAAAGCAATTAATAGACGAGGCTTGTCATTTTGCTATAACGCAAGGTGCTAAAACTATAACCGTTGAAACTCTAAGTCCTTCTGAATCAGAAGAGAATTATCTTAAAACGTACCTGTTTTATCAGTCGGTTGGTTTTAAAGCTCTTTTTGATTTAAAACCTGCCGGATATGAGTGGAATATGGCATATATGATGAAACAGCTTGAACCTTTAGCAATAAACCAACATGCAATTGTTATCAAAGCGCTGACGTTATCTGATATCCCCTTTCTGATCGATGCTTTTCAAAAAGCAAATTGGCAAAAACCTGCATCATTATTTGCAAAGTATTACCAAGAACAACAACAGGCTGAGCGAGTAGTGTGGTTGGCTTATTTTCAAGACCAAATAGCCGGTTATGTTACGCTAAAATGGACATCACTCTATGAACCCTTTGCTCATAAAAAAATCCCGGAAATTATGGACTTAAATGTATTACCTTCTTTTCGAAAATTTGGGATAGGAAGTACCTTACTAACAGTCGCTGAAGAAAAAGCAGCAAGTCAACACTCTCATGTTGGTCTTGGCGTTGGCTTATATGGTGGACAAGATGGAGGCTATGGACAGGCGCAACGACTCTACATCAAACGCGGCTATATTCCTGATGGGTTGGGAGTCACTTATGACTATAAACCAGTTGATCCAGGAAAAATGGTTTGTTTGGATGATGATTTGATATTATGGTTTACCAAAAAAGTGAAATAATAAAATGAAATTTCCCTATCAGCTCATCGAATTAACCCATACTTTAGATGAAAACAGCCCTTCTGTGCGACTTTGGTTTTGCCCCAAAGGATTGTTCATCATATGAGATAATTCCTATCGATGAATATGAGAAGGATGAAATGCTTTTTGTTGAGGCAAAAAAACTGTGTTATTCGATGAAAATCAGTTGATGTTTCCACTGTTGTCTCATGCATAGGTAAAGAATTTAAATAAGGAACCCGCTATGAAGTATGAAATAAGTTATGAATCAAACCCAAAATCAGAAGATATCCAATTATTAAATGATGCCATTACAGCGATAGCCAAACAAAAAAAGGGGATGAAGGCACTGGATTTCTTTGGGTTTTTTATTCGTAATGAGGATGGAACTATAGTTGGCGGATGTGGTGGAGATAATATGTACGGCGGCTTATTCGTTGGGCAGCTTTGGGTAAAAGAAACACTTCGTGGGATGGGGTATGGCACACAACTGATGCAAAAAGCAGAGGAACTTGCAGAAAAAAGTGGATGTAATTTTATAGCAGTGAATACATTTGACTGGGAAGCACTGGATTTCTATAAAAAACTTGGGTACTACGTTGAGTTTGAAAGAAAAGGCTTTGATAACAATTCAACATTTTATTTTTTACGCAAAAATTTGCGATGATGTTTTTGTTAGGCAAATACATTCATTGTAACCAAAAGATATTTTGAGAACGCATTTAATGAATATGCAACCATTGATAGAAAAAGTGCAACTAGGTGAGTTAAAAGCACAGCCTGAATTGCTCAAAGGCGGTGCTCTGCATACCATGATTAAAATAGAAACCAGCAAAGGTACCTATGCTATTAAACGGTTAAATCCACATATTACCGCTAAAAGTCATTTTAAAACGACCTATGAACACTCCGAGAAAATTGCCAATGAGATGGCTAAAAATGCAATACCTGCGGTTAATGCTTTAGCTTTTAATGATGAGTATGTCATCAACGTCGATAAAGAACATTATATAATTTACCCCTACATAACCGGTCATTTACTTGATGAGCCTAAGTTAACGCTTAAGCATGCTACTGCTATCGGCGAGCTGTATTCGTTAATGCATTCGGCAGATGTTCATCATACTGGAACGGATGAAGCCCAGTACGATTACTTTGAAGATGCGCATTGGGTAAAATTGATTGAGCGCGCCAAACATTCTAATTTGATGGCGTTATTGCCAGTCATTTTAGATTGGAATCAAGTCTATTTTCAGGCAATCCCAACCCTCAAACAAGAGTCAGTTATTACACATAGAGACATGCACATTCAGAATGTGCTTTGGGATAGTCACAGTAAACCACATATTATTGACTGGGAAAGCGCAGGCTTAATGAATCCTATGTTAGAAATAATAGGATATGGGTTGGAATGGAGTGGCATTATTTTATATCAGAAAGTAAATACCCCCTTTTTGAAGAAACTGATCACCACATACCATCAACATACTTCTAAACCATGGATAACATCTCCCCATCAAGCATTTACAGGATGGCTAGGACATTGTGTATTGGCATGGACTGAATTTAACATACATCGCATGCTTGGCGAGGTTTCTTCTGATGAAGCTGAAATATTAAAAGGACGCGAAATTATCGAAGAAAAAATGATATCTTGTATAAAATATATGTGTCCTTTCGGCAAGGCTGCGTAAAAAATATTTTTAAATTTTATCATTTAGGGGTTGACAGTGTTTTAGGCCATTTTTTCA
>NZ_LNXS01000054.1:81007-210621 GCF_001467525.1 Legionella anisa
AACAAAAAATTGCTTGCTCGTGATTTTATTCATTAATTGCAAATTTAAAACAAATTTTTAGCCTTCCTTTTTATGTTTCTTTTTAAAGTGTTTTACTTTTTATTTCTTTGCGCTATTTGCGGTAAGAGATAACCTGATCTCGATAAAAGCCAATTCTCGAGCTACACTGAATTAAAAATGTTTTGGATTGATTTGAGATGAAAAAGAATTTCTTAATTTATGGCTCATATGGATATACCGGTAATTTAATTGCTCAATTAAGTGTACAGCAAGGCTTAAGACCGGTATTGGCAGGCAGAGATGAAGAAAAATTAAAGCTTCAAGCCAATGCGCTAAATTTGGAATATAGAGTGTTTGATGTTAATGATCTGGAGCAAACTAAGAATGCTCTGCACGATCTCGTCGCAGTAATTCATTGTGCTGGCCCATTTAAATATACCTATGAAAATATGGTATTAGCTTGTCTTGATGTAAAGACTCATTATTTGGATATTCCCGGTGAAGTTAGAGTAATAGAACAACTGATGGCAATGAATGAACAAGCTCACGCGGCTGGAATTATGTTATTACCCGGTTCTGGATTTGATGTCGTGCCTAGTGATTGCTTGGCTGCTTATTTAAAGCAATGTTTGCCTGATGCGAACCAATTGGTTCTTGCCATTGGAACATTTGATAAAGGCAATGGTTTAAGTATTTCACATGGTACTGCTAAAACAATGATGGAAGGTATTCCTGATGGCACACTAATTCGAGAGAATGGCGCCTTAAAAAAAGTTCCTTTTTGCTGGAAAAGTCAAACTTTTGATTTTGGCACCTCAAAAAAGCGGTTATGTGCCACAACTTCGTGGGGTGATTTGGCATCAGCATGGTGGTCTACTCAGATTCCTCATATAGAAATTTATATGGCATTACCTAAAAAGATAATTCAACTTAGAGGTTTTATTAATCCTTTTAAAAAAGTTCTGGCGTGGCCACCAATTAAAAAATACATAATGCATAAAATTAATCAATTACCCGCAGGCCCTACAGAGAAGCAAAGACAAAATTCAGTTGTAAAAATCTATGGTGAAGTAAGCAATGATTCAGGAAAAAAAATTGCTGCATTAATGACTACGCCTAATGGTTATACCCTTACTGCTTTATCCACTCTGGTGATTATGCAACACGCCTTATCAGGAAATGCTCCTATTGGTTTTCAAACACCTTCTAGCGCATATACAGAAGATTTAGTCATGAAAATTCCTGAAGTGACTCGAGTTATGGTTGAATAATTGTTAGTATTCACCTGACTTTCAGGCTTGAGAATCATGAAACACATATTTTTATAGCCAAGGAGTGAGGATTAAGAAATTTTTTAGCATAAGGAGTATCATAATGATCGAAAAAAGACTTGCTGATCTGGAAGATGATGTGCAAGAAATAAAGTTAATGCAATTGGAATTGGCTGAAAAAAGCGCTCGTTTACAACTCCTTATAGAGCAGATGGAACAACAACTCGATCAATTTGAGGATACTGTGAACTCAGAAGCGCCAGAAAAAGTGAATCAAAGTGAGTTGCTTAGTGTCCATGGCTTTATAAAACCGCCAAAACAAGAAGCTGGATCTTATGAGCAGGAAGCCGGGGTCTATGAGTTGTTGTCCGGATCTTCTGTTCTTTAAAATTTAAATTAAATCAAAAATTAAGGTTTAGGAAAGTAGAAATGAACTATGCTTGGTAAATACAACTGTTGTTCGTTTTTCTCATGATAAAGGGTAGATTTTTTTTGTTCAAAAGGGTTTAATTCTTAACATCTTTGAAAAAATTATGGAAATCAGATAACTAAGCCTGTAATTGCTATTTTCCTAACGCCACAATTATCAAAAATTATGAAAGCAGATGTACAAATGGGAAATTAAGCCAATTTGTATAATTTAATCGGAGTGTCACGATGTTTTAGAGTAGCGTTACCAACAAATTCACCTTTAATTTCAGAGAGCTGTTTCATTGCATCTTCAGAAATAAGAACCTGGGAATGATACGTTTTATTTAACTGCTCTATATGAGCAGCAGAATTCACTACATCCCCAATAATAGTATATTCCTGGCGTTTTTTTGTTCCTATAGTGCCTGTTACTGCATGGCCAAAATGTAAACCAATTCCTAATTTCAGATCAGGGAGAGTACCTTTTTTTCTCTCTTCTTCGATGCATTGAATGATCGTTAATGCTGCATTTGCCGCATTAGCTACATCATTGCCGTTAGATAAAGGGGCGCCAAACACCGCCATAAAGCCGTCGCCTAAAAATTTATTGATAATCCCTTTATTATCATGAATGATTTTTACTATATGTTTAAAAAGATTATTGAGATAATCAACAACAACGGATGGTTCGTTTTGTTCGGTAAAATAACTAAAATTTCTTATGTCCAAAAACATAATGCAAACAGGTAAGTATTCACTTGCATGAGCATCTTTAGATAATAACTTAGATACAACCTCAGGCGAGACATGCCGGCCAAAAATACCCTCAATTCTATCCCGTTCTTTTTGCGCATCAAAAGCTGCAAAAAGCTGCTTTTTAATTTGAGAGGTAACAAATCCTGTAATAATACCTGCAATTAATAAAATCATTCCGCGAGCAGCAAAGGCAAACCATGCTACTAAATAGTAATCAATGCTTGTAATATTCGTATAATTGAGAATGTAATAGGAAAGTCCCCAATATTCAATGGCTGCAACCAAACCTGAAAATCGACATATCCATTCGTTTAATGTCAGTGAAGAAAGAATAATGAAAATAAAATAAAGCAAAACAGGCGGCATTAAAAGAACATATACGGGCGTTTGAAAATTTGTGGCAATAATAATCCCAAATGTAGGAATATTTATTTCGAGAAATGCGTTAAGATACCGTAGGTATGTTGGTATATTTTTTTTATGGGCGATGTATTGAGAAATTATTACTCGCATCAATAGAAAATAAAGTGTTGCACTTGCTAAATAGGCTGGTAAAAGTAAGGCTGAGATGTTGCCAATTCGAAAAAATATTTCAGGTGCGTAAATAATAAATATTATCCACATGAGAGATAATAGAGCAAAAACAATAGATAAAATTGTTGTCCTCAATTTTTCAGTTTTTAATATTTCTTCTTCTAAAGGCGTTTGAGTCATTTCCTTAACCCATTGTCTCTTATTCCTTTAGTTTAGATTATTTCAAATAAATTGGTGTAGTGAGAAGGGGGTATTCCAATATCAAATATTTAAAAGCACTGAGATGGAGTGAGAACAAATATCTCTATATATCAGTAGGGTTGAAAGCGCTGTACTTTACCAAGCTACAATGATGCCAAATGTTTGTCTTTGAGCCGCACATAATGTTGTGCTGAGTATTCTAACATCTCGAGTTCTTGATCGGTTAATTTCCTGATTGCTTTAGCTGGGTTTCCAAGATACAAATAGCCGCTTTCTAGAACTTTTCCGGGAGTGACCAATGCCCCTGCACCAACCATTACATGATGCTGTATGTGTACAGCATCTAAAATTAATGCACCCATACCAATGAGACAAAACTCATCAACAATGCAACCATGTAATACTGCTTTATGTCCAATTGTAATTCCTTGGCCTAAAATTAATGGTTGTCCGCCTGAAGTATAGGGGCCATCATGAGTAACGTGCAAAACTGCCCCATCCTGAATGCTGCAGGCATTACCTATTTTAATCGAGTTTACATCTCCACGTAGAACAGCCATAGGCCAAACTGATACATCATCACCTAAAGATACATCACCAATGATTGCTGATTTAGGATCAATATAGACTCGTTGGCCTATCGAAGGAGATTTACCTTGAAAACTGCGAATGGCATCATTCATATTATTTAAACCATAGTTACAAATTCTTCTGCGCTTGTGGGATGAATGGCAACTGTATTATCAAAATCTTTTTTACAGGCTCCCATTTTTACTGCCACCCCAAAACCTTGGAGCATCTCATCAGCTGCTAATCCGATGACGTGCAAACCAATAATTTTCTCTTCTTTCCCTAGAGTAACCAGTTTCATTACTGTAGGTGTTTTTTCATCAGCAAATGCATCAAACATTGGTGTAAAACGGGTTTGATAGATTTTAATTTGATCCTTACCGAATTGCTCAATGGCTTCTTGTTCACTAAGCCCAACTGTTCCTATTGGTGGATGACTAAAGATTACGGTGCAGATATTGTCGTAGTTTAGGCAAGCTTCTGGTTGCTGGCCAAAAAGACGATCTGCCAAACGACGACCTGCGGCAATGGCTACAGGAGTAAGGGCAGGGGCGTTAGTCGCATCACCTAGAGCATAAATCCCTTGGGTACTGGTATTTTGAAATGCATCGACCAAAACTCTCCCTTTTTCATCAGTGGAAACATTTACTTTTTCCAGTTTTAATCCATACGTTCTGGGTTTTCTCCCCACAGCAGCAATAATTACATCGATATCTTGAATAATTGAACCGCTACCGCATACGATTGATTTTCTGCCATCACTATGTAAGTTTATTTCTTGTGCTTTATGGTTTGGATGGATATGTATACCTTGCTGTTGCATGATTTCTGTTAAGGTATCACCCAAGACGTTATCAAAGCGGGATAACGGCCGCATTCCTCTCATTAATAAATGAGTTTCACTGCCTAAACTGTTTAATATCCCAGCCAGCTCTACCCCGATATACCCACTACCGATGATTGCTACTTTATCAGGCCGTTTGGTCAACGCAAAAAATCCATCCGAATCAATTGCATGCTGGCCTCCATGGATTGTTGGTGGCGACGGTTCTCCGCCTGTGGCAATGATGATATGTTGCGCCCGATAAAGGACATCATTTACTTTGATTGAATGTGCGTCGTGGAAAGCGCCAGCACCTTGAATTAAAGTGATATTAAACTGAGTAAAACGCTTTGCATAGCCTTCTCGGAGTCGTTCTATATAAGCGTTACGTTTCTTAACCAGTACTTCCCAGTCAAGTGTTGGGGATGTGAGTGAATAACCATATTCAGGTGCATGATGCATGATTTCATTAATCATGGAGGCATTGAACATAACTTTTTTGGGGACGCAACCTAAGTTAACGCAGGTACCACCCAAAAAGCTGGATTCTACTACTGCAACTTTGGCGCCATATTTAGCAGCTCGGACAGCGCTGGCAATACCACCGCTACCCCCACCCAGTACAATAAGATCAAATTGATTGTTTTTCATAGATATTTTTAAAAAAATAAGTTTATAGTATCAGGAACTGTCCAACCAACCAACATAAAATTCCTAATAATGAAGCTCACTCATTGGGATGTGTTTGAATGAAGCAGTTAAAAGATTCTGCTTCATTCAAATATGCTTTATTCGACACTTACTTTAAATTCCACATTCACATTACCGCGAATTGCATTAGAATAGGGGCAAACTTGATGTGCTTTGGCGACTAAATCTTCTGCATCTTTTTGACTTAAGCCCACAAGATGAGCATGCATTTCAACACCAAGCTTATATCCTTTTTCTGGGGTGGTATATAAGGAGACTTGAGAAAGAATCGAGGCGTCTTGCAGAGGAATTTTCTGTAAACTGGCAACATGGCGTATAGCACTCTCAAAACATGCGGAATAACCTGCAGCAAATAATTCTTCCGGATTTGTACCACCGCCTGCGCCACCTAATTCTTTGGGTTTCGCTAAGTCCAGTCTCAATAAACCATCGGAAGTTTCTATATGGCCGTTTCGGCCACCGTGCGTACGCGCTGTTGCTGTATAAAGTGCTTTCATATTTAAGTCCTTTAGTGATAACTGATACCAACGTTAGAATTGATTTATAGATTTGTCAATGAGTTAAAACTTGATATAGCGTGCTATCCACTAAATTCGATACATCGTTGCAAGCTCGTTCATCTCAGTCACGCCTTGTCTGGAACTTAGTGAATGACGCTATATATTGTGTTGCATTCATGACGTGGCACTTTGGAACTTTTTACTCCATAAAACAAACCCCTATCTAAATAATTACATACTTGTTCAGTATTTAATGTACTAAGGCACTGTGATAATGTTTTGTGATGACAACTTGGGAAAATAGCCCCTTGTGAATGGAGTGCCTGGTATTGCTGGCTTTTCCATGCGTTGAGATTGCTCGTATAATAAGTAGTAAAATTTTTAATTTTCAGATTATTATCCATGCTAAAAATTTTCATACCCGGGTAGTTATGATGGATACGACTAATCGCTGGCGTAGAAAAGGCATAGACATTGCTCCCATCATCGAGATGGATTTTTCTGATCTCATCCATATGTGTGTGCGATGTGAGGAGCGTAATTTCTCCATATGATTTTTTGTTGTTATTTAATATTTTTATAAATTCATGTAAGTACGCCTTATGCCAAACGGGTTTCCCCTTATATGAAGTTCCAGGCGGTTCATGCATGGCAATTAATAGTTGTTTGGCATGATGGTTCTTTAATTGCTTATTCAACCAAGAAAGCTGAATTAACGCATCGTGTTTCTGATTAGGATATTTTGCAAGTATGGGAGTATTGGTCCATTGAGTGGCATTTAGGGCGATCAAAATAATTTTTTTATTTCCTGGTATCACATAGCTGGAATAATACCCATCGTGATGCATGTGACTACCATCAATAATTAACCCGTTACAATGAGCACAGGCACCATTCCAATCCGTAGCAAAATTTAATGGAGAAACACCATTTGACTCGAAGGGTTGATAATTGCCAAGTAAAGAATCATTGTTCCCAGTGATATAAAAAATAGGTTTTAAATTTTTATCGTTTTTATATAGCTCATCAAATACCGTTTTTTCGAATTCCCCTTTTTTAGTTGTGTTAAATAAAGAATGAGTGGGTAAGTCACCCAAGCAAAGAATAAAGTCTACTTTTTGGCTTAACTTTTCATATTCTTTCATAGCGATTTTCAGAAACTCTGGGCCGGTATCTTCTCCATCACGTGATAAGTTGTTGTTGCCGTAATGAATATCACTAATAGTTAAAAAGCTAGGTGCTGCATATACAGAATGAAGAAAACAAAAAAGTAGTAGAACAATCTTAAAAAATGAATTCAATTGAATCTCCATTGTGGTTTATATCAAGAGACAACAATGTTCCTAGGCCGCTTCACGAATACTCCAGGTTCTTTGCACCTGATTGGGAGTATCTGTTTGCACCCAAAGTAGAATAGGGCTACCTGAAGGATTAATCGATAGAGTTTTGGAAGATAACATCACTCCAAAAGGATATTTCTTTACTACGGATTGCAGAACAGACCATACTTTTTCAGGATCGGTCTGGTTATCGTTTACTATAAGTTCATTGCCTCGATATATTATATTTACAGATTGGCCTCGCAACGCAGTTCGTAGTGCGGACTCCAAACGTCTCCATTTAGCTTGATGTGCTTTTTGCTTTTCAGCTTGGGTAGGATTTGACTGGAAACTAATACGTTGATGAGGTGAAAAAATTCGACTCAAACGACTGCTGTCTGGATTTTTTTGCAAGAAATAAGTGCATAAAGCGTCCAATACAGGACGTCCAGGCCCAGATGCTTTGCCTGGCTGTCTGTTGACATACATCGCAAACGCCAAAGTATGGCCATTGGCAGTATATAAATATCCTGAAAGGCTATTTATTCCAGTCATAGTACCTGTTTTAGCACGAACAAAACCCTGTTGCGTGGGGATACGGAATCTTTTTTGCAAGGTTCCGTCACGTCCGGATATAGGTAATGCAGATATGTATTCATAAGATAAAGGAAAACGTTGATATAAAAATTTTAATAGCGATATGGTTTGCTCTGGAGTTACTAAGCTGTAGCGTGATAAGCCTGACCCATCCGTAAAAATTGCATCAGTAAAATCGATTCCTGTTTGTGATTGTAAAAAACTCTTAATCACGGGTTCAGCATCTCGCCAGTTGACTGGCGCTCCTTTGAGTTTTTCTGCAGCATGCAAATATAAGCTGTCCGCATAGAGATTATCAGATGGTTTTAAAGTATCTGCCATTAGTTGTGACACGGGTTTAGAATGTTGTGTCGCAATGAGTAAAGAACCTGTAGGCGTTTTTCCTAATTGGACCTGGCCATTGAGTTGAATATTGTCTTTTGCTAATTGAGCCTTGATCATACCCTGTGCATACATTAAAGGATTTTTTATAGCCAAACGTTGTTGTACTGCCCATTGACCAACTCCGACACAGCCACGTACAGTTAAATGATTGTCTTGATCCAAACTAAAACCTACACCACAACCTTTGGCATTGGGTTTCGTTGTCGCCTGGTTATTTAATGCGATATCACCGCCACCATCGTCTACTTCAACAAGCGCAGGATCTCCAGCTTGAGCTCCTGGATTTACGGTAACAGTCAAGCGATTGGAATCAACCATAACAGGAGCATTGGGTGCACCATAGCTGTAGGATAAATCGGTGGCCAGCCAGCCAGGCGGATAGGGATCAACTTGCGCCAGGCTGCTATCGATGTATACATTCCCTTGAATGGTATTGATATTCCATTCCTTCAATGAGGAAAGCAGTGCTTTTAAATCATTACGATTAAATGAAGGGTCACCACTGAGTTGCACATACACATTTCCTTGGAGTATTCCTTGTTCTATTGTCCCTGCACTCATACTTAATCGATTTGCAAAACGATAATCTGGACCAAGTACCATTAATGCTGCTGCTTCGGAAAAAAGCTTCATGTTGCTTGCAGGGATATACAAACGTCCCGCATTACGGCGGTAGAGCGTTTGTCCAGAAGTGAGGTCAAGAACGACAATTCCAAGATTAACATTTGGGTTAATACGGTTAATTAATTTATCTACTTCGCCTTGAATACTGACACCATATGAGAGTGTGGATAATGCCAATAAAAATGCACCAGTAAACGTCCTTTTCATGGATGTCGTTCCTTTTTTTTCATCATATGCAGAATAGAAAATTGATAGCCATCGCCTAATCATATCGCAAGCCTAATCGCTCCAAAAGTCCCGCAAGCGTGTCATTATCAAAAAATTTAACTTGTAACCATCCACCATCACCATTATCGTTGATTATTTGTACTGGTGCACCTAATTGTTCTCCTAATACGGATTGTAATCGCTCAATGTCTCGATCTCTTTTTGCATTGTGTGGCGGAGAAAATTCTTTATTTTTTTGTATTTTTACTGCATGTTCTAACTGTCTTACTGACCATTGTTGCGTTATGGTTTGTTTCGCTAAATAGTCCTGTTGGCTTGGTTCTAACCCTACAAGAACTCGCGCATGCCCCAATGATAAGGTTTTATTCCGAATTAAATCTTTTATTTTTTCACTTAAACCCAATAAGCGAATGATATTGGCAATATGGCTACGTGATTTCCCTACTAAAGCAGCTATTTCATCTTGATGATAATTAAACTCGTCAATCAAACGTCGATAAGCGCTTGCTTCTTCAATCAAGTTTAAATCTTCTCGTTGAATGTTTTCGATTAGAGTGAGGGCACATGCTTGTTTATCACTATAATTTCCAATAAGGCAAGGGACAGTTTGTAATCCTGCTATTTTTGCAGCGCGCCATCTTCTTTCGCCTGCGATAATTTCATAACGCTGTTTTGCGATTGACCTGACGATTAGAGGTTCAATTAAACCTTGTGATGCAATTGATTGGGCGAGTTCTTTTAATGTGGTGTCATTAAAATCTTGTCTGGGTTGATATTGTCCCGCTTGAATGTTTTCTATAGGTACGTGGTGAAATTCAACGTGCATCGAAATAGTATTGAATAAAAATTGTTATGAATTGTTTCATATTTTGGTGGGAATGAAAATAGTCAGGTTGGCTGTAAATACAATCAATGTAGCCTGGGTGAAGCGTAGCGTAACCCGGGATATAGGGCCGCTTTAGTTACTCCGAAAACCCCGGGTTACGCTACGCTTCACCCAGGCTACGATCCTGCTCTCCGTTTTACAGCAAACCATACAATATCGCTGAGATAGCGATGATGCCCATGATGGTTGTAAATACATTACTTACACGATCAGTTTTATATTTTTTCATTGCCGGAATTTTAGCAATTGCATACATAGGCATAATAAACAATAGGATAGCAATAACGGGCCCACCCAGAGTTTCTATCATTTTTAAGATGTTGGGATTTATAGTGGCAACAACCCAACAGGTAAGAACCATAAAAATTTCAATGACGCGTTGCAACTTGCATTGGCTTATTGTTTTTCCTGTTGGTTTTAATAGATTCACAATAATGCTGCTCAAACCTTCTTTAGCACCTAAATAATGACCTAAAAAGGATTTGGAAATCGCAATAAAGGCAATAATAGGAGCGATACAAGCAATCAAAGGTGTTTTAAAATGATTTGCTAGATAAGACAGGATAGAAATGTTTTGTTGTTTTGCTTGCAAAAGGTCTTGCGGTGAAAGACTGAAAACGCAACTGAATACAAAGAACATCACTGAAAAGACCATAAGTAAATGACTGTAGCGCATGATCGCCGTACTGTTACTGTCCGCATCAATTCCATATTGCTGTTTTTGATTGACCGCAAAAGAAGAAATAATGGGTGAATGATTAAAAGAAAATACCATGACTGGAATGACTAACCACATGGTCATTAACAGTCCATGTCCTCCATTAGCATGCAATGAATTGCTTTGTTGTAAAATGGCACTATTCCAGTTGGGAATTAAATAAATAGATAAAAATAATAATATAGTTGCAAAAGGATAAACCAATAAAGACATTGATTTGACAATTATTTCCTGTCCAAATCGGACTATGGCCATGAGTGCAAGTATAAGTATGATCGATAAAAGTGCTCTTGGGGGCGCGGACATACCGAGCTGATTCACAAGAAAGCTTTCAGTAGTATTCGTAATTGCCACGCTATACATTAATAAGATTGGATAAATTGCAAAAAAATATAAACCGGTCAGTATCCTTCCTGAAAAAGTACCAAAGTGTTCTTCAACCACATCGGTAATGTCATTCTGAGTAGAAGAACCTGATAAAACAAAGCGGCATAATGCTCTATGTGAAAAGTAAGTCATGGGAAAGGCAAGTACGGCCATTATAATTAAGGGCCAAATCCCATTAAGTCCGGCATCTATTGGAAGAAAAAGGGTTCCGGCGCCTACGGCTGTACCGTAAAGACTTAACATCCAAACGGTATCATGTTTTGTCCATGAATATTTTTTATTTACTGCTAGAGGTGAAAGTACTGCAGATTCATTTGATGACATTAAAATATCCTTTATATATAACGGACACAACGTTCAATATTAACACTGTGAATCCAATATTTCAACAAAATTTTTTTCTTTTGTACAGATGGCTAATATTCTAGTTTCGTGCCATAAAGTCTGTCCCCTGCATCGCCTAATCCTGGAATAATATAGCCTTTTTCATTGAGCTGCTGGTCTATGGCCGCTGTGAAAATAGGAACCTCTGGATGCTCGTCATGAAATGCTGCTATCCCTTCTGGAGAGGCAAGCAGGCAGAGAAATTTGATTGATTGAGGCTCAATTGCCTTAATTTCCTTGACTGCGGCGATTGCTGAATTTCCAGTTGCCAACATGGGATCAACTACAATCACATCACGATCTCGAGTATGTTCTGGGAGCTTAATATAGTACTCGACAGCTTCTAGGGTTTTCGGATCACGGTACAAGCCAATATGACCAATTCGTGCTGTAGGTACAAGTTGTAGCATGCCATCGACTAAACCATTCCCGGCACGCAAAATTGAAACAAAAACCATTTTTTTACCTTTTAAAACCGGTGATTGCATTACGGCTAAGGGTGTTTCGATTTCTTCATATTCCATTTCCAAATCACGAGTGATTTCATATGCGAGCAACATACTGATTTCATGCATCAATGTGCGAAACTTAACGGTGCTGGTATCTTTTCGACGCATAATTGTTAATTTATGCTGAATTAATGGATGCTGCACTACCACTACACGTTGATTGTTCATTTTAACTCCAAACTGCGGTTTTATGTGAAAAAATGTAGCCTGGGTGAAGCGATGCGGAACCTGGGAAATCCATGATGGAAAACCCGGGTTGCGGCTGATCCTTCACCCAAACAACATGTCTTAAATTAAAAAACTGTGCCATCACTAATAATCTGTATTGGTGGAATACCTTGGGAACGTTTTTGTTTGGCAATTCGTCGTCCTGCCTCCCAGGTTCCTCCTTGCAAAATTTTAGCCAAAGGAAGTTCTTTGGTATTTTTTTGCAGTTTTTTCCTGATTAATGCGGCTAATTCATCCAATAACGCAATGGTTAATGCACGCCACTCCACAATTGCTTCTGCATCTGGTGGGAGTGCCTCTTCCAGAATTTTCTTATTTTTAATTTGCAGCAACCCACAATCGATGAGTAAACCACCATTTCGATATTCTGGCAAACCGGTTAGTTCTTCCAGATGAGTTACTGTAATTCCTGCTTGCTCCAAGGGTTCAATCAAAGAATAAGTTAACCATTGGGATAATTTATGAAATGGAATGTATTCCGATCCAGATTCATTTGATTTGAATGCACTATATTGCCACACATCTCCAAGTGAGACTCCATGAAATAGCAGTCTTGTTGGCCATATTTCATTAAATGTATCGAGCACTTCATGAAAAATCTGAGATGCAGTAAGTGTGTCATTTGATGCCAAAGAACTCATGTAGGTATAAAAGTTACCTAAGCGGCTTTCTTTTTCAAAATGATGTTCGTCTTGTTGTATTAATGCACCGAGTCGATTCAGCAATGCAACTCGTCCAAAAAGGCCATCTAAAGGATTTGTGGCAGTGACTTGAAAACCATCACGTAGGTCAGCTTCATTAAAAGACAATAAGCGCTCAGCATCTACTCTCAACGGTTGGGATGGGCGAGCACTAAACATTCCTTTTTGATAAAGAGAAAGACTTGCTAGGGCGAGACCTTCGGAGCGCGAATATTCGACTCCTGTTTCAGGCTCTTTATAGCGCCAGTATTGGCCAGCACCTGCATCGAGGAATACACTGATGATAACCAGTTCGTAAAGAATTTTACCCCATTCATCTGCAGATAAGATACCCAATTGTTCCCGCATTTTTTTTATTCGATTAATATTCCCAGCTTCAAAATGACGCCAACGACTGTGATAGGGAATATCAAGATTTGGATAGTTATCTTGAATGACTTCGATGACAAATGAAGCTGTAGTGGTCATTTTTTCTGGATCTAAGAAAAAGTATGCTGATTGGTCTTGTTTGACTCGCTCTAAAATAGCTTGGGAACGTACGCGTATAGTGCGCGGATCCCTTAACGTGGCTAATACTTGGGCAATTTCTTGTTCATTACTCATTAAGATCACGTCCTTTGGTTTTCGCTAATTCATTAATATCAACGATTCGATTAGGTGAATAATACCCTGCCGCACGTTTGGCATTCATTTCTACTTGAGCATCAAGAGGAATGAGCTCATCGGGAATGCTTACTCGTTCTACAACATGAATCCCTGACTTGAGTAATGCGTCATATTTCATATTGGACATCGAAACAAAACGATGAATTTTGGTGATGCCAAGCCAATGTAAAATATCCGACATGAGTTCTTGGAAGCGCATATCCTGGACTCCTGCGACACACTCCGTTCGTTCAAAGTATTTAGCCGCAGTATCCCCACCTTTCTGTCTTTTGCGGGCGTTATAGACCAAAAATTTGGTCACTTCACCCAAAGCTCTCCCTTCTTTTCGATTATAAACAATCAAACCGGCTCCACCTTTCTGGGCAGACTCAATAGACAATTCAATCCCATGTACCAAATAGGGGCGACAGGTACAAATATCGGAGCCGAATACATCAGAACCATTACATTCATCATGAATACGACAGGTAAGCTCAATTTTGGGATCGTGGATGGTGGTTGCGTCACCAAAAAAATAGGCGGTTAATCCACCTATAGGGGGTAAAAAAACATCGAAGTCAGAGCGTGTTACTAATTCAGGGAACATTCCAGCTGTTTGCTCAAATAAGGTACGACGTAAAAGTGATTCTGAAATTCCAAAGCGTTCAGCAATTCCAGGTAAATACCAGACTGGTTCCACAGCGACTTTAGTGACTGCGACATCACCTGATTCTTTTAATATTTTTCCATCAGGTTTGAGGCGGCCTCTTTGGATGGCTGTATGCAATTCAGGAATATTAATATGGGCTTTGGTAACTGCTATTGTAGGGCGAATATCATATCCCGCTTGAATTTCTTCCGAAAATACACTGGCAACTAGATGTCCCCAAGGATCGATGGAGATGATTTTCTGGGTATCGTACCATTGGGGATATGGGCCAATAGCTACAGGCGGCGTAGTATCGGTAAGGTCTGGTACGTGCTCTGAGTCCAACACTCCGGCAGCAACTGCTAGTGCTCGATAAACTGAATATGATCCAGAGTGCGTGCCGACTGCATTGCGATTTTTTATATTCGTAAGAGAGGCAATTACCGGGCCGCGTTCTTTAGGGTTTTCTGCGCCCCATTTTATTTTTAGCGGTGCAGCGGTATGCCCAGATGGATGTGATGATAAGACAATATGCCCTTTTGATTTTTTTTTTGAATCATCTTGCACCATAATACAATCCTTTAAATGACTACAACTCGATAAATTCATCATAACAGAAGAAATTAATTGGTAGAAAGTACTATTTTCCTTATTGAATAGGGGAGGTATGAGTCATTGTACTGGGTTAATATTCTCGCTATTATGGTTTCGTTTTTAATAATGATTTACCCCTAGAGTCTGTAAACAGAGTCTAATTTAAATTTTTTTGTAACCTGGGTTTTGCGTTGTTGCCGCAGGCTACGATGATTTTTTATAGAAAATGTGAGCCATTACTACAGGAAAAATTGCCTATGACCACTTTAATTATTTGTTTGTTTATTGCGATATTGTTCCCATATCTTCTCAAGCTTGTTGTTGCTAATTTTATGCAAAAAGAAGGGCAATATGATAATCATTATCCAAGAGCGCAACAGGCACGATTACAAGGAATGGGGGCGCGCGCAGTTGCAGCTCATCAAAACAGTTTTGAAGCTTTGCTTGTATTTGCGACTGCGACATTAACCGCAATAGCAACTCATCATATCGGAGTAACAATTCAAATTTTGGCGATTATTTTTATCGTTTCTCGAGTTATTTATAGCTATTTTTATTTAATGGATATGGCTTCCTTAAGATCAACGATTTGGTTTATTGGTTATATTTGTTGTTTGATTATTTTGGGACTATGCATGGTGTGATTGCACCATGAACTCAGTTTGGAGTAGGTCATTAATCCAGGGGTTAAAAAGGTTTTTTTGATGCACAAAGAAAATGATGTACAACAGGTTTCGTTACAACCTTTGCTGATTTTTGTTATTTTAATGCTCATGGTATTGATGCAGATGACTACTGATCAGTATGTTCCTTCATTACCTGCAATTACGAAAGAGTTTCACAGTAGTGAAGCATCCATTCAATTAACGTTATCTCTTTTTATGCTCGGTTTGAGTATTTCCCATGTATTTTATGGTCCTTTATCAGATAAAATTGGTCGCAAACCACCTCTTATTTTTGGTGTTGGCCTAAGTATCTTAGGCAGTTTATGCTGTTTTCTCGCTCCTTCAGTTTTAGTCTTGATTATTGGCCGTTTCATTCAGGGATTTGGCATTGGATGTTGTGGTTCAGTAGGCCGATCTCTAGTTCGCGATCTTTTTACCGACAGAATTTTATCTAAGATTGGTTCTTATGTAGGGATTGTGAGTGTTTTTATTATGGTGGCATCTCCAATTCTAGGGGGATATATTCAGGAGCATTTTGGATGGCGTATCAATTTTTTATTTTTACTCGTATTTGGTATCGCAATATGGATCTTGGCATTATGTACACTTCCTGAAACCAATAAAAATCTTAATCCTCATGCAACTCAATTTAGAGTAATGCGTGATAATTATTTAACCTTGTTACAATCTAAAGTGTTTTTAGGCTATGCATTGTGTGCCTGTCTTGCTTCTGCGGGTATAATTGGTTATCTCGCGATTGCTCCCTTTCTTTTTCAAGACACATTAGGACTTAGTCCTATAGAGTTTGGCCAATTAACCATTTTTATTGCCGGTGCAATTTGTGTGAGCGGAATAATTAACAGCCAAATGGTGATGAGAAAAGGTGTATCCTACATGGTATTTATCGGAATTGTCTTCATGGTAATAGGTGGTTTTACCATGCTCTTTTTGTCGCTCATAGGATTGCAGAATGTACTCTCCATCATGATTCCTGTGTCGTTGTTTAGCATGGGAATGGGGTTTACTTTTATCAATGCATTTGCCGGCGCTTTTCATCCATTTCCCCATATGGCGGGAACAGTAGGGGCCTTATATGCATGCATGCAAGACTTAAGTGCCGCATTGTCTAGTGGAATTATCGCTCTAGGTGAGTGGTATGGCCAATTCTCTTTAGCTATACTCTTACTTATTTTAGGCTTAGGTTCTTTCGCTTCATGGTATTATCTGGCCTCAAAAGATCATTAAGAGGTATTGTTTATGAAAATTACTGAGACAGAATTAAAAAATATTATATCCAAATTATCAGGCACGAACGCAGAAGAAATTCATAATGATACGGCGTTAATTGAAGACTTGCATTTAGATTCTTTAAAAATTGTTGAATTACTGGCCATTCTTAGCGAAGAATATAATTTAACAGTGACTGAAGAGGATGCAATGAATTTTCATACTTATAAAGATTTATTTGAGTTTACTCAGGCGTAATTTTTTGTACCTTTTTATTTCTGTTCATATGGATTTGACATCGTTCCTTATAACATAGATTCTAAACCCGGGTTACGGCGATGCCTCCACCCAGGCTACTTTTTTAGGGATTCAAATTCGAACTTAATAGGTTTTCATTATTCTGTTGTTTCAAAAAATAAGAAATCAACATACAAACGACGAGTACACCTAAGGCAACTCCACTAAATAATGTGAGATTTTGACTGGAATATGCTGATTTTGGTTTTGCTGTTTCCTCTGTTAATTTACCAATCTTATACCACTCATGTTCCGAAGCGAATAATTTAGAGTCTGGCTCAATTTTTTGATAACGTTTGAGTAAATTGCTCCATTGTTCTCTGTGTTTTCTTTCATAGATTTCAGCATTCGCTTTATCCAGCAATGTATCACCTTTTTGAGATTCGGATTGCGTCAGAAAATCACTGCATTTTTTGTGTAACTCCCGGATTGGCTGAGCGAATTCTTCTTTATTATATCGGGTAGTCGCATTACGTTTTAATATCGGGAGGGCATGTCCAAGACTCTTATCCTCTAATTTTATCGAAGGATTTTCAGCTATTTTCAGGGCGAGATCCAAAATATAAAAAGCAATAGCCACACTATCATATTCAGTTTGTCTTTGTGTTTCTGTTACAGGTTTTGATTCAGGAGAATAGACAATGTTTGCTGAGTGAGCGATCTCCTTTAATTTTTTGATTTGCTCATTTACTCGTGACATAAGTGGAGTATGGATGTTGTTTTCATCAAGAAGCCAACCTGCATATCCCCTTAGATGTTCTTGCTCAAGATAAAACTTTATTTGATTAAAAAGAGTAGTAAAATGTTCTGGATCAGCGTAACCCTGTTGTGGATTTTCTAATTCTTTGATTAATTGTTCCGCAAATCCTAATAGTTCATTGACTTCTTGAAAAACGAGTTGACCATTTAGGCGTGCATCTGGACCTATTCCTATTTTGGGCAAAGCAACATATTTTTTAATTTGGATATCAATTAATTCACATAAAAATTCGAACAGTTCTTTTTGATTTTTCATGATTTCGTCCATTAACAAATTTGAGCCACTAGAGTATTCGATGATTCTAATTGATGCAATTAAATCATACTTTTGATTTTCTTTCTGAGTTGTTTTTTTACTTTATTTTTCTTAAAGGGATATATAATAAAAAGAAGCAGTCGAAGATACGTTAGGAAAAATATGGAAACAAATCGAGGCTTACCCGTAACGACTCAGTCGTTGCAAGTAATAGAAAGCATTAACCATTTCCATCAACAAATCTTAGGAGCAGGCAAGGAGCCTCATAATATTCTCGAGGCAGTCAAAATAAATCCTGATAATTTGCTCCTACAGGTTTATACTGCTGCATTTTATCTTTATGGCCAGACTGATCCAGCCACTGCTTTAGCAAAAGAACATTTGCTGCAGGCTGAAAAATTATTGAATTCAGTTAATTTAAGAGAAAAATTAACGTATCAAGCAGCTAAAGCTTGGATGAATTTGGAGTATGAAAGTGCTTTGACTATTTTAGCGGCTTTAACGGCTTTATATCCACGCGATACTTTAGCAGCAAAGTTTGCTGAATGGTTATTTTATTGTTCGGGACAGGCTTACACCAGTCATCACTATTTGAAATTTTGTGAACGAATAGCAGCACATAATCAAGATGAGTCCCATTTTTTAGCCATGCATTCTTTTGCAGCGGAATTATCGGGTCATCTATCCGATGCGCAACGTTTGGCAGAACAGGCTTTGACCATCGAACCACTTACACCTTGGGCTCATCATACTTTGGCTCATGTCTATCTCAACACAAAGAATAGTGCCAAAGGGATAGCCGCTTTAGAAACGTTCCGAGGAAGCTGGGAACAGATCTCACCACTTCTTCGTGGACATAACAGTTGGCATTTAGCTTTATTTTACCTTGCATTACGGCAAGCGGATAAGGTAATGGATTTATATCCTGTTATTTTTGGTACTTCTCCAGAAATCATTACCGAACAAATAGATGCCATCTCATTATTATGGCGTCTGGACATGGCTGGATTTCCGCAATTAGAACAATTTAATGCTCTTGCACATTATCTTGATGAAAATCCTTTTACACATTATACCGGTTTTAACACAGTCCATTATGTATATTGTCTTACTCGTTTAGGTCAAGAGGACGCAGTTCAAAGAGCACTGGACTCCATTGAAACTTATGCTCAAACTCTGGCGAAGGGATATAATCAATCGTTGTGGCGTTCCGTTATCTTACCTTTGAGTCAAGGGATTCATGCTTTTGTTAATCATGATTTTCAATCAGCCTGTGACTTGATGGCTCCTTGTATTTCCAGGCGCACTGAAATTGGTGGCAGTGATGCACAGTCAGAAATCATTGCTCAGACTTATTTGCTTTGTTTAGTACACAGTAATAAAAAAAAGGCAGCAAAAGAGTTTTTCAATTTTCATTTAGCACACTATAAAGAAACACCACTGGCTGAATTTTGGTTTAGTTCAAAACTAAGTTTTTAATAAAAAATAAACTGTAGTTTGGGTTCGTAACCTGGGTGCAGCGAAGCGGAACCCGGGAAAATTGGTAATTTAAAACCCGGGTTCCGCTTCGCTGCACCCAGGCTACAATATGGTGTTCAAGCTACGATGAAATCGTTTAAATCACTTCCAAAAGCGCACAAGCTGCAATACCTCCTCCACCTGCAGCAACCAATAACACTTTATCTTTTGCTTTGATGGGCGCCTGTTCGCGAAGAAAATCGAGGGCAATCCCTACGCTTGAACCGGAAGTATTGCCGGTTTCTTCTACGGTTTTAACGATACGCTCTTCGGGAAAACCTAATTGTTTTGCAACAGATAGAACTAAATTTTTATTTCCTTGATGCGGGACCAGCCATTGGATATCTGCAGCAGTAAGGTTTAAAGCTTTGAGAAACTCTTCTGCACCATCAACCATACCATGTACTGCTTTGACAAACAGGGCAGTATTTTCTTTAATCGTGATGTAAAACAGTTCGGGGTCTTGGCAATGTGCTGCAGGCAGTCGTGAACCTCCTGCTGGGGTAGATACTGTATCGCTGACTTCGCCATCGGCAAACAAAGCAGAGGCAATAAAACGAAATTCTGCATTTTCTTTATTGGTAGACACAATACAAGCAGCTGCTCCATCGCCAAAGAGCACACTGGTCGCAAAATTATTTTTATTTAAAAACTTGGAGCGAATCTCGCTGGCAATTAATAAGATGGAACCCATACTGGCTTGAGTGATGGCGGCACTTGTATGCAAACCAACTACAAAACCGGCACATGCTGCTCCAATATCAAAAGCTCCTGTATTTTGCAATCCTAGTCGATGCTGTACCAGTGGACTGGTTGGTGGTGCAAGGTAGTCTCCTGATATCGTTGCCAAAATAATTTGGTTGATTTTATTTTTTTCTGCCGGCTTTGCTGCAAACAGTTTTTCTGCTGCAAGTACAGCCAAATCACTACATGCCTGATCTTCATTGACCCAGCGTCTATTTCTAATTCCTGTCGAGAAGCTCACCAGTGCTGGGCTTTGTGTGCTGTTCATCCAATTGAGCACTTCTTGATTACTTACAACCCGCTCAGGTAATGCGGTAAAAGGACCTTTGAGGTAGATGTTTTTTTCGGCACGTAACAAATTCATGATGATAATATTCCTTCAGAGCGCATGAGCGGTAAACCGCCACTTACAGTAATGACAGAGCCTGTCATAAATGAGGTTCTGGATAATAAGGGATCTAAGGCCTCTGCAATTTGTGCCGTTTCTCCCATCATGCCTTGAGGAATAATTTGTGCCATTTTTTCTTGATAAGCAGGTCTTTTCCAGAATTGCTCAGTTCTTGATGTTTTAATCAAACCAACACGGACAACATTGGATAAAATATTGTTGGCACTGTAATCCACTGCAAGATTTAAAAATAATCCTTCGAGCGCTGCTTTGGTTGCACAATAAGCGCCATAACGACTGGTTCCTGTAATTGCAGAAAGACTGGAAATCAGAATCAATCGTCCAAATTTATTGGCTAATAAAGCCGGTAACAGGTGATGAATTAACCAGATATTGCCATGCAAATTATCATCGATGTAAGCGCGTAATGCAGGATAGGATAGAGCGTGTAATTTGCGCAGTTGACTTACTCGTGTAAATGCGTTGAGGATGATTCCATCTAAAGGTTCTTGCAGCAGGTTTTGCAGTTCCTCCTCACTGGCTTGTGGATTGGAAAAATTATATACCAAACCACGAACCTGCATTTCTTGTTGTTTATAATGCTCCAATGTTTGGTTCAGACTTTCCTTGCTGGAACTGGTAATGATGATCGTGTCACCTAATTGCAATCGTCGCTTGGCTATGGCTTGAGCGATATCCGATGAGCCGCCAGTAATCAAAATATTCATTGTGCCCCCAGCTCAATTAAGTGTTTTTCAATACTGTTTATCGATTCATAATGTTCTTTTATTAAAGGCATAACAGGAATCTTAATTTTGAATTCTCGCTCGAGCTCAATGATGAGTAGGGCTAACATTAAGCTGTCGAGACCACCTTGCTCCAGTGAAGCAGATGTATCTTGATGCGGATAGGCAAGTCCAATTTTTGCTAATGTAGTGCGAATTCGTTCAGTGAGCATGGTTTTGTTCCTTTGGGCTTAAAAGCAGTGTTTTTCTATCAAGTTTTCCATGTGAGTTACGTGGCAATTTATCCAATAATTGCACTGTAATTGGAAGTTTTCTAGGTAAAAAATGGTGTTTTAACTGGTCACAAAGCATGTGTTCTGTGGTGGTAGTGCTGAAATTATCGCGTTCCAGACATACACGTAAACGGATGCCATACAATGCATCAGGCATCGGGATGACAATCACTTCTTTAATTCCTTTAATTTGGCAAATTTTATGCTCTATATCAATCAAATTAACCTTTTCACCACCAATATTGACGATGTGATCCAATCGTCCTTTAATTGCTACTAAACCGGAAGGTAATTGTTCTGCCAAATCTCCTGTAAAAAACCAACCATCGTGCATTCGGCTTTGTTTTTCCTCACCCAGATAACCTAACATGAGTTGACTGCCTTTAATGAGCAACTCATTGTCCTCTGATATACGTATCTGCCAATCACCAACTGGATAACCGGCAAAATCTTCAAGGAACAATAGATCTGTGCTCGAATAAGTCAGGACACGCGGAGAGGCTTCTGTTAGACCGTAATTATTATAAATTATTGCTTTAGGAAAAGTATGCATTAAGCTGTCACGCAATATAATACTCAAAGGAGCTCCAGCAGAGACAATCGCTTTTATTTTTGCTGCAGCTTCTGGAAAAAGTGTTGCCATCTTATGAATCGCAACCCAATGAGAAGGGACGCCGCTCCACATTTGGGGAATAGTATGCGTTTCAAACAATGTTTTAATATCAGTAAATTGTGTGATCAGTTGTGTTTTTATCCCAGCAATTAACCCGGGGAGTAATTGCCCAAGCAGGCCAAAAGAGTACGATAAAGGTAAAAACAATAATTGATCGACAACTTTAGAAAATTCAAGCGCATTAATGACAGCCTGACAGTTTGCAATGATATTTTTTAGGGAAAGCTGCACTGCTTTCATTTGGCCTGTGCTCCCTGAAGTAAAGAGCACTAAAGCGAGTTCAGGATGATGTTTTATCTGCTTATTTTCTTGAATTTCAAGAAGTTCACCTTGAGCATCAACGGTCATGTTCGTACTTAAAATGAGGCGTTTTTCCTGATCGGATTCGTGATGGGCAAGGAGTGCAATAGGCTTGCCGATGTGTAAAGCGGCTAATAATTGAATCACAAATAGAGGTTTGGGTGTTGCATATAAAACCAATAGGCCTTTCGGCAGTTTTTTTAATTGCAACGCCATTTTGTGGACTGCTGTTTCTAATTCAGCAAAACTTAAAAGCTGATTTTCCACGCTTAATGCAATTTTATTTGGTGAATCTTGAGCTAGAAATTGCATGTGCTTACCCCTCAACCTTATTCAACCGCCACGTAGCTACCACAGGCAGTGTATTATCTAATACATGTTTACGACAGAAATTTCGACGAATTTTACCACTGGTTGTATGCGGCATGGCTTTAAGCGGGATAAGAATAATATGATGAATTTCGAGTTGATGTGTCTGATAAACCAGTTCAAAAATGGTATTGAATAAAGTATCTTGCTCCTCAAATGACATGAAACGGTTTTTTATCTCACACATGACAGTGAGTTCATATTCATGATCTGTTTGAATGACAAAAGCAGCGCATTTACCTAGATGCTCATGGACTGGGGCATGGAGAATAGAATATTCTATGTCTTGGGGATAATGGTTTTTCCCATAGAGAATAATCAAATCTTTAATGCGACCCGTCACATAGAGTTCCTCTTCATGCACAAACCCCAAATCACCGGTTCTTAAATACAATTGATTGCTTGGATCATTAGAAATTTTACCATGAAATGCATGGCGTGTTTCTTCATCTTGTTGCCAATACCCCTGGGCTACACTGTCACTGTGCACCCAAATTTCACCAATCTGGTCATTATCACAAAGCACACGTGTTTCTGGATCCACAATTTTCACTGTTTGAATAAATTGACCGCAACTGACTAAACTGTGACTCTGCGAGTTTTCTTCTGGAGCAAAATGGACTCGATGATCCTGATACTGTTCTTTAGTTAAGGAGAGCGCCCGATAGGGGGTGTCTGGAATGGTTCCTGTAACTAATAAAGTAGCCTCAGCCAAACCATAACAAGGATAAAAGGCTTCTTTGCGAAACCCATAATTTTTAAACGCTTGATAAAAATGCTCTAATGTTTCTTTTCTGATGGGTTCTGCTCCATTCGATGCAATTCGCCAGCAGCTTAAATCCAATCCTTGTTTTTTTTCTTCCTTAATCCGTTTCACACAATAATCGTAAGCGAAATTGGGGCTGCCGCTTATGGTTGCTCGGTATTTACTGATTTTTTGTAACCAGGAAAGAGGATTTTGTAAAAAAGAAAAAGGAGACATCAGATAAGTGGGTACGCCTGCAAAAATAGGAGTCAAAATATAGCCTATTAATCCCATATCATGATGGGGCGGAAGCCAGCTGAATGATATGGTTTCTTCATTTAATTCAAATGCAGTATATATCTTTTGGATATTATCCAGTAAATTGCTATGCGTGATAATGACTCCCTTGGGATGCATCGTGGATCCCGAAGTGTACTGTAGAAAAGCAATGTTATGTTCGTGAATAGAGGGCGGCTGCCAATAAGCGCTTATTTGCAGTGCCATCCTGTCTATGGCTAAACATGGCACTTTATTTAAATACGGTTTTCCTTGGTGATCCAGGGTAGCAAATTTAGCTAAATGATCAGCGGTCATGATCACGAGCACCGGTTTTGCATTCTGGATAATGCGATGTGCCTTATCTAATAATTTGGCTTGGGCGGGAGGATAAATAGGTACTGCAATGCAGCCTGCATAAAGACAGCCAAAAAAAGCTTGAATTAGGGAAAGTCCGGGAGAAAATAATAATAAGATCCTATCCCCAGGTTTTGCTCCTTGCACGTGTAATTGCGCTGCAATGGCTCTTGCCCGTTCATCCAATTCAGCATAAGTCATTTTTTCTTCTAGATTTCTATTTATAAACGTACAACTTACTTTTTCTGGCGTATGCAAGGCTCTGTAGTGAACTGCATCAATAAGGGATGCGCAGTTGAAAATCTCTTTACTCATTAAACATCTCTACGGAATTGCAGGACTTGGCCGGCATAAGAGAGACCTCCTCCAACACTCATCATGAGTATTTTTCCAGGCCTATCAAAAATTTTTTCTTCGACTGCTCTCGCCAAAGAATAAAGAACAGAAGCGCCACCAATATTTCCAATCGTATCTGAATCCCAAATAATTGCCTTGTGACTCATTTGGTACTCTTGGAGAACTTGAGTGATTAATTTGCGATTCACTTGATGAGGAATAATCCATGTGATGTTTTTTCTGTCTTCTTCAGTAGGTAATAAATGGTCCAGCACTTGCTTGTACTTAGCATAGGCCAGTTCTTTCATCAGTGATTCATCACCAACCAAATGATAACCTATGGTGTCGATTTGCTCTTTGGTAGGTGGAAAAACGCCCTGAGTGGTAAAGGCTTCAACGTATTTTCCCTCAGTAGAAAAAAAGGTTTTTTCAACAGCGAATGCACCTGTTTCCTTTTTTTCCATCAGCAAGGCTGCCGCCCCATCGGCCAATCCTATCCATGTTTTTTCATTTTCAGGATCGATTACTTTGGACAAGGTTTCGGCACAACTGACTACCACATTAGTGTAACCTAAAGCCATTAAGGCATAAGCAAGATGAAGTGTAGATAAGGAAGTCGAGCAGCCAGTTTTTAAATCATAAGCAGGAGCATCTATTCCTAAACTTCCAAGAACTGCTGCAGCTTGTGAGCCCGTAAATCGTTTATTGGTAGTAGATCCCAATAAAAGGGCGTGTATTTTTTTTGAGTCATAATCCGCAAACAGTTTTTGCACGGCTTCAGTAGCTAATGATTCTGCAGTCAACTCCCTGGAGTTATCTAAAGATTCCCAAGGTTTATGGCACCAATAACGGGAATAAAAACCAAACTCTTCACCGATTTTTTCAGCAAATTTTTCTAAAAAAGATAAAGCGTGACCTGATGTTCGTGGAAAGTTTTGTAAAATTTCCAGATTAGTAATCGGTGGAGAATCAGGAAGAGCACGAGATGCTGCTGTAATATCAAAACGGATGCGGGGGTGCAAAATTTCCATACATTACCTTTAAATTGTTTTTTCGTTTGCTTTTATTTCAATTACACTATGGATTCAATGAGCCTAAATTATAGCTGTTTTTTAGGAAAAATTGACCCTGGTAATGACGAAGTGTATATTTTATATAAATTTTAATTAAAAGTTGAGTGCAATATGTCTTCATCGTCTGTTGATAAAACCACGATGAAATGGATAGAAAACCTGATTGATGAGCACAGTTTTCTTCCGTTACTTGCAGATTATACCATGAGTGATCAGTCTCATTTGCAATTTGGGGCTGAAGTGATTACGGGTTTAGCTAAAGTAAATCAAAGGCCAGTAGCAGTATATGCCCATAATAACTCCGTGAATCGAGGATACATTACCAGTCAGGGTGCAAAAAAAATTGTACGTCTCATGGATAGAGCCAAAAATTTACAGATTCCTATTATCGCTTTTTTAGCGTCCCCTGGTATTTCTTTAGAAGAAAACTTGTTAAGCGGTGATGAGTACACGCAAATTATTGCTCGTAATATCAATTTATCCGGTATGGTCCCACAATTTGCGGTGCTCGTTGCTCCAACTCTTGGTGCGCCTGCTTATTCTGCTGTATTGATGGATTTGCTTTTTTTTAACAAGCATCGTAGTTATCTGATGGTAACCAGTCCTATGGTAGTGCAACAAGCCATTGGTGAAAAAGTCAGTATGAGTGACTTAGGTGGTACAGCGATGCACGCGAGTACTACAGGCATTGCTGATTTTGTTGATGACAGCATCAGTGCGCAAATCAGTCAGGTTAAAACCATGCTCAATTTTTTCCCGTCACATAGTGGCGAATGTCCTCCTGTACATTCTGCTCAGGAGCCTTTGCATCGCTTGCCCAATATACCGATTGATCCTAGAGTGCCATTTAATATGCTCGAATTGATTCAAGCGATCGTAGATGACTCTGAAGTATGGCAATACAAAAGCGCCTACGGGCAGGCTATGATTTGTGCTTTTGTACGTATTCATGGACATGCAGTAGGTATTGTTGCAAATCAGAGTATTCGTTTTAGTGGCGCCATTGATTCAGATGCCGCGCAAAAAGCAGCTAAATTTATTCGAATATGCGATGCATATCGTATTCCGGTGCTTACTTTAATTGACGTTCCTGGATTCATGCCTGGAAAACGCGAAGAGCAAAAAGGATTATTGCAGCATGGAGCAAGATTATGTGCTGCGATGCAAACTCGTGTACCTAGGATGAGCGTGATTGTTCGGAAATGTTATGGTGCTGCGGCATTTCTAATGATGCAAACTGCATCGCAACAAGGAGATTTGGTTTTGGCTTTAGAGACTGCAACTCTTGGAGTGATGGGCAAAGAGACTACGAAAAAAGTTCAAAGTACGGATGGACAAGTATCTGTTAAGATGAAACATCAGGTCACTGAGGCACAGAATCTTGATCCTTCTTTAGTGGATGCATATACGTCTGGTTTAATCGATGAAATTATTGCTCCTCAACAAATACGGGGAAGATTGGCTCAACATTTGGAGTATCTATACCGCAAAATGGATGATCTGGCGATTGCGCGACATTCTATTGTATAGGAACACTTTCTCCCTCAAGTAGAAGGATCATTATGTCTTCTTACCATGATTTGCTGCAATTAATTCATTCATTCGAAGCTTATTTAGGAAATCCTGCAACACAGGATAGTCCTGTCAATTTTCAAGAAATCTTGCACTATGATGAACAAGAAGAACTTGCCTGGCCGCAAATCAGATTCATTCAACAATGGGGATTTATGGAGTACCTAATTCCTCAACATCTTGGCGGGCGGTTTGTTTCACTCGATGCTGCATTTTTTCTAGCAAAATCACTATGTAGACGTGATTTAACTATGGGTATCGCCTTGGGTTTGTCATTTTTGGGTTCTTTACCTCTTTGGATAGCAGGAAATGAACGTCAGAAAAAAGATTTGGCAGAATCCTTACGTCGCAGTGAAATTACCGCATGTGCTTTAACCGAAGAAGAGCATGGTTCTGATATCATGGCGAATGACGTAGTCGCTCAACCTTGCAAGAATGGGTGGGAGCTATCCGGGAGAAAATGGTGTATTAATTTTGCGACTCAGGGACAGAGTGTAACGCTTCTTTGCCGTACTCATGATCGAGGAGGCCCTTTAGGTTTTTCTGTTTTTTTTCTCGATAAATCGGTAATTCAGTCGGGTTTTATGCCCACGCCAAAACTCCCTACGCTTGGGGTCAGGGGATTGGATATTAGCGGCTTTTTTTTAGACAAAGTTTTTTTGTCTCATGATGCATTGATTGGAGGAGAAAAACGTGGTTTGGAAATCATTTATAAAACCTTACAGGTTTCACGAACTTTATGTGCTTCTTTCTCTGTTGGTGCAGCAGATACCGCCTTGCGATTAACGCTTTCTTTTAGTTTACAAAGACAATTGTATGGAAAAACTGCGTTTGAAATTCCCGTGGTAAAACAGCGATTGGGTGAACAGTTTACTCAGTTGCTTATCGCAGATTGTACTGCCATAGCAGTTGCTCGTGCTGCATCGGTGATCCCTGAAAAATTATCTTTTTGGTCTGCCATCATTAAATTTCTCATTCCCAAAATAACTGAAAGAATCGTCGAAGAATGTAGCACATTAATGGGTGCCCGTGCTTATTTACGTACAACAGAGTGGGCTATGCTGCAAAAAATCAGACGTGATATTCCAGTGGTCGGTTTATTTGATGGGAGTAGTCAGGTTAATTTATCGGTGATTGCAGGTAGTTTAGTGCCTCAAGCAAGAATAAGAGGAGGTTGTTCCCCAATTCAGTTACAACAATTGGAGCATATTTTTAATCTCAATTGTATTTGCCCTGAGTTACCTCTGGACCGCTTAGGTCTTTTCACTCTTGCTGAGGACGATATTTTGGCGGGTTTATCTGTGCTGAAATCGAAAAAAATCAATCCATTAATCAAAGCGATTCGAAGTGAGCTAAAGCGCTTGGATCGCCAAGTCCTTGCTTTGCAAGAGCAAAAACAGTTTGACCCACGCAGCTTAGCTGCTTTTCGATTGGCGGAACACTATTGCTGGATTTTTGCAGCAAGTTGTTGTGTTCATTTTTGGTATCATAATCAGGAGTTAATGGCTAGAGAATCACTGGGTTTGGACTGGCTTAATTTGGCAATTCCATTCATTCTTAATCAATTAAATGGGCGAGTAAACATCGAGCCTAAGCTGCAAGAATCTATGGCAGAGCATTTAGTTCTGTTTTATGAGCAAAATGAAATGTTCTCTATGGTTCCAATTAAAATAGCCGATGGCCAACTTTAGTTTTTGAGGTTATTATTTCGTATCGTATTCATTAGAGTTTTTGCATAGCCCCTCGAAACGGTCACGCCTTGCACTAAAGAAAAATTCACCGGTTATGCAAGAACTCTATTTTGGCTAGCAATGGGAATGAATTGGAAAAGAAGATTAATTGCAGCAATTACCCGAAAAAAATATCAGGCTTTTATTGAAGATACCATATACCCCGAACGTTCCCGTGAAAGGCTGTGGAATCAAGAGATTGTACCTTTATTAAAAAAATCTGCTTATTGGCCTCCTTTATTAAAAAATCGTCACACGTTAAATCTGAATGATTTTCCGATTACAACTTATGAAGATTATGAGAAAGATCTTTTGGCAGCACAACAGAGTCTTACTCAGCCTTTTAATGGGGAGAAATTGCTTTTTTGGTCAGAAACTTCAGGAACAGCGGGTGTTCGAAAATTTTTTCCGATTACTGAATCTTTTCAGAGGCAGTTTCAGCGCACTATGCCGCCTTATATTTATACGCTGACTCAGCGTTTTCCGGGGTTGTTTCAAGAAAAAATACTGTATTTGGCCGCAGTAGATTCTCATAGATCGTCACCCGCAGGCATTCCTTCAGGTTGGATTAGTAATTTTAATTATCGAAATTTACCTTCTTTTATTAAACGTTTTTATGCAATGCCTAATGAAGTATTCGATAATACGGAGGTCTATACGCAATGGTCTGCTTTGTATGCTTTAGCATCTGATCTAAGTGCAATATTTGCGGTGACTCCCATGGTTATTGATGCTTTATTTGAACGTTGTCTTAAGAATTTTAAGCATTTTTTACCTTATTTATTAGGTGAAAAAAGGGTTCCCGACTTTTTGCCGCCGCTTCATGTTACGAAGAAACGTCAGCGTTATTTGTGTCAATTGACACAGCACGATCCAGGCTCATTCAAAGAGTTTTGGCCGTCATTGACTGTAGTTGGATGTTGGGTTTCAAGTCTTTGTGAATATCCTGCACGACAATTACACAAATTATTAGGACCTGGGGTTGAGATGGTTGATGGTACTTTTTCCGCTACAGAAGGATGGCTTACTGTTCCAATTGACAATCAGAGTGGGGGATTTTTGCATCCTGGCGCACATATTGCTGAGTTTATTGAGGAAGGTAAGCCCATTAAAAAAGAGAACCTTTTACAATCTTGGGAGTTAGAGCAAGGGAAAAATTATGAAGTTTTTTTAACTACAGCTATGGGCTTTGTCCGTTACCAGCTAAAAGATATAGTGAAATGTATCGACTTTTTAAATAAAGCACCAAAACTTGAATTTTGTTATAAGACGCAAATGCTTAAATTAGAGAATTGTTCTGTTTCCGGTCAAGAGTTGCAGGAGATGCTGTGCGATATTTCTTTTCCTATAGCGCCTCACTGGTATTTTGCTCGTAACAGCCTGGGAAATAGGATTGTTTTTGTTACAGACGATACGACTCAAATATCTGATTCCATATTAGTCCAGATGCATGAACGTTTAATGCAAATTAACGAACCTTATGCGCATGGTGTGAGTATCAAAGAAGTGCTGCCAATAGTTTTATTCCAATTGCCAAAAGAAGAATTATTAGCAGACAGTCATGCACAGACCAAACCAAAGCTTATTTCTCAGCAAGTAATTACGGAAAAATAAGCTTCGATGTTTCTGTATCACTTGGAAAATTTGTTATGATTTCGCCTACGCCAAACTATTATAAAAAAAGGAATATCATGTTATGACCGAGAAGAATAAAACCAAGTCAAAAAAAACTCCAGAAAAGGCTGAGCTAACTGCCCCTATGCTTATTATTATTGACCTGGTATCCATCTTATTTAGTTTGATGCCTAGTGTTGCTGCTTTTAGCGTAACAGGTTTATTTATTTATCATGGTTATGCATGCACCTGGTTAGTGCTTCCGGCGGCCCCTTTTGTTTTATTTGCTTCTTTTATCCTGATTATCGCGGCAATTAGACTGTGTTTGCCTCGCTTAAAACCGGGTCGGTATAAACGTGAAATGAATCAAATGACGATTGCCTGGTTTTGTCATTTTGCTCTTGCTCGTTCTGCTAAAGTGGTTGGTTTAACCCCTTTATTGCAAACATTCAATGTGGTTAAGTTTTTTTATTGGCGTGCATTAGGTGCTAAAGTTTCCTTTCAAATTGTCAATTCGTTTGATATCGATTTTGTTGATTGTCCATTAATCACTATAGGAAAAAATGTCACTCTTGCCAGCGGGGTGTCAATTAGTTGTCACTCCGATGTGGGTAGCTTACTCTTTCTTGCGCCTGTAATTATTGAAGATAATGTTTTTATAGGTATGGCGACTACTATTGGTCCAGGAACAACTATTAAAAAAGGATGCTGGATTGGTTATGGAAATACGTTTGTCAATCAGGTGGTTGAGGAAAATACACGATTTGGAAATATCAGACCCACTCCTGATATAGAATAAACAGACCCTGGTATCTTATATTGAGCTATTACTAGGAGGGGTGAGCTCCGACCTGAAATATTATTGGCATATAAGGCAGATTGAACAAAAAAAGAATAATTATAAAATACAATGCAGAGCTAATGTTACCGATCCTTACCCATTCTTGTTCCGTCTTATCAGGAAGCCAAGCCGTAATTGCATAAGTTAGGCTGAATAAAATCCCCGTGATGATACAAATGACGACATTAACGTCCACAGAATAAGATTGGAAAATTTTATAAGTCATCATTAAAACCAAAAGGAATAAAATCACTCGATAAATACGTAATAATAGCTTGAGCCAAGATGGCGCTCCTGATTCCACACTTCCATCTTGAAAGTATGCATTAAAGAATATAATTCCCAATGCAGCTAATGGGATTAAAATAAGGAGGGGATTGACGTATTCTTCACCACCGCTGAGAACATGGCTTAGATAAAGAATAAAATATACGATAGTAATCAATGCTAAGAAAGGAAATAAATAGTACATCATTCGTAACAGTATAAAGCGCAAGCTATAGATAATTTTGATGTTTTGCTGACCGACCCCTAATCCTATAAAAAATAGAGTAACATGGGAAATCAATTGAAAATGGAAATTATTGGAGTATAAATTCCATAAAAAATCATTACCTACAGTTTTGAAAATAAAAGCGCCTAATAGGATAAGTACATTGGCCAAAGCTGAAAACAAAGAAGCAACAAAAAGCAGAAGAATAGTATTCCATACCGCGGCAAATAAGCTGTTATAACTGATACGCCAGGTATTATCATGATGGAATGCATAGTGGAATGAATGTCCCACATAGACAAAAAATGGAAAGGCACCTAGAAAGGTAATCCAATGCTCGAGAGGTAAGGAGGTAAATTGTGCTTCTATAGGAAGCAAGGGTAAAGACAGAAATAGTGCGACAATGCAACTGCTTGCAACCAAGCGAAAACTATTTTTTCCGTTATAAGCCAATCCATACAAAAGAGCAAAAAGACAGATTAAGGTGTAATCAAAGAGCTTGGTAATTTCATTACGAATTAATCCATCCAGTGCGAATCCAAGGAGTAAGCCGATTAGAGTAAAGAGATAAATTCCTTTTCTTGATGGCATGCTGCTTCTCCTTAGGTATATAAGTTTAGAATAGCTGATTTTAAAAACACTTGCATTTATTTACTGGTATTATTCGTTTTTCTCAATTTTAACTTTATTAGAACATTATGGTTTTATTTTAATTTGCGTTTTTGTAGAATGGATTTTAAGAATGATTAACTAATTCGTTGGGCCTCACTATGCTGAGTAAAGAGGAACGTTTTAAACTATGGCGTGGGACCAAATTCTATGCAGAACAAAAAGCGCTGAATTCAGCTTTGCTTATTAGCAATTACGTTAACTCAGTAGATAATCTTGAAGTCATCAAAGCGAATGCGCAGACAAAATATAACGACTTTGATCAATATAATGCACGCGCATGGGGAACAGCCGTTTTTATCAAGCTATTTATCGATGAAGCAATCGCACAACTGCCCGATACGGCTGATAAAGAAATAGCATTACTGACTCACTCCAGCGAGGTTATATCCACTTTATATGATAACTGGAAAGATAATACCGCAGGTAATATTTTTGCTCTAATTGGAGATATTGAAAAATTAATCGCTTTGGACAGTATTCCTTTTGCCGATAAAAATCAATATAGAACGTTTCTTCTATCTTCCTATATGTTGTTCCATATTATCAAACTCGCAATTGCCCAAATAGAGGGGAGTTGGAAACTGCAAATGGTAGTTTCTCTTCTTATAGATCTTGGACAAATCAAACCTAAAGTCGATCTTTTTTTACAGCAAGTAGAAATAAGGATGGCTCAATTAAATTCTGAGGAGTTAGTTAAAAGAACGGACAATATTGCTCCTGATCCTTTAAAACCAGCTAAAGAGCTCTTGAGTAAACGTTATCTTAAAGTATTGGGTATTAGCCCTTTAGATAGCACAAAACCGCAAAGAGGTTTACATAATAACAAGCGACCTGCTCCAGCTACAGCTCCAGGAGGGGTTAGGTTTCATCTGGCAGAGAAACCTATAAAACGAAATACTCATGAGGGCCTTGCTGCACTTGAAGCAGATATAGAAAAAGTTTCATCAGGTATTCTTAGCCTCATTGATCAGCGGGGTAAAAAAGCAGATCTTGAAGCCAAAATAGAGGCAGTAAATAAACTACTTTTATTTGCAGAAGAAAATGATAAGAAAATTACCGGAAGAAAAGATTTTTTAGATTTTATAGAAGAGCAAGCGCAGTTATTTCAAATTCTTTTAGAAACTGCCGAAGAAGGTCCAAAACAACAATTACTTGAAAAAATAAACCAATTAAAAATCTTTGTTGAATCTCCTGCTCTGTCTTCGGAAGTACTTCAGCGAGTAAGCTGGGTCACTTCATCAATAAAGGTTGTTTATCGAACTACCACGCCCCAAGTAGTGCAAAGCATGATTGCATCTACTCTTCCAACTACCCTAGACAGTACTTGCAAAACGGAACTTATAAATCTGGCAAATACATGTTTGCAGGACTTACGAGAAAAACTAAAGAAAAAAGAGCACCAAATTGCTGCCATAAATAATCGTTTTTTTAATCAAGACGAAGAGTTAAGATTATTCATTGCAAAAGAAAGTTCCGAACGACTCGCTGCGTTACAAAAAGCAAATGAGATAATGAAAGAATCGGTACAAGCTGGTTCTAGGCTACTTGCTACTGTAAAAGAAAACTTATCTTTTCTACAGGGTCTTCAGGCAAAGAGCCAAACCTTGAGCGCATTCATCAAACTACATGATGGTTTTTTCGTGAAAATTTCGAATTTCCTCGCTCAGTACTTTTCCTTCTTTAAGACTAAAACTGCAAAGATGATTGATGATGCTGCTGCTTGGAAAATTAAAGTGGATGGATTAATAGGGGAGTATCAAAGTATTGTGGATGGGGGAATACGCCAAATTGAGCTTATTCCAAATTTGGATGATTCGATTAAAGTTCAAATAAAAAGCCAATTTATTGCCGAAGAACAGCAGATACGCCGAGAAAAACCAAAGCATATAAATCCGAACAAGCGCGCTGTGCGTTTGTTAATGAACAATTTATCTCATTTGTTTGCCGCAAAACCGCAACCACTTAGAGAGCAAACGAATGAAAAAGAACTCGATGAAGAGCAATCCATTTTAGTTTGTTTTTAATTGTTTGATATTTTATGTCTGAAAAATTCATAAATATGTCCAGATTTCGCTTGGTAAAAAAACTGAGTGCATTTCCTGAATAATCAATGTCATAAAGTGCTTGATTTTTCTGAGCGCCATGTTTAAAGTTCGATCAAACCTAACCACATTCAGGAGGATTAAAAATGCTAGGTTTTTTTAATAAGGAAAATAAATGGCGCGCAGCCATGCAAGTCACAAATGGCCTTTTTCTCATGATGACCGCGTATAAGATGTTTTCTGATCCAGAAACTGCTTGGGAACATGGTTTTGAGATAGCAGCGCTTGCGCTTAATGTAGTTACCTTCAGTAAAAATGACAATGCATTGACCAGTATAGGGAATGCTGCTTTTAATATTATGGGTTTGGGCACTGCTTATGCAGGAGCGACATTAGGTTGTTCTTCGAATTCGCTCGCGGAGAATGCAGGAAATGCCATGTTGTATCTGACCAATGCATTAACGAGTATTTGTTACAAATATCATGCAAATCAGGAAAGGGCGCAAGAGTCTCCAGTAAAAACAATGTAATCAATTGAGGTTGGGCTGCAAAGCCCGACGCACTTAAATTAATCAAACGATTTAAAAATAAATCATTTTTGTCTCTTAAAATTATCAGTTGTTATAAAATTTGAGCTATATTAAAAATACAGGATTTGAACAACTAGAAAAAAAGGACAAATCATGAGTGCTCTTCTGCTATTATTTTTAGCAGTAACTGTAACCTCCTTTCCACAATTGCCATTAGAGTTTCCCCATACACAAGCAATTAAGAGTGATATTCGTTTCATTAGTGAAATCACACCGTTTTCAGAGCCAGAACAAATTAATGACCAATCATTAAATGTTATTAAGATGCTGTTAACTCATGAAGCCCCTCAGTTAAATCCGCTCGTGATTGATAAGGTACTCACTACGCTAAGGTGTGCTACTGCATATAATGTGGATCATAATAATATTTTAACGATTATCGATTATTCTTTACCTTCAAATGAAAAGCGTTTCTGGGTGTTTGATTTAAGAGCAAAAAAACTATTGTTTCATACTTACGTGTCGCATGGCATCAAATCCGGTGCTTTATTGACCAACTTCTTTTCTAATAAATTCAATAGCAAAGCAAGTAGTATCGGGGTTTATCAAACACTACAAGCTTATTATGGCAGAGATGGTCTTTCATTACGTTTGAATGGTTTGGACCGTAATTTTAACGATAATGCATCGGGACGAGCTGTCGTAATGCATTCTGGATGGTATGTAGAAGAAGATTTTATTAAAAGATATGGAAGACCTGGGCGAAGCTGGGGATGTCCAGCACTTCCTATGGTGAACTCTCAAGCAATCATTAATACCATCAAAGATAAATCTTTATTGGTCATTTATTATCCTAGTGATGCATGGTTCGCCAAATCAAGATTTTTAAATTGTGATAAAACGACCGCACCTCAATATACGAGTTCTTTGACCATACAAATACCTGATACTGCACCTGATGAACAACGTGATGCTATTTTATTTATAGGTAGTGGATATAAAGGCAGTAAATACGCAGAAACTAAACCTGTTACAGTCATTTCGGCAAATACATATGAACAAGTATTTCATACCACAGCACCATTGACACGGATGCTACGACGTCAGATTAATAATGCAGAATACATTGCATTAAATGCTCAAGAGCTTTTTTATTTGTCTCATAATACGATCCCAGGAAGTGCAGGCCAAGAAGAGGGAATTAATGCCATTCGTTTTGTAATACCCGTTCTAAAAGTAGTCCGGGGTGGTTATTATGAGACGCAAATGCAATTTGTCAATCTAGGTAAAATCAAGGAAGTTAAGATCAATGGTGATTTAGCCAGAGACAATTCTCTTGCGAACAGTTTCACTGTTTATTTTGAAGGAAACTCATCAGTTAATTTAAATGCGCATAATGAATTTATTCGTTGGGTAGGATTATAGTAAAAGGTCCGTCCCCCAAGATCCCAACGTGACCTCTTACGAATTAGCGGGTTGTCGTACGCCTTTGCAACAGTGAAAGAGACTCGCACTCCTGGAGCAAAAATTGCCAGTGATTGGCATAAACCCAATGGACAAAAGGTGGTTCGACCCGAGAGTATTGCTGAATTTATGATCGATTTAGCGGTGCGAAAATTATTTGGGGTTGGGCTTTTCAGGCCATAGTTGTCAAGCATAGGGCTGGATAATCTAGTCTTTAACTCGATTTTACCCCACACTACGTCCTACGGTCCTCAGAATCCATTCTGGAGCTACATTACTAGATGCCTCGAACAAGTAGCAGTATGTAAAGCTTGAGAAAAATAAACTAATTCTGTATTGAAAAATTAAAGCAGATTATTATTTTTATTAGTTAATTCAATAAGTTAAATGATATACTTATACCTTGATCCTGACGATCATGGGCATGGCCCTACAGAAATCCTGGAATAAAAAATTTAATATTTTAAGACATTGGAAGCTTTGCCTATCCGAAATATAGTCATAAAACGATGGGTTTGTGAACGCATTAGATTGATGTTTAAAAATTTGTTATTTATGTAAAAAATCAGTTCACAAACTATGTACATAAAATAAAGTTTGTTCTAATTTATTCTTGTAGACTTTACGGGCAGTTACCGATGTAAGAGGCTATTTTGTTTCCTATGCTTAATACATAAGGCTTGGAAAAATTATGAACAATTTAAGAAGTGATAAATGCTTTATCTGTAAAAATAATGCTAATTCGAATCAACAAGATAATAATCATTATTATACATGCACTCTATGTGGCAATTACTATGTATCTAACGATGATCCTCCCAAAATAGATGAGAAATATCAATCAATAATCAGGGGATATGTATATGAAAATCAATCCCCCACAGAGGCATTTCATTTGTCACAAGATATAATAAATACAATCAAAACCCTATCACCTATTGCTATTGATGAGAAAATTCACAAATTAATGTTATGGTTTGAAAAAAAAACAAATTATCCAGGTGAGACCATCAAATCAATTTATGATAAGAATGAATTAATTCCTATTTGTTATGCGAATGATCTAAATGAAATGTGTCCTTTCGGCAAGGCTGCGTAAAAAATATTTTTAAATTTTATCATTTAGGGGTTGACAGTGTTTTAGGCCATTTTTTCAAAATTTCCATGCATTTTTGCCTCATTTATAATCTTCCTATTTGACTTGATTCTGGGTGTGCACAAGACGTTATAAACACCATATTTGAGGCAGACCGTAGCTTAAAAATAATAACACCTTACGCCCCTTCTCAGAAGGTAAAAATAGGCTTTAAAAACCTGGGGTATAATACGCTCAACGTAGATAGTTGGTAGTATTAATATGGCTAAAAAGCCCAAAGGGCGTAAAACAAAAATGCCCAAAGTAACCAAACTCAGCCAAGAGCAAATGGATAATTTCCTAGCAGCGATAATGAATTCAAATATTGGCGCTGAGAATGCTGAATTGGCCAAAATGCTTATTCATGGTAATGCCTGGATGGCCCAGCAACTGGAACTTGGCCAATTAAGCATTGCAAAATTACGGAAATTATTTCAAATTCAGGGCAGTGAGAAGGCTATCAATCGAAAACCTAAAAGCGACCCAGCCTCAACAGATAATAAAGGTTTGAACACTGCAGACGCTAGTAAAGGTCATGGGCGCAACAGCGCTGATGCCTATCAAGGTGCGGATGTTGTTGAGGTGGATCATCCTGAGTTAAATCCTGGTGATATCTGTCCAGCTGAAGCATGTGGCGGCCGTTTATATGAAATGAGCGAACCAGGTACTTTAGTACGTGTCACAGGTTCACCTTTGGCCCAAGCTACGCGCTATAACCTGCAGAAGTTACGTTGCGCACTTTGTGAAATTATTTATACAGCGCCCTTGCCCGAAGGGGTCAGTGATAAAAAATATGATGCCAATTTTATTGCGATGCTCATGATTAACAAATACTTTATGTCTGTGCCGCTTTATCGTCAGGATAGATTGCAAAACCACCTTGGCATACCTTTGCCTTCATCAACCCAGTGGGATTTAATGGTGGCCCATGAGCCTATGTTGAACGCCTTGTATAAGGCATTAACTCAAGATGCCGCGAATGGTGTTGCACTTTGTTATGATGATACCTCTGTAAAAATCATGAGCGAAATCAAGGCTGCCAAAACAGCGAAAAAGGGTGAGAAGAGCGAACATACTTGTTATACCACGGGCATTGTCAGCCTTCATGAAGACCATCGTACTTACCTTTATATTACAGACAACCGTACGGCAGGAAAATGTATTGCGGATATCATGGCAATACGCGACGCGAAGTTAGATCCGCCCATCATGATGTGTGATGCTTTATCAGCCAATATTCCGCAGGGCATTGCTGAGGATTTGTACGTCTTATGTTTTTGCTTAGTACACGCCAGGAGACAGTTCTATGAGTTACCCAATGGCTATGATGATGTAGCAGATAAAGTCATTGGGTTAATCGGCACCATTTATGACCATGAGGCGCACACTAAAGGTTATGACCGCGAGAAGCGACTTGTCTATCATCAAGAAAAAAGTACGCCGATTATGGCGGAACTTAAAGCTTATCTTGAGGAACAAGCGCTTGAATTTGAGCCAAACTCTATTCCCGGTAAGGCAATTGACTATATCCTAAGTCGATGGACACAATTATCGCAATTCTTGCGCTATGCCCATGCACCATTAGATACCAATATCGTTGAGCGCGCACTGAAGCTTGTTATTCAGATAAGAAAGTCTTCGATGTTTTATAAGAGTTTAAGTAGTGCGGCCTTTGCCAGTTATGTGCAATCTGCCCTATACAGTGCTGCCCAGAATGATATTAACCCCTGCCAATACATGGGTGCCCTTATAAACAATGAACAAGCGGTTATAAAAAATCCAACAGCATGGCTTCCCTGGCACTATAAACAAACGCTTAAGCAGAGCTTGGAAGTGAGTGCCAAGCAGGACTCATTGCCGCTGGCTCCCCTTGATTTAGGATAACCGCCATAGTTGTGGCGCAAACCCGCTCACTACAGGACTTGGGCCAATAGCGAAGTTTCCCTTGTGAAAATCGTTTGGTACAGAGCCAAAAGCCTGTGCCATCGTAAACCAATAGTTTGACGGCGACTCCGCTTTTGTTGCGAAAGGCAAACACGGCCCCATTATAGGGCGAGCCCATACTTTGGCGACACAGTCCAACTAATGCATCGATGCCTTTACGAAAGTCAATCGGCTCAACTCTGATATGTAGATGATGCTGCGTTGTAATTTGAATCATAGCAACGCACCAAGGTGAGGTAATAACTGACTCAGTGCATCTACGTCAACACAAAGCCTTAGCGCCCGCTCTTTGCCTTGTATAATCAATTGAATTCCTTGGCTTTGATTAGGAGTCACTTTAAATTCATCTTTGGATGCCAAAACAAACCCCTTATCAGCAAATGTAGGGGAGCCACTTTCTAAACGTCGCTTAAACTGACTGCCACTCAGGCGTAGTTGCTCACAAATTTTAGAGCGCTTGTATTCTGGATAAAGTGCCAACGCCATGGCCCAAAGTTTATCTGGTATTGGCTCTGACTGACTACTGCGTTGGGCACGCCACGCACAAAATGCTTCTTCTACCAACTCTAATGGTACACTCTCCATTGAGTAAATCTCCACAATTTAAGGAGAGCGTACTTTACAAAATCATTTAAACTCTGTCACACAGCCTTGCCGGAAGGACACTCAAAAACCGTTCAGGAAATATCGAGACCGCTCTTAACCGTTGATGAGTGTCTGCGTATGCCAGGACCTAAAAAAGATGCTAATGGCCTTATTGTTGAAGCTGGGGATATGGTCGTATATGCGGCGGGCTTCCCGGCTATTTATGGTAAACAACCTCTTTACTTTAAAGATCCGATCTTCATGGCAAGAGCATCAGTGGAGGCTCCTGTTCACTCAGATATTTTACGTACTCGTTTAAGTGAAGATGAGGTCATCCGGTTATGAAAAAATTGTCAGCCATCATCTCTACTTTATTGATAAGCCTTATTGTTGTATGTGCACTATTTCATGCCATGGGTTTTAGAATAAACCTGACTGAATCCATTCCTATAGGCTTGTATCGCATCACCAGCGAAACCTCTATCAAAAATACTTATGTGATTTTTTGTCCTGATAACAGAGAGTCATTTAGGTTAGCGAGGGATAGAGGTTATATAGACCATGGTCTTTACTGTGATGGATATGGTTACTTAATGAAAAAAGTGGTGGCTGTTTCTGGCGATATCCTCTCTGTGACCAATAAAGGGGTTTTTGTTAATCAAATACTAACCCCCTACTCAAAACCAAAACTACAGGATGGGATGAAGCGCTTCTTACCTCAATGGCAAGTAATGGATTACCAACTCCAAAACGATGAAGTGATGACTATGACCAGTCAAAGCGAATGGTCATTTGATGGTCGATATTATGGTCTTGTTCACACAGGGCAAATCAAAGGAATGATCACACCCATATGGGTAATTAATAAACGGAGAGAACCACATGAATCATGAAACCGAATTAATGGATGTGATTGCAGAAAAATTTGAGGATTTAGTAATCCCTGGATTTCTTCTTGAAGTCAGTCCGATAGAAGCGGACATCATGGGAGCATTTGTAGAAGATGCAGTCAATGAAGAAGATGCGATGGGGGCTATGTATGACTAAAATGCCCTACCATCAAGCTGTTGCCAATCAAATTATTGAAAGCCTGAAAGCAGGAACCGCTCCCTGGTTGAAACCATGGGAGCCAGGTGTTGGCAATGGTCAAATTCCATATAATCCAGTCACCGGTAAGCGTTATCGAGGGATCAATGCTTTGTATTTGATGGTGAATCAACGTGATGACAATCGTTGGTTAACCTACAAACAAGCACAAAGTATGGATGCACAAGTTCGCAAGGGAGAAAAAGGCACCACAATTCAATATTGGAAATTTCATGAAGAACAAACCAAGCATGATGATACTGGTAAACCTGTTCTTGATGAACAGGGTAATCCATTAAAAGTGCAGATGAATCTTGAACGACCCAAAGTGTTTTATGCAACGGTATTTCATGCCTCGCAAATTGATAATATGCCAGAACTCATTGCAAAAGAGCCAGATTGGTCCTTAATTGAAAGAGCTGAAAAACTGCTACATAAGTCTGGCGCTAACATTGTTCACTCAGAAGCAGACAGAGCTTTTTACAGATTATCGACTGATAGCATTCATCTTCCCCCTAAAGAGCAATTTAAATCTGCGGCCAACTACTATGCTACTGCCCTACATGAACTAGGGCATTGGAGTGGTCATCCCTCAAGATTGGATAGAGATTTAGGCCATCCCTTTGGTTCAGATTCTTATGCTAAAGAAGAATTAAGAGCAGAAATTGCAAGCATGCTGTTAGGTGCAGAACTGGGTATAGGTCATGACCCTTCTCAACACACTGCATATATCAAATCATGGATACGGGTTTTAGAAGACGATCCTTTAGAAATATTCAGGGCATCCGCTGATGCAGAGAAAATAGTGAATCACTTATGTGCATTAGAACAAACTCAAGATATTAATCTGAGAGAATTTATTGAAATCAAGGAGGATAAACTCAAAGAGGAAGTCGTTATGGCGTCTGAAAACATCACTTCTGAAAAAGTCTGGTTAAGCATCCCCTTCCAACAAAAAGAAATTGCCAAATCCACTATAGGAAAACTCCCTGACGGAACACCAGGCATTGCCTGGGATAAAGTACAAAAGTGTTGGTATGCAAGCCCTGGTGTAGCTGTTGAGAAAATCAAAGCCTGGCTTCCTGAGCATCAGGTATTAACTCAAGAAAAAGCGCTTATACCTGAGGAAGAATTTAAAGCAGCATTGATAAGCCTCGGTGCTATCGTTTCAGGTGAGCATCCAATTATGGATGGGAAAACTCATCGCATTCCAACTGAAGGTGATAAACACGGTGAAAAGGCCGGATTTTATGTAGCCCATTTAGATGGTATTCCAGCAGGATACATTAAAAACAATCGAACTGGCGTTGAGCTTAACTGGAAATGTAAGGGCTACATTTTAACTGACGAACAGAAAGCTACGCTTAAGGCGGAAGCGCTGAAACATCAACAAACTCGTCAACGTGAGCTTGACGCCAAACAAAAAAACACTGCATTAAGACTCAAGCAAAAACTATCCATGATGACAGAGGTTTTGGAACCCACGCCTTATATGCAAGCGAAAGGTATTCAGGTTCATTCTGGTGTATATACCGATGAAGAAAAAAAACTAACCTGTATTCCTGCAACTGATTGTGAAGGCACCCTTTGGACTGTCCAATATATCTCTGAGGCAGGCACTAAAAGGTTTGCAAAGGACTCAAAAAAGGAAGGTTGTTTTCATGTGTTAGGTGGTTTGGAAAAGCTTGCTGATGTCCCTGTAATTATAATTGCCGAAGGTTATGCTACAGCTGCAACGATAAAAGAAGCATGCGAACTGCCTGCTGTCGTTTCTGCCTTTGATGCAGGAAATCTTAAAGCAGTTGCTAAAACACTTCATGAAAGATATCCTCAAAAGCCTGTCATCATAGCAGCCGATGATGATAAATATCTTGAATTATCTCAAGGCTTAAACCCTGGTAAAGATAAGGCAACTGAAGCAGCCCGTGCTGTCAGTGGCTTTATTGTTTTACCAACTTTTGGGCCAGGCGAACAATCATCAAACCCAAAGCAATTCAATGACTTTAATGACTTAGCAAATCACAGTCAATTAGGAATTGCAGGAGTAAAGCGCCAGATTAAACCTAAGATTGATAAAATTATTAGCCGATTGAAGCAGCCTCGCCTGACAAGCAGTAATAATGTGATTCAAATTGCTTAACATACAACTAAAATCTAATTTAAAGCTTTGATGGTGTTAAAACTAATTGCCAATCAAAGCTTTAAATTCATCATTCACTTTAATATTATTCTTTTTAATCGAGTTGATTACTAATTTTTTCAAATTCATCAACTAACCATTGATAACTGGATGGCTCTTTAATACTTAAAGAATAAAATTTATCAAACTCCTTAAAAGACCTATCAAGATATTTGGCAGCTAATAACATTTGTTGAGGATCAATAGGTAGTAATGGTGCTATTGGTAAAAAAGTATACTTGTGCAAGGGATTATTTGTCCTTGTAAGATTATAGACGCTCACATGTGGCCACATGCTGTGAACACAATTGCTAAAAGGTGTAAAAGCATAATTATACAGATCTATAGCATTTGCTTCTTCGGCTATTGCTCTAGTGCTTTTCCCAGACCAACTTCCTACATTCACTTCAGTTAAAATCTCTGCTCTTTGCGAGTTTAAGAAGGAAATATAATTTTGAAGTACTGGATCATCTTCCTCTTTTATATTGTCTTCTAATAGTTGCATCTTACGATGTTCTATCATCAGTTTCATCTGCCCTAGTCCATACTCAATATACTTTTTAGAATTTTCGCTAATATTTTGAAAAATCCACTCTAAGGATATTGTGACATCGATCATACACCTATGTATGATCGGTGCAATGTGAGATGTCCAAAATGTTAAACCCCTAGACAGTTCAACTGCCAAGGTTAATTGTCTTGCCAATAACCCAGTTGTAGCAGAAAACTCAGTTTCTTTGTTAAGATCAAATTTTAGACCATGAATCCTTTCAATGAACTCTTTCCTAGCCATTGATTCATAAACGCTTACGGCCTCGAGTAGTTTTTTTAAATGTTCATTCATAGTCAATTTCCATAATTGCTAAATCTAAAGGTTCAATTTCTATCCCTCGATTCCAAAAATATTTAATCCAATCTGTTAACTTAGGTTCAATAACTTGATTAACAATCATCATTGTTAAAGCTGAACGAATCGAGGCCCCTATTTCTTGGGATTGAGTAGTATTAGGATAATCTTTTAAAGGCTCTATATCGGCAAGAGTCAATCCCTTTGCTATTTTTAGTGTTCCGAGCAGTACTGCTGAATATATAGGTAAAGCCTGCATAAAAATTGCCTGCTCACTTACCCTATTTATAAGTTGGCTAAGAAGGCTTTTATATTCTGTCAAAAAATTTTTATTATTCAACTTGGAAGGCATTTTTTTGAATATAAAAGAAAATTGTGATTCAGGATAAAGGTAGATAAAATCATGAAGGGCTGTTTGTAGCTTCGAAATAATATTTCTTTCCTCAAAGTTTTTTACTAAATTTTCTTTTTCCACGATTGACAGTAGGTTTATTCTACTTTGAAAAATTAAATTTTCATTTGAGCCAATTTGCTTTATTGAGTCACAAATAGAATGAATTAATTTGGCTGTTTCTGGAATACCATATATTTCATTTAGTAGAGCAACCCATATTATCTCAGGTAGGATATGATCAATGTATGAAGATTCTTTCATATTACTACCTAACATATGGAGCATCGGGGGGATAAATTTTGTCCCCTTTTTCTTATGATCGCTTAATATTTTATTACTCATAATTCACCTTGATGATCATGACTTATTTATCTTGGAACATCCCATATAACTTCTTAGTTACAATTTCTTTATAGAGTTTAGTCTAATATTTTTCCATCGCACATGGTTATTAGGTTTGAATCCTTTCCGCTCCAGGTGATCATGTGCATCATCCTGCAATAGCACTTGACCTCCTCCGGTGAGCTGAACCAGATCGCATTGGGACAAGTTTCGCAAGCCGTTGTGATCTTTGGCTGGCGAGCCTTGTCTAATGCTGAAAGGGTTGGGCTTTGTGCTTCGGCTCTCTCTATTTTCATTGGCTGCTCCAATAGTCTCATAGCTTCCTGGAGTTCTTCCTCGATGGTTTTGTCCACTTGATCTTGATTGTTCATGAAAGCTCTCCTGCTCAAAGTTTAGTTTTTGACGTTGATTTTCCAAATCCAAATCAGCAAAAGTGATCGGCATTTGGTATTGAATGACAATTTGCAAAATAATCTTTTTAAATAGTGGAGACCCGTTCACACAAATGCAGTCACCATAACGCTGCCGCGCCATCTCCAACGCTCTTTTAAGAGTCGAAATAGAACCACCTTTAGAAATGAAAATTTCAGTTCCATTATCCCTAATAACACTCTTATCTTTCTTATAAATCTCAGTGCCTTCTTTGGTAATAGAGTCGATTTGTCTAAAATTGAAAATAGTGGAAACTGAGTCTTTACCTGAAATGGTGTAATCATGATTATTTTTACGATTACGATAACGCATTGCCACTAAGGCCTCCTGATGCTTTTTGTTTCAACCAATCTGCCCAGGTTTTGTTCCGGTGGGAATCTAATAACCTGCTTCGTTCTTTGGCGTAATTTTTTCTTATGCTATCAATCTCATTAAGTAATGTTTTGTTGATGTAACTATATAGAAATTTTTTCTGTACTTTAGAAAGGTTCATTAATTTTAAAGTCGCTCTTTTAATTCGACCTCGCTTTTTAGCCTTCTCAATTAGCTTGGTTCTAGCCTCCCGCAAATTTTTAAGTTTGCCTGAAATAATGTGTTTATTGTGTGATTTTTCATGCTTATATGTGGCATAGAGCGCAGAACCAAGTACCTTTTTATTTAATGGTTCATAACGGTAAACATTAGACTCAGGTGCATCGCCCTCTGAGTAGGATGGTACGAAAGGACCTAGCTTGGATTCGAGATTTTTTTTAGAAAAGGTTCTGGAAATAGAGCTAGCTTTAACAGTCATCCCTTGCGGATTGCACAAAACAAAACCGTTGGTTTTAACACGTATCATCAACCCATGTTCTGCCAAAATACTATGAATCTCCTTCCAGCTTCTAGCTGCCTCTATTTTTTCTTTACAATGACGCTTCATCCAGTTAATTAAGCTTTCAATACCTGAATGGTGCTCCATATCATCTGCAAGATTTTCCGAACGGTTTTTCCGAGTTTGATGATTGGTTATTTGAAGACCTAATTCAAGTTCGAGCTGGGATGCAACTTCAGCAAAGATCTTATATGCCCTGTAAGGTTCAATCATATTAAGGGTTTGAGGGTGAATTTTATTAATCGCAACATGAATATGAAGATTGTCTGTGTCATGATGAACAACTGAGATTCTTTGATGTTCACTAAATCCAATCGCCAATGCGACTCTATCTTCAATTTCCCGTAAAACTTGAGAGGAAGGATTTTCTCCTGGAGCGAAAGACATAAGCATATGGTAGGTTTTATCTCCGGTGGCTCTTTGGTTTTTAGCTTGTGTCGCTAGTACCTCCTGAACAGCCCATATAGGATCGAGGCTATTACAGTTTGATAATCTGACTTTACCCACTCGCTCCTGTTTGTTTTGTTGATTACACAGGTATTTAACAAGACAAGAAAAACTACTAAGCCTTGTCTTCTTCATAGGGATATGGCGAATAATCATAGTTTTTTTACCACTTCCAACATGGCATCCTGAGTGGTTTGAATACGATTTAATAATGTTTTTACTGTTTGGAGGTCGAAATGCGCAACCCGTTTATCCTGAGTCAACCATAGTTTTAACAGTCCACCAAGCCGTCCTAAGTCTCCATTAATTTTGGCTAGCTGCAGTACATAATCTTTATCAACACTACTGTGAATTTGATAACCAAGACTTATCCGTCTTAAGTACTCGGCAATTGAAAGGCCAGCAGTGGCTGCATTCGATTTAATTTGAATTTCTTCGGAAGGCAAGACAGGTACGCGAAGATGACGACCATTTTTTCTGGTGGGTGTTTTATGCTTCTCGTCCATAAGGATGCCGACCTCTTAATTAAGTGGTTATGCAATCCTTTGAGTATTGATTTGATCTTAAAACCCAGGTTTTTCGTTGAGCACCGAAGGTGCGAATAAGACTTGTGAGGTTTGGTAACCAGCTTGCTGGTTAGCTAACTTCACCTATCTTGCCCTGCGTTTTAAGTTCATCTAATAGCATACTATCAGGTAATTTTATGTAATTTCAAGGTTATTTGTTTTAAAACCAAATTAATTACGAATAATTACCATTATTTACGATAAATTACATATTTGTACATTTAAGAGGGTATTTAATTACGCCAAAAGGAAAGAAAATAACTTAACTAATTGCACAGCAACAAAATAGTTTGTACTATCAGAAAGATAACAATAATAAGTTGACGTATGACATGGGAAACACCCTTAGCGAACGAATCGCAGCAAAGCAAATGGTAAGAAAAGCCTCTGCTAAATCTGTAAATAAAGCCGCATTTCTTGCTTTAAAAAATGATATTGCTTCAGCACTAGCTGACGGCTGGTCTATAAAGCTTGTTTGGGAAACCTTAGTTGAGGAAGGCAAAATCTCATTTTCATATAAAACTTTTTGTGGCTATGTAGCACGTTTGATTGCTGCAGAAAAAAAGCCATCTATTCAGGAGAACACCAAGGAAGATGAAAAGGCTAAAAGTAAGACAAAAACTGAAATTCGCGGTTTTACTTTTAATCCAAAACCTAACTTGGAGGAACTCTTGTAATGGCAAAAATACATATCACACTGCAAGGAAAAGGCGGTGTCGGCAAATCATTTATTTCAGCAACAACTGCACAATACAAACAGCACAAAGGTCAAACCCCTCTGTGTATTGACACTGACCCCATCAATTCAACCTTTCATGGCTTTAAAGCCCTCAACGTCGACCATATTCAAGTCATGAGTGGTGATGAAATCAACCCCCGTCTTTTTGATACACTCATCGAAAAAGTTGCCTCAACGACTCAGGATGTAGTGATAGATAACGGTGCCAGTTCCTTCGTACCTCTATCTCATTACCTCATCAGCAACCAAGTTCCCGCATTGTTGAAGGAACTAGGCCATGAAATGGTGATTCACACTGTCATCACCGGAGGCCAGGCCTTGTTCGATACCATTAATGGCTTTGCACAGCTGATTGACCAGTTTGCAAATGAAGCGCAATTTGTTGTCTGGCTAAATCCCTATTGGGGAGCCATTGAACATGAAGGAAAAACTTTTGAACAACTCAAAGCCTACCGAGATAACAAAGACAGAATATCAGCCTTAATTCAAATCCCCGATCTGAAAAAGGAAACCTACGGCCGAGATTTAACTGAAATGCTTCAACAAAAGCTGACCTTCGATGAAGTACTGGGTACGCCAGAGAAAAGCATTATGACCCGTCAACGCTTGAAAATCGTTCGCGATCAACTGTTTGGACAGCTGGATAACGCCAGGGTGATCTAATGTCGGAGAAACTTGATAAAATCATTCAAAACATCACTGTCAAACATGGTGTGCTTTTGGGTAAAGACGATCCCATCCTCATGCTTCAAACTATGAATGAACAATTGATAGAGGAAAACCGCAAGGCTCAACAGGATTTGCTAATAAAGTTCCGAGAGGAAATGGAGGGCATTTCCTTTCAGTGGAAAGATGATGCCAAAGAAAAATCTGAAAAGATTCTTAATGCATCATTAGCTAGTAGTAAAGAAGCTATAGCCAGACTATTGCAAGAATCTACTGGCGAAACGCTCCGAGCTATGAAAAAATTGATCTCAGATTCATTAATTGACGCTCATTCCTTAACACAAAAGGCGCAAAAATTTAGTCAGTTTGCATTGGTCTCATCAGCTACATTGTTTGCTGCCTCATGTATGATTCTCTTATTTTTTAAATAGATGCTGGATTTATTCAGACATCTTAGACCTAGCACTTCGGAAGTTAGCCTTTGATGGAAAACTCAAAAATATTGTTTAACCCAGCGAACGATATCTTGAGCACTCATCACCCCGGAGTGTCGAGCAAGCTCTTTTCCATGTAAAAAAATCATTAAAGTAGGAATACTTTGAATCTGGTAGCGAGCAGCTAACGCTTGTTGTGTTTCAGTATTGATTTTAATAAACCTGGCTTGGGGTTCAAGAAGCTTTGCAGCAGCCTCAAAATAAGGTGCCATCATTTTACATGGACCACACCATTCCGCCCAAAAGTCAACCAACAATGGGATATCGTTCTTTTTGAGATGAAGATCGAAAAGTACTGTATCTAAAGAAACAGGTTTTCCATCAAATAGTGCTTTTTGACACTTCCCACATATAGGATGCTCGGCTAATCGTGCTGAAAACAAACGATTTGTTGTTTGGCAGTGAGGACAGACAATATGGATTGAATCACTCATAACACTAGTTCCTATTTATTTTACTTCGTTAATTTTTTATAACCGAATACTAACTGTTAGCCAATAAGCTTCTTTAAAATCATCTCAAGAGGACAAAATCCTGTAAATCCACTTTGAAAAAGATTAGCTCCTACAAATACAGTAAGCCATAAAAAATTAGCACTTATAAATACAGGACTGGTAGACACGCCTAGTGCGAGTGATATCAAAACAAAGGCACCAGCCACAATACGGATAATACGTTCAATAGTCATCATCTATTCTCCTAACACTAATTTAATGGGTACGTTTCCACCAACTTAAATAGATTAATGGAATTAAAAACAAGGTAAGTACTGTTGAAGCAAATGAACCAAATATCAAAGAAATAGCAAGGCCGCCAAAGACAGGATCGGATAACATCACTGCGGAGCCCAGAATAATAGCAAGTGCTGTTAAGACAATCGGTAGAATTCGTTCTACGCCAGATTCAATAACGGCTTCTGTTATAGAAGAACCTCGATGTTGGTGCTCTAAGATAAAATCGATAAGTAGCAGCGAGTTTCGAACAACGATTCCGGCTAAAGCAATAACCCCTATCATGGACGTCGCAGTGAAGGGTTGGTTCATTAACCAATGCCCAGGAAAAACGCCAATGATGGTTAACGGTATAGCCCCCATAATAATTAGGGGAATAAAAAACGACTGGTAAAAAGCGGTTAGTAAAATATATATCAAGACTATGGCCACAATAAAGGCTGAGCCTAAATCACGAAAAACATCCAACGTCAGGCGCATTTCACCAAGCCAAAAGAGTTGATTTGTAGCAAAGCGATTAGGCTGTGATTCATGAAACCTTAAATTTTCAACCTCTAATGAAAAAGGTGGCTTGGTCAGCATCTTTGTCGCAGAAGTAACTGCATAAGCAGGGCTCGAACCTAACACTTCACCAGTTACATAAACAACAGGCGTTTGATCTTTAGTGAAGATGGGTTTTTCCTCTTTATCTTCATGGAGGGTTGCAATTTGTGCCAGAGGGATGAGTTGTTGTTGCTGATTTTTTAGATACAGTTGATTAAGTACCTGAGCATCTTCACGTGCCTTTTGCGGAAGACGTAAAATAATGTGCTCTGGCTCCCGGGTATTGGATTCATGTGCATTTCCAATGGAAATACCCTTGAACAAAGCACTAACTTCCTGCGCTACCGTTTGTGGGGCTAGGCCTGCCAGCATGACAGCATTATGATTGATTTCAATACGGTATTGACTGGTGTCTTGAGTCACCGAGTTATCAATATTTATCATGCCGTATATTTGGGGATACACTTCAGCGGTTATCTTATTGGCGACAGACCGCAATTCATTATAATTAGGTCCATAGAGCCCAGCCTCCATTTGCGAGCGAACAGGCGGTCCAGGGGGGCTTTCAAAAAGCTTGATATGGCTTTGTGGATGTTGTTTTTGCACAGGCACTAGTCCCTGGTATATCTCTGATGCAATTTGGTGCGAGCCAATAGAACGATGATGTTTGTTCACCAAATTCACGCGTATTTGCCCGTATTGACTCCCTCTTAATAGATTATCTCCTCGCACCAGAGCGGCAAAATCTTCTGGGGCCGACTCTCCTACATACAACTCCAAGTTGGTGACGTAAGGATTCTTTTGGATGGTTGCACTGATTTCACTGAGCAATTTGTTTGTTTTTGTTAAGTTAGCATTCGCTCCAGAATCAACTGACACTAAAAAGGTATTCACGTTGTCATCAGGTAGCATTTTAATCTCAACCCCAAGAGGGCCTAGAGGTCCGTTAGGGCCGGCGGGACGAATAAATTGCCAGGCAGGTTGGAGTAATACCGCGAAGAGTAATAGTACAATACTCAAATAAAAGAGATGTCTTTTTTTCGATGAGTTAAGTAGTCCATTGAATAATACAAGATACACTCGTTGTAACCAGGTGTTATGGCTTTGATGATGCTCATTCATTTGTTTTTTAGCTTTGGTTCTTAACCAACGATAAGCAAGATAAGGAACCACACTATAGGCAATAAAGAGGGATACAATCATTGCCAATGGCGCATTAAAAGGTATGGGTGCCATAAACGGCCCCATCATTCCACCTACAAAAGCCATAGGCAGTAATGCCAGCATCACTGTAAAGGTAGCAATAATCGTGGGCTTGCCAATTTCATTGGCTGCATAAATAATCAAGCGGGTAAGGTTTTTTTGCACGCCCTTAATAATATGGCGGTGAATGTTTTCAATCACCACAATGCTATCGTCTACCAAGAGGCCTAATGAAAGAATGAGCGCAAATAAAGTAATTCGGTTAATGGTCTGACCTGATAGCCAGCCGATACCAAGTACCAGACACAAAATTAAGGGAATAGAAAAAACAACCACTGATGCTTCGCGCCACCCTAAAAACACCATCAGCAAGACCACGACACTTAAAATCGCAATCCCTAAGTGCTCGACCAAAGTATTCACTGCATCATTAGCCTCATCGCCATAATTACGAGTGATTGAGACATCGATGTTTTTTGGAATGAGCTGGCTGTTTTGTAATTGTTCGAGTTTATTCAAAAGTGCTTTTGCCACATCAACACCATTGCTTCCTTTTTGACGTGCAAGAGCAATGGTTACGGCAGGTTCTATATCTGCACTCTTCGATTGGTCTTTGGCTCCATAGGCAAAATAGGAGGCAATCGCCTCATCTTGAGGACCTTTTTCAATAATTGCAATATCTTTTAATAAAATCGGCTTGGCTCCATCCGTTCCAATAATAATGTTAGCTAAGTCTTGATTGGAAATAAGTGAGCCCTCGATACGAAGGGGTGTTTCACTTAATTCATGCTCTAATGTCCCTGCGTCAAGACTGATGTTATTAATGGACAAGGCTTGCTGAATGTTGGCAATTGAAATGGCATGTGCTGCCATTCGCTTTGGGTTAAGCCAGACACGAATAGCCTGTGGTGATGCGCCCATTACCCAGCTTTTCCCCACTTGAGGCACAGCGCGCAATTCCTCCAAAACTTTATCGGCAAGCGTGCGTAAGGCAACTTGATTTGCGCCTTTAGCATGTAATGTCAGTGTCACTAGTGGAACATCATACAAACTGATAGAGCGGATTAAAGGCATCAAAGTACCCGGGGGCATCTTATCCATGTTGCTGTTGATTTGGTTATAGACCTTAACTAAGCTCGCCTCTTCATTTTCATTTACTTTAAAGCGAACAGTAACCATAGCTCCATCATCAACGGCCATCCCATAAGTATGCTCAACACCTGAAATAGAGGCCATCAACCCTTCTAGTGGGCGAACAATTTGATGTAGCATTTCTTGGCTATCACTGCCAGGACGGCTTACAGAAATGCTTACTGCTGGGACAATGATTTCAGGATTATAGGTTCGCGGAGTGCGTTCTAGGGCGAGTACGCCAAACAACAAAATACCAATAATCAGTAACAGAGTCAGCTTGGATTGAATAAAAGTTCGCGCCAATTGCCCTGCTTTATTGAGCTTATTTTTGGAATAAAACACATCCTTCACTATGGTCTCCTGATATACATTCGATTCATGCGTTTTTTATCGTTATAGGAATTAATTGATTACTGAGCATCAGCCAATGCGCTTGATGAATTCTTAATTGATGAAGCGCCTGGAGTTCTTGTGCTCTAGTTTGTGTTAATTTCATTTGACTCTCCAACAAGGCACTTAGAGGGACTAATCCACGACCAAATCGTTGTTTTAATTTTTGAATGACCGCATTCTCTTTCTCTGCGCTTTGCCTGCTTAAGTGCACTTCATAAAGAGTTTGTTGTTCCGCACGCTGAATTTTTTTTAATTGCAACCGAAGCTGATTGCGCTGCTCATCAAGCTCAAATTGAACTTTTTTAGCATTGGCACTTGCTACCCGAACAGCACCAGCTCTCTCGCCTGCGCTAAATAAAGTCCAGTTAGCACCCAGCGCAATCGTATCTGATGGAAGTCCTGAGCCTATCGTATTGCCATTCCAATCATGTCTTAATTGCATTGAGACTTGGGGCTTATAGAGTGCCTGAGAAGCGGCGATTGCCGCTTTTTCGGCGTGAAGGCGCGCCTTAAGGGCTTTAATGGATGGATTGTCCTTCAATGCGTGGTTTATCAATGAGGTGTTGAGCTTTATCTTTGTGGTTAAATTCATATGCTGACGGGGAACAAAAGAACTTCCAGGGGCACCAAGCAGGGTCCTAAAGCCATCAAGCTCATCTTCTGTTTGGATTTTCGCATTAGATAAACCAATGAGGGAGCTGTTTAAATAAGCTTCTGCCATTAATACATCGCTCTCCAGGGTAATTGATTGCTTTTTTAGGGCTTTTGTTGTTGATAGAAACGCTCTTGCTCGAGCAACTTGTTGTTGTGCGACGCGGACTAATTGATTAGCAATTAGAACTCGCTCGTAGGACGCATATACTTCGTATGCCAGCTGATTCTGAGCTTGTTGATTGCCTCGTTGTGCCGATGCAACCAAAGCACGCATCTGTGCTTGCTGCGCTTTTATTCGTCCACCAGAATAAATAGGGACGCTTAGTTTAAAAGCCGTATCCAGATTGCTGTAATATCCTGGATGGTTTAATGCTTGTGGCTTGGTATACAAGGTGTTTAGCCCAGTATATTCATTGGCGCCAAAATCAGCAAAACTGGCATTCCCCTGACTTAGTTTATAACCAAATACCGACATCGGATTATCCGTGCGTGCCCCGCTTACCTCAAGCCCTAATTGCGGCCAACTCATACTGTCTGCTTGCTTTGATGCTCCTGCTGCGGCCTCAATTGAAGCGTTTGCTGCATGGATTTTAGGGTTATTAGCTAGCGCAAGCCGAATGGCTTTAGAGTATGAGATGGGTACCGAACCTGCGCAAAGAGAAGTTGACAGCGCACTGGTTACAATAATCAAAGCCATGTGTTTTCTTAAAGTAATACTATTTAATAACATGACGGAAATCCTTAAACAAAGCATTAGACCATTCTAATAAATAGAGCGATTCTTATTCTTTACAATAAATTAAATAAAGCGTCGACAAAACAGCTTCCACTTCCGGTTTACTAATAAAATAATAAACTCGAGTCCCTTCTTTTCTAACCGAAAGTACGCCTTCGTGCCTCATCTTAGCCAAATGTTGCGACAGTGCGGATTGAGACAAGCCAACAAGAGATTCAAGCTCTCCAACCGTGCACTCTCTTTTCAAGAGATGACATAGAATAAGGAGCCTTTTGGAATTAGCTAAAAGCTTAAGTAATTGCTCTGCCTTAGAGGCGTTGTTTTTCATTACCTCTAGGCTGGTGTTTATTAATGTATTCATCAGTCCATTATATTAGAAAAAACTAATATTACAATATCAAGAACAACATTTAAGAGTAGGTATAAAAATCGATACAACAAATTTTTAACCCTATCGCGCTGGTTTTAAATTCAGATCCATCTCAAGAAATAAGACAAAAAATTGGAAAATAACGGTTGGCCTTGTTGAAATAACACTTGTTAGAAAAAATATGGTGAAAGATTTAATGTTAGCACGCTCAGAAAAATCATATAGTTCTATAAAGAACTCATCTTTAAATGATACGGTATATGAGTGATTTTATCTCGGTGCTCCTTAAACTCATTCAGACTGGTTTTCAACCAACCTTGTTGTAATAATAATTTTGGACGTTAATGTTCGATGTACTGGACATTTATTGGCTATTTCTAATAGCTTGCTACGTTGGTCTTGAGTCAGCGTTCCTTCAAGCTCAATGAAACGCTCAATATAGTCGATTTTGGCATTATTATTATCACATCCAATACAATCCTCTACATGAATTTTTTCATGTTTTAATCTGACAGTAACGTGTTCCAAGGGAAAATTCTTAAGTTTTGCATACATACGTATAGTCATCGAAGTGCATGAACCCAATGCTGCCAGTAAAAAATCATAGGGTGAGGGACCCATATCTTTTCCACCATTAATAACAGGCTCATCAGCTGTTAAAACGTGATTTCCTATAATAATTTTCTGTGTGAACTGACCATCTTCTGTTTCAGAGACAACCGTTTCCTGAGGGATGTTCATTCTTTTAATCTCCATAAAGTATGTTATTAAGATTGCCTTTATTGGCATCGAAAAAAAACCAGGGTACTTATGGCTCGGTCCCAGAAACTAAATAACAAGGCTCCTGATCAACCGGCATCTCTTTCAGCTCTTCGGGCGTTAAGCGTGCATAGACTTCTATTCCGTATCCTGTTGGATCACGCAACCATAACTCGTGTAAAGGGGTGCCTCGCCAAGTCGTTCGTGGTGGTTTAATTATTTCCAGACCATTCGCCTTAGCACGAAAGTAACTTTCAATAACTGCTGCCTTGTCGCTCACACCAAGCCCAATGTGATACATGCTGTATGTATCTAGTGGCTTTCCGCTGTCATTAACCAAAAGTACTAAATTTAGTTGCAGGTTTGGCACGATAAATGTTGAATAACGCGATGTGCGGTCTTTGGGTTCTGTACCGAGGAACACCGAATAGAATACTGTACTTTCTTCAAGGTCAGATACGCGAAAACTCAAATGAAATTCTAGAGGTGAACCATTCATGAGTGCTCTCCTTCTAATTAAATCAGTCTCGAACTTGCAGACTAGTCAATATTAATTGTTTACTGATGAAATATAGCCAAGAGTCGTTCGATACCAATGGGTTCTTCTTTCAGTAGAGGAACAACTGCATAGCGTGTAGCATATTGGTTAGCCACTTTATCAATTTCAATCAGTTCATTTTGTGCTCTTTGGCGTAAAAGCAACGAATTTGTCTCCGCACTTGCTACGCTGTTATTGATAATCCACGCCCATGGTTCTATACCTGCACGACGCAAGTCTTCTTGTAAGTTAGCCGCCTCAAGTACTGGCGTCGTTTCCGCTAACGTGACGAGCAGCACTTTAGTTTGCTTTGGATCCTGCAATTGCATCATGGGCGTTGTAAAGAATATCCTCTTACCACTCATCTGGCGCTCAATTTCACGATGATAAGAACCCGTAGCATCAAGTAATAATAATGTGTGCCCGGTGGGTGCTGTATCCATCACGACGAATTTTTTACCTGCCTCACGAATGATTCGTGAAAATGCTTGAAAGACAGCTATTTCTTCAGTGCAAGGTGAACGCAAATCCTCCTCCAGAAGAGCACGATCTTGGGCATTGAGTTTTGCACCTTTAGTCTCTAATACATATTGTCTGTAGCGCTCCGTTTCAGCATGTGGGTCAATCCTGCTTAGGGTTAAGTTGTCCAAGCATCAATCAAAGTTTCGCTCAAATGACCCGCTGGATCAGACGTAGTAAGATGCACTGGCAAGCCTCGATTTGCTAATTCAACGGCTACAGCAGCAGCAAGTGTAGTTTTACCAACCCCACCTTTTCCCATTACCATCACAAGACCATGACCATCCTCTGCAATAGCATCAATCAGAGTTGTTAAGTGAGGATAATCGTGAACAACAAAATGCTTGTCTTGAGGAGACCATCGTTGCACAGAGTGGGTTAGTAATTGATGTAAGGATTCTAAACCCACCAAATTAAATGGTTTAAGTTCCACTTTGTCACAAGGCAAATTCTTGAGCTCAAAAGGAATAGCCGTTAAGGCAGCCTGCTCACGAGAATAAATCGCTGCTGCCAGTGCATCATGCCCTGCTTCACTAGCAGGCAATATGCCATTAATCACCAGAAATTGTTGCCTCATGCCAATAGCTGCAAGCTCTTCATGGGTTCTAGCAACTTCTCGCAAGGTCGCAAGTTGTGCCCGTGCCACCAGCACTAAACGAGTGCGCAGTGGATCAGATAATGCTTCAACAGCCATTTTATACTGTTCACGCTGTTTTTCTAGTCCGGCTAAAGGGCCGAGGCAAGAAGCATCGCCTTGACCATTTTCAAGAAAACTATTCCAGGCGCCTGGCAACTGTAACAACCGAATTGTGTGTCCGGTGGGTGCGGTATCGAAAATAATGTGATCGTACTCAGCAGTCAGTGCGGTGTCAGTGAGCAGTGCGGTGAACTCGTCAAAAGCTGCAATTTCAGTAGTACAGGCACCAGACAATTGCTCTTCCATGCTCTTGACTACAGAGTCAGGCAGAACGCCGCGAACTGGATTTATAATTCTATCACGATAGGCTTGCGCAGCCGATTCTGGATCAATTTCCAACGCATAGAGGCTTGCTACTGTTGGGATTGCGGTAATTTGATTACCTATACTGACACCAAATACTTGCCCCACATTGGAAGCAGGATCAGTACTGACCAGCAATATACGTTTATTCGTTTCAGCAAGTTGAACTGCAGTGGCACAAGCTATTGAAGTTTTTCCTACTCCACCTTTACCAGTAAAGAATAGGAAGCGCGGGGGTTGTTGTAGAAATTTCATCAGTTTGCCTCCCTGTTTCAATAACTACTGCTGGAGTAGCCACTGAATGATTTCAATATTAGATTAGAGCTCTTAATTAATAGTTGCCCTTAAAAACCAGCGCTTTCGTAACCAAAATGCAACATTCACAAGTAAAATAAGAACGGGCACTTCAACAAGTGGCCCAATGACCGTTGTAAAAGCAATGGCAGAATTAAGACCAAAAGTGGCAATTGCAACAGCAATGGCCAATTCAAAATTATTACTGGCTGCGGTAAATGACGCTGCTGTTGTCTTTTCATAGCTGGCACCAATGAGCTTTCCCATCGCAAAACTGACAAAAAACATCACCACAAAATAAATGGCCAACGGAATGGCAATACGCAGGACATCGAGTGGAAGTTGCAATACCATAGCGCCTTTCAAAGAAAACATCGCAAGAATTGTAAAAAGCAGAGCAATCAAGGTAATGGGAGAAATTTTTGGTAAAAAAATAGTGTCATACCAGGTTAACCCTTTTCTTTTTATCAATACAAAACGAGTCAGAAATCCTGCAAAAAAAGGAATGCCCAGATAAATAAAGACGCTTTGGGCAATCGTCATAAAATTGATGTGGACTATTTGCCCACTCATGCCAACAAGAGGTGGCAATACGGTTAGAAAAAACCAGGCATAGACACTGAAGAAAATCAGTTGAAAAATACTGTTAAATGCCACTAAGGCTGCAACGTACTGATTGTCCCCTTCTGCCAACTGATTCCAGACAATCACCATAGCAATGCACCGTGCCAAACCAATAAGAATAAGCCCAGTCATGTATTCGGGATACCCATGTAAAAACAAAACGGCGAGACCAAACATGAGAAATGGTCCGATGAGCCAGTTTTGAAGCAATGACAACAGGAGAATTCGCCAGTCTTTGAATATCAGTGGTAAGTCTTCATATTTTACCCGGGCTAATGGAGGATACATCATTAAAATCAGACCAATCGCAATAGGAATATTGGTGGTTCCAATTGACAGGGAGTTTAAAAATTGTGGTGCGCTGGTAAAGAGTGAGCCGATAACGACACCAGCAGCCATCGTCATGAAAATCCATAAGGTTAAATATCTATCTAAAAATGAAAGGCGACGAGTGCTGCAAGTGGTCATGATAACAACTCCTGTTCTATTCGCAGCTTAAGTTGATTAAATACCGCCTCAAATGCTGCGTTGATTTCAATTTCGCCTCCTTCTATTTTAGCAGGATCAGGTATGCTCCAATGAAGTTTCTTGGGCTGGCCTGGAAAAATAGGACAGCTCTCACTCGCCGCTTGGTCGCAGACGGTAATGACTAAATCAATAGATTGTGATTTAAATTCACTCCAGGATTTACTGCGTCCAGCGTTGCATTTGATTCCATGACGTACAAGAGTTTCAATCGCTTTTGGATGCACGCTTCCAATCGGAACGCTACCTGCGCTAAAAGCCAGATAGCGACCATTAGAGTGTTGGTTAGTTATCGCCTCCGCCATAATGGAACGACACGAGTTACCGGTGCAAAGAAACAGTAACTTAAGTGGTTTAGTGGTCATTATCCACAACACCCAGTTGTTTTTAGTTTTGTATCACAGCAAGCGCTCGAGGTGTTTTTCTCAGGTATTGAACAAGAACCCTCTGATGTCCTTTCACCAGAAAAAAACTGAGCATCTTCCATAGTATGATAGGCTTCCCATGCAATTCCTGAAGGATCATTGACCCAAGATTTCTCCGATTTGGCATAACAACACGTCGTCTCGCCATCACTATGAGTTGAAATATTGGCTTGAGAAAACTGCTTTCTCAAGGCATCTAATTCAGTGGCATCATCCACTTGTATACCTAAGTGTTCCACACCATGTTTGGAGGTGCGAGTTGAAATAGCAAAGTTAATACGAGGATCTTCCAGCATCCATTTGGCATAATCGGATTTAACTTTTACCGGATCGGCTCCAAACAGGGCATTATAGAAACGAATGCTATCAGCAAGATTGTTAACACCAATGTGAATATGAAAACGTTTCATGATTTACTCCTTTTTAGAATTACAGCAATCAGTCAGTTCAATAACCAGACAATCGCTTGTCCCTGGTTGTTGAATTTGAACTTGTTGTTTACTGCAACAGTCTTGAACCATGAATGCGATAAAATCACGCATTAACTCAAAATTTGCAGAATAAAATACATAACGCCCTTGGCGATAGGACTTGACAATTCCGGCATTGGACAAATGGCTTAAGTGAAATGATAAGGTATTATGCAAAATACCTAACTCATCGCCAATTGCGCCTGCTGGTAATCCTTCCGGTCCCGCTTGAACAAGGAGTCGAAACACTCGTAAACGCGTTTCTTGAGAAAGAGTATCAAATATTTTTAGTGAATTTTTTATGTCCATACTTCTAGAATAGTAGAAGTGTTTGAATTAGTCAAATGATGCTTCCAAGCATGTAAAATTAGTTTTGTTTTCTGATAAGTACTCCACTTAATTCAGTTCCTGCGAAAACAGTATTAAAAACAGTTCCATATTTCTTAACGTTATCATGCAGTAAATCGAGACGCTGGTCAGACTCAGAGGAATCAACAATGATTTCATACCTTATGGATTCCATCTTTGGGGGGATATCCTGCCTGACTCCGTGAATTTTAACTTCAACTCCATGCAGCTCGAAGTTTAAAAGAGGTGTGACTCGTTCAATACCTTTAATCATACAAGCAGAAACTGCGGCTAATAGAAGCTCTGCAGGGTTAAATGCATCTGGATTTCCTTTTAAGTTGGTATCGAGACTAATTGATGCATTTTTGCAGTACGCAATACTACCTTCAGAATTTACGCGCTTGGATACTACATCAAAAGTCATCTTTTTGGTTGTTTCTGACATGATTTCCCCTATGTTTGTCGCTTTAAGATCGATTATTTCCATCATCATACTTAAATTTTCATCAAGTCAAGACTCATTCATGCATGAGAATGGATGAGAATGAGCCAAGCTTTGAAATTTGAACTAAAATTATCTAATTAGCTGTATCATAATATCCAATAAAAACATTAATGCTTCGATAGCTTATCTTTATAAACAAAAAGCAAGTCAGATAAACATGTAGGGAATTGGCAGAAATTTTTTTAATCGCTTAACTCATTTCAATCAAGGATACAATATCATGAAAGGATTCATAGAAAATATAGAGCAATTAACGCTAACTAACACTAATTTCAGACAAGTCTTATATACTGGGCAGCACACCCAATTAGTTATCATGAGTATTGAACCGAAAGAAGATATTGGAATGGAAGTACACCAGATAGTTGATCAGTTTTTAAGGATTGAAAAAGGTGAAGGAACAGTTGTAATAGATAATATGGAATACAAGATCAAAGATGGCGATGCAATAATAATTCCAGCTGGAGCTCAGCATAATGTTATTAATAGTTCAGATACCGAAGAATTAAAACTCTATACTCTTTATTCGCCACCTCACCATAAGGACAAAACTGTTCATAAAACAAAGGCCGATGCATTAAAAGACGAATCAGATCATATATAACATTATTGAGCCGCCTGTCATGAATCGAGCATTTGCTATCGGCATAATATTGAATCTTGCTTTTGTGTTTATTGAAGCAATTTATGGCTGGAAAGTGAATTCGCTTTCTTTGTTGGCTGACGCTGGACATAACTTAAGTGATGTAGCAGGACTCATACTGGCTTGGGCTGCACTCCTGGCAGGAAAACTAAAGCCTAATCCCAAGCACACTTATGGGTGGCAACGCGCGTCCATCCTGGCGGCATTTTCTAATGCAATATTCTTGCTTCTTGCTATGGGAGCTCTTAGTTTGGAAGCAATTAGTAATTTAAGACATCCCTTGCCAACTGATGGCGCTACAATCATGGCTGTTGCTGGTGTTGGTATCTTAATCAATACTCTCACAGCTTGGATGCTACGAGAACAAGTGAATGATCTTAATATACAAGGCGCTTTTTTGCACATGGCAGCTGATGCAGCAGTTTCTGCTGGCGTTTTCATTACTGGAGGTCTTTATTTTGCTTTTGGTTGGGTATGGCTCGACCCTATAGCCAGCATTTTAATTGCTTTGGTAATTGTTGTTAGCACGAGCGGCTTGCTCCGACAGTCGGTGCATTTATTATTTGATGGTGTTCCATTCAACATAAACCCTGTAGAAGTGAGATCTTATTTAGAGAATCTTGATGGTGTGTCAGAAATCCATGATTTACATATTTGGGGTATGAGCACTAATGAAACAGCGCTGACAGTACACCTTATTATTCCAGATGGGCACCCGAGGGATGCTTTTCTACAAAAAGTAACTGACTCACTTCGTGCTCGTTTTGGAATTTCGCACGCCACAATCCAGATTGAAAAAGCGCCTATATTGCACGAATTTCATCACAGATAAGCAAATGAACGAAAACTCCATGATGAAATTCAATTTAGCACTCTGCTATCTTGGAGTAGATTTATAAAACCTCCAATGCCAAGGCAATTCCTTGCCCTCCACCTATACACAGGGTGACCATACCACGTTTCAGACCGTCACGTTTCATAGAATATAGTAACCGAGTGGTCAGGATGGAACCTGTTGCACCAATCGGATGACCATGTGCAATCGCCCCACCCTCAACATTAACGATATCCTCACTAAAACCAAGTTCACGAGTAATCGCTATAGCAATCGCTGCAAAAGCTTCATTAATTTCCACACGCTCCACATCATCAATTTTCCACCCAGCTCGGGATAAAGCCTGCTGCACCGCAGGTACCGGGCCGATGCCAAACATTCCGGGCTCGACTGCACATACACCATAAGCCACAATCCGTGCTATAGGTTCAAGATGATGTGTTTTGGCAAATTGTGCTTCAGCAACTATCATCGCTGCAGCTGCAGTATTAAGGCCAGGAGCGTTACCTGCAGTGATGGTGCCATCTTTTCGGAAGGCAGGTTTCAATTTGGCAAGACTTTCAGCAGTGGTATCAGGGCGGTTATTCTCATCTTTTTGAAATAACTCCGTACCCTTGCGTGAGATAATTTCTACTGGTGTGATTTCCTTATCAAATTTCCCCTCGTTCTGTGCTTTGGCAAACCGCTGTTGTGAGCGGAGGGCCCAGGCATCCTGCTCATCTCGGGAAATAGAGTACTGCATAACCAGATCTTCAGTATGCCAACCAGAATGCTGCCCAGAAAAAGCATCATTCAACCCATCGAATAACATGCTATCGAGTATTTTACCCTCACCCATACGGTAACCCCAGCGCGCAGAGGGAAGCAAATACGGACATTGGTCCATGTTTTCCATGCCGCCTGCAATGGCGCACTGGATATTACCACTAATAATTTCCAAATAAGCAGAAACTATTGATTGAGCACCGGAGCCACAAACACGATTGACGGTATATGCAGGTACACTAACGGGAACACCACCATTAATCGAAGCCTGACGCGCTGGATTCATCCCTGCCCCTGCCTGAACCACGTGCCCCATTACCACAGCCTGTATTTCCTCTGGAGCAAGACCAGCTCTTTTGAGTGTTTCGCTAATAACCATTGCTCCGAGCGTTGGAGCGGCAATGTTTTTCAGCGTACCGTTAAATGTTCCAATAGCAGTCCGGGTGGGCGAGCATATAAAAATATCTGTAGTCATGACTGTTCCTTATCTTGAATACTCTGATTCTATTGCTTGAAGATGGCAACTACCTGTCAATTGAATGAAGGATATATCGTGCGTTATTTAAGTGTAGTAAATATCGCTTTGAAATCCATTTTTAATAGTAATGGAGAACATGTTAGCGCGCTCAGGGATATCATATTGTTCTATCTTGTTTGTCCTAACATTGAAATTCAGCACGCAGTGCGTAGTAAATCTTCACATCAATTACCATTAAACTCTAATCGACTTGCTCCACTATTATTTTAATTAAGAACAAACTATGGGTGAGCTAGAAATTTGAATTGAAACCACGCTCAAAACTTAAGGCACGACAATCTTTTTTTCTAAAAATCTGTCAAATTACTGCTAACCAATCATTGAGCTCCTCAATGATTGCCGCTATCCTTTCTGGCAAACCAAGCACCTGAACTCTATGAGCACCTAAAACACGCAAATGCCCAGACCAAAGAAGCTGCATCCGTTCCAACTCATCGAACTGAAATTGCACTGGAAGAGAAAATACTGTTCCCCGATTTTGGAATGTTTCGATGATATTATCTTTTAATCGGATTTTATCAATGAGCTTACTCTCTCGACATAATAACAGTAGATCATGATAATCTTTCATACGGCTGTTGGCTGCACCACGAGAAATGAGGGTTTCCAGTTTTTCGGCAAATATAGTTTCCACTGGATATACTTCCAGCGAAATGGGATCTTCAAATAATGGCTTTTCTTTGTAATTAAAGGATGGCCAATCTAGTAATACTGGGTGAACAACATCCCCCACACCAATATCCACATAAAATTTATCGCTCATCACTCCAAACTGAACGGCTACTCCTACTTGAAAACCAGGGTAATTCATATGTTGGTGATCCAAATCATCAAGGTTGATAAACTTCATTTGAAATCCATCATTCAATTGAAGTAGACAGATTTCTTGCATGATTAGCTCTACATTGGATTTTTCAGCATTTAACTGCCTAGCAAGGAGATCAATATCAATGGTTTCTCTGCCAATTGTCAGGTAATAGGATAATAACAACCCACCTTTGAATATGAATTTATCAGAATATTCAGAACGAGAAAGCCGGGCTAAAAATCGCTCCAGAACTAACAACTTCCAGACTTCATTAAAATTCTTACCCTGTTCTTTGGCAATATGCTTTATTCGTGCTTTTAATGATTGTTCATTCATGTTGTTACCGTCAAAATATAAGGGTCAAGATTAAGTCCAAATTGTCTCGCATACTGCTGAAGCTTTTTGATGTCCAGTTTTTTGTTAGCTCTACCACTCACTGCTCCTTTCAGAGCTTTAATGGCTATTTCTTTACTGAGACAACGAAAAGCATCTATTATCGTTCTTTCTCTGTCAAAAATAGCAACCGTTTCCCGCCCTATTGTGTACAATGTTTTCCCTGTTTCCATATCACGCATTCTAACAATACGAGTATGATCTCGTTTTGGTGCTGTAGTAGAATGAGGAACGGCTATCCAATGCTCTCGCGGCATTTCATCAGTCAGTTCATAGAGAGCCAAAGCTGAGACTAGACAAACTATGCCTTGCGGAATACTTTTGGCGATGATGATCAGATCTTCCCATTGAAAATCCGCATCAACAAAAGATTCAACACCACGATAAACCCCGTGACCAATACGTTCAATTCGATTAGTTTTTACATAATAGCTGAGTCGGCTGGGGTGGATACCTGCTTCACGTGCCTCTGCGGCGTAAAAGACTGGTCTTGCAAACAGATCTCTCAATGTAATTTCATTACTTAGTTTCATACTTATAATTTTAATATTAAAACCCAAAAACGTCAAATGGGTTTCAATATTAAAATAACTCTGCAAAAACCCATTGTGGGGAATTTGCGTATTTGAGTACGACACAGTTATACATCGTAGGACATTTGTAGTGGATTCCTGCGATTAAAATTATAATAAAATCAATTGCTTATTTTACGATTGAGGGGCTCATAATCCGTTGGTCCTAGGTTCAAGTCCTAGTGGGCCCACCAATAAAATCAAGTAGTTACGGTAGTTTTCAGAAAATTTGAAAAAGTCATGTAGACGCAATGTAGACAGATTATATGGATATATGTAGGAGAGCAAATTGGAAGCAACAGCGACTATGCATCTATACTCTAATTGGTCCTTTTGGACAGTATTAGTTTCTGCAATTGCAGTAGTCCTATCCCAACTCCCTCCTGTACGCCTTTGGTTTAAAAAGCTAAATTAGATATTGAAATGTACTCAAAGATTTCTATCACACATAAAGTTGGCAATCCTAATCTTCAGATCCACTTAATAGTAAATAATATTGGAGGCCGAAAAGTCAGAGTCAAAGGGATTACTGCCTCAATAACAAAAGATGGTGAATTGATAACCACTTTACCAGCACAAAATTATTTAGAGAGCCAAAGCGGTCAGAATACCTTACTATTCACCCCGTTCTCTTTAAATCCTTCTGAAGAATGGGCTCATATTATAAATTTACTCAATTTTTTTAACCGTGAAGATGAGCAAGAATATAGAAGACTAGAAGCAAAAATGCTTGCTAACTATCGATCAAAAAAAAGTACATCTAATCCAGAATCTCAAAACCTTATCGAAATTGATGAAAATCTTGTTCAACCATTTCATAGTTTCTTTGATAAACATTTCATCTGGAGAACGGGAGAGTACCAACTAACTGTTTATATCAATACCGATCAAAAAACAACCAATATTTCCAAGAAATACAGGTTCACTATTTTTGAATCACATACTGATCAACTTAAAGAAATCACTGATAAATATAAATTTGGTGATGGAATATGGTGGAACTCTGTCTTATCAAGCGTAATTATTGATATAAAAGAAGCCTAACCTGTCGTTTAAACATACCCAGTTCTACATGCTTTTTTATAATGACGATTTATTTAATGCTGAAATGATGGTTTTATTGTTGTTTCTTAGTAAGCTCTACTAAACCATCAGAATAAGTAAAGGAATAAGGACAAAAAATGCTTTGGAAGCAAATACTCAGGATATGCAGATTTTCCAAATATGTGTTTTTTGAGTGGGCGACCGAACCTGTTTTTAATAGGAGTCTTATTTTGGCGCTTGTTGCCCCCGCCATCACTCTCTTATTTTACCGCTATTTTTTGGGTGAAGATAAAATGGTGGAGGAATTAAATTCCTTAATAGTCGGTGCAATAGCCTTTGTTGGATCTTATTTAATATACCTTTTAATTGGCCTTATTTGCGCCCCATTCATCGCTTATAAGAAAGAAAAAGAGAAAGGTAGTTTTTTTGGAAACCGATTTGTTTATCACAATCCTTATCACATTTACACAACAATAATTAAACCTGAAGATCATGATCAAACCATCAATTTTGTGGTTAAAGATGCTGAACCTAACTCTTTAGTTTGTTTTGAATTCAAATATAGAGGCGGACTTGGTTATGTCTCAGTAATTGGATCGTCAGAATATGTGAAAAACTCAACTGAAGCAGCGAATTTAAGAAGTCAGAAGTTGACTCTTAGAATTGATAAGAAACGCAAGGCAACTTTGAGATGCTTCACAGCCCCAAACTCTGATGACACTCTTCTTAGAATATCTATGCTTAGTTGGGAATACCAGACACAAAGATTATTCCTAGTACGCTGAGCTAATACGGGCTAGGCTTCAGCAAGCAACGAAATCAATCATAAAATACTCAGCTCTGATTATGATTTAAGATAAATTCTAGTTAACCTCTATAATAAGTAATGGACCATAACCAGGTAATCTAATGACTATATTCAACAAACTGATTGAAATGATTATTAAGGAAATAGGTGATAAAGCTTCTCAATTAGATGGAAACGATTTAATCTCTTTGATAATTGATAGGGCATCAAGCTTAATCACTTCAAACGAAGTCGAAATAATCGATTCCATTAATAATGATAATAAGCAATTTGTTGAACGAAATTACATACGTTGGCAATCAGGATTTTATAAATTAGAAATGCTTCGACAAATATCCCTTGAAGCTGGCATGGAATTTCAAAAACAATTTTTAAAATATCCTCAGTTTGTCTCTGATTCTTTGCTTGGTGTATTAATGAGACATCATGCTAATGCATGTCGTATCACTGGAGAGATAATCGTATTATTAAAAAATGGCTATGCAGATGGAGCATTAGCCAGATGGCGAACTTTGTTTGAAATCTTCATTACTTGTTTAGTTATTAAGAAATATGGGAAGGAAGCAGCAGAAGACTATATAAGACATGGAATAGTAAAATCAGTTGAAGGTATGGAGGAATATCAGAAAACAGCTTTAGAAATGAACTTAGAACCATATAATGAAAAAGAATTAGATGCAGCAATTAAGTTAAAAAATTTAATAACTAACGGTGAAGAGTATTACCAATGGGCTAAAAAATATGCTGGAGTTAGTAAGCTAGAAAAACTGCGTGAGCTAGTTGGAATGAGCAAATGGTCTCATAATTATAAACTTGCAAGTAAGCATGTCCACGCAGATTATAGCGATATGAAATCCTTATTTGCGATGTCTGAAGCAAAAAATGATTTATTACTAGCAGGCCCATCTAACTCAGGATTAGTGGAGCCTGCAAGTATGACAGCTGTTACTTTTAATCAAATAACGGCTACTTTTTTAACAACCTATTTAGAGAATAAAAATAACTCACTTGATTACAGTACTTCTCTAATTTATTTAGGTATCTTAGATAAATATGCCGAAGCCGTCGGAGTTGAATTTCTCTCCTGTGAAGCAGATTCAACACCGTAATTATTTCAACAATAAGGAACAAGCCTTTATTCTTAACAACCAAAAGAATAATTTAACTACGCATAAAAATGCTAAAGACAAATATCCCAAACCATCAATAAGCCAGCCTAAATTTAAGCATCAAATAAATTGTCTATAATATAATCAATCATGGATAAAATGGACTATTTATCATGGCAAATCAACTTCTTAAGTTCCCTGAAATTGCAATGTTTTATTCAGCTTACAAACAAATAAATAAAGGATGGGTTAGAAATCGAATTGATTCCAAAAATATTGATACTATTCAAGGAGAAAAATTTGCAGCATTAGTTCCAAATTTTCATGATAATCACATAGGAATCCATGGCAGTATAACTTGGGGTAAGTCAGGATTTACCTTTTTCATTAAAGTTGAATTAGAAAAATCCACATCACCAATTTTGACTATCCATCGCCATTTTCAATGCAATATTACAGAAGAGTTGATACCTCAAATTGTTGAAGAACTTTTAGATTTAGGTAATAAAAAATTCACGAGCAACCAAGATACATTTCCCATGTTTCAGGAACCTACTTTAAAAGCTCACGTTCGTTCAACTAAAATTAGCCAACGTAGTAGAGAAAACATAGAATATTTCAAAAATCAGGGTGTCTTTGATAATAGTTTTGCCTCATTTTTATTAAAAAACGAGCTAAACGGTATTAGATGTACGCGCTCTAGAAAGAGTAGTTAAAAATATGGTGTATCTTATCTTTGATTTTTTGAGAATAATCTCTGTTTCTAGGAATGCTACAAGAAGAACCTTCCATACCACATTCACATCTTTCACTAATAATTCCTACCCAATTCTGAGTGACAAATGCTTTAAAACCAGATAACTCCAGTCCACATAAGCAAAATATTGGACATTCATATTTTAACCGGGGGAAAATTGATACCCATTTATCTAGATCTATATTAGGAAACCACATAAGTATACAAAAATTATAAAATTTGAATGATACCATGTATTTTAAATCTTACAGGTACTTTTATCTTAGAAATTATACTATCGCACCTTTCAAATAAACTTAAGCACACAGCAAGAGGGTCAGATCTTGCCTTGTGCTTTTCACTACCTTAAAACAAAAGACAAGATCTGACCCTCATTTGCTCTCATTTGTGCTGAGAAATAAAAGAACTACGTTTCCTATGCCTATTAAAGAGATCCTCAGTTATAAAAACTACTTAAGTACATTACACCCAATTGATTTATGCATTATAGGGATATTAGCAAATGAGGAAAATGTTGAATCTATTTCTAGAAATTATAATTCAAGCCTCAACCTGAACTGAATATGGTTAGAAAAGAATCTGCAAAAGCAAACGCATTTCAACAACCTTTTAAAATATCAGTCGTGGCCGAGATTAGTAATTCGAGGCCTTCAGCCCTTTCACTCATCGATAAATCTATTTTCTAACTTCTTCTATGCGCAAGCGTAAATTGCGCATAGCATTTCTATTTTTTAAAAATAGCGATTAAGTTGCTATAGTTAGACATATTGAAAAGTCGTCTTAAATACATTTGAGCCCTAGAGAAGTAGCCCCCATTGGCAGAAGGATAGCTAGGACTACTTAATGAATTTCTTATAACTATATTATCTGCTTGAGGCCCTTTATCTCCAGCGATTACAACAAACTCTACTTTCTGCCCCTCAATAAGAGTTTTAAAACCATCGGTTATGATCGAGGAAAAGTGAGCAAATACGTCTGTTCCTGAGTCCTGCTCAATAAAACCAAAACCTTTCGATTTGCTAAACCACTTAACAGTTCCTGTCTTTATATTTGACATAATATTATCCTTATACTTATAGGATGGAGTGACTAAACTGGCTAAAAATAAATATATACAAATAAAATTTAAGATAATAATGAATAGTTAGAGAACAGTTTCAATAGATTTTCTTTCTAACATAGATTCATAATAGCCACAGTAACCCCAATAAAATGACTATCACACAAAAAATATTCAACTCATTGCTATTGGATTAAGAGGCGATGAAAAGAAATTTTGTGCGAAAGTAAATCGTTTAAAGCCCCGTTTTCATCGGGGCTCACGACACTAGGTTGCTTGTTACTATAAAAAATTATAAGCAAACGATTTGTTCAGCTTGAGGGCCTTTTTGACCTTGAGTTACGACGAACTCTACACGTTGACCTTCTGTTAATGTTTTAAAGCCACTACTTACTATAGAGCTAAAATGGGCGAAAACATCTGGCCCCGTACTTTGTTCAATAAAACCAAAACCTTTAGACTCATTAAACCATTTAACCGTACCAGTTGTTGTTTTTGACATAATATATACCTGAAAAAAATTATAAATATGCTTAAATATTAAGCTGTTTAGGAAGATGAAAAAGATAGTTTTATTGATAATAGCGCGTAAATTAGGTAAACAACGTGGAATTAGTAATGTGCAAAACCGGCTTTCTCTCAAGCCATAGAAGTACATTAACACCTATATTTGAATATAGCAAATTATATTTATACTGAGGGAGGTCTTTACAATGGTTTCAAAAATGGGTTTTGCGTAATTTTTTTTAAATTGAAATTTAACATTATTTTGGTCGCAATTAGTCCGCTAGCTCATATAATTGTTTTAAGGAAGGCGTATTGTTTGCATTTTTCATTTTTCTTTTTTAAGTATTCGATGCAACTCGACTTCAGAAATTGTCGTTTCAGCACTTCATCCGGACAATTCAGATTTTCAGCAGATGCCCCTTTTACTCATTGACAAATACTATTTATATTAGAAATATGATATAATTAAACCAAGTGGATAAAAATTTTTGTATCCACCCTTCTTTTTTACTTGCCTATTACATGTGATTCAATTTTCATAATTATGAGTCAATCACTTACCTTTTAGTCATTTTGAATCGAAGCTGACTGTTAAGGTAGGAATGTTATGAGCCCTAAAATATGCCATTACTGTTTACAAACTTCTGATAGTTTTTCCTTACAAGGACAATGCAAAACGAACGAAGGAAAGTTTATCTGCTATAGATTATGCAATTCATGTAATCAAAAGTTAATTGGAATTAATTCATACTCTGATAAACAAGGCCGTCAAACCTTCTTAACCACCGTAAAGGCTAATGCTAAAAACAACCCTGAATATGTTTAGGATGGGATTTTCATCGCCTTTCATCACTCCAATAATCATAAGGTGTTATTACGAGAAACAGAGCTCAAAGAGGCATTTCAGAATTTGGTTCTATTGATGATATTAAAATCATCATTGATAGATATACTGGTGAATCAAAAGGCTTTGCATTTATTACTTTTTCATCCAATTCAAGTGCCATAAAAGCTTTAAACATGGATGAAAAGGAACTAAAAGAAAGAACTATCCTGGTTAGCGCAGCAAGAAAAAAAGAGAATTTTCGAGGTAACCAAAACCGATGGTAAAGAGTAATACTCTATCTTTATTAAATATGTTGACACTCAGGTAAAAACTGGTTCAAATGAAATCGTTCGTCAAAATATAAGTGTTAAACTATGATTCAATTCCCTAAAGCAGACCTGCATGGTGTACTTAGACAAAGAGTAAATGACTATTTTAGCCGTTTAGGTATCTCTAAATATGGTGGTAAAACAATAGTCATAAAAAGTGTTGTTTTGTTGGCTTTGCTATTTATCCCATATGGTATTTTATTAACATATAACCTTAATTCCATATCAATGCTTCTACTTGCCGCAACGATGGGAGTAGCTATAGCGGGCTTAGGTATGGGGGTAATGCATGACTGTATCCATGGATCGTTTTCTTCCTCACCAAAGATTAATAAATGGTGGGGTACGTTAATATATGTGCTGATAATAGGTGGTAATCCAATATGCTGGCGGCTACAGCATAACGTTCTTCATCATAGATTCACAAATATTCATGACGTTGATGAGGATTTAAACCCTTATGGGTTTATGCGTTTTTGTCCACATGATAAACAAAAATCTATATTTAGATTTCAGCACCTATACGCCATTTTCTTGTACGCTTTGACGACTCTAATATGGGTGTTACATAAAGAATTTGCCCAACTAAAGCGATATTTTTCAATGGGCCTAATTAAGTCAAAAGCTCAATATACGAAAGAGCTGAGGTTTTTAATCATTTCAAAGGCTATTTACTATGGTTATATGCTTGTTATACCGATGATGATTCTAAATATTAATATTTTTCAGTGGGTAATAGGATTTATCGTCATGCATGCTGTAACTGGAATCATTCTAGCGGTTGTATTCCAGCTCGCACATGTCATTGAAAATACAGATTATCCATTACCCGATAACAGTGGTAATATTGCACATGACTGGGCTAGTCATCAAGTAAAAACCACTTCCGATTTTTCACCTAATAACCGTCTATTAACCTGGTTTATTGGCGGTTTAAATTACCAAATAGAGCATCATTTTTTTCCAACAATTTGTCACGTTCATTACCCTAAAATCGCAAGAATCGTACAGAAAACCGTTAAAGAATATGAGTTGGAGTATTATTGTTATCCAACACTAAGGGTTGCTTTAAAGGCCCATTTCAACCACCTGTATACACTTGGGCAGACGGATATATCTTTAGTTAATAAGGTGGAGAGTAACTAAACGATAAAGTTACACTAATCAATAATACAAAATAAATAATCAACTTGTGCAGTAGAAATTATGATTTATTCTTAAGCTTTTCCAGATTGCCTTTCATGCGACGAGTCGCTTCGTGACCTTCGCTAATAGCTTCTTGAGCGCGATCGAATTCCATAAGACCGATATAACCGAGCTTCGGTGTGATGAGAACGTCGGGCGGATCCTCTGCAATGCGCGAATTGGTGATTCGATCCTGCATAATGTTAATGGAGCCAGCGATAACGTCGAAGAGACCCGGTTCAAAAATTTTCTTTTTACGCAGCGAGGAAATAAATGAATCGAGTCTAATATCGAAGTCATCTTTCAGCTTGAACGCCCACTTAGCAATGTTTGGATCATTCTTTTCAACATATTCCAATTTCTTTTTGTTTTCTTGTTTGTCGGCTGCAACATCGCAGTCATGGGGGGAGAAATGTCTACCGACGAGATCACTATTTAAGTTAACAGCGATGATGTAATCGGCGCCCATAGCACGTGCTAATGAAATAGGTACAGGATTGACTAGACCGCCATCCAGCATAATATCGTGTTTTAAAGCAATAGATGCAAAAATTCCAGGTAGTGCAATGGATGCTCGCACAGCCTCGAGTAAGGAACCTTTTCTCAACCAGTGCTCTTTTCCATTCGAGAGCGATGTTGCAACACACCCAAAGGGAACTTTCAGATCCTCGATATTAGGATTGCCAATGCGTTTTTCGATGGCAATCATAAGAGGTTTACCCTGGATGAAACCGCCACCAGCTATGCGTACATCTAATAATTTTAGAATATCCACACGTCTAAGTGTGAAAATCCATTCTTCAAATTCGTCGAGGTGATCTGATGCATAAGCCCCCCCGACCACAGCACCTATGGATGAGCCTGTAACCAGATCTGGTTTTATGCCCATATTTGCTAACTCACGGATAACGCCTATGTGTGCCCAGCCGCGTGCTGACCCGCTGCCAAGTACTAGTCCTATTTTGGGTCTTTCCATATTATCCCCCTGCTTTAGCGAGCGTAGCTTGCTTTACATTCCTTTCTATTATTGCCATGAAAATAACAGCGACCCTTTAAAATAATCATTTAGTAGGAAGAAGAGATTAGCTTCTGTGTATGTTCATCATTTAATGATATGTTTATTATAGACTTTTCTTTTTGAAATTAAATTATTCGAAACAGCCATTCTTATACAGTAGAAGAGAGGATATAAATTTCTAGGCATATGGAGAAAGCATTTGACTGGCCAAGAGTATAGAAAGGAACGAGTAACAGTAACGAAAATTTTCCTGATTTTTCTTAAACTGGGATGCATCAGTTTTGGTGGGCCCATAGCACACCTTGGTTATTTTCGTGATGAATTTGTAGGCCGATTAAAATGGCTAAGTGACCATGCTTATGCTGATTTGGTCGCATTATGCCAATTTTTACCCGGCCCTGCGAGTAGCCAAGTGGGTATTGCACTAGGCCTGTCAAAGGGCGGTGTCCGTGGTGCCATCGTTGCCTGGCTTGGATTTACCCTACCTTCTGCGTTGCTGATGGTGCTATTTGGTCTCACTCTTATCAAGATGGGCATTCACGATAATCCTCCCTGGATTCATGGATTAAAAGTAGTTGCCGTAGCGGTTGTTGCTCAAGCACTTTGGGGAATGAGCGTTTCTTTATGTCCAGACAAAATAAGAGCAAGCATTGCCGTATTAGCTTGTATTGGCTCAAGCATCATCCCTTATGCCAGTGGACAAGTAGCAATGATAGTTCTTGGCGGCCTTTTTGGTTTATTTTTTCTTTCACCTGAAAAATCACTACCTACCAGTGAGTTGACTGTTAGGATCAGTCGGCGAACAGGGGGTATCGTGTTGCTTACTTTCTTTATTTTGCTCACTTTGTTACCGATTTTGTCTTTTTATATCGCAAGTTATTCTTTGCAGTTATTTGATGCTTTTTATCGTGCCGGCTCTTTAGTCTTTGGTGGGGGGCATATAGTTTTACCTCTGTTACAAGCCAAAGTTGTTCCGAATGGCTGGGTCGATAATTCTCTTTTTCTTGCAGGATATGGTGCCGCACAAGCATTACCTGGCCCTCTTTTTACTTTCGCAGCCTTTCTTGGAGCTGTGTCGACAAATACTCCAAATGGGTGGCTTGGCGCGAGCATTGCCTTAGTTGCTATTTTTTTACCTTCATTTTTATTGATTATCGGAGCCTTGCCTTTATGGGCAAATCTGCGTGAGCATCCTTCCATGCAAAGAGCCATACTGGGAATTAATGCATCCGTGGTAGGTTTATTATTAACTGCATTTTACCAACCTGTTTGGACAAGTGCGATTTTCTCGTTGAATGATTATTTATTAGCAATAAGCGCCTTTCTCTTATTGCAATTTTGGCGTATTCAAGCATGGATTGTTGTCCTTTTTTGTGCGCTAGCTGCAGGATTAGGCTGGCATTAAGCAGGGGGTAATTGATGAGAAATGGCGATATGGAAGACCCGTATTATGCTTTCGCTAATACGGGCTACGCAAACTCAGATTTTCCTGAAAATTCTGATTTACGATACCTTGGACGGTCTTTCACATGCCAGAGTGGCAGCATCATAAAAAATGGAATCAAGCAACAAATAAACAATGTGAGGAAGAAATTATCCCAGCCGTAATTTTTGATAATTGCACCCAAAGGAGCTCCAGCCAGAACAGCGCCTAAACAATAAGCAAAAAATCCGGCAAAGCCTGTTGCAGTCGCCGCTGCTTTTTTATGCGATAACTCCGCACACGCCATACCGATCATCATTTGTGGTCCAAAGATAAAAAAACCAAAGAAAAAAAGAAATAAAGAATCGAGGAATGGTGTATATCCACTAGTCAACGTAAACAGCAACAACGTAGCAAATACACCTGCAGTAAAAAGCACATTGATTGGATTGCGTTTCCCTTGAAATATTTTATCAGAAAGCCAGCCGGCCACCAGACTTCCAAAAAAACCACCAACCTCAAACCATATGACACAACTACCTGCTGTGATTAAGGAATAATCCTTCACTTCCGTTAAGTACATCATGCTCCAATCATTAATGGCCGTTCGAACAATGTAAATAAACAAATAAGAAATGGACAGTATCCAAATATATGGGTTGCTTAACACATAATTCCAAAGAATTTCTTTGACTGAGAGTTCTGTTTTTTCTTGGTGGTGATTTGATAAACCAGAAAAATCTTTTCGATGTTGCTCTATCGAGGGTAAACCAAGCGACTGCGGAGTATCTCTTAAGCGATTGATCAAAAAAATACCGCCTAAAATGCAGATGACCCCAGGCACGAACATGGCTGAACGCCAGCCGAAATATTGCGCGCACATAGCAACAATCAATGGAATTAACGCACCACCAACGTTATGTGATGTATTCCAAATACTCCACCAACGACCACGTTCGGATTGAGAATACCAATGGGTTAATAATTTAGTACATCCTGGCCATCCCCACCCTTGAAACCAACCATTCAATCCCCAAAAAATAGCAAATAACCACCAGGTGGAAGACAAACCAAATAAAATATTAAAAATACCTGTCAAAATTAGCCCAATCGCCATTAAATAACGAGGATTTGATTTATCGCCAAGAATTCCACTCAAAAATTTGCTGATGCCATAACTTAAGCTCAAAATGCTAGCAATCATTCCCAGTTCAGTTTTCGTCATCCCCAAGGTGCTTTGTAATGCAGGCATCGCGAAGGTAAAACTTTTTCGCGTAAAATAAAACAAAACATAGCCTATATACATTGCATAAAAGGTGCGAATACGCCAATAACGATATTGCCGTTCAACAATGGTTTTATCCTGAATTTCATTAAGATAAGGAGCTGGTTTTAGAAAAGTCATAAATGGCATGATTGTCCATCATCATGATAAAAAAATAAGATTAGAATGTAACTCGCCAAGTATGTCAAATCATTTCTAATGAAAATGATAGCGGGATCATATCTATTGATAATTATTTAAAAATTTAAATGGAATTCTTGTGAAATTATAAATAAGCTACACAATTTGCATTAAAAAGGGATTTGTCGTAATGAAAGAATTAGTTAGCTTATTAGAACAAGAAGAAATCGACTTTGCCGCTTATAAACGCCCTGAAGTCATAATGGTCTTAAAAAGAAAATTTCGTACTCAAAAAGATTGGATGATTGCTTCTTTCAACCAATATCAATTTACTGAAAAAGAATCGCAAAAAGTCCAACAAGCCATTCTAAATGGGGATCTTCGAATAACAGATCTTCTAGAACGTCCGTTTTCCCATTATGTTTGGAGTTTCCTTACCTTTAAGTGGGGTGAGATACTTTCGGGTGGAAAAAGATTAGCCAAGCAAGAGGTCTTACAAATTGCTACCTACTCTTGCAAAGGCCAAGAATTTACAAGAACCCCCATTCAAAATAGAAATAGGCTGCTAAAAGGAGTGCCATTAGTCATTGGCAAAGTCGTTACCTCTATGGCGCTTTGTATGGTCTTTTGCCTTGGATTATTAACTACTTTAGGAGCTCCCTTTGGCGTTGGCCTCGCCTTAGCGATAGTACTTTCCTGCTGTAACGGAATAGTTTGTTTATTAAGTCGTGGGAAAGCCATGCTTGATAGCGCTGGCTTTCAACCTAGCAAACAAAAAACGTTTAAAACCCTTGAAGAAAATATAAAAGAAAAAACGATATCCGATAGAGGTCAGAAATTATTTTTTGGTATCGTGACCTTGTTGGCATGTATTTCTGCGGGCATTTCTGGATATGCGGGTCTCGTAGGACTTCTCACTTTTTTGGGGGCAGGTCTGCTCGCCTCTAACCCTGTAGTTTTGGCAGTTACGATTGGGTTATCTGTGATTGCAGCGATTTCTTTTTATTCGTTTCAAGCTGTAGGCATACGTGAAAATTATGTACGATTTAAAAATCTTTTTATTGAAGATTATAAAAAACCCTATGGTCTTTTGCGATGTGTCTTATTAGGCGTCGTAAGTACGCTCTTTTTAGCTGTTTATGCGACGCTCACATGGTTTACTACTGTATCAGGGATTAATAAGCTTTTTAATGCTATAGGTGCGACTCCTGGTACCCTTTTAGCACATGTTATTGCTATGATATGTACTTCGACAACCATGATTGTTAATACTTTTTCACAAGTATATAAAGTCTTTAACCCGAAAACCTATGTCGATCTAAAAGAAAAATTTGAATCAATATATCAACCACCAGAAGAAAACCAAACACAAGCACAAAGGATAAAGCATGGAGCCATCAATATGCTCAAATTATTTGCTTTAATAGGTGATTCTCTTGCTTATTCTGTTGCCGGTGGAATCCGAAGCGGAATTCATATTGGTGAAACGCTGGGAGAAGCAATAGGGGAAAAATTTGCATTAACCATTACCATGGCAATATTGTCTCCAATCGTTTTAGTATTCGTATCGATAGCTTTTACTTGGCCTACTGTTTTTAATAGAAAAAAATCGACTCAATCTCCTGCACAGATGGAGAAACCATTGATAGAAAAAACGACTCAAGGCCATACTCCAGATGCACTTCAAAATAATACTCTATTACCCATATCCGAAAAATCTCCCAAACCTAAAGCCGGGCTAAGATTTTTTGATGCGAGCTTGAGTGAAGAGTGTATTCTTGAGCGCAATTGTAGCTCTACTTTAGAGGGAGAAACAGTTTTGTCATCCTCCTCGCCATAAATGATGTATTGGAGGCGGGCTGGTCCTAGCTTCAAGCCCTAGTGGTTTTCACATCTTATTGGCAGAAGGAACAGTGGAGTCCAGATGTAAATACAGCCGATCAGTCTTACAAAGAGCGAGATTGGAGCCACGATTTTTCATATACCACTGCAGTTCTTGCTGTTTTTCTGGGCTTAAATCATTTGATGTTTGATATTCAGCAACTAATTCATCAAGTTTCTCTTTTAATAAAATGATATGTTCCCGTTGAGATGTAGTTAATGGATTTTTAAAAAAACTAAATAGATTATCGGCAAAGGCGTGTCGTCGGGTATATCCTTTTGAATGAATTATTTCTTCATAACATGCCTCAAGAAAATCTAGTTTGTCAGTCATAGACGAGAAAGTTTTAATTGAGTTATCCAGTGTATCTTTTGAGAATGCACTATTATGATAAGTACTTTTGAATTCTTTAGACACTTTTTGCAATTCTTCTTTTACCGCATTAGTATCCTTCGCCCCAAACATAGAAATAAGCTGCATGTTAACCAGCGTAGGCACTAAGTCTTTTACTGAACTTTCACCAATTAATATTTCTTTTCCAAAATTTTTGAATTTAAGTATGGTTAAATTGTTATCCTCTCCTTTAGAATATTTTCCAAATACCAATTTTTGATCTTTATCCGTGGTTTTTTGACCTTTCTCAAGGATTAACCTATCTCCAAGTGCATCAAGTAGCTTGGAAATTTTTTCAAACTCAGTGGTAGAGGTTACCCTAAAAAAATGATATTTAAGTGTAAGTATTTCGGTATGTTTATGATGACTACCTTCTTCCTTGTTCTTATACATACCGTCAAGTACCTTTTTAAAATCCTTTATTTGCTTAATTAATATATCGTATGGATATTCCAAACGATCGATATCCACTTTATAAAGATTTTTCCAAACATTATTTTCATCATTCACCATATTCCAAACTATGGCAAATCCATCATCACTTAACTGCGGGGGATCGTCGCTCCTGAACATATATGCTGAGTCCTTACCTTTACGATGAAGCAACTCTTGGAACAGTTTGGCGCCATTTTCTAAATTCAAATCCATTTTACGATATGTAAAATCAAGAAACTCACGGTCTACTAGTTCCCACATTGTTTTTGACCATTTTTGTTTCGTATGTTTCGCAATGATCTGATTCATATGATTCAACATCATATTAAATTCAGGCCTGATTGTATTATGTACTTTTGCATGATATACATCATGTTCTGTTACTACAGGCATTGGAGTATCCTCATACCCATGGATTCCTTTTGTAGTTGTTTCAACACCACTACCTGGCATACTAATTGCGGTCGGTCTATAGTAAAACTCAACTCCCTCTTTGACCGCATCAATTTTTACCGTGCCCATTTTTGCACGATTAGCGGCAGCTCCATTGACTCCATACCTAGCAATTTGCAGTGCTTCAATAAGACCGAAAGAGAATTGCAGATCATACGGTTCCCCCTTATATGTTACTCTATGCCAAGAACGATTTCTCAGCATAGAATCTCCTAGTTGGGCGGGGCGGTTAGGATCAGCATCCTTTGGGGAAATAATGTTGGGGTTGGCTTTTGAAATAAAGAAAACTTGCTCTGATTTGGGTGCCGTTGAAATAAGCAAGAGAAATCGTCTAATTTGTTCCTCAGTAAGTTGTTCACCAAATAAAGCTTTCTTCATAGCTGGAAGGTATAACTGACGAGCTTCTTGGGTAAAGCTCCCAAATTCATCAAAAATATGAAATGCCTGTGGAGGATACTCTTTTGGGATTTGAGCTCTAGTGAGTATCGTCGTCATTTGTTGGCGTGAGATTCTGTTTTGTTTAAAGAGCCACAATGCATAAAAAGTGTGCTCTTCTTGATTTAAAGACTCATCATCGAAATTTCCAAGTTCAATCGCTTGTGCAACTTCCTCCAAACCTTCTGCGGTAAGAGTGATATGCTCAGGAATAGTTATTACATTGCCATTTAAAAAGTCATCGAAATCATCAGAATGTAGCGTTCTATCTTTATCTAAAGGGAGTAGTCCGCTCTCTTTATCTCTGAATCCTGGATGTTTGTATTTAGCCTCTGGCTTTTCTCTTGGAGTAAATTTAGGTAAATTCGGATTAAAAGTTACGTCAACACCCGTTGGAATTTCCGGTGAGAAAAAACGACCAAAAAAAGACTCCCATGCAGCGGTAGCATCTTCACTTGTACTAATTTCATCGAAACCATAATCACCAGGCATAAATTAATCCACCAAAAAAAAAGAACATATGGTTTATTTATTATACTAATAATTTATTACCGCATTATTAACAAAGAGAGGGTTAAAAAATATAATGATTTTCAAACACAAAAAGGATTGGATTTAGCTTAAATTGTTGGGTGCTGTGGGAGTATATAGTGAAGATTTGGATTAACTAACTCCAGAGTGGAGGATGGCGCCATCTGCCCCTACTAAAATGATGGAAGTTGACTGATTTTTCTTGGCCATTAGTGCTAATAATTGCCGAACCATTTTTAAGATCAACTTTATCCTGACCTTCTTGCAATGTGGTCTCATATAAAATCTCTACTGGTGCTATTGCTCCAGATTTACCCTGATTTTTTATTCGATTTAACCACACCGGTATTCTTTCAGGTGATGGATTAGATGAATATTGAACCGATAGATTTAAATAGATGAACCATTTGCAGCATAACCTTGCCTATTAGCTCCATGCTTTGATTGCGATTACTTAATCCCAATATAAATATCCAAAATCGTATGAGCAGGATCAACGGCTCGCTGATCATATACTTCAAAATCAGCAAAGTAGGCTCTCTCACCCTCGAAATCATCTGATGTCATTTTCCAAATTTGCTGCCAAGCATTAATAACAACCTCAGGCATTGTTCCTGATGAGGTGGTGAATCTTTGATATTTAGAAGCAGGTATCGTTAATCGCTGCAATCCTGCCGGCATATTTTCAAACGAGCTCACTTCTTCCCCAATGAAATAAGTATAATCACCATGTTCATTACTCTCATACTCAGCATAAACAGATAAGGTCACACCCGGGTTTTCACGATGAGGTATTTGATTGGCTATATTTTGACTCCAGAAACGACCCGCTAATTCACCAATTTTAGAAGTTTGTGGGTTCATTTCATTTTTATTATTTGTTCTTGCCGTCAAACCAATTAGTTTAATTTCTTGCTTATTAATTAATTCTTTTTTCATAATTTCTCTATTTTTAGGTTGATTAATCATTAGTCTTGTTTCGCATATCCTTACCCCAAAACCTTTTGTGAAGTAACTATCCAACTTCACCAGTTTCAATCGGACCAAAGCCACGGGTAAAGGGCCCGACCAACGCTTGCTATGTCTCAGGAAGGACATCAAATAGTCAAGGTAGTTTCATAGATCCCTGGTTTGAAATCTGTTGGTCATTAAGCCAATTTTCTAGAAGTGTTTTTGCTTGTAGCGGCTCACTAATTTCAAATGAATTACTCGCCTCTAGTCCTTTACCAAGACTTGCATTATGGATAGAGCTTTGACTTTCGTCTAAATAAGTTTGAGCTAAATCACAAGATCTTATTGCAGCGTCGATAGAAGCGGAGGTTCCCTTTAGATTATCCTCTCGAATAGCCCAATTGGCATAATGAAAATAAGCTTCTGCCAACATCATATAAGCATAGCTTCCATAAAGCTCAAGTAAGCTTTTACAATTTTCTATCGCTTCTTTTAATAGTTTGTCACAATATTCGCTATCCAGCTGAAATTGCTCAATTTTGGAGTAAAGATAGTGATTATATCGCTGAACAGCGTGTACCGAATTAAAGGTGATTGCTTTTTTTAACCAGAAAATCTCCTCTAAGGAAAAATGGTCTTGTTGTTTTTTCACTTGTTGTGCCTTGTGAAAAAAATAAGCCCCTTGTAATAAATCGAACATATCTACATTTTTATGTAACAAAAAAACAATCTGAGTTGTTTCTGAGGCAGATAAATATAGTCCGTATAAACAGTATTGTTGCTCCCATAAGGAATTGTAGATGTCTTTCTTACAGAGTGAGTTAAAGATTGGGTTTATATTGGCCAGTTTAATAATTAAATTAAGATTACAGGACACTCTCATTCGTCTAAAAAATGCTTCTTCATCGAATGTATTATTTTTAATTTGCTCTAACAGCAGTTCATCGGCGGCATTTAAATGATATCTATTTCCTGATACCACTTTATATTCCACACATTTGAACATTGAGTACCCCCACAACATAAATGTGTCAATAATAGTACAGTTATTTGTATTGACAATCAACCACGTCGCTCTCTATGTAACCTCCCTTCCACACTGGCACATCAACAATTTTTCTCAAATAAATAATGAAATCCCATAAAATGCACAAGTATTGCACCGACTTAATAATTCGTTAACATTAAGAGCTTAATATACACAAACAAGCAATATGTCAGGTGTAAAAAATGCATTTAAAAATCGAGAGAAATAGCCGAACGAAGAGAAATACTCAAACCCAAAATTCAAACCCCAAATTAATAAGTGAGCAAAATAATCATTCCCCTGTAATTATTACCCCACATTCAACAGAATATCTAAAAAAAATAACTACTATAGTTACGTCTACTTTTTCGACTTACGACAAAAAGGCGGAAAAACAGTTCCAAATTAAACCTATTGTTCAAGGCAGTATGGGACTTTTGCTCCACGGAGTCGATTTTCAGAAAAAAGATAACCCTGCTGATATAGATATCCTTGTATCGAATGTGGGACTAGCTCATCGGCTAATCCGTTGTTTAGGAGAGCATCTGAAAAAAACGGGGTCACCTTATAAAGTAGTTACTCGTGGTAATATATTGGTTTATGATTGTACTTTTATGGATACAACTAAAGAAAATCCAGATTTAACAATTCAGCTCTTCAATAAAGACGATTATGGGGCTAACTATATAGTCGCTGTAGAAAAAGAGGGAATTCCTGTCTTACCACCGAAAGAAGCCTTCATTAGCTTATATGATCGAATCAATCGTCAGGGTGGTAGAAGAAAAGATTGGTGTGCGTTTTATACTCTCATAGAGAAATATGGCGAAGAATTTCTGCACGATGGCTCATTTAAAGAAGAATGGCAAAATGAGATTAAAGCATACTTGGCTCTGCCTAATGATGAAAAGGAACACCTTAAATCTCAAGGAGTGGATCCCGCCTCTACGAGCAAGAAAGATACTTTTTCTGTTCCCCAAATTAGTAAAGAACAGCTTGCTAAACCAGAATTACCACTTGAAAAGGGTCTAATTGCACAAATCGGCATGTTCAATAAAGAGACTACAAAACAAACAACTGCAATGAATCCAGATAATATTGCCGCATCATCAGCATTAATTTTGACCAATAATGTATGATGATAATGCATTAACTTTCCAGAAGAAATTTTATCATGCGTCAAGGCTACACTTGCTAAGCTTAAATTTGTTGGGTCAAAAATGACCCAACCTACGCTTGCTCTATTTTTAGGTTGATTGATAGCCACTAAGTCCTGCAAAATATACGAATCCTAACTTAGAAGGTTCTCTTTTTCTTGTTCAAGCCACTCCAAAAAAGCTTCTCGATCTGATTTAGACAAGTTAAAAATTTTATTTTTAATTGTTTCAATAGGCTGTTGTTGTTTTCTAGGAACTTTGACCCAAGCATCGTTTATATTTATTTTTCCTTGTATTACATTTTCATAGGCAAGGGGATCTTTCTTTTTTAACTTCAAAAGTTGCCCATCAATAGATCTCGAACGAGAGGGTAAATACGTAATATTGTTTTCCTGATACAAATTAGGATTCGTATTATCTTGCTCCCTAAGGTCATTATTCAAATCTTTAATAGAGATTTTATTTTCCTTTGCATACACCCTGACACAGTTATCCACCATACTAAGCACATCACCCCAATGAGCAACATGCTGCATATTTACATCCAGAGCAGACCGCAATAACCACAACATTTCATTGTTAGTAATACCCAGGCCGTCTGATGATTTATCAAGGGCATATTCCCCAAAGTTTTTATAAGGATTATTTCTTTTTTTCCAAACTTCCCGTTCAATAATCTGTGACATTACGGAAGGAAGATTCTGAAAAACCAGTTGATTAAATTCACTTATATACTGATTCGCTTGGACATGTAGCTCTATATCAGAGAGGATTGGCTTCTCTTCATTTGATATTTTATTTGATATTTCTTCTTCTGAGTGCATTATAAATCCACTTGTTGAGCAATAAGCGTTTGGTATTTTAAAACTGCTAAATCGTTATCTTAAGCTGATAAGCTTATTAAACACAATATCCAAAAATAGCGTTCATCAAGCTACAATTTAAAACATACGCCATAAAGAATTTTTCGGTTTTTGTAACTTGAATTTGCGATAACTTATACATGATAGATAAAGAATAACTATCCCCAATAACCAACAGCTAATAACAACAGGAGCGGAAGAGCTATCTTGAAAGAACAAGGATAATCCATAAAATACAAACCAGTGCATCAAATAGAAAAACAAGGCGCATTGACCAAATACCTTCAACGGTTGCGTAAATTTTATCAGTCTTGGGGAAAAAAACTCTGCTTTATGCCACGCCAGTATACCCAAAAGATTTAAGCCACATGACCATAAAAAATACTCGAAACTTGGTGGATATTTTGAGAGACAAAAATAAGAAGCCCATGTTATAGCATCTGTGCTCGCAACCGGTTTGTAATCACCAAAAGAAAACCAACCCAATAAATTTCCAGTACGTAAAGTAAACCATGCACCCAGCAACACCACGGCAATTTGACCTATTGTCTTATAGGCGTCTTTTCCTTTTGTTTGCAACAGATGACCTATCATTAACCCAAAGGCTACTGCGGGAAACCAAGGTATGGGCGTGAAATTAATATCGACATCCACCCCAAAATGATATTCTCCGCTAATAAAAAAGAACGCGGGAAGCAAAGAAACTTGAGCGTCAGAATGATAAGTTCCAAGATACAACTGCATACTTAATGGAATAATTACAACAAATAACAAAGGAATGCAGTATTCCCAAGACCAATTTTTTAATTGTGGCACTGATTTTAATGTTTGAATTAACCACATGCAGCCTGCGGCGACAATCATGCAGATCCCTAGAGTTAACAAAACACCCATATAAAAATAAATTTTTCCGAAGCTCACTATTTCAAAAACCTGTAATAACGTAAGCTGCAACACGATTAACAATCCACCTCGTTTAAGCAGATAGTAAAATACGTGTTTTGCGGAAGCTCCATTGCGAATTCGATTCTGCCAAAGTAAATAAACCCCTATTCCCATCATCATATAAAATCCACCGGCAACTACTGTGGAAATAAACATTTGCTGCATTAAATCAACCCAACTGGTGCCTCGCCAGACAGGTGATATGTTCCAGTCACTATTAACATAATAAAGTGGTTGAAAATAATCCCGGAAATGTGAAAAGGACATCAATAACATGATGAAACCGCGTTGTAAATCCAAAGCATTTAACCGTATTGATTGCCGCTCTAATGTGTCAGAGAGACGTTCTTCGATACTTATGGAATTAAAAAAATCCTTTTCTTCAACCAGATCCCTCATCATTATTTTTAGCCTTAAGTTATATTATGTGAAACGGCTTTCATCATGATGTGTTGATTATTTTTTTCCAAGACTAGGGTCAACAGACTTAACCATAGCCATAAGTATGAAAAATATGAGTAAAATCAAAACTTGCTGTCCCTATAACAAAATGATACCCTCGCTTGTTTTTTAAAGGGATTTTTAGGGCTGCGCATAAAAGCGCGATACGTAGGGCGTTTTTGATAAATTGTCAACAGACCTAGTATCGAGCGTGTTGGTAAAGGGATTTAGTCATGAAAAAAATAATGAGTTTATTCTTCTCGTTAGCCAGTTTATTGGCAAACGCCAGCCCACCTTTGCTTGTTGTACAGGTGGTTATTGATCAATTGCGTGGCGATTTGCTTCAGCAATATCAAGATAAATTTAGTTCCAATGGTTTTAATTATCTTTTTGCTCATGGGATAAATTTTCAAAATACTTATCATGCTCATGCGAATACGGTGACCTGTGTTGGACATGCTACCCTGGCTACCGGTACGGATCCGGTTTTTCATGGCATCATAGCAAATAGTTGGTTTAATCGAGAAACTCAGAAAACAGAATCTTGTGTCAAAGACTTAAAGAGTAAAATTCTTCCCACCATTCATACTAAAAAACCCATGACAGGTCGTTCTCCTCAGAACTTAATGGCCTCAACCCTAAGCGATGAGATCGTATTAGCCAAAAAAGGGCGAGCTTTTGGTATTTCGTATAAAGATCGTGCTGCCATTATTTTAGCGGGTCATGCAGGTAAAGCATTTTGGTTTGATAAAAAAAATGGAGGGTTTATTACCAGCACCTATTATTATTCCGCTTATCCAAGCTGGGTTGTTGACTGGAATAAACATTATTCACCCCAAAATGAAACCTGGTCTTTAAGTAATAAAATAACGAGTTATCGCTTTAAAGAATTTCAACAAAACTTCCCTCATCATACAGGAGAACCTACGGAACCGAGTTATTTTGAAATTTTAGAAGCGATGCCGAAGATTGATGAATTAACTGGCGATTTTGCTATAAAATTACTACAAGAAGAAAAGATCGGTACCAATAATAAGCAAACAGATTATTTGGCTATCAGTTTTTCGGCAGTAGATGGAGTGGGACATGAATTCGGTCCTAACAGCCTGGAGTCAGAAGATAATTTAATTCGTCTTGATAATACCATAGCAAAACTTCTGCACGCAGTTGATAAGCAAGTCGGTCTTAAAAATACTTTAATCGTTTTAACTGCCGATCATGGAGTAGCTAACTCCTCTCCTTACTTAAAGGCCAATCATTTTAAGACCGCTTCCCCTTTAACACTTAAAGACCTACGCATGCTCATTGCAAATACTTTAGCAGAACAATTTAATTTACCCGAAGAGACGATTCAATCCATTGAGTTACCTTACATTTATCTTAACCACGCCCTCATTGACGAGCAGCATGTCGCTTATCAAGATGTGAGTAATAAGTTGCTTCGTGTTTTACGTCAACAAAAAGGTATTTTTCAAGCCTATAGTTTACCTGTACACTCCGCTTCTCAGGATTGGTTGAGTGACAAAGTAAACAGGATGGTTTTTCTAAATCGAGTAGGTGATCTTTACCTTGTTTTCCCACCCAATACCCTTGTTCCCGATCAAACAGATATCGATCACGGTTCGCCTTGGCAATATGATAGTTATGTTCCTTTGTTATTTGCTCATCCTGCATTTCAACCTAAACGTATCATGAATTTAACCAAAACTACGGATATAGCTCCTACGTTAGCCGCCTTATTGCAAATTACCGCACCTTCGGCAGCATTCGGGAAGCCACTTAAGGAAGTGACGCAATATTTTGCTTCTGAGACAACGCCTTGATTACACTATGCTTCATCAAGGTTAAACGTGCTGGTATTAATACAGTGAGGCAATGTCGCCTTGTGGTAATTTAAGGATTTCTCAATTCTTTAGGTAATTTAGCTAAGAATGCTTCATCAAAACTTGTCCCCCAATTCATAACCTTCCAGCCTTTGCCTTCTTTATGCAAATATACCATAGCAGTATCAGTAATGGGTTTATTCGGGGTTACTTCAGCATAAGCGTAGTTTCCTACACATTTTTTTGCGGCAATAGTAACGTCTTTTGAAGATACATCGGTTTTGACGATATAATTCTTAATTGCGCGATTTATTTCTTTGACCTTGTTTGGTGCACAGGGATACCCACCTGTTGCATGACAAGAAATAGAAACAATCCCCATTAATAAAACGAATAATTTATTACACATATAAATGGTTCCCTCATCATGTAATGACTCTATGTTACTAGTAAGTAGGCTGGTCATTTTGACCCAACAGAATCATTTTAAATTTGTTAGGTCAAATGATCCACCCTACTCCTAATCTATTTGGGATTTAGTCCGGGAGAAGCGAACCCATTGTGGTCAAAATGAATTGAACAAGCATAACGACATGCTGCTTTTTTAGGAACTTCTTTTCCATTTTTGGTCATATCGGCATTGGTATATCGACAAAGAATGCTTTTTCCCTTACGGTACAAATGTCCCGCCGCCCCGTCTTCTTGAACCTTAGGGCCTGTGAGTACATTGTAGAGATTTTTTGCTTTCTTACCATGGATATTAAACTGCATGGCATAGGCTGTAGATATACTAAAAAGGTAAATTGAAGTAAAAACCAAGGCAACATGTGCTGAACATTTCATACTAAATCTCCTTTTTTTATTAATTTGTTCCCTTTTAATTGGACGTTTTTGTGTACGTTTTAGAGTAATAGGATGTTTAACAAAAGGCTAGTGTTTCTTTACTTCGCAGAGAATTCTTTATGAGAAGACAATTTAGGGCATTGAAAAATAGCACGTGCAACCCGTATTAGCAAAGCGTAATACGGGCTATGCAATACATTACAAATTTAAAGAGTTTTTGTGTCAATCTGATAAATAAAAAACTTGACCCTATGTGGTCTTATTGTAACTATGTGTAAAGGGAGCTTATTTATAGGAGATTGGTTGATGCTTAGAACGAATTTTTTGAAGACAGTATTTAAGTCTAGGATTTTTTTATTGTTTGTATTTGTTACTGCCTCAGCCAATGCCTCTGATCCTTTAATTTACATGCGGCCAAACGAAACGCCGATGTTCACTGAGTTGTACCAGCGTTATGGCCTACTTAATCCTCCTGCGGTGCATGTTTTTGACAGTGCTGTTTATTTAGGGCAACCCGGTGAAAAAAGCCTACTCATCCCTTCAAGCATGGCTTTTTTTAATGAGGTAGATCAAACGCTTCGTACTTATCATGCACGCATTGGTAATAAAGAATTGTTTTTTGATCCACGTGAAACAAACTATGCCTTTTGTCCATCGAATGGATCCCTGCAAATTATTTTTGCCTTAGTCTATGCGATTGCAACGACAGAACCACAAAAACAGTTTCTTTTTGTTGAAAAGATCCCTTATTATTCATTTCATGAGCATGCAGTGACTTTTCGACCCTATCCCAATGCACGATTTCAGGGTTTTAACGATCCGAGTGAAGTGAAGCCAAAACCAAATGAAACCGTGGTTGAATTTGTAACTTCACCCAATAATCCTGACGGCACTTTTCGCAAACCCTATACGCAAGCAAACATCATCATTGCTGATTTAGTTTTTTCTTCACCATCCTATGGTAGTGATGGTACGGGATATATTAAAGACAATATTGCTTGGCTTACTAAGGCAAGGAATGAAGGCAAGCATGTTTTAGCGTTTAATTCTGTTTCCAAAGCACTTGGAAAACCGGGATATCGCCTTGGTTATATGTGGTTTCCTATGAGTGATTCATATGCTGCCAGTATTTTTCATAATTTCTTTTCCTATACCTGGAAGCTAACGACAGGAGAAAGCACTCCAGGCGTTGCTGAAGCGTTGAATCTTATGTCTGCTCTGGTCGCACTTCCCGATGCAGGACAAGCCCTGCGCACCGATGCCTTTAATACTATTGTAAAGCGGCATAACCTTGTCAAAACAGAGATGCTTAAGCGCTATCCTGGAACAGAAGTCATAAGTATTCCAGGCAGTCCTACTTTTTTTGCAAAGCTCAATAGTCCAGACATTGCAAAAATGACTGGAGAGGAGGTTCTGCTCAAAGATCTCAATTTTGCAGTAGATAATGGTAACGCGATGGGCGCTACAGATGCCTTCATTCGCATTAACTTATGTGGCTATAGTGGTGATCTTGCTGAGTTTTTGAATCGCCTCACCCAAACTAAAAAATATAATGCAAATGAGCTCTTGGTATCCTCAACAAATCATTGTAAGCACAGGACAATTCACAGTAGTGAAAACATGCAGTATGTAGCTAATCTTGATGATTGTATTATTAATGTTGATGCAAAAGACGCTAACGTTGAGATCGTGTTGCCGCAATTCATTAACTATCAACAAAGCAATTTAATCTCCATTAAAAAAATTGATAGTTCGAATCATTCAGTTACCGTGCGTGCAAATCAATTAACGAAATCACTTAAGGATCAAAACGAACAGTTACAAATACAGTGGACGCAACCCTTTTTCATGAATGGTCAGTGGCAAATTGCACATTCATAACATGAATGTGCCCGTTAAAGGAAATAGCGGCAATAAAAGCCCTTGCGTGACTAGCTTTTGCAGCGTGTTTATCTGCAAACATCCCAGGATTACGCAATAAAGCAAACAGAGCAACTGTCTTGAAATTGAAACGTCAAAGACAGCTGCTCTGTTTGCTTTATCTATAAAAAACGATACTCTCAAGACCCCGAATTTCTCAAATTCATTTTTTATCTATTGAAAAGGTTTGGTCTGATTTGGAGCAGAGATTGCTGCCTTTTGCTGAAATAGAATGGTACTATGGCACCAACTATAAAACAACATGGACTAAAAATGGAGATTTTGCAATGAAAAAGACGGCTGAGATAATCGTCGAATATTTAGAGTATACATCAGATGCTCTGAAATACACACCGGCAAGAGGTAAAGATGTAGGTGAACTGTTAAATAAATTAAATGGAAGGTTATTTTTTACACCCTCCCTGGGAAATGTTCAGATAAAAGCACCTACGGAGCTATTAGAAATATTATGTGAGGACAAAGTACTCGAATTATTTGGCGAACTCTTCGATAAATGGAAGCCTCGAGTAAACGAAACGAACCTAAGTCATACCAAAGCAACTTTTTATAAATTTTTTTTCGAGCCTATTCAAGAGAATGAAGCATGGCAAAACTTCTGGGAAAAGCAAGTTCAATTAATAGCAACGCGGGTTAAATCTGAAAATAGCGAGGCAACAGAAGAAGAGATAAGCAAAGAAATCCAAAAGGTACATGATCAAATCGCCAGTGCCATTATTTATAGAATACAACAAAGTTGGCTCAACAGACAAAACCAAAGAATTACTGATGATTTCGCAAGAGTATTCACTGAATCTGAACGCGCTGAACTATTAGTAAGAAGAAACCTCCTGACTGCTAAAGTAGCTGTGTTTGCTACGATAATTAATAATTCCTGGAATACTCTAGAACATTTTTTAGGCTCAGAAAGTAACCCAGAAAAGGGAACTATTTATTTTGACTTTAATGATGAGATGAGAACCTTGGAAAGGGGCTTGGAAACTCGCATCGCTCAAATACTACAAATGAAAAAAGGGTCAAAAAAAGAAGAGGCAATTAGTGGTTTAGCTGCTGACATTCATAGTGCAAGGCAAGGAAAAGGATACCGGAATCTTGGTGAAGGGGTGAATGAAGGAAAACTACAAAATGCACTGCGAGTTTTTGTTACTAAATTAATGGATGATACGTCGCAAAAAGGCAAATTGGTCATTGAAAGTGCGGCAAAAGGGATATTAGAGGATATCAAAAATAATCTTACACAGCGCATTGATGATGTTAATTTCCCAGAATATTTAATTACGATACACGTGTTGAGTACTATAGAAAATAAAGATATCAAGAAAACGTGTAAAGACTTAGTACTTTTATGCGATACAAAAAAGGACACCGTAACGTTATATGATAAATCTGAGGAACTAACATTTTCTAATAATAAAGGTAGAGAGCGAACAGAGACCATTTCAGAACCATCATCATACAGCCCAGCTCAATCCCCACGCCTAACTCCTCGGCATACACTGCAGCACGCGCCAACCAAAGAAAAAGCACCTAGTCTATTGGAACGATTCTTCGGAAAAAAAGGAGTAGATCAGAATAGACCTGCTCTTAAAAAAAATAATTCATTTATATTCCCAGAAGAGATTACAGATAAAGAGACAAGGAAACTAAAAAGAGCTACAACATCGTTTTTTAAGGTTCATGATGATCGGGAAAATCAAACACCCCCTAAAAAATCTAGCTTAAGCACAGAATTCAATTAGCAAAATAACCTCCAATATTTTTTTCGCCTCCGTACTTGCGCATAAAGCGCTGTACGGAGTGAAATTTAAATAAAACTAACGATCCCTCAGGTCAAAATGACCCAACCTACTTGCTATAATATTGTGTTATAAACACTATAGAAGTCTTTTATAGTATTTCTTATAAGGAGTGTTGGTATATGGATTTAGCTTCATTAAAAATGTATCGGCTTAAATATAAATTGCCACGACCATTTTCTATTGCTACATATACCTGGACTCATTTAGAAACTATTTTAGTTCAACTTCACTATAATCATTTTATTGGTATTGGTGAGGCAGCGCCGTTTGCACTTTCTACTGGCGAAACCTATGATTATGTAGTTTCTCAGTTAGAAGAGTTTAAACGTTATGCGATCAATCCTGACGACGCGCCACACGTTTTTTATAAGCTTCTTCAAGACAATATGAACAGTTTTCATGCGGCTGCTGCTTTGGATAGTGCCTTTCATGACTTACTTGGTAAGATCAAAAATAAACCTGTATATGAGCTTTTTGGTAATGAGAAGAATCTCTCGCCTAATAGCTTGACTATACCGGTTTTAGGTTTGAAAGAAACTAAAGAGTATGCGTTGAGTATTCTTCAAAATCATCCTCAAGTCCAATTAATTAAGATTAAACTGGATAATGATAAAATTAATCCTGAAATAGCACGAGTAATTAAAGACGTATTTGCCGAAAATGTGGCTTATATTATTGATCCAAATCAATCCTTTAAAGATTCACATCAAGCGATTGACGTTTTAAAAGAAATACAATCGATTTTAGGTACAATTATTGCTATTGAGCAGCCCGTGGAAAAGCATGATTATCAAGGATTATGTGACATTAAAAGCCAGTTTGATGGAGTCGATATTTATGCTGATGAGAGCATGGTGGGCATGGATGAGCTGGAAAAACTGATTCGCATGAAGGCTGTAAATGGAGTTAATATCAAGATTCAAAAAGCAGGTGGAATTTGGAAGGCAAGACTTCTCGCACAAAGAGCCCTTGAAGCCGGATTAAAAGTTATGGTGGGCAGCATGCTGGAAGGGCCTTTAAGCGTTGCAGCAGGTATTCATTTTGCAGCATCAATGTCTAATGTCGCATTTACTGATTTAGACAGTGATTTATTCTTATTTCAGGATTTAAAAGAACCCATTTTTACTCAGTCTCCTTACATTCAGGGCATGAGAATACCTTTTAAAAAGCCAGGTCTTGGAATTGAGGTTAATGAGCATGCTCTGAAACATCTGGCACTACAAAAAGTCCTGATTTACGAAGAACTGTAATTGAGCCCAACTACGTGCTGCAATAAAAGGTTAAATGTTTGACATAAAGAGCAATTATTTATAAAATTATCGGTTTTTTGGAGAATAAAATGGAACAATATGCGTTTTTTAAAAGACACGCAATAAAGGCTGCAGTCACTGTAGCGTTTGGAGTAGCGGCCATGGCTGCATTTTATCAAGCATACACCAATATGTTTGCTGAACAACAAACTCCCGGCTTTGAACTTTAATTGCCTTTTTCTATTTTATACTTGGAAGCACGTAGATTGGGTCGTTCGACCTGATGGATCATCACTTTTTTTGAGCAGCTCATTGGTCTTTTAATGAGCATATCGATTGTATATCGTGTCATTCCCGCGCAGGTGGGAATCTATCCATCAAATTAGTTCCTTACTCTGTTTGTGGAATGGATTCCCGCCTGCGTGGGAATGACATAAACTTAGAACAAAGTGTATTATTAACATTAATATTGATTATTAATAAATCTTATGTATGGAAAGAGGTGACGATACCTCAGGTCGTTCGACCCAAAAAATTCAGTTCACTATCACTTAGGTGCATTTGAAAAAAATCAGAGTATTTTTTTATCACTCAATGGACTTTATCCTATAAAATAAGCAAAATTGATTTAGGGAATTCAGTGAAGAGAGGGCAAAGGATATGCCAAAAAACTATAAATTCCATGATGATAATAATTCTGAGGAATCATGTTACGAAAGTGAAGGAGAAACAGAATATTATCCAGAAAAAACCATTGGTTCTGGAACGTACGCCAGAGCAAGAAAATTTCAATCCGCTGATGGTCAAAGATCACGCGCCGTACTTAAGCCTATGGATCAGGATGATATTGATTTTAAAGAAGTTTATAATAAATATAATTTTTTCAAAACGCTTTACCCTAAACAGAATATTGAATTAATAGAACAAGAGGATACTTATCGTCTGGTGCTTCCTTATATTGTTGGCATACCCTATGAGAAGCTGAGTTTTGCTAACAAAAGGCAACAAATAAAACTTTTTATTTCTGCAATTGAAGCATTAAAAGATTGTCATAATAAGGGATATATTGTGTTGGATTTAAAAGCGGATAATATCCATTATGACATAAGCTCTGGTAAAAGTTATTTACTGGATGGAGGTATTTCTGTAAAGGAAAATAAGCTGCTCGATCCTAATATCTTTTTTGTAAACAATAACGAAGATCGGATATCAAAAAAAAAGAAATACACCCAAATTGCACCAGAATGTTGGTCGAAAACGCCAATTCCTGCCCGAAAAAGCATGGATGTTTACGCTCTAGGTTCTATGATGCAATCTGTATTGATAAAGCCATCCCAGGATATCCATCGTCTCATTCAATTATGTCTCGCCCCTAAGCCGGGACATAGGCCCACTTTGTATGCACTGGAAAAACAACTTCGAAAATTATTAATTCATCCAAGGAATCAGCAAAAAGATGCTCTCTCTGAAAAATACTCAAGTAATGAAAAAACCAATTATGTAACTTCTTTGAAAATACTAGAAAAACAAGGGATTGTACCCACGAAAAGACAATATAAAAGACTTAGAGAAAATAATAAAATCCCAAAAGCTATTGTTGATTTTAATCATGCATGTGTCCAGCTCTATGAGACCCAAAATAAAATAAAAAACATTTATTTTAATATTTATAAAAGAGAAACTCTAACCTTAATGCTCCGAGGTGCTATCGAATTTAAGAAAGAATACCCTATCATTGAGAAAAGGGCTCTGGTCTTCATTAATACTCAGTTGTTTAAAGAATTTAGCCGAATTCAAGCCATTAAGATTTTAACTACACTAAACAGCCCAACAACAGAATTAGCCCCAACACTTACTTCGAGTAAATCGAGAAACAGCTTTTTTCAAGCTCCTAAAAAAATACCTAAAAATGACGAACTAAAAAATCGGGTTGTGTTAAACGTTGTACCTACGAGCTAACCCCCCAAGCTCGACCGACACTTGCTGCCAAATGTCTCAACCTTTCATTTTAAGACGAATTGACAACAACCATTTTAAACGTACTATAGCAAGTCTTCGCTAGGGCTTGCCCTTATATTGATTTATTTTTATGTTAAGCAATAAGGCATTGTTTTTATGTGTATTTTTAATGAGATCAAAGTTCAAGAGCATTAAAAAGTACACTCAGCGAAGTCCAAAAAAATTAAAGAAATGTGATTAAATTTACTAATCACAGAAATACAATCTTGTATCTAATATATAGTCTTTAAAGGAGTAAATTAACATGTACGGCAAAATTGATAATAATGATGACTCTGTGTCGAGTGCTTATACTATATTGTTGCTGCTTGCTGCTCTTGCTGCAGTGACGTATGCGATTGCACGATTCGCTGAGTCGAACAATCGCCTTAACTATGAAAATCGTTTTGCCCGCATAATAGCCGGCCTTTTGCTAGTTATGACGCGTATGATGCATACAAAAAGTGGCGATTTAGAGATTACTAATGCAGAAAAAGAAAGTAAACTCATTGCAGTAGGTCCACATCGAACTGGATGGGAAGCAGTTGTCCTTGCCTCAAAAATGAAGGGCACACCACCTCGTTTTCTTGCCACAACTGCTTTTGATGCTATGCCCGGTGTTTCTTCTTTTCTGAAGATGTTTAAAGCAATACCGGTAGATGCAAATTCAACTAAAAGTGATGGACGATCTGCCAATGCCGGTGCATTAGAACAAGCGAGTAAAGCACTTAATGAACAGGGCTGTGTCGCACTTTTCCCTCAAGGTAATTTTGCACGACTAGGCGAAGAACCACCTAGAGTCTACGCAGGAGCAGCCAAGCTTGCATTGATGAATAAAATTCCTATTCATGTTGTTCGACTTGATGGGTTCTGGAGTTTACAAAATCCAATTATTCCTGTATTTGTTCGCAACAGTACTTATTATCGTGCATTTTTTTCAGCGTTTCATATGAACAATGTACGAGCTACATTATGTTCTGTGATTGATTTCCACCTACAGCCGGAGAACGAGGAGCTAAGTGAAGAGAAAAAAATTGAGGAGATATGTGCTCAACTTTATGCTTATTATCGTCATACACAGGAACTTACTCCGGAACAAATTAGTACTATTAAAACAGAAATATCGAATAAAACTCATCTCCTAATTTGGAATAATAAAGTCAAACGAGATGAATTAGGAAAGCAGCTCTTAAGCTTAAAGAAAGAAGGAGCTAAACTGGAAGAACCTACTGTAGCATCAATGAGTTTAAGTTAAACGAGCTGTAGGTTGAGCCTTGGCCCAACGTCTTTTATGTTTGAGATATGACTTATTGTTGGGCCAAGGCCCAACCTACACTTAGATTAATTCCTCTAGCTGTAGTCTAGCTGCTTGCAGCCAGGGGCTATTTGTACATTCTCATTGGATCCTGGTTGAAATATCCATTCTCATCTTTATTTTACCTCCTTACAACGTGCACACAAGCAGATCGAAAGAAGAAAATCAATCCATTTTGATTTATAGTTAATCAGAAATGCCTCGTCTATGGAAAGATCATGTCTGCTATGTTCTCGATGTAAAAGCCCAACAGGAACTAGATAAGTTTGTTCGACAAATGAATAAACTAACTCCTGCTAAAACATTTGGCGAAGATGAATCCGTAATACGAAACACGTCCAGCTACTCTTTAAAGAATTATCACAACCGTCAGGGCAAAAATATCTCATTCCTTCTGTCTCCATAGAACGATTAGAAGAAATGATTAAGCGCGGGTATCTTAATTTAATTGCCGAATGTTTACCCAACAGTTTTTTTAATGACGTAGAAGAAATGATTCAGCATAGCGACATCACATTTAAGACAACAAAAAACTGATTGATGCAATAATAAAAGAAATTGAATCACCGGAAATAAATCTCCCTAAGGCTGGTTTTTTCAAAACGACTGCGTCTACTAAAGAACGAACTGGGCAGCTATTGCTGGGCTCGCAAAAGACTGGAACCATTGTAACGAAAGGACCTCACTAATAAATCTGATCGTCCTGTGAGAAGAACCTGGTAAGGAATGGAGAGAGTCCCGCATTACGCTTTCGCTCAATGCGGGCTACGATAACTGTTAAATCACCTTAAACGGTTTTGATATCCCTTCATAAGGATAGATTTGTTGATTCCAACCGTATTTATAATGGCCTAAATGCTTAATCCTATAGGTTCCTGGTATTGCATCAGCTGGAATTTTCCAATATACATGACCATAGGCATAGGCAATAAAGATTCGTTCCCATCGGTAAACCGTATTAAAATCCCAATCATGGGCTATTGTTTGCCATTCTCCACCAGCGTTTCGTTGTACCTCCAGAAAACCCTTCATGGTTTCAAGATTATTTCTTGGATGACCGGCCCAGAAAATGACATGCACAAGCTCTCCGCGCTGATACTGTTCCTCGGGTTCTAAGTGAACACTACCAAAATTTAGCGTTGGGGGAACATCGTCGAATACTACAGAGGGAATTATGTTCCCGGTATGATCACTTAGATCTTCAGGTAAGGGACCTGGATCACTTTCTCGCTGGTAAATCATATCTAGGGCGATTTGTTTCAATCCTTGCAGGTACGCAGGTAAAGTCCATGGACCAAATACTGTAAAACCCCCTTCGTAATTTTGTTGCATGTATTCTTCGGGTGTCGTGATATATCCTGCATAAGAATTGCTAAGCCCAGCAATGACCACATGTTTTTCTGGCACGAGAAAGGCCTCATGTAATAAATTTTTTATTCTTCGGCCGGACATGGTAGTAAATTCGCCAGGAACACCAGCAATCACTAAATCACCGATTTTGAAGATTTGCACAGGCATATTATGAGGCACCCATGCTGGTTCGTTGAGGCCAACAGCAAGAAGAATGGGTTTTGGTTGCTGACAGCGAATCATCGAGGGAGTGGGTTGCTTTATAATGTCGCGTATAAAAACAAAGAAAGGATCGGTTTCTAATTGACCTTGATGAAAAAAAATCTCTAAACCAGGACCATCAGTAGTGCCAGCACCGAAAGAATAACCCAGAGTGGCCCGACAGGTATGCTCCTCGGCTCCACCAGTGAACTCGGATCCCACAGAGGTATTTTCCATATCGAGATATTGATGGCGATAATCAACACCTTTGCCAATCGGTGTATTCGCTGCATCAAATAATTCTTTCGCTTTTCTGTATTGCCGCTCACCAATGATGAAGGTATGTTGAATGTCCAGGCACGTCATTTTATCACAGTCGCCATCAGACGAACTGTCAAAGATGTTTGGACTGTTATCACCCTCATTGGCTTGAGCAAATGCAGCCACAAAGGTCTTAGGGTTCAGATAATCACTCTGCATGCTTTTTTCAAAAAGATAAGATGCATAACCTTTATTATCTCCACTAATAAGTACATTTTTATTGCTCATTGACACACCATGTACAGCATGCCAGTTGATGGTTCCTATAGGCTCCTCTTTTTCATTAACTAGCTTAATCAGTGTGAATGATTTATCGGTGTCATGTTCATATTGATTGCGTTCTTCTTCAGGGTTTTTTAAATAGGCGCTTACGGAGCGATTTTTGCTCGTATTGGTAAGTTCGGAAGTTTCAATATAAATGTTACCCGGTTCAAGATTTTGGTGAGCGCGAATGATCGATTGCACAATTCCATTCACAACCGCTTTATAATTTTTCTTATAAAATCCACGTATTGTAAAGTTATACAAGTGCTCAAATGCATATCCTCCCGTGCCAGAATGGGTATGCGTAGCACTAATCATGACATTTTTATCGTTATATAAGTCTCCGTATTGATCTTGGAGTTCTTTGATAACTCCCTGCTTTATCGATTGGAAAATCATACCCAGGTCTGCACTCACAAAAACCACACGCTTTCCTGTATCTGGTGAGGCAATGATAAACGCTCGAGACCAGAGACGGGAGTGTATACCTTGGGCGTATTGTTGCAGCTGTGCATACCCTAACATGTTGATTTCAGCAGCTGCCCCTGTAATATCGTAAATACCGGCACCGATTATAAAAGGAGATTGAGCTGCCGAGCATGACAGGGAAATAAAAATGAGGCTTAGAAATAACTTATTTAATTTTAAAAAAATTCGAAGCACAGTCATCGCCTTTGTCATATTGCTTTACTCAAGTTTAACTTTTTTTGTAATATATTGAAATGATGATAACAACTCGTTGCCTATAGCAATGCGCTTTAAAATTGTTAGGTCAAAAAGCCGCCCTACTTTCCCCTTGAGAACCTATCTATTGCCCACCGCAGTTAATAAGAGCACATGTTTCGCCGTTTCTCTAATGTTAAGGAGATCTCGCAATTCATCATCATAAAATGCGCCTACGGAACAAGCTCCTAATTCACGGGCTTCGGCGGCAAGATAGGTTGTTTCTCCACCTATACCAGATTCTAAATTGGCATACCGGTAATCTCTTTCTCCATGCAACGTACCTATCTGACTGAGATCAACGCTCCAGGCAATAACAAAGGCTGCTCGTTCAAGAAGCTCCTGAGAAAGCCCGGCTTGATATATTTTTTTTGAAAAATTACCCTCTCTGATTTTCTCTAAAGCGGCTTTTTCAGGAATATACCGGTAAACACCTTGGGCTAAGTCTTTTACTTTAGAGACGATTACGAACAGTTCCACACGACTTCCCTCTTCAACATTATGTGGATTTCTAAGGGGAGCAAAAGACTCGCGGATTACACCTGCAAAATCGTCAAGACTCACCTCTTGGTCGGAAAACTGCCGAAATGAGCGGCGACTTTTAATAACGGTAAAGGTATCTTCTTCCGCTATGGACCCAAATGGTAATTGAATAAGCGCATCTGCAGTGGGTATATCATCCTGATATTTTGTTACGTCAATTTTGGGAGCTTTCATCAATCCTTTTTTCCATTGAACTGAGGTTAGCTTATAGGAAAGACGCGTCAGTTCGATATCTTGAATCTTTTTGGGCAGAACCACTGGAGTGAATTGAGGTATTGTTACGAATTCAGTGAGCTTATTCTTTCCGAGCACAACCATCGATAAAACGCCCTCGTCTTGTGGTGATAGCCCCAAGACTGTCTTCATTTTTTCATCATCAAAAAAAGATGTACTTACATAAGGTAGCAGTATGGATGAGACCACAACTCCAAGGTTGCCTAAAATATGCCCGGCATCTGGCACTATGTAGCGAAAAGCACGCTCCCGATATTTCCAAATAGTACGGTCAAAATTGGCCGTGATAATAATAATGGCGGAGGCATTTTTTTGTATGTCCGGATAAGGACTTGCCAGAGAAAGTGATTGAAGTGATTGCTGATTACCAATTTGCGTCAGATTATGATTTGCTGGGTGGTAATAATAAATACCAGGCTTAAGTCCTTTTACATTGATTGCAGCAACGTATATATCATTGGGATATAGTGCACCTGCTGATGCGGCGGCGCGCAGCAATAAATGCACGCCAGGATAATTTAACTTATCTGTTATTCCGTTTGTATAATAAAGAACATTCGATAAATTCTGTAAACTCAAAGAAGTTACCGAGTTTGATTGCACTGGGGATAAGCTTTGACTCAACGAAGTGCCTGAACGATTGCTAGGTGTCGGTAGGGCAGTCACTGGATAATTGGGATAGTTTTTAAATTCCTCAGGTTTGGCAATATTAAACCTGAGGCCAAACACAGCACTGCGAGTGAGGTCCCCATGATGGTGGATATAACTAATAGAGTCTACTTTCTTTTCTCCAGTGGTAAACCAGATTCGATGACCACTCGGTGTTTCCGGGTTATTCTCTATAAGGGGGATTGTTGCTGGTCTAATAAATTCATACACGATTGTCGTTATCACGAAATAAGCGATTAGCATTATGACAATTAAAAAGATTTTTTTGATCCATGGCTTCCATTGAGTCTGTGTTTCATCAAGCAGAACTGAGGGGCTATTTTTTTTTAGCCAGTGAAAAACCAAGGGAAGTTGAAACCAAAGATGGACAGAAACTAAAAATAGTAAACAATAGCCAAACAAATAATGTAAATCAAAGGCAGGCAAATCCATGCGTGCTACCCAAAATAGCCCCAACCCGGCAGTAATGAGTACATAAAAAATCAAATAGATTGCCGAGATCATATTGATGTCTCTTCTTTTCATTGGTTTCCCCATGAAGGCACGTACAAATAAATAGACAATCATCAAGGTAATAGGGAGAGAAAACCAAAAGAATTTTTCCATAATATCTATGAGCTCCGAAATTTAACGACAAAAATAACTTTGTCTCATGTATTTATACTTCATTAAGAGGAAACTGTCATTGCGAAGGTCGGAGCCCGAGATATCGTCACTTTTTTAAACAATTAATCAGGATTATAATGATCAAATTGTTTATATAGTGTCATTATTTTAATTCGTTACTTTGTTTACGAGATGAAGCAACTGTCTCGAAATCAGCTTTCAAGATAGTTGCTTCGCATGCTAATTTTAAGCCAGTAAAATCAATAAACTCCACATTCTTTTTAATGTTCAAAACTTAATGACAACACGGCCAATAATTTCACCTGCCCTGAGTAGATTGAGGTGTTCGTTAATTTGCTCAAGCTTAATTAGTTTAAGCGTATGTTGGATTCGACCTTGTGATGCAAGCGCTATTATTTCGCTGAGATCATTGTAATTACCCCAGAATGAGCCATGATAAGTATATTCACGAGATACAAAAGGAAAGAGTGGAATATTAATCTTGTCTCCTACCAGGCCAACTGAGGCATAGTGTCCCCCAATCGATAAGAGTCCAAATCCCATAGGGATCATTTCTTCGGCACCTACACAGTCAATTATGGCATCCAGTTCACCTTGGCCAGTCGCTTTTTTTAACTCATCTCGAATATCATCGATTGATTTACCTTTGGTGCTAATCACATGATCCGCTCCATATTTCTTGGCAACCGTAAGTTTGTCGGGATGACGCGCAAAAGCAACCACTGTCGCTCCAGCACCCAAGAGCTTTGCATATTGCACAGCATAAGTACCAAGTCCACCAACACCTAGTACTCCAAGTACTCGATTTGGTCCCAAAACTCCGGCATCACGAAGTTTTTTAATGCCTCAATAGGGAGTTAAACCTGCGTCAGTTAGAGGAGCAAGTTCTTCGGCCTTGAGATTTTTATCCACCTTGATTAGATATCTCGCAGGAACAGGAACAAATTCCGAATAACCACCATAAGGACCAAACCCTGGCCACTGTCCATGACTACAAATTTGCGTATTGCCTTCATGGCAGTGACGACAAATCTCATCACCCCAACCACCAACAACAACTACCTGATCACCTTTCTCAAACCCAGCAGAACCGGGGACTAAGCTGCCTATTTTTTGCACAACACCTGCTATCTCATGGCCTGGCGTGAGTGGTAAAGGGAGATTTGCATATTTTTGAAAATAACCATCAAGTAATTGCACATCAGTTCGACACATACCGGCTGCTGAAACTTTTACAAGGATTTCATCAGGTTTGATATCAGGAACAGGAACTTCTTCAAGAACCAAGGGCTTATTATACTCATGCATACGTACTGCCAACATATTAGTCTCCATCCTAATGCGTTTCGCTCTAATTATAGTACTAAATGAAACATCTCCAGATATTAAATTTATAAAAATTAAGCGAGACAATAGATATGGCTGAGTATTGATAGATTCATTCATTAAAGTGAGTTTTTATATTTGCTGGCTGTTTAGCCATATTTCCTATGGTATTATTTTTTTGTTATTAGGTCTGTTTACATTTCGCTAGAAAGGACAGTAAATAAAAAGGAGAAGGGCATGCCACAAACGCTTATTAAAGTAGATCTCAATAAAAAACCCCATGAGCAACCCTATCCGCTTCACAATCGATGGCATCCTGATATTCCTGCCGTAGCAACCGTAAAACCAGGAGATATTTTTCGTGTAGAATGTCTTGATTGGACAGGAGGACAAATAAAAAATAATGATAATGCGGATGACATTAAATATGTTGATTTAACCCAGGTACATTATTTAAGTGGTCCTATCGCAGTTCAAGGAGCACGGCCTGGTGACATTTTAGTAGTAGAAATTCTCGACATAGGTGCACTTGAAGGAGCGGAATGGGGGTTTACTGGAATTTTTGCTCATAAAAATGGAGGTGGTTTTTTAACCGACCATTTTCCCAATGCTGCAAAAGCTATTTGGGATTTTGAAGGTACATTTACCTCTTCTCGACATATTCCAGGTGTTCGCTTCCCTGGTATACTTCATCCCGGCCTAATTGGCTGTGCCCCTTCTCACGAACTTCTAGCTCAATGGAATCAACGTGAAGAAGCACTTAAAATGAAAGATCCTACACGGATTCCTCCTTATGCTGAATTGCCACAGAAAAAAGGAGCATTATTAGGAACGTGTACACATAATAATTATGAAAAAATTGTTCATCATGCAGCTCGAACTATTCCTCCGCGAGAAAATGGTGGAAATTGTGATATTAAAAATTTAACAAAAGGGTCGCGTATTTTCTTTCCAGTATTTATAGAAGATGCCCATCTTTCGGTAGGTGATATTCATTTTTCTCAAGGAGATGGTGAAATTAGTTTTTGCGGAGGAATTGAAATGGCAGGATGGATCGTCTTAAAAGTAGATCTTATCCCTCAAGGATGCAAAAAATATTCACTTAAAAATCCACTGTTTTATACCCCTTCGTTAGAACCACATTATTCTCGCTACTTAATATTTGAGGGAATATCAGTTGATGAACAAGGAAAACAACATTATTTAGATGCTACTATTGCGTATAAGCAAGCTTGCTTGAATGCAATTGAATATTTAAAAACAAAAATGGGCCTCAGTGGAGAACAAGCATATCTTTTATTAAGTGCAGCTCCTATCGAAGGACGCATCAGTGGAATTGTAGACATACCCAATGCGTGTTGTACCCTTGCTTTACCGCTTGATATTTTTACGAGCGATATTATGCTTCGTTAATTGTATTTTTTTAAAGCGATATCATTGCATCAGCATCGTTTGAGAGTCAGTTGAAGAACGTCGTATGGGGATGTACTAAATAACGGACTTTCTCCCTCTTAGAAATTGGAGTTTTCGATGAAACAAAATGTATCTCATCTGCCAAGAGAACTCAGCCGTATGGTTTCCTGGGCCCTTACTCGTTTAGGAAAAGCTATTGCAGAAGTTTATGGAAAAGAAACATATGAACGAATTGAGCAAATCCGGCTATCCATGGAAGATACGATTGGGAGTGAACCGTTTGCACTTAGAAAAGCACTTCTCAGTCTTCAAACTGAGCTTTCCAAGCTTGATAGAAATCAGCTTTATCAAATTGCTCATGGGTTTTCTCTCATCATGGAACTCATTAATGCCTGTGAAAGTGCCTACCGTATTTTTCGTATCAACCAAAGAGAAGAAAAGGTCTATTCTGACAGGCCTCAGGGTATTCACTATGTCTTAACAGCGCATCCAACAGAAGCGCGCACAAATGAGTTTTTAATGCTATTTAAAGCAATTCGCGACGCTCTTGTCGAGATTCTAAAATCCCCCTATCTGATGAATGATTCTCATCTTGATCAAATGCTTAAAATCGCACTTCAGATAAATATTTCCTATCATAAAAAACCAAGCGTAGAAGACGAAGCTCACTACATCTATCAATACGCACTCAATCCACTCAATATCAAACTTTATCATTCCCTTTTAACCAAAGGCGTTCCCATTCAATTACGTACTTGGGTAGGAGGTGATAAAGATGGACACTCAGGCGTAAATGAAAAAATCATGGTTAAAAGTCTCGAGCTTTCTCGATCTTTTTTTATTGCCTGCATTCAGAAATACCTAAAAGAAGTACTCGAAATTGTGAAGCTCTCAACCGCATTAAATGAAAACAAAATCTTGGTAAATCAGATCAATCAGTTTATTAAAAAGGCGAATGAACATAGAAAAATACAACCAAGGGATCACGAGAAAGTATCTGCATTCAAAAAGGAATTAACTGCTGTACAGGCAGAAACCTTAAAGTTTTTAAATTTCGAGCCCGAACAATTCTCCATTATTTCCAGCATTTTTCAACTCTATCCTGCTCTGGTCATACCTATAGAACTCAGAGAAGATTCAGCCGTTGTCAAAGAGAGTTTAACAAGCACAAAAAAAACAACAATTACCAAAATGCTTGAACACGTCTATTCTATAACTCATGGGACTGATCCCAAAAATTACATACGAGGTTTTATCCTCAGCATGGTTGAATCAGCTGAGGACATAAAAAATGGAATTAATCTGGTGAAACAAATTTTTAGAAGTTATGCCCTACCTGTTGTACCTTTGTTTGAAAATCAACTTGCTCTCACCAGTGCTGATAACATTTTAAATCATTCAATCACTGAAGATATTAGACAAAAGCATCTTAAACAGTGGGATGGAAACTATGAAGTCATGCTGGGTTATTCCGACTCGTCTAAAGAAAATGGTGTATTACCTTCCCGACTCATGATTGCGAAAAGCTTAAGAAGTATTCAGTCTGTACTGGAAAATAAGAACCTTCGGCCTATTTTTTTTCATGGATCGGGCGGCAGTATCGAACGAGGAGGCGGGGATATCAAAGAGCAAACCGCTTCCTGGTCCAAGGAAATGATGGATAATTATAAAGTGACTATTCAAGGAGAAATGGTCGCAAGACTCTTTAGTTCGAGCTCCATACTCAAAAGTCAGATTGACAAATTCCTTGATATCTACTCACAAAAAGATAAAAACACTGATAATAGCTATCCTGAAGAACTGTTATTATTTTCTACAAAGGTCAGTCAGAAATATAAAGCGCTTATCCAAAGCGAATGGTTTTGGTCCATCATTGAACAAGCTTCGCCCTACCATTTTTTGAAAGAGCTGAAGATTGGCTCTCGTCCGACCAAACGAAAATCAGGTCCTGATCAAAGAAAACTTCGGGCCATCCCCTGGATCCTATGCTGGACACAAACGCGGCTTCTTTTCCCTACTTGGTGGGGGATTGGTTCCACATGGTTAGAGTTAAATGACCTTGGAAAAAATAGACTTAAGGTTCTCTATAAGGAAAATGCTCTTTTTGCTTCCTTTGTCAAACAATTAGGTGTAACCCTTTCTAAAGTTTACCTCCCTATCTGGGAACAATATTTGTACGAATTGACTGGATCCAATGAATACCTCAAGCCTTTTCAATCAGAACTCGAGTCAACCATCCTCTTCTTCTATCAAATAACAGGTGAGACCGATTTTTGTTTTCATCAGCCCTGGCTTGGGGAAAGTATTCAATTAAGATCAACCATGATTCATCCTTTGAATCTCATTCAGATTGAGGCCATGAAAAGAAAAGATTTACCTCTTTTAAGAAAAACAGTCACAGGCATTTCTTGTGGTATGTTGACAACAGGATGATAGGTGCAAGTATTTTTTTCAGAATCAACTATACTAACTGAACTTGAATGTCGATGTAGCGTCTTTTTTGCTCCTTACGAACTCGATTGGTTGTTTTAAATAAGCTACTCAGTGTTGAAATTCCCGCACTATTTTATACACTAAATAAACAGAACGAATTAAAACAAAGGATGTTAGCAACGCTAGATATTAATAAGGAATGTTATCTCATGAAAAAACATATAGTTTGCGGAGCATTATTTAATTTAATCTGTATTCAAGTATATGCTGTACAAACCCCAGATACTATTTCTGAAAAAATATCTACGCGTGCTCAATCCTATAAAGGGGTACAACACGCAGAGACAACTCATCAAAAGTCAAACACTACAACAAAAAAGCAGCGATCAATCGAAATCAATTGTGATTATAGGATTTCACCTGATCAAAAAATTGATAATGCCTTAATTGTGAATTGGGCAAAATATGCTGTACTCCATTCTTTTAATTTTGATTTGCCGTCCTTTGACACTCAGCTGAAGAATTTAAGAATATGCTATACCAAAAATGGATGGACTGGCTTCATTAATGCATTACAGGATTCAGGAAATATTAATTCAATAAAAAACCAAAATCTAATGGTGAGCAGCATACTGGATGGAACAGTTCAACTTATTGATGCTCAGGAAAATCAATGGAAAATAATTGTGCCCATTAAAGTTTTTTATAAAAACGATCAAGAAGAAATAACACATTTTCTTAATGTTTACATGATTATCAGCTGGAGGAACGCATTTAAACTCGGAATAGTCCAAATAGTCGCAACACCACGTTCTGCTCCGATATCCCAGAAAGCAACAGAAATAAGAGAGGCGCTGGCAGGTGTTTCCTTGAGTGTGACCCAGCAAATAAATAGCACGGAGAATCTGAAAAAATTAGTTACTTCGTTTCTAACTTCTTTATTCATTTCTTCAAAAAAATCCTTTTCTGAGACGGATAGAATCCTAAGTCATCCCGAATTGTGTCTCAAATTAGAGTATGATATTACACGACAGCTCCAACACCTTATTGAAGAACAAAAGTATCAAGCTGCCCTAGAACATGAGAAAGCAATAAAAACTCTAATAGCACAGTTAACTTCTTATTATAAAAATGAAATTGAAGAACCCGGGTTTGAATGGACTAAAAATCAGTTTCTTGCTATTAAATCAGATATTTTTGCTAATAAATTGCCTAAATTATTATCCTATTTTAAAGAAAAGAGCACAGTTAGTTTTTATGCCACATTACCCAAGTTAGATAAAATAAACGTGCTTAACACGCTAAATTCACTCAGTCAGCAACAGAATAAAAAAATACAATTAGTTCAACATGTTGAAATTTCGCAACCCTCTCAAGTTCCGAAAATTACATTTAACAGAAGATCTGAAGTGAGACCAGAGACAATTAATTGTAATTACAAAATTCCTAGCGAGATAACAGAGATTAATGAAGACCTGGTGATAAAATGGGCAGAATATGCCGCAACACAATCTTTTGATTTTAATGCCGCATCTCTAGAGACTCAGTTACAGAAATTGCAGTCTTGTTATACTGCAAAAGGTTGGGCGAATTTTAAGAGTGCTTTAGAAACATCAGGTAACATTGAAGCAATTAAATCACAAGATTTTATGATGAGCAGTAAGGTGGATGGTCAAATAAAATTGATTAGAACTAGAAATAATCAATGGAGCATCGAGTTGCCCTTACAAGTTGTTTATCAAAACAAACAAGTCAAAGTAACTCAATTTCTAAATGTTAATTTAACTATGGGACGTGAACTTACAGGCGAGTTTGGAGTTACGCGAATTATTGCTACGCTTAAGGATCCAGTTAACACCAATACAGTAACACCCAGCAAGTCTCCAGTGACACAGTCTAATGAACACGTGTTACACAATACGCAACAATCCACAGCGGAACAACAAAAAAAAGCAGCCCTTATCGATTGTGATTATAAAACTCCTGTTGAAATTAAAAACATTAATCAAGACATTATCTTAGCTTGGGCTGAGCATGCTGCAATTAAATCGTTTAATTTTGATTCTCAATCCATAGATGAACAATTGAAAAAATTGCAATCATGCTATACGAAACAAGGATGGGATACATTTATAAATGCCTTTGAAAAATCAGGCAACATTAAAACGTTTAGGACCAAAAAACTCAGTGCAACAAGTCAAATAGATGGGGTACCTCAACTCATTGAATCTAGAGATAACAAATGGACACTCACTCTTCCTTTAAAAATTAACTATCAATTTGAAAGTGGCAATGTAATACAATTACTTAAAATTGATTTAACTATAGGCCGGAAAAGCACTGGTGAACTGGGGATTATACGACTAAATTCTACATTACGTACCGCTTCGAGCTAGCAAGCGTAAGTTGGGGTTATTTGCATTTCGTCATAGCATTGCAGCTTTTTATTTTCTTTGAAATTATCCTTGTCTAGTTTTTTAATTTTTCCTGACAATAACTTTAAATTGTTGGGTCAAACAACCCGAGGTGTGTCACCTTTTTTATACACAAGAGCTTTTAATAATCAATATTAATTGCAATAATACACTTTGAGATAAATTTAGATCATCCCCGCGCAAGCGCACTACTGTCCGGTAAAAATTTTGCTCTCCTGCAATAGGTAATGTCCCTAAATTTTTTTTGTAGGCTCTTCCGCATTCATCCTAAATGAATGCCGAGGAGTCTACAAAAAAATTAGATTTTAATGGTTCTTGAAAAACGCTATCTTTCACAGTACATCTTTGATCTAAATAGGGATTTAGGACACCATTCTTGGTGTTTTATCAAGGACGTGCAACTATTCTTTTTCCTTTTACCGGACAGTAGTGTGCGCAAGCGGGAATGACACGATATAGAACCAATATACTCTTAAAAGACCAGTGAACTGCTCAAAAAAAGTGACGATACCTCAGGTCAAACGACCCAGCCCTACGCTTGCTAGAATGCTCTATAATTAAACCAAGTACTTTTTTGGAAATCAGATATGTTGTCCAAATCAGATATACCACAAGATACGCCACAAAAATGTATTGATGCCTTAAGAAAGGGAGATTACTCATCTGTCCTAAATTTAGGCAAATTAGTCTATGACAAATATAGACCTTTAAATGATGGAAAGGTCCTAGGTGCTGACGATGTTACTCCTTTAATGGCAAGTTTACTTGCAGAAACGGACATTACTTTGGATGACATAGTAAAGATTCAGCACGGAATCCAATCTTCGCCAGATGGTTTGCAACAGCAATATTATTCGACTCAAATGATGTCTGCCGCCACAACGCTATTAAGCTATGAAGCATGGTTAGTGAAGCAACAAGGTAATCAAGCCAAATTACCCGAAGAAATTCGCCAAATGGTAAGGGATAAAGTTGCTGAAGCAATTGCAAGGCCTGAAGATCCAAAAAAAGATGCAGCCAAGGAAGTCGTAAAAAAAACTATGTTAGACATGGATAAGGAAATGTTAATTTTGATTGATAAAGAAAGGTCATTCCAGCGGGTATTTGCTTATGCTGTGAACCATTTAATAAAAGAAAATGTTGATCAAATACGTGAAAAGGGAAAACTAATTAGTGATTATCTCGATAGAATAGAAGCTTATATAGAAGCTTTAGATCGTGAGAGTAAGACTTTAAAAGCGGAAGTACGGGATCTAAGAAACGATTTGGAAGAACTGAATAAAAAAATTGACACTCTTCCCAGCGAAGACTTCGCTGCTCAAAAAAATGAATTAGACAAAAATATTACGTCAAGACAAGAGAGTTTATCAGCGATAGAAAAATCAAGAAGAGGAGCCTACACCCGTAAACTGGAGACAATGGACCAGCTTTCGATTTTGATCACTCAACCGGAAAAGTTTAAAGATAGCCAGATGCTGGAGAACCATATACTGGGCCTTTTAAAAAGAATTACTAACGGGCGGGATCAAATTTCAGCAAAAGAAACTTTATCAGAGTTACCTGATGAAGTGTCTTTACTCAATTTGCAGCAAAAAATTGAATCCTATTTAGACTTTTTAGATAAAAAACGTCCTGATAAAGATCCAAGATGGTTAAAAACCTATGAGGCTCGTAAAGGTGCTGCTGAAAATATGCTCATCATTGTTAAAACAGCTAGTTTAAGGGAGCCTGCAAAGACGCTGGAATATTTACAAAATCATATTAAAACTATTGAAAATAATCGCCCTGGCTTATTCGAGCTAGGTTTTATTGATTGGGTGAAAAGTTTCTTTAAAAAGTACGAAGCGGAGATGGTGAAAGAAACCGATGTCTCCTTAGAGTCAACTCAAAATGAGCTACAAACACTTAGAGCGAATTTTGTTGAACAAAAAAAAGCATTGGGGGAACTTAGGGAAGAGGAAATTGTAGATCCCCAAAGCCAATCGAAGCTTAGTTAGTGTAATTCAGGGGGAACCTGTCGGGCCAAGGCCCGACCTACGATTGCACGCTTGTGACCGCCAATCTTATTGTCCCTGCAAAATACCTGCTATCTTTGCTGCAACCAAATATGCTGTGGCCATAGGAGTACCATCCATTGGAACAGGGGCAATGGATGCATCCGCCACAATAAGATTTTGCACTCCATATACATGTCCTGTACCGTCAACAACACCCCCTTGATTTAAGGGTGCCATACGGCAATGACTTTGGAACACCATATTACTTCCCACTTCTTGCTTTATAAAATCAGTGAGTTGCGACACATCGTCTAACACCGAGGGGTCAGGGAAAATCATCTGATAGCTCGGATCAATCACTTGTAATTGGGCATTGATATTCTTAACGTAGTTTTGAAGTGTATTGATATAAAGCGTTAGATCCGATTGATTTTTAAACTCGCCCAAGTCCATATTGGGTTCGACAAAAGGATTACTGCTTTTAATCATAATAAAACCAGTACTCGCTGGTTGTACCAAATCCAATAAGACGACAGTGATGCCTGGAATCGGATTGATTGAGGCCCAGCGCACAGCACGTACCCCAGGATTTGCTCCATTTGGGTTCGGCAACATTGCAATTTGCGAAAATAAACCATTTGGCGCATTCACCTGAGTACCGATATATTTAATCAATTGCTGACCAATAGGAGTATTTGCTAAAGCAGAAATAATATTGCCTGCAATCTGCAGCACCAGCGATGAAGGGGTATCATAGGGATTAGACGTATAAATCAGTATGACATGAGGCTGATCAGCCAATCCCTGACCTACATTCGGGTTGTTGTAGACCACGGGGATGTTGAGTGCTTGTAATAGAGGCGCAGCCCCCACTCCTGAGCGCATTAAAAACGCACTGCTCTTAATCCCGGCACTTACAATGATCCCTTTGGCAGCATAAAGTTTTTTGAGGGTACCATTTTGGAAATAATTCACACCTACTGCTTTGTTACCACTCCAAATCACATTATCCGCAGTCGCATTAAAGAGTACGCGTAATTTGCGCCCATTAACTCCATTGCCATTCTGATCCATTACATTATTGTTTAAAAAAACAATCGCACTACTTGCTCGAAAAGTACCATCGGGCCCCATTTGTGTGTATTGCAATTGAGGAGAAGCCCCTATTGGTGTATTGGGATCATTATAATCCTGAACAAAACCCACATGAGTCGCATTCATGATTGCTTGTGACAATTTAAGTGATACTTGCGTAGGAGCGGTTTCTTGCCTAACCGGGAGTGGTCCGCTAAATCCTCGGGCAGCAGGATTCGTTGTCAGTCCCATATACCTTTCTAATTCAACATAGGTATTCTGAATATTTGCCACAGACCAGTTTGGTCCTGCTAGTGCTTCCCATTGGGAATAAGCTTGATTGGTCCCACGAACCCAAGCCCCTGCATTGATCGATGATGCGCCACCCAGCGGTAATGCATACACCCAATTTAACATCCGATTCTTATCGAATTGTTGCGGAAGCGTGTCAGTGAGCGCATAAAGTGGAGGTCCAATTAATCCTAATAATACTGTGATCATGGAATTTTTTGAGAGATTAATAAGGGGATCTTGATTCAGATTAGGTCCGTTATGCAAAGCAACTACTGAAGTGTTAAAGTCGTCACTGAGCTTTTTAGCTAAAACTGCACCCGCGGTACCTGCACCTATAATAATGTAATCAGGAACTTGTATCTGGATCATTGCAGGTGCAGTGTTGCTCACTGAAAACATGCAAAATCCATTACTTAACTGAGTGCACCCTGCAGCTATTGAATAAAAAGGAGAGTTAATCTTAATTCCTGCAAAGGGATAGGTATGATTTGGCACAGTAGTCAGCAAACTTAAATTAGCAGCGGAAATATTATAATCTTGACAACTGACTGGTCCTTTCGCATTAAGGCACAAGGTAACATTGACATCAACAGGAGCTCCGTTACCCATAATTGTAAAAAAACGTCCAGGAGCTGCAAAAACAGCTTGATGGATGAAAACAAGAAAAATAACACTCCATATCTTTTTTATCATTGGTCTTTTAATCATGTAGAGTCCTAGTTGAATAAATAAGTTATCCAGTTATCACGCACATAAATGCATTAGCATAGACGTCATCAGAAGTTAAGTGATTGAAGTATTGAATCGCTACGGACTCGAGCTTAGAAAGACCTTCATAACCCATAATCCATGCTGAACATACACATGGTAATGAAAAACGAATAAAGAGTGTTTTAAGTGAATGCATCATTATCCATAACTATCTGCTCCCTTACATCATGCAACTCGAATACGCTATTATAAATTGCTACAAACGTCAATCAGCTCAAATGCTGGCTCCGGGTATTCTACTAAAGCGTTTCAAATTTATCCGCCCATTCTTTTTGCAAGTAATTGAATTATCAGCAATCTCAAGCTGTTTACAAAAATACAGAATAATTGTATTGTCCGCTGGGATTCTTACGATATCGAATTGAATCGAATTGTCCTATCCGCCCTGTGGGAAGTTGACCGTAGAGGGTATATCTTCATTTACATCCAAGAGGTTTTTAATATGAAATTGTTTCGCATGGTGTTGCTTGGCTTGTTATTTTCCACCGCTCTAATCACTCAAGTATCGGCTGCTCCGATAGAAGATTATGATTTCCAACAAGAGCGAATGAAGCTCACCCCTGATTCGGTGATGGTTATTTCAACTTTTGATAGTGAGGATCACGTCACTGCCTACACTTATGCCGGGGTGCGTTTATGGAATGTCCCCTTCCATGCCAAAATATTATCATGGCAAATTGCAGGTGATTATGTTTTTATTTTTTCTAAAGACCGTAAAGGGACAAAAACTTACATTACCTGTCTTAACAGACATACTGGAGCACCCATTTGGCAAAAGCCTTAAGTACTTTCATCTAAATGGAAAATACAGTCCGTTTGCTTGCGAACGGGCTATCTTGCTGATTTCACATGTGCTTACTTAACTCTTTAAAATCTACTACATTTCCCTGACCCAAGGCCCGACCTAAACCTAGTGAAAAATTTCTTGGGGCCAATTCATATGATCAGACATCCAATATTGATTGCTAAAAAGATCATAAACACCAGCAACAACCTGGCCATAACCCAACATTCCACTACCCAAGTTCATTATTTCATCAACAGTTGTAGCAGTGGGTTGCCAATAAATATACACCAATGCTCCAGCGCCCCCAGTGCCAAGCAATTTTTTAAACCATGGGGTAGCATATTGAAAAGTAGTTGTTGGAGAGTCCGTAGAATTGATTGAGTTTGTTAAGCCGACTACCTTAGGGATTAAACCACCCATTGTTTGCTTTAAAAATCCCAAATCTAAAGGGGGTACCGGTCTCACTTCAATATAGTTTTTATTAGCCAGGCGATTACTCAATCCATTATAAAATTGCCCTAAATTTTGCATCGTCATATCTATTCCTTAGATAAAAGAACGCTCTACTTTAAGACTAATACAAATATTTGCTTAGTACCAGTTTGGCCACTCTCTGAATGCTATGAACAATCCCCATTTCCAAGCAAGCAACCCAGACTGGTCTTATTAAAAATTCTCGGAACGGCAATTTAAATTAATTATCAATTTAAAGAATTTTATATCACTTAGATTTTTTAAGGAGTTTCTTTAGCTATAATTTCTAAAAGAAGGAAAAAAAATAGATAAAAATTATACTTTCGTACTGATAAAAATGTCTCTGGATATTAAATCAATAGGAAATTACAAAATGCGTGGCTCCTTTAGGAAAAAAAATGGAATTAGATAAAATAAAAAATAATAAGCTCTATTTATTAATCAGTGCCTTGGTATGCGTTGTTTTATTTTTTCTACTCATAAGATCACTTTTTCTTCAAAGCTCCTATTTATCAATTAACATGGACTTATATTTATTAATCAAAAACTTACAAAATGATTATTTTTATTGGATGAGCATTTTTTTCTCTTTATTCGGTGATAGATATATTGTTATTCCAACTTTTGTCATTACCAGTGTTATGCTTTTTGGAAAAAAGGAACAGTGGCTTGCTTTACATTTAATTGGTGTCGTTTTAATTGCGGCTCTGCTCGCGCACGTCCTAAAAAATGCTATAGCCTATCCCAGACCCGAGATAGCAACGAGCACACTACCAAGCTATGCGTTCCCGAGTAGGCATGTAACTATATGCTCAGCTTATGTTACCTTTCTGTCTGCGCTCATTATTCCACAAATATCATCCCGTTGGTTTTGGATAATCATTGCATGCCTTATAGTTGTAATCGAATCAATGGCTCGCTTAGTCCTGCAGGTTCATTGGTTAACTGATGTAATAGGTGGTGCGCTGCTCGGTGCCACTTGCGGTTTCCTCGGGGCATATTCCTTTTTCCTAAAACCTGAAGCGTCCATTAATATTAAATCGACTTTAACGACTTTATTAATCATATTTTTGGTAATTAGTGTACTTTATTCTCTGGTCATCTATTTAGTAGAGCTAAAGCTATTTTGAATAAGCTTGAGAGAGGCCTGAGCTATTCTCTTCTGCAGAAATAGCTCAAATCTAAGAGTTGTGAATTCGCTGAAAAAAGGGAAATGATTACTTATCAGAGTAAGTTTCTAGGGTAAATTCAATATTCACAGTTACATCACTTTTTCCATCCCATTGGGTCTGAGAAGTCTTTGCAAAGATTTTTCCAGTAAATTTCCCCTTAAATAAGCTTGGCGATAAAATTTCAGTTCTTACTTTAATTTGCCTAAATTAAGATACATTTATGAGGGCTACGCAAAAATGGGGTATCAAAGCACCGAGTGAAACGAAGAGAATTCTCAGTTCCAGTCTTCAGAATGCTACGCCACATATTATTATTAATTATGCATCGCATCATTATATGGTAATATTTATAGCATAGAGCCCGCAAATTGAGCTTCAAAGAAAATGGCATTTTTCGGATAGGCTCTTAAATTAAAGGTAAAATTAAGATGCGCATAGTATTGAGAGAGCCAGTATCTCCTCGATATATCTATATTAATCCCGAGACTCATCAGATTCATTTGATGGTACCGATTGTAGGCGGTCAAGAAATCTCTACAGATAATACGTGTAAAGCTACTGCGGCATTAAGAACGTTCTTTAATGGCGGTGCAATCCAAGAATTAAATGCCTATAGAAGCGCATTGGCACTAGATATTGCATTATTGGATGAAAGTAATCCACAGCGAGTAAACAAAGAAAAGCGGTTCGTGCAAATAGAAGCGTATATTAAAGCAGTTCAAGCGATGCAATACAGATATGCGGATGCAATCACTGCATTTCTGAAAAAACCCTCTAATTTATACAGTATCCAATTGCGACCTCGTGAACAGGACAATCAATCTAAAGTGGTTAACCCTGCATTTCATATTGAACGACGCAACGATGCCGAAGGACTCCCTTTATCCCCCTTGTATCAAGCGATGCACGATATCTTTCCTAATAGTACAATTGCTGTAAGTGACCCACGTTCTGTATTAATAAAATCGGTATTAAATAATTTATCCGCATCGTCTGGCTTTGAAGACATTCAACGAGTTTTAGAGGAGCAATGTTTCACGCTGTTTGGTTTATTCGTTGATTTTACGAAGCATTCTGATGGAACTTCCGCCTCCAAAGAAGCTCTCGATTCCCTCATGGGTTTTAGAGAGAATACAACACAACAAAATTATATTGATGCTTTATTAGGTGCTTGTGCACCGGAGCTATGGCAAAGTATTCCAACACCGCCCTTTTATAGTATTCCAACAACATCTGTTGACGAGAAAACCGAGCGCTTATCGATACTGACCCAATTTTTTCTAGCAAATCTTACTGTTTATTGCAAAGCGAAAGGTATTAGTACACAAAATTTTGGTACGACACTGGATAGTTCCCCTGCTTTAAGTAATGACTTAGTTCAGATTGTTTTTACTGCATTAAGTAGCGGTGATGATGTAGAAAGACAGCTTTGTGCTTTTTGCAATATACATGCCGCTGAGTTTGGACTCTCTCGTTCTTTAAACGAAGAAGATATGACATCCATTAAACAGAAATTTGAACGTACCTACCGGGCCGTAACAGCAACTAAAGAAAATCCTCATATGGATGATTTTATGATTTTAGATAAGGAAGCCACAGGAGCAATTGCCAAGTTTGTTACTCACCAAGGATCGATTTGTGTGGATTTTGCAGAAATCATAGACCCTGTAGCCGCGTCAGCTAGTCCAGAGTATTTTGAGAGCATTCGTGCTGATTTTGTGATACATCCAGTAGAAATATCTCACAAAAACGAATGCGTTGCTGGTGCTGTAGATATTGAACCCGAAGTACTACTTGCACGCATTAACGACGAGCAATTTGAGGCGTTACCTGAGACGGTCAAAGAAACATGCAAACTTCATCCTAACTTTCACATGCATCAATTTTTGCACTATATTGCGAAAGGTAAACAAAAAGAGGCCGAAGCTTTATTAATCACAATACCCGAAAATGCTCAAACATTAATAAGAACCCCGGGTGTTTTTACTGATTATTCCGGTCGAACCTTTAACTGCACAGCTTATGAATATGCCTATTGGGCGAAAGATACACACATGTGCCGTATGTTAGAACAGCACATGAATGAAGAAACGAAAGTGGAAATACTTGCACGCATTGATAACATGGAGGTCACTGATCCAGAAACAGGCCAAAAAAAAGGTTTAGTGTATCAGCAGCATGGTGTAACCCATCACTCTGCTCATTTTGATTTCACACCACTAAAAGATGCTTTACAGCGATATGTTGATGGCTATGACGCGTGGTTCAAGGCTAAAAATTGGGATGCAATTAAGGCGGGATGGATGGATGTGGGTAAGGCCCAGCGAGATGTCCCCGCTCATGTGGCACAAGAATATTGCAGGGACGATCGGTCATTTTACCCATGCCCCGAGTTTAATGAGGAGCACTTACCTCGAATTTTAACATTTTATAATCCCCACAATAGACAGGCCAATGACTCTTGGTATCCATTTACTGCCTCAAATGCTGATCTTGGTTTTAATTTTGCATTATTACGCGGATCCTGTACCCGAGCTATTCGCGAGGTGGATTGCAATACCTCGCGACAATGGCGATTGGTAAGTGTTGATTTGACTGCCGTTAAACGCCTTGATGAAGTAAGGACCAGCGATCTAGTCTTGTCACGTGAGCGTTTAACACCGCCGAGACTACAGTATAACGCCTAGTTCTGTAAAAAAAGAGGGTAGCCTATATGCAAATCTTTATGCAGCTGCAAACAGCGCTTTACTGTGTTGAAAAGTAAATTCTGGAGACTTAACTTATATGCCAAAGATTTCAGCAAGGTAACACATAACTTTGAGTATCTCTTATATTGCATTAACAAGACGGCTTTCTAATTGTTCAAGATTCTCTATCACTTCTTGAATAGTGGGCCTAACATCAGGATTTTCATCTGTACATTGAGCAATAAGATTACTCATATTATCATCCAGATGCTCTTTCCTAATTAATGTTTTCATCATTACCCCAAAAGCGTAGACATCCATTTTGGGCTGTGCTAGAGCCGGCGGACGTCCGGCAAGAGAAAAACATTCTGGAGCAAATTGTGGGTACATTTCTCTTAGACCATCAATATGCATTTGTGTTTCCAGTTGTCCCTTTAAAATAGGTTCACCTATCAGATGAGATAGCCCCCCATCAATAAGGAAACATGTTTTCCCTTTAAAATCGTATAAAATATTACCTGCATGGATGTCTATTATTACAAGACCCTTTTCATTTGCTGATTTGATCTTTTCTGCTATAGTTTTAAATAATGGAATTCGCTCTTGGGGGTTTTGAAATAATTCACTTACTTTATCATCGTCAAGAGATTTTCCTTTTATATAAGGAACAATAGCTCTTTTTTTATCCTGAAAATAATTAGTATATTTATCTGGGTAAACTCGAGTAAAAAATCTAATTTTCCGTGAAACCTCTTCTTCATCCCAGGCCTCATTATTAACAGGAGATAAGACAACCACTTTTCTTGCAGCATTAACCTCTTCTTTAAATGGAGTATCCGATTTAAACTTCCTGGCTTTAGCTAAAATCCCTGCCCTAAGTTTTTCTTAGGAGAAAAACGTTCACCTTTATCATCTTCATACGAGGAATCATATCCTTCATCACCATCGCTGGTTTTATACTTTGGCATAATACAAACATAATGAAAAATTATTAACCAATATGTTTATAATAGTACACTCATACGTAATTTCAAGCTGAGATTTTTGATGTTAGCTGTGTGTGGCTGCTTGCGGCCAGGATCTATTTTTTGCTTGTCCTTAAGAGCACTGCAGTGCCGATTTGCGTTATTGAAAAAAAATTTCAATAAAATAGGATGTTCTGCATCAATAATATGCTAAGTTAGACACTTCTTTTTCACACAAAAACGATATCTATATGATTGAAAAAATTCACAAATCATAATAATCAAACCCAAAATCACTTAGGAACAAGGAGAGTAACATGTCAGCAAACACCATAAAACCTTTAGTCACTGCAACGGCTATTAACACAGGAGGACGAAACGGCCATTCAGAAACTACGGATCATTCTGTCAGCGCAAACTTTTCTGTTCCTAAAGCGATGGGAGGCCCAGGTCTACCTAACACGACAACCCCCGAACATCTTTTTGCTGCAGGTTATGCAGCATGTTTTGGTGGAGCATTGGAATTTGTAGCCAGTCAGCACAAAAAAAATGTTACAGGAACAACTGTAACCTGCCACGTCACTATTGGACACCGTGAAGGCGGCGGCTTTGGTCTTGCGGTCAAAATGAACGTTAATATCCCGACCCTACCGACTGCTGAGGCACGTGCTTTAGCGCAAGAAACACATGAAAAAGTTTGTCCCTATAGCCATGCTACCCGCGGTAATATTGATTTTGATCTGGAAGTCAGCGGCATGTAACACTTTTCTTGGCCTGTAGCTTGGCTGCTGTCTCTTTATCACATCTATGCCTACACCGTGCGGGATGTCGGAATAGGGCCCGGCAGGGATGTGTAGAAAATTCAGTTACAAGCAACCAGGCCTTGCCACCATGATCCATAGATCACCGATATTCCCGTACTAGTTGCATCCAATAGGTTTTAATCGCTCAATAAAACGTTCATTGCAACATTTACTATGTTTTCTTAATTATACCTTAATCTTGGTACAATATTCTTTGACATACCTGCCAATTCTAATCTGGCGCACCTAATATTTATTCGCGGGAGTATGTCATGCAAAGCAATTTAGAAACTCATATCAGTTATTCTGCCTGGAAAGAAGAATATATTAAAAAACTCGCAGAAAACAATTCAGGACGGCATGGCTATCAAAATAATTTCTATGCAAATTTACTCATTGAACATTTTGAGAAAGCTTTTCCTGACCACTTGTCCATTAAAGTAAATAAACAATTTACAACCCTAGTTAATCAATATTCTTATGAGCTAAGGGCAGCCTATGGCTATGAATGGGACAAATCAAAAACTGAAGCTGCAAATCATCCTAAATTTTTGGAGTTTATGGATGAACTTAAAAAAAATGGATTTTTATTTAAACCAGAAATAAAGAAATTTGCACCTCTTCTTGCCCAAGTCAGCAGAACGTCACGTGATAGTTTTTTTGGAAAATTACCTGAAGATTGTCTCAATGTACTCGGCAATTTTCTTGAACCGCAGCTTTCTTTAATCGATGCATCAAGTAAAATGAAAGATGAATTGCAAAAAGCACATGCTTTTTATAATAAGATTCGGCTTTTCTCATTTGAAGAAAGTAATATAGCCTTTTCACAAAGTACTGGCACGCACGTCGCCTTAACAACCTATGAACCTTTTAAAACGTGGTTTGCTGAGCTTCCTCTGAGACAAGGAGTTCCACTTAACAGCAAGTACGGAATGTATAAAGTCAATGATACGACTTTGGCTATCAATAGTGGCCCAAACACTCCTGGAATCCAAATTCAAAAAAGAGGCGACACGTTTATTGTCTGTAATAACTTAAGTGCAGATAATGCATATAACAACTTGATGCCTGAGGTATCAAAGCAAGCAAGAAAAAGTAACCTCATAACCGCATTGGCTGAGCTGAAACAGAGCATACAAGCAGAGCATAAAAAGGCACAAGAAGCAGAACTTGAACCAAAAAACCAAGAAATTTGTTCGATACAATAAGCTCTGTTACAACTCGCTCACTTGAGATGCAAAAATTTGTATTTTGACAGCATAAAACAAATTCTTGCGTCTATGACTTTACGCGGGAAACATAGCTTCTTTACAAAAGAAACCAGCACAAAAGAGTCTGAACATGAAGCTCATAAGTGACTACGATCAGACTGAGTCTGTGTCATGGACCAGAACCAACCAAGCTTACTTCGTTAGTTCGTTTTTCCCTGTTTGCTGAACATGTTCGGCAACCAATCTTCGTGTATGAGTGCTGGGTTTTCTGGATAATATAGCAAGACCAAACACAAACAGACTGAAAAGTAATAAAGCCAGCAAATCCCAATACTGAGGCAGAATGTGTTTGCCACCATAATTACCAAAATAGGAGAAAACACTCAGACCAAAAAGATATACTATAAACCAGAGTGCTTGTTTGCTATCAAGTCCTCGATGTGTGTTTTTTATGAAACAATAAAGAAAAGAACATACAAGCCCCAAGACAGTGATTACCAATAACTTGCGCACGCTATGGAAACCCGCCCAATAAACACCAACCGTACACACATAAAATCCAATAAAGGCAATCAGGTTCCCTCCCTGCAAACGAAAGGGTCTTTGATAGTTTGGTAATTGCTTACGTAAACAAACAAGTGCAATAGGTCCTATGGAATAACTAACCATCAATATAGCCACAAGAAAAGCTGACATTTCCTGCCATCCATGTAACACCAGCGACATTGTGGCAGCAAGTAAAAAGTTCACTCCTAAACTAACCCAGGGCACCTGGTATTTATTTCGCTTAGCAAAGACTTGAGGTGTTTGAATCACTAAATCCATGCTACTTAGCATATGAGCTGCAGTCGTTGAATAAACCAAACCGGTTGAATAAGGCGATATAAACGCATCAACATACAATAAGACACTCAACCAAACCATCCCTGCTAGCGCAGCCAAAGCTGCGAATGGCCCTGCTTCACCGGTAAATGATAAATTTACCCAACCCTTTGTAAGCGCTTGTTCACTAACACTTCCAATAAAAGACCATTGTAATCCTGTGTAAAGTAAGGTCGTGAACAATAATGAACCGGCCAAAATCAGCGGTATGTATTTCCCTGGTTTTTTAATTTCTCCCATCATGATAATCACTTGCCTGAATCCCAACAAGGAGAAAAGCACACCGCCACTGGACATCGCAGCCATAATACCCTGCCAGCCATAGGGCATGAAACCGCCGTATTGAAAAAAATTCTCTGGGTGATAACTCATGGTGATTAAGCTTACAACGGTGAGCGTAGGAATGATTATCTTCCAAACAGTAAATGCTGCATTGATACGGGCAAATAAACCAATACCGAAATAATTCAACAAAACAAAACTCATTAATACAACCAAGGACAACATATAACCTAATGGCGTATTTCTATAGTACACGCCAAAATGGGTTACTATACCTGGAATGTAATTACTGGCGTATTGAATAACGCCTTGGGTCTCAATGACTGGCAGGATGGCTAAGCCAAACCACGTCATGCTGCTCATGATGACGCTTGTTAAGCGCCCATGAGTATATAAAGGCAAGCAAGCCAGGCTATCAGACTGCGGAAACATCGTACCTAGTTCAGCATAGGATAAGGCAACAAATAGGAGTAAAAGACCTGCCAGCGGCCAAGCGATAATGGCTGCGGGGCCAGCAAAATGAGCAGAATATAAAGAACCAAATAACCAGCCTGAACCCACCATACTGGTAATTGAAATCCACAGCAAACTCAAAGCACTTAAATTTTTATTCATCTGGGTTTGTGCATATCCTTATGATTTTGATGCAGCAGAATGAATACTACATAATGTTTAAATTGTAATTCAGAAATATCGTTGTGACCAACCCTGTACGAGTCACATTGTAACAATCAATGTATTTTATACTAACTGGAATACACTTCTCTCTAATACCCAATTGAGTTAAAGTGCTTCATATCAAGCACGTTCACTCCTTCCAACGGATAATCAATCCTTGCTAATGCTGCTAATCTTAAAGAAAAGCAAGTAGAAGGAGTTGATTATGAGCATGCCCAAGTTCAAGAAGGAAAAATTTATTCAAAAATTGTGAATACTATGAATATACAACTACATTCACGCCAACAATATTTGTTTTCTCTGATCCTTGCTTTGAAGCATCAGAATTTTTTGCTTATAATTTGAATAGATATCATTCTAATTGTTAATTATGCATTCACTTAAAAAGCTTCTTAAAAAACTCACTCAGTCAAAAAATGATTCTCGTGAACCAACCATTAATTCTCACGATGAAGAACCAGTTCAGAGTAAACCCCTGTTTTCTCCAAATCAAACGACGAGTGACTTTTTTTCCCATCCCAAAATGAGCGATTTGGCCCAGGTTGGAAAAACAAAAGCACTGGGGTATTTGCCATTAGAAGCAATTCGCGACTCTGGATTTGAGCTATTTCAAGTGACGCTGTTATTAAAAAAGAAAGGACTAAAATTTTTTGTTATTCCCAATCCTACTGACAAAGAAGAGATATATGCTTATAACCCTGATAAAAATAAATACGTACGTATAGCAGATAATATGGAATACAAGGTAATTCCCAAAGGTGGCTTTTTAAGTATCCGTTCAGGAGCCCTTGTAGCGTACGATGAAAAAGCAGTAAATGACTTTTTAAAAGAAAATGAACACATTCTCAATGAAGAAAATGGTAATGAACCAAATTTAGAAGATCATTGGCCGCTTGCAGCAGACGATTTCGTGAATATGTTATTTAGAAAAAAGGCTGAATCAGGAAACATGGATCGTCTTGTGCATAAAATTTTTGAAGAAATGCCCAACCAATCCCAATTGGGTGATCTGACTATAAAATAGAAATAAATACCTCTGGAGGACAACAAAAAGTCGCTTCATAATCTTTCTTGGTAAACTTCTTCTTTCCATCAAAACTCTAGCTATAGTCTAATATTATTATTATTCCCAAACTTTAAGGAGAAAGAAAATGAGCACGAAAGGATCTATTTTATGTACTACGCTTCTTTTAAGCAGCGTTATGGCTTTTGCTGATACGGGCACGCAACCTAATGGCGCAAATGGCCAAAATGCCACAACATCCACCCCTTCTACGGATACCAGTACCCCTCCTTCTACGGATACAAGTACTCCTCCTTCTACGGATACAAGTACCCCTCCTTCTACGGATACAAGTACTCCTCCTTCTACGGATACAAGTACCCCTCCTTCTACGGATACAAGTACCCCTCCTTCTACCTCTACCCCTTCTACTGATACAAATGCTTCTGGGGCAACCCCTCCAAGCAATGGGCAAGGAACTACTAACGCAAATATTAACCAAACCAACGTGGATGCTACAAACGTGGATGTAAATGCCAATGTAACCGAAGTAAATAACAAGGTGAGCATTACTGGAGTCACAGCTGCTCCTGCTTTTACGAATGTAGAGCTTCGTAACAACGTATACTACTTACCAGAAACCATAACTCCTATAAATGGTTTTTATTTCTTAAGCATTGACGCCTCAGAGCGTGTTTGCACTCTCAATGAAATCACAAAAGTAAAAGTTCTCTCAACACCCAAAACTGTCACTGTCATGATAGGAGAGAAGGAACATACTCTATACTGCTATGAAAGAAGTTATTTTAATTTCTAATATGCTTGTGGAATAACAGCGAACCTCCTTAAATTAAAATTATAGGGTTCGTTGTCATTTCCTAGTTTTTATCAAAGCACCTTAGAATGTTGTGGCAAAATGCTCTCAATTACCTGCTGACATATTCGTTCGATTCCCAAAGATCGTAAGTTTGCAAGCCACCAGGTTACATAAGCAAGAGCTAAGAAGTTCTGTGCATGCTTAATTTTTCAAAGTTTTAGGATCTTTAAGCATTTTTTGTATCTCGCCAATATGCATTTCTTCTTCTTGAATCATTTTTCTGGCAAATTCTTCGGCTAACACTGATTTTTTTTCTGAACGCTGTAATAGTTGATAATACAAACTCAAACCTTGTTTTTCATGCTCAAGAGACTCTTCTAAAATATTGCTGATATTATGTTCATGGGTCTCTAATAATTTACCAATCTTAAGCGTAGGGTGATAGGAAAAATGGGTGATCAGTTCACCGATTGAATGAGCATGATTTAAGCTCTCTTGAGCATGATCACGCATCCATTTACAGATAGGGATGCGATTAAAACCAAAGACCATAAAGGAGTAATGGGTATAACGCACAACACCTGCCATCTCAAGCTCTAGTAGGGCATTTAGAATTTTGATAATCGCATCATCAATTGGTTCGGATTCAGATCTTCCATGTGTCATATTTTCATTACCTTTTATTTTACGTATGTAAACAGTATAGAATAGTTCCAACAAAGATCTCAAAGTTTTATTAGGGTCTGTTTACATTTCGCTAGATTGAGTCAAAATGTAAACAGACCCTAGTTATTGGGAACAGATTGTTAGTCCATTTTGAACCAACCAGGTCCTCCTCCTTGTACTCCAAAAAACACGTGATTAGGAAGTTCCGCTTAAATTATTGGAACTATTTTGCTCGTTTTCTTCTTCTGCTTGATCTTCTTGATCCATCATAAACATCAACATGTTTAAAACTAAGGGCGGTACTGCAGCTCCTTCTTCGTTATTTTCCGGCATTGGCATTAAATGGAATACCAGGATGGCTGGAATGAGCGGATGAGGACCATTCACTACGTCGGGGTTAGGGTTTTGATGATGCGCGTGTAAAAAGACTGGTTGGAAAAAGAAAGAGTGGGGGTTTTGCGCAGATTGTCCAAATGTGTTTTGTATCAGATCCTCTGTCCATTCATCAGTTAACTCTTGTTTAATGGAGCTATTAAACTGTTGAGGAGGTATTTCATTAGGATCAAAATCAAAGAATTTTTTAATTTGTTCTGTTGTGAGTGGCTTGGTTGTTAACTTATTTTCCTCAAAGAGGACGTCATTACTTGAAAGGTTAATTAAAACTTCACTAGAAATGGGCCAATATTCTGTGGCGTGAGTAGTGGGATCACCAGGAAGCCTCTCTAATCCTGAAGATACTCCTTTAATACAGAATTTATTATCTCCAATTTTCACTAAGTAAATATTGGTACCTTCGTTCAGTAGTGTGTCTTCCAGCATGATTGGATCAAAATAGGTTGGCATAATATTATTCCTTTAGTAATTATTTAACCTAAATGTAATCTACTAGATCACAATGATTTATTCAATGCTTTTCAATCACAATAAAATCAAAAAGTATTAATTGTAATTAATATAGATATAATTAACCTCAATTGTATAAGATTAAACTGTTATGCTTCGCGAGAATTAGAATCTTTACATTACTAGATCCTACGGATAAGTCGGTGTGTTGCAAATCGATGCATGTAACCTGGGTGAAGTGAAGCGGAACCCGGGTTATGGAGGTGTGTTGTTTATCCCAAAACCCGGGTTACGGCTTCGCCTGCACCCAGGCTACATTACGAGTCATCCCTGCAGGCATAACTGTAATAATTGTGAGTTTACCTGTCCATTTTGAACCAATTGATTATCCATTAATTTTTTTAGGCTCCATCATGGCCAGGTCGGTTTTTTCATCTAAGTGTTCTTTATGTTTTAGATCTTCAATAACAATATTCGCACCATAATAGTTTAAATGATCGCCATTGAAGTAATAAGGCAGCGTCTCACTACGTGCTGTACATTTATCGCCTTTACAAAATAAGAGACTGGGATCATAAACTTTTACTTGCGGAAATTCTGCTAACAATTGGTTCACAACATTGTCGTAACTGCTGTTTCGCTGTTCATAACTGGCCCTGTCCATAGAACACTCTTTATTGATAGTCTCTTTATGAGGCAGCTGAAGCGGTCTTGATTTAAAACATGTGCTTACATTGAAATCTAAATTAGGTATATCCTTTATAAAAACAATCTCCTTATTTCCTTTAAGTGCTTTGCTAAGAAAATAGCGTCCATTTTCTAGAAAGCTCTTCGTTCCTTCCGGATCTAAAGCTTTTGCTGTACGCCAGTGAGATCCTTTTTTCTCAAAGCCACCTGTCATCAAATAAGCCCAATAACCTCCTAAAACTACGGTTTTGATGGATTTGTTCGTCTCCAAAACTGCAAGTACTTCATCGTATTTTTTTCTACATTCGCCCTTTAAAAAGTAATTACTGGAAAAAGGAAGACAGGAAGTTGATACAAGCATCAAAACCGATTGCGAAGGAAATTGCTTCCATAAGGCGTTTTGATAATGCCAAATATGAGAATCACCAAGAAACATGATATCGGGTTCTTGATTTTTTGATAAATAACAAACACCATCACCAGCAAATTTAAAATTCTTGAACTCAGGGATATGTAACTCACATCCAAAGGCTGGTTCAATCGGCAGGATGGGAAGGCTAACAATAGCGTTTACACTGTTTAAATCGTTTAGATTTTTAATCCTAAAGTCGAGGCCGTTATTTTTTACTATATAGAAACCGAAACTGGCAATGATGGACATTAAACCTACAAGAAAAGCGACTTTAGTCCTGTCCCGACCCATTCCATGTCGTATGGGTTTTTCAATTAATGTGTAAGTAATCCAGGCTAAAAAAATGGAGAGTCCAACTATCACCCATCGAATAGGTTTATGAGAAAACCCCCCTTCCATAATCTTTGCAAAGGAGAGTAAGGGCCAATGCCATAAATAGAGTGGGTAACTAATTAAACCAAACCATACCATAATACGATTAGACAGAACGACACGGTTTATCCATGAAGTGTTCCCTGCCAAGAGAAATAAAGCCCCCAGCACAGGAAGTAAAGCAAAAGCTCCAGGAAAAGTCGTAGCTTTTGAAAAGGTATAGAAGCAACAAATAAGGATGAGAAGTCCAGAGAAGGAAAGAATATTTTTTAATAACGCTCCATTAGTCCCCCCTGATTTTCGATAAATAACTTTGGTAAGCGCTGCATCGAGTTTCTTTCCTATTCTATTGAAAAAATCAATATTATAAAAAGCAATATACGCTAATAAGCTTCCGCATAATAACTCCCAAAAACGTGTTTGTGGCGAATAAAATGCTGCAGTGGCATCAATAGCAACTCTTTTTACATTCAGGAAAAACGATATGAGGACTATCAGCATGATCACGAAGAATAGATTGAATCGTTTTTTCCATACAAACCAAACGAGAAAGGGCCAAATAATGTAAAATTGCTCTTCTATACCTAAACTCCATAAATGCAACAAAGGC
>NZ_LNXS01000054.1:210631-468898 GCF_001467525.1 Legionella anisa
GATGGATGGCTTCACTGGCATTAACCTGTTTCAACACATCCATTAGTTCTTCAGTTGATAATTCTTTTTGGAAATCTCGCAAGGCCAAAAGTCCTTTACGTACTCGCATTAAATAGCTGGTCGGCTCACCCACTTCAAGCGCTTTTCGGATATGCTTTGTTAACAGCAGATCAAAGCTGCTATTAAACAGCTTGTTTTTTATAGCCGCTTGGGGGATATCAGACAGGACGTTCGCTAATTGCTTTAACTCCACCTCATTGGGCGGTTGCAAAGACATTTCACCAAAATCATATAATCCCAGCTGATGGTTCTGATGGCGCAATTGATTACCATGGCGGTCGGAATCAAAACAACCACCCTGAAGAATGTTAATGAGTTCCACCGTGATGATTGCTTTAGCAATGGCTCGGCGAATTTCCTTGTCTTCCGGAGTTTGGTTAGGAAGTTCATTAAATTCGGATCCATACATACGTTCAATGAATCGATAGCCTTCGCCACTTTTAATCAAATGAGCCGGATTCATGGTAAAAGTATGTGGTTTATCATTAACTTTCACTGTGATAGAACGAGCGTATAGCTTGGCTGCAATCTGGTTTTGCTGCTCACTTAACTTTCTGTCCATTTCAATTTTCGACAGTTCTTTGGCTTCACTGATAATCGATAAAATGCTCTCCCGAACGGGTTTCATATCGACATGCGAGCAAGACTCAATGGTCCTTTGCAAATGCATAAAACCTTCTTGCGCATTTTTTGCTGCATTTTCACGCAACATCAAGAGCACCACGTCCTGCCCATTTTCTAACTCTGCTTCCAGAGCTAAGTTATAAGAGGCCGAGCCTAAAAGAGCTCCGATACGTTTAATCATTTTGCGATCGTCACGAGAAACCACTTCGCGCAAGAGCGGCCATAATTGCCAACGATGAGGTGGGTTCGCTCGTCCCTTCAAATGATCCAGATCGCGGCGAATATGCTCAGGTGTATTCGGATGACTATGAACTGCCTGAGCCAGTTTGACATAGGCAGGCCCCATGTGTTCACATAACATGGCTAATTTTTTACCCGCACTAGGTGATTGCCCAGCCTCATGCGACTGATTGGTTGCTACTAACATTCCTGCTAACAAATGGCTGCGAATGTATTTATCTGCTGTGTCCAGATAAGCTTTTAGCAAGGAGTAAGCAAAATTTTCCTCTTTATCTGTTTCGGCATGCGGGAATAATTTATGAGCAACGTAGGAAAAGGCTTCTTCGTAGGCATCTTCCATCTCATCAGCGGTTTTTACTTTATTGGCAGGAATAAGCAAGTGATCCACAATAACCGCTCGCTCTTCCAGGCTCACATCCCAGAACTGCGCGTAAAGAGTTCTTAACATTAACGCAATAGTTCCTGGCTTTTCTTTTTCAATTTCTGCCAAATTATCACTGTAGCCTAAGAGTTTTGCCAGGTCGTTTATTTTATTATGGTTTAATAAATAACTGGAAAATTTATCTGTTGTTTGACGACTGATAGGAGAGGAAATGAAGTCCAAAAATTCCTTTATGTCGTTCTTGTCTTCGCTTAGTTTCCGAGAAGCTGCAGCGAGGCTGCTAATAGAAAAATCGATCTTTTCCTGTTGATTAGTCGATAAATATTTATCAGGCTCTAACAAAATACCTAAATGTTCAGTTACTTCCCACTGAGATTCGATGGCATTGGCCAATCGTGAAAGCATTAAAGTGACATCTCTTTTTGCCATATTTTTATACAGACGATTAATCACGGCAATCATCTTTTCTTTATATTCCTGAGATTGGTCATCCTGACCATATTTATCTCTTAGGTCTTTGACTAACTGTTCAATGGCTTCATTACGCAGGGAAATATAGCTAATCGGTAGACTGATTGCATTCTCCACGAAGAGAAGATCTTCCAATGCTTGGATACGCTCATCGCGCTCAGGGATCCCTTTTATCCGCTCGATAACCAGCCGAGCAAAATGCTCTTGCACCTCGGTGGAGGGAAATATCAGTTGTGAATCAAACATACGATAAATAAGAATTAAATCATTCGATGTTAAATGGTTTGTGCCACTGGCTTCTTGAGGTAAACTCCAGAGGAATGATTTAAATATGTCGGCACGATCAACAGGATTAGGCACAAACTGAATAGCGAGTTTCAGTAAGGCTATTGTTTCTTTGGTTAATACCTCATAATTTCCATATTGTTTGATATGCTCCTTAAAAAAGCTAGGTGCAATAGAATATCTCCGCCCCCAATCATCATCTATTTTAATAGTTAAAGGGAGTAACTGTTCCAAACACTCAAGACTGAGTGATTCAAAAGGCAAGCGAAAAATCTGAATAAATACCTGAGGCGGAATCTCATGAAAATACATTGAGATAGTACTAACTAATTTCAGTTGTTCTTCCGTGGTAAATAAATCAAATTTTTTGTCCTGAAATTGCTGATTAATAAAAAATTGAACATAGGGAGTGTTATAATGTAATTTCGATTTCATTTCATTAGAAACCTGTTGCAGGTGCTCCAGATCTCGTTTATCTTCTCGCCCTAGGAAAAAGCTTTTCACAACGGCTTTCTCTTCTGGAGTCCCATTCATGGCTATATTGGTAAATTCAGCAAGCAAAAATTGAATGGCTAGGTTGTCAATATTGCGAGTCTCATTTTCTGAAGGTTTGATTAATACAGGCCAATTCAAATCATAATACTGCTTGAATTTATTTTCAAAAGAGTCCTCACTAAAAAACATCTCGAAGTTGACATTAAATTTCTGAATCACATTATCAGATAAAAATGCCAATATCGCTTCATAATAATCACTACTACTGTATGCAGCAAACTGTCGAGGCAATTTAGTAATCGGTTTGTATTCACGATAATTAAGGGCGAAAGATAATAGTCTTTTTTCAGGTAATAAAAGCCATAAGTTTTGATCGCTAGTTATGCCAAGGCGCCATAATGTCTCAGCAATAATAAAGCGCTCATCTTTTTTTGCCCATTCAAGATGACTCGACCAAGGCACCTCAGTAACATTATCCTGTGGTGCAAAAGTATTCCACTCAATGTGCTCACCAATAATTGAACCAAAAAATCGCTCATTTCCGACAGGCATGCGTTGATGCTCTTGCTCAAATTGATAGGTATGAACTTTTGCCCGAGCACGCGACTGGTTAAGATGACCTAAGTATTTTTCTTGTAACGCTTTGAGTGTCTCCGCCGCCTCTTTCGCTTCCTCAAAGCTTTTTGCTTTGACAAACGCATCAAATGCATTGTTCATGACCTTAAAAAGTCCAAGTTGGGGTACCCGGACGTTATCATTCAAATAATTTTGACGCGTGAAAGGTTGATGAACAAGAGCCAGATAAACACGTTCAAAGGCTGGGATTCGCAACTCAAAAGCCCGTTCAATCAACTCTTCCGCTGCTTTTTTCACTTCCGCATCGTTCAAATTAATGTCCATCGCATACAAAATCCGACAGAAATCCCTGACCTTAATTCCAATACTAGAGGTTACTTCATAAGGTAATAATTCAACCGTTAGCTCTGCTAATTTGGACTCTAAAAATTTGAGTTTCGCTACGGTACTCTCACATGCATCACATTCATTTTTAAAGAAGACTTCTCGGTGAATCGGAGCAACAGCTTTTAAAATAGTATTTGGTAAAGACGTTTGTTGCTTCTCATCGCGTTCATTTTCTTTGATGGCCAACCAGGTTAACAAATTTTTTATACGTTGATGATAATCCGCTAATGCCACTTGTCGATAATCATGAACCAAATATGATTTATGGACATGACTAACATCCCATTTGTGTTGCTCTTGAAAGTTAATGCTTTTTCTTAAGTAACTAATACCTGCTTGAGTATTATGGCATTGTTCAATCGTTAATTTATCGAGTTTGAATTGCTCATTGGCTGAAATCTCATAATAAATTCCAACACCTTCGTGTTTCATGTAAAGTAACTCATTGGCTAACGCGAACTCTAATTCTTCAACCGTATAAACGCCATTTTGCATTTGCTTAAGAAAATCGCTGTGAATGACAATCGCGGGTTTAGTAAATCCGGCCAGCGAATTAACCAATTTATCGCCTGTCGTTGTAATAAAAATTTCAATAGGTTCTTTGAAATTATCGGGACGTAATTTATTAACCAGTTCAGCAAGAAAGGCCTTGGTATCTTCGAATCCTGCTTCATCCAACGAATGCAACTGATGCTCTTCCATCAGCAGCGGTCTACGTTTTTCTATGTCACCGTTCCCTGTCATCTGATAATATTTGTTCGCGTCTCGGATCTTAGAGCGTAGATCATAATCAGCATCCGTAAATTGGATGGATTCCCAGGTTGCCCCTTCCGGATAGGAAATATAAAAATAAGGTAAGGAATGATAGTCCTCTGTAAGACAGGCTATCCCATTCCATGGGTCTAAAAGGATCCCCCCCCATTGGCTGATGTCATTGAGAGGACTATCGGGATTACGGTCAATGACCAAAAACGTGTGGCCATCTTCCGGGTTGCCATCATCATCAAAGTAATCAATAGTAATTTTCTCAACGATGGTATCACTATCAATTAAATATTCATCATATAATCTTTTAAGAGCAATGACGGTATGTTCCTCACAAAAACCCGTACTGATTTCTGGTTTATCAAAATATTCTGCGTTTGCAAATATTTTTGATTTTTGGATTGTTTCTATAACCTTTTTATCACCCCCCCTTTGAAAAAGCAGAGCATTTTCTCGGTTAAATTGCTTTTGAGAGGCATCTCGATGTTCAACCAATTCAAGAGTTTTTTTAAACCGATAAGCTAATTCTTTATCGGTAATCGTTAATTCTTCTCCTTGGCCTAAAATGTGGATGAAATAATCGGCATGTTTTTCAAGATAGTCTTCCATTTCAGTGATGTTAATATCGCTGCTTCCTCTTCCCAGCAGTTTTTGTGCTCTTACAATTTTTTCACACAAAATCGAAGATTGTTTGAGGATAATCTGCTTGAAACTTTGCTTCTGATTATTGTTTAGATTGAGCGGCGATTTTACCTGCTTATCGAGACAAAATTCCTTAAAACTCTCATTAATGAACTCAAAAATATAGTGCTCGATTTGCTTTTGTTTTACATAGACTTCATACGCTTCATGTTTCTTATCATGGGCATCAAGATATTCCATTTCGTATATGCATGATTCTAATTGCTCCTCTTCAGGAGTATTAGCTCTTCTGGCCTGTTCATACGCTTGTATTTTGATGCGCTCAATCTGTTCAAACTCTTCATATCGATTCGCTGCCAAAGGAATTTTTTGATTAATTGAATCTTTAATCTCAATACATTTTTTTAATAATTTGTTTCTCTGCTCTTTATCTTTCATATGAATCCCGTTAATAGTCAGTTTGTAAACAAGTAATTTGTTAAAAATTTGGATACTTTGTATATAAACAAGAGCTATTAATCGAATATTAAGAAAAGATTAAGACCCATATAAAGGTACCGTTCGCCTTTTACACTACGTTGCATTTTCATCTTATCAACCTAACTGACTGTATGTTTAAATCGTTTTGCTACGATATTGATACAGTTGTTATTCTTTAATAGTGAGAGAACGTTACACGCTATATGAAAAAATTGACTTTGCAGAAACAGTGACCTCTTTAAAAAAGACCACTGGCTATGCTGTCTTAAGTAATGTACGTGACTCTCAACAGAATATATTCCAGTTGAGACTTAGCTAATCTCAGACTAGAGAAAAGACTTGAACGTTTGGGGGTCGGGAGGAGTTGTAGCGATTCTAACGATGTCAATAACATCCAAAGATGGGAATTGAAATAAATGTCTTTCTCGAGAAGAAAGAGTCATGCTGTTATCTATGTTCCGCTCATACATTTTTCTATTTGGAGCTTCAACTTGAGGCTTCTTACTAATAACTAGCTCCGGATTAGCGGTGCTAATTCCTAAGTTGTTGGAAGCTCGATTTAAAGCCTGGAAAAATAAAAGAGTCATGTAAAAAACATTTTTGCGAACATATTGTTGAATTATTACACAGTGAGAATAATTTAACAATAGGAGAACGAATTTTTTTAAATTTTTTAAACCGTACTTGGAAGAGGGAGTTGTCCTGTCGGATGACCGATTTTTCATTTTCCTTCTTGTTGAACCATCCGGAATTTCCGGATAGTTGAATCGGGTACCAGTTCATTTTATCTTAACTCGTGCACGAAGGTTTTTTTAGGAAACGTATGCCGGTAAGATTGTTAGGCATAGGAATCAAATTGAAACAAGAGCAGATCTACGAAGGTAAGCAACTGCACTTATTTGAATTAGACTTAGTATGAAAGTGAAAGTAACTCTAACGTAAGGCATCAATATTTATGACTGAAGAAATCAAAGTTCCAAATCTAAATGAAATTCGTGAAGCCAGAAATCTACTGGATGATAAAATTTTGCTAACTCCTGTTTGGGAATGGAGAGGGCAAGAAAAAGATAATCTTTTTGGGAAGAATACCGAATTATTTCTCAAGCTTGAAACACTCCAATATGGTGGTTGTTTTAAACTTCGTGGCGCCTTATTAAATATGATGGCTCTAAAGAATAGCGAATTAAAAAATGGAGTGACTGCTATAAGTGCTGGTAATCATGCAATTGCAGTAGCATATGCTGCAAAAAAATTAGGTATTAATGCGAAAGTTGTTATTCCAAAAACAGCTAACACATTTCGAGTTCAACGTTGTCAATCTTATGGCGCCGAAATAATTTATTGTGACACCATTAATGAAGGCTTTAACATGGTTCAAGAAATCGCAAAGCAGGAGTCTCGAGCCTTTATTCATCCATTTGAAGGCTATCATACTGCATTGGGAACGGCTACATTGGGCTTGGAGTTCGCGGAACAAACTAAAGGATTAGATGCTGTTGTTGTCGCTATAGGAGGAGGTGGCTTATGTGCAGGGGTTTCAAATGCATTCAGTCAAGCACAACCATCCTGTAAAATTTACGGAGTTGAGCCAGAAGGGGCAGATACAATGAGTCGAAGTTTCAAAGCAAATAAACCAATGGCTATTAATAAAATTCAAACCATTGCGGATAGCCTGGGTGCCCCTAAAGCAGAACCATATAGTTTCCATTTATGCAAAATGAATGTTGATAAATTAGTAACCGTTAGTGATCAGGAACTTATTACTGCAATGAAATTAATTGCAGAAGAACTTAAAATGATGGTTGAGCCAGCTTGTGCAGCTGGCATTGCTGCATGTCTAAACCCTTTAAAAAATGAGCTTCATGGAAAAAGGGTAGGGATTATATTTTGCGGAAGTAATATGGATATCAATACCTTTTGTGGCCATTGTAATTAGCGGGGGAGGTTGGGTTATTTTGACTCAACATCCTTTTAAGCATGTTGCTTTACCAATTTCTAGGCAGTAGGTAAAAAAGCACGACCTGACCAAATCTACGCATAAGTGATATAATTCAAAAATAAATGCCCCGTTATTTGAGTATTATTTAGATGATTAAAGCTTTTCCGAATGAGTTTCGTTTTTGTTTCAAACCAATGAATAAATCCCAACATGAACTAGTTCTGGAGTGGATTCATCAGCCACATATCAATGAATGGCTTCATGGGGATGGTCTAAGTAATACGATTAAAGACATTGATCAATTTTTAAATGAGGGAGAGCCGTGGGCTACTCATTGGATAGCCTATGATAATGAAATCCCCTTCGCTTATTTAATCACTTCTGAAATAGAGAAATCAGAAGAATATCCTTATGGTGCGATTACATTAGATTTATTCATTTGCAGATTGGATTATATCGGTAAGGGATTGTCAGTACAGATGATTCATGAATTTATCTTAAGCCAATTTTCTGATGCCAAAGTAGTACTTATTGATCCAGAGGTAACTAATGAGCGTGCAGTGTATGTTTATAAAAAGGCTGGTTTTAAAATTGTTGACGAATTTATAGCCTCTTGGCATCCAGTGCCACACTATAAAATGCAGTTGTATATTGAAGAATTAAAAACCATATTTTATTAATCATTACCTCCACTTTAGAATTAGAGGTGGCTTATGAGAGGTGGGTAATGTATGTTCTGATGGCCAACCAAGAATAATTGGAGCTACAGCAGTCATTTCTTTAGGTATCTCCAGCTCTTTTTTCCATTCTGGTAAATTTAATGCTGGGACTGCAAACCCAACAACACAGGAAGATAGACCATAAGTAAGCGCAGCAAGCATTAAATTTTCAGCAGCTAACCAGCAGTCAGCGCTGACAAATTGCCCTTTAAAAGTACTGTATATCACAATTAAAGTATGCGCATTATAAAATACATTGAATTCTTTTTGTTGCACTACTTGCAAAACATGCTCTTCTTGTAAGTCTATATTTTTCTTTTTATCTTTCATTGTTAACAGCTTGGCACTTTCTGAAATACGATCTAATAAAGATTTATTCTGAATTACTACAAATCCTCTGGATTCTTCATGCAGCGCTGACGGAGCATGTATTGCCGCATCCAGGAGCTGCTGAATAATCTCTGAGTCGACTTTTTGAGGTAAATAATTACGGACTGCTCTTCGATTATATATTGCATCCATTACATCAATTTTGTAACGATTGATTGATTCTGCGTTTTCCATGGCCTGCTTTTCCTTTTTCAGTGTCGCGCCTTAGCTTATTATAGCAAAATTTAGAAGTTATGTGATTGATATACCAAGCTTAAATTGTTCTTCTTCACAGTCTTCAATTTTTTGTTTTTTGCATTTTTTCCACATTTCCCCTTTGTCCCTGATTTTTTATTAGAGATTAAATATTGGGTCATTAGATTTTGTTCTGGAGGATATGGGTTCAAGAGCATTCTCAAATAGCGCGCGTACATTTTTATAAATAGGATCATCTACCCCTTTCATTTTTTTAAGGGGAAGGTCAAATAGCTGACAAATCACCTTTTTTATATTCCAATAAACTCCCCCACATTCCTCCTTGGGAATTGAATGTGCCTTTGCATACTCATTAATAACATCTGTGGCTGCTTGTACCGAGTCACTTAGATCATATCTAAATTGTAATTTGGGTTCTTTCGCACTAAATTCAAAATCAATAAGATAAGTTGTGTTGCTTTTTCCATCATAGATCAGATTATCAATTTTGAAATCCTGATGGAAAATGCCTTTTGCATGAAGCATTGAGAGTGCACCAAAAATTGAGCAAAGAAGATTGATTAATTCTTCGATACTCATATGAGCATAATCTAGCTTACTTATGAGAATACCTGGCATTTTAGGCATTATTAAATAATATTTATTATTTCGATGAATTAATTCGCCAAAACCATAAACCTCTTTAAATATTTCTTTTTCATGTGTGAGTTTATCTCTAACAATTATGTTTTTAGGTTCTTCAACGATTTTAATGGCATAAATTTCATTTGAAATAATATAATTATCTGCTTTCCTAAGAAGCACCGCACCTTTAACACATTTACAATTTATTCCGCGTCCAAAAAAAGCATTTTCATTGCCGTTTCTTTGCCTCCATCCCATGAGAAAATAGTTTTGGCTTGACGTCTTTAGAAGCGTGTAAGGAATTTGCCCATAAGTCGCAGGATCTTTTCTTTTAAGAATCGCTTCAGCGGGATGTCGGGATAAATCATTTAGAATTATCTCATTCACTGCATTTAATTGCTCCTGAGATAGAGTAATATTATAAATTGAAGGGTTTTCAATTTCTCCGATAAAACTGTATTCGCTTTTCATTTCCATAAAGATTCTCACTATAAGACGTTCGGTCGAGAGATCCTGCCTTACAGAACCTTCTCCTGCTTGTGTTGTTACGTTTAATAAATCCTGGGTGCGAGCAAATGACGATTTTATGTTTTTTTGATATTAAACCCAAATTTCTTTTTTTCTAGAAACTTTGTTTTGTAAAAGTCTGCAATCTGAGTTATTTTTTCAACATTGGTGGCAGTTCCTTTTTATGATTGCAGGTTTCATAAAAATTGTTTATCCTCCATGTGCTACATTGCTGAAAATCTCATAGCTGTTTGCTCGTGTTTATTAACAGTTACTCTAAATCAACGATAAGCCAATGACTGAGAATAATTGCTGATCAGAGTTTAGGAGATTTTCCAATATCAGTTTTTCTGGTGCAGTATGGCAAAATTTGATTTATTTGAAGGGACACATTGAAGTGGGTATTTAATAAAAATGAATGGATAGATAGCCCTTATTTTTTTCTAGTTTATCCATACATCATACTCACATCAAAACCCCAAATGTATGTGAAGATGGACAATAAAATAAATGGATTTAAAACGATCAGTAATTTTTGCACTAAGCTTGCCGCTTATTATTTTCTTGGTATCTCCGCTTGTTTTTTATTTTGGAAACCATTCTGAATTTACGACGAATCTTGCAGATACGATTCCGCCGCTTGTATTTCTTTTTATTGGTGCTACAGTAATTTTACTTGGGTTATTACTGGCAATTTCCCGGTGGCCGGTGCTTTATGCAATTAGTTCAGGGTTGTTGGTGGGACTTGCCTTGTCTGCCTGGGTGCAAAGTCAACTTTTTGCGTGGGATTTTGGTCCGTTAGATGGAAATGGAATCAACTGGAGTAAATGGAGTACCCAAGCTCATGTAGAGTTGCTCGTCTGGTTTTTTCTAATTAGTGCTGTCATCACTCTCTCTTTTCGTTCAAAAAATAAGTTATTTATTCTAGCACAAGGCAGCTTGCTGCTAGGAGCGCTCTCTCTAGTTACTGCCTGGATGAGTTCGGACTACCATCCTAAGAAAAATAATGACCAAGCTGCTGCAAAGAGTCTTTTTTCCTTCCACAAGAAGAATAATAAGCTCCTGATCATCCTGGATACTTTTCAATCTGATATTTTTAATGAGATAGCACAGACTTGGCCTGAGGAAGTGGCCTTTTTGCGCGGCTTCACTTTTTATCCAAACACAGTTGGTGGTTATCCAAGCACAATTGCTTCTTTACCATTAATTCTGACGGGTCAATTTTACAAAAATGAAATTCCTATGAAGGATTGGACGAAAGCAAACTATTCAACCCTAAATTTGGCGGATTATCATACTGAGAAAGGATATGGAGCCAGTATTATTTCAATTATTTCAAGTACACAGTTTGAGGGGATTCGAGCCAAAAAAGCATTCATGGTGTCTCTTGGGGACAAAACCTGGGTAGGGATTAGTAAGAATCAATTGTTATTATTGCTGACTGGCAGTCTATTTCGATCTGTACCAACCAAACTAAAGTCTGAATTTTATGATAAATATAAGTGGCTCCGTTTAGATTTCATTGGTGATGATTTGCGCTTTTTGAAAGCGCTCGAAAAAAACGCCGAGGTTAATTCCAATAATCGAGGTGAGTTCAAAGTGTATCATTATTCGGGTGTTCATCCTCCTTACCTGGTTAATGAATTTTTAAAATATGAAAAAGACATGCCTCACACAAGGGAATCTTATGTGCGTCATGCACGAGGAGTTTTGCGATTTTTGCGCAGCAATCTTGAATTGCTTCAGAAATTAGGTATTTATGACCCTGCTGAGATTTTGGTTATCGGAGATCACGGGAAGGGATTTTGGCCAGCGGATGCTCATGGTTCTGCAAAGGCATTAGATGACGGGATAGATACTGGTGCACTCGGTGCAGCGCGTCCGCTTTTTTTATATAAGCCAAACACGTCGATCACTCCTCTCACTTATTCAAATAAATCACTTCACTTGGCTGATATCGTATGTATTCTTTCCTGGAGTGATGGTAAGTTTCCATGTGGAACTGATCGTTTATCAAAAGTAGATGCAAAGAAAAAACGTACTTTCTTATTCTATAGGTGGAGCGATCCGCTTTGGGACAAAACGTACCTTCCGCCAATGTCAGAGTATGTTATCCATGGTGATGTAAGAAATATACAATCGTGGAAAAACCTTAATCGAGAGTATGCTGCGGGTTCTGTAAAGCAACTAATTAAATTTGCTGAGTATAAACTAGGTACGCCCCTAAGTTTCGCACAGGAAGGTAATGTAGCGGAATTTTTAAAGCAAGGCTGGTCTGGGCAAGAGAAAGATCATCGATGGACCGAGGGATCTAAAAGCCGGCTAGGTCTTTATATAAAGCAAGAAAAACCGCAGTCCTTATCATTGCGACTGCATGCTAGCGCTTTTCCGACTAAAGATAGAAAGCCCCAACAAATCAAAGTTCTAGTTAATGAACATCAAGTTGCTTCCTGGACAATGCTCGAGCTGGATTGGTACGAAGCAACTATTCCAGCAAAAATAATAGGCAATGGATTATTGGATATTAAGTTTATCATCGCCGAGCCCACTGCCCCCAGCGAAATAAGTGAATCTCTAGACCATCGTAAACTGGGAATTTTCGCTCAAGAGATAATTATTGATGAAATAAGAAGAGCCTAACATATGAAACACTGTGCAGAAGACTACAATTACATACCCCATCAAGCATCTTTTAGAGACCCATCAGGATTTATTTTTACCCATCAAGGAACCATTCACAGACAGGTAAATTTAATTTATCGCCCTCATTATGATCATTTGATTCAGTCAGGGTTATACAAGAAATTAACTGATAAAAAATGGCTTATTGCACATACAGAAATGCAACCAGATCCATTTTTCGAGGGGGCTTACAAGATTTTACGTCCAATGCCGCTTCAGTTTATTTCTTATCCCTATGAATGGTCATTCAGTCAACTCAAGGATGCAGCGCTACTCACGCTTGATGTACAAGAGATCTCACTGGAATATGGTATGACCATAAAGGATGCTTCTGCATACAACCTGCAGTTTGAACAGGGACGTGCTGTATTCATTGACACACTCTCCTTTGAAATCTATGAGGAAGGGCAGCCTTGGGCGGCCTACAAACAATTTTGCCAACACTTCCTGGCGCCGCTGGTTTTAATGGCAAAAAAAGATATAAGGCTGGGGCAGCTCTTGCGAGTTTATATTGATGGTATTCCTCTTGACCTGGCAAGTTCTTTACTCTCAAAACAGTCCTGGATGAATCCTGGACTGTTAATGCATCTTCATCTCCATGCGAGAATGCAGAAGTTTTATTCTCAAACGAGTAAAACTAAGCGACGATCCGGTAATCAACAAACAGCTCAACTCAGTAAGAAGGGATTTATTGGACTCTTGCACTCTTTGCGACACACGATCAAAAAACTTGACTGGAAACCCGAGGGAACGGAGTGGGCAGACTACTATCAGGCAACAAATTATTCAGATTCATCATTTGCAGAAAAGAACAGAATCGTGAAGCAGTATTTGCAATTGTCTAAGCCGAAAGTAGTGTGGGATCTCGGCGCTAATACAGGACATTTCAGTCGTTTGGCTAATGAAATGGGAGCAACAACAACGCTTGCTTTTGATGTTGATCCAGCAGCTGTGGAAATAAATTATCGTCGGATCAAAGAGCAAGAACATCATTCACCGTTGCCTCTCTTGCTCGAGTTAACAAATCCAACCCCAAATTTAGGCTGGTCAAACAAGGAACGAGATTCTTTAATTGATCGTGGGCCTGCGGATTGTATTATGGCGCTCGCATTGATTCATCACCTGGCAATATCAAACAATATACCTTTGGATCGTATCGCTGCTTTTTTCGCAGAAATAGGTGAGCATTTAATTATTGAGTTTGTGCCCAAATCAGATAGTCAGGTTAAACGCTTGCTGCAATCTAGAAAAGATATTTTTGAAAACTACACAAAAGAATATTTTGAAAAGGCGTTTAGTACTTATTTTTCAATAAGCTGCATTAATGAAGTATCAGGATCTGAACGAATACTTTATTTGATGACAAAAAATAAAGAGATCAAGCCGAATTAAAGGAGGATATAACATGAGAAATACTTCAATATTAAGTGTATTGACTACTTCTGCACTAACATTTTTGTTGTTAAATAGTTCGCCTGCGTACGCTTATTTGGATCCAGGAACTGGAAGTGTGATTTTGCAGGGTATTATAGGCGCTATTACCGCAGGTATGGTGATACTAAGAATTTATTGGCATCGATTACTTAGCTTTTTAGGTTTTAGAAAGAATGAGGAAAAAGAAGAGATTAAGGAATAAATACGAATTAACTTTCGTCAAAACGAGAGGGTTATCTTACAGATAAAGTGCCGATCTACAGAGTAAACATAGCCAACCAGGCTATGTTTAAAGTCTGTTTACTCCCAAAGCCCCATAAGAATCTATAATTAAGAATGGAACTCAATTTAGAATTCATGCGTGGTTCTAGGGAGGATCTATGCCAGGAAGGAAAATTTTTCGTGCAACCGTGTTAGCGTGTGCAGAAGATGCCATAAAACATGCACGTAGAAAAATTTTACACGGAAGTACTCAGCTCGAAAATAATGACCTGTCACCCGCAATGTTTGAGGAGTTAAATGATGGGGTTGAAACACTCAGAACCGAGATAGATCGAACCGTCAGCAAATGGCTTGAAGCACACCCTTTAGATGATCCATTCTTTATTCGATTTAGAGTCACGGTTGATCTTTCATCCAAATTTGCTCTTGGCAGTTGCCATGAGCTTGCAGTTCAGGCACTAGATTATATACTAGAACATGATCCAGACATTAACGCCGAAATTTTTAGTATTAAACACGGCGATCATGAAATTTTAGTCTTAAACAGAGATCACTCGTAGTGACCCGCGTAGGCCTGAAACGTGGGGGCCCAATGCTGTAATTTGTGATCCTTGGGCAGATGATTTTTATGAGGCCTATAAATATCGTTCAAGATTAAGAGCTTATGAATATGATGAAGCAAACAAATTGAATCATAGTGTTAAATTGGGTCCTCGACATGAGCTTAGCGCAACGCGCACCTTCAACTCAAATTATTTCCTTCGTGAAGACACTGTGGGCGATCTGAAAGATCGTTTTTCTGTGCAGGCACAATCTATGATTAGAGCACTGGAGGATTTTAGGGCTGAATTGGTGGGAGAGCAAGAAAGGCTAAAAGATAAACCTAAAAAAGAAGCGATAATTTCTAATAAAATCAGAGAGGTTGAGGATACTATTCAATTATTAACCGAGCGTCATTTGGATAGTATAGAAGACGACTATCCGGATTTTGAAACGGCAAAATCGGATTTATTGGTCGACCTTGACCTCATAAGGCAAGGGGTGGGGGTGATGCAATTTTCCCAAGAGGAACAAGGTATATTGCATGAGCATTCAAATCTATTAAAAAGAACAGGTCTTTTAGGTGGCATCACTGATACAGAGTCTAATTTACAGCGAATTACCGAAGAGGCAAGCGAACGATTTAAGGCTAACCCACTAGCCTAACGTAACTGGTTATTTGCAATCAGGATTAATTTACATTGAATGTAAAATCCTGGTTACAAGCAAACTGAATCTTATACACAACTCACCCAACCTGTACTCAAATCTGACTTTTCCCCAAGAATTTTAAATTGTGACTAAGAGACAGTTACAAGCAACCAGTTTCTACACGTGCTTGCTATTGGCAAAAGTGTTGGAAATAAGGCTATAATGGTTGAACGGATGCAATTTTTCACAGGGAAGGTTTCAAATGAGAAAAATATTTCAATGGTTGGTGGAATTTCTTGATGCTATTGTTGGTGTTACGGAAGATAAACCTAATAACTGCTATATAAGTGTTTATGAGGCTCGGGAAAAATATGAAGCGAAAATGCGCGACAACAAAACCTTTGAACGCAAGGATGTAATTTAAGAAGCTCATAAGATCTTCTTGGAGCAACGTAGCCTGGGTGCAGCGAAGCGGAACCCGGGAAATGCAGCATTTACTGATCCCGGGTTCCGCTTCGCTGCACCCAGGCTACATCAATTAATTATACATACCCCTAACTCAACCCAACATACGTGCTGTTGCTGTTGAGCAGTAGGACTCAACTGTTTTTCCAGCAATTATTCCATAAAGGAAATTATTGAAAAGTGCAGCAGCCTCCCTCTTCCCTTTTTGGTTTATTTTCTTCATCTCCCCTCATGCCCTTGACCGCACTTTTCATCTTTTGCTGTGTTTCTTGCTGCTGAGGTTCTTCTGAGGGCTTTAGACTTGGTTTTGCTTTGGGGGTGTGTTCCGGTTCTTCCTGTTTTTTCAGCTCTTTCTCCCCTCGAGGTTCTTCTCTAGTAGGGAGGGGTCTTGTTTTGGGATCAAACTCCACTAAAGTATATGGTGTGATACGGTCCTTCTCCTTATTCAAGCATTCTTCTTGATTTTTAGCCATATCATTGTAAGGTTTGCTTTGGCCTACAAGAATAATAGGTTTTCCGTTTTTTGATCTATAAATAGCTGCAGCTCCATAATTATAGGAAGGATCTTCAGGATTTACATCTTTTTCTTGTTGCACTAAAATTTTTGGTCCTTTCCCCTTAAAATGTTCATGTAAATTATGAGCGAACTTTAATGCTTTTCCGGTATTTATTGCCATTCCTTTTTCGAAAATTTGTATTTCTTCAATCTCTGATTCCATCGTTTCGAGCAGCCCATTTCCTCCTGGGACACTTCCAATTGGGATATTTTGTATGAATGGAGTATTACCATGATAAAGCCCAACATCACCATTTTTAAATATAAATACAGCTGGAAAACATGAATCTAATGAATGAGTGAATAAAATCCTCTTATCGGTTGCTTTTAATATTTCTATAGTTCCGCGTTCTGCCTCTATTCCTCTTCCTTGAGCTGCTTCACTCATCGCCAAAGCAGAAGTATGATAAATGCCAGGTAATAATTCTTGTGTTGATTTGACTTGGGGGCTACCATTAGCCTCAGTTTCTATAGATAGTGTAGGCATTGGATATCTCCAAAAAAAAGACAATCTATCGATAATAATAGATGGGATATCGCTCTTTTGCTTGATTTTAGCCTTATTATCATAAGCTTTTAAGCAAGCGACGGTCCGACCTATTGCTGCTCATATTATATCGCTATGGGGCAACGTCCCAAGAATATTTTTTTAAATCGACACGACCATTGATAATGACAATGCCTTCTTTTTCTAACAGTTCTTTCTGCCGTAAATAGTGGGGGCTTCCGTCTGGAAAAGAAAGTACTCCTCCGGATTTTAGTACGCGCTGCCATGGAAGATTATGACTTATTGTACACGAATGAAGAAGCCATCCAACGCCACGTGCTCCTCGTGAGTGCCCCGCCAGTCTGGCAATATCCCCATAGGTTACAACTTTACCTCGAGGTACTGATTTAATTAACTTAAGCACTTCTTTTGAAAACTCAGTTTGTATGTTCATTCTGCAAAAACTCATTTTCTGTTACATGAAGTGTACACCATTTGTTGATAGACTAAAGCCTTGTCTCCGATAAGCGCGGGTTGGGCTTGGCTCGACTTACACTTTTTTTTAATTTAAATAGATTCTGATTGCAGGCAACCAGGCACGTGATTTCGAATAAGCTTATTTCCATGATTTTCTAAAACAGTAGCGTCTTTTATTGCTCATTAAGTAATTTGTTTATTTATATTGATCTTTTAATGGATAATTGGTTTATAATAATCCATTTTTTTGGTTGAACGTGTTAAAACAAATTAATATTCCGTTAATTTTAATAAATTAGAATGTCCTTCAAATCCAGGATATCTAAATGATAGAGCGTGTAGAACTAAAGCTATGAAAATTTATAGTAAAATAAACTTAGGGTTTCAGGAGGTCTTTACTCATGAAGACGTTCTCCCAAAGAATATAGAGCAACCAGAGAAGAAACCATTTATCATCTTAACATTACCTGCAGACACTTCGAATATCGCTTATCTCATTCAGAATTTTCCCCTGTTTAAAAAACTGGGATACTCAGAGGTCCAAGATAGGACACAAATTTTAACGATTACCAGCAAAAGGAAAGTTGGGATTGTTATCAACGCAATTTTTGGAAGCCCTGATTATAATCACAGTCAAAATGCTGTTTTACTCAATAGTTTACTGTTGTTGCAACAAGAGTTGACTAAAACAGAAAAAACGTACAATCCCCCTCATAAAAGTAAAGAGCGTGCACAATATCATTCCGTTCATGCTGAAATTATAAGAGAAACGAATGCGCCAAAACCTTCTCATAGTGTTGAGAAAGTAAGAAAGGTTGGTAAAGCAACTATAGAAATTCTAAAAACAGAAGAGTCTGGAAGAAGAATTACTGAAATTGAGGCCTTCAATGGCATGTGTTATCGCCTTCTATTAAATGATCGTACCCCTAGAGTGAGAAGCGTACATGACAGTCAAGGTAGGCGAGTTGGAGTTATTTCTAGAGAAATCGATAATTTTCAATCCTTGCATGATTACTATTTAAAGCAAAAAAAACAGATTGGGTATATGCGTTCGCCGTCGCAGATGGACCTAGTAAAATCAGGTATTGGCAGAATATTAGGTGCTGCTTATACTGAGGAAGAGAATGATCTGTATGGTGCTAATATTGGCTATGATCCAATCAATTTGAAATCCTACAAAATTGATCATGATCAAGCAACCTGGCCAATCACATCAAAATACCATAACAAAAATCCTAATAAACCACTTTACAAGGTTGATGAAAGAGCCTATGGCATAAAACCTAAAGATGCTTTTCCCATAACTCAAAGAGATATTACACGCTTCCCACATTTACACGATGCGAAACCGCGTAATTTTCCTGATGAAACTGATAGCGGCATTTTAGATCTGACTGGGATTGAGGATAATCCTGATTTTGTTAAAGATGTATTTTCGGTTTTTCTTAAAAGAGCCTTATTCGACGCGCAAATTTATCGAGCCATTGCTGATGAAACGATTGGGAATCCCAAATTACGAGAAGAATTGGTAGCTCATAAAACCCGACGTAGTGAATTACTAAAAAAAGAACTTATAAAAAACAAAAAATTTTTAAATTTTCTTATCGAAAATCCTGATTTAAAAGAGCAAATTATTGCTGAATTTAGAGAATATAATGCTGACTATAATGAAGAGAGTCCTTTGCGCCTTGATCTTGAAGATTTAGGAAATAAATTTGATATTCTTGTTGAGCAAACTTCAGAGCAAATGGAAGTGCCAGAAGCAGCTGTTGAGCTTTTTAAAACCTATTATAAGCCTGATCAAGAGGCATATCAGTATAAAACAGTTGCAAGGGATTTATCTCGAAAACAAGAAACAAAAAGTCATCTCAAATTAGAGCTTCATGTGAATGACAATGAAGCTGAATTTATTTTTAATAAACTCAAGAGAACATGGATAAGTAATCCAATAAATTTTCAAGCGGACATAGTTGAGATAAGCGCAGAAAAAACTCTTGCAAACATTTTAGCAGATGTCATTGGACTCGATGGTAAAGTTGGCGTTTTCGGTGGTGAAACACGTAGATTAGATAATGACGATGAAATTACAATATCCAAGGGTGCTGCCGCTATTTTTGATCTGTATAAAAAACATCAAAGGGGGGAGATTCCTTCTGCGGTAGAAACCTTAGAGGCGATTATTGCACAGGCAGCTATTGCAAACGCTTATCAAGGACATACTTTGTTTAATCGTCGTCAGACTGAAACATCTGATTTTTATAATAATATTGTTGCTATCCAGCATAGACTACTTACTGAAGATGTGAGTGACGCAGTAAAAACAGAAGAGCAGCTCTATGGAATCTGTTTATAAAGTATTCATAGATCTTATTTTTACCTTTTGCTAAGATGAGATGTGTTCTCAATAAAGTTTGGGTACAGTGTTGGAAGACGATATCCCTGAAGAAATTCAAGATATAATCTATTCTTTCCTCAAAGAAAGAGAGCGTTTTCTTACAAGTCAGGTATCTAAGCGCTCATTACGAATTTCAAGACGCCAGCTCTTGGAAGAATCCTATTCTTTGATTCAAAATTTAATAAAATCTCCTTTAAAAAGTACTTCTTTATCGAGTTTATTAATCAATCTGCATAGTGCCTATAATGAAGCATGCAAATTTGAAAAAATGTTCATCACATTCAAAATTAAATTCAAAGAATTATCGGCTGATAATTTAGTCAATATAAGAAAAAGTATTATTGACATTTCTCTTCATCATATCAAAGAAAAAATGCAAAACCAGTCTGTAGAGTATGATGAAGAAACGCAACAGCTTATGATCCAATACGATACATCAATAGAGGAGGCGAGTATGAGTGATGAATCACGCACTACCTTATACAAAATCGTTTACGCTAAAATGGAAGAGCAAACGAATCAATATAACGATTTTTTACAAAGAGAGTTGGCGCTATGGCAGAGTCGTTATGAAGAAATCAATTCCAAGCATAATCTAATTTTGGGTATTTTATGACGAGCATCCCATTTTTTGCTCTAATCCAATGCAATAAAATCTGAGGGTTCTCTATCAATAAACTGTTTTATCAATTGTTGCCAAAAAGGGCGATATAAAGCATTAAACAAAGGATGTGAATCATCAACGGGAAAACAGGGACCATGATTCACTTCCAGTAACCAAAGCTTAGTATTCGCCTCAACCATAAAATCAAAACCAAAACAGGCAATACGAGGCTGGCTATCTTGCCAAATGGTTGCAAATTGATTTTTCAAGGTCTTTATTACGAGCTGGCAGATAGAAACAATATTTGATTTATAGGGTTGGAAAATTGCCATCTCATCGCTTAGTCGTTGAACGACATTAAATCGTTCATCACTAAGATGTTCATTGGTGAGATGAGCCTCTAGTTGGCTGAAATTGTCTTCTTGATAAGGTTTTAGAGCAATATTCAAATAGCCACTGGGATAGAGCGCTGATCCTGCATGAGTCGATAAAACTAACAATTGTCTAATGGAAAATTTATGACCCGACACTGGCCCTTGAATTAGTAGCGGCTCAACAATATAACGTTGCAGAACTTGAGGTCCTCCCATGCGCTGATGTGAGAGAAAATGTGTCTCAACATCATTTAAATCATGAAATATATGAATATGATGACCGTTATTTAACATGGAGGGTTTTAAGATCCAAGGTGTGTTGGTAGATTGGGAATTATCAATTTTAGCTAATACAGAAGGCCAAATCTGATCATCAATAAAAAAGGTCTCTGGCATCAAATATTCGAGTTGATTTGCTTGCAGAAAAGCTGCCAGCAGATGTTTGTATTCCAAGGTTTCGCTAACCTTCGGTGGAAACTGTAGCCAGGCTTCATTGACTGACGCCAGAGCCGAGAATCTGCTTGGCTTCCATCCATCGGCCTTCAAAAAACGTGCTAAATTAGCATGCGTTGGCGATGTTTCTGCTACTAAATGAAATTTTCTCATAATCTTTCATTAATTTTGACATTTCATAACAAAGTATAGTCTTGATTGAATGAAGTCATGATGCGAGGGTTTAAGGCAATGTTGATTATTTTATGCACAAATATCTCCTATACTTAAATAGTGTAATTAGCAAAGAGGTAAAAATGCTTGAACGCAATGATTCAAATGGGGTCACTGTTACGAGACAAGTAAAGAAATTGATTCCAGATACCACATATAAAAGTTCAGATTTTTTTGACAAATGTGAGGTAGAACCAAATTTCAAAATAGAACAAGAACAGATCACGATTCAAGCATCGAAGACTCCACCTCCAACTGTCAAGGTGGACGATTTAAATATTCCAGAAACCTTATTAAATGATTTGTCTTCTGATGAGATAGCAAATATTGCGAATCAACTTATAAGTTTCGCTTACGATCCCTTGAAAGTGGCACACCATCTCAAAGATTTAGATGATGCGTTGGGAAAATCAATGCAAGAAAGTCAAATTTTACCCTCACAAGAACACACACTTCCTGATTCTTTGATTGCAGGGAGAGGAAATTACATACCAGGCCCTCCGCCATCTACCTATAAACCTTTAAAAAAGGGAGGGATGCTGAATACATTATTATTAGAGCGTGAGAATTTGCGTGATGTAAATAAAAATGGTTTTATTGTCAAATTTATTGGTTTTGTCAGTAGTATGATCGCTGATCGAGTAGTCTCAAGTGGTCAACTTTTTAATGAAAATAAGCAAGTTAATCGTGTTCTTTTACATGGATCTTATTCACATCGATTACTGCTGGAAGCATTTGCTCATGCTATAGAAAAAGGTGAGATTGATTTAAAGCTTAAATCAGGAAAAAAGCTTAATTTTGTTCAGTTATTGAGTGTCTTGGTTACTGTAAAAACAAAAAATTTCCACAGTCTTTGGGAGATGGCAGTAGATTCTATAGAGGATTCTGAACGCGCTTCCAATGCTCCATTGGATTCAAGGCAATTTAGTTTTAGTTGTCGATCTCCTTTTGTTTTAAATTCTCTATTGTTGTGCTTTGGTAAGGAGCTTGGATTACCTAATCTGCAAATGTATTTACTGGATAGTCATTACAAAGCTGCGTATGAAATGGTTTTACGTTCTAAAGAAAAAATGGCAAAAAGGGAAAGATTGGATAATTATTTACAAATTGATATTCCGAATGAAAGAATATATGAGCGTTGTATGGAGTATTTTTCTACAATGGCTGAAAGTTATGGAGAAGTAGGAGGAATGACCCCTTTTACAATCGATGAATTAGATATGCTGTCTGATAGTCGTTATCTATCATCATTCTGGGGACCCAGTGTGCGGATGAAAATATCATCACCACAACAACAAACAGGGACTTACTCAAGTTGGACGGGTTTTTTTCAGAGTAAAAGCCCGGTAGAGGAGCGCGTTCCAAGTGAATCCAGAAAACACGAACTCCCTAAATCAGAGGAAGATGATGATGCAGAGGAACAATTAAATAAAAAGAGTAAGTACTAGGGTCTGTTTACAGACCCTAAGAAAATCTGAACTTTTTACAGCAGGGAGGCGCATAATGAACAATACACGAATTGATTATACTCAATTTCCTGGCGCGATTCAGGCGATATTTGGTCTTGAAAAGTATGTGAATAGCAGTGGCTTGGAAAAATCACTTCTTGAGCTGGTTAAGCTGCGTGCGTCACAAATTAATGGTTGTGCTTATTGTGTTGACATGCATACCGCTGACGCAAAAAAAGAAGGGGAGTCAGATCGCCGCCTCCATGCTGTAGTCGTATGGAGAGAAACTCCTTTTTTTACTCCTCGTGAGCGAGCGGCTTTGGCATGGACTGAAGCCGTTACCTTATTATCAGAGACGCATGCTCCTGATGATATTTATAATGAAGTCCTAACATGTTTCAATGAAAAGGAAGTCATTGATCTTACTATGGCAATTATCGCGATTAATAGTTGGAACCGTTTGGCAGTTAGCTTTCGCAAATCTCCAAGCTAAAAAAATTACAAAGGTTAAGCCTAAGGCCTGAGGGATCGTCAGTAGTAAATTAAGAAAAATAATTGAAAAGGAAACTATACTAACCAAATGGGTTGATATAAAAAAACTTCTCTAATGAATACTGGCAAATTAATCATCCTGAATGGATCATCCAGCTGTGGTAAAACAAGTACTTGTCGTGTTTTGCAAGATATGCTTGAGGAGCAATTTATTTTATTAGGCTTAGATGTCTATTCTCAATCTACACCGCCAAAACAAAATAATATGATGACAATTGAGCCTGATTATTTTTCTGCGAAAAGATACATGAAAGAAGGTCTAGAATATTATGAGATAGCAACCGGGCCATTATTAGATAGGGTAATCTTCACTTCTTATCGCTCAATTGCAGTTTATCTAGAGGCTGGAATGAATGTGGTGTCCGATCAATTATTTTGGACCCCGCAATGGTTTCGCGCTGCATTAGATGCATTTATTCCCTATCATGTCTTTTTCGTAGGTGTTTTTGTTTCAGATGCTGAAGGTGTGCGTCGCGAATTACAGCGCAGTCAGGCTTCTGGATCTCATGATATTGTGGGTAATGGCCGACCTGGCGGATGGAATCGGACAAGCGCCGTGGTGACTCACAAGGATATGCTTTATGATTTCTCTATAGATAATACCTATCTGTCTATTCACGATACGGCACAACAAATCAAATCAGCTTATGAATCAACTCCTAATCCTATGGCTTGGGAAACGCTTTTTCAAACGTTTAAATCGGATAAAAATAGCTAGAAATATGGCCGAAAACAACTTCTTTGTTCAAGTTGTTACGCGTTCTTGTCCTTAAGGTAATAAAATAAAAAAATCACAAAGAAATAAATAAACAGTGGTTTAATAAAAAAATTAAATAGTACGATTAATTGCAAAAACAAACTGGTTGAATTCCATAATATTTGTAATAGTTTTAAAGTATCTAGCGGTTGATAAGGCTTTATATAGAGCAGCAGCGTAACCTGTTTAATAATATAAAAACCGAGTATGGAGCAAAAAATAGCAATTATATGCCTCATCGAATATAGAGTAGCAAACGCCCGAGTTTTCTTCATTGCTTCTTCCTTTATAAGGCGTTTAATAGCCTATTCTTCTTTTTACAACGCATACAACTCACTAAAAATTAGTGTACTGCATGGCTTTTATGATGTGCGGTTTTTGCATGTTTTTTACGAGAAAAACCGTTACTTTTAGTTGCTAGAGTATGCGATTTTTTACTTACTTTTCCAGCAAGTTTTTTTATTTTTCCTTCTGTTTTATTTGGAAGGTAAAACCAAACGGAAAATAGTTGGCTCATGTAATTCATATAATTAAGGTTATTTCTTAGCAATACATTCATCTGTTTTTCCATGAGCTCGTAAGGGGTTCGAATTTCACCAAATTCTTGGGGATGAATATAAGCAAAATCGAGAAACATTTTTTTACTTAATTCCATAGTTAGAGGTATTGCGGATGATAAATGACTGTTCATGTCTTCCATGTCTATCTCCTTATAAAAACTGTTTAATTAATTATCATAGAAGAAAAAAAGTTGAAGTCAAAAATGAAAAGTATCTCGTTATAGGAGTATTTTTATGTTCATCATTAGAGCAGAACAAGGTTGTTTGTGGCTCGTGAATCTAAAATATCTAAGTGTAAACCCTAGTGCTAATAACTAGAAACATGAATCCAATAAAGGTCTGTTGACAACACGATCTCTTGACCAAAATGGTTATGATTTAATCTTATAATAAGACTATACTATGAAAAGCAAGTTCTATATTGCTTTTGAAAGTAAGACATTTTTATTGATTGGCAGCAACTTTTCATGACCAGGAAATAAAATGAAACAGCCACATATATTGGGATTGCCTGCGAGTACTTCACTTGTGATTGGAAATATGGTTGGCTCTGGCATTTTTCTTTTACCTGCTTCTCTCGCGGCGATTGGAAGTATAAGCCTATTAGGTTGGGTGGTAACTGCTGTAGGTTCCATTTTATTAGCAATCATTTTCGGTAAGCTAAGTCAACGCCTGCCTTTAGCTGGAGGTCTGTATGCTTATTGCCGTCATGAGTTAGGGGATTTCGCCGGCTATCAGGTCAGTGTCGCTTACCTATTGGGGAATATCATTGGTGATGCAGCTACTGTTGTTGCTCTATTGGCTTATCTTACTGTTTTTTGGCCAGAAATAAGTTCTAATCACCATTTAGCATTTTTTGTTGGTAGCGCTATTATCTGGTGCATTGCTTTAATTAATATCATCGGAGTAAGAGAGGTTAAAATTGTTCAAATAGTAACTACAATCATTAAGTTAATTCCTATCGTACTTGTTTCAATAGTGGGACTATTTCACATACAAGGGGCTAATCTTGCTGGCTTTAATATTTCCGGACAATCGAATCTCGCTGCGCTGGCGAATGCAGCCATGTTAACTTTTTTTGCTTTTGGAGGCTTGGAGTCAGCTACAATTCCTGCGGAACATGTCAAAAATCCAGAGAAAACTATTTATCGGGCCACAGTTTTAGGAACTTTGATTACTGCACTGATTTATATATTGAGCACTGTAGCCATTATGGGGATGTTTTCCCCTCAATTTTTAGTGAATAACACTGCTCCTTTCGCGGCAGCAGGTAAGCTGATTTTTGGTGAATTAACGAATCAAATTTTTGCTTTGGCAGCTATTATTGCTTGCTTATGTACAATTATTGGGTTTTTATTCATTACCAGCCAGGGTGCTATGGCAACTGCTAGAGATGGTTTATTACCTGGTTTTCTTGCAAAATTGTCACGACATCAGACGCCTTATTGGTCAATTATTTTTTCCTCATTGATTATGAGCACTTTATTGGGTATGAACTATTCAAAGCTGCTTACATCTCAATTTACCTTGCTGGTTACTTTATCGAATCTATGTATTTTAGTTCCTTATCTTTATACCACCATTGCTGCTATGGTGTCATTTCTACACTTTAAGGATCAAAGTACTAAAGGTAATTTTATCAAAATGATGGTTCTTGTTATTTTAGCGTGTATTTACGTTTTGTTTGCCATTATAGGTTCAGGACAGGAGGTTATTTTTTATGGGATCGTTTTATTGTTTCTGCTTACACCGTTCTATTCATTGATGCCGGCTCTTCGTAATAAGCAAGAGTAGGTTTTTTAGATACTGATATCAATACCCCCAGTAATGCCATATTTACTTTTTACTTGTGTTCCATAGTAATTTTGTAGTAGCGGAACGTTCACGCCAAGATAACAGGAAATAACATGCATATTGACTCTTAAGCCGGGTAGTAAAAAAATACTATGTCCGCCGCTATTCTGATCAGTAAGACCAGCGATATTATCCTTTGCAACATGCTCACCATTGAACTCCAGGATGCCATCGATCTGAAATTGAGTTTGTTTATTTTCATAAAGTTCTAAAACGGTTGCAAAATTATAATCAAATACTGATCCTAGCGTCGTTTCCTGCGCTCCCTCGGTGCTTTGGGTATAAATTAAGTTCGAACTTAATGAAAACCTCTTAAATTGTTTGGAAATAATAATTCCTGCAAATGGGGTCCAAGCACCACTTCCAGGCTGATCTGATGCGGAAAATAGAATGCCATTGTTATCTCTTGTTGTGGTTTTACCTGTGGGAGCATTAATTCCAGAGAGCAACGCCAGTGAAACAGGATGCTTGCTTCCTTCAACCAATCGCCACAGAGAAAAGAAATTAGTGTCGCCTAATCCATAGCTATTGCCTAAATTAGTTACATTTCCAATCTGTGCTTCTTCATCAAAGCTCGCAGCGGCGATGGAAGCGTTAAACACATAAGGAAGGCTTGCGCCGATGGTTAGATTATCCCCTAGCCCATAAAATGCTGTAAGGTAATTAGTTAATGCGGATTTTAGGTTTTCGGCTAAAGGATGTTCCAGAAGTACCTGATCAGAAAGGAGGATATTAGGATAGTATTCTGTTCGTAGACTTATACCCATTTCACCTTTAGCCATGGTATCGGCGGTTGAAGTAGTTATTGGGGTGCCCAGTCCAACGGAGTAACTGATTGATTTTTGAGGAAAAGTAGCTGCATAAAGATTTAAAAAAAGCAGCTGTACAAACAAATTATCCGTTTTAGAATTATTTTCATTGCGTGAATTTTTTAAATTTTATTGTAACCTAGATGTTGGCAATGCCCAATAGCTTAATCCATATGACAAAAAAATAACTTCAGTTAAAACGAGTGATTGGGCAAAAAGCCTGAGGTATCGTCACTTTTCATTTAAACTTCACCTACGTACTGGCTTTTGGAAGAAAGACTAGGTCATTGGTGATTATGCTCTCACTCCGCTATTATTTAAGAGATTGTGATATTTGCCCATTAAAAAATCAAAAAACTCAAATCATTTTATAAAAAGGATTATGTTTAATGATAAGGAGATAATGATGAATCCTAAATCAATGAACAAGTTAATTGAACGAGCAAAAAAAGACCCTAAATTTTTCCATTCCCTGGTTTTTGATCCAGAAAAAGTATTCAGTTCTCTTGATTATTTAGATAGAAAAAATCGTGCGCACGTTGAAACTATAAATGAAGAAGAGTTCTTCTCTCACATACTTGGCCAGGAATATATTAGTTCATATGGAGTTAACTGTGATAATGCCCGCGGTGCTCGTCGAGGTTTTACACGCTTTAAAAAAGCAAAAGGAACAGTGTATGTGCAGGGAGATTGTAACTTTACTTGTGCGTATAGTTGTGGTGGAACTTGTGGCGGAACATGCAGTACAACGTGTGCTTTATTTACAATAATTCATATTTAAATCATGGTATTACAAGTGGTTTGTGCAGGGCGACTCTGATTTAAGTCTATTTGCAAAGAGTAAGATTTACATGCTCTCTTTAATGCAATTTCTGTCTGTACAACACAATAGGGTAAATTGTGTGTCGCTGTACTTACACCATCAAGATATAAATGGGACGGTAGCAATGACTTTACCCGATGCGGTATATATACCAATAATTGTCTTTAATATAGGCAACATAATAATTTATTTGACTTTTTGTGCTATAATTCTCATGACGCATAATTTTTTGAGTTTTTTACTATGCCATCACACTTTGAAATTATAGAAAATTACTTAAAAGAACGAACACTATATAAAACACCACAACAATTATCTCAGATAATGCCAACAATCTATGCATCAGTACTGGAAGATAAAAAGGCTGCAGAATTACTTCTTAAAGAACCCAATCGATTGATACAAAATTTAAAACAGCATATCAAGCCTGAGCAATTACGTTTATTTTTACTTAAATATCCCGATTTAGAAGCATCCTTCCAAAAGATGGCTGGGCTAAGTGAAGATGAGATGAGTCTTTTGAGGAAGCTCAATAAAGCGGAGCAGCCTAAAGTCGGTGACGTTCCTCCAGTAGTTCCTTCAAACATGAATAGAACCAAACTTGCTGTTCAATATAACGATCGCATAAAGATTATTCATGGACAGCCGCATATCCACTATCAAAATAATGACTATCCTGTTGTTACGAGGGACCTGCGTAATTTTAATCAAAGAGTATTCTCAGCAGGAACGAGTCCCAGTCGAGAAATTCTTATGCTCGATCCAGATTCTAAAGTGCTAAAGGATCTCTATTCTGAATTACGTCAAGCGATTAAACAAGGCGCTACGACTAAGGAAATTTTAGAAGAAATTTCTAAATTAACTAACAAAGCGTTTCCTCAAGACGCTCATTTAGATGAATTTTTAGCGGAACAACTAAAAAAAGGAAGTCCTTTTGTCTCATTAGATTCATTCATTAAAGCCGGTACTGGAGTATGTCGTCACCATGCTTTATTAAATGCTTATCTGATGAGTAGATTAGTTGAAGATGGTATTCTGCAGGGGCAAGTGATCCATCAACGGCATTTTTTCCCGGATAGAGGAGTCCACACATGGAATCTATTTCGCGATACCAAAGATGGAAAGTTATATTCTTTGGATTCATTATGGAAAAACGTTACCTCACTAGCAGACAATCCTGGTGATTTAAATAAGCGATATCGTCTTGATGTTGAATCGAGTATTCAAGCAGCATTTGGGAAATTTCAATTACCTAGTAAACAAAAAACTGATGCACCAAATCATTCCCCTCCCAAGCCCATTCCAGCAGTAAACCATTCTCTCCTGGAGATCCTACTTAACCCCCCTCAACATTTAAAAATTAAAAATGATTTACCTTATGATAATTTTAAACTTGGAGATGATCGGGAACAGTTTATAAAACATGACTCTGTAGATAATCTTATGATTTTTGATAAGCCAGAACAAAATCCAGTGAATGAAGAAATCATGCTTAAAATAAAACCAGAGAATGAATTAGAAATTGATAACTCTGAAGAATACAGTAATGCTAAGTCATTCAAAATCTAAACTGTTAAATCAATTCCCAAACCTTCATGAAAGCAATACGAATTTGTGTTTTACCCGATCCTGAGTCTCCAATTTTACGGTCAATTATTTTTCAAGTTGTTTGTTTTTAAGTTATTGAAAATTAGTGATTAATAATTTATCTTTTGTATTTTCTTATGATATAGTTGCTAATTTTTGCAGCGCGAGAATAATAAGAATGCCTTCAAATCAATTAGATCAATTATGCCAACAAATTGAAAAGCAAAAGACCGATCATTTTGGTAAGTTTTATATGTATGTTAGCTTGTTGAATACTTTGACTGCTCGAAATAAAACTTTTGCTGACGGTTTACCTAAATACGCTACGGGTTCGATGTTTTGGAGAAAAAATCATCTGAACATTGGAGAAATACCTATTGGATTCACCCAGCAACTCGATTCGTACGCGCGTGAGTTTATTAATTTACAACCTCACTGGTCAAAAACCCTGCATCATATTGTGATGGCATATGTTCGTAAAGGAAAAATCACTGATCTTGCTTATATTATCGATCAAATGCTGTCTCATCTTATGTCGATACAGGGTCATCAAAGCCACAATCAAGATATTTTTGAATACATTAGTTTTGAAAAGAAAAAGAAGGGGCTAATTGATTTTATTCAACAAGTTTCAACTTTTAATCGTCAATTACTCTCTGTAGCGGATAATGGCTGTAATACCGCATTATCCTTATTGGCGGTTACTACAGGATTCGTCCTGGTTTTAGCCTCTATTGCTTCTATTATCCCTCTTATTATTGGTTTACCGCTCGTATTTGGAGGAGCGTATGGAGCCTATCATTTTGCGACTAAAGCAAAAGCCCAAGCAGAGCAGTTGGAAACTCAAATGAAGCAAGTAATTGAAAAAATTTCGCTGTTACAAGGTGATTTATTTGGTGATAAAAATTCCGTTGCCTTTTATGCTGCTGCAGTGAAGCCTTTGCCTTATACAGTGGTTACTGCAGGAGAACAATTAATGTTTGATGAGTCTCAACAGAAAACATTAAAAGGGTATCGGGATACTCTGGATAACACGTTTATTCCTTTTTCTATTTAAATTGTGCGTTCGGAAAACTTGGTTGTACAAGCAACCAAGTTATCTATCACTGTTAGTTAATAAGATAATTGAGCTACAGTGTGCTGATCATTTTTTTGAGTATCCTCAACGTCTTTGCTCTTGAAAAAAGTATCGCGTACAAAGCTATAACCGGACTGAGTTATTTTACTTCCTAAGAAGCTAGCGCTTATGGAAGTGCCTAGAGCAATTGACGTTTCGATAAGACTCAGTGGGTTGGTTAATAAATTGAGACCTACTGCAATTCCTGTAGTTATGTAATTAGATTTTTCTTTACTACAACCGCCATAAGCATGAAGTGCATAACCAACTATAGGTGTTGCAATGGCGATACTCGCCGAAGAGCCCACCGCAATAAGCAAAAGAGCCCGAATGCCTTGGTTAATCCAATAAATCTGATCAGGGTGATAGTGTAAATGCTTCAAATAGTCCGTTGTTCCTTCATTAACTAACGTGATTAACATAGAGATCAAAAGACCTTGTTTTGCTGCATCGGTAATTAATTGGATTAATTCTGGAGGAAAAAGCTCTGATAAATTAATGGAATGACTCAGATCATTGATTAGAGTTGAAGTATTAAACTCAAAGGGAGAAGCTGCATGCTCAGGATTAAGAGGCGATATTAAACTGGTACTGGAAAATGCTTGCTGATTGGTTATGAAGCATTGATCTGGGGTACAGTACGGTGTTGAACTCGTTTGAGTATTAAAAATACTATAAAGCCATCCACCCGCTGATTTCTTATCTTTTTTTTTCTTTTTATTATGCCCCATTGTTTCTCCTTATAAATTGTAAATAGAGTAAAGAAGGTTTAGATCTTCGAATCGACACCGTTCATTTTTTGCGACTCAACTATAAATGCTAAATACCGAATTACCAAGATCGAACGAATAAAATTCACTATCTTTCATTAGCTTGGGCTAAATTGAGTGAATTATTTTTCTCATGCAAAAGTGGGGAATAGGTGATCTCTATTAAGATGTTTTATATGACACAGATGTTTTATATTACGCTGTTTGCATGTATTTTATTGTTTGAATTAGGTATGATAGCTCTATTAATAAAATAAATAATGAGTCAGTGATGAAAAAATTAGTTTTTATTATGGCATTACTTCCATTGAATGCATTTGCTGTTGATCCTGTAAACCCAAATTTATATCCAAATAATAATTGTGAAAGCATACAGGATCCCGCAGAGAAAAAAGATTGCTTTAATATTGAAAAGAAAAATGAAGCGGAAGAAAATTTTAGAAATTTCCAAGAAAATAATCCTGATCCCTATCAAGAAGAGTTCTAAGTAAAAAGTGAATTACTAAACTAGAAGTAGTGCATTAACTTGAACAATTTACTAATTGATTTTCTAAGCTCTCTTTAGAGCACTGCACTACTTGCTACTTATGTTTCTCGAATCAATTAAATCAAATGTTTGAAATTTCCATTAGACCAAAATCAGAAAAAATATAGAAAATTACGAACTAAAATCCTCATTCTATCAAGACAATATATAAATATTTTCGCAATAAAAACTGTAAAAAGACCAATTTATAGGCTATATGTATATATGGTGATCATTTTGTATGTGCTTTAAGGAGAGACATAATGAAAGTGATAATTGCATCTTCGGCATTATTTATGTCCTTGAGTTTGGTTGGTTGTAATACGCTGAATAAAGCCAGTCAATACAGCAATGAAACAGTAGGTGCCGGTGTAAAATATGGTGCTAATGTGGTAGGTACAGGTGTGGGTTATGTAGTGGATACTGGCGCAACTGTAGGTCATGGGATTGGTAAAGTAGTTGATACTGGAGTGGGAGTCGTGACAGGTCAACCAACTTCTCATCAAAAAGTAAAAAAACATCAATAAACACATTGTATATTATAATGACCATATACTAAAAAAAGCTCATGTATGTGAGTTAATCCTGAGTGGCTCTTCATTAAATTGATTTAAGAAGAGCCTATAATCGTATAACTTACTTATAAAAGACCACAAGTTGAATTTTTAGGTTCATCTTTTGGTGTTGTTTCTGGTTTCTTATCTCTTGGAGCATATATGCTATATGGATTAGGATACGTGAGTGCTTTTATATTGAAACTTGATTTGCCAGCTAAATTTCCAAGCTTCAAGCCATCTAAGTATTTTTTAAACACAGGGTAATTTGCTTCATGTTGTGTATCTATTATCGGAAATACGATATGCTGAAAGTGTTTGGCTCGTTTTTCAATTTCATCACGATATAATCTGGCGACAATATCAGGCTTATTTTTAAAACTCCCACATCCCCAGGCCCCCAAGATCGCATCAGTTTTCCCTTTAAGTATTAATGTATCCAGCTGAGCACCTATACGTTGTCTTAATTCATTAGTGTATTTAGCTAGAAAATCTTTATTTTCAAAGTCAATTTCTTTACCAACAAGCTCAGGAGCAGCTGCTCTGATTTCATAAAAAGGGAATATTTGGTCTTTTGGGAGAAGGGCATAGCTCAATGTACTGTCTGCAGTAAATTGTTTTTTTGATGTGAACTCATCAAAATCTGTTGGAACTAAAATTTCCGGTCCTCTAAAACAAATCTCAGGTTGCTCACCCATAAAGACTTTGTAGGCTTCAGGAGTTTTTATTCCAAGGCGCCTACTTAATGATTCCAATTCCTCAGAACTCATTTTTTCCTGTCCGCTCAAAAGTTTTCTACTATTTTCATCATAAAGAAAACATTTTCGTGCCGGATCATAATAAATGCCTTTTGACAGTAATGAGCGGGCACAAGACGAGCGATGCCACATATTTTCTTCCTGGGCACTTCCTCCTTCGAGAGCAGCACATCCAGGAAATAAAGAATTAGCCATGTTAAGAACAGGATATACTTTTCCATGCTTTTTAGTCACCTCCAACGCGGTATCTCCAAAATCTTGGTGAACCACTTCAACTTTTTGGGGCGGTGCTACTTTTTCTTTTTGCCATGATTTTAAATTATTAAATGCATGGGATTGCAATTCATGAAACATCTCTGGATCAGTAATGTGGTCTAATGTTACGCCCATGCTTTTATGACGCCAACGATCACCAGAAAAAGTACCCAATAAAAAACCAGGTTTGTGGGAGAGATGAACGTCGTGGATTTTCGAAAAATGGTGGGGTCTAGCGTGACGTAATTCTCTTAATGCTCTCATAGATAACTCCCTTAGTATTTAATCTCATTCAGACATTTACGAGACAGAACCTGTAATTTTGATATAAATTAATCAACAATGATCTATATTTTACGTTGTTGTTCTTTTTATATCATTGTGGTTATCTCATATATTAATCTATCTGGTCAATAAAAATCTTTAATTGAGTTGGGAATTGCAAGAAGATAAGAAATAGTGTTCTTTGTGCTTAAAAAGGTTTCGCAAAAGTAACGTTATTGAATATTTTCTTTATATTCAATAACGTTATTATGTTTGAACGTTCTATATAAATTTTCTTGAATAGATCACCATGTATAATACCATCCAGGGTGATAGGGGTATTTTTTATATTTATAATATTTATAAGGATACTTGTAGTGCTTATATTTATATTTTTTATGGTGATGATATCCAGCAGGATAGTAATACCAATGATGATTCTTATAATACTTATGATATTTATAATGATGTCCATGATGGTAAGCATAGTCATTATGTGCCAAAGCAAATGGACTTACACTCATGAATAATACTATTAAGAGCACCTTGAGTATCTTAATCATAAAAATTCCTTTTTAAAGACACGTGAGTATATTTTAGCTGTAATTTGAATGAAATGAAAAAAAATTAAACAATTATTTAAAATTCAGTCTGTTTTTTTATTACGAAAAGCGCATCTAAATCAATTCATAGCCGATGTTCATGGAAAATTTTTATAAAATAAAAGTTAGGCTAAAATATAAGAAATAATTATATGATTCTTTAGGGCTGCCTCATTTTTAAATATTCCTAAGGATGATGATTTATCTATGCTCATAGGGTGCCGGGAGTGTAAATTAATTGAACATATTCCGGAGAGTTAAGTAAGGGATAAAGCTCCAATTTTCTTAAAGGGAAATTATTTTGAAAAAAGAGTGTTCCTATGTTCAACTTCTAGTGTTGTTATGTTCCATTTTTTGCATGAATGGATGGTCATCTCAAAGACTACCGCTTTTGAGTGATTTTATGCGAATTAAGACAGTCAGTGAACCGGATATGTCGCGAGATGGGGAATGGGTAGTTTATACAGTAGAAGAAAATGTTAGCAAAATAGATGCAGTAAGTAATATCTGGATAGTTTCCTACGATGGTAAAATATCAAAGCAACTTACGAATGATAAGAAAAATAGCAGTTCTTTACCCAAATGGAGTCCTGATGGTCAATGGATTGCTTTTTTATTCGAGAATGAGGATGCGAGTAGTCTTCAATTATTAAACAGACAAAGCAGACAAATTATTAAATTAACAAATAACTTGTATGATGTTAGTGATTTTGCTTGGTCTCCCGATTCCCAAAATATTGCTTTTATTGCCAATGAGTCAAAGGAAGAAGATTCCAAAAATAACCCCATAGTCATCACAAGATATCTATTTAAAAAGGATACAGAGGGTTATCTTGGTGAAAAAAGAAAGCATCTTTATCGCGTAGCGCTCCAAAACAAACAAATTGAGTTATTGACTCCAGGCCTTTATGATGAATGGGCTCCAGCCTGGTCTCCTAATGGTGATTACATTGCATTTATTTCTAAAAGAGGAGCTGAACCGGATAGGACTTACAATTCGGATGTGTACGTAATAAACAACAAACCTGGAAGTAAAGCGATACAATTGACCCGTTCTACAGGGGGGGGAATGGATCCAGATTGGGAATCCACTCCCGCATGGAACCCTAATAGCTCTCAAATAACTTATTTAAGCTTTAATAATATGTCACCTATCTATGCTCCCACACAATTAGCAGTTGTTGCATTGGCCAGTCATAAGGAGCAGATTATTGCCCCTATAGACCGCTGGTTTACCAAACCCAAATGGTCTGAGGATGGTAAAAAAATATATGCGCTGATTGAGACAAGCAGAAATACTCATCTTAGTGAAATCGATGTTGCTACCGGTACTGTCAGAGCATTAACCAACGGTGAGCGCGTTGATAGTGAGTTTTCAACGGGGCAGCAACGAATAGTAGTCGTTTCCTCTGATGATCAACATCCACCAGAATTGTTTGCAGTAGAAAATCCTTTAAGACCCTTAACTCGCCATAATCAAAAACTTTTAGATGAAGTGCTATTTCGTCCCTTGGAAAACATTGAATTTAAAAGTTCTGATGGAACTCTAATCGAAGGTTTATTGCTCAAACCTGCACATTATAAACCTGGGAAACAATACCCCGCATTTTTAAATTTACATGGAGGTCCCGTTTATCAATTCGGCCACGAGTTCAATTTTGACTGGCAGTGGCTTGCTGCAGAGGGATATACCATTATCGCTCCTAATCCGCGGGGAAGCTCTGGAAAAGGATTTGATTTTTCCAATGCCATTAACGCTGACTGGGGAAACCTTGATGTCAAAGATGTCCTTGCTTCTGTGGACTATGTAATTAAGAAAGGTATTGTCGATCCTAATAAATTGGCTGTGGGGGGCTGGAGTTATGGTGGCATGCTGACTAATTACGTTATTGCAAGCACTCAACGTTTTAAGGCGGCGATTAGCGGCGCTGGGACTGGTAGTATTTTGGGAAACTATGGTGAGGATCAATATACTTTAGATTATGAATCTGAATTAGGAAAACCTTGGTTAAATACTCAAATTTACCTGAAGCTTAGTTATCCATTAATGAAGGCAAATAAGATTAAAACACCTACTTTGTTTATGTGTGCCAGTTTGGATTTTAACATGCCATGCATTGGTTCTGAACAATTATATCAGGCTTTAAAATCACAGAATATACCTACACAATTAATCATTTATCCCGAACAATACCATACGCTTGATAGACCAGATTTTCAAATAGACCGTTTGCAACGATTTAAAGATTGGATGGATTTATATCTTTAAAAGGCAAATTAATAAGGGCGTGCTGGTACCTGCGCAGGGATGACCGCCGTTTAGGCATCACTGTAGACTGTAGAATACATTTGTAACAATTCTATCGTTTGCATTTAATATGTTATACTGTGTACTTTATGCGCATTGACTGCGCTGCAAAAAATTCATTCTTACTTTAAATATATATATGTTTGATTATCTAAAAACTTTATTTTTCAGCTGGTTGGACTCCATATTTCCATTCTTCAATAAATGGTTTTCAAAAACTGATACTTTGAGTAATCAGCAAAAACTTTCGTTTGTACAAAGCATATTAAGAGGGCAAGATCACGATAAAGGATTTGCGATACGTCATGTAGATGATGACCTTGCTAAAGAAAACAATCTCAGAATTAAATTCAGAGGAGATGCAATTAGTTATTCAATTACTTCTTTAATCATGAGTGAAGCTTTAAATAAAAAAGTGAGTACGTTTTCCTGGTCTACTTTTAGCGATGGTAATGTTTATTTTCTAACCGAATCAAACTCACTACACCTACTTGATGAGCCCTTGGCATGTAAAATATTTGATCTTATGCATGAGAAAGTTTTTAAATTTATATCACAAAATTTTCAAGGTAAGTGTCATCACTATATGTTGATAAAGAATATGTCGGGCGCTCCCAGTCCTTATGATGTGAAAGACATCTATCCCACAGGAAAATGCGGTAAAAGAAATATTGATCCAAAGCAGATTGTGTGTGTGTTTTCAAAGTCTAAAAACCTATTCTCCCCAAAGGTTATTTTACGAGAAATTGAATCTAAGGTAGTCCATCTCTTTGATCCAGCAAAAAATGGCTATGATGCTCTTTCTACAAGGGCTATTTTAAATGTCTTAAGGGAAATAGAGCTGAAAAGCGATGAAAAGACATTAACTATTGAAAAAGTGCGCAGCAGACTAGTTGAATCAGAATATCTCACACATTGGGATGATTTTAAATATCATGATTTTTTTGATCGAGGTGGTTATTTTGAAACCTTTAAAAGTAAACTTCCCCAAATCAATAGCGACTTAGATTACTTCCGAATGCAGTTATAACTTATTGTATTTCTAAATTGGATTTTATATAAAAAACATCAAATAAAACATCTTTTCTATTTGCTTTTTTCATCCCATCCCGGTAGTTACTTTGCCAATCAAATAGTTCATTAAAACGTTCTTTCTTTGATATTTACTATAGCTAAACTAATCACCAAAATATTTATTATAAAGAGTTAAATAAGTTCCATCAGTTTCTATTTGTAGTAAGGCTTTATTAATTTTATCAATGATAGGAGCATTCTTTTTAAGCGCAATTATTCCATACCCATTTCCTGTGACAATAGGTTTTCCTAAAAGTTTAAAACCATCTATGGTTTTGTTGAGTAATAGATATTTGGCAACATGTTCATTCATTAAAGCGGCATCAACCTTACCATTGCTTACAGCTTGTATTAATGCCGTAACTTGGGAATATGTTTTAATATTTTCTTTGGACGTATAATTAGGAAGAATATTATACTGGAACGAAGTTGCTTGAAGCGCGCCAATTTTTTTATCTTTGAGATCCTCTATTGAGTCGATATTTGAACTTTCTAATACCATAAATTGTCCTCTACTTGTTATATAAGGCAGACTGAATACGTAGTCATCTAACTCAGTTGAAGAAATAGGACTTGGTAATGTGGTAATGTCTATAACACCATCATTTAAATCTTTGAACTGTGAGTTCAAATCAGTTCCTTTGTAGGTACATGTTGCATTAATGCGTTTACATATTTCATTCATCAGGTCGATGCTGAAACCAAAATAGTGATTGTTCGCATCCTGTGATGCAAAAGGGGGGGCAAATTTTAAAACACCCACGATGAGTTGATCACAATAGGCAAAGAAACTGTTGAATAAGAGGGTTATAAAAACAATATACTTGATGAGCTTCATGCTATTTATCCATCCTTTGTATATTAAAACTCTAGTTTGTTAGGAAGGGGTTGTCAATCAGCATTGTTTTTTTATATTCATATACGCAAAAAACTGAATCAAATCATCCAGGTCATTGTCGGATAAAGACTGCTTATCTGAACCGCTCATTCGTCCTCGTGGAAGTGAGCGGACTGATTTAGGATCACGAATAAATTTTTTTAATTGGGTTATGTTAGGATAATAATCTAATGGATTTTTCGGACAATTCAAATCCGGACCAATTTTGCTTTTTCCAAGGTGATTCATCATGTGACAACCTTCACAATGACTAATATAAATTTTGTATCCATTAGCAATGGATGAATTGGTGGTTTCGGGAGGAGCAAGAACATGTTGATAATTGAGTTTTCGAATAATTTTTACTGTAATGACACTCCATGCCCAATATTCATTGGATATATAGGAGCGTTCAGGATTAAGCCAAATAATTTCATAAGGTCCTGCAGTCAGCCCTGTATGATTATCAATTATTGGCCATTTTGATGCAGGCTCAATAGCCAACATCGCAATAGAAGCATTTTTACTGCAATCCATGATTTTAAGTGCCGGCACATACACATGAAAATTATCTTTGGCGATGAATTCGACGATATCGTGTTGTCTGATGTGAAAGGGGGCAAGCAGTTTGCATAAAGGGATCACTTTATGGTGCATCATTTTGTTTGGGTAGGCTCGATCATTGTTAATAGTTACTTGGGTTAGATCCGGATGAGACAACAACTCAGGGCTGGTTAGAGTGAATGATTGTTGCGGAGTAATAATCCGAAGTGTGGCATATGATGATTTAGTTGTGGAAAAAGCAGTTCCCCATATTAGCCAGATACTGACCAATAAAAAAATATATCTCAGTCCCTTCACTTTTCACTCCTGGCTTATAGTTGTTTTACTTAAACAACCAAATCACTTTTACACAGATGTGGGAAATTTTCCAGAAAAAAGAACTCTTCTTTATTCTAGGCTCTGATCTTTATTGAAAATAAGGCCTTGATTTTTGTATTCATACTCATCATAGTGCAGAGCCCGACCTTTGACGGGGATTTATAAAGACATCATAGTTAATTCATTCTTAGCAAGGAGTATGATAAATGGGTTACAACTTTCGCTTAAGCTTTGTGTTTTTATTGAGTATACCGTCGCTCTTGTTTGCAGATGATGCCCTTATTTTTGCTGTTGATATCATTCGGCATGGTGATAGGACACCAATTGCTACACTCTCAGCAGTAAATTATCAATGGCAGGAGGGGCCAGGCCAGTTAACTGCTGAGGGGATGCAGCAAGAATATAAAATGGGCATGGAGCTCCGTAAAAAATACATTGAGCAGGCACATTTATTGCCCGAGCATTACGAACATGGAACAATGTATGTACGTTCAACTGATTATGAGCGTACGCTTATGAGTGCTGAGTCTTTATTAATGGGACTATATCCGCTTGGGACGGGACCAAATACTTCGGAGTCTTCTCTTCCTGCTTTACCCCATGCTTTTCAGCCCATTCCTATTTTTAGTGCGCCGTCTAAATATGATGAACTGATTATTCAACAGGTAAGCTCTGCAGAGCGGAAAAAATTGATGGAACAGTATGTGTACTCAACAAAAGAATGGCAAGAAAAAAATAATGAACTGAAGAGTAAGTATCCTCTTTGGAGTGCTTTATCAGGTGTTCAAATTAAGAGCTTACCTGATCTTGAATTACTTGGCGATGCTTTATACATTCATCAAATACATAACGCACCGATGCCAATTGGATTGAGCACCCAGGATGTTGAAACAATTATCAGTGCGAGTAATTGGGCTTTTATGGCGCAAGAAAGGCCACATCCAGTAGCAACTGCCTACAGCACCAAACTCATGACCAATATTGCCAATTATCTCAACAGCGGCAGTCAGAAAAAATCCAAGCTTAAATATGTTTTGCTCTCTGCACATGATACTACCATAGCCAGTGCATTGAGCTTTTTGGGCGCTCCTTTGGAGATAGCCCCCCCTTACGCCTCCAATCTCAATTTCTCACTTTATGAACGTGACGCAAATTATTACCTGGTAAAAATCACTTACAATGGAAATCCTGTTTCAATTCCTGCATGTGGTGGGGCTACGTGTGAGCTGCAACAATTTATAAAATTGGTGAATAATTCTAAAAATTAATGGAAAAGGATGCTAGGAAATAGGGTTGTATCGGTACAGAATGACTAAAGCCTATTCATTGGTAATACTAGTAGATGCGAAATACTCACTGTTATTTTATTGAAAATGACTTATTGGATGCGATTGTTCAGTTATCCGATAGTCTTTTTATGTACTAGTATTACTGCCCGTGATTTTGCTCAAATTTTAGACATAATGAATAAAAAGTAATATACTTTTTGGTATAGTCTTTTCCGTATTATCTAAGGATAAGCCATGCCTTCTAGTGACTATTCAGATGAATTAAGTACCTTAAGAAAAAATATATCTACTCTTAACGAAATATACGATGAGCATCAAATAAAAGAATTATTTGTAGAGGCTGTGCGATTAGGGAGTATAGAGCTGGCTCATCAACTGATTAATCATGATAAAAAGAATAGTAGGTTTTTAAAATTTGAGCGAGACCCATTCAGCAAGGGTGATTCAATTCAGGAAATGCTCCTAAAAGTTGAAAAATTAGAAGAGCTCGATTCGAAAATTCAAAGATTAAATATTAATTCAGATGAGATGGAATTGAAGCAATTAATGACTGAGGCGGTTGAGTTAGGTTCATTGGAGCGATTAAAAGCTATTCATAGAATAAAACCAGAAATAAAACTTGCTGAAATTGAGGTTGAAAAACAGGGTAAAAAATTAAATCTATTATTTTGTACTGGAACTAATCCTTCTCCAGAGTTAACTAGTTTTCTTATAGAAAATGATGTACCAATTAGCGTTCATGCAGATGCAACGCAAAAAAAACCTAGTTATTTTATAGATAGCCTTATTAATAACAACTGAAAAGCAAGTTGGGAAGCAAGACGAGAAGCAATTAAACAAGCATTGATTCGTTGTCCTCAAATTCACTATTCAGACTTTGGATTTGCGAAACCCTCTCTTATAGAAGAGGCCTCTTTGAGGCAAGATTCAGATTTTATAAAATTTCTACTCACTCAAAATTATCCTGTAAATAGAGATGATTTAAAATATATTCTGAGAAATTTTGAGGACATTAACCTTTATGAATCTGCCGTTCAAAAATTGTTATCCCAAGATAACAAAGTAGCAATTGAATCTGTTTACTTTAATTCATTAGACGACTACATACGACTCCCCTTAGGAGATAGTTTCTCACTCAAAGTATTTCAACATCTTTATGAAAAATCTGAGCCGTTAATAACTAATTTATCTGGGCTAATGCAACTTATTATTAATCAAGGAAATGAAAAAGCTTTAGATTTTTTAATTCAGAAAAATAAGGGGGTTATACCTGAGGATATTAAAGTTTCTCTTTTTGAAAAACATAATGTCAGATATATATTACAGCATAACCTTACTGAGGAATATAAAAAATTTATTAAAAATCAAGAAATAGGTTCAGTATTAATGAATGTGTTTATGATTTCTGGATTAGAAGATGCATTAAATTTCGTTGAAATTTTAAAAAATAGTCCAGAGTTTTCTAAAGAAAACAGTAAATTAGAGAAATTTAAAGCCGATGTTATCAAATGTGGAAATTTATTTTTTAGGAACATTTCATCTACCGCCAATTCAACATCAGCAAGACATGCCCGTCATGATAGCGATCGAGCAAAAAGCCAATTTAAATTTGGTATGCTCCTGAGTGAAACAATAGATAGTGTACTTGGAAAGTCCCTAGAGTTTCAGCAAGACTATACGCAAGTGATGGATTTTTTTGCTAATGAAAGAGCAACTGTGGCACGAGTGGGAGGAGCAGGTCGCGAGGCGGCCCATTTTGAAATAGTAAGAACAAAGAAAAGTACAGAAGCCGATTATGATCCTGATGTTATCGTTCAGCAAGGTAGAGCACCAGTTACTTCTCTTATGGGAAATGGAGATTATCAATTAGCTCAACCAATAATGAATAAAGTTTTTAAAGCGATAAATGATGAAACTGTTACTGGAGTAAAAAAATTAACAGATACGAGTTACCAATTAATGTATGAGGTTGATGGGAAAGCTTATGGTTTAACTACAGTAAGTTTTGGTGGAATAGAGCATCAAAACTTAAGGAGTGCAAACAGTTTTTATCAATGTCTATGGTTACATACAAATCTTGTTACTTTGGGCGAATTAGAAGGCCAGATGGGCAAATTACATCAAGAGCTTTTTAATATGCAAATAGATAAGAATGATCCCGAAAGCATAAATAAATATTATGACAAGCTTGCTGAGGCTTATTGGTTGGGTTCTAATTTAATGCATACGGCAAGAGGTAATGCAAGTAATATGACCAGTTGGCTAGAGTTTATGAATCGCCATCATTCAATGCCCTCTTTATACCCTAAAATCGATGTGCCAATGCTAGATAATATTGCTATTAGTATGCCTTTAACCCAATTTATAAAAGATTTTAAGACATTTTTTGAAATGGACAGCGAGCTTTATTTAGCAGCCAAACAAGAGTTTGATGAGAGAGCAAATGAATTATCAGCTTATTATAAAAAAACATTTAATACTGAAGATGAATTTGATGCGAAAAAGATGGTTTTTGATTTACAAATGAAAGCATCAAAAGCACCTGGAGAAGAGAGAGTATCTATAGAAGGAACTTTAAAAAAATTAAATTATTATGATGATAATCTAGCGAAAAAAATTGATTTTATAAAAGATATTAAGGTATTTGTTGATGGGATTTCATATCATGCGAATCAAGAGAAAAATAAGGCTTTAAATACTATTAAAACAGGACTTAATAATATTAAAAATAGCTCTGATATAGATGAGATTATTGAAAAAGTTCATGTTTATATTGCTAAGGGCGAGCAAGCACGTCAACACGTTTTCTTTAATAAAGCAAATAAGGCAGGTATTTTAGCGGTAGCTCTTCTGAACAAATACGATTTTTATGATCGAGGCAAAGTGGTATCAAAGTTAACTAGTGAATCGCAAAAAAACTATTTCAAGAAGTTTCAGAGCCCTCAAAGCTAGCAATTATCCAGAAAAAATTTGATAAAGAGCAAGAATCTAAACATTCTAAATTCAAATCATTTAAGGATATGTTTAGCTCCATATCTACTGATAAAGAGGATAACAAAGAAGATAAGCAGAATACGCCTTAAAATGAATAAATGTAGTTCTGGGTAATTATTGAATTAGAGAAAGTTGTGCTCATAATATACTTGGGTGCCTTTACAATATCCAACTCAAGCCCCTTGCTTGGAAAACAAACGCCAAAAAATCATTACTGTGGAAATGCCTGAGTTATAAATAAAGAAGAGTGTGTTATTATTTAATCCAGATTAAGCGAGTATTTATTATTCACCTAAAACCAGTAAATCCATAGGACCCTCCACTCCGGCTACAGGCCTGGATTTGCGTTCGATTTTTGGTGTTTCATTTTTATAATTTTGTTTCAATGCTACCGTCAAAGTGGATACCTCAGTTAATGCTTTTGCATGCTCCACTTTATTGTGCTTTTCCAATTTCGCAGCTAGGTTTGCAGTTTCTCCAATCACCGTATATTCAAGTCGGTCTGCGTTTCCTATCACTCCAAAAACAATTTCGCCAACCGCAAGTCCCATACCGACATCGATAACAATACCTCCATTTTTTTACGAGTTTCATTCCATACAGGCAGTATGGAAAGAATTTCATCTACTGCTCTTAAAGCATCTGCTGCATAAGTATCTGAAGGAGTTACTGCACCAAAACTTGCCATGATGCCATCTCCCATAAACTTATCGATGGTCCCGTTATGTTTTTGAATAATAGGAACGAGTAAACGCTGATATTCTCCCAGTAACCGGATTAAATCGCTTGGCGAAAGTGTTTTCGACGCTTTAGTAAAGCCGCGCATGTCGGTAAACAAAATAGCTGCTTGTCGTGTTTCGCCATATCCTGCTTGTAACGCAGACTCAGAGTGTGTGATTTTTTGAGCAACGCCTATATCAAAAAACCGCGACAGATCTTTGGCTGCACTGGTTTGTTCTACCGCTTGCCAGAGTATCTTTTTGGCGCGCTGGAGTACTAATGCCAAAACAATGGTGACTAATAAAATAGATAAAAGTACATCAAATACAGCGCCGAAATAGACACTTCGTGTGGATGCATAGGTTACATAATCCCAAGTGACAACATTCATGCCTGTGCTGGATAAAGTTTGCCAAATAATAAGGCTCCAGCCTATTACTGCACTAAAGCCTGAGAGTAATACCCATTCTGGTTCGAAACGCAATGCGCGAAGTGCGATTAAAATGTAGACATAATTGATGTGGGGATTTTTTAAATTAATAGTTGGGGAGGTTTCATATTGTAAGTAGTAAGTCCAAATAATAAATAACAACAAAAACATTTCTGTGATTACAAATAATCCAAGTACTGAAGGTGTTAATTGATGCGTATAAGCAAACCATAATCGCGTTAATATCAGAATTGTAAATAATGATAGACCCAGATTGGTAGAGTGTACTGGTGCATTAGGTGTATAACCCACTGGGGTTAAATAGTTTATAACCATGAATAAAACCATTACACCTAACTGTACTCCTCCTACAAGTAATTCACTCTGATACTGTTGTGCCTTCATCTCGTCTCTGATACGCGACGGTAATTGTGTATAATTAAACACTCTCTCCTCCTGCAATACGCGCACACAGTCCTTTAGGTACCATAATGTATTCCTCTGGATCACTGTCCGTTGTTGCTTGAGCGGCACAAGCGTGTTTCGATGTGGCGCAGTCATTTTTACCTGCGCGAACTATGTGATAACATCGTTCAAACTCTCCGGTCTGCCCCTTCCCAGACAGCCAATCAGTATTTGTATGTAAAGAAACGAGCGCAGCGCCAACAGCAGCAACAATAACAGCACTATTTTGTATCTTGCGTTTATTCATATTTTGTAATCCAACCTTGGATTTTTATAAATACCGTTCTTTTATATGTGCAAAATAATAGTCGGGATTTAAGGTTTCACCAGTTGCCTCATGCAATAGTTCAGGATAGGTTAATAGTCTTCCTTTTTGATGAATATTTTCCCTTAACCAATGTAACAAAGGTTTGAAATCACCTTGCTTTAACTGCTCTTTAATATCAGGAATTGATTTTTTTACTGCCGAGAATAATTGAGCAGCAATTAATGCGCCAAAGGTATAGGCGGGAAAGTATCCAAAAATTCCTGCTGGCCAATGTACATCTTGCATTACACCGTTTTTATCATCACCTTGTGTTGATAATCCTAAATATTTTTGCATGGATGAATCCCAGATTTCGGGTAGGTCAGCAATACTAATCTCAGAGGAAAAAAGCTTCTGTTCTATTTCATAACGGAGAATCACATGTAAAGGATAGGTTACTTCGTCGGCATCAACACGAATTAAACCGGGTTGTACTTTTGTATAATGATAAAAAATATTTTCATCAGTTATATGTTCTACATCCTTGAAATATTTTTGGGCAATAGGTACTAGAAAATGGAGGTATTCCGGACTCCTGCAAATCTGCATTTCAATAAACAAGGACTGACTTTCATGAACTGCCATTCCTAAAGAATGACCAACCGGTTGTGTACTCCATTCTTTTGATAAGCCTTGCTCATATAGGGCATGACCTGTTTCATGGGTAATTGCCATTAAGGAAGATAAAAATTCATGTTCGTTGTAGCGTGTTGTAATGCGCACGTCACTTGAAATACCGCCACAGAAGGGATGATGACTTACATCCAGGCGGCCATGATTAAAATCAAACCCCAGACGTGTCATTATTTCCATACCCAGTTGTTTTTGCTTTTCTACAGGAAAAGCTCCTGCAATTGTTTTTATGTGTCGTGTTTTTTGCTTTTCAATAATATTGGTAATCAGTCTTGGTAATTCATCCTTTAAAGAATTAAAGATGGGAGTAATTGTCTTACAGTCTAAATCTGGTGAATACTCATCAATTAAAACATCCAGTGGGGACTTACCAAATGTTTGTGATTTAATCTCTGCAATTGTTTTTACTTTTTGGAATAATTTTTCCAGGAAAGGCTTAAACGATTTCCAATCATTTTTTGCGCGTAATTCTCGCCATGCCTGACCACAAATTAAAGATTCATTAGTAAATTCTTCGACTAAATTTACGGGAATACAGGTTGCCTGTAGATATTCTTTTTCCATCCAATACAAATTTTTTTGCTGCCATAATGATAAACCTTCAATATCTTTTGCTTGGTTTAGCAAGGCGCCTACTTTTTTATGGGTCAACCAATCATGTTGAACAGCACTTAATGTAGCTAAAGCCTCTGCTCGGGCTTTGCCTCCGCCAACGGGCATCATCGATGCTTCATCCCAGGAAACAATTGCTGCTAAATTTTCAAAATCATAATATTTTTTAAAATGCTGTTCTAATTGTTGGTATGCGTTCATGAATGGCTCTCATTATTCTGTTTGGAATTGTGCAATTGAAATTAAATATATATCTATATTCAAATGGATCAGAATAAATTAATTTGAGGAGGCTGTCATTCCTAAATGAGTAGTTGGGTCAAAATGGTCTATTTATTTTTATGCTAATTATTTCTTTAAAATCAGTACAGTATGTAGTATTTTTTACTAAAGTTGATTGCTCTAAAAATAAATGCAAAAAATAAATTAAATTGTACATTTGCACTACCAAAATTTGTAAATTAATTGTAAACTCCCTTCCGTGAAAAGACATAGTCGTAACAAAACGCACTCTTTTCTTAAGGTTTTTATTATCGAATTTTTTAATTAATTTTAATTTTTAAGGAGCATTTGCTATGGAATTAAAAAGGGAAGTGGGCTTAGAAAAAACTGAAGAAGAAAAAGAGTTATCAAGTTCTCAGGAAAGTGTGGAAGAACGTGAAGAAGATTCTCAACACAGCAAAGAACACAGTGCAGAAGAGGGCTACAGCAGCGAAGAAGAAAATGTTGAGCAACAAACTCCTGCTTCTCAAGAAACACAACAAAACACACAAACAAGAACTGGCCCTACATTATTCGGTTTTGCTCCTAGAGTCTCACCACGCCTAGTCCTTTTTGTTTGTCCACAGGGCCATATGCATTTAGTGCCAGCAGAGATGATGCCTATTCTTTCACTTGCAGCAATGATGAATGAGCTGTTCTCTGAGCTTGAAGAGGATCTGGAAGAAAATGTTGGTCAAGAGGCTCAACCCGAAGCAAAACAAGAGGGAACAACAGAGCAGCCTGAAGAAGTGAATGACGCGAAAAAAGAAGAAAGCTCAGACGAAGAGAACGAAGAAGAGCATAAAGAATCAGTTCGTTGCTATCAAATGTAAGCTCGTATTCCGCAGCCTTGGCTGCGGAATCACTTTAGCCATAATCTCACCAAGAAATATCTTTTAATTGCCAAACATTTCTTATTCTCCAAAATATTCACGATTGCTAATCCACACTAACTTCCTATAATATCGTCGCACACTAAAAAAAGTGACTTGAAATTTAAAAAGGAATTAATAATGCAGGCTATAAAATGGATATTACTTGGTTTTTTTGCTTCAATGGCTCATGCCAGTTTACCTTATGTTCCTCTCGATTTTCCAAGAGATGAGGCAGCCCATTATCAAAATATTCCTTATTCATTTGATCGCCTCATTGAATGGTGGTATTTCAATGGCAAGTTAGTGACTGATGAGGGCAGGCATTTAAGTTTTGATGTTGCATTGTTTAACCCAGCCATCAATGTAAAAGGACGTGTTTATACACAACCCATGTTGCATATGCAGCTTGCGGATTTGGACAATAAAATAGGCTATGGGGTTGCTAAAGACTATTTCCTTAATGAAGGTAAATTTGCTACGGATAAGTTAAATATTACCTTAAAAAATGATTACAGCTTACAAAAGAAGATTCAGCAGGGAAAAGAGGTCTATTTGTTGAGAGCAGAGGGGCGCCAAAATAATACGGTTTTAAAATTCAATTTAATTTTGGAACCAAATGCTTCATTTTTTTTGATCAATGAGAATGGACTGATGCCAATGGCTGATAACACTAATTCCTATTATTATTCCATACCTCATTTTAAAACAACGGGGACTCTTAAACTGAATGACACGACGTATCAAATTAACCAAAACCCCGGCGATTCTTGGATGGACCATCAATGGGGCGATTTCAATCTGGATGCGAATGGTTGGGAATGGTTTGGGGTACGCCTGAATAATGGTATCATTGCTAACATTTTTCTTATTTTCAATTTCAACGGCAACAATGTAATCGGTGGTTTAGCCAATGTCATTCTTCCTTCTGGAGAAAAGCGATTTATTTCGTATCAGGAAATGGAAGTGATCCGTGAGGATTATTGGCTTGACCCAGAATTATCAATTCTTTATCCCACTACATACAGGATTAATATACCCAGTATTGGTCTGTCATTTACCAATGTTGCAGCTTTTCCTGAGCAGGAAAAACATGGTTATTGGGAGGGATATTGCGAGATATCAGGAAAGTACAATCAACACGAAGTTTCGGGTTTTTCTTATACAGAAATTGTTTATCAGAATCCAACTTTATCTTTTTTTCGCCGACCAGTGATTCGTTCAAATCGGGCTAGCATGATATTAAAGCGAGGATAAATGAGATTATTAATAAAGATGATTAAAAAGCTACTTTTCTTTCCATTCATAATGATAATTCTCTTCATCGCCATTTCAGTGAATGGTGCTCCTGAGTCTAAAGAAATTCAGCTGGAAATAAATAAACTGGCTGAAATCGATAAAATAGGTACTCAAGTAAGCGCTACTCAATTGCCTGATCCTTTCAATAAGTTGTTAACCCAGCCTTTGATGACAAAAAGTATCGAAAAATATTACGCGCGTAACGCCATTATAAAAACAATATATGCAAATAAGGATCAAGCCAACAATACTTATCGACGTTCTATCGTAATGTTTGTTGATAATAACAAAAAGCGAAATAAACCGAATGTTGCACAAGCCAAAAAAGAAGTGATAGCGGTTGAACTCGCCTTTATCACGATGAACTTTAATGAACTCCCAAAGAGCATGATAAAAGAAATTCTGCATACGAATACTCCTTTTGGCACACTGCTGGCCCAACATCATGTGCTCATACATACCCAAGATCGAAATTATTATAAGATCAAGTGCGACAGCACATTGGAGTCTTTCATCCATTGCAATTTAAATGATTTTATTTATGGGCGTACCAATACCATTATTAGAGCAGATAATAAAAAATGGCTGGCACACGTTGTAGAAATTTTACCGAATTCTAGTGCAGCAATATCCCAAAACAAGGACAAAAAAAGTGTTAAATAACGGTTTGTTTCAGTGTGTATTAATTGTTTATTGTGATATTATCCAAATCAATGAGTTATTACATTAACCCTTTAATATTTCATAATGCTACTGATCTAATTGGGATCTTTATAGTTTAAAAATAGAGCAAAAGGAACTTGGTGATTTATGTGGAATCAAAAAGCAACAAAACCCTTCCTCATTATTTATATCGGCTTTTTATTTCTTGCAACTTTTTTTATTGTTCCTACCATCACCAGTTTTTATTATTACGCTTGGGGAAAACACTTGGCTTGGTCCTATTTTGATGGACCGCCCATGATTGCCTATTTGTTCCATATTTCGCAAGCGGTTTTTGGTGAGACATTCTTTTCCATTAATATTATTGGTTTTTTGTGCTTGATCGCAGGTGCCTATTATATATACAGGATAGGTTGCCTCCTGCACGATCAGCGAACAGGATTAATCAGTGCGCTAATATGGGTTGCTTTACCTACTACTACAGAAAGTATTTTTGTTCGTGTTTTATATGATGCACCATTGAATTTATTTACTATTTTGTCCTTTTTTTATTTTGCTCGCTACATTTCATCCAAGCGAATTCTTGATATATATCTTTGTGCTTTGTTTGTTGGCGCCATGCTTTTATCTAAATATACAGCTGTAGTTAGCGTGATGGGGCTGTTGCTGTACGTTGTATTCTCCAAACAGAGACAGCTGTTTAAAAGTATCCATTTTTATCTGGCAAGCCTGGTCATTATTCTCATGGTTGTTCCTGTTATTTATTGGAATGTGAATCACGATTGGATATCAATTACTTATTTATTAAATTTTCACAGTCAAATTCAAAATAATACTACGGTAGTTCATAGTCTCTTAGTACTGTTGGGTTCATTGTTTGTTAATTATTCAGTTTTTCTATTATTCGCTGCATTGGGTTGGTTCAAGTATCGACAAACTAAAAATTCATCCAATAACCCGGTTTTGGAACTGACTTATGCGGTATTGCTTGTAGGGCTATTATTCTGGAGTATCGTAACTTTATTAGGTGGTGATGCCCGAGCGGTATACTTAACTCCACTTGGGATGAACCTTGCCTTAATCACTGGATTTAATGTGGCACGATATCATTATCAACGCTTTTTCATGATTGTTTATCCTTTCTTTTTGTCTTTTAGTATCGTTGTGATCATTGCTAATTCATGGCCAATCGCCACCTACCTGAAGAAGGGCAGGGCTTATACCGTATTAAAGACAGCGATCAATGCGCCAGAAATTATAAAAAAAGGACAGCCAGTCGTTACAGGTTATTTTGCTAATGCTGCAGCATTGAGTTTCTTTATGCCCAGTGAGCCTGTCTATGCACTTCCCTGCGGTGATATTAATCAATATCAATATTGGGGAGAAGCTTTTTTAGATGCTTTATTTAAAGGAAAAATTGACAAAATTTCTTATGTTGATTTTAGAGATACAAAACAATGTGCCGAACGATTTTTTAATCATTGCCAATCAGTGGCGACATTGTCTCACCATAAGATGATTCCGGTAATCCACAAATTGACCAAGCCTACGTATTTGTATGTCTATGAATGTTCATCACCTCGTGTTCAAACTTCTAATACATAGAAATAGAAGTTTTGGTGTATTGCAAAGATTTATTGAATCAAACTGCCAGGTTAGGAGTTTATGTAATAGTAGGAAAAGAAACTCATTCGCCAATTAGATACTGAGAGGGATATGTTGCAAAGCATCACTTTTTGATACCCAACTGTTAATAACGGATTCATCTTCGCTTAGGAATAACGATGGAAAATTTCTGGATGATTTATTAGGTGTAGGGTTAGAGGGGTGATGAAATAAATTTAGGGGTAAATCTAATACCTGGCTTTTTAAATGTTGATACATTTTTTTTACTGTTTGATTCAATATTTCATTTTTAGAGGTTTCCTGTGTTTCGCTAATCGCGTTATTTGCAGCAAAAATACCCATAGAAATCGCAAACCCTAGAATACCCCAACCAAGAATGGGGAATGCAGCGAAGCTACTAAATAGTCCTAATCCGGTAAGTAACCCAGAAATTCCAGCACTACAACCTGCTATGGAACCAAAAGTACCAACAAAGGCATAAAATAAAGGAATAATCACATTTGAATAGGGTACAGAGTATTGTTGTATTATTTTCTGCTCAATTATGGGTAGAATCGATTTCTCTTTAAGCAATTGCTGTTCAATTAATATTTTTATAAGCTTTAAAGCTTGGTATAAAGGAGTTTTCTTTTCATCTTTAGCAATTGCTGAAAGCTGTTGATCAAGCTGTGAGGATAAAAATGCTTTAAATGGAATTGTCTTGGCTGTTAGTTGATAGCTTTTGTATATGTTATAAATATATTCATTAACGAATTCCATTAATTTTTGTTCATTTTTTTGCAATAATGTTTGAGATCTTTGTTCCTCTTCTTGAGCTTTTTGATAGGACAAATAAAATATCGCGGTACTGATCATCATAAAAAGAGCTATAGCGACTCCGCCTAATGCAAATGAAACCAAACCACCTATTGACGCACCAACTACACTAAATACAATCCCAAACATTGGCCACGCAACCCCAGCACCTGTACCAATCCCATTAATTATTGATTTGAAATATACCATTAAAAATATCCTATTCATTAAAGGTAACAGCTTATTGTATAACTATCTGCACCGCTTTGTTTTCACGAAATTTGATGGTTCTATAGCTAGTGACATCCTCAATGATGCTATTTTATTTATTTCACCAACTAGCGAAATGTAAACAGACCCTAGTTTAGCATCATGCTTTTGTTGAGAATACAATCTATATCTAAGCTAAGTAATTTTTTGAACCCTACAACTCTTAACTAAGCGTTAGATTGTATGTTGGAATTTATTTTCTCATTCTGGCTTTTTTCAATTGCACTTGTAGTTTTATAACGTAATAATAAATCCCGCATTCCACCAGTCATAAACAGATGGTGTTTTGCATTTAGCTTTATTTTTTTAAGGAAGAAAAATGAAACAAAAATTACTCTTTGGATTTACTGTTGCCGCACTCTCTTTTGCAACGATATCGCATGCAGATTTTACATTTTATTCTAGTGCAAACAGTTGTGAAGATGTTCCTGGGAATTGGGCAGGTTCAGGTAAGGCCTCTAATTGGTTAATCGAGTGTGTTTATAATGGAGCGGGAACAGTTAGCACTCTGGATGGTGCTGGGAATTTTAACATCGAGGTGAGCGCAGACAAACGTTCAGGAAGTATTTTGTGTCCCGATCATCATGTCACAAAACTCCAGGGAGTTTGTGTTAATGGAACGGTTACTATTAAAACAGAATTCGGTAACTTAAATGGTATTTTCACAAAAAATTCCGGCAATGCAAAAGGAAAGCTAAATGTTTCTCCAGGTGTGGATGTTGATGTAGCAATTCAGTTTAAACGTGTAGATTAAAAAACTGAGGAGCGGCTGTATTTGGCACATCTTGCGAGAAAGTTTAGAAAAAATTTCTCACAACCTGTGCTTAAATCCAACCGTTCGGATAAACATTCATTAGGGGAGGCAACAGACCTAATTTAATGATTTTTTTAAAGCCACTATATGCTGATATGCTTCATTTATTCGCTCTTGGCTTATTTCTCCAGATTGGACTTTGGCTTCAATTATGTTGATGACTTGAATAGGATCTTGCGCAGGAGTAGATAGGTTGTTGCCGAACATCAGCATATCTGCGCCAGCATTAATCGCCAGTACTAAAGCTTGCTCAAGTCCATAATTATCACTAATTGCTTTCATTTGCATATCATCAGTGATAATAACGCCTTTGAAATGCAGTTGATTTCGTAGAAGATCCGTTAATATTTTGTGGGATAGAGTCGCAGGTAATCCAGATGGATCGAGTTGATGATTCACAATATGTGCTGTCATGACCATGCCACACCCTTCATAGGAATTCAGTAATTGCTCAAAAGGACTTAATTCATAAGGTTGCCAAGTATCGGTAACATCTACAAAACCCAAATGTGAGTCTTTAGTTGAACTGCCATGTCCTGGAAAGTGTTTATAAGCACATTGAATTTTTTGATCTAAGAAATGATGTGTATAAATGCTTGCATAGCGTATTACTTGCTTGGGATCACTGGAAAAGCTTCGCTCTTTTTTTCCAATAACAGGATTTTCAGGATTGACGTTTACATCCAGTTCGGGAGCAAAATCCAAATTAAATTCCGCCTTTTTTAAAGTTTGAGCCATAGAGTCGGCGATGGATTCAGCTTCTTTAGTTTCTCTTTTTCCAACTTCGGCAGCAGATAAGGTTGGAGGGAATCCATATTGCTCTCCTAAACGATTTACTTTTCCTCCTTCATAATCTACTGAAATTAATAGAGGTAATTGCGGTCGGTGATATTTCAAATTTCCTTGTTCGGCAAAATAGTGTAGTTCATGATTAAGTTTTTTTACCTGTTCCGGGCTTTCAATATTTTTGTCAAACGTTTTTGTGCGAAAATTGTAATCAAATAAGATAACGCCACCAATATTATTTTCTTCAATCGCTTTTACTATTGCAGATTGTTCATTAATTTTTTTTCCATCAAAGCCGACAAGAAGCATTTGGCCAATTTTATCGCGTAAACTCGCTTCAGATGCAACACCGGCGAGGCAGCTCGTGGAAAAAAATAAAGCAAAAAGTAATGAGTAAAAACAGTTCATATTTGTCCTATATATTTACCAAATGGAACAAATTTTATCATTTAGCGAGGTTTCGCGCAATCTGAATCTTATTTTATCTATAATAGTTTAGTATACCTGAATGATGGGAGTTGCTATTATTTCACATTTTATATAACTAAATACTATAAGGTATAAACTATGACTGCCGCGAGCGAGTACTTTAATAAAAATTGGCAACGGTATCAAAGTGCTATTAAAAATAATACATTATATCATCGTGAAATGGTGCAGGCGTTACAAAAATTTCTCGCAACTCATATAGGAAACCGTCCTTTTTCTTTTGCAGATGTGGGGTGCGGGGATAGCAGTACGGTTGTTTCTGTACTGACTGCAACCTCAATTAAAAAATATTTTGGTATTGATGCAGCACCAGATGTTTTAAAAATGGCAGAAAAAACGCTTACATCACTGGATTGTGAAAAGGAGTTCATTGCGGATCATATGATTGCTGCACTCCCTCGTTTATCCGCTCCTGTTGATGTGATTTTTACTAGCTATGCAGTTCATCATTTATCTTTACATGATAAAAACAGTTTTATTGCTCTGTGCAAACAAAAACTAAGCCCTAATGGTTTTTTATTAATAGTTGATGGCGTTCTTAAACCGCATCAAACACGTGATGAATGGCTAGATGCTTTACAATCACGGATGCTGGAAAGTGATCCCGAGCTAACTGATGATGAAATTATTACACGGATGGAGCATCCACGTGCTGATGATTACCCCGAAAAAATTGATACATTTGCCCAAATTGCCCACCAACAATCTTGGAGTAACTTTCAAGTTCTTGTAGACAGGGGGATATTTGCTTTTATGGCATTTAGCAAATAATCTGCTCGTAGCCTGGGTGAAGCGAAGCGGAACCCGGGTTATGGCTTCGCCTGCACCCAGGCTACATAAACGTAGGCGAAGGTTATGGCTTTGTCTTACCCCAAGCTGCTGTTTGTTTTAAGCAAACAGTTGCGCTTTTTTTGCATTAATATAGATTCGATCGATTACCCCTATAATCAATGAAGCTGGGCCTGAAGCATCACTTGAAGTTGGTCCAACGCATTCGGCATAAAAACGCACCGCATTTTTAGCGGCTAAAAATTGATCTTTAATCACAGAATGAAAAACACTAATAATCGCTGAAAGCAAATTACCTATCCCCGCGACTTTTTGTACCAGAGCCGAATCGAAATTAAATTGATCTATTTGATTTGAATTGACAACTAAATGTCTTTTCCCGCTGACAACAACAGTGAGTTTATGTTTTTTTGATAATGACTTGGCGTTTTCTATTATTATTTGATCTTCCATTAGATGGTTTTTATCCTGAATTACCAGTTCTTCGGTCAGCAAACTCGCAATTTCATTAGGGTAGCCACGGATAATTGAAATTTGATATTTCTTTATTAAGCGTATTGCAACATCTGTGCGGTATCGGCTTGCGCCTGCCCCTACAGGATCTAAAATAATGGGAATGTTTTTTTGGTTTGCTATGTCACAGATGAGACTACTCAGTTTAACAAAAGCATTATCTAATTTGCCGAGATTGATTATCACCGCTTTAGAAATTCCGAGTAACTCCTCAACCTCCTCTTCTGCACCACACATTAATGGGAAACCGCCAATACTACGTATTCCACTCCCCACATAACCCATAGGAAAATAATTGGTGATGGTTAATATAAAGGGTTTTTGCTGTCTTATTTTCCTTAAGGCTTCATTTACTTCTGGTGTCATGAAAAGTCCATTTTTAAATAATTTCAATCTTAAAATTACTTTAACGCACTTTTTAAATTACAACCACTCATTTGCAGCAAAAACTAGTGAGTACGATTGGGAACAGAGTAATTTGCTTTTTTAAGTAACTCCTACTAAGTTTAAATTCTATGGAGATTTTAATCACAAGGAGAGTATACAATGTCAAAACATAATAAATTTAAAAATGAGTCACAAGATGCGCGTCGTCATGATCAACAGCATTCCGCTCATCCTGAAAAAATAAAACATTCTCAGGAAAAGTCTAAATTAGAATCTCATCCAAATAAAAAGAAATAAGAGTCAATATAATCCTAGGAAGGTGAAAACCTTAGCCTAAGGGTATATAAATTGATAATCTAAAAAATAATGCTTATAAAAATAGGCCGTACTATTTGAAAAAATGGTACGGCCTATTTAATAATTATCTATAACAACGTAATTGACCCCAAGCATTTCGCCAGCAGCCTGGATGATATGGGGCTGGTGATGAATTGGGTCCTGGGGCATTTAAGACACACGCACCATACGCATTCCTATGATATCCATGGCCGCATCCTTGGGCTGCGCTGGCAATGGATGTATAACCTACTGCGAAGAATAATGAGCTTACTATAATACCTGATCGTAGCATTTTTGACATGCTTGAACGTGTATTCATTACATCCTCCTTGGTTTAACTTTTTTTCACTCAGATTAAGTATAGAATTTATTTATTAATTTGCATAAATATGCATCAAGTATATTTATTTAAATTCATATTGTATTTTTTGTGATCTAATGTTCATCGTGTAAAATAGAGATGTCTTTTGGAATGGTATCATTGCTAATGGCATGTTTCGACCTCATTCGTTCTCCCATAGACTTAATTGTTTGTATAATAAATCTTCTTTTTTACAAAACTTATTTATTTCCAAATCAGGAGCAGAGTCAACATTGAGTTGAAATCGTTTACATGCAAGATGAAATCGGGTCTTTAAGAGATTGGCATATTCTCCTTCGCCACGCATGCGGACACCAAACCGGGCATCGTATTCTTTCCCACCGCGCATCTGGCGAATAAGACTCATCACGTGTTCCGCTCTTTGGGGGAAGTGTTCGTTGAGCCACTCTTTAAATAATTCTTTTACTTCATGAGGCAGCCTGATTAACACATAGCTGGCATGTTTGGCTCCAGCGAGTGCGGCAGCTTGCAAGATTTTTTCCAGTTCAATGTCATTGATCATAGGAATAATAGGTGCAACCATAACGCGAGTAGGTATTTTATTTTCAGTTAAGTGTTGTATTATTCTTAGCCTGCCTGATGGTGCTGTCGTTCTTGGCTCCATAATCCGTTTTAGATCGGTTGAAAGAGAAGTAATACTTATCGCTACCCTGACCAAATTGTGTTCTGCCATATCGGATAAAATATCCAAATCTCGTTCTATAAGCGCATTTTTAGTAATAATAATGACAGGGTGACGGTGATAAACTAAAACTTCTAAAAGACTACGGGTAATAGCAAGTTTTGTTTCTGCGGGTTGATAAGGATCGGTATTTGCCCCCAGGACAATAGGTTTACACGTATAACTCGATTTATTTATTTCTTTTTCCAAAAGTTTGGCTGCATCCACTTTATAGAAGATTTTAGTTTCAAAATCGATTCCTGGTGACAAATTGACATAGGAATGGCTGGGTCTGGCATAGCAATAAATGCACCCATGCTCACAACCTCGATAGGGATTAATTGATTGTTCAAAGCCAAGATCAGGAGAGTCATTTCGGCTAATTACTGATTTAGAATGCTCAGGTAATAAGAAGGTTTCTAAAGGGGGGAGAATATCTTCTTCGATGTCCCACCCATCAGCAAAATGTTCTCGGGTCTGTGGCTCAAATCGGCCATCCGGATTGCTAAGGGCACCCCGATTTTTAAGTTTTTGCTTGGGTTTCATAACAGTGTGGGATAAATCAAATGCAGTTTATTGTATCATAATGTTCAAACAAACAGACTATTTTACTCCTTAGGTCGGTTTATTACCGAAGCAGTCATTCTTGAAATACAGGTTAGTTTTCCTTTTTCATTAAAAATCTTAACTTGCCAAACTTGAGTAGAACGTCCCAGATGCAGAGGTGAGGCGATTGCTGTAACTTCACCTTCTTTAACTGAATGAATATGATTGGCATTAATTTCCAAGCCGACACAAAAAAATTGATTGAGATCAATAATGGCGTTTGCTGCAGTACTGGCTACTGTTTCGGATAATGCAACATTGGCACCACCATGAAGAATCCCTATAGGCTGTTTGGTTCGTGCGTTTACAGGCATGGTTGCTTTTAAAAAATCGTCACCAATTTCAATAAACTTAATGCCCAGAAATTCAGACATCGTATTCTTTCCAAATTGATTGAGATCTTCTAGTGTAATGTCTTTTTTAAACCATATTGCCATTTTTAGCTCCTTTCTACTATCTTGACCAAAAATGATTTGATTTTCTGCGTCCCGATGCTCACATATTACTTCGGTACTCGAAATTCAAGTTATTTTGGCTCAAACTAGCGAAATCAAAACAGACCCTATAAAATAAGATAAACTTTATTTACCCAAAAACCAACAAGAAATTTTATGATGAATCAAGCATGTATGAGATGTTACATCTCGGGAAAAGTTCAAGGAGTATGGTATCGCGCTTCAGCACAAAGAGAGGCGAAGAAACTGGGTATCACGGGTTGGGCGCAAAATCTGGATGACGGACGCGTAGAAGTATTAGCTTGTGGGACAGTTGAAAATCTGAAATTATTTTATGCATGGTTGCAGGAGGGACCGCAGCTTGCTGTTGTAGAAGAGTGTACTTATGAAAAACTCAATTGGCAAGAATATGAAGGCTTTGATACTTTTTAAGCAGATTTAAATGTAGCCCGGGTGAAGGTAAAGCCATAACCCAGGTTTCGCTGCGCTGCACCCAGGCTACACAGAATGTGACTTGAGAAAATGCTCTATGGATTCAACCAGTCGAGCAACCTGATCGGGTACAAATATTTCAAGTTGGGCAAAAACATGGATCATTCCCTTAAATTCTTCTAATTCAACGGAAACTCCTAAAGTTTTTATTTTTTTTGCAAAGGCAATTGCTTCGTCAAATAAAGGATCGTATTCAGCAGCTGCAATATAGCAGGGTGGCAATAATTCCAAATGTTTAAAATACATTGGTGATGCCTGAGTTCGATTGCCGCCATTTTTGAAATAATTGTCAAAATACCATTTAACTTTTTCTCGTGTGAGTAAAAATCCTTCTCCATTACGTTGATATGATTCATAGTTCATGGAGAAATCAACTGAAGGATAAATTAATACTAATCCTTTAATTGCGAGATCACCACATTCTTTCATTTGATGACATACAGAAAGTGCCAAATTGCCTCCAGCACTATCGCCCGCTAAAAAGACATGCTCCATATTCACTTGAAACTCGTTAAGTAGCTCAACTCTTTGTTCAAAAACTGCCATACAGTCGAGTAATCCTGCTGGATATGGAAACTCTGGAGCCAAACGGTATCCCACAGAAAGAACTACAGAGTTACTGGCAACAGCAATTCGCCGACAAAGCGCATCATGAGTTTCTATGCTTCCTGATAAATGTCCGCCGCCATGAAAATAAATAAGTAAGGGTAATTTTTTTTGTGGGGCAGGATGATAAATTCGTGTCGCTATCTCATGATCAGCGAGCTGAAGCACTGGGTTGCTGATCAGGGGGACAAATAATTTAGGTAGAGCAAAAGCTTCTGCTGTCTTTTCAGCCAGATCACGTACTTCCTCGGGGATAAAAATAGCCGGTCTTGTATTGGTCAAATCCAAAAAATTTTGTAATGATTGGGGTATATGGTCATGCGACATGGTTGCCTCCTGCTTCAATTATAGAGTTAATCTGCATCTCCAGATAACAACACTATATTATTGGTCTTTGGGACTTTTATTAATAATAGCGCAATGACAAGTAACCAAATAAGACTTACAACGATAATAAAACTTAATAAAGGATTGGCCATCAAATAGCCCATCACGATGACACTGAGTGTTGCAAAACACATGTTAACAAAACTCATCATGGCTGCAGCGCTGGCTTTGTCCTTAAGTGCATTGGAAGCAACAAACGAGCCTCCGGAAAATAAAAAACTGCTAAATAAATATAAGCTGGCTGTAATAAGAAAAAACCATAATGAGGATTGACTTCCAAAATACCACATGATTAATAAATTAATTATTCCTCCGGCTACGCCAAGAAAACCAATAGTGATGAGTTGGTTTGCTGAAAAACGAGCGAGCAATCGCTTGGCTAATAATCCACCTAAGAGCATCCCAATAATGTTAAGGATATTCCAATACCCATACTCAGCTGCCGAGAGCTTCAATATTTCTTCTGAAATTTGAGGACCAGCAGCAGAAAAGCAGTAGGATATTGCAGAGCAGCAACCGACTACTAATGAAAAAATTACCAATTTCGTAGAGGCAAGCGCAGCATAATAATCGCGAACAATAGTCATGACATCTATTGATTTAGGGTGAATCAATGTTTCACTAAATATACAAGTTCCCCACAGCATTATTAAACCATGTACAAGTAAAATCCAAAAACATCCTTGCCAATGAAGAAATTCAGTAATTACTCCACCTATGACTACAGCGATACCGATACCCAGAGCAAAGGACAAAACTGAATAAGCCATGGCCGTTTTGCGTTGTGTTTCAGGTAACCATTCATTAATTAACATGAAGGTACAGGCAAGTCCACTGGCAGAACCCAGGGCAGTGATTAGGCGTCCGCCTACAAGTAATCCAAAGCTTTCTTGCTGCAATGCGAGCAAACATACAACAAGCCCAATCAGGTTAATCACGAGGCCTATGCGTAATGCTTTTAAACGGCCAAATCGATTAGCAAGTGGTCCATAAACCAATTGACCCACTACGTAACCAATCAAAAATGCCGAGACTATCCACTCAATAATGCCGGGACTTAATGCATATTCAATTTGGATTTTTGGTAAAGCGGGGGTGATGATGGCCGCTGAAACTGATGCAATAGAAATGTAGTTAAGCAACCAAAACAGATTAAATGATGAAGTTTTTTCTGTTGCACTCATGACTATCCTTAATGTACTTTTAAAATTAAGGGATTCATTGTAAGTACTTCTTTTTCTGAGTCAATAATTCTTTTTGGCTCTTTATGGGATCAGGGGTCTTATACAACGTGCAACCGAACCAACGATCCCACATGAACCTAACTTCCTTACAATTGAACAAAATATGGCTGAGTTTTTGTTTTTTTGATGCGAAATAATTTTCTATAAACAATGCCTACAACTTATACACTACAAAGGTTTAAATGACATTGAAGCTGTTAAGTGACCTATTTTGACCCGTATCCTTACAGCCTTGGGCCTGAATAAGTAATGCTTTCGTACAAATGCAACTCATAATAAGTAAAATTAGCATGATCTGAAAAAAATCCAAATGCATACAGCATAGTATTTACATTGTTTCGTCCCATATTGTACACAACAATGTTATCATTATTTTCAATATCACCTTTATCACTGCATGCTTGTTTTAGTTCATAAAACGATTTGCATTGCTCCAAGTATGAAATATGTCTTTTAGCATCTTCCATACCTGGTTTATTAGCAATAACCTTCATTTTTTGAAACTCCATAGAATTCTCAAGAAAGATTTTTACTTCATTCCCTTCGTTCTCTTTTTTTGAACTTTCTTCTTTATAAAACATAATTTCATCCTTGTAAAAAAAATTAAGGCAATCTGCCAAGAATTACAGCACATTTAATTTTTATCAAAGATGAAACATTGAGTAAATAGGAATAGATTATTAATAGTTCGCATCACTGATCAGAAAAATAATAAGCATTTTGATATGGAAGTTAACATATAAATTTAATTGATGATTCTCGTTGTTATGAAACAGTATGAAACTCTTGCATTACTCTATGGATGCTTTGCGAAATGTCCTGACGGTGTTATTTGTCTGATTGTCGATAATCTCACCGCGGATATCATCAAAGTGTCCATTGACTTGAATTAACATCCAGGTATAAAGCTGATCAATATCGTTTCCTGTTTGGGTCGCGATTCTTTCTTCCTTACAGTAGACATTTGCAGTAAATTGCTCACTCATTTTAAGAATCCTTTGATCCAAACATCATATATATATAAGTTTAGCTTTTTTTATCTGTTTCACCACGTTATTCAAGGATATATTGCACTATAATTTATATAGGGGAGATGTTTCAGGAGTTTGTTATGTATACCAATTTTTTAGCTTCCGTACTCGGTTGGTATTTGGTAATTGTGAGTTTGCTTTTACTTGTACGACGTGAAGTTGTAGTCACCGCCATGAAAGAATTGATGGGACAACGGGCTCTCATGTTAGTTGTTGGTACAATCACATTAATAATTGGATTATTAATGGTTCTGAGCCATAACGTATGGGTAATGGGTTGGCCAGTTATAGTGACTGTCTTTTCCTGGCTAATACTCATTGGCGGCTTATTTAGGCTCTATTGTCCAGATACTGTGTATAAAGTTTGGGATAAAATGATAAATAAATCGGAAGTGTTTATCACAAGTGGAGTAATTACATTAATCATTGGTCTATTTTTATTGTATAAAGTTTATTTTGGTTAATGAAATGACCCCAAATATATATAGGCGGCCTAGTTACAGAACCGAACCTATATTTTGGGGGCGTTTTAAAGTGGGGTAAAAGAAATTTATTTTGATTCCTTAGTCAGCTCTTTGAATGTTGCAAATAAATTGGTATAAAAAATTGTAGTTGTACTTTCAAATCCAGAGTCCGTACCGAGAACTAACCATACCTCACCTTTATTATTAGTTCGAGTTGTATAGTTAGCGAGCTTGCTTTGTATTTCTTCAGAAGGTAAGTAAGGCAATGTCTTTAATCGGTAAATAGAATTTGCAGTGTCTACCCCTATGGATCCAATAGTGATCATATCTTTTCCATCAAGAGCTTGATTTCCTTTATCCAAATTGATTCTGTAATGATTAGAGTCATCCACATATCGTTGAGGTTTGTGAGATACAGCCCCAATTTTTACGTAGACTGAATCACCTGGCGAACCTCCTGAACCTATAGAACCCTCGGGAGCATTCGAGGCAAATTCTAAAGAAAAGCTGACTTGGTAGGTTGTATTGGGTTTTAAATCCTTTATTTTTTTATAAGCATACATGAATAAATCATCACTATGATTATTACCAGATATTTTTAATCCATGAAGGGACGTGTTAATTTCATGAGGTAATTTAGCATCGTTTTTAAATTGGAGTTCAAAGAATTTTTCTTCGCCTATAGGATAATCAGCGAAAGAGACCTTAAAATTTTCTTTTTTTGAGAAAGTATACTTATAGGATTTTAGTTCTGCATTATTTAAAGCAAACGTTGAATAAGATGCTATTAGAAAAATAAAAAATAAAACAGGTCTTTTCAAGATTTATCCAATTTTTGGTTGATAATGCTCCATTTTAAAATTAAACCGCCAATAGAGCAATAAAACACTGATAACTGCACCTAATGACATCCCCCACCAGAGGCCAATGCCTCCCCATTGCAGAGGAATTGCAAACAAGTAACCTATAGGTAACGCAATTCCCCAAAAGCTAATCAGCGAAATGATTAAGGTATAACGCGTATCTTTTAATGCACGTAAAGCGCCAAATAGCGAGATACGGGCTGATTCGAATATTTGAAATACGGCACTCACTGCCAGAAGTTGGATTGCAAAATGTAACATTTCCTGGTTACCAGGATCATGAATATCAAAATCAATAGCAATAAGTAATTTAGGAAAAAACCAATAAATAAGTGCAGCGCTAAACATAAAAATAACAGAGGTAAAAGTGCCGATGTAACCTACATGTTTTGCAGTAATTACATCGCCTTCCCCCAATAAATGCCCCATGCGTACAGTGATTGCCTGGGCTATTGAAAAAATAATAGACGTTAAAATACATAAATATTGTAATGTGATTTGATTGGCTGCCAACAATTGATTACCAAGCGAACCCATAATTAAAATCAAAACAAAGAAAAAGCCAATTTCAACGCAATACATTATTCCTAAAGGAGTCCCAATTTTGAGTAGCTCAATCAAATAAAATGGCTTGACGTAAGTAAAGAGTAGGCGAGTATAGGGTTTATAGTTTTTATTTGTAAAAATATACCAAGAGAAAAATAATACAGTAACCCACAAACCTATAGTTGTACCCCAACCTGCACCAGCAACCCCCATGGCTGGCAAGCCAAATTTTCCAAAAATCAGAGCAAAACTAAACAAAATGTTCAAAGAGACATTCAGCGCACTAAAGAACAATGCAAGACGAGTTTTGCCAAGTCCTATAACAAATTCCATGAGTACCACAGTAATAAAGTTTGCGAATAATCCCCATGTAAGCGCATGCAAATAAGATTCGGTTAGTTTCACTAAAGCTTGGTTTTGGCCAAGATACAAGAGCATGGGAGAAATATGCCAAAAGAAATAACATGCAGGGATGGTCAAGATACAGGCTAACCAAAATCCATCTCGAAACACTAAACAAATTCCATGTTCATCTTGAGCACCATGTCGATGAGCCACTAAGACATTAATCGCATTTAATATACCGATAACAATGATGTTAAACGTCCCAAATAGCCAGGCAACCAGTGAACCCGCTGCTAATGCATCCTGGCTAACACGAGCTAAGAATATGGTTATAAAAAAGTAAACAGAAGATTGCAATAATCCGGTGAGAATTAGTGGAATAGCTAAGCGTAATAAGGATTGAAAATTATTTTTAAATGCGTTCACAACTCTTTCTCGCCGTAGTTTATCTTTCCCGCTATTCGAAAAAAAATAATACGAGAAGAAAATTAAATTGATATGTTAAATAACCTAATTATAGTTGTTGCATCCAATAATGAGCACATGTGTGACTCAACCATGTATTAAGTTTTGAGGAAAGTTTATCAGAAATCTTAGCCGATTTGAGAACCGGCTAAGATAAATTCCAGTTAACAAGTAAGAGAAGTTGGTGATTTAGGAGCGTAATCATCATAGAAGCATTTTATGTCTTCATATAATTCTCTTAATTCTCCCATATCATAAATTTCCTTTTGCGCTTGTTTGTTTAACTCATCGTATCTTTCAATATACACTTCAAAGAGACACTTTATCTCGGAATCACTCATGCGTTCATCTCTTTGAATTGTTACAATAAAGTCATCTAATTGAGTTTTTATTCCCTCATATTCATCTTTATTTCCTAGAGTTTTCACTTTGGGTTCGGGTTTATTGAGTGCTTGATATACTAGATAGAGAGCAAGTAGTCCAACAGGAATTAAAACAATTAAACCTAAGTAAATACCGGCATAAGATGTTTCTTGTTCTGGTGCTCGGCATACAGCCATATCCTGATCGCTGCAGACTGCAATAGCTTGTGGTTGCTCTGGAAGTACAGGACATACTGCTGGTTCATAAGTCCAGTTGGGTAAACAATCACCGGTTCCTGATGGGGATTTGTTTGATTCAAAGAAGGATGGACGTAATTTTGATGGTTGATGCGCTTTTTGTCGCGATCTTGGCTGGGGTAATAATTCCAATTTTTCCGGTTCTTTTGGTGGAGCCAGACCTTTGAGTGTATATTGGAATGTGATCCAGCGATGCATCGATTCCATCAATACATTTAGCTCCTGTGCTTGTTCAGCAAGTGTTGCGAAGTCAGTGCTTTTTACTTTAGGGCCATTTAAATGACCAATAACGTAATTTACCTGTTGCTTCAGTACTTGATTGGTTTTTGCAAGCTCGGCCGCGGTTGATGGAAATTGTGCTAAAGTATCTTGATTTCCTATAAATGTGTTTAACTTTTCTTGCTCAGATGTTAACCATTTCTTTAGAAACGATAAATTTTGTTCCTCATGAATCGCTTTATGATAAGCAAGCGTATTTGCATGAATAATTTCTTCAATATGAGAAGATGATTCATCAATAAAATGTTCAATTTGCTTCAATAATAAAGAAAGTTGCTCCTTAAATTGAAAAACTGTATACACTTCACCTGCTTGTCCCAAGAGGTCCATTGTTTGAGTAATAACTTTTTGAAACTGGTTGAGCTCATTTAAATCAGTTATGGCTTTGGCATAATGATCTAACACTTTATCCTGCATGTTTATTAACTGGAAATCGGGACAATCTTTAAGTTCTTTACCAGTTAACTGCAATACAGATACAGGGCTTTCTACGACAGCAGTTGAAATTTTCCCACATTCTTTTACTGCTTGAGTGGGATATGCTTTTAAATCAGCAGGTTTATCGATTGCGAAGGTATAAGGGTGGGGATTTACCTGATTCGTGTTCAGAGCAAAATGTAATATTCTGTTGCGCTCAGTGGATAATTGCTCAATGGTTTTTGATAATTCACTGAGGCGATCTCTTAATAATTGTGATTCAATCCTATGCGTTAGCTGTGGGTGGATTTCATCCTCAATTGTGCCTCGGAAATTAGCTAAAAAGAGTCGATCCGAGCCTGCAAAGGGAGAAATGTTTTTTTCAATGGTACGTACGTAACGGGTGACATGCTCCAATTGGTCTCTTGTTTGTTTAATATTTGAGTTTTGACTTATTCCTTTCAGAATATGGTTTAGATCCAATAAGAAAAAATTCATGGGCTGATTTAAATGATTTTGGGGTAATGCCTGATTTCTTAATAATAAATAATCTCCGGTTTTTTGCATTAAGTCATATAAAGCAGACCATTGGAGACGCTGGCTATCAATAGGCTGGACATGAAAGTCATCCCGGGTTAAAACGTGGCGGGGCTTGAATGAATTAGAGTAAAACCAGGAACGCTCATAAGTATTGATTAAGGCCTGGGAGTCATCAGCGAACCAGGAGCTTGGGTTTGATAAGTAATCAGGATGAATTCCTGAGTTACTGCGCGTTTTAAGAATCCAAGTTCTTTGTTCTAATTCTTCCTCAGTATAACAGGATTCTGAATGGACCCAAAAACGAGATTGATGCTGTTGGGGTTGATATGAGGTGTAATACTCCCTTTTTTCCTTTGCCATACTTCTCACTCCTTGAGATAGAATAACCTGAACGTTATTGTACGGTTGGTAACTAAATAGAATATTTTTGAACCAATTAATTTGATAACATTCTTTACCCAAATATGCAACATTAGAGAAATTGACATTTGGAAATATGGTGCAACATTCTGTTTTTTGTTAAATTACATTTTTAACTTGAACGAGTAACTTATGCCTTCTTTTGATATTGTCTCTGAAACAAATATGGTTGAATTACGTAATGCTGTGGATAATGCTTTGCGTGAGATGGGTACTCGCTTTGATTTTCGAGGAGTAGAATCAAGTATAGAGCTTAAGGATCTGACAGTGACATTACGAGCTGAATCTGACTTTCAGGTCAGGCAATTAGAGGATTTATTCCGTAATCACTGCAGCAAACGTAATCTTGATGCTTCTGGAGTGGATATAGAAGATGAACCAGTGCACAGTGGAAAATTTTATTCCTTGAATATGACGTTTAAGCAGGGAATAGATCAGCCAACAGCTAAAGACATCGTGAAATGTATTAAAGACTCCAAAGCTAAAGTTCAGGCCTCTATTCAGGGAGATAAAGTTCGGGTTACCGGTAAAAAACGGGATGATTTGCAAGAAACAATCGCGCTGTTAAAAAAATCAGATATCAAATTGCCATTGCAGTATGAGAATTTTCGAGATTAAGCCAGTATAAGTAGCCTGGGTGCAGCGCAGCGAAACCCGGGTTCCGCTGCGCTGCACCCAGGCTACTTTTAATTTACAATTTCATCAATTTTTGCAGAAATCCTCGCTAATAAATAAGAATCATTTTTTGCAAGACTGCGGGCCACTTTAAGTTGAGCTACCGCCGCTCTTTTTTGTCCTTCAAGCAGCAAACACTGAGCCTGAGTAAAATAGGCGTAGCCTTTTTGATGCGATTGCGCTTGGGCTCGAGCTAACTCGCGACATAAAACCAGATCTTGTTTATATTTCCTACTGCCTTTAAGCAGGATGCTTGTTGCTTTTTCATGTTGGTTTGCAGCCAATAAACCTTGGGCATATGCCATAAGTGCCGCATAATTGTCCGGGTAATTTTCTTGTATTTCCTCCAATCGGGAGAGTGCCGCTTTATGTTGGGACAATCCTGTTTCAGTTTGTGCCATAGCAATTTGAAAATACAGATTGTTATTTTGTACCAATAAAGGAGTCAAAATTGCAGCTGCTTTTGCATAATTGTTGTTGTTGATTAAAGCAAGAGCATGACCATATTGACAAGCATACGCAGGAGTTTTTTTGTTACATTGATGCTCATAATAATCAAGTAGTATTTTAGGATCGCGGATGACAGAAGTGCGAACTAATTCTTTAACTAATGGATATTCGAGAGAGTCTGTGTATTTTTTGTGCGAAAATTGTGCGGTTCGGTTTTCTGATTCAGCGATCCTGTCTCCATCAAGAGGGTGAGTGCGTAAAATGGCAGGTATATTTGCAGTGTAATAATAACGAGAATTTTCCTGCATTTTTTTAAAAAAAGCGGCCATACCCTGAGGGTTATATCCTGCTTTAATCAGCATATCGATTCCAATTCTATCCGCTTCTTTTTCTTTAGAACGGGTAAAATTGATATTATCTTGGGAAAATCCTGTCATGGCTCCCATCATTCCTGCCATCCCCACTGTGGGATTGATTACACCTAAAGCAGCAGAGGCCAGTATGGAAGCAAGCATGGGGATACGCATTTGTTTTTGATGTTCGATCATCCTGTAGAGATGATGCAAACGCACATGCGCGATCTCATGGGCCATAACTCCAGCAAGCTCACTTTCACTACTTGTGGTTAAAATAAGCTGTGAATTAATCCCTATATGTCCTCCAGGGCCTGCAAAGGCATTGATTTCATTTGATTTTACTATAAAGAAATCAGGTGCTTTAATATGACCCGCATGAGCAAGATTTTTCCCAATGCGATTAATGTATTGGCTTGCCAACGGACTTCGCTCCACACTTTCCGACTGATTGATTTGCTGTACGAATTCTTTTTCTAATTGTTCCAACTCACTTGTTGAATATGGGGAAAGCCCCGCAGAGAAAGAGGGTTGAGCAAAAAAGGTTGCTAACAGCATCCAACAGATGTTTTTCTTAATTTTCAATTTAATCATTAGGCTACTCAAAAATTGAATAATTTGTTATCATTCACGCATCGTAACTACTCATCCCTTCTCGTTATCTCGAGGTCTATCCTTGGGAGGGCGTCTATTTAGCACGTGAGCAGTTACTATGCATCTTAGAAAGGTACTAAAACAATGCACAAAAAGTTTTTGCTCGCAGCACTTGAACAGGCCCGACTTGGACAAGGCCATTGCGCCCCCAATCCCTGCGTTGGCGCTGTTGCTGTGCGAAATGGGACTATTATAGCACAGGCATGCCATAGAGGTGCAGGGACCCCGCATGCAGAACAGTTATTGTTAACACAGATTCCCCCTAAAATGCCAGGGGTTACTCTATATATTTCGCTCGAACCCTGTAATCATTGGGGAAGAACGCCGCCATGTGTCGATGTAATTATTAATCATGGAGTGGAAGAGGTTGTTTTTGCTTATTTAGATCCTAATCCAATAGTAGCTAAAAATAATTCTTCGGATAAATTACGTGCCCATGGCATAAAGGTAACGTATTATCCTGTAGATGAAATTACAGAATTTTATAAAAGTTACGCCTACTGGACTTTAACCAAAATGCCAAGGGTAACGGTAAAAATAGCACAAACATTGAATGGTAAAATTGGCCGTGCCGTAGGAGAGCGTGCTATTTTGTCGAATACTCAATGCGGGGAATTTACCCATCAAATGCGTGCTGCAACAGATGTAATTCTTACTACGGCCAGAACAATACAACTGGATAATCCCAAGATGAATGTGCGTTTAGGCCAGAAAGAACAGGAAAAACCCGTTGCAATTATCGATAGGCAGTTGGGTCTTAATCAACAATCCCTAATTTTTTCCACAGCAGCTCATTGTCATATATATCATTGTAATGAGCAGGAAGCTTCTTATCCCAACAGTACTTTGCATTTAATGCCCACGAAAAATGGAGCAATGGATTTAGGTGCTGTGATCGGCCATCTGGGGGAGTTGGGATATCATGATGTTTGGGTTGAAGCCGGAGGTGCTCTTTTTAGTGCGCTGCACCAGGAAAAGTTAGTTCATCGAACTTATTTATATATCGTTCCAAGTATTTTGGAGCACGATGCAATTTCAGCATACCAGCACAGTGGGATATTTGACCGAGCGCATACTATTTCTTGGCATGCTATGGGTGACAATATGATAGCATGTCTGGATTGGCAGGAGGATTAAATGAACACTGGATCAAATGAGGTCGCGTTATGAAGTATTCATTAGCTACAATAGAACACGCAGTGGAAACACTAAAAGCCGGTAAAATGGTTATTTTAATGGATGATGAAGATAGGGAAAATGAAGGAGATCTGGTCGTTGCTGCAGAATATGCAACGCCAGAAGCAATTAATTTTATGTCTCGTCATGGTTGTGGATTGATTTGCTTGTCTATGGCTGATGAATTGATTGATAAACTACACTTGCCAATGATGGCGCAAAATAATAAATCACCTTATGGCACAGCGTTTACTGTATCCATAGAGGCAGCGGAGGGTGTATCAACAGGGATTTCAGCTAAAGATAGAGCTCGAACAATCAAAGTCGCAATTCATCCAGAGAGCGGTCCAGCTGATATCATTTCTCCAGGGCATATTTTTCCTTTACGCGCTAAGAAAAAAGGCGTTTTGGAGCGACAAGGTCAAACAGAGGGTAGTGTCGACTTGGCACGGCTTGCTGGTTTAACTCCTGCTGCAGTGATTTGTGAAATTATTAATGAAGATGGTACCATGAGCCGCCGTGATGAATTGGTTTCATTTTCCAAAAAACATAATATTCCTCTGGTAACGATTAAAGATTTGCTAGAATACCGAATTCGCCATGAAGTGTTAGTTAGCGCTGCTGCTTCAACACGCATTCCTTTGCAAAATAAAGGTGATTTTAATATGACCGTATTTGCAAACGAACTTGATGATGCAGAACATTTTGCTTTGGTAAAGCCGCCACTATTTGCGAATCGAGTGCCTTTGGTGCGTATTCATTCAGAATGTATTACAGGTGATATTTTTGGTTCCTGTAAATGCGATTGTGGCAACCAATTGGAAAAATCTTTGGCATTGATTGCTGCTGAAGGTGGTGTTTTAATTTACTTACGTCAGGAAGGACGCGGAATAGGCCTGGCGAATAAACTAAAAGCTTATGCCTTGCAGGAGCAAGGTTGGGATACTGTTGATGCGAATCATCAACTAGGTCTTCCTGTTGACAGTAGAAATTATGCTATTGCCTATCAAATACTCAAGTATTTTGGTATTGATGCAATAAGGTTATTAACCAATAACCCCTCAAAAATTGCTGCTGTGGATCGTTATGGAATAAAGGTTATGGAGAGAGTGCCTTTAGAAATAGAACCTACTAAGGAAAGTCACAGATATTTAAAAACTAAAAAAGAGAAACTGGGACATTTATTGGCGATAAATTAGGTCGATATTTTGACTCGTTGTAGCCACGGTGTATTGTAGCCTGGGTTAGGCGCAGCCGTAACCCGGGTTCCGCTGTGCTGCACCAGGCTACAATAGAATCTGAGTTTTCTATTTTTCGATGAACAGTACTTAATTAGCAGGATATAGGGTCAATTATGACAAATTTTATTTTTATTACAGGTGGAGTGGTATCCTCCTTAGGAAAGGGTATTGCCGCTGCGTCGCTTGCTGCAGTTCTTGAGGCGCGTGGTCTTAAAGTAACATTGATTAAGCTTGATCCCTATATTAACGTTGATCCTGGAACTATGAGCCCATTCCAGCATGGTGAAGTTTTTGTGACCAATGATGGAGCAGAAACGGATCTGGATTTGGGACATTATGAGCGGTTTGTAAATACAACGATGACAAAGCGTAATAATTTTACCTCAGGGAAAATTTATGAAAACGTTATTAAAAAAGAAAGAAGAGGTGATTATTTAGGGGGTACAGTTCAGGTAATTCCCCATATAACCAATGAGATCAAACGATGCATCAAATTAGGTGCCGATGGGTTTGATGTGGCGATGGTGGAAATTGGCGGGACTGTAGGGGACATCGAGTCATTACCGTTTCTTGAAGCAATTCGTCAAATGCGCATTGAACTGGGCTCACAGAGAACCTTGTTTATCCATCTTACTTTAGTCCCTTATATTGCTACTTCAGGTGAGACAAAAACAAAGCCAACGCAACACTCAGTGAAAGAATTACGCTCTATTGGTATCCAACCTGATATTTTGATTTGTCGTTCGGAAAAAGCTTTGCCTATGGCTGATCGCGCTAAAATTGCACTGTTTACCAATGTAGAGAAAGAAGGAGTTATTCCGCTTGAAGATGCGCCAAGTATTTATCAAATTCCAAGAGTATTACATGAGCACGGACTCGATGACATCGTTGTAAGAAAATTGGGTCTTGAAGTAAAGCCTGCCGATTTAAGTGAATGGGATCGTGTGGTGGCCATGAGAGCCGTTCAAACCATGACGGTAAAAATTGCTATGGTGGGCAAATATATTGAATTGAATGATGCATATAAATCCATTAATGAAGCTTTACTGCATGCGGGACTTCATACTCAAACTAAAGTTGAGATTGTTTATTTGGATGCTGAGTTAATTGAAAAACACGGTGCTTCGCTTCTGGAGGGTATCGATGCCATTCTTGTTCCAGGTGGTTTTGGCGAGCGTGGTGTTGAAGGCAAGATTAAAGCAATCCAATATGCCCGAGAGCATAAAGTTCCTTTCCTGGGCATTTGCTTGGGAATGCAAACAGCAGTCATTGAATTTGCCAGAAATGTTGTGGGTTTAAAAGAAGCGAACTCCACTGAATTTAATAAAGATACTCCATATCCTGTGCTTGGATTAATTAGTGAGTGGATGGATGCAGATGGCTCAAAACAACTTCGCGATGCACAAGGTGATTTAGGCGGTACAATGCGTTTGGGAGCACAATTGTGTCAATTGGAAGAAGGGACGTTAGCGCGAAAGGTCTATGAGAAGCCACAAATTATTGAGCGTCATCGGCACCGCTATGAAGTCAATAATAAATATGTTGAAAGCCTGGTGGAACATGGATTAATTATCTCTGGACGCTCAGCAGATAATTCTTTAGTTGAAATGGTCGAGTTACCGGATCATCCCTGGTTTTTGGCATGCCAATTTCATCCAGAGTTTACATCGACTCCAAGAGCAAGCCATCCATTGTTTAAACAATTCGTACTTGCTGCGCGTGCGAAACATCAAGGAACAAATCAAAAATGAAATTATGTGGATTTGAAGTAGGCTTAGATAAGCCTTTATTTTTAATTGCAGGACCTTGTGTCATTGAGAGTGAAGAACTGGCTTTGGAAACAGCCGGTTATTTAAAAGAAATATGCAGTCAATTGCAGATTCCTTTTATCTATAAATCCTCGTTTGATAAAGCAAACCGCTCTTCTATATCCAGTTATAGAGGCCCTGGTTTTGAAAAGGGATTGTCCATTTTGGAAAAGGTAAAAAATCAGGTGGGTGTTCCAGTTCTAACTGATGTTCATGAAGACACACCCTTGCTGGAGGTATCCAGTGTGGTCGATGTGTTACAAACTCCGGCTTTTTTATGCAGGCAGACCAATTTTATTCAGAAAGTCGCATCAATGAATAAACCGGTTAACATCAAAAAAGGGCAGTTTCTTGCTCCCTGGGAAATGAAACATGTGATTACCAAGGCAAAAGCATGTGGTAATGAACAGATTATGGCGTGTGAACGTGGTGTGAGTTTTGGGTATAACAATTTGGTTTCAGACATGCGTTCTTTAGCCATCATGCGCGAAACTGGATGTCCTGTTGTTTATGACGCAACGCATTCCGTACAATTGCCAGGAGGAAATAATGGGGTCTCTGGAGGACAACGTGAATTTGTTCCTGTTCTTGCGCGTGCCGCAGTCGCTGCCGGTATTTCAGGATTGTTCATGGAAACGCACCCTGATCCGGATAACGCCTTGAGTGATGGTCCCAATAGCTGGCCTTTGGCTAAAATGAAGTCCTTGCTGGAGTCATTAAAGGCACTGGATGCGGTATATAAAAATACAGGAGAAATTGAGTAATCAATTTCTCCTGTTCCACCATTAGATAGGGCATTATGCTATAATATTCTTAAGTAAAATTTTTTTCGAGAATATTATGGGCAATTCTAAAAGATGGGAGCAGGTTAAAGCAAATGCAGAAAAAGAAAAACCAAAGGTAGACAACAAGTTGATTGATCCTGATCTTGATCTTGATTTTGATGCAATTGATACTGCAAAAGAATTGAGAAAAATTGAGAAAATAACTCATGATCCAAACAATACTAGAGATGAAATGGACGCTCTTCGTAACACTTTAGTTGGTGGTCCAGTAAGGCTCCCAGCGCAATTGGAAGACCAGGAAAATAATTTGGGTGTAAAAGATACACCTATCGAAACGCAAGACCTTAAGCCCAATTCCCCTAAAGTCTAACCCCTGTTTTTTGTTCTTATTTTGATTTCACGCTATTTTTTAAGTTCTGCAGCCATTTTTCTCTATTTTCATTCCCCATATCTGCCTTTTTAATTACATAGTGCAAAAGATAAATGCCCTGGTCATCTTTGAGAAACAGTTCCAATTCATCTTGAACCTGGTTTTGTGGTTTCTCTATTCTCATTTCAAGAATTACTCTGTCTTCCGTATCTTCAAGGTAATTCACAACAGGTTGGTACCCTAAAGATTTTACATTTTCAACCATAGTATTTGCGAATTGTTTCAGCGTCATCTTTTTCTGTAATCCAGGGAAAAACTGGCTTGTAACCAATTCATTCCAATCATTTATGTTATCGCCTGCTGGGATGTATTCAATTGTTGTTCCAATTGAATTTTTATTGCCCCAGGCCATTTGCCAAGGACGATCATCAAATGCGATTTTTAATTGTTCATAGTTTTTTATTTCAGGATCTACAGTCTTCGTATCAGTTTTTGTTGCATCACAATAAAGTGCACCTTTATAGAGGTAGTATTGCACGCATTGAGTATCATTTTCTGAGGTTACTTTAACTAAATTGTCTAAAGAAAATGAAGCTGCTGTTGCGTTTGAACTCGTAATGACGAAAGTCCAAATATATAGAATAGCTCTGACGACTTGATACATGATGATCTTTTTTAGAATAAGTATGTTAAAGAATAGCTTAGAAATATGAAATAGAATAGTAGCCTGGGTGCAGCGAAGCGGAACCGGGAAAATTGGTAATTTAAAATCCCGGGTTCCGCTTCGCTGCACCCAGGCTACAATCTGATGCGATTACGTGAGCGGTTACGTTGATTAACTCAGTTCGCTCATAGTAGAGACAGCATGATAGCCAGCATCTACATGTACTACTTCACCAGTAATACCCGAAGCAAGATTAGAGCATAAAAACGCTGCAGTATTACCTACTTCCTCAATAGTAACATTTCGGTGGAGTGGCGTAATGTTGGCATAAGCATTTTGGATTTTACGGAAATCTTTAATTCCAGCAGCAGCAAGTGTTTTGATGGGGCCTGCAGATATGGCATTGATACGAATCCCTTTATTGCCTAGACTCGAGGCTAAATAACGTACAGAGGCCTCTAAGCTTGCCTTGGCTACACCCATAACATTATAGTTAGGTACTGCTTTTTCAGCGCCGTAGTATGATAAAGTTAAAAGAGAGCCTTCAGTGCCTTCCATCATGGGTAAAGCTGCTTGTGCTAAACCGATTAGACTGTATGCACTGATGTCATGCGCGATCCTAAAACCTTCACGAGTACAGGATTCTACGAAGTCCCCACTAATTTGATCTGCTGGGGCATATGCAACGGAATGGATTAAGACATCCAAATGATCCCAATGCGTGCGAAGATTAGAAAAAAGAGCCTTGATTTCTTCATCATAGGCTACGTCGCAGGGAAAAGTCAGTGAGGAATTGAATTCTGCTGCCATTGATTCCACGCGCTCTTTCAGACGTTCATTTTGATAAGTAAATGCTAATTCAGCTCCTTGCTCATGAAATGCCTTGGCAATACCGTAAGCAATTGATCTATTACTGGCCAGACCAATAATAAGTGCCTTTTTACCTGCTAAAAATCCCACCATTCTCTCCTCAAATTAATTAGTGTGTGACGCTAACAATTCACGCATCTTAGCTTGAATCATTTCAATAGCAATCCTGTTTTCTCCTCCACGAGGAACAATGATGTCGGCGTAGCGACTGGATGGTTCAATAAACTGCAAGTACATGGGACGTACTGTTGTTTCATATTGATGTACTACCGATTCAAAGGTTCTATGTCGTTCAACCACATCTCTCTTTAAACGTCGGGTTAAACATACGTCCAGAGGCGTAGACATAAAAATTCGAATATCCATTATTTCTCGCAATTCTTTATCGCTAAAGAGTAAAATGCCTTCAAGAATAATAATGGCATGTTGGCCAACTGTTCTGGTTTCAGGCAGACGCATGTGCTTGGAGTGAGAATAAATTGGAATTTCAACAGGCTTTCCATCTCTTAATTGACGTAAATGTTCACAAAGCAAAGAATGATCAAAAGAATCAGGATGATCGTAGTTAATTTTTTCTCTGTCAGAGAAAGGCAAATGTCCATTATCTTTATAGTAAGCATCTTCAGAAATAACCACTACTTGTTCTGAGCCAAGCTCATTAACAATAGTATTCGCTAAAAGACTTTTTCCTGATGCAGAAGGGCCAGAAATCCCAATAATTATTGCTTGCTTATTCATGATGATATCGTTAGAAATTTCGTGCAAATATTAAAGCTTTTTTGTGTTAAATTCAATCTTTATATTAGGCTTTGCTTGCAAAACCACTAGGTTTAGAGTAATAAAAAAACCATTCTTTTTTATATAAGTTTAGTTGATTTCGCTATTTTTTTGATATTCAAATGGTAGCCTGGTGCAGCGAAGCGGGACTCGGGATCTGAGGGAATCATTCCTGGGTTACGGCCTTGCCTTCACCCAGGCTACATTTCTACACAAAAAACCATTTTTTAATTAAACGCCTGTACCACTTCTTGCAAAGGTTGACCCACAGCCGCAGATGGATTTTTTATCATAAGAACAGCGGATAAAGTAGGTGCAATATCTGGCGTGTAAGTCGGCCGAAAAATGCGTTGTGCTTTAAAGTCCGGGTGGACGAAGAGCAGGGGGACATAACTGTCATATTGCCAAGGACTGCCATGAGCAACGCGATCTTTACTTTTAGTACCATACGATTGATTGGGGGGTTGAATCAGGTAAATATCCCCAGATCGATCCGGATAATACATTTTGTTGACTTTAGCGCTAAGCCAGTCTTTTTCTATATCAGTAATTGGTAATGCATATGCTTTAAATATTCCTGGTTGCCGGGTTAAAACATGGGCAAGATAATCCTTCACTTCATTAAGTTTCAGTTTATGCTTATTTATGACTTGATGATTGAGATAGATGTAAGGCGGTGTAATCGACATCAGAGTTTGCTCTGGAAGTGCATATTGTTTTTTTAATACAGTACGAATGTAGTGTTCCATTTGCAGGATATCAATGGGCATAATTTCATTCATATGATGCGCCTTGAGATACGTTGGCCCATCATTTACGCCATGATCTGCAGTAAGAACAATTAGGGTATTTTTTAGACCCACTTGTTTATCAATGACTGTAAAAAGATGTGCTAAAGTTTTATCCAATTCTAATAAATTATCTTCGGATTCAAGACTATTGGGACCAAATTGATGGCCTATCGCATCAACCCCGGAGAAACTAATACCTAAATAATCGGTTTTTCCGGGAGATTGTCCTAATCGTTCTTCAGTTAAAAGATGCTCTGCGAAATCTGCAGTTAATTGGTCGGCCTTGGGAGTTCGCGACAAGGATTTAAAAAACTCAGGGCTTGGTGCTTGTGTCACATGATGTGGAAAAGTTTGACCAAAAAGCTCATCTTCATGATGGAAAACAGGTGAGTTGGCATTTAGATACTCCACTTTTGCTCGACCAAGAATCCAATCATAGTTTTGCGGATGATAGTTTTTGTTCCAATTTTTAACCCATTGAGGGTATTGAGCATAGTAATAAGAACTGGTAATAAAACCGCCATTGGTAGTATCAAACCAAAACGCTTTGCCTGCATGACCTGCAAGGGTTATTGCAGAACGATCTTTTAAGGACACTCCAAAGGCACGCCCTTTTTGGGAGAGTATGACCTCATCACTTAAGGTTGAAGTATATAAGTTCTTAGGTGAACGTCCTGGAGTGATAATACGTGTATGAGGGGTATTTAATATCTTGGTTTTTAAATCTTCCATGCAATAGACCAGTTGTTGTGATTTTCGGTCATACCATTCATTATTTACGACACCATGTAAAGCTGGAAAACTTCCTGTTGCTACAGTCGCATGCCCTGCACAGGTTGTTGTGTTGGCATGTAGATGATGGGTATTGTGATAATCAATGGCATGACTTAATAAATAATTAAACCCGCCATTACCAAATTGTTGCTGATGTTGCTGGATTAAATCGCCACGTAATTGATCAATGACCAGTTGAACAACTAATTTGGGTTGATTGATTTGCGCATAAGTGTTCAGACAACTTAGAAAAAGAAAAATGAAGTAGATGTATTTTTTCATAACTCATCCTGCAGGATAAAAGGGTAAATTAATCAACAGGGCAGTAAAAAGCAATGAAAAAAGTTAATTTGAAGTTTTATCCCCAATTTCATAAGTCTTTTCGCATTGACTAAAAACAGAAAAAGGTATCCACTCAATCTCGGATATGTTGTGAAATATCTCTTCTATGTCATTGACTTTAAAGATTAAAAATTAATTAAGCAGTAAAAAGAAAATGCATGACGGGCTTTGTGAATTAGTTTAAACTTCCCGTTGGAGTAAATTTTACTAATCCCGATTCATGGAGTTTAAGGAGAGCAGAAATGGGTTTTCAGTATGTTGACTATGATGCGTTATCGAAGTTTATCAGGGAGAGTATTGCAACTGAATTAAAAAGTCATAAGCTTGATGCAAAAAATTTACCAAAAGCATTAAGGACTCTTTCCATTAAACATCCTGATCGAGCAATCCAATGTAGGTATTTACTTGCAGTTCTTAACTGTCTTGATAATGATAAATCCAGTAACCCAGAAAAAACAATTATACTCAACGCAGCAGCATTTTATATTCGTGATCAAATTTTTGACAGTTATCAAGGACCTTTAACTTCATTTTTCTTATATCCCGAGAACAGTACTTTATATAATGCATTAACTACTTCACTCAGCCTTACCCTGGAAAATTTTCCTGACTCCAAAGATTTACTCGATATGTATGATGCTCTAAGCAAATTTATGCATGCACATGTATATGTAGATTCAGATCCAAGAAAAGGGTACCTTGAATTAAGTAAACAGATTTTCTCAAGTCAAAAAATTAAGAATTATAAGGTAGAAAAAGTGCTGCAGGATTTGGTTAAAAAAGTAGCAAACTTTAGGTTGGAACAGATTGATCAGACTCAAGAAAAACAGTTGAAAGACTCTGATAAAAAAACAAAGAACCGTATAGGTCTATTTGCAGATAAAACTGTTTCACCATCTACATCTCCATCTGAGGTTGTTATAGAGCAGGTATCAACCAATACACCATAAGTTACGAAATGTGTAGTCTGGATACAGAGAAGCAGAATTTGGGTTTCAAACATTCGAGTTCTGCTTCCTGTGCTCAAGTTACAAATAGGTTTAGAATTACAATTGGAGCTCAGATGTTTTCTGCTGCTCTATAGGGTAACCTGACATTGCCCAATCGATAATACCACCATCAACCGAATAAACTTCGTGATATCCTAAATCTATTAAGGATTGTGCAGCAAACAAAGATCGCACCCCACCTTTGCAGTGCAAATAAATGGGTTGCTCTTTATTGGGAATTGTTGCTGCAATAGATGATGCAATGATGTCTTTAGGAATGTGAAGCGCTCCTGCTATATGAAACTCTTGCCACTCTTCCAATTCACGAACGTCAATTAAACAAAGATTGGGATTATTCGCCATCATTTCTTTTAGTTGATGCACATCAATGGTTTTAATATTAGGCTTGGTCATAGCGAACCTCTCTTATTGTCGGTCTTGTAAGTGTGGAGTGGTGCAGCAACCAATAAATTGTTGCGGTGATTACACCACCTATTAACGTTGCAAATGCCCATGTAGCTGCAGAAACCAAAACAGGTTTTTGGCCCATTCGACTCATGTTTCCTGCATCATGAGCGACAGCACCAGCAAAAATCAAATGTAAAATTCCATTGATGAGCATCATGATATATAAAAAAGTTTGTATTTGCGTGGAAAATTGTTGCACTAGCTCATTGATCATGAATAAGGTTCCTTTAGTTTGTTAATCGACTTCTGCGAAAATTCTAATCAATGTTTGCTGGACATCTAAGTCCAACAAAACTTATTCCGTTAGCAATATCATGCGATTCAAAGATTATATTGAGCATAAAAATCTAACTTGCTATATAATAACAGAAAATCAATAAGATCTTTTATTTCTGTGTTAACCTCGGTAACATCTTCGAAAAAAATAAAAAGAGAGTAAGCATGAATGTTCATGAAATCCCTGTTCCTCATTTGACCACAGCACATTCTGGACCATTGTTTCATGTGGAAAAAATTGTTTTAAATCAAATAGCAGCTATTGAAGCTTGGTTTAGACACCAATGGAAAGAAACTCCTCCGCCATTAACTTCATCTGTTGACTTGCGGCATGCTGGATTTAAACTGGCGCCTGTAGATACAAATCTATTTCCAGCAGGTTTTAATAATTTGAACCCTGAGTTTCTTCCATTATGTATTCAAGCAGCTCAATCAGTATTAATCGATTATGTTCCTGATTGCACCAGAATTTTATTGATTCCTGAAAGTCATACCCGCAATAAGTTTTATTTAAAAAGTCTTAATGTATTACGCACTATTTTTATAAGGGCTGGATTTGTAGTTCGTATCGGCAGTTTAGATCCTGATCTTAAAGAACCTACTGAAATTGTTCTTGACGGTGGAGAAGTGCTTTTATTAGAGCCCATACAGCGTCAGGGAGACCGAGTGGGTCTGGCTAATTTTAATCCATGTTTTCTTATGCTGAATAATGACTTGTCCCAAGGGGTTCCTGAAATTTTGCAAGGAATACAACAAAAGATAAGGCCTACAGCACAATTGGGTTGGTTTTCGCGATTAAAATCCAGCCATTTTAATTTTTATGATGAGATTGCTACGGAATTTTCCGAATTGGTAGGTATGGACTCTTGGTTAATCAATCCTTATTTTAGTGCTCTTGAGGGTTTGGATTTTATGGCTCAGGAGGGTATAGACAGGTTAGCAATCGAAGTAGAGAAAATTCTCACTTTAATGAATGATAAATATGCAACTTATGGAATTAAAGAGCAGCCATTTGTTGTTATTAAAGCAGATAATGGCACTTATGGCATGAGTGTGATGATGGTGCATGACGCTGAAGAAGTACGCCAATTAAATAGAAAACAACGCACAAAAATGTCGGCCAGTAAAGGCGGTCGTAAAGTAGATAGGGTAATTATCCAGGAGGGTGTGTATACCTTTGAAACGATGCCAAACGGCTCTGTGGCTGAGCCTGTAGTTTATATGATTGGCCAATTTGTAGTAGGTGGATTTTATAGGGTCCATCAAGAGCGTGGCATTGATGAAAATCTGAATGCGCCAGGTATGCACTTTGAACCTTTAGCTTTTGCTCAAGCCTGTAATATGCCTTGCGATGATTTAACTGAATTGGATGAGTCTAATCGTTTTTATGTTTATGGGGTTATTGCTCGATTGGCTGCACTTGCTGCAGCAAGGGAAATTGCAGCTATTGGAGGTGAATAATGAAACTTGCAGTGTTGCTGGATCCTTTACATCAATTGAAACCTTACAAAGATACGACTCTGGCTATGATCAAGAGAGCACAAGAGCTGGGTTGGTCTTGTGTTGTTTTCACTCAAGAAGATTTATTCTGCAGGGAAGGACGTGCTTTTGCACACGTCTATGATTTAAGCATAGGTGATGTGCACAGTAAGGATTGGGCGACAATTAAAGACTTATCTGAAAAACCCTTAGGTGAATTTGACATCATTCTGATGCGAAAAGATCCTCCATTTAATACTGAGTACATTTATACCACCTATTTTCTGGAGCTTGCGGAACGGGAAGGAGTTCTTGTAGCGAACAAGCCGCAAAGTTTACGGGATGCAAATGAGAAGTTTTTTACTTTAAATTTCCCTCAGTGTTGTCCAACAACGCTTGTTTCGAGAAATATGCAGCAGTTGAAATCTTTTTGGGAGGAGCATAAACAAGTTATTTTTAAACCTATGGAAGGAATGGGAGGAAATTCCATATTTCATGTCGAAGAACAAGGGAACAATTTGGCGGTTATTTTGGAAGTCTTAACTAAAAATCAGACGCAAACCATTATCGCTCAGCGGTATATACATGAAATAAAAAAATCAGGTGATAAACGTATTTTATTAATTAATGGTGAACCTGTTCCGTATGCATTGGCGCGTATTCCTGCGGAAGGGGACTTGCGAGGTAATTTGGCGGCGGGTGCACGAGGCGAAGTAGTAGCTATTACAGAAAGAGACCGATGGATTTGTGAGCAAATAGCACCTGTCCTTAAAACTAAAGGGTTATATTTTGTTGGCATTGATGTGATTGGTGATTATTTAACCGAAATCAATGTGACAAGCCCAACATGTCTGCGAGAAATAGAAGCAGAAACACAACTCGATATCGCGGGCGACTTTTTACGTTGTCTTGAGAAGATATGCCGCGCTTAACTCGAAATGTTTTTTATAGAACTAAAGGGGGTAATAATGAAATTTATTATCCCGCACAAATTCAATGACATCGTTAAATTAAATTTAACTTGCTTTGATCCATTCAAACAATGTCAAAGGCGAATTATCTTAAAGTAAATATCGAACGCGAAAGGTTGGCTAATTCCCTCTCTAAATTAGATTGAAACGTTTCAACAATAGATGCTTTATTAACGCAGCGCTCAGGGTCAATTAAAGAAGCAGCTTCAATACAAGCCTCTGCTATAGCTTTCTTGTATTCCTCATCAACATCCATAGCGACAATTGCTTGTATAACTAGCTCTGTTGCGTTCACAACAGTCTCTCCACTGATCTTTTCCTGGCTATTTAACCCATTTTCAAAGATTTTGGTAAGGCTTTTTTCACAAACTAGTTCATTCTCTTTCACTTTTGGCACTCATTTAAACACCGAAACCTTAATGATATATGATTTTTTTAATAACCAACACATACTTTTTTTATACAACGCATAATTTTTTAATAAGAAAAATCAATTAGAATTGTAAGATTATTGGACATAAAGGCCATATTAATTACTGAAGAGCCGTAATTAATTACCATGGAATTATCAAGAGGGACCTGCTTATTTAATTTTAAAGTGAGTCAACCCTTATGGAAATCAAGAATGAAAAGCAACGGTCACATAAGCCTGATCAGTTAATATCACGCAACCTCCGGGCAATCCGTGAAGATCTAATGAGCAGTGCTGGGCATGCATCTCATCCCAAAGCTTATTTAAATCAAATTGTTTTGGAACTAGACATGCTTTCTAAGGTTGAATCAGAAGCTGATACCACAGAGTACTTAAACTATTTAGCTGCGGTAATGCGTAAAATAGAGGGTCTGCTTTATCATCCGCTTTATATGCAATACTATGAGCAATTGCAAGCCACCTCTTTGGTCGGTCTAGAGTTCCTCGCAATACAAATTGAAAATGAAATTAAAGAATTAGAAAAAGCAATTTCTCCAGACATTACTGTAGACCCCAATCAATTATATATGGAAGAAGCTTACGTCCAAACGCTTAAAACCTTATATAAGCTCGCTGTATCAGCAACCGAAGGGAACGCTGCTACAATGTTATGTCAATTACAAGAAAATTGGGTACAAACTCAACGGAAGTTTATAGAGTCGGTTAAATTAGGCTCTTTAAACGATTCGCAAAAGACATCAAAAGAGACTCCACAACAGACAGTAAACAGGCTTATCTCACAAATAGGTGATTATCCTAAGCCTACTCATGTACATGGAGTAGCCGATTTAAGTAACGCTGGAAAAGTCCACTTATATACAGGAATTGCAGCGTATAAGAAATCGCATTCGAAACTTCCCCATAATTATCATCGAGAGCAATTCATTAAATACGTAACTCAATTAGCAAATGATAATACAACAAATTTCAAGGGTTGTACTAAGATGCGAAAAAACACCCCTGAAAACGCAACAACCACAATGGAAGCTCTTTTAGGAAAAGAAGGCCTTAAGCTCTATCAACTCGCCCTTCAAGAAGAAGCATATAGTGAGGAGTATCGAGACGCTGTTTTTAATGCTTCTACGAAGTTTATTGAAGGAAATAAATGGGATGGAGCAAAATTTATCATTATTCCTGGACCCTCAGCCAGTGGAAAATCACATGCAACGGATGCGGTAATTAGGAAAATTGACGAGCTTCCACAAAAAACAGATGATCATAGTGGTAATGTGATGGTTTGTGTGGACGGAGGCATTCCTAGAGAAATTTCGCAAATGCGTAAGCTTGCGGTTCGTTTGGCAAATAAAAAAGGTTTTTCTGGTATTAGTGATTTGCATGAGCAAAGCAAAATCTTGGAAGATATTAAAACTCATGTAAAAAATGCAGCGTTAGCGTCTCCGAATTTATCAATAGTAATGCCAGAAACTTATTCTACATGGATGGTGCCTTTTTCTGGACATGAAAAGTTTATAGATGACATCAGTAAATCCGAAAGACAGTTTATTGTTGCTACAGTAGTTGGTAAGAATGCGGGAAATTTTCGAGAGGTGGTTCGTCATATGGGAACGAGACGTGCATATAAAACGGATAATTTTGACCAAGTAGAACTTGATCTAAATAGTACTGAAGGCCTCACTGAGTCGAAAGCCTATGGACCTTCTGGCTTCGATTTTGGCGTGTATGGTTCAAATAAAGCCGTTGCTGCCTATGTCGAAATTCAAACGAAAAATCGCAAACCGATTTTAAAGCTTGAAGTAGAGAATGATTTAATTCTTCTTCGCGAAGAAAGTGAAAACTTGGGAAGTTGGGTCCCAGCTAAACCCGGAGATGAAGGTATTTTGATGGTTTCTCAACACATCTATGTACAATGGTATAGACAATCTGCTCAGCAAAAAGCAAATATGGATTTACGTGCGTATGCTAAGGCAAATCCGTATACAAAAATTAATCCTAGTCAGGATTTTGAAACATTATTAAACGCGGGCGCTGCGCCTGTTCCTTCACCTATGCCTGTAGCTGCGCCTGCAGGAGCAGTTTCGTTTTTTGGTGTAACAAGTGTTTCAAAGCCTCCTGAGACAACAAATGATGTTAAGACGCTTGGCGCAGGGGTATTGTAGTCATCATGGTTATTGAATAAATCAAAAACAACTTAAAGCACGTTTATTCTGGTTATATAAAGCATGCTTCTCTAATCAGAGAAGCATGCTTAGAGTTTTTTTGCCAATGCATATAATAAAACCCAATAAGTATTACGTTGTAATCGCCAGGTGGACCTGATTGAGTTCAAGCAATTGTTTTGCATCAGCCTGTTCCACCGTGCGACCCGTAAAATCAAAAACAGCTTTATATTCTTATAGCAATAAAGTATAACCACGCACAATCACTTATAAAATTTTGATAGAGTTAGATTGATGACACTTCTCGATTTGTTAAAAAAAATGTATTTAATGAAAGACATCATCCAGGGAGGTTTTAATCCCCAGGGTGAGCTTTTTTCTTACATACAAAGTTATCATGACAAAAAATCAGTCTTGGCTTTTTCTGAAAGCTTCAGATTCCTGTTAACAAGGACTCACCCGATTTTTGATCGAGATGCTGGAAATCGTCTAACCACACGCTTTGCATTATACCTTGAAGCCTTCATGAAATTAACCCAAGGTAATTTAAAGCCTATGCTGACCTACCTTGAGAAACACAACGATGTGACGTCATTTTTATGTAACCATTGGGGAATACTCGAAAAACTTTATTATGAATATAAGAGTCGAGGGAAAGATATAATCATACTTGAGGAGTATTCACTTTTACTTGATGAAGATTATAAGGTGATTAGAGTAGCGCTTAAAAATGGAATTCAACAAAGCGATGAACCCATTAAGAAAGAATTTTTGTATGGATTTTTTCAAAAAATCAGGGACAATAAAGAGGTTTTTTTTGGAAAAAACCAACAAGAGCCAGAAGAGTTTATAGAGAGCATGGGCTCCTTTTTCTCTTCTTTCCATATTTAAAGCTATGAACCTTATAACAACTATTGGATAAAAGTCGTAACAGTTTAAAAAGCTTTTTTGTATGCAACGGTCTCTTGATCACATCTTGACCTACGCCCCGCGGTTTGTCCGGCATTGTTGTAAATTGATACAAGCCTGGGTGCTTGATGTTTATCCAGAAACCCGGGTTACGGCTTTGCCTGTACCCAGGCTACATTACTCCCGCGGACAAACCCACGGGACGTCGGAGTAGAGCGGAACTGATTTTAGGATCAGGGATATTTAGAAGATTCAGTTGTAAGCAACCAGGAATCTATCTCTACATTTTTATTCATCAACATAATCACCACCGGTTTCTGCAGCAGCTTCCTGATCTGCTTTTTGATCATCCACATACAACGCCCCAGTATCTGGTTGGGTACCCGTGATAAGATGATTACGATATTGGAGGTAGGCATCTCTCATGAAGGCATATTTATCCAGGGCCTCATCCATTATGCGATCAGTATCTAACAGTTGTGCACGTAAATCTACTGTACGTAAAGCAAGCAGACTGTAAACTACAACATCTTCATTAATGTAAACATACGGACTGTATAATGCAAATTGGAATAGCCATCCTGCTCCATCTCGAAGAGTACTTGGACCTAACAAGGGAAGAATCAGGTAGGGAGAATTTTTATCGCCCCATTTGGCTAATGTAAGCCCTAAATCATTAGAATGAGGGGGCAGGCCAAAGGTTTTAGCTACATCAAATAAACCGCCCACACCTAAAGAAGAGTTTATAATGAATCGCCAGGAGTCTCGAATTGCCCATTTACCTTCAGCTTGTAGAAGATCATTGCCTACGGTTGGAATCAGATCTAAGTTGTTGTAAAAATTATTGATACTTTTACGAACTGGTGCAGGCAAGACGGTTCGATATACTTTTGCAGAGGGTTTTAAAATTGCGTTGTCTAAGACGGTATTAAATTTATATACTTTTCGGTTAAAAGGTTCAAATGGATCGATGGGATTAGTTCCCTTAGACACACAACCAGTTAAAACGATACTACTGGTAAAACTGATAACTATTGAAATTAATCGCATGATTTTTTTTATTATTCAACTTAATGAATGATGTTACACGAGTTTGATGTTCTTGCAAACAATCATGGTGCCCCGCACCGTTCGTTGGTATTTTGTGTAAAAATATATTTTGTAGCCTGGGTGCCGCGCAGCGGAACCCAGGTTTTCCTAGCACAGACTTCCCCGGGTTCCGCTGCGCTGCACCCAGACTACGTTCTCATTTCCTTAAGTCAAAGAGTTCACCTGAGCCCAGAGCACTCATTAGAATTTTAACAAAAAAGTCACAGGTCCATCATTGCACAAATGAACCTGCATATCAGCACCAAAACATCCACTTTGTGTATGAGGATATACCTGAGCTGCTCGCGTCAGGAGATTATCAAATAATTGTCGACCCAATTCAGGTGGTGCCGCATTTGAAAAGCTGGGGCGCAATCCTTTTTGAGTTTCGGCCATTAAAGTAAATTGAGGTACTAATAATAAACCACCTTGAACCTCTTTAAGACTTAAATTCATTTTACCTTGGTTGTCGTTAAAAATACGATAATGGATGCACTTATCTAACATTTTATTGAGGTTATGCTCTGTATCATCGGGTTCAAATCCACAGAGTACTAAAAGCCCCTGATCTATTTTTCCAACTGTTTCACCATCAATATCTACCCGAGCGTGTGTTACTCTTTGGATTACAATCAACATGCATCAAGTCCTTGCTTGGAAATTTCTTTGCTCGCATAAATTAGGGCATCAATTATACCCGACTCTCTATCTGAATGCCCTGCATCACGAACTATTCTTAAATTGGAAGCGGGTATTGCTTGATGAAGTTCAAAAGCACCAGCGAGCGGGGAAATTAAATCAAAACGACCGTGTACGATGTAAGTCGGGATGTGTCTTATTTTATGGACATTTGCCATTACTTGATTTTCTTCAATGAAAAAATGATTGTTGATGTAATGGGATTCCAATGTTGCAAGAGCCAGAGCAAAATGAGGATCACTGAATTGATCAATAACATATAAATGAGGTTGCAAACTGCTGCAACGTGCTTCCCACAAGGCCCATGATTTTGCTGCACTCATGCGTGCTAGTTCATTAGGGCCTTGCAGGCAATTGGCATAATATTTGGGAATTTGATTCAGCATGTTTTCAGGGACACTGCTAATAAATTCTTGCCAATAATCAGGATAAACCAGGTTGGCACCATGTTTATAAAACCAATCAAAATCTTGTTGTCTTCCTAAGAAAACTTGATGCAATTGCAGCGCTTTAATTTGTTGGGGAAATTTTTGAGCATAAAGCAATGCAAGCAAAGAACCCCAACCCCCTCCAGACAATACAAATTCAGATAATCCTAAAAAATCTCTGATGGCATCGATATCATCCAATAATAAACTTGTCGTATTTTCACGAACTTCCAGATGAGGAGTAGAGCGCCCGCATCCGCGTTGATCAAAAAGTATAATTCGATAATGTTGCGGATCAAAAAAACGTCTAAGGTAACCATCCCCAGTAGAAGCACCTGGTCCTGGATGTAATACCACCACAGGCAGCCCTTCTGGATTCCCAGTTTCTTCAAGATAGAGTGTATGCAGTTCACTGACTTTTAATTCATGTTGCGCATAAGGTTTAATTGATGGATAAAGTGAGTGCATTTTAGTCCTTTTAGGAAGTTTTTGTTTTTAGCATATTGTGTTATTTTGCGCTGTGAAGCGTTTTAAAGCAATAAGTATTCATTTTAAAACAAGGTTTATACTTATAATGAGTATAGCTCCAATTTTTCTTTTGCTTGCGAGAGAGTGGGATCTATTAATAGAATACAGCATCTATTTTTTCCTGGAATTTTCTTATGACACTTGCTGCAATTCTTAAAGGATTGAATGAACGACAACGTGAAGCAGTGACTTCTCCACTTGGTAATACGCTGGTCCTCGCTGGGGCAGGGAGCGGTAAAACGAAAGTTTTAGTCAGTCGCATTGCCTGGCTCATTGAAGAAGAACATATTTCGCCGCATGGGATACTTGCAGTAACTTTTACTAATAAGGCTGCTGGCGAAATGAGGACACGATTAAACAGCATCCTAAGTGCTCCGGTATTGGGATTATGGGTTGGAACTTTTCATGGACTGTGTCATCGGTTGCTCCGTCGCCATTATAAAGAAGCTAATTTGCCTGAACTGTTTCATATTTTGGATTCTGAAGATCAAGCACGTCTGATAAAGCGTGTAATTGGCTTATTAAATCTTGATGCGGAGCAATGGCCAGTGAAACAGGCCCAATCCTTTATTAATGGACGCAAAGACGAAGGGACACGGCCTCAACACGTACATACTTTGCCTTATGGACCAGGTAAAACATTGCTCAACATTTATAGCGCGTATGAGCAAGCTTGTCAGACAGCGGGAGTAATTGATTTCGCGGAGTTGTTATTGCGAACCCATGAGTTATTGCGCGATAACCCAGAGATTCTTGCCCATTATCGCCAACGTTTTCAAGCAATATTAGTAGATGAGTTTCAGGATACCAATACAATTCAGTATGCATGGATACGTCTTCTTGCTGGTGAGCATGCTGCTGTCCTGGCCGTAGGCGATGATGATCAATCCATTTATGGTTGGCGTGGAGCCAAGGTTGAGAATATTCAGCAATTTGCTCATGATTTTAAAAGCACACAAATTATTCGGTTGGAACAAAATTATCGTTCGACAGCAACGATACTCGATGCAGCAAATGCATTAATTACACATAATAATTCACGGATGGGAAAAGATCTGTGGACAGATGGAGCCGCCGGAGAAAAAATTCTTGTCTACAGTGCTTTTAATGAACTTGAGGAAGCGCGCTTTGTCTGCGAGCGAATTATGATGGAAATCAATCAAGGCATAAGTGCCGATGAAATTGCTATTTTATATCGCTCCAATGCACAATCCCGGGTTTTAGAGGAAGCGTTATTACGTGCCGGAATTGCCTATCGTATTTATGGCGGAGTACGTTTCTTTGACCGTGCAGAAGTAAAAGATGCCTTAGCTTATTTGCGCTTATTGGTTAATCCTAATGATGATACTGCTTTTGAGCGCATCGTTAATTTCCCCACTCGAGGTATTGGTGAAAAAACGCTTGATGATCTGCGTCATTATGCCAAATCAGAACAATGCTCCTTGTGGCATGCCGCAAAAACAGTGTTGCAATCAGGTGAAATGGCGCAACGGGCAGGTTCTGCACTATCAAAATTCATCGAGTTAATCGAACAGTTGCAACAGAATACAGCAGCAATGGAATTGGACGAGCAATTATCTGTAGTGATTCAGTTGAGTGGATTGTATGCTCATTTCAGTAAAATCAAAGGCGACAAGTCGGAGTCTCGTCTGGATAACTTACAAGAATTAATCAATGCGGCAAAACAATTTCGTTATGAACAAGAGGAGGAGGAAGAAATTCCTTTAGTGAATGCATTTTTAGCACATGCTTCTTTGGAAGCTGGAGAAATGCAGGCAGGAGAGCATGAGCGTTACGTACACTTGATGACTTTGCATGCTGCTAAGGGTCTTGAGTTTCCTGTTGTATTTTTAGTAGGCATGGAAGAGGGAATATTTCCGGGAAAACAGTCTTTAGAAGAGCCTGGGCGTTTGGAGGAAGAGCGTCGTTTATGTTATGTGGGCATGACACGGGCTATGCGCAAACTGGTTTTATCTTATGCTGAAATAAGACGACAATACGGGCGAGAAGAATATCATCGACCTTCACGATTTTTAAGAGAACTACCTCAGGAATTACTTGATGAGATTCGTGTCAAGGCGAAATTTCAAGCACCAGTTATATCCAGAAATAAACCATCCGTTGTACCAGAAACTTCGGGGTTGTCTTTGGGCCAAAGTGTGACTCACGCAAAATTTGGTCAGGGAGTAGTACTGGCAGTAGAAGGGAGCGGGGCCCACACCCGTGTTCAAGTGAAGTTTAGTGAGCATGGTGTTAAATGGCTTGTTTTAGCCTATGCTAATTTAGCTGTTGAAATGCAGTGAGTTAGTCGGGTGGGCAAATTGGATTTAATTCGATATAATATTGGGTTTATGCTTCGCTACATTGCCATTAAGTTAAGAGACTTAGGAAGAAATATCCACTTCACTTAATGGCAGCGATGTCCATTATTAACCTGTATAATTCTGCGATATAAAAATTAATGCAATAACACATTAACTAGGGCCTGTTTACAATCCGCCATTTGGACTCAAGATAGTAGAATTGTAAACAGACCCTATTGAATTTTCTTCAAGCGGATGCTAGGGTGCCGATTGGAAAGTTGTTGGTATTATGTTAACTATTAAAAAAGGGGAACTGTGTGAAATTTACAAATTTATTTACAGTAGGAGCGCTGGCAGCATCTTTAGTATCACCTGCAATTATGGCAGCAGATACCAATAATACAACTCCTATGTCTGATGCACAAAAAAAAGAAATTGAAAAAGTAGTGCATGACTATTTAGTAGCGAATCCAGAAGTACTCTTGGAAGCGTCACAAGCGCTGCAACAAAAACAACAACAAAATATGCAGCAGCAAGCTCAATCCGCAATTAAAGAAAATACAGATCAATTATTCCTGGGTAAAACTACAATTGTAGGTAATCCAAAAGGTAATGTGACTATCGTAGAATTTTTTGATTATCAATGCATTCATTGCAAAAAAATGTCACCAATTATTGACAGCCTGATTAAGAAAGACAGTGATTTACGCGTTATTTATAAAGAGTTCCCAATTTTTGGTAAGAGCTCTGAGTTAGCTTCTAGAGCTGCTTTGGCTGCAGGTATGCAAAATAAATATCAAGCCATGCATAATGCATTGATTTCAATTGACAAACGCTTAAATGATCAAATCATCATGTCCACTGCTAAGTCTTTAGGTTTGGATATGAAAAAATTTAAGGCAGATATGCAAAGCAAAGAAGTAACTGCTATTTTAGACGCAAACCGTGAATTAGCAGAAAAGTTACATCTGATGGGAACTCCTGCATTTATAATTGCCTCAACTCCAAATGGTCAATTTAAAGAAGGTTCTGAGCCATCATTTATACCTGGTGCTGCCAGTGAAGAGTCGCTACAAGAGTTAATTAAGAAAGCAGCAGGTAATTCATAAGTAATCACTGTTAAGTACAAAAGTAGCCTGGGTGAAGCGAAGCGGAACCCGGGTTTTTCATGATACAAATTTCCCGGGTTCCGCTTCGCTTCACCCAGGCTACATTGAGATTTTCATGACAAAACCATCTACATTTCAGGACATTATCCTCACTTTGCAGCAATATTGGGCTGCTCGAGGATGTGTCATCTTACAACCTTTTGATATGGAGGTTGGCGCAGGTACGTTCCATCCGGCAACCTTCTTGCGAGCAATAGGGCCTGAACCTTGGTCGGCTGCTTATGTACAGCCTTCTCGAAGACCTACTGATGGTCGTTATGGAGATAACCCAAATCGCGTGCAACATTATTACCAATTTCAGGTAGTGCTCAAGCCTTCTCCTATAGATATACAAGATAAATATTTGGATTCATTACGTGCACTGGGAGTTGATCCTTTAGCGGATGACATTCGCTTTGTTGAAGATAACTGGGAGTCACCTACTTTAGGTGCGTGGGGTTTAGGATGGGAGGTTTGGCAAAACGGTATGGAAGTATCCCAGTTTACCTATTTCCAACAAGCAGGTGGTTTGGTGTGTGCACCGGTAACGGGTGAGTTGACTTATGGTTTGGAACGGTTGGCAATGTATATATTAGGAGTGGATAATTTATTTGATCTGCCCTGGAGCAATACCGCAAATGGGATAATAACTTATGGCAATGTGTTCCACCAAAATGAAGTGGAAATGTCTGCTTATAACTTTGAACATGCCAATGTAGAAGAATTATTTAAACAATTTGATTATTATGAGAGTGAGGCACAAAAACTGATCGCGTTACAATTACCACTTCCAGCTTATGAAATGGTAATTAAAGCATCACACTCGTTTAACTTGCTTGATGCACGTAAAGCGATATCCGTTACTGAAAGACAGCGTTATATTTTACGCGTGAGACATTTATCAAGAGCAGTAGCGCAGGCTTATTACCAAGCGCGTGAAGCTTTGGGCTTTCCTATGCTTGGGAATCATGAAAAAGTAACTTGAACACGTAGCATCCCATCTTGCCGCGATCTTGCCTTGTTCTTAATCGCGCAAAAGCTCGATGGATAATGAGTACACCTGCGCTTTTTCGCGATTAAGAACAAGGCAATCTCACGGTAATCTGGGCGCTACATGTCCAAGTTATTTTTTTATGACTCCTTAATCAAAAGGTGTGTGATGGTCAATGATTTTATTTTTGAATTGGGTTGTGAAGAGTTACCTTCTGGTTCAGTTTGGCCTTTGGCCGATGAGTTTGCTAATCAATTATTAGCTGCATTAGATAAAGCACAATTAAGCTATGGACAAGTAAAGCGTTTTGCTACACCAAGGCGTATCGCGATTACTATTTTGGATTTGCAAGAAGAACAAAAAAGCCAGAGAGTTACCCGTCGAGGCCCCGCATTCGCTGCAGCATACGACAAAGAAGGCAAGCCAACACCTGCGTTACTTGGTTTTGCTAAATCATGTGGTGTAGAAGTGGAACAACTTTCCCAAATAGAAACCGAAAAAGGAGATTGGATTGTCTATGAAATGCAAAGCCAAGGTAATAAAACCAAAGATTTGCTGCCTGTTTTAATTAGCCAATCTTTGGCTGCTTTGCCGATTGCTAAACCCATGCGCTGGGGAGCAGGAGATGAAGAGTTTGCGCGACCTGTCCATTGGGCAGTGATGCTTTATGGTGATAAGGTAATTGAGCATACCCTTTTGGGTATTCGAAGTGACCGCAGCAGTAGAGGACACCGTTTTCATCATCCACAACAAATTGTTATTAACTCCGCGCAAAGTTACGAAGTACAAATGAAGGAATCCTTTGTTATTGCTGATTTTGCAACCAGAAAGCACATAATTAAAAAACAAGTTGAGGAGTTAGCTGCTTCCATTCAAGCTATTGCAATCATGCCTGAAGATTTGCTTGATGAGGTGACTTCAATTGTTGAATGGCCTCAGGCTTTAATGGCGAATTTTGAAAAAGAATTTCTCGAAGTGCCTGCTGAATCATTAATTGCTTCAATGCAATCACATCAAAAATGTTTTGCTTTAAAGGATAAGCAAGGGAAGTTACTGCCTCATTTTATTACGGTTTCGAACATCGCGAGCACCAATCCGAAACAAGTAATTTTAGGGAATGAAAAAGTGATGCGAGCACGTTTGAGTGATGCAGCATTCTTTTTCCGACAAGATAAAAAGTTGCCTTTAAGTCAGCATATTTCAGGTACAGAACAGGTTGTTTTCCAGGCAAAGTTAGGAAGCTTACAGGATAAAGCGTTGCGGATCGAAGCACTAATGACTTATTTGAGTCCTGCTTTGAATTTGAGCTTACAGCAGGCACAACGTGCAGCACAGTTGAGCAAATGTGATTTGTTGACAGGAATGGTTGGCGAGTTTCCTGAGTTACAGGGATTAATGGGCTATTATTACGCACTCAATGATGGTGAAGATCACATTGTCGCCCAAGCTTTAAATGAACAATATATGCCACGTTTTGCTGCGGACAGTTTACCTGAGTCTGATTTGGGGTTGGCTTTATCTTTAGCTGACCGGATCGATACTTTAGTTGGTATTTTTGGTATAGGGCAAAAGCCTTCTGGAGTAAAAGACCCCTTTAAATTGCGCCGTCATGCTTTAGCTGTTGTCCGTTTACTTTGTGCAACACCAGCACAACTCAATTTAAGTACATTAATTGAGCAAGCAATTATTCATTATGGCACCCAGATATCTGTTGGACCCAGTTTAGTGAGTGAATTGAAGTCTTTTATTCTCGAACGGTTACAATCTAATTACCAAGGCCAAGGATTAAGTGTTGATTTAGTGCACGCAGTACGAGCTCGTCAGGATGAATGGTTCTATGATTTGGATAAGCGTTTAAGTGCGCTGCAGTTGTTTGTAAAATTGCCTGAAGCCGCTTCTCTTTCTGCTGCATGCAAGCGTGTGAACAATCTGCTTTCTCAAGCAGGAAGACAAACATTGTCATCTGTTAATGAACAACTTTTTAAGGAAGAACCGGAGAAGTTTTTATATGTTCATATCAATCAAATTGCACGCGCAGTAGAACCTTTATATCGTTCTGCTGATTATGGCCCATTACTTAAATTACTCGCCAGTCTTAAAGAACCGGTCGATCTTTTCTTTGATAAAGTAATGGTCATGGTGGAGGACCCGGCAATAAAAGTGAATCGTTTAGCACTTCTGGCACGATTGCAGGAGCTATTGCAAGGAGTTGCTGATATTTCATTGTTGCAGATTGGATAATACATGTAGCCTGGGTGCAGCGAAGCGGAACCCGGGATTCTGAGCTTCATTCATATCTCGAGCCCCGGGTTCCGCTTCGCTGCACCCAGGCTACGGTTTTCTTTTGCTAACCACTTTTATGATGTCCGTGCATTATCAGATGCCTGTTATTTTAGATGAAGGGGCTCCCCAAAAGTGTGGAAAAATGGAGTCAACCAATGTAAGATGTGGGCGATTTATCATTTTTCAGCTTCAAATTTATTTCGACGGTTGAATAAACAACCCCGTGGCGAGCGCGGGGAATACTAGTCAAAATTGGAACTTAAATGAGAGGCGAGGTGACACAGTTAGATGAACACATTCTAAGAAGAATGGAGAATGTTTGGTAACCCTAATCTATCTCTCTATGCTCGTGAGATTTTAACCCCATTACATCACCTAAGGACAGCAGATGAATAGACAACATTTTATCAATAAGGTATTTACTGGTACCTGGATGATGTTTGCTATGGCCCTAGCCTATGCAGGGACTCCATTGTGGACCTTAACTCCTTTAACGGCAACGAAAATTACAGTTCCCACAAATGGCGTTGCTACGGTGAAGTATCTGGTTACCAACCAATCAAAAAGGTCTCACACTTTGATCATGACAGCTATTCCCGGAATTACTCAAGTCACTAAGACAGGAAATTGTCCCAATCCCTTTATTTTAGGTTATCAACAATCTTGTATTTTAAATTTAACCGTCAATGGAAGTGCCATAACCAGGAATATTATTGGAGGGCCGGTGGTCTGTCAGCAAGGCAATCTCAACCAATGTTATCAGCCCAGTAGTGTGAATATCTTACACATTACCCAAGCCCCTGCTCAAGAGTATACCATAGGCGGCTCTATTTCTGGTCTTACAGCAAGCGGGTTGGTTTTGCAAAATAATGGAGGGGATAATTTGTCCGTAGCGGCCAATGCCACTACATTTCAATTCAGCACTCCTGTGGCTTTTGGAGGCAGTTATAATGTCACTGTATTAACCCAGCCTAAGGGCTTAACCTGTACGGTTAACAATGGTTCGGGCAGCAATGTGATGGCCAATGTGACAAATATTGCCATTACGTGCAGTACTATCACCTATACCATAGGGGGTTCTATTTCTGGCCTTACAACTAGCGGGTTGATTTTGCAAAATAATGGAGGGGATAATTTGTCCGTAGCGGCCAATGCCACTACATTTCAATTCAGCACTCCTGTAGCTTTTGGAGGCAGTTATAATGTCACTGTATTAACCCAGCCTAAGGGCTTAATCTGTACGGTTAACAATGGTTCGGGGAGCAATGTGATGGCTGATGTAACCAATGTAGTGATTACATGTAGGGAGTTTTTTTCCTATACTGTGGGGGCAGGCAATATTATTTCTGGATCTAATATAAATGCAATCACAGGAAGCCTTACTCCACTAGGTGGTAGTCCTTTTGCAACAGGCTTAACAACTGCCAATTCAATCGTGCTGAGCCCTGACGTCCAATTTCTTTATGAGGTGGGGCCTACTAACAATGCCGTCTTTGGCTTTTCGTTAGATTTAACGACGGGTAATCTCAGCTCAATTGGTAGTTTTGCCACGGGAGGCCCGCTTCCCAGAGGCCTTGCTATCTCCCCTAGCGGTCTTTTTATTTTTGCTTCACATGGTAGCGTTTCTGCTGGTCTTTCTGTTTATACAGTCAATACGACTACAGGGGCTCTGACATCAGTCGTCGGTAGTCCTTATTCATTAGGAGGAGGAGTTCCTCGTGGCGTCGCAGTAAGTCGCGACAACAGGTTTGTTTATGCATTGAATTCTTCAATGAATACTGTCTACGCCTATTCAATAGATGCGTCCACAGGAGCTCTCACGTCGGTTCCCGGTAGCCCCTTTTTAACAGGAGGAACGACTCCTCAAAACATTGTGGTATCTCCAAATAATAATTTTGTTTATATAACAAATCAAAACACAGATACTGTTTCTGCCTTCTCAAGAAATACGATTACGGGTGCGCTCACACCAATTGTGGGGAGCCCTTTTTCAGCCGGAGATGATGCCAATGGCATTGCGATAACACCGAATGGTAATTTTCTTTATGTATCAAATTTTGGCATTGGGACTGTTACCGCATTCTCGGTAAATACGATTACGGGTGCACTCACCTCCTCGGTCCCTGGAAGCCCTTTTACAGTGGGCGCTGCGAGCCAAGGAATAGCTATAACTCCTGATGGTAGTTTTTTGTACGTCGCAAGTGGAAATGAAGCGAGTATTTATGCTTTATCAATAAATTCTGCAACAGGTGCCCTTACGCCCATTCCTGGCAGTCCTTTTGCAGTAGGATCTGGGCCCGTATCCATTGCAATAGGTTAAGTTATATTTTCATACCAGCCCCGGGCCAAACAGCACTTAGGAGGCCTCACATAACCTCAGTTCGGAGTTTTTTAAGTTTAATTTGCAGTAAGCAAGGCGGGTTCCTTTGTCAGAGGTTTAACTGTAGACAATTTGAGTGGCTCAATGGTATAAGCAGCTAAAGCAGCCATTGAATGAGACATAGCATTAAGGGCAGAACGATGTCTTGTATGCCAAAGAGGATATTTATGTTTCAAATAGTTAAATATTTTTGGTATCAAATATGGTCAAAATTTCAGCAGTAGGTTACGAACATGAAGGTTTGCACGATAAAGCAATAACAATTGCAAAACTACTGAACTTTGTTTTAGACAAAAATGCAAATCTTTGTCTCTTTGTTACTGAAGATAAACTGTCATTAAAAATACCTGGTTTTTCCCCAATCTGTGCTGAATTCAGTGCCGCTTTTTGGAGTAAAAGAAAGTCTGAGGGGAAAAAGCAAGGATTAGTTCGTGCCTGCAAACCTTCTCCTGGGCTTAAAATTATTGATGCAACTGCAGGTTGGGGGCGTGATTCCGCCATTTTAGCCAGTTTTGGTGCCGAAGTGTTAATGATTGAACGTCATCCTGTTATGGCTTCTTTATTGTCAGATGCCTTAATTCGCAGAAATGAGCCAGAGAAAGACTTCCTGCCTTTGATGCTTCATACTGGAGATGCTTATTCCTACTTGAGTTCCTTAGCAGAACAGGACTACCCTGACGTTATTTACATTGATCCCATGCATCCCGAGCGTAGTAAGTCGGCATTGGTAAAAAAAGAAATGCAAGCATTACAACAAATAATCGGCGCAGATGAGGACGCACTGAAACTCATTCAATTGGCGATAAGTCGGACGAAACAAAAGGTAGTAGTAAAATGGCCTCAAAAAACAAAGCCTTTATTGCCTGCGCATGCAGCTGTAGAGGGAAAAACAGTACGGTTTGATATTTACTTTTCTAATTTGCGGTCATTGTAGACTGGGTGCAGCGCAGCGGAACTCGGGATTCAGGACTATTTTCCCGGGTTCCGCTGCGCTGCACCCAGGCTACATTACAAGGTTAACCAAATTCAGAGAGTTCTTCTCGGAGACGTTTTTCTTCGAATAAGTCTTCTATTCTTCTTCTTCGTTCCAATTTAGTCGAAGGACTTGTTTCCGCAGTTAGGAGTGTATCGACACCAAAATCTTCCGTATCGTTAACTTCTTCATCGAATTCACGAGTGTCCATAGCTATCTCCTTAGCCTAACCCGTAGTTAATCTTATAAAATAACAGAAATTAAGTGAGCGGAATAGTGGAATTTTTTGAGCATTATTTTAGGTAAACTATCAAAAACGTCATACCTGGTTTTAAAGTAAAAAACCAGGTGGCATTTTAGTTAACTACTGAGAATGCGTTTTATTTTTTCTTCATGTTCTTGTTCTTTAGCCAAATCAGGTTCTGGTTTGCTTTCTTTAGCTCTAAATTCTTTTCTACCATCATCGAGATCTTTGCGAAATTTTGTGGTAGTTTCTTCGGAAGATACTGGTTTAGGTACTTCTACTACTTTATCGAGTTTCGCACGTGTTTTGGCTGCTTCTTGATGAAGATGATCCAATTCTTCGGCAGAGAAGAGATCTCTTGCAATAATATCATTGCCAGCTCCATCTTTTAAAACAATACCCTGTACTGGTTTTTCTTTTCCTTCTTGTCCAGGTAATGGGCCGGGAGCAAAACCAGTCTCAAGTGCTGCTTTATAGGCTTCTCGGGCTCTTGCTTTTTGGGTTTCCTTATCCTTGAAATTAATAGTTATGGTGATTGAGTCAAATCCAGAGGCTCTAACTGCTTGAGCCATCGTCAGCATGTCTACTTTAGGATTTTCCTTATTACTTAAATAGTAAAAGGGAGAAAGTATGCGAGGACTCATACTTACTGTCCACACACCAGGTTGGTCAGCTGTTCCCTTGGTCGTTTGGTATATCCGAGACCCGGATAGGGAAATGATAAAATCTAAGTCATTTGGGTTTATAGCAGAGATGGTATCTTCATCATCGCTACTACCTATGTAACCTGTTGTAAGCTCATCTGGACGAGTCATCTGTCTTCGTTTCAGATTCTCCTCTCGTGCCCGATTCATTTCGTCCAACATATCTTGCTTATCTTTGTCGCTCAGCTGTAATCTCGTCTTTTCTAATAAGACAGAGAAGAGCATTTTTCTTTGTTCCTGGCCCGCAGCTTTATGGAGTATTCCCTCATTGTCTTTTGCAGTTTTATTGAATTCAGCCAGTTGATCTTCATGGGATTTTTTTAAGTCTTTGATTAAATTATCTTGTATTTCTTGTATTTTTCCAGGATCGCTAATATTTAAAGCAGTTCCGATTTTTTGCGCTATACCTTGAGCTTTAGCTTCTAAATTTTTTAGTTCTTCTTTTTGTTGAGCGAGTAGTGCGTCTCTTCCGCGAGTAGTAATTTGTTCAAGTTGGCCTCGAAGGTTGTCTATTGTTAGTTCTGGAAACTCCTTCATCCGCTTATGAAAATACTCCATTGAATCTTTATATTGCTGCTGCGCTGCAGTAAAAAAATCTTGGGGTTCTAATATTGATTTGAGTTCATCTCTAACTTCTTTTTTCTCTTTAGGAGTATCGTCTTTGAGTAATTTCTCAAGAGTATCTCCTTCCTCTGGACCGATTGGCGTTTTAAAACCTTTGTGGTCTTGAATTCTTTTATTAACATGGTTATCAAAAGCTTCAGCTCCAAAAGTAAGGTCTTCAGATAATCCGACTTTGTCGCGATAGTCTTTATAGATTTTTTCTAGTTCATCAGGCGTAAATTGTTTTGTATATTTTCTAGAATTTAAAAGATTAAAAAATGCTTGTCGAAACGAAGGCATAGGTTGGTACCTCAAGAGCTATCTTTTTTATAAAGTATAACACTTTTTCATTAAGATAGAATTAAGGTTTGATTTGAATGTGATTTTGATGCTCTGCAGAGGATTTGATGTTTATCTCGATTTAAGATATAGCGCCACCCTTAAGTTCTATACATCGTTGCAAGCTCGTTCGGCTCAGTCATGTACTTGTAGTCACGGGGGATCGTTCACATGGGATGCATTGTAGCCTGGGTGCAGCGCAGCGAAACCCGGGTTACGCTGCGCTGCACCCAGGCTACAATATACGGAGCATAGGATGACGCTATAGAATCCTACCAGGCAGGAATCGCTGAATCTCCAAATAAAGTTTTAGCTTTTTCTTTAACTTCTTCGGAGTTTAACGCTTTTACAAAGAGCTCCAGTTGTGCTTTTTTAGGGGAGTTGCTGCGAATGACAATAATATTGGCATAAGGCGAGTTCTTATCTTCAGTAAATAATGCATCACGTGAAGGATTTAAACCTGCAGGTAAGGCAAAGGTTGTATTGATTACTGCGGCATCCACGTCGGGCAAAACTCTTGGTAATTGTGCGGCGTCCATTTCTTTGAACTGTAGATTATGTGGATTTGTTGCAATATCTTTTAGACCCGCATTTTGAGTCGGTTTTAAGGTAATCAATTGTGCTTTTTCCAATAATTGCAGCGCACGCATTTCATTGCTGGGGTCGTTGGGGAGTGCTATTACCGCTTTTTCTGGTAATTGGTGTAACGTAGTGTATTTTTTGGAATAAATACCCATAGGATAAACAAACGTTCTACCTATTGGCTCTAAAGTATATCCATGGGCTTTAATAGCTGCATTTAGATAAGGTAAATGTTGGTAAACATTAGCATCTAAACTCCCATCCTGTAATGCTTCATTGGGTAAATTGTAATCATTGAAGGTCACAATTTTTATATTTAAGTCGTATTTGTTCTTTGCTACTTCTTTTGCTGTTTCAACCAGTTCGGTTTCAGGACCAGCAATAGTTCCTACTACCAAAGTATTTGGTGAGGGTTTGTTACATGCAACAAGACTCAATAATAAAAAGCAATAAGCTAAAATACGCATTTAATACTCCAAAAAATAACACAGGGGTCTGTTTCCATTTCTACTATCTTGGCCAAACTGCCCTGATTTTCTGCGCTCCGATGCTCACATACTTCATGTATGCTGCGCTTCGGTACTCGAAAATCAGGCCATTTTGACTCAAGATAGCGAAATGTTAACAGACCTTTAGTGATGTAAAAAACGTTTTGCTAAATAATCTCCGGCCATTTGCATCAGTTGTACCATCAGAATCAAAATGATTACTGTAGATATCATGACTCCGGCATCAAAGCGTTGATAACCGTAGTTAATTGCCAAAGTACCCAACCCGCCAGCACCAACGGTTCCTGCCATTGCTGAATAATTGACTAAAGTAATCGCTGTAACAGTAATAGCATGAATTAATGCAGGTTTCGCTTCGGGTAATAAAATATGCAAAATAATTTGTTGGGTGTTTGCCCCCATTGCATAACCTGTTTCGATAAGGCCTGAAGGTAAGCTACGATAAACATTATCTACCAAGCGAGCAAAAAAGGGTGTTGCGCCAAGAGTAAGAGGTACTATTGCTGCGTTCATTCCAATTGAAGTACCAACGATGAGCCGGGTGAATGGAATAATTGCTACCAATAAAATAATAAAAGGTATGGAGCGTGCCATGTTAATGAAGGCAGATAATGCCTTATACACTTTAGGCATTGGTTTAATATGACTGGACGAATAGAGCCACGTTCCTAAAGGTAGGCCGAGTATCACTGCAAATAAAGTACTAATGGCTACCATATACAGTGTTTCGCATGTTGCAATGAATAAATCATATGCCATCGGGAAGGACATAACCTAAAACCTCCACAGTTAAATTGGCTTGTTCACAGCGTTCAATGAATGCTTCAAGTAGAAATTGATGTGCAGTTAATTCAACAACTAAAACACCGCAAGTTACTGTATCATAACGATCTATATTGGCGAGCAGGATGTTAATGTCCAGATTTAACTCACGACTTGTTTGACTAATAAAAGGTACTGTTGCTTCTTCACCCTGGAAGAATAAGCGCAGTAAAGGTTTATCCGTTACGTAATCTGCGAGTCTTTTAGTAAGACATTCAGGCAGTTGTGGGCTGAGTTGTGCATAAAGCATACTTCGAGCCAGACTGTCTTTTTTATTAAATACATTAGCGAGGGCGGTGGTTTCAACCAACTCGCCATCAACCATTACTGCCAACCGGTTACAAATACGTTTCACTACATCCATTTCATGAGTGATAAGGATTATCGTGATGCCATAAAGTGCATTAATCTTTTTTAGCAGCGCTAAAATAGAATCTGTTGTTTCGGGGTCTAATGCCGAAGTTGCCTCATCGCAAAGCAGAATTTTAGGTGAGCAACTTAAGGCACGAGCAATAGCTACCCTTTGTTTTTGACCGCCACTGAGTTGTGCGGGGTATGCCAGTTTTTTATCGGTTAATTCGACAACTGGCAGTAATTCTTCAATTTTATTACGAATGACCTCTTCGTCAATTCCTTGAATGCGCATAGGAAGCGCGATGTTGTCATAAACATTTTTTGAGTTGAGTAAATTGAATTGTTGAAAAATCATTGCCATTTTGTGGCGGGCTAAAGCCAAATCTTTTCTTGAAAGACGTGTCAAATATTGGTTATCAATAATGACATGACCTTCATCAGGCCGTTCTAGAAGATTAATGCATCTTAATAAGGTTGATTTTCCTGCACCACTTTTACCAATGATTCCGAAAATTTCACCTTCTTGGATAAATAGATTAATGTTACACAGAACAGATTTACCCGAAAAGGATTTGGATAATCCACTTAATTCAATCATTATTATAACCTGAGACTATGCGTACGGACGGGGACTTAGAGGGATGTAATCATATCCGCTTTAGCCGTATTTTCAAAAAAGAACTCTTTTTTGAGCGTCCGCAAGCTGAATTTCAAATCGACGCCATTGCAATATTATACACAAATTGTTGGCATAAACAACGTAACGCTTTATGATTTTAGTGATATTTTGGTTTTTTAAGAGGTAAAGTAGCCTGGGTGCAGTGCAGCGGAACCCGGGTTTTCTAAACACGAATAAAGTTTCTAACCCCGGGTTCCGCTGCACTGCACCCAGGCTACTTTTTATTTTTGTAATTCTTCGCGATTTTTAAAATAATCCAATGATTGAGGATTTGCCAGAGATTGCAAATTATTTACAGGTAAACCATGAACTACTTGCCTGACCGCTACCTCAACTATTTTACCACTAATTGTTCTTGGAATATCTTCAACTTGTACTATTTTCGCTGGGACGTGTCTTGGTGAGGCATTCTGACGAATCGTTAAACGTATTTTATTTATTAGCTCTTCTGTGAGCTCCATGTCGGCACGTAATTTAACAAACAAAACGATACGCACATCATCTTGCCAATCTTGACCAATTACAATGCTGTCGACTACTTCATCTATTTTTTCTACTTGTCTATAAATTTCAGCGGTACCAATGCGCACGCCTCCAGGATTTAAAACAGCGTCGGAGCGTCCATAAATGATTAATCCATTATGAGCAGTAATCTCTGCAAAATCTCCATGAGCCCATATTCCCGGAAACCGTTCGAAATAAGCACGTTGATACGCGGTTCTTTCGGGATCATTCCAAAAACCTACAGGCATGGACGGGAAGGGGGCTGTACAAACTAATTCTCCCCGCTCTTCACGAACGGGATGCCCTTCCTCATCAAATACATCAACAGCCATGCCAAGACCAAGGCATTGCAATTCACCTCTGTAAATTGGAAGCATTGGATTACCTAAGGCAAAACAAGAAATAATATCAGTACCACCTGAAATAGAACAAAGCTGCACATCCTCTTTGATTTGTTCGTAGACATAATCATAATTTTTAGGTAGAAGTGGTGAACCTGTAGAGAGTATGCAGCGCAAGTGAGTTAAATCAAACTCCTCTTTGGGTTTAACTCCTGCTTTTTCTACGGAGGAGATAAATTTGGCACTTGTGCCAAAAACAGTGACCTGCTCTTCCTCAATGAGTTTGAATAAACGATTGCTCTCGGGATAAGTTGGAGAACCTTCGTATAAAGTGAGAGTTACTCCTAAGGCAAGTGCAGAAACAGTCCAGTTCCACATCATCCACCCGCACGTAGTATAAAAAAATAAGTTGTCCTTAGCGTGCAGATCGGTATGCAATCCTAATTCTTTAAGGTGCTGTAATAGGGTGCCACCTGCTCCATGAACAATGCATTTGGGTTTTCCAGTAGTTCCTGATGAGAACATAATGTAAACCGGATGTTCAAAAGGCATGGAAACAAATTCACAGAAACTTGTTGGACGAAGAAAATTCTTCCAATGTTGTGCTTTGGGTAGTGCAGAAATATCGATAGGTTCATTTATATTAGGACAAATTACAATTTGGATGAGTGAGCTAATGGCATCATTCAGTTGTTTGATTTTTTCCGCCCCGCTGTGTTTTTTTCCTTGATATTGATGCCCATCACAGATAAACAATACTTTGGGATCAATTTGGCCCAATCGATCAATCGCTGCTTGGGCGCCAAAATCAGGTGAGCAGGAAGACCAAATCGCTCCTAATGAGGTAGTAGCGAGCATGGCGATAATTGTATGCGCGGTATTGGGCATTAAAGCTGCTACTCTGTCGCCGGCATTAACTCCAATCGCTTTTAAACCTGCTGCACATTGTGCGACTAAATCATGCAATTGTTCGTAGCTAATTACTTGCTTGCTGTTGTCTTCATTAAGACTAATTAAAGCTGGATGTTTGTCTTTACGTGATAACAACTTTTCAGCAAAATTAAATTGAGCCCCAGCAAACCAATGTGCATTGATCATTTTATTTTCATGATTCAGGATCTGGTAAGGCTCTGTATTAAACTGCACATGAAAGAAATCACAAAGTGTTGGCCAAAAAGAATCGGGATGTTTAATGGACCAGGTATGCATATCTTGGTAATTTTCAAAAATCTGGCCGTTTTGTTTGGCAGCGAATTCCATAAATTGCCACATTTTACTTTTTTTAGGATGTTTGGGCTTCCATAAGATGTCATTCATTTCATTCTCTCTTATTGTAAGTGCTCAGTCCCTATGAGGGAACGGCCGTATTTGGCACATCTTGCAAGAAAATTTTCCCAATCAATGCTCACATACTGATGTATGCTGCGCTTGCTTAAAAAAATTTCTCACAACCTGCACTCAAATCCGATCGTTCGATTAACACAGGAATTTGAGTTATTACCTCTTATTTATTACTTTCAGCCAGACTCTATGTAATAGAGACAGTCTGGGAGAAGTGCGCATCACTTGATAAATGTTCTAATTACAGGGATTTGCTAACATAGCATTCGCGACTTTTGATTGATTTTTACGTCCTAAAATCTTACAGATCATGTCGCCAGCTGCCACAATTTTAAATATATCTACACCGGTATTTATTCCTAAACCATGCATTAAGTATAGAACGTCTTCGGTGGCTACATTACCGCTTGCTCCACGAGCATAAGGGCAACCACCAAGCCCAGCAACAGAACTATCAAAACGGTGGACACCGTGTTGTAAGGAAGTATAAATATTTGCTATGGCTTGACCATAAGTGTCATGAAAATGCATTGCCAATTGGTCCAGTGGCAATATTTTAAGTACTTGTTCGAGTAATAGATGGGTTTGATATGGGGTTCCAACACCTATAGTATCTCCTAGTGAAATTTCATCTACACCCAAATCCACTAATTTTTTCGTTACTTCTACTACTTTTCCGGGAGCTATACTTCCTTCATAAGGACAACCAAGGACACAGGAAATATACCCTCGTACCTTGATGTGTTTTTCTTTTGCTAAAATGAGGACGGGCATAAAACGAGAAATACTTTCATCGATGGAGCAATTAATATTTCGTTGGTTAAATTGTTCACTTGCCGCAGTAAATACGGCAATTTCTTTAACGCCAGCCTCCAGTGCTTTGAGCATGCCGTGCTCATTAGGAACTAATGCAGAATAATGTATGGATGGGATTTTATCTATGGCACGGAATACTTCATTATGGTCTGCCAGTTGTGGAATTGCTTTTGCAGATACAAAACTAGTTACTTCGATATAGTGCAAGCCAGATTCACTAAGTAAATTGATTAATTCAATTTTGTGTTTGCTGGATACAAAAGAAGACTCATTTTGCAAGCCATCGCGCGGGCCTACTTCTATAATGGTTACGTTTTGCGGATAGTCCATAATTATCTCTTTTAATGTTCCAGGGTGGTCCTACTTTGCTGGTATAGCATATCTGTAGTCATGTGCTCTTTTGGGTTAGTTTCGTTTCATCAAGCACTATATTTTAAGAATCTTCTTCACTTAATGACAGTAGTTCCTCTCCTTCATTCACTTGTGCCCCCACAGCATAGAATATATCTAATAAAGTGCCGTCAGTGGGGGCATGAATGGTATGTTCCATTTTCATTGCTTCTAAAACAATTAAACGGTCACCCGCTTTTACCTTTTCACCAATATTTTTTAAAATTGCGACTACAGTAGCTGGCATTGGGGCTGTAAGTTGTCCTTTATGTATGTTGGTTTGTGCACCAATTGTTCCCCAGTTAAACCGTTCAATAGTAATTTGCCCTTGACTCGTATACAAGGTTAAGGATTGTTTTTTATTTTCAACTGTAGCGTGATGTTTTTGTATCTTTGTTTCAACATAGATTTTATCGCCACTTAAATGAGCATAAATCAAAAATTCCTGTGTTTTGAATTGAACTTTAAAGTGATTTTTATCAATAGGAGTGATAAATGCTTCAATCTGTTCATCCTGATCTTTATAGCGCCATATCCAATGGCTTGATATTTGAGATTGCCAGGCAAATGTTTCTTGCAGTAGGGGATCCTGAAATGTATTGAAGTTGTTTAAATAATCAAAGCTCACAGCCATGACTAAGGCGATTTCTTTGTCTGTTGCAGGGAGTTTGATTTCTTCCTGGCTTAAAAAATCGGTACTGAGTTTTACCTGCTTGAATTTAGGATGTTGGCAAATAGCTTTTAAAAATGGAATGTTTGTTTTGACTCCGCCAATAAAATAATTGGATAAAGCGAGCCCTAATCGAGATAATGCTTCATCGCGATTAGCTCCCCACACGATAAGCTTGGCAATCATAGGGTCATAGTACATGGTAATTTGTGATAAACGTTGTACCCCAGTATCAATGCGTATTCCATCTCCAGAAGGTTCTTGCAAAAAGTGGATTTGTCCTATCGATGGAATAAAGTCATGATACGGATCCTCTGCATAGATACGGCATTCGATTGCATGACCCTGTGCTTGAATTCTATCTTGTGTTAAGGGTAACGTTTCATTAGCAGCAATTTTCAACTGCCAGGCGACTAAATCAAGCCCGGTGATCATTTCAGTCACTGGATGTTCTACCTGCAATCGAGTATTCATTTCCATGAAATAGAAATGTTCAGAAGCATCTACTAAAAATTCAACAGTACCTGCGCCACTGTATTTTATAGATCGGGCTACTTCACAAGCTGCCTCAGCAAGTTTTTGTCGTAAAGACATAGACAAATTGGGTGCTGGAGCCTCTTCAATAATTTTTTGGTGTCGCCGTTGAATAGAGCAATCGCGTTCGAATAAATGAACTACATTGCCATGATTGTCTGCCATGATTTGTAATTCAACATGGCGAGGATGAAGCACCAGTTTTTCTATAATCATTGTGTCATCGGCAAAACTTGCCATTGATTCACGTTTTGCTCCTGCCAGGGCAGCACTAAACTCTGATTCGTGATGAACGGCACGCATCCCTTTACCACCACCGCCATTAGCCGCTTTGAGTAGGACAGGAAATCCTATTTTTTTTGCTTCAGCCAGTAATTTGTCTTCAGTTTGTTCGCTGCCGTGATAACCTGGAGTTAATGGGACTCTGGTTTTTTCCAGTAATTGTTTGGCCAATTGTTTGGAGGCCATTGCTTCCATTGCTTCGACTGAAGGACCAATAAATACAATGTCAGCTTCTTTACATGCTTTCGCAAACTCAGGGTTTTCAGATAAAAATCCATAACCGGGATGGATGGCTTGTGCTCCACTTTCCTTGGCAATATGAATAATTTTAGCGATATTTAGATAACTGTCTTTAGCAGGTGCGTCGCCCACACAATATGCGCTGTCAGCACTTCGTACATGCAGACTGTCTTTATCAACCGAGGAATAAATAGCTACTGTGTGTATGCCCATAGATCGAGCAGTTTTGATAATTCTGCACGCAATTTCACCGCGGTTGGCAATAAGAATTTTATTAAACATTAGTGCCTCATTAATTTTTACTTTTATAACCACTTATACATTATTTAACGTAGTCCCAATGCATTGTAACCTGGGTGAAGCGAAGCGTAACCCGGGATCTATGACGAATCATTCCCGGGTTACGCTTCGCTTCACCCAGGCTACACTATTTGAGGGCTCCGATTTTAGCTCCAATTCGGTGTTTCTTTCTTTAAAAATGCATTAAGTCCTTGTTGTCCTTCAACTGATACTCTTTTTTGAGCGATTAAAGAAGCAGTGTAATAAACAAGTTCTTCATTTATTTTTTTATTTGCTACATAGCTTGCCAGTTGTTTTGATGCTCTGACTGCGTCGGGTGCATTATTGCTGATTTGTTTTGCATAATTCAGTGTAAATTCCAACACGCTTTCCTCAGGAACACAGTGTTGTACTAAATGTAATGACAATGCCTTAGCAGCATCAAAAACCTCAGCACTCATAAATAATGCTTTAGCGCTACGTTCGCCAATCGCTTGCACGACGTATGGACTAATTACTGCCGGTATTAGTCCCAATTTAACTTCCGAAAAACAAAAACGTGCTGATTGCGAAGCTATAGTAATATCACATGCAGCTGCAAGTCCTGCTCCACCACCAAAAGCAGAGCCATGCACCATAGCCAAAGTAGGTTTAGGGCTTTTATTTAAAGTGTACATCAGATTACCAAGCACCATGGCATCCTTGAGATTTTCTTCTTCATTATAACGCGCCATGTTTTGCATCCAGGCTAAGTCAGCGCCTGCAGAAAAATGTTTTCCATTTGCTTTGAGCACTATGACACGAACATTAGAATTGGCAATAGCAGCATCAAGCTGATGTTGCATCTCACTTAAAAGCTGATTATCGAATGCATTGTGTTTATTCACACGATTTAAAGTGAGTAAACACAAGCGATCCTGAATTTCAAACAACAAGTCGCTCACCTAGGGACTCCTTACATGCGAAATACGCCAAAGCGCGTTGATTCAATAGGGGCATTTAATGCGGCTGATAACCCTAGCCCTAATACTTTGCGTGTATCCTGGGGGGCAATAACCCCATCATCCCACAATCGGGCACTGGCATAATAAGGATTTCCCTGAGCCTCATATTGGGAGCGTAATTTCTCTTTAAAACGTTCCTCCTCTTCTACAGGCCAATCGTTTCCTTGCTTTGCCAATTTGTCTCGATTAACTTGTGCCAAAACATTAGCAGCCTGTTCTCCTCCCATGACTGAAATACGTGAGTTAGGCCAAGACCAGAGAAAATTAGGATTATAGGCGCGTCCGCACATGGCATAATTCCCTGCGCCAAAACTACCACCAACGATTACTGTAAATTTAGGGACATTGGCGTTGGCGACTGCGGTTACCATTTTAGCACCGTGTTTAGCAATACCGGAGGCTTCATATTTAGAGCCAACCATAAAACCAGTAATATTTTGCAGAAACAATAAAGGAATTTTACGTTGGCAACAAAGTTCTATAAAGTGGGTTCCTTTCAAAGCACTTTCGCTAAATAGGATGCCATTATTTGCAATAATTCCTATGGGATATCCGTATAAGCGTGCGAAGCCACAAACCAATGTTGTGCCAAAGAGTGCTTTAAATTCATCAAATTCAGAACCATCAACAATGCGTGCAATAATTTCTCGAATATCAAAGGGTTTTCGGGGATCAGTAGGGACTATGCCATTTAATTCTTTACTGTCATAGAGTGGCTCTACGGTTTCAATCCGCGTTAATTGTTGTGGTTTTTTACGATTTAAATTGCTCATGGTGGTTCGTGCTAGATGGAGCGCATGAGCATCATGTTCGGCGTAGTGATCAGCTACACCTGAATGTCGACAATGGACTTCAGCACCGCCTAACTCCTCAGCACTGATGACTTCCCCTGTAGCTGCTTTGACAAGAGGCGGTCCGCCAAGAAAAATTGTGGCTTGATTTTTAACCATAATTGATTCGTCGGCCATTGCAGGAACATAAGCGCCACCAGCAGTACAAGAACCCATAACTACTGCAATTTGCGGAATATTTTGCGCAGACATTTGCGCTTGATTGAAAAAGATTCGTCCAAAATGATCACGATCAGGGAATACTTCATCCTGATGGGGTAAATAGGCTCCTCCGGAGTCTACCAGGTAAATGCAAGGCAAATGATTCATTAGCGCGATTTCTTGTGCCCTTAGGTGTTTTTTTACGGTTAAGGGATAATAAGTACCGCCTTTTACCGTAGGGTCATTCACAACAATAACGCACTCCATACCTGAAACCCAGCCGATCCCGGTGATAATCCCTGCAGCAGGGACTACATCATCATATACTTGATAGGCGGCAAGTTGTGATAGTTCAAGAAAAGGACTTCCAGGATCAAGTAATTGTTGCAATCGTTCTCTTGGCAATAATTTACCATGTTTTAAATGACGGGCACGTGCTTTCTCATCACCACCTAAAGCAATGTACTGAATTCGATTGTGTAATTCATCTACTAAGGATTGCATGGCTGTTTGGTTTTCTTTGAATTCTTGACTGCTTGTGTTGATTTGACTAATTAATTTTGCCATGCCTGTTCCTTATCGTAGTACCAAAATATCGCTTAAAACAATGATTGTCCAAATAATCCAAGTAATCGCAATAAAGTGAGGCATATTGCCTCCTTTTATGAATTTGTAAATAAGCGCTGGAACGGCAGTAATCACTACAGGTAATACAACAAGAACCAAAATTTTGCGAACTACAAGTCCCCAGCCTGTTTGGCTGAATATAGGGGTCAATTTCAAATTAACGTAGGTAAAAAACATATCAACATAGACAATAACAAGATGCGCGTATTTTGCGAATAGTACTACCAAAATACTCAGTATCAGGTAAATAAGACTGTGTCGTAGCATGAACATCCTTTTTTGTAAGTGCTCAGCCCCTACCGGAAACGTTGTATTTGACGCATCTTGCGAGAAAATCCAACCGTTTAATATGGGACCTGAGCTATTACCTTTATAAGAAGATCCCCTATCCCATTTATGGGCGAGGGGGACTTTTTGTTTTAAATTAATTCAATTGCCATAGCAGTTGCTTCACCACCACCAATACACAACGAAGCGACACCACGTTTTTTTCCTTGATGTTTTAGAGCGTGTATTAAAGTTACTAAAATACGCGCACCGGATGCACCAATTGGATGACCCAAAGCACAAGCTCCACCGTGAATATTAACTTGTTCTGGGTTTAATTCAAGTTGTGTCATAGCAGCCATTGTTACTACAGCAAATGCTTCATTTATTTCATATAGATCCACATCATTTTGTTTCCACGATGCTTTATTCATAACTTTGCGAATGGCATCTACTGGCGCTGTAGTAAACCACTCGGGTGCTTGTGAATGACTTGCATGAGCAACAATGCGGGCGATGGGTTGAATGCCGCGTTTTTCTGCCTGTCCAGCACTCATTAAAATCAGACTTGCTGCACCATCAGATATGGAACTTGAATTGGCTGCGGTAACGGTTCCGTCTGCTTTAAAAGCGGGTTTTAATTGAGATATCTTAGCGATTTTTGCAGCATCAGGACCTTCATCCACATTCACTGTAATATCACCCTTACGCGTATTAATCGTTATGGGGGCAATTTCTTCTTTAAACGATCCATTTTCTATTGCATCGATTGCTCTGCTCATGGAGCGAGTAGCAAATTCATCCTGTTGCTCTCTGCTAAAATGAAAGTGACTCGCTGTAGCTTCTGCGAAAACACCCATTAATTTTCCTCTATCATAGGCATCTTCTAATCCGTCGAGAAACATATGGTCTTTTAATTCACCATGTCCTAGCCGGTATCCTGAACGTGCCTTACTCAATAGATAAGGAGCATTACTCATGCTCTCCATACCACTGGCAAGAATAATATGTGCAGTGCCTGCTCGAATTAAGTCATGAGCTAACATAACTGCCTTCATTCCTGAGCCACACATTTTATTGATGGTGGTCGCTCCTGAGGAGTTGGGCAATCCAGCCTTAATTGCTGCTTGTCGTGCCGGAGCTTGACCAATTCCAGCTTGTAAGACACAACCACTGATTACTTCGTCGATTTCTGCGGGGCTAATTCCTGCTTGAGATAGAGCAGCTATATGTGCAATTGCTCCTAATTCTGGAGCTGAAAGAGCTGATAAATTTCCTAACATGGCTCCCATAGGAGTTCTTTTTGCCGCAACGATTACTATGTCATTCTGTTCCATTTTCATTTTTCCTTATGCTGTTTCTTTAAAAAGTTCTCGTCCAATAAGCATTCTTCTGATTTCAGAAGTACCAGCCCCTATTTCATATAATTTTGCATCACGCAGTAAACGCCCTGTGGGATACTCATTAATATATCCATTACCGCCAAGAATTTGAATGGCTTGTAATGCCATTTGTGTTGCTCTTTCAGCAGTATATAAAATCACGCTTGCAGCATCTTTACGACTTACTATACCTTGATCACACGCTCTGGCAATAGCATATAAATATGCTCTTGAGGCGCTCAGGTCAGTGTACATATCGGCTAATTTACCTTGGATGAATTGAAATTCACCTATGGGTTGTTCAAATTGTTTTCGTTCATGTACGTAAGGTAAAACAACATCCATACACGCTTGCATAATTCCTACTGGGCCTGCAGCCAGAATGGTACGTTCATAATCCAGTCCACTCATTAATACTTTAACACCTCGATTGACTTCACCCAAAACGTGCTCGGCTGGAACTTCACATTGTTCAAATACCAACTCGCAGGTATTTGATCCACGCATTCCTAGCTTGTCGAGTTTTTGAGCTGTCTTAAAGCCTGGCATTCCTTTTTCAATTAGAAACGCAGTGATTCCCTTGCTTGCAGCGTGTTTGTCAGTTTTGGCGTAAACAACTAGGACATCCGCATCAGGTCCATTGGTGATCCACATTTTGGTGCCGTTGAGAATATATTTGTTGCCTTCTGGACGAGCATGTAATTGCATACTGACTACATCGGATCCTGAGTTGGACTCACTCATAGCCAGAGCCCCAACATATTCTCCACTAATAAGTTTAGGCAGATATTTTTGTTTTTGCGAATGCGTACCATTTAAATAAATTTGGTTAACGCATAAATTGGAGTGAGCACCGTAACTTAGGCCTACAGATGCAGAGGCTCTGGAAATTTCTTCCATAGCGATGACATGAGCAAGGTACCCCATGTTTGCGCCGCCATACTCTTCATTGACAGTGATTCCTAACAATCCCATTTCACCTAATTTTTTCCATAAATGGTGAGGAAAGGTATTGCTTTCGTCAATTTGGGCAGCAAGTGGAGCAATTTCAGCACGAGCAAATTGGTGGACACTGTCGCGCAACATGTCGTAAGTTTCACCGAGTTGATAGTTCGGTCCTGTGTACATAGCTGGCTTCCTGTTGTTATAACTACTTACCTGGGCAAGAATTCTGATGACGCCTGAATTTGACGCATCGTGATGCAAAGTAAGTGGTCTGTTGTTTTTTACAAATGTGTTAGACTATACCCAATCAAATTGAAGATGCAAATAGAATTTCTCAGATCTTTTTTCCTCACGAGAAAATTAAGGAAATGAATTGTGTTTCTTAGAGTAGATTTCATTCAAGAAAATAATAACTAAAGATTTCCTGGGCTACCCATTCGCTTTTTCGACGGATACTCACGAAAGATCTTCTGATGTGCTATTGCAATCACACGAGATCATTTCCCCTCATCAGAAAATTGTTCCATTCAATCAATTAGGGGTAAATTTCCCAGAGGTATTGTCACTTTTTTTAAGCAGTTCATTGATCCTTTAATGAGCATAGTGGTTGTATATCGTGTCATTTCCCCGAAGGCGGGAATCTATCCAGCAAATTAATTCCTTACTTTGCTTGTGGAATGGATTCCCGCCTGCGCGGGAATGACATAAACATAGATTATTATTACCATTAATATGGATTATTAAAAACTCTTATGTGTAAAAAGGTAACGATACCTCAGGGTAAGTTTCCCCGGGTCGATAGACGTTGTTCTTCTTCTCCTCGACTGTCAAGCCAATTCATATTCAAAGTGAAAATATTAAGGCCATAATCTTTTTATAGGATCAGAATAAATTTTATACAAAACACTAATAAACCCTTAACAATTTTTTCTTAAAATCACTGGAGAGCAATTTGATTGAAAATTAAACATAAAATGCGCTAAACAAGATAAATTTTGCCCATATATGATAATTGCCAATCAAATTGTGACTAATTAATTTAATTGTTTTTAGAGGTATATTATGTCTTATTCTAAATATGATCCTGTCATAGAAGAAGTGTCGAATAATCAAACTCATGATGAGTATGATGCGTATGGTGCCAATCGTTGGGACCATGTAGATTTTTATGATCTTGACCAGGTTGAAGCTGAAGCATCCAAGTTTATGATCGCACAGGCCAAGCAATTCGTCGGTGGATTCGTAGCGGCTGCGTATTATACGGCGAAGGGTGAAGCAATGGCAAATCCGCCTGCTGGTAATAAATTCGAACAGGGAAATAGGCAAAAGTTCGATAGTGGTTTAACAACACTTATAAATGATCCACGCGTTAAGGCATCCGAACGCGCTTTAGATTCAGCTAAAGTAATGCAAGGACAAAACTATGCTCAGGAAGCTCAAGGTGAGCCAATGCCAAAAAATACTATTCCTATTTTTATGGAACAAGTTATGGGACATGCTTTGTTGGATGAGAAAGCAAGAGCAAAAGGAAAGAAATGTGCGCCCCACAATATACATAATGATTGGGATATTAAATGTCATCAAAAGCATCAGGCGGCTTTTAAAAGAGCTGGTTTTATAAGTGGTCCTTGGTTGCACTGGTTTGGAGAGAAGAAAGAGCAGTTGACAAAAGAAGGCCGATTTGATTTTCCTCCGACTTGTTCTACCGACGATCCTTTAAGCTTTCACGCATATACAAAAGAGGACTACAAAAGAATGGAAAATTCTTATAATAGTTCTGATTCTGATAAAGAGGAAAGTACTGTAGAAAAGTCATCGAAACCTTCAGTAGAACCATCGGTCCACGTATCGGTAGAACCATCAGAAAAACAACCTGAAAAAACAGAGCCTGAAGATGTAAATGTTTCAAACTATAGCGGTTCATTTTTTAGTGTTATTGCGCAAAAAGAGGAAGAAAACGATATGGATTATTTGTCAAGATTAGATAGCATTTTAAATTAATGAATAATTTTAAACTGTCTGAAAAAATATCAAAAGATCTCCTAAGTTGCTATGCAATTAAAGAGATCTTTCTCTACGTTAAATACTTAGCACATTCTATCGCTTCATATAGTGGGTAGCTATAATCGCAGTCTTATCCTGATCACCTAATTCTTTAATTTCTTTTGCAAGCTCTTTAAACGCATTGCACGGGTGCTCTCGAGGAGGAAAATTTGCGCTAAAAGAATAGCAAGACTCCCCATGTTTACTTTTTCCAAAAGCAATTGTATGGTTTGCCCGAGCCTGTTTAACTGGGTAAGTTACAATGTGGTTAGGACCGGCCTGATTAACTAATGCTGCAAGATTTTCGGAGTTCAGATCAGAAACTTTTACTGTATCGGTACTGGAAAAATAAGGGGTTTTTGTATCAACAAAAGCACTATGTAACCCATCCTCACCTTGTTTGAATAAATCTTCCTGATGTCTTCGTTCTTTTAATGCTGCATTATAAATTTCTTGTGGGGTTCCCTTTAGGAAATCAGGTGAATTCGATTTTCCACCAATCTCATATTTTGTATAGAGATTGGCTAATTGTGCGCAAATACCTTTTTCACCTTTCTCAGGATGAACATGACTTAATACATCTGCTTGATTGGTGAAGCCTTTACTCGCATTAGCCTCCTCTTTTGTTGTATTAGAAAAAAAAACTAAATTTCCCAAACATTGGTAGCGCTCCTTTAGGATAAGTTAAGAGGTCGATTAAAATGATCGCATATTATTCTAGTTGCTTGATAAAAAGTCAATGATTGTCTGAAAACTAAGCGCTGTAAGCAATCGAGTGATTCTTTGTTATAAAAGCTTTTTATTCCAATTAATACTACAAAATAAACAGTGTCTTAAGATTGCTTAATTCAACTTTTACTCATCTATCCGGGGTATCTCAGCTTTTATATAGATTTTAACCAATCCATAATAGAATAGCTTGGCATGATCTAGAGTTTAAAGATAGGATTTACATTTCATCCGTTATAATTTCGTGATAGTTTTTACAATTAGTTAGTTATAAAAAACAAAAACTTGCTCAACGTATAGGTAAAGATTAAATGTCTAATGTTTATGTCAAGATTAAAGAAAGCTATTTCATTTGGAGTTTAATCAATTTTTTTGGGGATTGCAGTGCTTATATCATCAATCAATTTTATTTATTCAAAAAAAAATTAGGGTGGGCATTAACCAATGAGTTAGCTTCTATTTCTCATAATCGTTCTTATCGTCACACATTAAAATCTTTTATCAGATATTGCCAACAGCAGCAGCCGCAACCAATTTTTTTCCCGAATGCTCATAAAGATATCGATGTCTCTATTATTATTCCTGTCTATAATCAATGGAAATTAACGTGTGCCTGTATAAACTCTATTTTGAGCACATGTGATGGTGATGTTAATTATGAGCTAATTTTGGCTGATGATTGCTCAACAGATGATACAATGAATGCAGCTACAGTATATCCAGGTTTAATTGTAATTAAGACTGAGAAAAATAGTGGTTTTTTGCAAAATTGTAATCATGCTGCACGAATAGCTCGAGGGCGTTATATTCTATTACTTAATAATGACACTATAGTATTACCCAATTGGTTGGAAAATTTATATAAGACCATTGAGTCTGATAAACATATTGCAATTGTTGGGTCTAAGATTTTATACCCCACTGGCCTGATTCAGGAAGCTGGCTCAGTAATATTTCATAATGGAGCTACTTTAAATATTGGGCCAGATAGTAGTCGTGAGTGGTTTTTTTTCAATACTCAACGTGATACCGATTATATTTCAGGCTGCTCTATTCTAATTCGAAAATCATTTTGGGATTCTGTAGGAGGATTTGATCCTCGTTATAAAAATGCTTATTATGAAGATACAGACTTGGCAATGACTGCCCATGCACAAGGGATGAGAGTAATTTACCAACCCAATTCTGAAGTCGTGCATTTTCTCCATAAAACTTACGCACACACACATCGAAATCTTTTAGAACAGAATAAAAAATTATTTATAGAGAAGTGGGGAGATGTTTTAAAAAATCATTCTAAGTTTGGTTCCTCCTGGCATATAGCAATGACTCGAGCTGAGCAGAAACCGTCCCAGGAAGCGCGTCAACGTCGTGCAAATAATCGTTTAAATATATTATATTATTCTCCTATCCCAACTTACCCATCTAATCATGGTAATCGAGTTCGGATGTGCAATCTTATTAAGAAATTTGAGGAAATGGGCCATAAAGTCCACTTCGTTATGTTAGAAAATCCCGAATGTGATCAAGCGATTTTACGGGCAATGAAAAATCAATTTAGCACGCTGGATGTTATACCGTGCAAAAAATCTTTATTTAGTGCGGGGACCGTTCCCTATGATGGATGGTACGTGAATGGGATAGGAGAGCATATCCACTTTTTATGTAAATATTACGATATTGATCTTGTTGTATGTTCTTATGTATACCAATCAAAACTACTGGAATTTGTGCCTAATTACATTTTAAGAGTAATCGATACTCACGATAAAATGGGAAATCGTTCCGAAATGTTGCGTTTGAATAAATTACCAACTAGAAGTTTTTCATGTAGTCAAGAAGAGGAAGGAGCTTATCTTAGAAGATCTGATCTGGTCATTGGAATAACTGAGGAAGAGGCCGGATACTTTGAGACGATTTCTGGTCAGAAAAATACAGTCGTAATTTCTCATGTTGAAAAACCCAAATTCTTAAAACATAATTTTTCCTCATTAAATAATGTGGGTATTGTTGCAAGTAATAATTTATTTAATTTAGCCATGGTGCGGAAGTTTTTGGAACGTATCGATCGGTATTTACAAGGAAAAGATAACATACCCTTCGTAGTCCATATTGCGGGAGAAGTAAAAGAAGCAGTTGCTAAAAAAAGCTCTGTTTCTGAAATGAGAGTCTTTAAAAAACCTTGGGTCAACTCGCATGGGTATGTCACAAATATTACTGAATTCTATAGTCAAATGGATTTGATCATATCTCCTATGACGTGCGGTACTGGAATCAATATTAAGACCGTTGAGGCAATGGCATATGGGATGCCATTGTTAACCACCGTGCATGGTGGTAGGGGAATAGATTTGGATGATGAGATGCATAATCATAAAGACATTGATGCTTTAGTTAATTCCTTATTTGCTATCAGTGAGAATCCTATTGCGGAACTTAAACGGCTTGCGGACTTAAGCCAAAAAAAATACACGCAATTTTATGAGAAAAATGAAAGTAACATTAAACTTTTGTTTGAACATCCAAAATTAAAGATAACTTAAGAAATTATCAATAGACCCTAATTATTGTGTATCTCATTGACTATTACAATGAAACAAATGGTGCGTGGGGCAGAGCATTTTGCATAGGTGATTGGGTTCATCAAACTGTAATAATTCTACTGTTACAGCATCAATTATTCATTCTCGAACCACACGAGAAAATAAATTAATTTTTTTTGAACATATAAATTCTTTCATAAACCCAAGCCATGAACTATGCACATACAAGCTGTTATAATATTCTGGAGCTATTTTTCTTAATTGAGGGGTTCTTGACCAGGGGATGCCTGGAAAATCATGATGCTCAACATGATGTCCAAAATTAAAAGTAAGATAATTCAATGGACCGTAGTAGGAATACGTTTCCTGTTGTTTATGCGCTACATAATGCTCGGCGATAAAATGAGTAGCCAGGGGATGAAGGCTCATGCCAACTAAAGTAGATAAAATTAAAAAGCCTAAAAACTTCCAACCAAATAAAAAAGTCACTAAAACATTAAACAATAATTGCAAAGTAATATTACTTATCTCCCAGGAAGACATTTTTTGTGGCCATTTAATTATTGGACGAAGGCTATATGTCAGAGGTTGAATAAGTAACCAGAATAGTTTGCCTGTCATGGAATTGAATATTTTTGCTTCAACCAATACAGGAACATCGCCATCTTTTTTCTTATCACCTAGATGTCGATGATGTAAATGATGATATTTTTCAAAACTGATTGCCGCAGGAATTCCTAATGGCAGATTAACTAAGAGTGCAAAATAACGATTAGCCTTTTTTGATTTAAATGCTAAATTATGAGTTATTTCATGAATCGCAGTAAAAATGGCATGATTTATTGTGGCTCCTATAAAATATAAAATAAATAGCCACCAAAATAGAGTTGTTGCTCTGCACCAATAAGCTAATGTTAACTGAAATGATACTAAAGCCAAACTAATATATATGGTTTTGGATTCATGACCAAATAAATCTTTAACTTCAGGATACTTTAATAATATTTCTTTACGCCGCCGCCTATGAAAATCGGCTTCATTCACAAAAATAAATGAAGAGTAACTCTTATTTGTCATGGATTTCCAATTCCCTCTTGTTCCAGGTTTTTGTATATATAATATATGCTAGCTAATGTAAGATTCATAGCGATTTAAAATTGCATCTACCGGTCTTGAGGGAAGTAAATGAGCTAATTTGATGAGCATGTGCAAAGGCCATGGAAAGACAATGGACGCTTTGTTTTTTAGCAATCCTTTTTGAATCATTTTTGCCGCTTTCTCGCTTGACATTAAAAAAGGCTTCAGCCCAGTAAGCCGATCAGACATATCCGTCTTAATATACCCAGGGCAAATCACATTAACATGGATCTGATATCGAATAAGCCAAGCACGTAAGGACTGACCGTATATATGAAGCGCTGCCTTACTGGCGCAGTAGCTTGGAGACTGAGGTAATCCACGTAAGCCAGCAATGGAACTCATCATTGCTATTTGACCCTTTTTTCTTTCTATCATTCTGGGAATTAGCGGGGTAACGGTATTCATAGTCCCTTGCAAATTAATAGCAAAAACCTGGTTAATATGTTCTTCTTTTTCTGGTTGCCAATTAGGTTGTAATGTAGATGAGATCCCCGCGTTAGCAATCACCAAGTCGATAGGCATTTTATTATCAACCTCAATAATAAATTTTTTTAGTTGAGTTGCATTTTGGACATCAATACTTTCATAAATTGTATTTGCACCTTGTTCTTGACAACGTCGGGAAACATTGTCCAAAGTGTTGAGATCTCGTGCAACTAAAATCAAATTTATATTGGGTGCAGCATAAAGTATTGCCAATTGCTCGCCAATACCACGACTTGCTCCCGTAATTAATATTGTTTTTTCATTCATGCGGTTGACACTCTTTTTATATCCCTTCTGCTGAAAATATTTTAAATTCCCTGTTAAATTCCGAATGATTTATTTTTATACAAGACGAATGATTTAAAAATTGTTACAAAAGTTAGCAAGGAAATCAATAAAAAATAGGAGGCAATTGATATCCTTATAAATGATTTAGACTAGGGTCTGTTTCCATTTCTACTATCTTGGCCAAAATGACATGATTTTCTGTGTTCCGATGCTCACATACTTTGTGTATGCTGCGCTTCGGTACTCGAAACTCAAGCCATTTTGACTCAATCTAGCGAAATGTAAACAGACCCTAATTTATTAAAAGCAAGTTAGTGAGATGACGGTCTTGTAATTGTTTGTTATTATCTTCATATTAATTAAATTGCAATTTAGGATGCTGCTGCAATTGTTATAAAAATCTATCAAGTTTTTATATATGTTTAATTGGATTTAATCATGATAAAAGAAAAATCACGGACTTGGCAAAAGACCTCCATGTGTCTCGGCAAATTTTTTGCAAAATATAGTCCTTTTCCTGCGGGATTTTATACAATAAATTCTTTAATTTTAGCAGCGATCGCTGTTTTTTATTCTTATTTTCATTACTATGTTACTGCCATTTTACTTTTTCTTTTAGCAGGTATTTTTGATGTTATTGATGGTTCTGTTGCCCGAGCTCGAAATAAAGCATCCAATTTAGGGGCATTTGTTGATGGAACCATTGATAGGTTTGTTGATTTTGCTATTATTTTTTCCTATTTCTTTTGTGAAATTAAAGCATTTTATTTAAGCTTGGATCAATTAATCTGTATTACTTCTTTTGTGGTTATTTTGCCATCATTTATAGTTGCTTATGCCAATCATCGTGGTGCAGTATCCGATGATAATGAAACATTAATTTGGCGTGTTATGAATCGTGGAGAAATGCTTTTTTTCATGATAGGAATCTTGATTACCTCCCTATTTAGTTCTTATTGGGCAGGAGTCTTGCTCATATTTTTAATTTTTCTGTCAACATTTACGATAATGCAGACAATTTTTTTGACTATTTATCATGCGAGTAAACATAAATCTGCCTGAGTGGTCATAAGTAAAGTACTAAAAATTTGGATTATTCACTTAGGTTGAATTTATGTTAACAGTAGCTTTATTGGTTATTACTTATCTCATTATTTCGACTTTTATCTTAGGAATGTCTAACCCTGAACAAAAGAGGCTACGTCTTTTTTTTATTTCCATTAATTGTATTGTTATATTATGGGAAGCTTTTCCATTTTTTAAACCGATTCATTCAAACACGTTAAAAATCTTATATGATTGGTCTCCTTTATTATTTTTACCCTTGTTACATAAAGAAACTGAGCTATTGGCATCTGCATTTAATAAAATTTATTACGATGAAAAACTCATACATTTTGAGAAAAAATATTTTGAGTGGGTACTAAATTTTCATCATAACAATCGTGCAAACTCACTATTTCTTTCTGAGTTCTTGCATTTATGTTATCTAAGTTTTTTTATACTGATTTATGGAGTGCCTTTATTTTTTTATCTTCGCCAAGAATTTATACCATTCTATGAGTGTCAATTTGTTATCTTATTGCTACTTTTTTCATGTTACATAACCCATAGCATTATTCCAGCTTATGGGCCTCGTAACATTTTTGAGAAAATTAAAGATCATCGTAGTCATGGTTTTTTCTTTCGACTTACTCATAAATTATTACAAGATGGCTCAACTCCAGGCACTGCATTTCCGAGTGGTCATACAGGCGTATCTTCTGCTGTGTTATTAACAACGTGGCATTTACATACCCCATTATTTTATTACATCTTACCTTTTGGAATAGGATTGATAATTAGTACAATTTATGGAAGATTTCATTATGTTATTGATATGATATTTGGTTTTTTGTATGCGTTGATTGTTTTTTTTGTAGCAACATCCTTAATGCCCTATTATTCATAACATAGATAAATCAGCGGGAAATTTAAATTGTAGTCTGGGCTGCACCCAGGCTACAAAATATCCATGTATGAACTCAGACACACTGATCTTCTAAACTCAGCGAGTTGGCTTTGCTATTCGCATCGTGTGCTTTTTTAACTTTATGTTTGAATAATACATAGTTTCTCAATAGGCTTACAGTTTTATAGAGTTGCTCGTCTGTATGGAAACAATTCATAAATAATCTTACTCTTGCTAAATTTTTTTCTACTGCAGGATAAATAATAGGTAAAGCCAAGATGTGATTTTCTTTTAAGTAATGGCTAAGTTGGATTGCTGCTGAGTCTTCGCCAACCACAATAGGAATAATTGGAGTGTTATTGCTTAATCCTGTTGGGATATTTTGCTCTTTTAATAAAGACAATAACAGCGTATGCCTATCACGCAGCATACTTACTCGTTGAGGCTCTTTCTTCATTACCTCAATCGCCGCTAATGCAGCGGCAGTATTTGCAGGTGATATGCCTGCTGAATAAACAAAACCAGCTGCGGTATACCTAAGATTTTCAATTAATTCATGAGAGCCTGCTAGGTAACCGCCGCAACTTGCAAATGCTTTACTTAGTGTTCCCATCCAAATATCGACATCTTTGGAGTCTAAATTATAATATTCACGAATGCCTTTGCCTGTTTCTCCTAATACACCAATAGAATGTGCTTCATCTATCATTAAAAAAGCATGGAATTGCTTTTTAATCGTAATAAGATCGGGAACATCAGCAATATCTCCATCCATGCTAAAAACCCCTTCCGTGACAATTAATACCTTTCTATATTGATCGCGATATTTTTCAAGAAAATCAATGAGGAATTGATGATTATTATGTGGAAAGGCAATACGTTCAGCTCCAGAAAACACAGCAGCTTGAATAATACTATTATGTGCGAGTTCATCATGAATAATAAGATCATTTTTGCCAAACAAATGCGTAATAACAGTAATGTTGGTTAAATATCCGGAAGGGAACACGAGACAATCTTCTGTACCGATTAAATCAGCGATTGTTTTTTCTAATTCTCCATGAAGTGATTTTTCACCTGAAACCAGACGACTGGCAGAAACAGAAGTTCCCAGTTTTTTTACTGCAGCAAGTACCGCCTCAGTAACACTAGGTTCACCAGATAAGCCTAAGTAATTATAACCCGAATAATTAATATAATGTTCTCTATCGATTATTGTTGTATTGCTGGATATGCCTTCATTAACATTGAAGTAAATTTTTTTTATATCACTAATAAAATGATTATCTAACTTTGTCTCAGCATTTTGAATCAAACTTCCTAATCCAAATGATACTGGAAAATCCACAAGCCTAAATGACTCACCATTGACTGATGATTTATTCATGAATACCGGTGCATTTTGAATTTGTTTTAAATCTTTAGCAGGAGTGTTTTCCACCAAAAAAGCGATGAGTTGATTTAAAGAATATTGTTCAAATAAAGGCAGTAATTCAATCTGTTTTCCTATCTTAGTTTGTAAATCATTGGATAATTCCACTGCTGCAATAGAATTTATACCTAAAGCAGTAATTGATTTATCATAATCATGTTCGGATAAAACCATATTGAGACGCCGCATTAACCATTCGGTTAACCATCTTTTAACTTCATTGACTGATAAGGTTAGAGAAAAGCCATCGTTTTGATTTGTGTCTTCTTTTTCCCACAATGCGATATTTTTTAAAGTCTTATCGAGAAATGACTTACGGGCAAGCCAACGTTGGATTTTTCCACTTGAAGTTTTAGGGAGGGTATAAGGTTTTATTAAAACGATAGAATAGGGCACTAATCCAAATTGATCCAAAAGAATGGCTCGAATTTCAGAAAATAATAAGTCAAATTCAACATGATTTAGTGCAATACGTTTGACCTCTTGTACTACAATTAACTCCTGTCTTTCATCCACCTCTATAGCAAAAGCAGCCGCGCCTTGGGGTTCAAAGACTGCCTGATTCTGAGTAATGGCTTGCTCAATATCTTGAGGATAATAATTTTTACCATGAATAATAATTAAATCTTTGATTCGTCCTGTAACGTATAAATTTCCTTGGTGGATGAACCCAAGATCTCCGGTTCTTAAATAGAATAGATCGGGAGTATTAGGTAGCTGGTTTTCAAAAGTGGCTTTAGAGAGGTCTGTTTTATTCCAATAGCCTTTTGCTATACTTGGTCCACTTGCCCATATTTCACCTATACTACCCTCAGGCAATTCATTTAATGTATGAGGTTCAACAATGCGAATACTATGATCCGAGAGGCAATGGCCACAGTTTACTATATTCATAGTAGAATGATTTAAGGACTCCGGTGCAATGGATATCGTTCCTGATTCAAAATTCGATTTAATTAATTTTAATGAAGTATCTGGTACATTATATTGTTTTGCTGTGAGCATTAAGGTAGCTTCAGCAAGACCATAACAGGGATAGATTGTTTGTGGCGATAGGCCTGTGATAGCAAATGTATTAATAAATTGCTGAACGGATTCAAATTGAATTGGTTCAGATCCATTGTATATACAACGCAAAGAGCTTAGATCCAATTGCTTTATTTGAGCAGGAGTAATTTTCTTTACACAGAAATCAAAAGCAAAATTAGGAACACAGGTGAGTGTAATACGTTCTTGAGAAATAATTTCTAACCAGCGTACGGGCGAATGTAAAAAGTAAGCTGGCGGCATTAAAATAAGCTCAAATCTTTTATATATCGATGTAAGTACACATCCAATTAAACCCATATCATGATAAGGAGGCAGCCAGGAACACACTTTATCTCGCTCCGTTTCTTTAGATGGGGTAAAGCTGAGTATTCCCTTAATATTTGCAACAAGATTTAAATGACTGATGAGTACACCCTTGGGTGTGTTTGTAGATCCAGAGGTATACTGCAAAAAAGCAATTTTGTTTTGTTCAACAGGAAAGGAGCGGTATTTCTCAACAACTTCTTTATCTATGGAATCAATGTCTATAACCGTATAATCCATAAACTCAGCGGCAAGAGTTTGATTTGTAATCACAAATTTCGCTTGTGAATCATCAAGAATAGAAAAGACACGATTTTTATGCTGATTTCTTCTGGGTGGATATACTGGAACAGCGATTACTCCTGAGTAAAGGCAAGCAAAAAAAGCAACAACGTAATCTAATCCAGGTGGTAACAGAATGACAGCACGCTCATCATAATAAGATTCACGTTGTTGCAATATATAAGCCAATCGACGAGCTTGTTGGTCAAGTTCTTTATAAGTCAATGTTTCATAGTTTTTTTGTGTTAAAAATTTAATGGCGATACAATCAGGATATTCTTTTACATGTCCTTGGAGAGCATCAACGATAGAAATAAAATCTTGCATTGAGTTTTTATCCATTTTATAAACTGCATACATCTAGTATATTTTTGCTTGGTTGATAAATACTAGTTCCTACTTTATCTCATTCGAACACGGTTACAATTCAAATCTACTCAAAAAAGCAGGTTTTAATTTGAGTGATATTCCTTTATAAGTCATTTTATTCGTTCCTTGATAATGTGTTTACGCCTATGATAAGTTGAATGGGATCTAAAAGTAAATATTTGTTAAAATAGCTGTTTTTTCCTAAGTGGAACTATAACGGCGTAAAGCAAGAACAGCATTTAGCCTCCAAAAGCAAAGGATGGGCATAAGGCATATTCAATTGAATATGGATAAGATTTGTTTGTTAGGAGCCTTTTCTATGAGATTTAGAGTAAGGTCACACAGCACTGTTCTCAGTGGCTTGTTGCACTAAAGTATCAATGCACGCAATAATATCATAAACGGTTTTAGCTTCTTTTACTTTATCTGCAATATCGAGGTTAAACTCCTCTTCTAAAGTAAATACTAAATTAACCAAATCCAGAGAGTCATCACAAATCTCATTTATGGGTTGAGTGATCTGTATATTTTCAGGTGAAAGCGTAAGAACCTTTGCTATAACTTGTAAAACACGTTTTTGAACTTGCTGACTCATAAAAATCCTTATTTAGATAATCAAATTTAAATCGTATTAACGAATCTGAGTCGCATAATGCGCTTCAAAAACTTAGATTCTATGTGAACAATTTTAAATTGAAACTTAGCAATACTTATTAAGGAGATCTTACAACTTCTGCTTTTTTATGCAAGTAACAGGTTGCATAAAATAAGTAAAGACCGCATACTCAAATCCTGCATTTAAATGAAAGTGACAACGTTTTAAAATGGAGATTTTATGTCAATTGATGTGGTTTTATGCGAAAAATCGAAACACTTTAATGATTTTTTACACGTTCCATTTCAATTACATAAATACAACGAGAACTGGGTTCCACCATTACACCATACTATAAAACGTATTCTAGATAAAAAAAATCCATTTTATAAAGAGGCGGAAATCAACCATTGGGTTGCATACCATGGAAATAAAGCTGTGGGTAGAATATCGGCTATTATTAATAAATTGCATCACAAAATACATGATGAAAAAATTGCTTTTTGGGGTTTTTTTGAATGTAAAAACTCGAATGAAGTGGCGAGTGCTCTTTTTAAGCATGCAGAACGATGGGTTGTTGAACAGGGCATGCAGGGTATGCGTGGACCAATGAATCCTTCAATAAATTATGAATGTGGGTTACAAATTTCTGCTTTTGATACGAAACCCTATATTATGATGCCTCAAAATCCTGAGTACTATATAAATTTAGTAGAACAAGAAGGGTATAAAAAAGTAAAGGATCTTCAGGCATGGACTGTGGGTATGGATGAGATTGCATTTGATCCTAAAAAAATACAGATCATTAAAAAAATATGTGAGAAATATCGTATTACAATCAGAACAATCAATATGAAGGATTTTAAAAATGAAATCAAATTGATTGTTAAAATTTATAATGATGCCTGGGCAAAAAACTGGGGTTACTTACCTCTAGATGTCGAAGAATTTTATTATTTAGCTTCAGAGTTAAAATCTTCAATTTTACCTAATTTAATATTTATTGCTGAGGTAGAAGGGGAACCATGTGGATTTTCAGTGGGACTTCCAGATCTGAATCAATTATTAATTCATGCAAGAAATGGTAAATTATTTCCTTTCAATTTCTTAAAGTTACTTTGGCAATTCAAAGTAAAAAAAACAATTAATCAAGGCCGAGTTCCATTATTGGGTGTACTTCAAAAATATCAGCATCTTCCAATAGGAGGGCTGCTTTATTATGAATACTTCCGAAAAATAGATCAGCTCGATTATCAACAAGGAGAGCTTTCATGGATATTGGAGGACAATCATGCCATGCAAGCAGGACTTGAGTTAATTAACGCAACACACTATAAAACCTATAGAATTTATGAGAAAAGCTTAGTCAACATCTCCTAAAGTTTTTATTACCTTAGAACTATAGTTCTCTCTTGTGAAGGGAATTTAAATCGTATGATGATATTTTTTTCAGGAGATTGGGAAAAGAAAAAGGAAAAATCTACGTTTTTTAAGCGATTGCTTGGAATAGAGAATGAAACAAATATTGCTTGGAATGTCTCGATTGTTATTACATGGGATTTTAGGACGTCGTCCAACAGGAATTGATCGAGTGATTATCTCCTATTTACACTATTATAAAAAAAACGTGCGGGGAGTATTTCAACTTAAGCTCGCTCATTGGCGATTTAATTTTGTTTTATCGCATGATGCTACGCGCCAGATAATGCAATTGATAGATTCCAAATCAAAGTTTTATAGGTTCAAGATAGCATTATTGTTGATTAAATCGATTTTGCGCCAACAAAATAAACAAAATTTAGCGGGAAGTTTTTTGTTGAATATTGAACCTACTCGATTTGATGGTTATCCTCAAATAAGTAAACAAGCAGGAGTCATGAATCTGTTTATGGTACATGATTTAATTCCTTTGAAATATCCTGAATATTGTCCCCCCAAAAGACCTAAAAAGTTTTTAGCGATGGTTGATCATGTAGTAACATATGCACATGGCATCTTGACTAACTCGAGATCAACGTTAGAAGAACTGCATGTTTTTACCTCATCTCAGTATAAACAACTACCCCCGGCCGAGGTTGTATTATTAGGTAGTAATACTTTGTTCCACTCTTCAACCGTGATGGCAAAGCAGCCGCTCTCTCAACCTTATTTTGTAATACTGGGAACTATTGAACCTAGAAAAAATCATTTACTGTTGTTCCAGGTGTGGCGTCGTTTGGCGGAACGAATGAAGGAAAAAACACCGCGATTGGTCATAATTGGTAAAAGGGGTTGGGAGTTAGAAAATATTGTTGACTTTTTAGAGCGATGTGACATTTTACGAGAATTAGTTATCGAATGTTTTGTAGATGATAGTGAGTTAGTGAATTATTTAACTCATGCGCAGGCTTTATTATTTCCAACTTTTGCAGAAGGTTATGGGCTACCGTTAGCAGAAGCTTTATCTTTAAAAGTACCTGTCATTGCCAGTGACTTACCTGTATTTAAAGAAATTGCTGCTGATATTCCAGAATATATTGATCCACTTGATGGATTATCCTGGTTGGCAATGATTGAAGCCTATACTGACAACAATAGCGTACAACGAGTATCTCAGCTCAAAAGATTATCTCATTATAGCCTTCCTACATGGGCAGATCATTTTACAAAGGTAGATGCTTTTATGGACAGTTTACGAAGGAGAGAACCCTTGACTTAATTTTTCATTATAATATTCCAAGGTTTCTTTTGCTAAATTTTTCCATGAGTAACGCTGTACGCTTATTTTAGCCTGTTCAATTAATCTCCGACGCAAAACCGGATCGTCGATAAGTCGTTTTATGGCCTGTGCTAATGCATTACTGTCTTTGGGTGGAACGAGCAACGCTTCATGATTATCACGCACAACACTCATATAACCTTCAATCTTTGTAGTAACAATGGGGATGCCTGCTGCCATTGCTTCAATTAGAACAATACCAAAACTTTCATTACCAATTGATGGGGCGCAAAAAATATCTGCTGTTTGATAAAGGGCTACTAACTCTTCATCACTTACTGTCCCTAAATAGAGAATGTCTTGTAGATCAAAATGATTCAACTCAGTGGGAACAGAAGCTCCTGTCCATCTTGTTCCAGTTACTATCAGTCGTAGTTTAGGGTAAGTTACTTTTAAAAGTTGATAAGCTTCCAATAAATAGCGCAAGCCTTTTCGTTTGTACTGCGCATGGCCAACAAATAATAAATTAATATAGTCCGAATCATCTAACTGGGGAATGGATGGGACCGGTGAAGAAAACTTATCTAAGTTAACTCCATTAGGAATAATTTTATAATCATAAGGAAAATATTGTTCGATATATTTTGTTGCCGGTTGGGAAACGGTGATTCGCCCATGTAGCCGGTTTAACCATGTGTTTAATACAGGACGAAACATTCGATAAAGCGGTTGCCCTTCTTCATAATATGTATGAAAAGTAGCAAATAAGGGAGTTTTTTTGTGGAACAATGCAGAGATACACAACGGTGGTATTAAAGGTTCTTGGATATGGACTATATCAAAGTTCTCGGAGTTTAAAATTTTATATAAACGAGAGATTGCTTTGGGACTGAGTAAGATATGTGGGGGGATGTGTTTTCCTGTTTTCGCTGCCGAAGGAAAAGAAGCAATCTGAATAAAATTGGGTATACGTGAGGTTATTGATGGTTTCGAAGATGGTCCGATAATATAAACCGAGTTTCCTTGATTTGTTAACTCATACGCTAGGTCGCAGACATGATTTTTAACACCGCTAGGGGTAGCGTAGTCACAAGTTGATACAAAGGCTATTCTCATTTTAGTCGATTCACATTTTTATAAAATAGACAAAGCTTACTTATTAAAAGTCAATTACTGATTTAACGAAACAATCTAAAAACGGCCCACCACTATTAAGGAACAGTTCAGATTGAACTCACAGTATCATAACAATGAAAGTTTAAAATAGACTTTAATTCTACTCCTGTCAATGAGATAACTTGCTTATAAGTATTCTGTAAAAAATGGTTAATTTTCTATAGATTAGGGTCTGTAAACAGACCCTAATAAAGAGAAATTCTTTAGTTTAAATATAAATCTTGCATTACCCGATGAAATACATCTAGATTTTTATTATTAACAACTAAACCGTCGTTAATACAGAACCTGGTTGGCTTATCTTCTTTTATTGTATTTAGATTTTTCCCCAGATTACGGCTATCTAGACGAAAAAAATAATCTTTCTCTTGGATGAGATAAGCTTTATTAAAATACAAGTTTATGAAGCAAGATAAAAAGATAGCATGTATGTTGTTATCGGTTCTAAAACGAGATTGACTTGTTGCTAAAAGTTTTTCTTTGATTGCATTGTTTTCCCACATGTGTTGATAACTGCTTTTAAATAAAGGAGTACATTGATGTATTGGAAATTGAAAAAAAGAATAGCCCAAGCGTTTAGGAGGCATATATATTTTTTTAAAAATTTGATATGCATTAAAATAATGACGATCATGACCTGTTATGACACTCTTAGGTAAAATATAAGGCAGGATTTTAGTACTTACAGCGAATCGAGCTTGATTCTTATCAAAGAAATACTGCTCTGGTACTAGTCGACCAAGAAACATGTCATTATTAAAATAAATAAATTGCTCATTAAGTGCCGGAATTCTGTGTAAGTTTGCCTCGATAGCAAGACTATTAAATGTTGGAGAAAATTGCTCAACAGGTATTTCCGGAGGACAAATGTCGATTTCATCGATCCAAATAATTTTATTTTTAATGTGTTGCGATAAACCATCAATTTTAGGGAATTGATAGCGTTTTTTTATAATAAAGATTTTTTCTATCCAAGGAGCAAATTTTTCTAGGCTTAATAGACTATAAAATAGTTCTCCATAATCTCGGAAACGAGCTTTATGAATGGAGTTTGATAAATTTGGTATGTTTTTGTATCGGTTAAATTCATTGAGCCATTGAGGATCATTACAGTTTACCCAGGTATATACTGCATCTATTGGTTGATGCATTTTTTGCTTCCCCTAATGGCGCACACTTTGTGATTTATACGCGTTGTTTTCAAAGAGAGTTTCAACTCCGATCATTTAAGAGTCCTTATCATCCTCTATCAATTGCACTTATGCGCTACAGTCACTTTTGTTCTCGAGGGGGAACTACATTTCCTCCCAAGGCTTTATAAAGATTAATTTGAGCCGTTTGAAGTCGAACTATATTTTGTAAGTAAGCAAACTCTATGGAATTCAATTCTTCTTCTGCACGAAGCACTGTATTAAAATCAGTAGAGGCTTTGTGATAAGCAGCTCGAGCTAATTTTAAAGCAAGACGTTTTTGCTCCACTGCACGCTTGAGATGACTGAGACTTTTTTTATAATGCTGAAAAAAATCATATTGAGTTTCAACCTCATGTAATGCACGCATTACAGCGATTTGATATTGGATGACTGCAATAACTTTTTCACGTTTTCGTAACTCAATGCTATTGAATAAGCCTACATTGAATAAGGGCGCTCCAAAAGTTCCAAAGAATCTGGATTCTGGATCTTGTACTGTGAAAAAATTACGGGCGGTAATAATACTGCCTGCAATAGTTTGTGTTTGCCATCCTAATAACCATCCTACAGTGATTTGAGGTAATAAGTTCGACATAGCTACACGAATATTAGCATGAGAAGTTGCTATCCGTCGTTCCGCTGCCCTAATATCTGGCCGTCGACGTAAAAGCTCAGCAGGAATTCCTAGATTAATATTTTGAGTGATTTGAGGAATTGGTTTAGGTGGTAATAATTTTTTTGCCAATACTCCTGGATTATTTCCAGTTAATAATTCTATTTTGTGCAGTAGACCAGTAATGTATGCTTTATTTTGTTCTAATTGGGCTGCTTGCGTTTCAATCAATCCGTCTTGTTGTGATATATTTAAGTAACTTGCATATCCTGCTTTATGAAGTGACTTGATAAATTGCAGTGTTTGTTTGTTGCCTGAAATACTATTGAGTAATACTGTATTTCTTGCTTGTGCTTCACGTAACTCCAAATAGGAGGAAGCAATTTCTGAATATAAATTAATCAAGGAAAAATCTAGTTCAGCTTGCTCAGCTTGTAAATTTGCTTTAGCCATTTGTTTCATTTGGCGGTGTTTTCCAAAAAAATCAGGATCTAAAGAACCGCTTAACGCAATCAGTTGATTGATATCAAATCCTGTTCCAGTAGGGGGGGAAGCAGTAAGACCTAATGATGGCAATAATTGTGCTACAGCTACAGCGTGCTGAGCTCTTGCAACATTTACTCTGGCTTGTGCCATTTTTAAATTTAAACTATAGACTGCTTTTTGTTCAATAAGATCGTTTAATACAGGATCGTGAAAATTTCGCCACCAAGCCTCTTCGTTTTTTACTAAACTGACACGTTGCACATTGTGTCCCCAACTGGCTGGCATAGGGGTGCTAGGCGGAACATATTTTGGACCGATGGAACATCCATTCAGAATTAGAGTAACAACTAATGTAAAATAAGAAGTAAAATATTTCATCGGATGATCATGTCTTCTTTTTAACAGCAATATGGGCATCAAGTTGTCGTCCTGCTGCAAGATCAGGGTAATCTTGTCGATTAAAAAAGTATAAGGCTTCTTGTACTCGCGCGTTGAGGCGATCATTGGTAATAATATACCGATCAAGCTGAATAAAGGTTAAAGGGATCTTTAGTTTATCTTCAGTTAAATAAACGGAGGCTTTAGGGGAATATTTTTTCGCATCTCGCTCTTCTATAGAAACACGTACCACCACTTTTTGAGCATCTCCTAAGAGTATAACTTGACTTCCTGCGCCAACAAATTCATCAACATGCGCATTAATTTGTAAAACAATTCCATCTTTGGGTGATGCAATGTTAAATTGATTGAGTGCCAATTTTGCATTTCTAAGATTTGCTTTTGCAACATCGATACCATGCTGTAATTGTTTGATTTGAATTTTACCCATTTTCACATCATATTCTTTTTCTCGTAATTCAACTGGATTAATAGCACGCTTATCAATACTCTTTAAGCGTTTTAATTGCGATTGGACATGCTTTAAGTTTTTTGCTTGAATTATGAAATTATTTTCTGCTTGTTGAAGCGCAATCTTATTGACGGTTACATTATGCAGTCCTATGGTGTCATCGAGTGAAAATAAAATCTCTCCCTTTTTTACCATTTGCCCCACTGTGACATTTATTTTTTTTACAATTCCACTTTGAATGCTCGGAACATGAGTCATGTCGTTTCCGGAGTCAAGAATCGCAGGGGCAATTATTTCTTCAGTTGCTGGAACTGGAACTGATATATTTTGAGGGATTATCATTTGGCGACTCAATAAAAAAGATAAGCATACGCCAATGATCAAAAGTAACAGAAAACCCCCACCAATAATTTTTCTTTTCATACTGTTTCCTTTTGATAAGTTACCTGATAATCATTTAATCCTTTAAACTCAAGTATTTTATCCGCGTGGGACATAATACGATAATCATGAGTAGAAATTAAAAAAGTACATCCGTACATTTGAGCGTATTCCCGTATCAACGAAAAAACTAAGTTACTACTATCCTTATCTAAATTACTGGTGGGTTCATCACAAAGAATTAAACGGGGGGCGCGAATTAATGCGCGCCCCATTGCTATTCTTTGTTTTTGTCCACCAGATAGAGTATCTAATTTAGAATGAATATGGATTTCAAGTCCTAAACGAATCATCAATTGTTTTGCTTTCTGATGGGCTTTCTCAGGTGACTCTCCATCAATCAATAAGGGCAATGCTATATTTTCAAGAGCAGACAAGGCAGGAAATAAATGAAGATGTTGAAAAAGAAAACTGATATGGGTGGCACGAAAAGCAACTTTTTTTTTCGGCGACATTTTATAAAGGTCATTCCCGGATACCGAGCAAATTCCTTGATCAGGAGAGAGAATCCCTCCAGCGATCATGAGCAACGTTGTTTTTCCACATCCAGATGCACCCATTAACATACCTATTTCGCCTGGATTAAGTGCTAATGAAAAATTATCTAATACAGAGAGTGTTGTGGTGCCCGTTTGGTAGGTTTTGCCAATACCTATACAATGTAAGACAGGAGATTCACTGGTATCGATTAATTTGAGTCGCGACATAATTCTACCGTATCCAAACGTAAGACTTTTAAGATAGCAAAATAAGATGAAAAAACAATGACTATTGTTGATCCTAATGCACCTAATAAAATGATCTGCCAAGTGAGATGGAATGCAACAGTAGTATCATGAAGAATAAATCCAAATAGGGCTGTTAATGTTAGCCCAATAAGATAACCCAATCCACCGATAATAGAAGCTTGAAATAATACCATGTTAATTAATGATGAGCTGGAAACCCCTAACATTTTCAACATACCAAATTGATGAAGATGGGTTAAAACAAAATTAGTAAAAATCTGCCACATCATAACAAGTCCAATAATAAACCCAACAATGGCTATAGCAATAAACGCAATAATAATAGGTGTTTTTTCGCGAAAAAATTTACTGGCACGATCGACGAATTGAGAGGGGGGTAATGGGAGAAATCCCGTTGCATTGCGAATTGCAAAGGCGACTTGATAGAGATTAGCTGAAGGTTTTATTTTGACTAAAATAAAAGAAGGCTTATTAGAAATATTGGGAATATGATTGCTCGTCATATAAGCTTTAGGCTCGTACATATAAGTACGTAGAGGTTTTGTAATCCCTGTTATGACCCACTTATTTCGTCCTTCAACCAATTTGTCACCAAGTCGTAGTGATTTTTTATTCGATATTTCAAACTGTTTTAATGCATAACCATCAATGATAATTGAATTGGCACTGTGGATTGTGGAGCGAGCGCCCGCAATCATTGTTTCAGGTAAGCCCAATAGAGTGTCAGGATCTACCCCAATTAGCTCCCATGTGGTCATTTTCGAAGTTTTAGGATGAATCATCGTTTGCCAAGTTCGATATATTTGTTTCGCCCAAAGTACTCCAGGAACACTACGAACACGATAGACATCTATAGGCCTAAAACGCACAGGGTCAGCAAATGTAAATGAGCTGTCATTCATAACCCATAAATCAATTCCAGTGACCGCTCGAATAGGCGCTACAATGCGATCAGTTACTCCTTGGTAAATAGCCGGTTGTTGCATGATAATGAAGGCAGAAAATGTCGCGCCGATCACCATGCCAATAAACTTGCGTTTACTGTTCACGAGCATTTTAAAAGCGACTGAAAACAAATTGATATGTGTTACATTAAATAATGAGCGAGCTATTTTACGAATCATTTCTCTAAACTTGGTGCTCTGCGGCAACCCTAATATGTTTGTCCTTAACCATAACAGCACTAATTAGTTTAAACATACCCTTTAGAGAGTACAAGCTAATTTGAAATATTAAGTAAAGTGTTTGCATAAATTATATAGTAAACAATGAGTTAACATGATTTATTTGTACGATGACTTAGGAGTTATATGTATTTTTATTGAATGTTGTTGTATAGTTCCAACCTGGATGGGTACTTGTTAGGGAATGAAATGGGTCGGTCTTTATCAAAAAATCACCCTGCGCAGATGTTTTTAATGTTATGGCGTCACCATGATCTTATTTTTCAACTCATTAAGCGAGATATCTTAATGAGATATCGTGGTTCTTTTGCCGGAATATTGTGGCTAATACTCGCTCCTTTACTGATGCTAGGCCTTTACACGCTTGTATTTAGTGTTTTTATGCATATCCAATGGCCAGGCGTTACTAATAATCTGATGTATTCATTACTGATCTATGTCGGTTTAATCATTTTGAATTTTTTTTCTGAATGTATGAATCGCTCACCCATTATGATTATAAGTAATGCAAATTTTGTAAAAAAGGTGGTTTTCCCTGTTGAAGTTTTCCCATGGGTGATCGTTGGAACCACTCTTTTTCATGCAATGGTTAATACGTTAATATTAGTAGTATTTTCTTTCTTTTTACTAGGAAAAATTAACATAACGATTTTGTTACTTCCTTTTTTGTTTGTCCCTTTAATTTTATTTACTTTAGGTTTGAGTTGGTTTCTTTGTTCGGCAGGGGTATATATAAGAGATATTGCTCATATGATGGCTTTTCTTTTACAAATTGTGATGTATCTTTCGCCTGTTTTCTATTCAATTAGTATGTTACCTGAGATGTTTCAAAAGATTTTACTGCTCAATCCATTAACTTTTATAATTGAACAAGCTCGAAGTCTTGTTATTTTTGGAACATTTCCTCAATGGACTACTCTGAGTATCTTTTTTGTAATTAGTATATGTGTTGCCTATATAGGATTTCTTGGATTTCAGAAAACAAAGGATGGTTTTGCAGATGTATTGTAGTAGGGGCTGTTTACATTTCGCTAGCTTGAGTTAAAATTGTTTGATTTTCGAGCAACGAAGCGCCGCATACATGAAGTATGTGAGCATCGGAGCACAGAAAATCAAACAATTTCGGCCAAGATAGTAGAAATGTAAGCAGACCCTAGTAGGAAAAGCAATTGTTATGCGAAAATTTTGTTGTGACTTGTTTGATACTTTTCATTACTCAAAAAATCATGGTAAGTTTTTACAATTCCTTCTCGTAAAGCAGTCCGAGCCACCCAGCCAAGTTCTTTCATACGATCGATATTTAATAGTTTCCGTGGCGTGCCATCAGGTTTCTCCGGGTCAAAAGCGATGGTTCCAGTAAAACCAATCACATCCATGATGAGTTCAGCTAGCATTTGAATACTCTCATCTACACCGCTACCAATGTTAAAGATCCCTTGAGCGGCAGGATGCTCCATAAGAAAAACACAGGCATCTGCCATATCATCTACATAAAGGAACTCTCGCTTAGGTCTACCTGTACCCCAAATAAAAAGTTGTTTATCACCCCGCAATTTTGCTTCATGTGTTTTACGGATCAGTGCGGGTAACACATGGCTATTATGCAAATCATAATTATCATTGGGACCATAGAGGTTCGTTGGCATGGCACATACATATTGTGTCCCATACTGACGGTTATAACTTTCACAGAGCTTAATACCGGCAATTTTAGCTATGGCATAAGGTTCATTCGTTTGTTCCAAAGAACCTGTTAATAAATAGTCTTCACGAATAGGTTGAGAGCAATCTCGTGGGTAAATACAACTGGAACCCAAAAACAATAATCGCTTAACTCCAGCCTGCCAAGCTGCATGAACCACATTGGTCTGTATCATTAAATTTTGATAGATAAATTCGGCACGATAATGATTATTGGCGTGAATTCCACCAACTTTTGCAGCTGCTAAAAAAACATAATCAGGTTTTTCTTGATCAAAAAAATCCCTGACAGCCATTTGGTTTGTAAGATCCAATTCAGCACGGCTACGAAGAAGCAAATGCTTATATCCTTTCGCTTGCAATTGCCGAACAATCGCTGACCCCACCATGCCGTGGTGTCCTGCGACATAGATTTTTGATGAAGTGTCTATCATCATATCTTTATTCGTGATAGTCATAAGCTGCAAATCCATGTTGTTTTACTAACTCATCTCGTTGCGCTATTTTGAGATCTTCCAACATCATTTCAGAGACCAATGATTGGAAGCTTGTTTTTGGGATCCAACCCAATTTTTCTCTTGCTTTAGTCGCATCCCCTAATAAATTATCTACTTCAGAGGGGCGGAAATAACGCGGATCCACGCACACAATATTATTACCATTTTGATCACAACCAATCTCTTTATCACCTTCACCATGCCAAGTAATGTTAATATTAACAACATGTGCAGCTGCTTCTACGAACTCTCTGACACTAAATTGTTGACCCGTAGCAATTACGAAATCTTCCGGTTGTTCCTGTTGCAACATGAGCCATTGCATTTCCACATAATCTCGTGCATGCCCCCAATCCCGCATTGCATCTAAGTTTCCTAAATAGAGGCATTTTTGCAAACCAAGCTTAATTCTTGCCAGAGCTCGTGTAATTTTACGAGTTACAAAAGTTTCGCCGCGGATCGGACTTTCATGATTAAATAAAATTCCGTTACACGCATAGATACCATAGGCCTCTCGGTAATTAACTGTTATCCAATAAGCATAGAGTTTGGCAACTGCATAGGGGCTGCGCGGATAAAATGGCGTGCTTTCCTTTTGTGGCATTTCTTGCACTAAACCATAAAGTTCTGACGTAGATGCTTGATAGAAACGAGTCTTGTCATTCAGTTTAAGCAAACGAATGGCTTCTAAAATTCTTAATGTGCCAATACCATCCGCATTGGCTGTATATTCTGGTGTTTCGAAACTGACAGCAACATGACTCATGGCGGCAAGATTATAAATTTCATCTGGTTGAACCTCCTGAATAATGCGAATCAAATTCGTAGAATCGGTGAGATCTCCATGATGCAAAATAAATCTTCGATCCTCCAGATGAACATCTTGATAGAGATGATCAATTCTATCGGTATTAAATAAAGAAGAACGACGCTTAATTCCATGAACTTCGTAGCCTTTACGAAGTAAAAGCTCTGCCAAGTAAGTTCCATCTTGCCCTGTAATTCCAGTAATTAATGCTTTTTTCATTTTTTCCCTTATGAAATACTTTTCCTTAAAGTAACGTTATATCCCACTGCCTTTATTAAGCACGTCCATAATTATCCTGAAAGCGAACAATATCATCTTCACCCAGATATTCACCGCTTTGTATTTCAATCATTACCAAATCAATCACGCCTGGATTTTCTAAGCGATGTTGATGACCTGCTGGAATATAAGTAGACTCATTGGTATTGACAAAAAAAGTCTGCTCACCATTTACTACTTTGGCCATACCACTTACCACTACCCAATGTTCACTGCGATGATGATGCATTTGTAGGCTTAAACTGGCTCCTGGTTTTACTTCAATACGTTTAATTTTGAAACGATGGCTTTCTTCCAAGACGGTGTATGTACCCCATGGACGATGAACAGTACGATGCACCTTATGTGCTTCATGCCCTTGCATCTTGAGTTGTGTATAAATGTGTTTGACATCTTGTGCACGAGACTTATCTGCCACCAACAATGCATCGGGAGTATCAATGATAATGAGATTCTCAACGCCAACTGCCCCTACAAGACGCTCATCACTTTGAATATAACAATTAGCAACATCATGCAAAAAAGCCTCACCTTCGATTCGGTTCCCTTGATTGTCTGCTTCAATCAGATCACCTAATGTGGCCCATGACCCCACATCTGTCCAGTTGATATCACATGGAACCACTGCGATTTCTGACGATTTTTCCATCAAAGCATAATCAATTGAAATATCAGGTACTAAATTAAAACTCGCGGCATCCAATTCTAGTTGACTAAATCCTTTTCCTTCCGCATGACTGGATTGGTCAATACAATGTTTGGCTGCAGATAAAATAGCAGGACAATGTTTTTCCATTAAATGTAATAGGCTCTCTACGGTAAAAAGAAACATACCGGAATTCCATAGAAATCGATTTGTTGCCAAATAGGTTTGGGCTTTCTCAAAGGAAGGTTTTTCAATGAAACGAAGTACCTGGGAACCTTCTGCTTCAATATAACCATAAGCGGTGCTTGGCGCATCGGGTTGAATACCAAAAGTGACTAATTGACCCTGCATTGCCAATTCACTTGCTTGTGCTACCGCGTTTTGAAAAGCATCTTGATCATGAATTAAATGATCTGCTGCTAAGACCAACATTAAAATATTTTCACCGTATATTTTGTTAATTTGCAGCGCTGCAATAGCAATAGCGGCTGCTGTGTTCCGGCCAAAAGGTTCTAGAATAAAAGAAGTTGAAACTGCGTTTTTATTAATTGCCCGATATTCGTCTTCTATCTTAAAAAATAACTCGCGATGAGTTACGGTCATTACTTCTTTAACTTCAGGCAATAGTGTTGCACGTAAAAAAGCTTTTTGTAATAAACTCTGTCCATCATGTATTCGAATAAAAGGTTTAGGATGTAATTCTCGAGAGACTGGCCAAAGACGCGAACCTGCACCACCACAAAGAATGATAGGTATTAACTGCATAAACTTCCCCTGTATTTTGATAACATGCCTTTGTTTTTTACTAAATGCTAAATTTAGCTTGCTCGTTAATGTAATTTAATTTTACTAAATTGTCGATGGATCGAAGGATGTTTATCCCTTAAAATTTTTAAATTGCATAAAAAAATCAAGTACATTAGAATGAGCGTGCATAAGCTAAGGGACCGAATCAACATCTTACAACGTGCCACTAAAGATTGATTAAAAACGATTGTATTAAGGAAAAATTTGTGTTGATTTAGATGGGAATAAGGAGTGATACCCATGTACTTGTTGCCTTTTGAACAAGCGCTTGCTGGAAAAAAAATATTGGTCACAGGACATACAGGGTTTACAGGGGGGTGGACTTGTCTTTGGCTGCAACAGATTGGGGCCTCCGTTGCGGGCTTTTCTCTTCCCCCTGACACGAAACCCTCATTGTTTGATGCCTTACAGTTGGAAGGTTCTGTTTTAACAACTTTTGGCGATATTTGTCATTTTGATGAATTCTTTCATGCAGTGGAACAATTTCAGCCTGATGTTATTTTGCATTTAGCAGCTCAATCGTTAGTCAGACGCTCTTATCATCTCCCTGTTCGAACTTTTCACGTGAATACTCAAGGAACAGTTCATGTTTTAGAAGTGGCACGTTTGATCAAAAGCGTGCGGGCTGTGCTCTGTGTTACCACAGATAAAGTGTATCAAAACCACGAATGGTTATGGCCTTATCGTGAGAATGATCCACTTGGTGGAAAAGATCCCTACAGCGCATCTAAAGCTGCAGCTGAAATGGTGATTCATAGTTATTCTACTTCTTATCCCTTCGCAGAAGGCAAGGGGCCTGCCATTGCTACCGCTCGTGGTGGCAATATTATCGGAGGTGGTGATTGGTCTGAAGATCGTTTGATTCCTGATTTTGTCCGAGCGATTATTGAAAATACTACCTTAACATTGCGCTTTCCTGATGCAACACGTCCTTGGCAACATGTGCTTGCTTTAACTCACGGTTACCTTATGTTAATGGCAGGGTTGCTCTCTGAACAACCCAATCGTTTCAGCCGTTCCTGGAATTTAGGACCACAAGAATCCTCTCAATATACCGTGAGGAACATGCTCGATCTTATAGGCCAACACTGGGCTTACCCCGAATTAAATTACATGGAAAGTCCTTTGCCAGAAGCAGGCTCACTGGCTTTGGATAGCACGCTTGCTAGAGAAACGCTTGGTTGGCGTCCTGTCTGGAATACACAACGCATGATCGCTGAAACAGCAATGTGGTACCGTGATTATTATCAAAATCCCAGCAATGCACGCCAACTCACATTAAATCAAATTCAATCATGGCGTGAAGGGATTGAATGATGAACGTTATTATAGGTGCACGTAGTCGTTTAGGCCGCTCATTGGCACAATTCTTATCGCTCGATAGATCCATTCTTTTAGATCGTAAGATCTACGATGAATGGTGGCGAGAGAATAGTGCAGATAAAATCTCATATTTTTTCGAAGATCTGCATAAAAAATGGAGAGTTAATACGGGTGAGCAAACACCGGTGTTATTTGTCCCTGCAGGGATACTTGATCCCAATCGATCGGAGAGGGAACATATCCAGGTTAACTTCTCATTAGCTAAAAACATAATAGAAGGAGCAGGTCGATTAGGTTTCCAGACGGTGACTTTTGGCACAGTAATGGAAACGTTAATTGGTTCTCAGACGAGCAATCCCTATATTGCAAGCAAAACGCGTCTAGGGGACTATGTTACTGATTATTCAGTGAAGCATGCGACAGCATTACATATCCGTCTTCATACTCTATATGGAGTGGGGTTGCCCAGCCCGTTTATGTTTCTTGGGCAAGTACTTCATGCTCTTTTGCATCACATCGATTTTAAAATGTCACCAGGAAATCAATTACGGGAATATCATCACATTGATGATGATGTACGTGCACTAATTAATTTAGTTCTTCTTAAGAAAAGTGGTGTTATTGAGTTAAGTCATGGACAGCCATTAACTTTAAAAGCCCTTGCTCATTACATTTTTGCTGCGTTTGGATGTTTGGAGTTACTACAGGTTGGCGCCTTATCTGAACCCCTAAAAGATAACTGTCATCAAGTGTTTTCCCGCTCTACTTTTTTACGGGATGAAACGTTTAGGGATTCTTTTCCCGCTATTGTTTCCTATTTACGGTCATGTCTACAGTACATCAAGGAGGGTGAGCATGTCTAAATTAGAAGAGACAAATCCAAAACAACAAAGACTACCGTTAATTTCCATCTCTATTCCTGTTTTAAATGAAGCGCTTAATTTAGATGCTCTTTATGAACGCTTATTCTCTTTAGGTACACGATTGGCAGGGAAATGCCATTTAGAATTTGTATTCTCTGATAATCATTCTAATGATGAAACCTGGGACAAGTTATCTGCTTTGGCGACAAAAGATCAACGAATAAAAGCCATTCGATTTTCTAAAAATTTTGGATTTCAACGTTCTATTCTTGCCAATTATTTTCATACGCGCGGCGATGCAGTGATGCAGATTGATGCTGATTTGCAAGACCCTCCCGAAATGTTGGAAGATTTTTTTGGATATTGGCAAAAAGGGTACATGGTGGTTTATGGTATTCGCAAAAAACGACAAGAAAGCTGGCTATTAAATAAGTTCCGACAATTTGGTTATTGGGTAATTGATAAAATTAGTGAACATCCGATACCGAGAGATGCGGGAGATTTCAGGCTTATCGATCGTAAGGTAATCACCGCACTTTCTCAAATAAAAACCTCAAACCCTTATATTCGTGGGATGATAGCAAACTTAGGATTCAAACAAATCGGAATTCCTTACGAACGTGAAGCGCGCGTTGCTGGTCATAGTAAATTCAATATTCCCCGTCTTGTCAGTTTGGGATTAACTGCCGTTTTTAATCATTCGTCGGTTCCGCTTCGGTTTGCTTCCTTTACTGGTATTTTGATGCTTGTCATGAGTTTGTTGGGAAGTATTTACTATGTTTTTTTGAGGGCGCTATATCCTGATTTACCACGAGGCCTTGCCAGTATTCACATACTCGTTCTTTTTGGCATCGGTTTAAACTCTATTTTATTAGGTATCATTGGAGAATACTTGCTACGCATTTATCTTACTTTGCGTTCTGAACCTATTGCTGTTATTGAACAAAGCCTTAATTTTTCTGAAACGGAACTTAAATATTAACTAGGACAATATTATGAAAGCAGTTATTCTTGCTGGCGGATTAGGAACAAGAATCGCAGAAGAATCCGATTTAAAACCAAAACCTATGGTAGAAATCGGGGGGCGACCTTTACTATGGCATATTATGAAAACTTATGCACATCATGGTGTCAATGATTTTATCATTTGTCTTGGCTATAAAGGATATCTCATTAAAGAATTCTTTTTTAATTATTATCGCCATATGTCAAATATGTCGATTGATCTCCAGACAGGAGAGTATCAAGTTTTGGATAATCGATCAGAAAACTGGCGCATCACACTGATTGATACAGGATCCGAAACCATGACAGGAGGACGATTGAAGCGAGTAGCACCTTATTTGGATAATGAAACATTTTGCCTAACCTATGGTGATGGTTTAGCAGATATTGATATTACCAAGAGTCTAGTATTTCATCGACAGCAAGGAAAATTAGCTACCGTTACTGCCGTTCAGCCTCCAGGCCGTTTTGGCGTATTGAATCTTGATTCTCGTAATCAAGTACTCAGTTTTGAAGAAAAACCGAGTGACGAAATTGGCTGGATTAATGGTGGTTTTTTTGTGCTTGAACCGCAGGTAATTGAATACATCCAAGATGATACTATTTCATGGGAACGCGAACCTCTCGCTAATTTAGCACGTGATGGCCATTTAGCTGCATACATTCATAATGGTTTCTGGCAGCCATGCGATACATTACGTGATAAAAGGATGCTCGAGCAACTTTGGAATCAAGGCAATGCGCCTTGGCAACTATGGGTAAACTAATGACCAAGAAAAAATCCCATTGGCTTCGGCACATTTTAGGTCTGTTATTAACCATAATTTGTCTTGGTGTAATCTTTAAGAATGTGGATCTCAAAGGCTTAAAAACAGCCTTGGCACAATTTCATTGGGGCTATTTGATACCCGCTGTTTTATCTCTTTTAGTTGGCTATTCATTCCGCGTGCTACGTTGGGCTATTATGCTGCAATCTGCTGGATCAAAGATCAAAGTTAGAACTTGCGTTGCACCATTTTTTGGTTCTTTCGCATTGAATAATGTATTACCACTGCGTCTTGGCGACGCGATGAGGGCTTTTATCTTTCCATCAGCTATAGGTGTTGACAAAATCACAGCAACCAGCAGCCTCTTAATAGAGCGTTTGATTGATTTAATGACATTATTAGCCTGCTTACTTATTAGTTTATTGATTATTAAAGATATAAAACTGCCCTCTTGGTTAGTACATTCCATAGTGAGTTTGGTGATTTTAGGGGGCACTACGTTTATCTTTTTATTACTGTTTAGTGCTAAAATTGCGAAAATAATCATGCAATCGGTGAGTAAAAACTCAGGAAAAGAAACGTTGCTAAGAAAACTATTAGCTCTATTCGCGAAGCTTCTTCAAGATATTACCTTAATGTCCAAAAGTTCAGTACTCTTAACTTTGTTTGGATTGTCTTTATTGGCATGGTTTTTTGAATCCGGGTTATACCTATTTATACTCATGGGATTTGACCTCAGTAAGGGGCTTAGCTTAGCTGTCCTCATCATGGCTATGGTTACCTTATCTACATTGCTCCCTTCTTCTCCTGGGTATATTGGTCCTTTTCACTTAGCTGCTTTTACTGCGTTAACCATGTTAGGCGACAGCACGGAACAAGCCGCCAGTTATGCGGTTTTGGCTCATATTACACTTTGGTTGCCAATCACAGTGATAGGTGGCCTCGTTGTATTATTTACCCCTGAGTTATTCCGTGCTGTATGGCGATACTCGAGTAAAAGTAATACCGGTTTTAACTAATCATTAAGGTATGGATACATGGAACACTATGATGTTGTTATTATTGGCGCAGGATTTACTGGACTTACTGCAGCTTATGTTCTATCAAAGCAGGGATATCGTGTGCGCGTCATTGAAGTAGATGATACACCTGGAGGTTTAGCAGGGACATTTGAATTTGCAGATGGAGTTAGATTAGAAAAATTTTACCATCATTGGTTTAATAACGATCTGCATGTTCCTGAATTGGTAAAAGAATTGGGCATGCAAGAGGACATTATCACATTACCTTCCCGTACTGGTATGTATTTTAACGGTCGAATGTGGAAATTATCGACCCCCATGGATTTGCTCCGCTTCAAAGCATTATCTTTTATAGATCGCATTCGCTTAGGCTTACTTGTCTTTCAAGTACGCAAAGTAAAGAATTGGCAAAAAATTGAACATTTGACGATCCGTGAATGGTTAGAACCACTATGTGGTAAAAACGTATATCGAACCGTCTGGGAACCTTTAATTACGTCCAAATTTTCCCTCTTTGCTGAAGAAGTATCTGCTGTTTGGTTTTGGAAAAAGTTATTACTGCGGGGCAGTACGCGCGATAAAAAAGGAGGGGAGGAGCTTGCTTATTTTAAAGGCGGATTTGGACGTCTTGCAGAAGCAATGGTTAAGGCAATACACGCAGCCGGAGGTACTGTTAGCTTTAACGAAAAAGTAATCAGCGTCAACAACCAGGACCAATATCTAAGCTCAGTGACTACAAATCAAGGAGTTATTGGGGGGAAACAATTTCTTTTTACTCCTGCTTTTTCCATCATTGCCAATTTGTTTGAAGGTACTGCTGATCCTATTTGGATTGAACGCCTAAGAAGGGTTAAATATTTAGGTAATCTATGTCTCGTCTTACGCTTAAAAGAAAGTTTATCAAATATTTATTGGACGAATGTTAATGATCCCGGGTTTCCTTTTGTGGGAGTGATAGAACATACCAATTTCGATTCTCCTGATAACTATCGTGGAACACATATTGCGTTTTTATCCCGCTATCTCGCAGTTGAGGATCCGCTCTGGAACTATAGCGATGAACAATATCTTGAATTTGCTCTACAGCATTTAAAACGTATGTTTCCTAAGCTTGATCGAAGTTGGATTTTAGAATACAAATTATGGCGTGCTGAATATGCACAACCAGTTACCGAACGAAACTATTCACAGTATTTACCTAATGAGAAAACACCATATTCTAATGCGTGGATATCTACTATGGCTCATATCTACCCTGAAGATCGCGGAACTAATTATGCAATTCGTGAAGGACGAAATATTGCTGAGAAAATAAGGTTGGGTCTTTTAAGTACTCCAATGGAAAATGTAAATTCTACCAAAGTATGCGAGATGGTATAGCTGACATATAGAGGTGGGCAAGGAAATAAAATTTATTTACATCATTATACTTTTAAGACTATTAAAGGGATTTTATTATGTTGTTTACCACCCCAATATTTTTATTTTTCTTTCTACCGATTTTTATTTCCCTATATTATCTATGCCCAGCTCAAGGAGAATGGCGCAATGTGTTTGCGTTAATTGGAAGTATTATTTTTTTTTCTTGGGGGGAGCCGGTTTATGTTTTTCTTTTATTGGTCTTGGTTTATTTTGATTATCTTTTGTCAAAAGCTATATCGACAACATCTCCTCTAACCCTTCCAAGAAAAAAAATACTTTTAGGTTTGGGTATTTTGCTGAACGTGAGTATCTTGATCGGATTCAAATATACTGCATTTATACTTAAAGATATTTTGTATCCATTAAATTTATATCATGGAGTCTTGCCTGAAGGCCGTGGGCCATTATTATTAGGAATTTCTTTTATCACTTTTCATAAAATAAGTTATTTGGTAGATAGTTTTAAGGGTAGGGCTACTCCGCCGAGAAGTTTTTACGACTGCGCATTGTATATTTTTTTATTCCCTCAATTGATTGCAGGACCAATTATTCGATACCATGATATTGGTAACCAAATCCAAAAAAGGACATATCCTAGTTCATTGTTTTTAGTGGGATTTTTTCGTTTTTGTGTCGGATTTTCTAAAAAAATATTAATTGCTGATCAATTAGGATTCGTTGCTGACCGTATTTTTGCTCTCCCTGTACCTGAGTTGTCTTTGGGGGCAGCCTGGGCGGGAGCCTTTTCTTATATGTTGCAAATTTATTTTGATTTTTCTGGATATTCGGATATGGCCATTGGTTTAGGTGCTATGATGGGATTTCGTTTCCCTGAAAACTTTAATCAACCTTATTTATCTAGAAGTATCAGTGAATTTTGGCGACGGTGGCATATTAGTTTATCCAGCTGGATGCGTTTGTATTTGTACATTCCTCTTGGGGGTAATCGAGCTTCTAAGTTCAGGGCTTTTACAAATTTATGGATTGTTTTTCTGATTTCTGGTTTTTGGCATGGAGCGAATTGGACTTTTATCGCATGGGGAGCCTATTATGGTTTTTTCCTTTGCTTGGAAAAATATTGTTCAGAACTCTATCCCAATCTAAAGGATTATTTTCCTGACATGTTGCGATTTGCGATGACGATGATCATTGTGTTATTTGGTTGGGTACTTTTTAGATCTCCTACATTGGCTTATGCCCTCGATTTTATAAAAGTGATGTTGGGCATTACCACGTTGAAATTTAATCCTCATCCCTGGGGCTTATTGATTGGTAACCGTGATTTGTTTTTATTACTTCTTGGTTCAATGATTGTATTTTTTAAAGTTCCTGGAACTACATTACGTTTACCATCGTGGTGGCATAGTGCTTGGAGCGATACGATGGTGATACAGGGTATTAGGCAGCAATCATTTCTATTTGCTGCAACTGTGGTTTTGTTAGTATTGGCAACTATGGGGATGTTTAGTTCAGATTATACGCCTTTTCTTTATTTTAGGTTTTAGATCATGAACAATAAAGAAAAGGGATTTACTCGAATAGTTTCAATTATTATCGTACTGCTGTTATGTCTACCACCCCTTCAATCAGTTTTTCACATATTCCATGAAAAACCGTTGTATGGTTATGCGGAAAAAAATTTGGAAAAGCCCGGTAGTTTAGTAAAGGGTTGGTTTGATAGAAAATGGCAGAAATATTGGGAAAGCATGTTTGATGAGAAAGCGGGATTTAGAACAGTTCTAATTCGCGGTTTTAATGAATTATCTTTTCGTCTTTTTTCAGAGATGCCACACCTAAACCTTTATTCTACCAAGGAACATGGACTGTACTTCAGAGTATCGATTGATCAATTAAACAATGCATACATAAATCGCAAGAAATTAACAAAGTCTTATAATGAATTTGCTAAAAAAGTTCAGAAGCTTCAACAATTGCTGGAAGCCAATGGCAAGCATTTTATCGTTGTTATTAGTAGTTCAAAACCTTATGTTCATCCCCAAGGGCTAGGCAAAAGATTATTGGTTTCTACAGATAAAAATCTATTTCGAGAAATAGCTAATCTTGGTTATGAGTTGAAAAGGCAAGGAGTGAATGTTATAGATTCTGCGCCGTTTTTGCGCACATTTTATCGGAAGAAGGCTATTGAAACCCATGCGAATACAGGAGTTCATTGGAACTATTATACAGGATGCATGGTGGCTCAGCAGTTATTTTATAATTCCAAGAAGACCTTAATCGATATTCCTAAGCTTAAATGTGGTAATCCAATTTATAAAAAACCAGAAATGGTTGATTTGGATGGCTTATTGTTGATGAATGTATTTTCAAATGTTAATTTGGCAAAACCCAACCCATATCCCCAACCCTCCGCGAAATTTTTTGGTAATTACCGACCTAAAATTCTTCTCGTAGGTGATAGTTTTATGGATCAAATGATACATGCACTGGATCGTTCAAAAGCTTATGAAAATTTAGTTTATTCACGCTACTTCCAAACCCGAACACTTCATAAACCAGAACGTAGTTTCGTTTTTAATGATTTTCCTTCATTGACTGAACAACAAATTCAAGCGGATATACTAGACGATGTGATGAAGAGTGATTTGATTGTATTACAAATGGTTGATTACAATATTAATCGATTGGGCTACGGGTTTATAGATGCTTTATTAGAACGGTTAAAAAACAGTACTAATCCCGAGGTTCAATCCCATATACCCCCTATAGCTGGGATAAAAATTATTAACGTTAATAATGCATATCCTCAAGAAAAAAATGAGGAAAATTGGTGGTATTGGGTTAAGAATAAAATTATCTTTCAACTACAACCTCTGGATGTATTTTTAGAAATGAAAAGTACACGATTATATTTTGAATACGATCTTCATGGTGCACAACAATTAATCGTTTATTTGAAAGGAAAGGGTATTAAACATAAAATTATTATTGATCAGCCTACAAACGGAAAGAAGGCGGTCTATGATCAGATACTTGGTATTCCTCCTGCATCTCTAACCAGAATTATCATTATGGCAAATGGGACCGCAACGCGTTTAAGTGAAACTGATTCCAGACTTGCTGCTTATGCCATTTTTAATCTAAAAATTATCCCAATAAGTTGAACAATTGTGCTATCTCATAGTTCCGATACTACCTTTTTTCTATGGCAGTTTCCCCCAGCCTAAGACAAGAATCCTAAGCATCAATTGTCACAGGGTGGACTGATAAATTTCGAATGATCCATGCTGCTTTTCGTTGATCACTTGTACTCAAAGGAGACGCTTTGCCATTGGTTTCAATAACAATTTCTGTTAACTCATTGGGAGAAAGATTGATAATTTGACTAAATTTTAATAACTCATCTCCTTTACTATCCATTACACGTTTTTTTATAGCACCCTTTTTAGTCATGATATGCAATGTTAGCTGCTGTTGTCCTCTCGTTGAATATTCAAATTGTAACTGAGTATGTTTTATTTTTTTAGAAATAAAGAGGGGGAGTAATTTAAAATGTGCTTTATGTTCTACCCAATGCCACCAATTATATTTATCGTTTTCTTTATCATATGTCCCACTGACATCAACAATGTGTACCCGACCTTCGCCAGAGAGTATGCCTAATTGAATTGGACCAATGACCATACCTTTTTCCAAAAGCATTTTATGATTAACAGATTCAATGACACACTGCTTCGCTTGCAAGCGCGGAGACTTTTTTGCCAATGGCAGCCAAGGTGAAATATATCCGTCATTACGCCAATCTGAATTTAATTCGCGATCCGCCAAAAAATAAGCCATCATTTGTTTTAACTTATCATTTTTTTGGATCGCAAGATAAATGGGTACACTAGGCGGACAATTGGCCAAGACTTCTTTACGCAAATTGAGATAAAAATGATCTAAATTGTTTATGCCCTCATACTCCGCTAACAAGGGTTGAATTCGCATCATGCTCATCCATAAAGCACTCGATAAACCGATAAATAATACTGCACTTACTGTCACATAAAATAGCCATTTCCTAAAATGCCACCAACTGGCAAAAGCGAAAAGCAATATTGCCATCAGAAAAGGATGCGACCAATCAGACAATTTAAATTGACTCCAACTTTGTCGTTTACCTATTGGAAGCGGTGTTTGCACAAAATAACGAAAGTAGATAAATCCTGCTCCTAAAACAAGTAAAACCATAATAGTGGGTAAAAAAACTCCATTTAATACAAAGCGTTTGAGCTGCTTAAGCCGTAGAGTCAGGCATGCGAGTACCAATAGCAAAATACAATATCCAGATAAAATATACCTGTCTGCATAACTAGGATCAGTCCACTGAAAAATATCCTTGCCCATATAATCAGGTTTAGTCCATTGGAAAATATCCCAGGCGCCGCCATGGACTCCTAATGCATGGGCTAGAAAGCCAATTAACTTCCAATGCACAGGTGTACCTACAGTTGTGTTAGATTGAAGAAGCAATGCCGTATAAGCTCGCAGTAATTCGGTATTCAATATCACCAGAGAAAATAAAAGAAATACTAAGCAAAAAAGAATGAAATTTTTCCAAGCATGGAAACGCCAGGCCATGAACAAACTGCTTGCAAAAACTCCAAACCAAAGGAATGGCAGAAACTCAGAATAAGCATAAACAGCCGCAGAGAATAATAAAGCACAAGGGAGTGCCGGTTGAAGTATTAGAATAGGTTGTCGTATTGTACTCAATCTCTGAAATAAGGGCCCAAGAGTGAACAGTAAAGCGGCACCTAAAGCAAGGCCTAATGTTTGCGGTAAAAAACCAAAATGAGCGCCAAAAACCAGCCCACCTAAACTAAATCCAGGTAATGATAAAAGCACTAATTGTAGCAACCGGGGCATAGTTCTTAATACCCCCAGTAATGGAAATCCAATTGCCAAGCAACAACTGGCTATACTGACAATGGCAACCGTAGGATAAGCCTCATATGACCATTGAAGATGAAGTAATGCTTGTACCAAAGCCAGTAAAAAACTCGCTCCCATACGTAAACCTAAAGTTTGATAAAGAACAACCTGGGTCGTTGATGGTGTTATATTATCTGGGGTAATCTGTTCATAAAAAGCATGCACTTGTAACCAATTGCTATGTACTAAATAGGTAAAGGCATCATTATGGGCATTAAATCCGCCATACAGATACAGCGGCAATAATAAGCTACTTCCACAAAGAAAAGTAAAAGCGCTCACCATTAGAGCGTGAGATGACAATTGCCAAGGATCTCGCTCACGTAGAATAACGCCAAGGAGCAATATTATTAGTAATAGGGGTAAAAAAACAGTATTGCCCAGCGGTAAGTAACGTCCGAGAAGCGACGCGATAATGGTAAGCAGTGCCAAACCTAATATAGGAGATAGAAAAAATAAAGCAGGTGCATTTAATCGATAAGGAACAAAAGCGGCACAACCTCGTCCTAACACCGTAGCGATAAATGTTAACACGGTAATTCCCGCGATAGTTATCCAAAATATACTGGTTCCTAAAAACATTGTCATTTCTCTATCTTCCTATTGAGAGCAGCAGATTCCTAACACAGCGCTGGTAATCAATTTATCATTTTTAATCATAATCTGAACATTTGTCGTTGGCTTCCAATTAAGTGGTTTGGCCTGTCTATCTATTTTTTTTCATCATTAGGAACAAATAGCATCCAGTGGGGAAAACTGGAAGAAGTACTACTGATACGAATATATCCTGGTAATTTCACTGTATCAAACTCTTTTATAAATTGTCTTGTTGAAATAGTTATCACTGCGAGGCTGTATTTTTTTGCAGAAGCTTTTTCTATAAATGATCTTAAACTATCTACTAGCTCGATATTATTTTGATGTTTTTCACCAAAAAATGGTAAAACTGCTGAACCAATTTTATTGAATAATAAAATATTAGAATGATGCATATTAGCCAAATTCGCCTCTTTTAGATTATTGTTTAAGTTAGTCCATAGAGCAGGATGAAGCGCTACTTTTCTTTCCATTTCTGATTGATTTTTCGCTGTAGTGTATGGAACGGGAAACATTTCACCCGCTTGTAAAAAAGTAAAAATACAATTAGCCATTATTATGACAACGGTACAAATTACCAGTAATCTGTTGCGATGATAATTCGACGTTTTAAAACGAAATGGCCATGCTATTATAAAAGTCACAAGCACCAACAGATATGGAGCAAAATAACGAAACGACCACGGACGCCACGGTAGGTTAATTAATAAATAACTAAAGCCTATTCCCATGAAAAAAATAACAATCCAATATCGATAGTTTTGCAAGTGCAATTTTTTTGGGGTCTCAATACGAGTGCTTTTTAACCATAGACTATAAATAAACCAAAGCGCTATTGGAACTGCTAAAAATCCAAGACCATATTTCAATACATAATATTTTTTCGGAGGCGAAAAAAGAAAGGAAATACTGCTTCCTGATTTAATTATTCCATTTAAATTACCAATAATATTGTTAAATGAGGGAGCTGGTGATTCAAGATGCTTAAAAAAATCCCCAAAAACAAAATAATTTAAGAAATACCTACTGTTTGCAATGCCAAACAGAAAAATGCCACCTAGAAATATTAGCCAGTTACTTTTTTTATTAGGCAAAAAAATAACTATGAAAAAGAGTAAACTTAGGGTTAGGCCTACAAAAGGTAAAACTATTATTTTTGCCCCCATAGCTAGTCCAAATGAAGCATAGGCAAAGAGTAAATTTAACGAATTGTTTTGTGAATCTTCTTTAGCTAAAGCACGAAAAGTAAATCCTAGGCCGATTGCAAAACAAGTGACTGCCAATAGATCGCCTTTAATTGTAGCAGTTAAACCTAAAATAACTGGAGTTGAAGTTAACAATAAACCTGAGAAAAATCTAAAGCGTGCAGGAATACCAAATAGGCCACTTAACCAACTATATCCCAAAAAACTAAGCAACCAAATTTCAACATTGCCGAAAGAACTCGCTTGCTCATTACCAACGCATAACAAATAAAATAAAGAGTTTAATTCACCGTTCCATTCGTTACTAAAAATATTTATCGCCTGTGTAGGTTGGCTAACAAATAAAGTGTGATAATGTGCGTAAAATTCAATACGCGTTAGTCCATAGGTAATGGCGTCCCAAGTATTATCATAATAATATAAACTTCGATAAGTAAGAATCAGAAAAATTGTAACTGCACCAACGATAGCGATTAAACCATTAGTGCTCATTAATAATTTGTAATTGCTTAGTTTTAATTGTGGACTCTCTTTTATTCTCATACAAAAAATCAAAAGAATAAAATTAAAAAATATTAATCCTATCCACATGTAGAAAGTAGTTAACATAGTAAAACTGGATAAAATCAACATCAACAAAATATAAATGCACTCGGTGATTGACCACGCACCAAGAATACTACCGAGAAGATCAGAATATCTATTTAAAAACAGCCGCGTAGTCAAACCCACAGATAAGAGCTTAAGAAAAAAAACAAGTAATAAAATAGAAGCGAACTGACTCATTTGTTACCTATTAGGATAGTTTACGAATTAATATGTCATTTAATTGAATATGACCACGACCTTGTGCCCAACCTCCCAAACCAAAGGATAAAAAATATTTATTTTTAGTTTTATCATTGATTTGAACAATAGTGGAGAATTTTGTTGGCTTGGTATAACTTCCAACAGGAATATTAATTAATTTTTTTAAACCATGAAGGGAAATATGCCCGCTTCCTGCTACAACTTGACCTGTTACTTCCGCGGATATTTGGTAAACTCCTACAGGTAGTGTTACAGGAATAATTAATGCCGCATCCACCAAATGTTTCGTACTTTTTATACCCAAAGTTGAAGTATCAAAACTAACTTTTAATCCTGATTTTATAAATGGACTTTGCCATGGTTGCCATTTTGTCAATTGAGATAAGGTTATCGGCTTTATAGAACTGGATGTAGGAGGCATTACAATGAGTTCATTATTTGAAAAGATAGCATTTATTTTTTTATTTTTAAGTTCTATATTTTCTTTATTAAAAAAAATATTTGCTTTTATTCGTTCATTTTCAGGTAGGTATGCATCTTTTCGGTATGGTTTAAAATCCATATAAACAAGATGTCCACTCAACGCAGCTCGCTGCATATCAGAGTCTTTAAACAAGATTATTGAATTAAAAGGCAGCTTTTGCATTTTTTTTAGTACTATTCTTTCGTTTTTAGAGTAGGGTATGTAGCTATGTACCATGTAAAAACCAATTAGAACTGAGCTTAAAGAACAGAAATAAGCAAGAGGAGTTACTAATAACCACTTCAGTGAATTACGGTTTCCAAGTTTACTCCATATCCATGTATATCCTATTATTGAGACAACAATCGACAAAGTGTGGATAAGGAAGGCCGATTTAATGGCAAAATCTTCATCTTCCGAAATAATCAGTACTAATACTGCTGCAGCAAAAGGAATGGCATAACTAATACCTAACTGGGTCCATCTTTTTCCTCTGAGCGAAATAAAAAATAGCAGTACCCCTAAAAATAAAATAAACTCACTTAAAATAAAGTAGTGCAATCCATGAAGGGGCCAGAGCCCCAGTAACACTGAATGGCCTGACCATTTTTTAGCTTGCCATATAAAATAACTGGTACTGCCTAGAAATAAAATAAGCGCTATTATTTGATATTTAGGCGTGCTATAAGATTTCCGATAATCCCATATCCAGTATAGAAGAAAAGTGATAAAGATAATTGGGGTTAGAATAAACCCTGATAATGCAGCGGAACTCAACAGTAAAGGGTATAGTACAACTCGCAATAGGGAGGAGGGCATGTTGTATACTACCCAAGAACCTATGATACAACAACTGACAAAAAGGTATTGCGGTAGATAAACTGAATAGGTTAGGGGTTCTTCCATCCAAAAATCAGCCATTTTGTTTACCTTAAGTAAAGCTCCCATTGGCTCATCTGTAGAAAATATCAAGGGTAATAGACTGCTTAAAAAAGTTGCAAATAGTAATCCAACTATTTTTTGATACTTGCTAAATTTGAACCGATCCATAGTGATTTCAAGCATACCCAGTGCTTGCCATGAAGCCCATAAAACAGCACAACTATAAATTGGTATGACATAATTGGCTTTCGCAATACAGCGAACGATTAGCCCTAAAGGGAAATAAAATAATAAATTGTATGCAAAACTTAGATCTGGGAAATAAGGATTAGGGACGGGCCATTGTTCTGCATGAGCAGCAGCTATAACTGCAGCGATTCCCTTCGGTAAATCAACAATAGGTGGTAAGTGAAATACTGTACTTTTTCCAAAAAGGCAGGGTAAATAAATAATAAAAATGATACTTAGATAAGTAATTTTTATAATGAGCGCTGGGGTAAAGCGAAAAGGTTTTCTAATGCTTAACTGTTGCTTTTTATAAAGATAGTATAAGGCAACACATGAGCAGATAGAGGCTATTAATCCTCCATAAACTAATGTCCCCAAGGTAATTAAAGAAAGGAAACACAACAATGCGGTCAAAGCATAACCGGTTACATATTCTAACGCATCTGGAGTAGTACGATTATTTAATTTTTGTGGATAAAATACTAGAAACAACCACCTAACAGCATAGCCACTAAAAAAAAATAAATGTGTCCCGAATAACAAAGACAAAAGTAGCTTCAAAAAATCCATATTTTCATTTATCCCTAAAAATATTGTCTTTTCTCTAAAATTTTATTGAGCAAGGACTCCCAAAAGCCTCGTGACTTGTACATCTACCATTTTTTGAATCATGTCTTGAACATTTACCGTTGGTTGCCAATTTAAAACCCGTCGTGCTTTGGATGCATCAGCAACGGTTTGTAATGTTTCCAAAGGTCGAATCAGGGCAGGATCACTGATGACATGTGCTTGCCACTCTTTGCCCACATGTTGATATGCGATAGCACATAACTCTGCCAATGTGTGTAAAGTTCCAGTGCCAATCACAAAATCTTCGGGTTTATCTTGCTGCAGCATGAGCCACATTGCGTACACAAAATCTGGTGCATACCCCCAATCACGTGCAATGCTTAAATTACCTAACGCTAATTTACCTTGTGATACCAGTGTAAAACCTTTTTCGTTTACATCAGGTGAGTTATTAATCCCGAGCTTAGCGCAGGCAGCACCATATGCAATCTTTTGTGTCAGAAAATGCAGTGGGCGACGTTCGCTTTCGTGATTGAACAAAATACCATTAACAATAAATAATCCATAACTTTCGCGATAGATACGCATCATCTGATGGCTAAATACTTTGGAGGCAGCGTAAGGATTGCTTGGATTAAAAGGTGTTTCTTCATTTTGAGGGGATATTTTAGTGTGTCCGAACATATCTGAAGATGAGGCATGGTAACATCGTGCTTGGGGGCAAAACCGACGCAAAGCTTCCAAGAGATGAATCGTTCCCATGCCATTCGCATTCAAAGTTTGATGTACTTGTGTCCAAGATTGGCCAGGGCGTGATTGTGATGCGAGATGGTAGATCTCATCGGGTCTTGAAATATCAATCGCAACAGAAATATCCGCTTCATTGACAATATCCCCATAGATCATCTGTACGTTGCTTAATGGCTCTGGCACCTCTGGAGAATTTGCATGAGATGTTTTACGAGCAAAGCCAAATACTTGATACCCTTTTTTTAATAACAACTCTTTGAGAAAAAAACCATCTTGGCCATTAATTCCTGTGATCAAAGCACGTCGCATAAAGACCCCACTTAAACTATGTTCAGCATCCCATTTAAAACTTTTGGTAACTATTCACCACGTTCAACCTCCACTCAATTCTGACTTTTCCTCTAAAGCATTCAAAAAGTGGTGAATGGATACAACTGTTGTTTTATTTTTTTGCCAGTTTATTTGTAAAGCCGCAATAGGGTCTCTTATTGAATTTAAGAAGTCAATCTTTCGATGAGTCTTATTGTGATTACTTCTTGATTTTATTGATTCTTAATGAACTTTATATTATCTTAAAAAGTGGTTGAACCCTAGGCATATTGGGTTTTAAAAAGTGGAAAAAGGATTTGCGGATGTTCTTTAAATGATTTATTACTTTGTAACCATGAAAGGTAATTGTCACGATCCTCAAATAACAAGAAATCATACATGTTGAGCATATACCCGTGACTTCTGAAATTGTTATTGATGTTGCTAACGTTAGCAAGCGTTATGAGTCTTACTCAACCCCTCAAGATAGATTGAAGCAAGCTGTAATGCCACGCCTATACCAAACAGGCGCGTCTTTAGGAATTGTAAAAAATAAAAAGCCTATTTACTTCCGTGAGTTTTGGGCATTACAAAATGTATCGGTTCAAGTGCATAAAGGGGAAACCTTCGGGATCATTGGTCGCAACGGCAGCGGCAAAAGTACATTATTGCAAATCATTGCAGGTATTTTAACCCCTACAAGTGGAAACGTTATTGCTAAGGGGCGGCTCGCGGCACTCTTGGAATTAGGTAGTGGCTTTAATCCTGAATTCACAGGAAAGGAGAATATCTTCCTTAATGGGTATATATTAGGACTCAACCAAACAGAAATTCAGCAGCGATACGAGCAGATTGTCGAATTTGCTGATATTGGCGACTTCATTAATCAACCTGTAAAAACATATTCCAGTGGAATGTTTGTAAGGCTTGCATTTGCAGTACAAGCACATGTTGATGCTGATATCGTTATTATTGATGAAGCACTCGCTGTTGGAGATATATTTTTCCGTCAGAAATGTTATGCACATTTAGAAAAATTAAAAGAGTCGGGTACCGTTATTTTATTGGTATCTCATTCTATGAATGAAATAGAACAACATTGTGAGCGAGCAATTTTGTTGGAAAATGGTAAACCATTTTTTCTTGGTAGTGCTGTCGAAGCGACAAAACACTATTATTTATTGCATCAACCTAGCGGGCAAGAAACACAACAATCTACGACAAATCAACTCGTTTCAAAACAGCATACACAAAAGATTAATACGAAAAAAACAGATATTTGGGATGATAATTCTATATTTGTAAATGCGTCAAAACTAAAGCAAGTTTCCAATCACATGGCTAAATGCACACGTTATGCGCTATGCGACAATTCGGGTAATCCATGTACCCGATTTTCTCAAGGCGACGTAGCAGTTTTTTATTATGAATTTCTTTTATTACAGTCGATTGCTATCCCTCTAGGGGGTATTGTCATTCGAAATGATAAAGGCATTATTGTACATGGTAAGGGTTCTTTAGAATACGATGTAGATATTTCTTCGGAACATTTCAAAGCGGGTACTCTTATTCGCTGTCAGCAAGCAGTAACCTTAAAATTACAGCCTGGTGAATACAGCTTTGAATTAGGATTCGCTAGTATTGATTCTAAAACCTATAAAGAGAAGTCCTTCCTGAACCATGATGAATTATTTGGGCAGATTATGCGAATCTGTCATTTACCCGATGCTGGCATTCTAAGTGTAAGGATGCGCACTGGGGCTCGTACTGGCCCACAATTAACTCACCATGGAATTGCTGATTTACCAGGAAAGTTTGGGTTTGCTTTTTCGAAATACGATGAAAAATTTTTGTTATCTCAGCCAACTGAGACATCCAGTACTTAACAATATGGAGTATTTATTAACGTGAGTATCTACCAATGAATTTTGTTTCCTATGCTCAGAATTTTGAAGATGTGATGCTTTGGCGAGCCCTAAAGCATATTAAAAATGGATTTTATGTTGATGTTGGAGCTAACGATCCCACTCATGATTCTGTTACCAGAGCATTTTATGAAAATGGGTGGACAGGAATTAATATAGAGCCTGTTTCGCAATGGTTTCAAAAGCTAAAAAAGGAAAGACATCGAGATATTAATCTTCAGGTTGCCGCTGGTGAAAAACAAGGTGAGATATTTTTTTATGAGTTGCCTAATACAGGTCTTTCTACCACCAACAAAACAATCGCTGAAAAACATGAAATTGAACATGGATACACTAAGATAGAAAGAAAAGTTCCAGTAATGATGCTTACTGAAATTATTTGTGAACATCGAATAAAACAAATTCATTTTCTTAAAATTGATGTTGAAGGGGCCGAAAAAAAGGTATTAGAGGGATTAGACCTTACAAAAATCCGTCCATGGATAGTTTTAGTGGAGTCAACACTTCCTAATACCCAAATAGAAGATTTTATAGAATGGGAAACTCTTTTACTCAATGCTGATTATGACTATGTATATTTTGATGGATTGAATCGTTTTTATATTGCTAAAGAACACGATAATTTGTCACATAATTTCAAAACACCACCCAATTACTTCGATGGGTTTTTAATGAGTGAAACTCAATCCTTTTGCCGTAATATGATGAATGAAAAAAATCAATTAAAAGCTGAGCTTATAGAAACAATTGAATTAAAAGAATATAAATCAAATGCCGAGAACCAAATTCACTCATTGACCACATGGCTCGCTGATGCCCGTCAAGAAGCAGCGGTTCTTCAAGAGTATAAAACAAATGCTGATGCTCAAATTCACTCATTGACCACATGGCTTACTGATGCCTGTCAAGAAGTAGAGGTTCTTCAAGAGTATAAAAAAAATGCGGATACCCAAATTCACTCATTGACCAAATGGCTTACCGATGCGCGTCAAGAAGTTGAAGTTCTTCAAGAGTATAAAAAAAATGCGGATGATCAAGTCCACTCATTGACCACATGGCTTACTGATGTGCGTCAAGAAGTTGAAGTTCTTCAAGAGTATAAAAAAAATGCGGATGCTCAAGTTCATTCATTGACCACATTGCTCACTGAAGCGCGTCAAGAAGTCACAAATGCTGATGCTAAAATTCAATTATTGACAGCTCAGCTAGCCGACGCACAGAACTTGCTCTCCTTACCGCTAATAAAAATTGCTCTTAAGGTTATCAACACAAGTAATAACCTTTTCACAAAAGTACAATTTTTTAAGGGAATTAAAAATGAAGCAAAAAAATAATTCGCCAAAAATTTCTATTGTGACCCCTTCATTTAACCAAGGCCCTTTTCTTCGACAGTGTATCGAGTCGGTACTTTCTCAAAATTATCCAAACTTAGAATATATTATTATTGATGGTGGATCCGATGATGATTCATTATCAATTATTCATGAGTTTGAGCCCTATCTTACGTATTGGGTCAGTGAGCCAGATAAAGGGCAAAGCGATGCAATAAATAAAGGATTCATGAAAGCATCTGGAGAGTTGGTTGCCTGGCTTAATTCTGATGATTATTATCTCCCTGGTGCGTTTGAAAAAGTGATCAATGCGTATCAAATCAATCCACACGCTCCCTTTTTTTTCGGAGATGGATTTCGAGTTTCAAAAACAGGGGAAGTATTGGCTCATTTCTTTCCCAAAAACAGTCTAACGTTTGACCGTCAAGCATTAGTTATGGGTTTGAATTATATTTTGCAACCTTCAACATTTATGAATCGCCATTGTTTAGAACAAATAGGATATCTTAATGTGGAATTAGAGTATGGAATGGATTCTGATCTGTGGATGCGTCTTTCAGCATTAGGCACCCCATATCCTATCGATGAGGTTTTGTCCGCAAGTCGAGAATATGCGGCTACTAAAACCTCTATGGGTTTATTCAAACGCATCGAAGAACTCCGACGTATCTCAATGCAACATTCTGGGTTAGAAATGACCCCTGGTGTTCTATGTTATCTGCTTGATACCTTGTATCAATTTGCAAAAAATAACGAAGAGATTTTTCCTGGATGGTATCAAGAAGACATCATCAAACTTTGGGAACGAACAGGAAAGTTGATGGCCCAATTTAATGTAAGAAGTGATGGGTTCCCCCAAAAATCGTCATAAGTCTTTTTTTCTTCAACATAAGATAAATCGATAGGCGTAAATTGTTCAATAATAGGCATATAGTGATAGTTAATGAATATATTAGATACAAAAATATCCGAAGTGAAAATTATAGAACCTCGTGTTTATGGTGATGAGCGTGGTTTTTTTTACGAATCATTTCAAGCTACTCGATACGCGGCATTACTTGGCATACACGATACTTTTGTTCAGGATAATTTATCGAGGTCGTGTAAAGGGGTTTTGCGAGGCTTACATTACCAATATCAACATGCCCAGGGAAAATTGGTTTCTGTTTTGGCTGGAGAAGTCTTTGATGTGGCTGTTGATATCAGGTTAGGCTCACCCACTTTTGGATTGTGGGTAGGTGTCATTCTTTCTGGAGAGAATAAGCGTCAGCTTTGGATTCCCAAAGGCTTTGCCCACGGGTTTTATGTTTTAAGCACTACCGCTGATTTTTTTTATAAATGCACGGATTTTTATCATCCAGAAAGTGAATTGTCGATTCATTATCAAGATCCAGAATTGGCTATCGATTGGCCTCTATCTGATGATGTGCAGCTCTCAGCAAAAGATATTCAAGCAAGCCCTTTGAACTTAATTGATCGCCAATTTCTGCCGAGATTTCTATGAAAATATTAATTATAGGGGCTAATGGTCAAGTTGGTTCAGAAATTATTCAGCTGTTTATGTCAACTGAACATCAAATTGTCCCTTTGACGAGAAAAGAATTGGACTGCGTTCATGTCAGTGAAGTGATCTCAACTCTTTCTTTGATTCAACCGGAACTGATTATTAATGCATCTGCCTATACGGCTGTAGATAAAGCTGAAGATGAAGTGATGTTGGCTCATAGGATTAATGAAGAGTTTGTGCGGCAGTTAGCCCTATATTGTGCGCAGAAGAAAATAGCCTTAATTCATTTGTCTACAGATTATGTTTTTGATGGTACTAAGAAAGGTGCTTACAGCGAAACAGATAGTACTCATCCTCAAGGTGTTTATGCTCAATCCAAATTAGCAGGCGAGCAAGCTATCACATCACTACTCAACGAGTATATTATTTTACGAGTGAGTTGGGTGTTCGGGGTTTATGGGGCTAATTTTGTAAAAACAATTTTAAAATTGGCTTCATCGAGAGAGGAGCTAAGTGTCGTTGCTGATCAATGGGGTAGGCCAACTGCAGCGCAAGATATTGCCAGAGTATTACTGGCGATTGTAGCGAAAATAAGTACGCCACCTTTTAATGATTGGGGCGTTTACCATTATGCTGGGGCGGGTGTAACTAACTGGTATGAGTTCTCATGTTTTTTCATTGACCTGGCTAAGAAAAAGGGAATGAGTTTGACGCTCTCTCATTTAAGGCCCATAAAATCGGAAGAGTATGTGACTAAAGCAAAAAGGCCAAAAAATTCAGTTTTAAATACAACAAAAATCGAACAAATATTAAATATTCAGTGCCGGAGTTGGAAGGATTATTTACCGGGAGTAGTGGAGCGTTTCATGGAGCAAAATATCTCATAACGACTCACTTGGCAAAATTCTACATCTGCCTATCAGTACATCAACTGCTCGATACCAAATTCGTCTTTTGTCATTTTTGCTCAATTAACTGAAGTAAATAAGTCCCATAACCATTTTTACTTAGTTTAAGACCAGTTTCTTTAAGCATTTCTGCGCTTATCCAATTGTTTTTATAAGCGATTTCTTCTAAGCAAGCGATTTTCAATCCTTGGCGATGTTCAATAGTTTGTACAAAAGAACTTGCGGCTAAAAGACTTTCAGGGGTACCAGTATCTAGCCAGGCGAATCCACGTCCAAGCAGTTCTACATGAAGATCCCCGCATTCAAGATAGAACTGATTAATACACGATATTTCCAATTCACCTCGATAGGATGGACGTATTTGTTTGGCAATGTTTATCACTTGATTATCATAAAAATAAAGTCCGGTTATTGCAAAATTTGATTTAGGATTGGTTGGCTTTTCTTCAATTGATATAGCCTTCATTTGATCGTCAAAAGAGACAACGCCAAAGTGTTCGGGGTCTTTTACTGGATAAGCAAAAATAGTGGCCCCTTTTTGACGTGCAGCAATTTCTTGCAGTTTTTTTGTAAATCCAAGCCCATAAAATATATTGTCACCTAATACCAAACACACATTATCTTGACCTATAAACTCTTCACCAATAATAAAGCCTTGGACTAAGCCATCTGGACTGGGTTGCAATGCATACTGTATTTTTATGCCAAATTGTTCCCCATTTCCTAAGATTCGTTGATATGCTGGGCGATCTTCTGGAGTGGTAATCACAAGAATTTCACGAATACCCGCTAACATTAGAACGGATAAGGGATAATAAATCATAGGCTTATCATAAATTGGAAGTAATTGTTTTGAGATACCCTGAGTTATAGGGTAAAGACGTGTACCAGAGCCTCCTGCGAGCACAATTCCTTTCATATGGGTAATTCCTTTTCAGTAACTCTTAATTGTTTTTTTTGTAGAACTTTGTTTAGCGTATTTTGGCACCAATTTTGATTATTTAGATACCATTCCACCGTTTTCCGCATTCCTGTTTCAAAAGTTTCTCTGGGCTTCCATCCTAATTCCCGATGAATTTTTGTTGCATCAATGGCATAACGCAGATCATGACCTGCTCGGTCTTTAACATACGTAATTAAATCTTTGTAAAAAGAAATATGTGGTGGTTTTTGGGGGACTAATTCTTCTAATAGATCGCATACTGTATGAACTACTTCAATATTTTGTTTCTCATTATTTCCGCCAATATTATAGGTAGAACCTATTACTCCATTTTTTAAAACCATGTAAAGAGCATGCACGTGATCATTGACATACAGCCAATCCCGAATTTGAGTTCCATTGCCATACACGGGTAAGTTTTTTCCAGCAAGTGCATTGAGAATTATAACCGGAATTAATTTTTCAGGATATTGATAAGGACCATAATTATTAGAGCAATTCGTTATTATTGTTGGTAATCCATAAGTTCGATGCCATGCCCTAACTAAATGATCGGAACTTGCCTTACTTGCTGAGTATGGAGAGCTGGGTGCATAAGGAGTTGTCTCAGTAAAGAATTCATTTTTATTTTCAAGATCGCCAAAAACTTCATCTGTAGAGATATGATGAAAACGAAATGATTGACGTTGTATTGTCGGCAATGATTGACAATAAACACGCGCGGCTTCAAGTAAGTTATAAGTCCCAATAATATTTGTTTGTATGAACTCAGCTGGCCCATCAATGGAGCGATCGACATGACTTTCTGCTGCTAAATGCATGATTGCATCTGGCTGAAATGTAGAAAAGAGATGATTTATTTGATCGTGGGAGCGAATGTCTACTTGTTGAAAAATATGACGTGGATTGTTGATGATGTGATGAAGCGAATCTAAATTTCCAGCATAGGTCAGTTTATCAACATTGATCACTGTATCCGTAGTACTCTCAATAAGATATCGAACGATTGCGGAACCAATAAAGCCCGCACCACCAGTAACTAGAATTTTCATTTTACTACCTTGTAAAACGTTCCTATTATCCCATCTCTAAGATATTTAAAGGTATTTATCTTATTGATTATTGCCATTATTCTCAATGCAAGAGGAAACTGTCAAGATTAAAATTATTTATCGCTTTATTGTTTCATTTCTTACGCTGAGGTTTCATCAAAATTTAGATAGATCTATATCTGCAGTATGTCCTAATGAGAGCATTTTGTTCAAAACTGCATGAATGTTTTTAAAAATGCTCCTTTACCTGATTTAAAAAATCGCCTAATCTTAAGCCAAGGAAAACTACCAACGGGTAGTTCGAGTCAAAATTTCAGCGTTTCAGGTTATCTATTTAGGAGAGTCATTCATGCGTAAATTAGTACTCTGGGGACATAGTGTTGATGAGTATCGTGAGATGTTTGATTTGTCTCAAGAGGATATGAATTCCAAGATTTTAGAATATGGATGTGGTCCCAGTGCAGTAAACGCCCAACAGTTTCAGGAAGCGCATCAAGCCGTAAGTTGTGATCCTTTGTTTGTTTTGGATAAAGATACATTATCCTCTAAGGCGGTTATGATTTTTGCACAAATGGCAGATGAAGTACGCCGAGAACAAGATCAATTTGATTTCAGTCGCACTGGAGGTTTAGAGCAATTGCTGGAGAACCGTCGTAATGGCATGAAAAAATTCTTTGCCGATTATGAGCAGGGTAAGGCTGAAGGACGATATTATGGTGCAGCAGATTACCATTTACCTTATCCAGATTTCTCTTTTGATTTTGCATTAAGTGCAAATTACTTGTTTGCTGATTTGGAAGATCAAACAGTCAAATTTCATGTAAATGTAATTCGTGAATTAGCAAGAGTAGCCAAAGAAGTAAGAATTTTTCCCTTAAATGACATGGAAGGTAAGACCTCTGAGTTTTTAGGTCCCGTATTGCTTGAATTACAAAAAGAAGGATATGGTGTAGAAATTAGAGAAGTAGATTATCATTTGCATCAGTCTGAAAATGCAATGCTGCGTGTTTGGGCGCAGAAATGTGATATTTAATTAATGTAGCCTGGGTGTAGCGAAGCGAAACTCAGGTTTTGTGTTAACTCTGAACCCCCTGGTTTCGCTTCACCCAGGCTACAAGGTTTTTTATGTATTCAATGTTACGTCCTTTACTTTTTACTATGGATCCTGAAAGTGCGCATACTTTTAGTTTATCTGCTTTACATTATGTACCTAAGTTTTGTTTTAAAAAGGCTAAGCCTAAACCTACTACAGCCTTAGGATTGCAATTTCCTCATGTTGTTGGTTTGGCAGCAGGTTTGGATAAAAACGGAGAACATTTGGATGCATTGGCCAAATTGGGTTTTTCCTTTATCGAATTAGGAACAGTTACACCAAGACCACAAATAGGTAATCCCAAACCACGATTATTTCGATTACCGGCGGCTGAAGCGATTATTAATCGCATGGGGTTTAATAACCAGGGTGTGGATGCTTTGATAGAGCATGTAAAAAAAGCACGTTATAAAGGAATCCTGGGCATTAATATCGGTAAAAATAAAGATACTTTGTTAGAGCATGCCGCAAATGATTACATTCATTGTTTGAGAAAAGTGTATGAATATGCTTCATATGTAACCATCAATATTTCTTCACCGAATACTCCGGATCTTCGCCAATTACAGCAGGAAGAGTATTTTGCCAATTTATTGTCGCAAATTCATGCTGAACAAATTAAATTATCCGATAAATTCCAGCGCCGTGTTCCCTTGGTGGTTAAAATATCACCAGATGAAGATCCGGAAACATTAAAGCAAATGACTGAAGTGATTTTGAATTATGGTATTGAAGGAATTATTGCAACGAATACAACTTGTTCTCGCAACGGAGTGTCTCATTTACCTTCTGCTGAAGAAACCGGAGGGCTAAGCGGAAAACCTGTGTGGGAGCTCTCTACTCAGTGTTTGCGTCTGCTAAAACAGTATGTAGGTAACGACGTAACTTTAATCGGAGTCGGAGGCATTGACAATTGCAGCAGTGCACAGGCGAAGTTGGATGCAGGTGCTTCATTAATCCAAGTGTATACGGGGTTGATTTACAAGGGGCCTGATTTGGTATATGAGTTAGCAAAAGGATTAAAATAAAAACAGTAGAGAAAGGAGTTCTGCACCTCATCTCTTCTGCCTAATGTGCTTTATGCGCGGTATCCAGGACGATGCATTCTACGGTTACAGTTATGGTTATGCTAAAAAACTGTCATCCCTGCATAGGCACACTACTGTCCGGTAAAAGGAAAAGGCAAGTAGGTTGGGTCATTTTGACCCAACAACTTAAGACGCTCGCCGAGGCCTCGATGAATTGGACGTGTGAATGAGAGTGCAATAGGTGATTGTGAGTTGTGTTTGTTGGGTCAACGACCCAACCTACTCGCTTAATTTGAGCTGTGAACTATTTTGATGGATGGATCCCTGCCTACGCAGGGATGACAGGCAGCAAATGACATTCTTTCTGGTTAAGTTTTGTGAGGATCTCTCTGGATTCGATGGGAACTATTTAAGATGAAATGTATTACTAAAGATCTGGCAGCACAAATGGAGTCTTGCATCAAGCAAACTCATATCGAAGTAACCGAGCAGTATCCTCAAGGAACGATATTGGAAATTAATGGAGGCGCTGCCTGTTTTTCAGGATTTGATTCATACTTGTCACAAGTAGTAGGGTGGGGATTTAATACAAAGTTTAAGCATTTTCAGTCTGAAATTGAATGCATAGAACAATTTTATAGGGCATTAAATCATAAACGAGTAGATATTGAATTATGTCCTTTTGTAGGAAATGAGCTCACCGCATTTTTAAGTCAGCGTGGTTATTGCATTAGTGAATTAAATAATGTCTCAGTCCTGGATTTAAAAACATATCAGCCGCGTGATTGCGTTGATCCTTTAACGATTAGAGAAATAAAATCGAGCGAAACGAAGGAGTGGGCCAAAAGAGTAGCTCTAGGCTTTGATGCTCCTGAGGCTGAAGATCAATTTTTTCGTTATGTACAATCTAAGGGGGTCAGTGCCTATGCTGTTTATGATAAAGAGGTCATTGTTGCTGGAGCAACACTTGCCATGCACGGCGATTTTTGTGATTTAGGGGTTACCAGTGCTTTACCGGCTTACCGAGGGAAAGGGTTGCAAAAAAAATTATTAATGGCTCGATTGAATACCGCAAAACAGCATGGATTGTCTTGGGCAACGGTTACAACAGAACCTGGAAGCGTTTCCGATTGTAACGTGCAAAAAGTAGGGTTTCATTGCGCTTATACACGAATCAAAATGACCTTGGAATGATGTTTATTGCCAATATGTAGCCTGGGCGCAGCGGCAGCGAACCTGGACTCGAATATTCGTTCACATCACCCACCCCGGGTTACGCTGCGCTGATCTAGGCGATCTATGTGTTATAAGGAATATTAGCACTTCCATGTAATAACAGTTACAATAACCCATTTTGCTTGAACTGCTTGAGTCATGAAAAAGAAACTTACTGTTAAAACCAGCATTTTATACAAACGGTTGTTAGCTTATGTGAAACCGTTTTGGCCCATACTGGCGTTAGGTATTTTTGCCAATATTTTGTATTCCCTGATTGACGCAGGTTTTACCTACATGATGCGCCCTTTTTTTGATAAAAGTTTTATTAATGTTGATATGGATTTTATTAAAAAAATTCCTTATATCATTCTAATCGGGATTACTTTGAGAGGGCTGGTCAGTTCCCTGGGTAGTTATTGCATGACTTGGGTTGCCCGATCTGTGGTTAAAATATTAAGGGAAAAAGTTTTTAACCATATTCTTCATTTGCCTGCTGATTTTTACGATGAAGCAACGTCAGGACAAATGCTTTCTAAAATTCTTTATGATGTAGAACAAGTAGCTCAGGTTAGTGCAGAGGCCCTGACAGATATTGTTCAAAATACGTGTTTAATTATAGGCTTTCTCACGGTCATGATGGTGATTTGCTGGCAATTATCCCTTATGTTTCTGTTAACCATTCCCTTTGTTGGTCTTATTGTGAACTACACCAATAAACGTGTGCGACGAATCAGTCATAAAGTACAAAAAACAATGGTCGAGGTGACTGAGATTGCGAGTGAAGCAATTGAGAGTTATAAAGTAGTGCGCATTTTTGGCGGTGCTGCTTATGAATCTGAAAAATTTACTAAAGCCATAGAGTATTCACGTCAGAACGACATGAAAGTCGCAGCAAGTAAAGCACTCAATGTCTCTGGGGTGCAAATTGTTATCGGTATAGGGATTGCTGCAATCATTGCGGCAGCCATTAAATTGTCTACGGTAGTGATTATTTCTGCAGGGTCTTTTTTAGCAATTATCGCGGCAATGATACAGTTAATTAAACCGATGAAAACCCTAACTACCCTAAATGCCGTAATACAAAAAGGCTTGGCCGGCGCAGAAAGTGTATTCAATATGTTGGATTTGCCTATAGAGCAAGAGCAAGGAATCGTTTTGTCTCAAAGAGCACAGGGTACTCTTGAGTTTAAGCACGTATCTTATGCTTATAGACAAGGGGATATAGTATTGCATGATGTAAGTTTTACGATTGAATCGGGTAAAACAGTGGCATTGGTAGGACATTCTGGGAGCGGTAAAACGACCATAGCCAGTTTATTACCCCGTTTTTATGAAGTAACTCAAGGTATGATTACTCTCGATAATATCCCCATCAACCAAATAAGTTTGGCCAGTTTACGTGAGCAAATGGCGTTGGTAAGCCAAAATGTGACGCTTTTTAATGATACGTTGGCTAATAATATTGCATATGGCCGCTCTGATGTAAGCCGACAACAAATCATACACGCCGCTAAAATGGCTTTTGCCGATGAGTTCATTAGTCGTTTACCCGAAGGATATGATACACGTGTTGGTGAGAATGGTGTGTTGCTTTCTGGGGGGCAGCGGCAAAGGATAGCGATTGCGCGTGCCATTTTGAAGAATGCGCCCATTTTAATTCTTGATGAGGCCACATCTGCGTTGGATAGTGAGTCAGAGCGATACATACAAATTGCTTTAGAAGAAGTAATGAAAAATCGAACGACTATCGTCATTGCGCACCGTTTATCGACGATTAAACATGCAGATAAAATTATTGTAATGCAACACGGATGCATTGTGGAACAAGGCACCCACCAAGAATTACTTGACTTACAAGGATATTACGCACAGCTTCAGGGCATACAACACTCAGATACAATTCATGAGGATGCAATAGTCTGATGCCTTCTTTCCTAGAGAAACTATGGTATGGTCCTCATCACCCACTACAATGGATATTGCGTCCGTTGTCTTGGGGCTATTCCGCGATTGTTTCTGCCAGACGCTATTTTCTGCAACGTTTTAGTCAAATAAGTTGCCCGGTTCCTCTCATTGTTGTGGGTAATATAACAGTTGGGGGAGTGGGTAAAACCCCTTTGGTTATTGAATTGGCCAAGAGAATACAACAAAAAGGATTAAGGGTTGGCATTGTAAGTCGTGGTTATGGTGCAGCAATAAAGCAATTTCCCTATGAAGTTCGAGCCAATGATTCTGCTCTGAAAGTTGGAGATGAACCCTTACTATTAGCACAAAAAACCAAATGCCCCGTAGTGATTGCACCCAAGCGAACCCAGGCTGTACGCTATCTTTTAGAAAAGCATCAAAGCCAAATCATTATTAGCGATGATGGATTACAGCATTACCGTATGGGCCGAGCTATTGAAATTGCTGTTGTTGATGGGACCCGAGGATTAGGGAATGGTTTGTGTTTACCGGCAGGGCCACTAAGAGAGTCTGCTATGCGCCTGGAACAGGTTGATTTTATTGTGGTCAATGAAGGTAAGTGGAACAATGCATATCCTATGAAATTAAAACCTGGAAAAATTAAAAAATTAAGTACGGATGAGGAAATTGATACGCATGCATTGCCTGGAAAATGGGAAGCGATTGCCGCAATTGGTAATCCTCAACGTTTTTATTCCACTTTGTTGCAATTAGGGATAGAATTCGACAGCTGTTCTTATCCTGATCATTATCAGTTTAAGCCAGATGATTTGAATTATTCCAAATCACCAATTATTATGACGGAAAAAGATGCAGTGAAATGCCGATCATTTAGTTCGGATAGCATGCATTATTTACCTGTAGACGCTGTATTGGATGATGCATTTTGGGACGCATTGTGGTTACATCAACAGTTAAAAGGTTATTGCTGATTATGTTTGCTTGGATTCGCTGTTTTTTATTTTTAATAATATTCCACACAAGTACAGGATTGTTTGCATCTGAAGTAGAGCCCATGCCACAACCGGTACAATCCATCGAACCAACCATAGGAAGTTGGACTTTTTCCGGTATGGTGAAAAATGAGAGCGGGGATAAATACGGCTATTTTTTTGAAATGCAACGTCAAGGCTCCGATTTCCAAACTAAAGCCGCTTTAATTGATGGACAAACAAAGCAATTGGTATTTTTTTACGAAGGTAAAGAAAAAATAGAACAATCAACACCACTGGATTGGCATGTCGGTTATTCTTTTATTCGTTTCAATCCGATTAATGACAGCTGGATTTTTGGTGTTAAAGCAGCGGACAAAAAAGGATTTAATTTCAAGGTGGACATGTTGAAACAGGCAAACAAGGACAATGAAACTTTGGTTTTGCGTCCAGGAGTAAAATTTGCAGTATTACAGACAAGCCAGCTTAATGGACATTTACGTATCGATGATAAAGAGCAATTTGTTACAGGGAATAAAGCCTGGTTCGGCAAGTTGGTATTAAACAATGATCAGAAAGACGCGCATGAGATTAGCACAACTTTTTGTCGTTTAAATGATGATAATGGATTTTTCTCTGCAAATCTTAAAGAAAAGGATGCAACCAGCGCGGCTGTTGCAGGTTGGCGTGATCCTTTGGGTAATAAAGTCAAAATGTCTCAATTTGTTTCATTAAAGCCTTTAAAAGATGATCAGTGCATGCTGAGTATCGGCTTGCCTAAATTGCATTTAACATTGATTAATACTCTGAAAGTCAACGATCCGTCCTCACATACAGTTGCGGGATTCGCTAAAGACAGTCGTGGAGGGTTTTGTTATGTTACTCAGCAATCATTTTTGAAAAATACTGAATTAGCTGTAAATAATATCAAGTTAAACGCTTGATTTTATGGAAACCTATGGATTCGTAGCCTGGGTGTAGCGTAGCGTAACCCAGGTTTTATATTTCTTAATCCCGGGTTATGCTACGCTGCACCCAGGCTACGAGAATGGCGAGATGTTCATTTCATACTCAGGCAATATCCTAAGAAAGCACTATCGTTTGTTCTTGATTGCCAACAGTACCTACTTCTGGTTGAGATACTATTTCTTGATCCTTGCTCTTGCGGCTTGAAGCTTCAGCGCCGTTCATTACATTTAATTTTTTCGTTACTTCAGGAGGCAAAGCAAGCTCTGAAGGATCTGCTTTTTTACGAGGTTCTCCTCCTACATTTAATGTCCCCATCATTCTTTTATGCGAATTAGGCTGTTCCAGATGAGGGTCTAATTTTTCTTCTAACTGCCGAGCTAATTTAGGGTTAAAAACCCACATAGCATCGGCGAGAGCAGGAATACACATATTAGGCTCATCATTGACCCACCAACCTAAATCGGTCATCGCCTCACGTACCAGGTCTGCCTGCTTGTTATGTTTATCGAGTGCATAACACAATAGGGTAATAAGTGCTTTTTCTGGCACACTATAATCAATAGGAAGTTCTTTATTCCGACTCAAAAATTTAAACCAAGTGCCTTCCAATTTTTCATGATATTTTTGTTGAAATATATCACACAAATGTTTTGTGCTTTGCTCTTTTGGCGCTGATAGCTTATATTGACCCAGGGCTTCTTTACTTTTGTAAAATTCAGACATCAGCAAGGCATGCATGGTAGCAGTTGGATGAACATCATCCCAAAACATATGCTTCATGCCTGGAGATGTTCCATCAGGATTTATTTTATAATCTGGTGAGTCTTTATAAGCTTCTTTTAGTTTTGTGGCATCAAAGAACTTATTGTATTTTGATTGCTTACCATTCTTTTCAACATCAGTATAAATCCCACTAAAGACAGTATTGATATCAAAAAGATCAATGGAAAAATCAGAGTGCTCTTTTGATAAGTCATCCTTTAGGTCTTGGAGCTTGGTTTTTAATTGCTTATTATAATATTCTGCTATTTCGTGAGCTTGATTCTCTTTAGAGGTACCCTTAAACCGTGGGGTTAATGACAAATCAGGCAAATTACATAGAACAATATTTTTATAGCCTTGTTTAATTAATTTCTCAATATTCTCAAGATTACTTTTTATAGCAAGATCAGCAGCTTCTTTTGTTGGTCCTGCATTAACTGTAATTAAATCATTGGCTCCAGAAAATACGGTAATCAGGGTCTTTTCTTTTTCGTCGGAAATTTCTTGTTTCTCAACGTCCTCTAAGAATTGATTCACTTGCTTGGTCAAGTTGGATACCATTAAGCGAGTGAAAAAAAGCTTTATCGAAGTAAACGGAGAAAGAATGGAAAGAAAAAGACCACTCCAACTGTAATCGTGGGATGTTGCACCACCTTGGGCGTAATTTGCAAAGAAATTTTGTCCGTTGTATTGAGCAGTACGGCCATTATCGAGCGAATAATATTCCTCAATATCTTTTCTATAACGAGGATCTGTTATTACTTGGTCAGATATATCATCAGAAGATTCCCGTAGAGTAGGGGGTTCTGTTATTACCTGATCGGATATATCATCAGAGGATTGTCGCAGAGTAGGAGCTTTTAAAAGTCCTCTTTTTCTCTGAATAGTATCACGTTGAACATTCGTTTTATGTCGATGCGCAATTACAACATCGGCTATATCCGTATTATCTACTATGTGTCTGTGATTTATTGGATCCTCTGTTGTAAATAAATGTCCTTCTTCTCTAGCTTCTATTCGCCTTTTACGTTTTACCTCTCTTATTTCTGAGCTAATTTCATCCTCAGTATATCTATCTTTTTTTTGAGGTGGTTGATAAAGAACATCATCTCCTATATCCGCATTATTCAGGTTATATCTTCCAAAACGACGCGTAGAATCTTTTCTTATTTTATCATCATTAAGAAATTTGCTGATCAGAGTAGCTCTAAGCACATCTGCCCAGGTATAACCATTGGTGAAGCGATCTTTAGGAGACTTATCCAATCCTAATGTTTTTTGCCATAATCTGTTGATCCATGGGCCTAGAAATGAAAACTTCTCACCCATGTTGTCACCGTCGGAAAGGCTGTCGCCTAATACGACAAAGTGGGTTATTTCTTTTTTGGAAGGTTTTTTATGGATTATTTTGTCATTTGCCATATAAAATAATTGCATACTGATCAATAAATGTATATTTTATAGGTAAATTATTAAGGTTTTATTAATCAAAGTATAAGTACGGCGGGAAAGAAAAGTAAAAAAGAGAAAAGATAACTATTGGACGTACCTACATCTCTTTTTCCGGGAGAAATTGGGATAAAACGCTGGCGATTACTAATGCAGCTGGAATGATTAAAAGTGTAAGTTGATAATTTCCTAAGGTATAGCTATTTGTATTGCCTTTGGCGCAGTCAAGTAAATAACCTACAAGCGGCTGTAATAGTGGGGCAGTGGCCATAGCTAAGGTATTGGTGAAACCCGTACAGGCAGAGAGTGATTCGGGCGGCGCCAGTTCATTTGCGATAGTAAAGGCAAGCATATATGCGCCACAACACAGTCCAATTGCAAACAACATAATTCCAACAAGCAGCATGTTTTGTATTGGTAAGTAAAGAACAAGGATGAATAAAATGGCAGTTGATAAACATGAAATATGGATTAGCGGCTTGCGTCGAGGCAGTTTTATGGAGAGCCAACCATAAATGGGACAACTTAACCCAGCCCCCAACAAGATCATTGATGTAAGAATACTGGCACATTCTAGAGAGCACTCCAATTTTAACTGGAGAAAAGGTACAGCCCACATTGCAGCAAAAACAGTAATAACCGAAAACTCTAATCCGACAAATAACCCATTAAACCATACCAATTTATTCTTTAACATATGCACCAAATGCTTTTTATACTGCTGATAATCATTGATTACAGGTTTGTTACTGGGAATAAAAGCGGCACATAAAACAGCAATTAAAAGACCAACGGCTCCGGATCCTGCAAGAAAATAATGCCAGCTAATACGACTTATCTGGGATCCCATTCCAATCATGCTCACTACAGTAACAGTAAATCCTAAGGTTTCGGTGAGTCCGATCATAAAAGCATAGTGTTTTAGAGGGTAATGTTGGCGCAGTATTCGTGTCATACCCACAAACGCAAAAGCGGAACCGCCGCCGATAATCAGTCGACCAAGAAATAACACAAATAAGTTATTTCCTATAGAAAATAATAGGCAACCCAAAGCACACACGAATGCGTTTAAGGACATTAAGGTGCGTGTATTAAATCGATCAAAAAGAAGCCCTACAGGAATTTGCATTGTGGTGTAGACATAATAAAAGGCACTACTTAATAGGCCGGCAGTGAATGCAGTGAGTTGTTTCTCATGCATTATGGCGCCAATAACAATTCCGGAAGATAATTGCAAAAAAAATTGGAATAATAGAAAAAATACGCCGACTAACCATATGGTGGTTCTTGAGGATTTGCATGAATGGATTGAGGCTAATAAATTCATTAATTCTGTTTCGACAAAAAGGCGAAATATATAGCATCATGGAGAAAGTGTAAATTTATTTTAAAAAATGAGAGCACTCATTGTAGATTGTAGCCTGGGTGCAGCGCAGCGGAACCCGGGATCAAGACGTTTATACTCTCCCCAACCCCGGGTTCCGCTGCGCTGCACCCAGGCTACAAAGAAGGCTACAAATACAACCAGTCATTAATTTTATCTAATGGAAATGAATGATAGGCACACCAACGTTGAATAATACTTTGATCTAACGTTGAGGATATTCCGTGCACCCCAGGCGTCAGGTTTTCTTTCAGAAACGTTAATGCGACAAGGTTATGGATATAAAATTCAGGATCGATGTATTTCATTGGTGTGGGATCATCGAGTACAAAATTAACTGGCATTTTATGATTTAAGACTTCTTCATCACTAAAATGAGGGCCGAATTCATCATAGACCCCTAAATTCGCCAGAATTTTTCCACTAAACCAGGAGTGAGGGTAATCATTCATAATTGCTTTTTTTCCGGTTGCGGTAACAACCACGTTCGCTTCGATTAATGCACGCTCCAGTGCGCTGAAATCCTGAGGATCGATCGCTTTGATACCCAAATTTTGTGCTAAATTTCGTTGTTTTTCATTAGGATCGACAACAATAACAGGAACTTTATTTTGGTTGCAAAAATAGGCGAGTCCGCGTCCAATCTTTCCAAAACCAAATATAATCCATGATGTTTCTGTTGGATTGATTCCTGTCAATTGAGCCAGAGCCATATGACTGCTTTCAGCACATCCAAAAACTGTTTCGAGTTGTTTGGTCAATGTGCGATCCACACTAATTACAGGAAAGTTAAGCGTTTGTTGTCGATAAAATTGATCCCCAGAACCCGTTAGTTCAATTGCGCCAATTTTTGGTTTTCCCAAAAATTGATACAGCTGAGCGCCACAATCAAAATAAAGATCAAATGTTTCACCGACAAGTGAGTGTGGATCTTCTACATAACGAATTTTTGCTTCATTCAAGGAGGATACTGCGTGCGGGTGAGCATAACAAAAGTCTGTAGGATTTGTGACGGTAACTTCAGCACCTGCTTCAAGTAAGCATGCTATTTTTAATAAAGTATTTGTTACTACAGGAACATGATGGATCACGCGTAATCCAGTCAGGGGACGTGCAGCACTCCATTCGGCGAGTTGTTCATACATAAAAGGAGCTTCAGCCTGCGGGTATTTTTGAAAAAATTTTTTTAGTGCGTCCTGCATCTTGATATAACAAAGAGTAAAGAATCTCTCATGCTAGCATAATTTATTCATGCAGAATATTTCCCAAAAAAAATAAATATGAATCTGGGTAGCAACTCATTAATGCGATGCTTCCAAAATAATTTCATGTGCGGGGGAACGTAAATTGTAATGAGAGCTCATACAGTGTCCGTAGGCACCAGTATTAGCAATTAAAATGATATCTCCTTCATCTGTAGTAGGCAGTAAACGATCATATCCCAGAGTATCGCCTGATTCACAAATTGGACCTACCACATGTGAGAAACCAGATTTTTCTGAGTACAACCGACTTAAATTGACAATTTCGTGATAAGCACCATATAAAGAGGGCCTAATTAATGAATTCATCCCCGTCTCAATTCCTATAAATTTTACTTCGCCTTTTTCTTTACATTGTGTGACTTTTGCCAGGATGACACCGCTTTCGGCAACAAAAAAGCGACCAGGCTCCATCCAGAATTTTAAATGAGGGTAATGTGATTTTACTGCCAATAATCGGGCATCGAGTTTCTTGAGATCCAAGGGTTTTTGTCCTGGCTTTTCAACAATACCTAAGCCGCCGCCTAAGTTAATGAATTGTGTATTAGGGAATTGCTTAATGAGCGACGTGAGTATTAAAGCAGTTTGTTCCCAAAGTTCAGGGGTAAGAATCCCACTTCCTGAATGCGAGTGTAAACCGATGACACGGATATTATTTTCCTGGGTTAAAGTTTTAAGTTGTTCTATATTTTGTTGGTCAATGCCAAACTTTGATTCATTTCCCCCTGTCACGACGTGTTTGTGATGACCGGCACCTGCACCTGGGTCAATACGCACGATAATGTCGCGGTTTTGAAACAGCTCAGTCCAGTGTGTTAAAGGATACACATTATCTATTGTCACATAACAACCTAAATTCATTGCAAATTCATATTCTGTTTTGGGTGCAAAATTGGGGGTAAATAAAATTCTTTTTTTGTCTATATTTGGAAATAAGTCTGATATTCGTTTTAATTCCTGAAGCGAAACACATTCAAAACCAATACCTTCTTTTTCCAATGTTTTTAAAATGGAAGGATGGGAGTTGGCTTTAATTGCATAAAATAAAGTGTCGATTGATTCTAGGCTTAGTAATTGTTTTGCCTGAGCCATTTGTGTTGCAGAGTGATAGACATAACAGGGTGATTGTGTTTCTGCGATTGCAAGCAAGGCTTCTCGCTCAGTTTGCCACCAAGGGGTAGGGCGAGTTACTTTTTTTTCTGGCTTTTGGGGATGAAAAACTTTTTCCAATTGAATGATAAAATTATCCAGAATTGGATTATCTCCAAGTAGATAATCATCAGGTATGCTGCATAATTGTTCAAATGCTTCAAAAAATTGATCTGTTCTATTTTCCAAAGCATAGTGTTCATATAAGTCGGTCAATCCAGAATAAGCTATTGATTTATTTAATTTAACATCCTTATTGGACTTTTGGTAGAGGCATAAGGTGAGCGCATCAATAATTCGGCTATTTTGGGACATTATGAGCTCATGAGTTGGTTCCATCATATGAGAGTATAATTTACAAGTAGCTTAAATTCAATTCACACTGTGCTTGATTTAATATTGCTCATTATGATGTATTAAATTTATGCTTGCAATTTTATTGATGCTCACATAGTCTGATTATTCAAACTAATTATCACAAGGAATTGATATGGCTCAAGATAAAATCAATATTGATGATGCAGGTAAGACAGGTGCATTAGTGGCCCTTGGGAATACAGTTTTAGCTCCACTGTATTGGGTTGATGCTAAATTGGGTTTGACTACAGCAATTGTTGCGACCGGTGCATTTTTATATGGTGCGCATGAAATAGGTAAAAAAAGAAGAGCTGTTGGAAATGGAATAAATGGTATGAATTCTTTTTTTGGTGGTATAACTGGTGATAAAAGTACAGAAGTGCAAAATACTCTGGCAAATATCGCAGTTGGAGGTGCAGCGATATTTGACGAAATTATGCCTAGTGAAAGTAAGCGTCCATAATACGTATCTTGTTAAATAATCTATCAAGGAAGTAGTAGCATGCCTAGAGATCAAATAAATTCTGATAAAGCACTAAAGACTGGTGCATTAATCAGTTTTGGAAATTTATTTATGTCACCTTTTTATGGAAGATTAGGTCCTTTTGCCTCACTAACTCTTACTGCCGCAGCATTATTTGGATTGCATGAAGTAGGCAGAAGCAAACAATCAGGAAATGGTTTTTGGAGCTTTTTTTCAAATAAGACTAATCCTGGTACCTCCGATGTAAATACTGCAATGAACCATGTTGTGGAGGGAGGTGCAACGGTATTTGATCGGATTTTTCCTCCGAGCAAATAATAAAATGTAGCCTGGGTGCAGCGTAGCGTACCCGGGTTTTCTCATACATATTTCCCGGGTTCCGCTACGCTGCGCCCAGGCTACAACTATTTATCCCAGCTTGTAAATTTTAACCAACATGCCAATCTGAGCATTATCGAGATAATAAACTACATCATCTTTCAGGCGCTGTTTTTGTGATACAGTAAATGATGATTGTGGATTATTTGGCGGCGATACCTGTAACTCTGCATCAAAAGAATAATAATTAGTTTGCGTTACATTTAATGTACCCTGCATTTGCCAGCCATTATGCTCCACTACAGGCAGAGCGACACTGCTTTGATTATTGGCCGGTTGTCTCCAGGAATAATGACCTAAAACTTGATAATGCGATTTTCGACTCAGTAGGTAATATTCATCGCGCAGACTGGAGGCGGATGGAGATAACAAACGATAAGGTTTTCCTGATTTTTCTGTATCTGTTTTCAAAGAGATAGCATTTGCACTCATTGGAATAAGAGGTGCATCAACGGCCATTTCCGGGTTTTGATTTGGATGGGCAAATACAATTAAATCAACCTGATAAGAAGACTTGGCGAAAGTCAGGCAGGTGTATAGGATACTTATTGTTATTATTATTATTATTCGTTCCATGGCTGTATTTAATTATTTTATTTTAAGGTTCCAACCGTAATTACATTGTAGCCTGGGTTCCGCTTCGCTGCACCCAGGCTACAATGCAAAATTACGATTAAAGTATGGCTTATCTGATTATACCTGTCTTCAGAGATCACTCAACAACAATTTTTGGAAACTTGTCAGCATAATTAATGGGTTTTTTGGACAGCTCAATAGCACTCTTCATCGCTGTTTTAAGCAACGTATTTGTTAACTTATCGTGAGCTTGAGTCGCTGTAGGAGAACCCTCATCACAGTTTTGTCGTATGCGCCCATCTAATGGAAGTTGTCCGAGTAATGTGGTTTGGTGTGCAGCACAAAGTGCCTCTGCCCCACCTGCACCAAAAATTGCTTCTTGATGTCCGCATTGACTGCAAATATGAGTGGCCATATTTTCTATAATACCCAGCACATCAATTCCTGTTTTAGAAAACATGGTTAGTGCTTTTTGTGCATCAAGAGTTGCCACGTTTTGTGGGGTGGTCACTACTATAGCAGCAGTGAGAGGAATTTTTTGTACTAAAGTTAATTGAATATCCCCGGTTCCAGGCGGTAAATCGATAAACAAATAATCCAGATCATGCCAAAGGGTAATATCCAGCATTTGGATTAGTGATTTAGCAAGCATAGGACCTCGCCAGATCAGTGCTTGTTCACCATGTGTTAGATAGCCAATAGACATCGTTTGTATTCCATGCGCTTTCGCAGGAAGATAATGCTCACCGCTGATTTGTACCGGTTCCGTTTTGCCAAGCATTAAAGGTATGCTTGGCCCGTAGATGTCAGCATCTAAAATACCTACTTGTGCACCTAAGCGAGCTAGTGCAGTCGCTAAGTTAACGGTTACAGTAGATTTTCCCACTCCTCCTTTTCCTGAAGCTACAGCAATGGTGTTTTTAACGCCACGCAAACCTTTGCCAACGAGTTGTGTTCTGTGTGGTTTGATCCGTTGATTGATGTGAATTACTATGTGCTGATTTGGGAATGCTGATTGTAAGGCAGAAAGTAATAGAGGTTTATAATTTTCTTCAAGTAAGCGACAGGGAAATCCAGCAGTTAGGTTGATGAGCAACTGATTATTTGTCATTTCAAGACTGCACTGTAAATTCATTTCTTTGCCTGTAAGACCAAGAAACGGATCTTTTAGGGTACTCATCAAGTGGATTACAGTATTTTCAGTGGTCATGGATTGGCCCTTAAAACACAAAAGAGGAATGATAACGCAGAGCAGCGTCATTTCATAGAATTTGTTTGCAGCGATCAAACTGTAAGTTCAGAACGCTCATATTGCCAATTAACCCAATGATTGCTGGGAAGATAATAAATACCACAATAGACAGGAAGGGAGGTATGCTCTGAGAGATAAGAACCGTACTCATCTAATTGTTGTTGGTGTTTCATCAATGAAGCTTCATCTTCTTTTCCTGTTTTGAAATCAATAATCCAACGTTTGCCTTGATCCTCAAAAGTACGATCAATAATGCGAGTAATGGGCCTATTTTGCTGTTCCACCAATAATTCGTATTCGTTTTGTTCCTTGTCATGTTTGCTAATAATCCACAAGCCTGTTTGATCCTTAAACATTCGGGTAATGTGTTCCTGCATGCTAAATAGTGCTTCGTGTTGGGTTTTGTTATCGAAACCTAACTTGATTAATTCATAACGAGCGAGGCTCCAGGGAATTTCCGTTATAGTTCTTGGATGATTATCACAGATCCATTGCAATAATTGGTGCGTTACTATACCAATTAGTCTAGGAATACTCGTTGATAAAGGCGAAGTTGTTTTTATATTAAAATGAAGATTAGAAATTTCAGATTCTTTATTTTGGTAATAATCAAGCGGTAAGCTTAAGCGTTTAGGTATGGACGAGTTTCTTTCTTCGACAAGGAACGCGGGATCATTTTCTGTAAATTCTAAATGCTTGAGAAGCGTTTTAAATGAAGCCTTGGAGGATCTTTCTGAATGATCCATTAAATACAAACGTGATTTTGCTCGAGTCACGGCAACATACAGTAATCGTTGTACTTCGTAATGGCTTTTTACTTCATCTAATTGGCTTAAGTAATCATATAAAGCGCAATGTTCTTGATGTGCAGCTTGTACAGGCGACATCAGTAATAAATTTCCCTGTTTTTGAGTCGGTAAATTCAGCCAGCGTAACATGGGATTATCGCCACGATTAGGTTGTGTTCCTAAACCGGGTAAAAATACAGTATCAAATTCAAGTCCTTTGGACTTATGAATGGTCATCACGTGCAAGCGAGAAGGATTTGCTTGCTGTGAATAGAGTTTATTGAATTCTGAGAGAAATTCTTTCATATCTGGTAAACGACCGTCTTGTTCATAACGATCAAGCAAGGTCCAGAATTGTTCGAGATCATTGAGTTGATTGGTGTTTAGAATCGTGTCAATGTGTAATTCTTTTAAAGTTTGAATTACCCAGACTGAGAGTCTGTTTTCATATCTTTGAGTCAGTGCTTTGTGCATGATGTGCATAAAAAAATGAGCGCGAATTCTTCCTTCCTCACTTAGTCCCGGAATTTTGTTTAAATGCAATAAGGCAAAGTAAATCGACTTTTTCTTGTTAAACTGAGCAATGGCATGGATATCATTCAAAGCCAAACCACAATAAGGACTACGAAGTACAGCGAGCCAAGAGAGGCGGTTTGCTGGTGCAAGTAAGGCTTGGGTTAATGACCAAACATCACGCAGGTGGCTTAGATTGGCTAATAAAGTGATATCAGTACCCTGATAGGGAATTTGATGTTGGCGCAAGAGGCGAATGATTTCACCCAGTTGCGTTCTGGAGCGTACCAGAATAGCCATCGTTTGCTCAGGAGTGGTTTGCAATTCATATTGAATGAGTTCTATGATTTTTTTTGCTTCCTGTTCTCGATTTTTAAATTGAATGGTGTGAATGGCGCTGTATTGTTCATCCTGAATGACGTGTTTGCTGGGATGAAATGAAACCGCGCCAGACTCTATATCAACTTGCCTGGGGAATATAGTGGTGAATTGATTATTTACCCAATTTACAATCGTTTGTGTTGAACGGAAATTGCAGCACAACTGCAGCGAGCAGAGTTTAACGGGACCTATGCCTTGTTCTTTAGCGCGAAAGAATAATCCTACTTCTGCTTGTCTAAAACGGTAAATGGATTGCATTGGATCACCGACGATAAAAAGAGTTTTCCCATCACCTTCCTGCCATCCACTGACAAGCTTGGTTAACAATTCAAACTGGGTAATCGAAGTATCCTGAAATTCATCAACCAGAATGTGATGAAGCGTATGGTCTAAATATAATGCTAAATCCGTAGGATTTTCTACATCGCCTAATGCACTCAATGCTTGCTGGGATATTGCAGTGAAATCAACTTCATTTTGTTCGCTAAACAAAACGTGTAAATGACCTACAAGAAGGGGAAGTAACAAAAAGAGTGCTTGCAGGACTTCCCATTGCTCAGGATCATATTCTGGCTCAGGTAAATTACTGACTTGGATTAATGCTTCAAGGAAATCAGGATATTCATTGAGTTCGTTGAGCAATTCTTTGCTGGCATTTTTAAGTCTTTTATATTCATCCGGAGCACAGGAGGTACTGAGCAAACCCACGTGATGATCAAAACTTTTGCGAAAATTCGCATCTCCTGTAAGCAAGAGTTTACTTAAAGCGGTCGCAATCTCTTGATTGGTATGTTGAAAATCATACCAATCTTTTAACGGATAGCGTGGCGACTGAGGATTATTTTCTATGATTGCCAATTCACGAGCACATTGAGTCAACTCAAGAGCCAAATGTGTGGGTAAACTTTGCGTGAACCGCTTTAATTCATGCTGCTCTATAAGTCGCAGTGCGCGTTCAAAAGTTGATTTTTCTTGAGCGCGTGCTTGAAAGAGGGGAACTAACCATTGATCTCTTTGAGAAAGCAGTGCAGTAAATAATTCAAGTAATCGATCCTGACGATTATCGACATGCAACAAGAGTGTTTTTATCGCTTTTTGATATTCAGGGGTTGCTAGAGCAAACTGAATACAGCGTCGCCCCGCATTTAAATAATGACTGTTCGCTTTTTCGGTAATCTGTGAGTAAGCAATTTGTTTTTCCAAGAGAGGAATTGCTTGATTGATACTTTGACATAAAGAGTCAATTGTAATGATTTTTAATCGATTCGGTTGATGTAATAAATTCCATTGAAAGTGGCTATCATGCTGAAGGGCTGCACGAGCAAAATCGAGTGTCATTTGTTGATGGGGTGTATTGGCTTTTATATTATTTGCTGCGTTTTGCAATGCGAGTACAATACGTTCACGCATTTCACTTGCAGCTTTGCGGGTGAATGTTAATGCGACAATCTGTTCTGGGGCAGTTACGGTGCTTAACAATCGCAAATAACGCTGCGTAAGAATTTCAGTTTTTCCTGAGCCTGCTGGAGCTTGTACGATAAATGATGTGGAAGGATTTGTGGCTTGGCTTCGTTGATCACTGTCGTCTAGCATTGTTATTTTTATTCCTGTATGTTTTATTAAATGTTTTTGCCTCCGTCCCGCGGCTTGTCCGCGGGGCGGAGGGTAAGATTAAATTCCTTAATTTAATGACAGGCACCTTCTCTCCTCGGGAGAAGGAAACGTTCAATCGATAACAATTTCTTGTGCAGGTGGACGTAAATTGTAATGTGAACTCATGCAACGACCGTAGGCTCCAGCATTGGCAATTAATAACACATCACCTTCTTCGGTCACGGGTAATAATCGATCATAGCCTAAGGTGTCTCCTGATTCACAAATTGGACCAACTATATGAGAAAAACCAGCTTTCTCTTCATGCAATCGACTTAAGTTAACAATTTCATGGTAGGCACCATACAAGGAAGGTCGGATTAGCGAGTTCATACCTGTTTCAATGCCCACAAATTTTACCTTTCCTTTTTCTTTACATTGAGTGACTTTAGCAAGAATAACACCGCTTTCTGCTACAAAAAATCGCCCCGGCTCAAGCCAGATTTCAATTTGCGGATAACGTGATTTTACTGCCATTAACAAAGCATCCATATTTGCAAAATCTAATGGTTGTTGTCCGGGCTTTTCTACGATACCCAAGCCGCCGCCCAAATTAATGGATTTGGCATGTGGGAATTGCTCTGTTAGAGAGGCAAGCATTAAGGCAGTTTGCTGCCATAACTCCGGAGTAAGAATGCCGCTACCTGAATGTGCATGTAAACCAACAACTTGGATTTTATGCTTTTTGGTTAATGCCACAACCTGGTCAATGTCATTTTGCGTAATGCCAAATTTTGACTCATTTCCGCCGGTTGAAACATGTTTGTGATGGCCAGCACCAGTACCTGGATCAATACGAATAATGACTTCGCGATTTTTAAATAAATTAGGCCAATGCTCCAGAGGGTATAAGCTATCTATAGTGACATAACAACCAAGATTTAATGCATATTCGTATTCTGCTTTTGGTGCAAAATTAGGGGTAAACAAAATTCGTTTACGGTCTATGCTAGGAAAGAGTTCCAATACTCTGTCTAATTCTTGAATGGAAACACATTCAAAACCGATGCCTTCGTGTTCCATAGTTTTTAAAATCGATGGATGAGGATTGGCTTTAATTGCATAAAACAAAGTATCGATCGATTTTAAAGCCAACAGTTGTTTGGCTCGAGCAGCTTGAGTGGGGCTATGGTAGACATAACAAGGCGAATTAAGTGAGGCAATAGTTAATAAACGATCGCGCTCTTTTTCCCACCATGGAATATCGCGAACAGCAGGTTTGCCAAACTCTTCATGCCAGCTTTTTGAATAATAGAAAATTTGGGGATTATTTTCTATGAGTAAATGATGCAGCTTTTGGCATAATTGATTTGCCTGCGATTCATCAACAACAAAAGTTAGGTTTAAGTCATTGGATGCGAGTGACATTAAATAAACTTGTTTTGCTTCAAACACTTCTAAAGCTGGGCCAAGTTGTGGCAATACAGTTCTGATATGATGACCTACGAGGCTTACAGCGCTACAAGGCTCAATGAGCTTGGCACGGCCAAATTGATTCAATTCGTCGAGTAAGGCATTAATTGCTGGTCGGTCATGTATTTTGCTATTGATATCCAGGGACAGTGTTACGTTAAACTCAGAGGAAGAGAGTAAGTCTACCGAGAAACCATGATTTTTGAAGGCAGTAAATACATCAGATAAAAATCCAACTTGTTGCCACATGTGTAAGGTATCTATAGAAATCAATAAAATACTGTTTTTGATTTGAATGGATTTAATTAATGGTGCCGTTTCATCAATATCCTTAGTAATGAGTGTTCCCGAATGTTCTGGCATTTGCGTAAATTTGACTGACATTGGAATGTTGGCACGCCGAACAGGAGGAATACAATTGGGATGCAATACTTTCGCTCCCATTGTCGCAATTTCCTGGGCTTCATCATAATTTAATTTTTTCAATAAGCGTGCCTGTGGCAATTGATGTGGGTTCGCAGTATAAATTCCAGGGACATCAGTCCAGATTTCACAAGATGACGCTTGGAGTTTGCCAGCAAGTAAAGCTGCCGAAGTATCAGAGCCACCACGGCCTAACAAAACAGTCTCGCCTTGAGGATTTGCAGCAAAAAAACCTTGAGTAATAATGGCTTGAGCACCACTCGAGATAAATTGTTCCACTAACTTAGGATCATGTTCACTTTCACAACGGGCAGACAGATAATTTGCGGACACCCCATCAGGGAATGGCGTACTGGTTAAAAGTTCACGTGCATCATACCATTTACAACGAATTTCTTGTTTTTCGAGAAATGCATGACCTAGGCGAGTCATCATCAGTTCGCCCATACTTAAAATTTCTGCATGCGTTTTTGCAGGGGCTTGTTTTAGTAAGGCAATGCCAGTGAGCCACTGCTCTAATTGCAACAAATCTTTGGCAACTAATTCAGAGTCTACTTCCAGCTGTTCGGCAAGATGAATATGTCCATGACGAATATCAGCAAGAATGCTCTGATGTTCATTGATTAAAGCAGCTTCAATGGCTTTTTCAAGTTTGTTAGAAATTTGCGTTAGTGCGGAGCATACGATAATAGGCTGTGCCCCAGAACTCATATGTTTTTTAGTTATGGAAGCAATATTATTCCACGTGTTACGAGTTGAAACGCTGGTGCCTCCGAATTTAGTTATTATTTGTCGCATGATTCATTTCCGCACAAAATTAAAACACATTAGCATGGACGGGAGTAGGTGTACAAGTCTAAATATTTTGAATTAGGGATTTATTGAAGGATTTCCTATTAATTAACCATGATGACCTTAATTAAATCACTGTGGGCTAATATTAATTAGTTGTTGAATATAAAAAAGAAAAAAGTGTTTTTAAGGTGTTTTTAATGATTTCAAAACAGGGTACACTCGCTATTTAGTGGACGAATTTTATCAATTTTTTGAAGTATAGCGTTATCTACTAAGTTCTAGACAAAGCACAAGTAATGTGAGGTGAAAGGTGTACTCAAGTACATGACTGAGCCGAACGAGCTTGCAATGAGGTATCGAACTTAGTGGGTGGCGCTATAGATACTTGAGGAGTAAGGAGTGAAAAATATGCACAAACCTTTAAGGACACTAGTTAGCGCGGCTGTTATTAGTGTTCTGGCTACAGGTGGAGTTCATGCAGCAGGATTCTCTTTATACGGAGAGGGAGCTGGGTATACAGTTGGTAACTATGCTGCTGGTTCTGCAGCTGAAGCAGCTGACGCATCAACAGGTTGGTATAACCCTGCTGGCTTAGCCTTAATTCGTGAGCAGCAAGTAGTGTTTAGTGGTGTTGGCATATTTCCTACTATGAAATTGGATGGCACGAGTACGTTTACTACGCGTACTGGTCCTGCTTCTGTTCAATACATACAAGATTTCAACGGGGTAGATGGAAGCTACAATGGATTTGTTCCTTCATTCCATTATGCTCGTCCTTTAGGTGAACGTACTACCTTTGCTCTAAGTGTCACTTCTCCATTTGGGTTGTCTACTGATTGGGCTCCTGATTCTCCTGTACGCTATTCAGCGACATATACCGAAATTTTGACTATGAACGTTTCGCCGGAATTGGGTACTCGACTCACTGAACATTTTGCATTGGGAGCAGGCCTTGATATTCAATGGTCTCGTGCTAAATTTAATCAAATGATTGGCGCACCCACTTTGTTCCAAATTCTTGGAGATGATCCTGCGCTTGTTGACACTTTAAGTTACAATAAAGCAAAGTCTTATGGGGTTGGATTCCATGTTGGGGTGATGGGAATATTTAATGACAATCACACTCGCATAGGTCTTAATTATCAATCCAGAATAAGACATGTTTTCTACGGCCATAGCCGCTTGACTGGAATATTGGCTAATAATAATTTTAATCTGATTTTCCCAGTATTACCTCCTTCAACAACCCGTATAAATAATGAATTATTTAGTGATCCGCAAGAATTCCCAGATGTACTTACATTGAGTGCTTATCAGGATGTCAACGAGAAGTTAGCTTTATTAGGATCTGTTGTTTATACAGGTTGGGGTATTTTTAAAGTAATTCAATTAAATAATGTTGCGGTACCCAATATCGGTCCTCCATTACTTTTTAATGTGACTCAAGCCAATATTAATAGTGCTGTACCACAAAACTACCAGGATTCTTGGCGTGTTGCTCTTGGTGCAAATTATCGTGTGAATCCAAAGCTTATGCTTCGTATAGGTGGTGGTTACGATCAGACTCCAACAAATGATATAGATAGAAATGTTCGTTTACCTGATATTGATCGTTGGGCAATTGCTGTTGGTGCCCATTATCAATGGCGACCCACTATTGGTGTCGATGTAGGATATACTCACCTGTTTGCTGGAGGTAAGCCAGATGTTAATTCTGTCCAGCCTCTTTCACAAACCTCTACCTATAATGTGAGTGTTAACGACGGTCACTTTGCTGCTGATCTTGTGGGTGCTCAATTGACATGGGTTATGGATAAAGTTCCCGAAGTACCTACTAAATAATTATTTTAGAAATGAGTATAATAAAAAAGCCACTTTTAAGTGGCTTTTTTATTATAACAATTCTCTCCCATGGCAAATGAGTTCCGTTGCCGCACGCGTAGCCAGGTTTACAGTTGAATTTTCTACATATCGCTGAAAAACCAGTTCTACTCCGACTTTTCGCGCTTGTCAGTGATGTTGCAAATTGATACATGTAGCCTGGGTGCAGCGAAGCGGAACCTGGGTTACGGCTTCGCCTGCACCCAGGCTACATTACTACATAGTTATGACCATTTGCCATAGCCGTGAACGGTTATTTCTATTTTATTAATATTTAATATTTATTAACTTAGGAGTTATATGGAGGCGAATTCGCCCCCAACTAACTCTAACTGATATAAATGAAGATAATTAATTTTTGACAATGGTTGCTTCACCTAGGCCATTTACAAAAAAGGTATATCCGTTCTTTGAGAAATATTTTGGATTGATATCACCGGTATCAAGATCCATATGAACTTCTCCAACTTCTACGGGATTCGCTGTATTAGTAGCCATTTTAATTATTGCAGAACACTGTTTCCCAGTTGTATGACCGTAGCAGGCTAATTTTACGAGATTCCAATAGACCTTTTGTGTTGAATTGGCGGGAGTTGGATATGCAGAAGGGACGCCCGCAATGTATGCATTTGACTCTACAGGAGTATTGTTATGGGTGATTAAATAAACGGGACTTGCAAAAGCTGTTACAGCGCTTAAACTTAAGGCTACTGCTGAAAAACCTTTAAATATTAAATTCATTATATCTTTTTCTCCATTTAATTATAAGTGATTCGTTAGAAGTTAATATGTTCACTAAGGTAGCGAAAAAATAACTGTTCTTAACCAATCGGATTTTTTACATCTTTTAAACGCATCAAAGAGTATATCGCAAAATAACTTAGTGTCTATTACCCATTAGTTTTAAGCAATATTCTGGAGTGACAAAGCGTTTTTAGCTAAGGCGCGCTTATATGCCTATGACTTATTCTGACTCAATAAACGTGCGATATCTTTGGCAAAGTAAGAAATAATAAAATCTGCTCCAGCACGTTTTATCGCAACCAAACTCTCTATTATGGCTTGCTCTTCATTGATGAGCTTGTTTTGAGCAGCGATTTTAATCATCGAATATTCACCGCTTACCTGATAGGCACAAAGAGGTACCTCAGGGAAATGTTGTTTTAGCCTCGCTATAATATCCAGGTAAAATCCGGCAGGTTTTACCATGATCATATCGGCCCCTTCCTCAATGTCCAGAGCTGTTTCTCTTAAAGCTTCAGCACTATTTGCAGGATCCATTTGATAGGCCTTACGATCACCAAATTTTGGTGCGCCTTGAGCTGCTTCTCTAAAAGGTCCATATAGGCAGGAACAGTATTTGGCACTGTAACTTAAGATAGGGATATGCTGATATCCCTGTGCATCCAAAGCCTCACGAATGACCCGCACCATTCCATCAGTCATTCCACTCGGTGCGACCCAATCTGCACCAGCTTGTGCATGACTTACAGCTTGTTTTGCAAGAAAGGCCAAGGTCTTGTCGGTATCAATACATTCTCCTGCGAGTACACCACAATGCCCATGATCCGTGTATTCACAAAAACAAAGATCAGTAATAATTAGGATGTTCTTATTTACAGAACGAATTGCTTTTATCGCTTTTTGAATAATTCCTTCATGATTAAACGATTCACTACCATAAGCATCTTTACATTTGGGTATGCCAAACAAAAGCACTGCGGGAATACCTAAGGAGGTGAGTAATTCAATTTCATTCGGAATACAATCGAGACTTAATTGAAATTGACCGGGCATTGCACTTATTTCTTGTGGCTCATTAAGTAGCTCACTGATAAATAAAGGAGCTATGAATTGTTGCGGATGTAAGCGTGTTTCTTTAACTAAAGCACGAGACATTGCACTATTTCTTAAACGAGTTAACCTTAATGGTATGTTGTAATCGGTCATGAAATTAATCCTGTTATGTAGTTCACTTCGACATGGCCACGAGAATCGAAGATGTATTTTAACACAACTCCCATAACCTGCACTCAAATCGGACTTTTCCCCAAGAGCTTTAACTTGCGAATAAGAGTAGCGAAACCCGGGTTGCGGCTTCACCCAGGCTACAAGCATCCAAATTACCTCGAGTGTTTTCCTTTTTTAATTTTTTTATTTGAGGTATACAAAAAATCAATAGCGCTACTCGTATCACTGTTACTTACTTGAATACTAAAAAACTTGTTGAGTAAGTATCTTAGGGTCAACATATTTGTATCTGTTTGAGATAGGCCAATGTTGTAGCTCAAATAAAGACGTTTTGAAAGAGATTTTCCTACCATAAAAGAAGTATTATTACTCGTGGTATTGGTTAATTGATTGTAGTTCGTATTCGTTTGTATATTAAAATCAATACCTGCAGTTTGTTTGAGTTGTTCTAAAAGTTGGAGGCTCTTTGTGTCACTTCCTAGATTCATAGAAGATATAGCCGCGAGAAGCAATTGACCTCCTGCCTTGTCTGCTTGGTTCGCTGGGCGTCTAAGGACAAGCATGGAAAGAATATCTGCTTGAGAAAGAGTTGCAGGTTCGGAAAATAATTGAATTTTGGGACGAGTCAATCGACCGGTGACCTCTACACCTAAAATCATCGTTTCTCCGTAATTAATATTTTGTAGATTGGTACTATTAAAGTCCAAGAGCTGACTTGAGGTGGCAAAAGTTGTTGGCGAAGTTCTTATTTTTTTTGCTGCACGGATGTTAATCTCTGGATTATTCATGGGTCCACCAAAGATTAATTGCCCTTGTTGTATTGCTAAGTTCTGTCCATAGGCTTTATAAGTACCATCTCTAACTGATAAATCGCCATATGCATTGATTGAACTTTGTTGTTTGATATTCAATGTTCCATCTAAATGCCCACTTAATCCTTTTACATTGACTAAAACATCTTTCCCCATTATGAGTTCAATATCCATATTGTTAATCAAGGTAAATGAAGGAGATGTTTTCTCCTTATGCTTATAGACCACATCATCAGGTAAGGAAACGCTGTTGTTGAATGAGCGAGGTTTAATTTCAGCGTAAGGAACCAAAATAGTACCAGAAAGGGATTGTAGACTTGGTGTTAAATGTAGATTGAGTTTGGGTGAAATGTTGATCTTGTATTCACTGGTTTGAACCAATGGAAAATCATTGCCTTCAAGAGTGAAATCCCCTGTAAATTGAGCGCTTAAGCTTCCTCTTCCGGCAATTGATAAATGATGACCCGCTGATGTTGCTAGACCTGTTGCTTCCCAAGAACGTTCATTACCACGCACATTCATTTCGAGTGTATCGATATTAAGACCCAGTTTAGGTAAGGAAAGACTTGTTTTACTGAGTATTAAATGGCTTTCTATTTTTCTTTTATTCAAAGTACCATATACTTTTAATGAAGCAATCAACTGTCCTTTGAGCTTGTCAATTTCAGGGCTAATTTTTTGCAAAAAACTCAGTGAATTTAATTCCAATGATAATTCGCTGTTTATTGCTTGATCGTCCTTTAAGCCCGCATCAAGAGTAAATTTAGGCAGGTTAAATTGCAGTTTTAAATTTTTATTTTCATCAATTGCCAAAATACCTGATCCTTTAAGCTGTTTTGGTGAAAGAATGATCTTTAAAGACCCTCCTTTGAATTGAACAATTGGAAGGACGTCATTATTGGGGTCATGATAAAAGCCAGGACGTATGGTCAGCAATAAATTACCTTGATTTTTGGCGGTGATCTCGCCATAGGCAGATAAATCAGTATGCAAACGAGTATGCTGTACAGCGCTATTTTGAGGTTGGGTTAGATTGGCATTAAAAGTCCACTGCCAGGGCAAAGTTCCGCGGATTTTTGCATCCATTAGCCACTGATCTTTGGGGACAGTAGTTATTTTTGAGTGCATATTGATTTGCATATTTGGCAAAACACCGGTTGCAGTGATTGTTCCTTTTTCACTGTCTATGATTTTTTCTTTTGCTCTATTCCAGTGCAGACCTTTCCATCGAGCGGTCACTAATTGACTTTCTCGTAAAGAATGAGGCTGCCATTGTACCTCAAATTGTTCTATTTTTACGTTAAATGATTTATTTTGGTATTCAATTCCATTCAGAGTAAAGTGATTGAGTAGGCTGCCTTCAAGTTGCTGAATTTTAAGAGTGCCAGGAAGGTATAGACGACTGAATTGAATAAGAGTATGCAGTCCTGGTTTTGTATCCAATAAAAATAAGACTATTCCGGCAAGTAAAATAAGAAATAAAGAGCTTATATAAAGTGTTTTAACGAGCACTCTAATAATTTTTATCAGAATTCGTTTCATAAATCGGGTCCCATGCTGATCACCAAACGAGGGTTGTTCCCGTCACGTTGCCATCGATTATTAATTGTTTGAGCCAACCCTACTTTGATTGGGCCTATAGGTGAAACCCACATTAAACCACCACCTGCATCATAATAAGCTGTTAAAGGGGCTGGATTGTAAACAGCTCCTGCATCATAAAATCCAATCAGATACCAATTTTTCTTGGTTTCCTTTTGAATTTCAAAACCAGCATAACTAAGTATTCTGCCTGGACCTATTGAATTAAAGCCAAATGCTTTTAAATTATCCATTCCTCCCAAAAGTAATGCAAGTGATATAGGTTGCTGATTAATATTATTGATTGCAGTAAACCCTTGGATTGCATGCCCGTAAAGGCGTAAACGCAGAGGTTCTATTCGCATCGCAGCTTTTATATCCAATGAAGCCTGAGCAAAATTAATAGTAGAAAGAAGGGCTTTGCTTGCTGCAAGACCATTAACCGTAATGTTATATCCTGAAGGTGAAAAAAGCAGATCTTGGGTTTTGCTAAACGTTAAACTTGCTTTGGGATAAAGTAGAAATTGCTTCGTATTTTCTTGAAACGAATAATGAAATCCTTCATAAAGTGTATTTATAGAGAGTATACGTTGATAATTGGTTACCCGATGTTGTTGGGCCAAGGAGATAAGGTATGAATTACTGTACCCTGCAGTGTAATTTAAATTCGAAAAATTTCCTGTAAGAGTATATTGATCATTGACAGGATTTTTACCGGGAACAATATATTGAGCTTGTAATGCATTTTGAACAAAAGATCCTTGAGCCATGAGATTGAGTTTATGCCCTTGGCGATTGACTGGTACTACATGCCATGCAGCTCGGCCACGAATTCCCGTATCTGTTCCAAATCCTGCACCAAGAGTGTAAGAATATTTGGATGCAGGTTCAGTATCGATTTGCAGTGGAACGGTTGTGCTTTCAGTAATTTGTGGTTTAACCAGTACAGAACTAAAGTACCCACTACTTGATAAATCATTATTTAGCTGATGTATTTTATCCCCGGAATAGATTTGTCCTGGATGAAATGGAACAAAACGATGCAGTAACTTAGGATCAATATATGTAGGATTAAATTGTATTTGCCCAAAATAATAAAGAGGTCCAGTATCAAGAATGAGTATAATTTCTGCCGTGTAATTTTCTTCATCGATTAAAATTTGACTTTTTTTAAATCCAGCACGCATGTAGCCTTGATTTTCTGCTGTATCAAGAAGTTTTAATTTGGTTCGCTCATATTGTTCTGTGAAGAGAGGAGCGCCTTGCATTAATGGTACATTTTTTATTGCATCACGCAGGACAGGGTTGTTTGAACCTTCACCAGTAAGTTCTATTTTAAGTCGTGAAATTTTGATTTGTGGACCAGCATGGATTATGACAGTCAATTGCTGCGCATTAGGTCTTCGTACAGTAGCCTCTGCTTTAAAATAGCCAAAAGGTTGGATTGCCTGAATAACTTGCTCTTGCAACTCTTCTTGGCTGAATTGCGCAAGAGGTTTTAATTTCTGCAGTTCACTCAAACGTTTATCGACGTTTGCTTCGACTTTTCCGGAAACTCCGTAAATTGTAATGGATACTGGGTCATTATTTTGAGCAAATAATGCAAAACAGGTAATGAGAAGTATCAGATAGATTAGTTTTTTCACGATAGTCTCAGTACTTTTTTCACCAAAAATGTTCCTACCGGCATTAGAAAACATCTTGAGAATATACACTTAATCGAATAGAAGGGCTAGGGTAATCATATAAAAGGATATATAACTATCAGTATTTTCACTTTTAATTTAATGTGTATAATAAACTCGCAAGAAGTGTTCAAAAATGAGTTTGGAATTTTGAACTCTTTTATTGAAGATAATTGCAGTTCATTGGATAAAATTCGAGGGAATTAATTTATGGGTTTTCCTATTACACAAAGTGAATTTGAAAAAATCTTAGATGATATTTTACAATACAAAAAAGAGCTGCCTCCAAAATCCAAATTTCCTTTGGCTGCTTTTTTAAGAGGAAAAGGCTATCCACCCATTTTACAAAATCTCAATTTTGCAGTTCCGGGTAAAACAGTCAATATGATACAGATGCAACGGGCAGATGGTTCGTTGGTGAGCGCAACTAAGTTGCCTCGTAGAATGGATTTATTGAATAATATTGATTTCACCGGCTGTGAAATAAAAAACTGTCAGTTTGATGTGTGCGATTTATCAGGATCGATTTGGTATGACCTAAACATCCATAATTCTTCTTTTAATAATACTGTTATTAATCATGCATCATTTCATAAAGTTCGTTTTATCAATTGTCATTTTACACAGGCCACCTTCGATTACAGCAAACTCAATGATCTGCTTTTTGTAGAAAATAACTTTCTTCGTACGAGTTTTAATTATTTAAAGCAATTCCATAAGGTAATGTTTACGGATTGTTTTTTTCAGCAAGTTCCCATGCTAGGAGGTACTCATAGTGTTGAAGTGATCATTAATAACTCACCTGAAAAGAAATTATCTCAGGTAAGTGAGTTGTTAATTGATAAACAGATTGCTATGAAGCAGATTAAAAAAACAAATACTAAGCCTGCTATTTTAGTAGCTTGGAATAATGTGGCTCCTTTGATGACAGCTGTAGTGGCAGAGAAAATGATATTGGCACAAGGAATGTATCCTGTTCGCATGGATATAATGGCTGAAGTAGATGCAGCATTATTAGATGAAGAAATAAATAAGTTAAGTGGGTTAACCCAAAAAAGAGTGCAACAATTAAAAAGCGAGGCGATCGAAAAAGCCAAAAAGTTTGAGACCAAGCTTCCTCAAGAAAAAACAGATTTAAACCATGAGCATCACGCAGTGCACAGTGAAGATGTTCTTGCACACGAACACTCCGGTACAAATGAAAACATTCTCTCTGTTATTTCAACAGAAAGGAAAAAACAAAGTATTTGTTTCCCTTTATTGATGATTCAAATCATGCGTGAGGAAAACGCAAAAGACCCATCTGCATTTCCACAAATGGCGGCTCTTTATCGACATGCAAAAACAATATTTGATCAAGTGGATGGTGTCCTGTTAACTGGAGGCCAAGATATGGATCCTCGTTTTTATGGGGCAGAGCGTCATCCTAAAACGGGTTTACCAACTTATATTGATCGTCCAGAATTCAGTGATCCGCGCCGTGATATTCTTGAATTTAGTTTGGTTTATATGCAACAACGTGCTTCGGCCCCCAAACCGTTATGCGGTATTTGTCGTGGTTCACAAGTGATCGCGGCGGCATATGGAGCAACGATTTATCAGGAGCTGGATTCTCCAGAAAGACGTCAATATTTAGTTGAGGCAATAGAGCTTAAAAGTATAAAGGCGACGGCTCCTCTTTATTCAACCAGTAAAACCTTAAAGTCGGTAGCAGATAAGGAAGTACCTGATGTGATATTTATGCATCACCAAGGGTATAATTTAGAGACAGCTGATGGTATTGAGGCTACTGCTTCAAAGAAAACCTCTGGAGGTAAGGTAATTGATGTAGTTGGAGAAAACTTGTCGCAGAATATTACTTTGGTGCAGGCACATATTGAATATTACCTGGATCGGGAAAAGGAGGGGGCACATGGCTTTTCCACTCTAGTGAGTGCAAACACAGCAGAGAGTATCTTTAAGCAATTTCAAACTCGAGTTTTGGCATATTACCAGAACCAACGATTATTACGCTATTTAACTTCTGGTCTGTTTTTCACAAAAAGTGACGCTGTGTCAAGTGAACAGACGGAATGCACTGTTCCAACTCCCTCACCTAAGAGTTTCAATTGAAGCATGGTATTAATTTTTTACCATGTTTTTGAACCGATAAATTAAATCAAGTGCTTCTCGAGCAGTCAATCGATCAGGATCAAGCTGTGCCAGCTCATGTAAAATAGGTGATTGGCTGGGCACTTGAGTTTCTGAGTGTATTTGCGAAACTGAGGGCGTGGTTTGTATGTGATTTAAATGAGTATGAGCAATTTTTAAAACCTCAGCGGGGATACCCGCAAGCTCTGCTACTTCCAATCCATAACTTCGATTTGCATGTCCTGGTTCTACCCGATATAAAAAGATGATGCGACCTGAATCTAATGATGCGTGTAAATGAACATTACGAATACACGTCCATTGTTGAGGAAGCTGAGTTAATTCGAAATAGTGCGTAGAAAATAAAGTATACGCCTTAATAGTCGTTGCCAGATAAGTACAACTCGCATAGGCCAGAGCCATGCCATCATAAGTGCTGGTACCACGTCCGATTTCGTCAATCAAAACCAAACTTTCATGGGTTGCCTGCCTTAGAATTTGTGCTGTTTCGGTCATTTCTACCATAAAGGTTGAACGTCCAGAGGCCAGATCGTCACTCGCACCAATACGAGTAAAAATTCTATCAATAGGTCCTAAGGTTACCGATTTAGCGGGGACAAAGCTGCCAATATGAGCTAGAAGGACAATTAAAGCCGTTTGACGCATGTAAGTCGATTTACCGCCCATATTGGGACCCGTAATGAGTAATATATTTTGCGATGGTTTGAGCTGTAAGTCATTGGCGATAAAACGCTCCTGCAGCAAATGCTCAATTACTGGATGACGGCCTTCCTCAATGGAAATTTGTGATTCAGACACCAGATTGGGACAACACCAATTGAAACGTTGGGCTCGCTCTGCAAGAGTTGTTAACACATCCAATTTTGCTAATGCTTGTGCTAATTGGGTCAATTCATTTATATTTTGCTGAATCTCTATCAGTAAATTTTCATAAAGCCACTTTTCACGTGCCAAGGCTTTTACTTGTGCTGATAGTACTTTCTCTTCAAATTGTTTCAATTCTGGCGTGATATAACGTTCCACATTCTTTAAAGTTTGCTTTCTATGGTAATACGGAGGCGCTTTTTCTGCTTGAGTTTTAGAAAGTTCAATATAATAACCTTGTACATTATTGAAGCCGAATTTCAGAGTAGACAACCCGGTTTTTTGTTTTTCTTCTTGCTCTAAGTGCATGAGTTTATCATTGGCTCGCGTACTAAGCAGCCTTAATTCATCAAGCTCCTCATCAAAACCAGGAGCTATGACGCCACCATCACGAATCAATACGGGGGGATTTTCTATAATTGCCGATGCAAGCAACTGGTGCAAAGCAGGTAAAGGCTTCAGGTGATTTTTTAACTTCACTACGAGTTCACTTTTGTTGTGAGTCAGTAGTGCGTTCAGCTCAGGAAGTAAGGCTAACGTGTGACTTAAAGCAACTAAATCACGTGGGCGTGCTGATTTTAAAGCAATGCGCGACACAATTCGCTCTACATCACATATTTGTCTCAGTAGTTCATAGATGGATACATTGTGTTGGAGATGGATGATTTCCTTTATGGCATGTTGACGTGCTATGATCTGGTCATGTTGTTTGAGCGGTCTCCCTAACCACCGTTTAAGCAAACGACTGCCCATGGAACAGGCTGTTTTATCAAGCAGAGATAATAAGCTGTTTTCATGGTTGCCACTCATATTTTCAAATATTTCTAAGTGTTTTTGTGTTGAGGCATCCAGTTGCAAGTAGTCATGGGTATGTTCAAGAGTCATTGTGGTTAAATGAGGAAGAGCTTGTTTTTGTGTCGTCTGTAAGTAGCTCAATAAGGCACCTGCTGCAACCAGAGCAGTAGGATGATCGTGTTCACCAAAAGCAGAAAGATCGTTGACTGAAAATTGCTCACATAAGCGTTTTTTGGCATTGTCAAAACAAAATTCCCAGCCAGGTCTTAGTTTAATTGGAAAGTTCACGCAGTATTCTTCCAAAGAAGATTCTTCTTGCAAGAGTAATTCAGCAGGCTGCAGCCTCATAAGTTCCGCGCTTAACTGACTTGCTTCTGTTAATTCCAATAAATGAAAACGACCGCTGCTTAGTTCAACCCATGCAAGACCAATTTTTTGTTTTTGGCGGTGAATAGCCAGTAATAAATTATCTTTTTTTGCATCCAAAAGTGCCTCATCAGTCACTGTTCCTGGGGTAATAATACGAGTAACCTGACGCTCTACAGGTCCTTTGCTCGTTGCAGGGTCTCCTATTTGTTCACAAATGGCTACCGATTCGCCTTTTTTGATTAATCGAGCCAGATAATTTTCCACAGCATGATAAGGCACACCAGCCATGGGAATCGGTTTGTCAGCAGATTGGCCACGATGAGTCAAAGTAAGATCCAATAATTGGGCTGCATGTTTGGCATCATCAAAAAATAATTCGTAAAAATCACCCATACGATAGAGCAGAAGCATATCAGGGTATTCTGATTTAATGCGTAAATATTGTTGCATCATTGGTGTATGAGAAGAGGTCATGAATGTATTTTGCTTGAGTTGAAATTGCGGCAATTTTAGCAAAATCACATAAGGGAGAGTAGCTATTTATATTTATCAAATGAACTTGGATGCGTCGGTAAAAATTGAAGAGGGATGATCATGAAAAAACCTTAGCTTATAGACATAATCGTTATGCAATTAATTTTGAAGAATTGGTCTCTTCAACTTCCATAAATAACCCTGGATTCAAGAATAGAATCTGGATATTATCAATAGAATGAACTCATAACGAATAGGCAAAGGAAATGCTATGTTAACTCCAAAGGATGTTAAGACGGTTGAGGCAGCAAAGCAAATTATCGAAGAGCGTAATCTGACCCATATCAAGGTTGGTATATTTGATGTGGATGGAGTGATGCTTGGAAAATATATGAGCCGTAATAAATTCTTCTCGGCTTTAGAAGGTGGTTTTTCTTTTTGTGATGTGATCTTGGGATGGGACTCCAAAGATAAACTGTATGATAATGGGAAATATACAGGTTGGCATACAGGTTACCCTGATACTTTAGTGCGCGTTCTCCCAGAAACGTGCCGTGATCTTGTTTTCGAAGAAAATCAGTTGTTGTTTATGGCTGAATTTGCTGGAGAGGCCGAAGCCTTATGTCCTAGGGCATTACTTCGTCGAATTGTTCAAAAAGCCGACTCAATGGGATTTGATGTTTATGCCGCATTGGAATATGAGTTTTTTATGTTTGACGAGACTCCTGACAGTGTGCGCTCTAAAGGCTTTCGTGATTTAAAACCCATGACGCCTGATTTTTTTGGTTATTCAATGATTCGCAATACAGTTCATGCAGATTTATATCATCAGATCCTTAATATGAGTGAGATTATGGATTTTCCTATTGAAGGGTTGCATGCAGAAACTGGCCCAGGGGTGCTTGAAGCGGCAATCGCTGTAGATAAAGCTATAGAAGCGGGGGATAAGGCTGCACTATTTAAAACATTCATGAAAGTCTTAGCACAGCGCAACAACATGATGGCTACTTTTATGGCTAAATGGTCGCCGCATTTTCCTGGCCAAAGCGGACATATTCATCTTTCCTTACGTCACAAAAATGATATGAGGAGTGCTTTTTATGACCCCTCGATGCAACATAATATGAGTGAGCTTCAACGACATTTCGTGGCAGGTCAACAAAAGCTCATGCCTGAGTTTTTGGCGATGGTTTCACCTACAGTGAATAGTTTTTCCCGCTTGATTCCAGGATTCTGGGCTCCAACTCATGCGACGTGGGGGGTAGAAAATCGTACTACGGCGCTACGGGTTATACCAGGAACTGACAAATCGCAGCGCGTTGAGTATCGCTTAGGTTCTGCCGATTCAAATCCTTACTTGGCTTTGGCTGCGGCTTTAGGTTCGGGTCTTTATGGAATTGAACATGAACTGGAACCATACCCAGAAATCAAAGGCAATTCCTATGCACAACCTCATGAAGAAGAACTTGCATTGCCACGTACACTGTGGGAAGCAGCTACTCGTCTTAAGGAGTCAAATGCTGCTCGTTCTTTATTTGGTGATCCATTTGTTGAGCATTTTGCTGCTTCTCGTGAGTGGGAAGAACGAGAATTTCGTCGTCATATAACAGATTGGGAATTGGACCGTTATTTTGAAATTATTTAACTCGGATTTTCTAGATTATGAACGATACATTGAAGACTTATTCGCCTATAGATAATTCTCTTTATGTGGAGCGTGCTTTTGCCAATAACCATGAGATTCAAGCCGCATTCGATAGAGCAGTAGGTGCAAAAAAGCAGTGGGCTGCGACCACTATAACTGAGCGGGCGAATTATTGTACTGCTGCGGTAGATGCTCTGGTTGCTATTAAGGATGAGATTGCCAGCGAAATTTGCTGGCAGATGGGAAGACCAATTTGTTATGCCGCCGGAGAAATTAACGGCCTTGAAGAAAGGGCTCGTTATATGATTGCTGCCGCAAATGCTGCACTTGCTCCGATCAGATTACCTGAAAAACCAGGTTTTCTTCGGTACATCACACGTGAGCCATTAGGATTAACCTTCGTCATTGCTCCCTGGAATTATCCTTATCTTACTGCAGTCAATGCAATTATCCCATCCATTATGGCTGGCAATGTCGTGTTGCTGAAACATTCTGCACAAACACCACTTGTAGCAGAACGGTTCGCTCAGGCATTTAGGGAAGCAAATCTTCCACAAGGGGTTTTCCAGTATTTGCATCTAACGCATCCAGATACGGAACAAGTCTTACGTCATCCAGCCATAAATCATGTCGCTTTTACAGGTTCTGTTGCTGGTGGAGAGATGGTTGAGCGAGTAACGGCTGGGCGTTTTTTGAGTATAGGATTAGAACTTGGAGGAAAAGATCCTGCTTATGTTCGTTTTGATGCAGATATTGATAAAGCTGTAGATACGCTTATGGATGGAGCGTTTTTCAACTCAGGCCAATCCTGTTGCGGGATTGAGCGTATTTATGTGCATGAGAAGGTTTATGATCATTTTATTAACAAAGCAGTCGCATTGGTGAAACAATATAAGCTCGGACGTCCGGATGAACCGGAAACAACTTTAGGACCACTTGTTCGCCCATCTTCTGCGGAATTTGTTCGCGCACAGATTCAAGAAGCCCTGACCCAGGGTGCTGTAGCACATATCGACAGTCGAGATTTTGTTATGGATCAACCAGGATCTGCCTATATGGCTCCGCAGATTTTAACCGAAGTAAACCATAAAATGCGGGTGATGACAGAAGAAACGTTTGGACCAGTTGTCGGTATTATGTCCGTTGACAGCGATGACGAAGCCATTGCATTAATGAATGACAGTAACTATGGATTAACCGCGGCTGTGTTTACCCAAAATATAGACCAAGGAATCGCGATTGGTGAGCAACTTCACACGGGAACATTTTTTATTAATCGTTGTGATTATCTCGATCCTGCCTTGGCTTGGACTGGCATTAAAAACTCTGGGCGTGGATGTACACTCTCTTCTCTAGGATATGATGTACTGACCCGACCTAAATCTTTTCATGTAAAAATGATCGATTAGAAAGGAATTGATAGATGAGCACCTTATCATTAACGGCTAACTGGAACTATCCTACTTCGATAAAGGTTGGGGTAGGTCGTGTTCGTGAACTGGTTGATGCCTGTCATGCTTTGGGAATGAAATCCCCATTGTTAGTTACAGACAGTAACCTTGCAAAATTACCAATGATCGAATCCGTATTGAAGAATTGTCGTGATGCGGGTTTGCTTATTGCTTTATTCGCTGCTGTAAAAGCGAATCCTACAGGTGAAAATGTGATGGCTGGTGTAGATATTTACCGAAAAGGGCAACATGATGGGGTCATTGCCATAGGTGGCGGATCTGCTCTTGATGCAGGTAAAGCCATCGCATTGATGGTCGGACAAAATTGTTCCTTATGGGACTTTGAAGATATAGGAGATAATTGGCGACGGGTGAATGTTGCTGGTATGGCCCCTGTTATCGCGTTGCCGAGCACTGCGGGTACTGGTTCAGAGGTGGGGCGTGCTTCGGTTATTACCGACACGCAACAGCAGCGTAAAAAGATCATTTTTCACCCCAAAATGTTGCCTGCCCTAGTTATTTTAGATCCGGAATTGACAGTAGCTTTACCTCCGAGTATCACCGCAGCAACAGGTATGGATGCATTATCTCATTGCTTGGAAGCTTATTCTGCTCCTGGCTATCATCCATTAGCTGAGGGAATTGCTCTGGAGGGGATACGCCTAATAAAAGAACATTTACCACGTGTAATGCAAAATGGTAGGGATATTGACTCCAGAACACAGATGCTTGTCGCTTCTCTGATGGGAGCAACAGCTTTCCAACGTGGTTTGGGTGCTATGCATGCACTTGCTCATCCCTTAGGAGCGATTTACGATGCTCATCATGGTCGATTAAATGCCATTTTAATGCCCTATATATTGCAAGCCAATCGACCGGAGATTGAGCATAAAATCACGCGGTTGGCGGCTTATTTGGAGATTGACAATGGATTTGATGGATTTCTCAATTGGATACTGCAATTGCGTCGTGAATTAGGTATCGAGCATTGTCTGAGTGAAATTGGCATTGATGAGCAACATGCTACACGTATTGCAATAATGGCAACAGAAGATCCTTCAGCACAAAGCAACCCCATCCTTTTCGACCAGCAGCAATATAGTAATATTCTCATGGCCGCACTCCATGGGGATGATGCTTATCATTCTAAGATTGTAGGAATGAGATTGGCGGAAGCACCTTAAGGAATTCCATAGGGACACTATGAAAATCGGAATCTTGCAATGTGACCAAGTAGTGCCTGAATTAATTTCTTTACATGGCACTTATTCAGAAATGTATATCAAACTACTGCATCAAGCAGAGCCTAATTTGATATTTACAGTTTATGATGTCTGTCATGGTGAACTGCCAGCCCATATTGACGCCGAAGATGCTTATATTATTACTGGGAGTCGCTATGGTGTTAATGACGGTTTTTCATGGATTACTGCACTTGAAGAATTGGTCCGATGTCTTCATGCAGAAAGAAAAAAAGTCGTAGGGATTTGTTTTGGACATCAGCTTATTGCGAAAGCATTAGGAGGTAAGGTGATTCAATCTCCCAAGGGTTGGGGGATAGGAATGTCGGTAAATAAAATCACACAGCATAAATCTTGGATGGTTCCATCTCTTGGCGCGCTCAACCTACTCGTTAGTCACCAGGATCAAGTTGTAGTTCTACCGCCAGAAGCAGAAATTCTCGCTGCAAGTGATTTCTGTCCGTTTTACATGCTGCAAATTCGCGACAATCTATTTACTGTACAAGGTCATCCTGAATATAGTAAAAATTATATCCAGGCACTGATTGAAATCCGCAAGCACAAGCTGAGTAAAGAATTGGTCGATCAGTGCTTAAAATCATTACAGCAACATTGTGATGATAGAGCATTTTCTAGCTGGATTGTTAAATTTTTGAGTTTTTAAAATAAGAAAATAGCGTATGCCTCAACTTTTTTATTGAAATATCAATAGGTCATGGTTGAATTTAAATTTATTTGCTAGAATCTAAAGGGATTTAAAAAAAATATTAAACTTATAGGGAGAATAAAATGAAACGTTTCGCTTTAGTTGCAGCAACTGGTTTATTAGCGTTAACGCTAGCTGCATGTGGTGAGCAAAGTAACAAGCAACCTACTACAGGAACAACTGACACGACTACAACACCACAACCAGCACCAGCTCAACAACCTGCTGGCGGAAATCAAACCCAAACTCCAAATCAATAAAATCTTTTAACCTGGGTGAAGGCTTAAGCCGTAACCCAGGATAATCTCCACCTATTCATATATTCATGAACTCTTTTGATAAACTAATCAAAGAAATTTCCGCAATTCTTAAAAAAAAGAATTGGCAACTCGTCACGGCTGAATCATGTACCGGAGGACTCATTGCAGGTTATCTCACTGAAATTTCTGGAAGTTCAGTCTGGTTTGAACGGGGATTTGTGACGTACAGTAATCTCGCCAAAGAAGAGCTGCTGTCAGTGCCTAAACAATTAATTGAGGAATATGGTGCAGTCAGTGAACCTGTTGCACAGGCTATGGCGATTGGTGCGTTACAACATAGTGCAGGACATGTAGCTGTCTCAGTTACTGGTATTGCGGGTCCGGATGGAGGTAGCCTTGAGAAGCCAGTGGGGACTGTGTGTTTTGGTTGGGCTGCTCGAGACATGAATCCCAGGATATTAAGAAAACAGTTCACTGGAAACCGACACGACATACGCTTGGCTGCATGCCAAGAAGCTTTATCAGGCATTCTTTCTTACATCAAGTAGCATCACTTCCCTGTCCTCACATGATTTTGGTGATTTGATATGCTAACTGATAACTCATTTGTTTTAGAGAAAATTTCGAATGTATTTGAAATTTATGTTTTTGACAGGAGCACCACGTCTGAGTATGTAATCTATCTACTTTTGTAGCGTTATGCTGGTTAAATCATTAGCCACTGACAGCCCTTTCCGTTTCAATTCAATTTGAGCACGATCTGTAAAACTTATTCTTGATTCCTCGGGGGTAGGAAAAAAGAGATGCTTAGCGGCATTAGAAATATCAATTACTACTCGTTCTGCATATAATGAAGTAGCTATGACGTCAGAAATTGGTGATGGTTTTTCATTTTTACTTTGCATAAAATTCACTATATTAAAGAAAATGTATTAAAATTTTACCATATAGTTAAAAATATTATCAACACCTGGTTGTGAAAGAACAGTATTAGCGTTTTCGCTTTATTCCCCAACATGGATTTTTGACCCCATCATTCACTTTTCTTTTCTGAGTCATTAATTCTGTTTTTGCATTTACTTAGGCTTGAGCAAAAAAACTCTTTTAATCCGGTGAATCAATTTGCTGCTTGTTTCTATCTGTGTGATAATTTTACCCTTGCATAACTCTAACTACCTGGAAAATATTATGGAAGAAAATAAACAAAAAGCATTATCAGCTGCCCTCTCGCAAATTGAACGTCAATTTGGTAAAGGATCAGTGATGCGTATGGGAGACAGCAACGTATCCCGAGATATAGAAGCCATTTCAACAGGATCTTTAGGATTAGATATCGCATTGGGAATTGGTGGTTTGCCCAAAGGACGTGTTGTTGAAATTTATGGTCCCGAATCTTCTGGTAAAACCACCTTGACCTTACAAGTAATTGCAGAATGTCAAAAAATGGGAGGCACTGCCGCATTTATTGATGCAGAACATGCTTTAGACCCTAGCTATGCACAAAAACTGGGTGTTAATGTGGATGAGTTATTGGTTTCTCAGCCCGATACAGGGGAACAAGCTTTGGAGATTACCGATATGCTGGTGCGTTCAGCCGCGGTAGATGTAATTATTGTCGACTCTGTTGCGGCATTGACTCCTAAAGCAGAAATTGAAGGAGAAATGGGGGATTCACATGTTGGTTTACAAGCTCGACTCATGTCACAAGCTTTGCGTAAATTGACCGCTAATATTAAACGATCCAATACGTTAGTTATTTTCATTAACCAAATTCGTATGAAAATTGGTGTGATGTTTGGTAGCCCTGAAACAACCACTGGTGGTAATGCACTGAAGTTCTATGCTTCTGTCCGCTTGGATATTCGTCGGATTGGGTCAATTAAAAAAGGCGAAGAAGTTTTAGGTAGTGAAACTCGCGTTAAAGTAGTTAAGAATAAAGTTGCTCCACCATTCAAGATGACTGAATTTGATATTCTTTATAATGAAGGTATTTCTCGTGAAAGTGAAATTATCAACTTGGGTGTCCAACTCAATCTGATTGAGAAATCGGGTGCTTGGTACAGTTATAAAGGAGAGAAAATAGGCCAGGGTAAGGATAATGTTCGCTTGTACCTTAAGGAGAACTCTCAAGTTGCAGCAACTCTTGAACAGCAAATTCGTACTGAACTCCTAGAGAAAAAACTACCTATGCTTGCATCCGCTAGTGCCGATGAATTTGAGACAATTGATGACTAAAGCATTTGATAGTGCTGTGCGCCTGTTATCCAGGCGCGAGCACAGTAGGGTAGAACTTTATGATAAATTGAAACAAAAAGGATATAATCCAGTAGAAATAAAAAATGCGCTGGAGGAATGCGAACGCATGGATTTACAAAATGATTATCGTTTTGTAGAAATATACAGTCGGTCACGCATTCGTCAGGGTTATGGACCTTTAAAAATTAGTCAGGAATTAGGTAGTAAAGGAATTAATAAGGAATTAATTCATCAATTCTTACAGCAGGAGGATGATAATTGGTTGGCTTATGCTTTAGATGTCTGGCGAAAAAAAAGTAAAGGTCAATATGATTTATCTTTTGAGGAGCTCCAAAAACAGCAGCGGTTTTTGCTTTATCGTGGATTTGGTATGGATATCATTGCTCAAGTAAAAAAAGAATTGGAAAAATAAAGATGAAATCGTAGCCTTGAGAAGGGAACGTAATTCAGAATCGTAGCCTGGGTGCAGCGCAGCGGAACCCAGGTTTTCTGACTTGAATAAAACTTCTCAACCTGGTTCCGCTGCGCTGCGCCCAGGCTACGATTAAAAGATTAAAATTAACTCAAATTGGTGTTGATTATAAATGAAAAGTTCTGAAATTAGACAAGCATTCTTTGATTATTTCACACAACGCGGTCATCAATTGGTGGAATCCAGCTCTTTAGTTCCTGCGAATGATCCTACTTTATTATTTACTAATGCAGGGATGGTGCAATTTAAGGATTTATTTTTAGGACTTGAAACACGTTCTTATCAACGGGCAGTTACTGCACAACGTTGTGTACGCGCAGGCGGTAAACACAATGACTTGGAGAATGTGGGATATACAGCACGACACCATACATTTTTTGAAATGTTGGGTAACTTTAGTTTCGGAGATTATTTTAAGCGTGAAGCAATAAAATTTGCTTGGGAATTTTTAACTCAAGTTCTGCGTTTACCTGAAGAGCGCTTGTGGGTGACTGTTTATAAAGAAGATCAGGAAGCAGAAGATATCTGGCTCAAAGAAATGAAAGTTTCAGCCACACGATTCTCGCGTTGTGGGGAAAAGGATAATTTTTGGTCCATGGGTGATACTGGCCCTTGTGGTCCTTGCACTGAAATCTTTTATGATCATGGTCCTGAAATTCCAGGTGGTCCTCCTGGAAGCCCGGATGAAGATGGGGACCGATATATAGAAATTTGGAACCTGGTTTTCATGCAATTTAACCGGGATAAGGATGGGAATTTGCATCCTTTACCTAAACCTTCTGTAGATACAGGTATGGGACTTGAGCGACTCGCTGCGGTAGTTCAAGGCGTGCACAGCAACTATGAAATAGACAGTTTCCAGTATTTAATTCAATCCACGGCAAAACTTGGAAACATTACCAATTTAAACCATACCTCTTTAAAAGTAATTGCTGATCATATTCGCTCTTGTGCCTTTTTAATTGCTGATGGAGTGATTCCAGGCAATGAAGGGCGTGGATATGTATTAAGAAGAATTATAAGAAGAGCAGTACGACATGGTAATAAGTTGGGCTTGCCAACTCCATTTTTTTCGCGATTAGTAGAGCCCTTAATACAGGTAATGGGGGATGCATATCCTGAATTGATACAATTTAAAGCGCATATAGAAAAAATCCTTAATCAAGAAGAAAATCAATTTGCCCGTACGCTTGATCAGGGTTTACGTCTCTTGCAAGAACAAATGCATTCTCTTGGAGGCCACGAAATATCTGGAGAAATCGCATTTAAGTTGTATGACACTTATGGCTTTCCTGTTGATTTGACTGCTGATATTGCGAGAGAACAAGGGCTTTATGTGGAAATGGATGGTTTTAATCAATTGATGCAACAGCAAAAAGCGCAATCTCAGGCTGCTAGCCAGTTCAGCGCGGATTATAGTGCCAGTGCCCAATTGGACCACCAATCTGATTTTCATGGCTATGAGAAAGAGGAAACAGAAGCAAAAATTATTGCTTTGCTGTTCGAAGGAAGTGAAGTGGAAACCTTAAGTCAAGGTATGAAAGGCGCTTTAGTTTTGGATCACACGCCTTTTTACGCAGAAAGTGGGGGCCAAGTCGGGGATAAGGGAGTACTCACAAGCACAGGCTTTCGTTTCCGTGTTGATGACACGCAAAAAAATGGTCAAGCCATAGTGCATTATGGTGAAGTGGTGGAAGGTACTGCAACTCTAGATCAATTCGTTAAGGCACAAATAGACAATGAGCGTCGAGAAGCAATTCGTTTAAATCATACAGCCACTCATTTATTGCATGCTGCTTTAAAAACAGTGGTAGGACCACAAGTCCAGCAAAAAGGTTCATTGGTTGATGCAGAGCGTGCGCGTTTTGACTTTTCTCATTTTGAACCATTAACCGCAGAACAAATTAAAGAAATTGAATCGTTGGTTAATGATCAAATTCGTGCCAATCATGAAGTGGTCACTCGAATTATGGATATTGATTCTGCTAAAAAAAGTGGTGCAGTAGCTCTTTTTGGAGAGAAATATACTGATAAAGTGCGCGTATTATCCATGGGTGAATTCTCTAAAGAACTTTGTGGTGGAACGCATGCGCAACGGACAGGTGATATTGGTCTATTTAAAATTGTTGCTGAATACGGAATTGCCAGTGGCGTGAGGCGTATCGAGATGGTCACGGGACGTTATGCTTTAGCATGGGTTAGTGAACAACAGTTTATGCTGAACGAATTAGCTTCTTTGTTAAAAACCACAACAAATAGTTTACCGGATAAAGTAGGACAGCTACTTACTGAAAATAAAGGTTTAGAAAAAGAAATCGCCAAATTACAAAGTGAGAAAGCACAAAAATCAGGTGCTGATCTGGCAAATGAAGTGGAAAAAATTAATGGAATCAGTTTGCTTGTAAAACGATTGGAAGGTGTAGACAGCCAAACTATCCGTACTACTTTGGATCAACTAAAATCCAGACTCGATTCAGCGGTAATTGTTTTATTTACCATAGACCAAAACAAAATGAATGTGATTGCAGGAGTGAGTAAAAATATTTTAGGTAAAGCACCCACTGCAGCTGCTTTAGTAAGGCATCTATGTGGAAAAGGCGGTGGTCGTGATGATATGGCCCAGGGCGGAGGAGAAGTCCCAGCTGATTTAGAGAAAAAGATAGAGGAAATTAGAGAAATGGTGCGCCATTCGTGAAAAATGATGCCAAGTAGCCTGTTTTGTTTCTAGGCTACTTATCTGAAAACAACCATACATAAGGACATGACATGCGTTTTCTGCAAGAGTTTAAGCAGTTTGCCATCAAAGGAAATGTGATGGATCTTGCGGTTGCTGTGGTTATAGGCGCCGCATTTGGCAAAATTATTAGCTCTCTTGTCAGTGGTATTATCATGCCTTTAATTGGTTTGTTACTCGGTGGAATCAATGTCGCAAATAGGACGTTTACCGTAGGTGATGCGGTTGTAAAATGGGGAGAGTTTCTCCAGGCAGTGATCGATTTTACTATCATTTCGTTTTCAATTTTTTTAGCAATTAAAGCGATTTCCTTATTAAGAAAGGAAGAGGAACAGAAAGAAACCCCAACAAAGGAAGAAACTTTATTAACTGAAATTCGTGATTTGTTGAAGGAAAAAAAAGATAAATCCTAAGTATTTGCAAACCTGCTATAATTTTAAACAGGAACCCTCAATAATCATTAATAAGGATAATTAATTATGGCTGGGCTACTGAATTTAATCGCTGTAATTGTTATTTTCGGGGTGGTGTTGTGGTTAATCGATACTTTTATTCCTATGCCACCATCAATTAAAAGTCTGTTAAATGTGCTGGTACTTATCATTCTAGTGATCTATATTTTACAATTTTTTGGCTTGATAAAAACAATCTTGCCCATGATTAAGATCATAAAATAAATCAATCGAATACTGTAGGTTGGGTCATTTTGACCCAACAATTAAACTGCTCACAATGTCTAATATTACATGCAGTGAATTGGTGTAGAATAACGTCAATTTTGTCGGGCCAATGTGCGCGACTTACGTTTGTTAATTTTATACTCGAAATAACAAAGACTTAAAATCCTAAGCCCTCATAATCGTTCATATAAAAATAATTTGTTAATAAATTCTTAAGCAACAGTATTCCATAATGATAAATGTCAAAAGGGCCTTATATTGTCACTTGGTTAAGTAAATGATTATATTGTTATATAAAAATACAACAATAATGTATAATTAGCACGACATTTAATTAACAATGTTTATTCCATATTTACTGAAACAAGTAAATGGATGAGGTTTTAGGGCGCTATTCCGAGCAAAGAGGAGAAGATAAATGGCACAAGCTAAAAATGAACAAGCATTACGTTCTGTAAATGAACAGATTCAATCAGCAAAATCTGCTCTTGGCGAAATGAAATTTCCAAAGTCAAACGGTGTAGCTTTACGATTCTTAGAATTAGCTCAAGAATCACCCATGCAGGTTATAAGTAAAACTCTTCAATCTAAAAATGATTGGGGTAAAATGATTAAGGAATATGGGAGACTTCAAGAACAGTTCAACGCTATCCAGTCAAGATTTACGGATGCTGTGGAAAACGTAGTTGAAGATAAAAAGGAATTTGAAGAAGCAACGAAACAGTATTATGCAGCTTTACTCGTTATGACTGATTGTCAAGTGTATATGGCAAACGCATTGGGGAAACGACTGAAAAAAGACGATACCGAAGAGCGAATTAATCTTCTAAAAAATGAGAGCCAAACACTTTCTAAAAATATTGAAGCATTTAAAATGAATGTTAATAGAGCTGTCCAGAATATGGGGGAGCACCAGTTAACGAGTATCAAGAAAGGAGAGGATGTACGACTTAACGAGATCATTCCAAACATAAAATCAGCTTACGATCGTGCATATGATCAGCATAATCCGTTTTGGAAGTGGGTTAAACAGCTATTTCAAAAGAGTGATAGAGCGAAGGAAATTAATTTTTTAAATGCATTATCTGAGCATAAGGAGTGTTCTGAATTCGTTCGATTCCAAGCAATACGCTTAGTTCATGGAAAAATTCAAACGGAATGGTTTGGTGAAGGTAGTAAGCTGGGTAAAATGTTAGGAGGGCTTCTAGATAATGGAAAGTTTTTCGTTGATAAAAATAGTGACGAAACTTTAGTTAATTTTCTTGAGCAGCATGAAGAACTAAAAGAATTAATGCCTGATAGTTTAAAAGATTATCTAGCGGAACAAGATAAGGAATATAAGGACGTAGCTCGAAATGTATTTTCTAACAGAATACAATGATAGTTAACCAAATTAAGTTGTAGCTCTTTCAACATACAATAAGAGATGCATTAACAAAAAGTTATTAAAGAGTTCCACTTAAGTGGAACTCTTTTGCATCAAATTTTGCCCATTCTTTTATAAAGAAAAAAGGGCAATCGGGTAATTATCGCCATAATAATTTTCCAGAAATAAGGATAATAGAACATTCTTTTTCTACGCTTCAATGCGTTCCAACACGCTTTCGCACAAGCGTCTGGTGGGGCCGCATAAAAAATACCAGGTAAACCATAGGTTTGCTTGGTATCAATAAAACCCAAGCGGGCAACGGTAATGTGTTGATTTGGACTTGCAGCCTGTTGTAGACCCTGGAGGTAAATTTCAATGCTTGCTTTACTGGCTCCATAAAGACTGTTTTTGGAGCGTCCTCGACATGCAGCAACCGAACTTAGGAACAGCAAATTATATTCTTTTTGTTGACGATTTAAGTAAGTATGGATCAATAAAGTAGTAGTCAAAACATTCAGTTTGATAAGATGAGCGATTGTTTCACTATTTAAATGATCGTTATCAGTGAAGTCACTGTGTGCAATAAACAAATCAAGTTCGCCATCTTTTGCTTTAAGTGTTGAAACTAGAGCATCAATTTGTTCAATGAGATCCAAAATAAGTACATCACAACTGATCTGATACCTAAGTTTGATATCATTTGCGATTAGATTGAGTTGTGTTTGTTGGCGTCCTACTAAAAGTAATTGATGTCCTGACTGGGCAACAATATGCGCAAATTTTTCTGCAATGATGGAGGTTGCGCCGATTATGACCCATATTCTCTGTGTCATTTTTTTAGCCCTAAACGTTGTGCCAGATCAGAGTGCATGCTACATCCATAGTGCTCAAGGGTTTGAGAAAATTGTTCATGTTTCCCATACATCTGGTGAAATTGTTCTTCATTCAAAAGTAAATCCTTCGCCAAATAAACTCGACCCTTATGTTCAGTGATTAATTGATTCATGGCTGAGATTGCCTGCTTCGCTTGTAAATTATGAATAAAATCAATTGCTAAGGTAAATCCTGGTTTACAAAATGAGAGCAAACCTTCGCCTGATTGAGTGAATAACTTGAGTACAGCAAGAGTAGGTGTTGCTTTATGATCTCTAATCAACTGTACTAACTGTTCCAAGGTGTCAGAAGCATGGTTTTCACTGAATACCGCTTGGAATTGAATTAATCCTTTAGGGCCATAAAGCCTATTCCAATGCATGAGTTTATCAAGGGGATTATTGAATTGTTCAAGAGTGAGTTTTTCGTGTCCTTTTTTACTATTAAAGAAATACTGATTAAATAATTTGATATTCCATGATTTGATTAAAGAAAAGGGAAGACTAGGTATTGTATGGATTTTTATTCTTTTAGTGTCGAAAGGCTCACAGTGGTCCGCCACTGAAAGAACAGCACGCAAAGCAGGATTGAGTAGATCAAGCCAAGCTACTTGATAATCATGGTGAATACCCGTGGTTTTCATATATTCAGTGAGTATTTGAAACGATTCGAATTGCTGATGTTTTGCCTGCACAAAACGAGGCGCTTTTTTAAGACGGATCGCTGCACGAGTGATAATACCCGTAAGGCCTAAACCCGCAATTGTGGCATGAAATAGATCGCTGTTTTCATTAGGACTGCAATGAAACTTTTTACTTCCTATCAATAAATCAAATTCAATGAGATGGTGGCCAAAACTACCTGCTTGATGATTGTTTTTTCCATGCACATCGTGAGCAATTCCACCAGCAACTGTAATGTGGATCGTGCCTGGAATAACAGGAGGAATGAAATCAGGATGCACTAAAAATAAATCTTTAAGTGATACTCCTCCTTGACATTGTACAATACCGGTTTCGTGATCAAAATTGATAAAATGATTCAGACGTTCACTGTCGATAACAAAACCATCAGTATTAAAGCAACTGTCGTTGTAGCACAATCCTGAACCTCGCACGAGCATGTTTTGCTGAGGATTGTGCGCAAGATAATCCGTAAGTTGCTCTTCATTCTCTGGGCGTAGGCAGAAAGACTGGCTGGAGCGTGCACGGCTAAAATTAGTGAGCGTTCTTATTTTGCTGCGCATTTTGGCATCATTTAATTATTTTTGAATATTAAGACTATAATTCATTTAAGAGCATAATTAAAAGGAATTATGATGAAAACCTTTTTAATCTTTTGGGGCTTTCTTTTTTCATTTGTAGTGTTTGCAGCAGATATTCCTTCGGATGACTTGGGTGCCCAAAAATATGATAGAACGCAGTGTCTTTATAATACTACTCAAGATTGTATTAATTCACAATGCCTGACCTCAGAGGAAACTGATTGCCAGGATAATTGTCGAAAAATGGCACAAGCAAAATGTCAGCAAGAAATTAACGAATAAAATTGAGTAGATTTTTTTCATTAATTTGGATGCATTGTCAAATGATTGGCATATGTTTTTTGACTGTCAAACCAGCACGTCTTTTTTTCCAATTCATAATCAGAGGTGTATTGGAAATTAGGTAATGAGCGACGCTTTTTTATAAATGGCATATAGTTTGCATAAGCCTATTCAATAGAAAAATCATAATGCTTATTTGAATGTAATGAGTGAATTCAAGTTTAAAAATTAGTATGGATTGCTTATATGGCTGATAAAAACGTTTTATCACAAGAAGAAATAGATGCGCTGCTGAAAACGGTTGGTGAGTCTCAGGAAGAAGACCACCCAGCAGCAGAGGCTCAAACAGCTACCATAGAAAAATCGGACCATAAAAAAGCAAAAAGCGGTAAAAAGGAAGTATCTAATGCTGTATTTGAACCTGTTGAACTACAGCAAGAGGGTGATGTAAAAACACTTAACTTTACTGCTCAGGAACGTATTGTCAAAGGCAAGTTACCTGTACTAGACAGAATTTATGACCGCGCGGTGCGTTTATTTGCTTCAGATATTTATAATGTAACTGCCAAGGATTTTGAGATCAAACAAGATCCGTTGCTTATTATAAAGCATCGTGACTTTATGGAGGGCTTACCTAATCCAAGTTTAATGAGTATCTTTAAATTCAAACCATTACGAGGCAAAGGCATTATTCTTTTTGATAGTACTTTTGTCTATGATCTTGTTGACTATTATTTTGGTGGCAGCTCTCAATTCTTTGCTCAAAAAGATAGAACCGATTTTACTGCGACTGAGCTGCGTGTTATGGATGTGATCACGAAAAAACTTATTGCCAATCTTACTCAAGCGTGGAAGCCAATTACTCAGCTTGATATCAGCAAATTTAATGATGAAACGAACCCACAATTAGTCAACATAGCAGAACCTGGAGAAATGCTACTCGTTGCACGCTTTTCAATGGATTTTGGTAAAGAAATTGGTACTTTCTATTTTATCTTGCCTTACTCCATGGTTGAACCTATCAAAGAGCAACTGGAACTTGGCGCCTCTCGTCCAGATGATGAAATTGATCCGAACTGGGTTAAATCATTAAAAGAAGAGTTAATGGAAGTTGAATTAACTGTAAGTTCTGTAATGGCTGAAGCAAAAAGTACTTTGGGAGCTGTAATGTCGTGGCAAGTAGGTGATTTTATACCTATGGAAATGAAAGAAATAGTGACATTAGATGTTGAAGGAACGCCAGGTTTTACAGCAACTCAAGGGACCGCAAATGACAAGCGTGCTGTAAAAATAATTAAAAATATTAGTTACTAGGAGATGAGGAATGTCTCAAGAAGCAGTCGAACAACCTAAACCATCAAATACTCTTCCTCAGGAAGCAGACAGTGAAAAAATGGATTTGATTTTGGATATCCCTGTTTCGGTGACTGTAGAAATTGGCCGCACCAAAATGACCATCCGTAATTTACTCCAATTAAACCAAGGTGGAATTGTTGCCCTTGATTGTTTAGCAGGCGATCCGCTTGATGTTTTAGTCAATGGGACTTTAGTTGCACATGGGGAAGTCGTAGTAGTTAATGATAAGTTTGGTGTGCGATTGACGGATATTGTCAGCAAAGCAGAACGAATTAAGCGATTAAGATAATGCAAAGTGTACTCAATCATGGCGAGCTCTTGCGTATTGTCATGGGCTTATTGCTGGTTTTATTGCTCATCATTGCATTGTCTTGGGTAGTGAAACGATTACATGGAATACAAATGGGTTCAGCAAAAGGATTTCAATCCATAGCGAGTATGATTTTAGGACCTAAGGAAAAAATTACCTTGTTAAAAGTGGGAACGCGTTATTTATTAGTCGGCTCCGGTTCTGGACAGGTTACGCTGCTCTATGATTTTGGTGAGCAATTGCCGACTGGCTTTGACTCTATAAATAAAACTTCGTTTGCAGATCTGCTTAAATCAGTTGCGAAATCATAAGATGAAGATAATGAATTTATATGTACGAAAATGGTTATCATTTGTATGGGAGGTGTCATCCCTACGCCGGAGAGGATCTAACTCTAATCAAATATCGATGCAGATTCAGAAATGGATTTCCGCCTTCGCGGGAATGACAAAGTTAATGGCAGCGGGAGCGGGAAGTTCTAAATCCTGGGTTACGCTTCGCTTCACTTCAGCTACTGTGTTCATCATTGTCTTATGTTTCTTCCCCCTGGTTTTACAGGCGGCACCTTTATCCTTACCTGCATTAACAGTACAACCTGGTGCGAATGGAGAGCAAACTTATAGTGTTAATCTGCAAATTTTGATTTTTATGACCTTGTTAACTGTTTTGCCAGGAATGTTGATGGCAATGACAGCGTTTACGCGAATAATTATTGTGCTTTCCATATTACGTCAAGCCATAGGTATGGCGCAGACTCCTACGAATCAAATCTTGATTGGTATTGCTTTGTTTATGACTTATTTTGTGATGTCTCCCGTCTTTAACAAAATTAATGAAACTGCAGTACAGCCTTATCTTGCAGAGACTATAAAATTTCCTCAAGCTTTGACGAATGCACAAGTTCCTTTACGTCAATTTATGTTAAACCAAACGCGTAAAAATGATTTATCCTTGTTTGAAAAATTTGCTCAAACAAATCCAGCGACTCTTAATGACGTGCCAATGAGTGTAGTAATTCCTGCATTTATTACCAGTGAATTAAAAACAGCTTTCCAGATAGGTTTTATTTTGTTTTTACCTTTTTTAATTATTGATATGGTGGTATCGAGCGTTCTGATGGCTATGGGTATGATGATGTTATCACCTTTGATTATTTCATTACCCTTTAAGATCATGCTCTTTGTGATGGTTGACGGCTGGACACTTATTTTGGGATCACTTGCATCAAGTTTTGCTATGAGCTAAATGGCGCTGCATCCAGGCCACGAATTATAAGGACATAGACTTCTTTCAAAACTCACTACAGCGATTTTCGAAGGAAGGCTAATAAAATTATAGGGAAATAATATATGACCCCAGAGTCGGTAGTTTCTATATTTAGTGAAGGAGTATATTTGATGCTGTTACTTATCAGCGTACTCATTCTTCCTGGTTTAATTGTTGGTGTGATTGTTTCCATGTTTCAAGCGGCAACCCAAATTAATGAAACGAGCCTAAGTTTTATACCCAAATTATTTATTACTTTTTTGATGCTCGTATTTGCAGGTCCCTGGTTACTCAAGATTATTGTGAATTACACAGATTCTTTAATTACCAATATTCCTTATTTAATAGGTTAGCGCAAGATGAAACTGGATTATCCAACAATAATACGGATGATTAGCCAGGTTATTTGGCCAATGGGACGCATTGGCGGGTTATTGCTTACACTACCTGTTTTTTCTTCTATTTTATTACCCCCTCGTATTAAAATTATTTTGCTTTTTGTTTTAAGTTGCGTTTGTGCCTTTATGGTTCCTAAGGAGCTTTCATTTCTGAATTTCAACGGGCTTTTTTTGGCATATATCATACAAGAATTACTTTTTGGTTTATTAATGGGTTTTGTCTTGCAGCTGGTTTTTCAGATTTTTGTTTTGGGAGGACAAATTATTGCGATGCAAGCTGGTCTTGGCTTTGCAGTGATGATGGACCCTGCAAGCCGCGCCAGTGTTCCATTGGTCAGTCAATTCTATTCAATGATGATGACTCTAATATTTTTGGCGCTTAATGGGCATTTAACTGTTTTTGAAACGTTATTGGATAGTTTCAGAATAATGCCCGTAGGACAGCTTTCTGTTACTCAATCCATGGTATGGAGTGTCATTTTATTTTCGGGATGGATGTTCAAACAAGCGATATTGATTTCAATCCCAGCTTTATTGTCTTTGCTGATCGTGAGTCTTGCATTCGGAATTATGTCTCGAGCAGCGCCACAATTAAATATTTTTTCTTTGGGATTCCCCATTACGTTAATTATGGGAATGGTTGTAATTAAGGTGAGTTTACCCAGTGTTGCGATACAAATGGCAGAGCTTATCAAAGAGGGAATGCGTTTTATGACAGGAATGTTGCACTAATGGCTGAGCAAGAACACTCACAAGAAAAAACAGAACAGCCTTCGGCCAAACGACTTAGAGAGGCTCGTAAAAAAGGCCAGGTTGCGCGCTCAAGGGATTTCAATACCACAGTAACGCTACTTTTTACTGCATTGGGATTTCTTATTTTTGGCAAGCAATTAGCTAACCAGCTAACAGCTATGATGCATCATGCATTTGAGTTTGATACTCGCGTTATCATTAATCCTAAAGTAAGTGTTGAGCGTTTATTTTTTTTAGTGAAAATGGGGTTTTGGTCCTTAATGCCCTTATTAGTGGTTATTTTTCTCATTACTTTGGCAGCTCCTTTACTCATGGGTGGGTGGGTTTTTAGTAGTCAAATCTTACAGCCTAAATTTTCGCGACTCAATTTGGTTCAAGGATTTAAAAGAATGATTTCGTTGAAAGGTTTTGTCGAAATGCTCAAATCTTTTTTTAAATTTCTTATCGTAGCAGTTGTCGCTATAGTGGTACTTAAATCACAAATTCCTGTATTACTCAGTTTAGCCCATGCTCCTATTGAAACAGCAATTAGCAGCGGCAGTTTGGTTGTGGTGAAATCATTTGTGTTGATTTCTGCCAGTTTGATTTTGATTGCTGTTTTTGATGTTCCTTTTCAATTGTATGAGCATCAAAAAAGTATGAAAATGACGATGCAAGAATTAAGGGATGAATACAAGGAAATAGAAGGTAAACCCGAAGTAAAAAGCGCTATTCGTCGTGCCCAGCAGGAGATTTCAAGACGGCGTATGATGAATGAAATATCTAAAGCAAACGTGGTTTTAACCAATCCGACTCATTATGCTGTAGCAATCAGTTATAAAGAGAAGAGTCACAAAGCGCCCATAGTAGTTGCAAAGGGTAAGGATTTGATTGCTTTTCAAATTAGTAAAGTTGCAACATCACATCAAATTCCCATTATTTCTGTACCACCTTTGGCGCGTGCCCTTTATTTTTCTACCAAATTAAATGCAGAAATACCTAGAGGCCTTTATATCGCTGTAGCCCAGGTATTAGCTTACGTGTTTCAACTGCGCGATAAAGAGCGTTATGACTACAAACCCGCTGTATTACAGAATGTCCCTATTCCAGAAGAGTTAGTACGCGAAGCAGAGGAGGATGCTAATGAATAAAGCATTGTATTATGTACAATATTGGATGCGTCAAGGTTTAGGAACACCTCTGGTGCTGATCATCATGCTCGGTATGATGATGTTGCCTCTGCCCCCATTTTTATTGGATATTTTTTTTACTTTTAATATTGCTTTATCACTCGTCGTTTTGTTAGCAGTGATTTACAGCGAAAGGCCTTTGGATTTTGCGGTATTCCCAACAGTGATATTACTTGCAACTTTATTACGTTTAACATTAAACGTTGCCTCAACTCGTGTTGTTTTACTCAATGGCTATAAAGGTACTGATGCTGCTGGACATGTGATCCAAGCATTTGGCGAAGTAGTAATTGGTGGTAATTATGCAGTGGGTTTGGTTGTTTTTATTATTTTAGTCGTCATAAATTTTGTTGTAGTCACGAAGGGGGCTGGACGTGTATCTGAAGTAAGCGCGCGCTTCACCTTGGATTCTTTACCTGGAAAGCAAATGGCGATCGATGCCGATCTGAATGCTGGTTTAATTAATCAGGAGCAAGCGATAACACGTCGATTAGAAGTGGCACAGGAAGCAGATTTTTATGGTTCCATGGATGGTGCGAGTAAATTTGTTCGAGGTGATGCAGTGGCTGGGATTTTAATTTTGGCCGTTAACATTATTGGTGGGTTGATTATTGGGGTTTTCCAACATGGAATGAGTGTTTCTGATGCGCTACATAACTATATTTTGTTAACTATCGGTGATGGCTTGGTAGCGCAAGTGCCTTCTTTAGTTTTATCAACTGCTGCTGCGATTATTGTTACTCGAGTTTCCAGCGCACAAAATATGGGGCATGCAGTTATTTCCCAATTGTTTGCCAATCCACGCTCATTAATTATTGCATCAGCTATTATGGGATTGATTGGTATTATTCCTGGAATGCCTCATATTGCGTTTATTTTACTTTCTGCAGGCTTGGGAGGAATTGCTTATTTGTTTCTTCAACAAGATAAAGAAAAACTCAAGGAACAACTCAATCAAGAAAATGAATCTCTTGCTGTTCAAAATCCCAATATTTCTAGCGAATTGTCATGGGATGATGTGAATCCAGTTGATGTGATTAGCCTTGAGGTAGGATATCGTCTGATTCCTTTAGTGGATCAGGCACAAGGGGGTGTTTTACTTTCTCGCATTAAAGGGGTACGAAAGAAAATATCACAAGAGCTTGGCTTTTTAATTCCCTCAGTACACGTGCGTGATAATTTGGATTTAAAACCTAACCATTATCGTATCAGTTTGGCAGGAGTAGTGATGGGGGAGGCTGCAATACATCTTGATCGCTGCCTGGCGATAAATCCGGGACAGATTTTTGGTGAAATTGAAGGAGTAAAAACACTTGATCCGGCTTTTGGTATGGAAGCAGTCTGGATTAATGAAAGTCAAAGAGAGCAAGCGCATACTTTGGGGTATACCGTAGTCGATGCCTCTACTGTTGTTGCAACGCATTTAAGCCAAATATTAGAACACAACAGCCAGCAATTGCTAGGTTATGAAGAAACCCAACAGCTTCTAGACAAACTTGCATTAAGTTCACCCAAATTAGTGAAAGAACTAGTGCCTGACGGTCTTTCATTAGGAATGGTTAGCAAAGTGCTGCAAGGCTTATTGGCGGAGCATATTCCTTTAACGGATATTCGCACTATAGTCGAAACTTTGGCGGAGCTGGCGCCAAAATCTAAGGATACAGAATATTTAATCAGTCAGGTTCGCATCGCCTTATCTCGATTAATTACTCAAAAAATCAGTGGTGTTCATGAGGAACTGCCAATTATTACGCTAAAACCGGAGTTGGAACAATTATTGCAAAACATTATTCAGAGCAGTGGATCAGGAGGCGTAAATTTTGAGCCAGGAATGGCAGATAAAATACAACACTCTCTGACACAATTAGCAATGCAACAGCAGGCGAAACAAGAGAGTTCTGTATTGGTAGTACAGCCGGGAATACGCGCAGTGTTGGCACGATTTGTGCGTAATATATCGCATGACTTTCATGTTTTGTCTTATCAGGAGATTCCTGATAATAAGCAAATAAGAATAGTAGGTACAGTGGGATAGGAGTAACTGAGGGTGTATCACATTGGAATTAGTAGCCTAGGTGTTTGAATGTATCGCGTCATCTACTAAGTTTTAGATAAGGCGCAAGTAAAGTGAGGTGAACGAGTGTACTCAGGTACATGGCTGAGCGGAACGAGCTTGCAACGACGTATAGATCTTAGTGGGTGGCGCTATAGAACCTAGAGTTAAACTTCTCAGTTTTCCCGCAAGCAAGCTACAATTTCTATAAGAGGCATTGCGTGAATAGTGACAAATTTCTTCATAAGCAGGAGGCTTTATGAAATTAAAACGTTTTGTTGCGACCGATACACGCAGCGCTATGAAACAAATTAAAGAGACACTTGGTGCCGATGCCGTTATTTTGTCCAGTCATCATATAGATGGTGGAGTGGAAGTCGTTGCTGCGATTGATTTTGATGAAACAATTCTGTCAACTTCAGCAGCAGTAGCTTGCGCTGAACCAACGAGTCAAGCGAATAAACTCCAAATGCAAACACCTCTTGATGACATGCGTCAGGAGATTCAAACATTAAGAAGTATGCTTGAAGCACAGTTACGGGGAAATGTTGGTGTCCATGAGCCGTTGCATACTGTTTTACTGCAAAAACTTCTCTATCTGGGGATAAGTCATACTACGGCAGCGACTTGGGCATGCTCTGTGCGATCTGATTTAAACCAACAAAAAGGCTGGGAAGCTGTATTGAACCATATTGCAGATCAATTAACTATTTGTGATACACGCAGAATAGAAGAAGGCGGCATTTATGCTTTTGTTGGTCCAACTGGCGTCGGAAAAACGACAACATTGGCCAAAATTGCAGCCCGGTTTACCTTGAGATTTGGAGCCGATAAATTAGGCCTGGTTACTATGGATACCTATAGAATCGCAGCGCAAGAACAACTCATGATGTATGGAAAAATTTTAGGGGTTAAGGTGTGTGTTGCTCAGGATGAAGTTTCTTTGGCGCGAGTATTGCGGCAATTAAATGACAAAAAATTAATTTTGATTGATACCGCCGGAATGAATCCTGCGGATGAGCGAGTTGTAAAACAAATGCATGTTTTGGGTACTTACTTATTGTCGATTTCCAATGTTTTGGTTTTACCTGCAACAAGCCATTATCAAGTGTTAATTGATGCAATAAAACGTTATGGAGTAAATCAAATTGATCAGTGTATTTTGACCAAGCTGGATGAATCATTGGCTGTAGGCGGCGCGTTAAGTGCACTTATTGAGTCGGGTTTAGGTGTGAGCTATCTAACACACGGACAACGTGTACCTGAAGACATTAAAATGGCCACGCGTCATCAGCTAATTGAGTTGTTTTCTGAGCAGGAAGCACAACTGTTTCAGGCGGACAATGTTAGGAAAGCACAGCAAAGTGCTTGGAGAGAATATCATGTCTAAAGTGAATCAAGATATAAGCGATCAAGCTTCTGGTTTGAGAAATCTTTCACGTGCAAAACCGATTAAAGTAATCGCAGTTTCTGCTGGAAAGGGTGGTGTAGGCAAGAGCAATGTTTCTGTCAATTTGGCGGTTGGTTTGGCCCAGCTTAATAAACGAGTCATGCTGCTTGATGCCGACTTAGGATTGGCAAATATTGATATTATGCTGGGATTGCACACTAGATATAATTTATCTCACGTAATGCAGGGAATCTGTCATTTAAGTGACATTATTATGTCAGGGCCTCATGGTGTCCTTGTTATTCCTGCGGCTTCTGGTACAGAGTTTATGACGCAACTCTCTCCTCCAGAGCTTGCTGGAATCATCGATTCATTTAATGAGCTTACCGATGATTTAGACTACATGATTATTGATACTGCTGCTGGTATTTCTGACACAGTTTTAAGTTTTACTCGTTCGTCGCAAGAATTAATTGTTGTTGTGTGTGATGAACCCACCTCATTAACCGATGCATATGCTTTAATTAAAGTAATGAGTAAGCGTTATGAATGGACACGTTTTCATATTTTGGCAAATATGGTGCGGAATGAAAGAGAGGGACGGGAATTATTTAATAAATTATTCAAAGTTTCCGAGCAATTTCTCGAGGTTCAGCTAGACTATTTAGGAGCAGTACCATTTGATGAACACATACACAAGGCAGTGAAAATGCAAAAACCGGTATTAATTGCTTATCCTGATTCTGCTGCTGCTTTAGCACTTAGACAGTTAGCAGATGAAGTATCTGAGTGGCCTCCCAGCGCTTTATTGGGTGGTAATACCAGTTTCTTTTTAGAGCGTTTAGTAGCAGGTGAATTTTAAGGAGATCATTGTGGATGCTTTGGCTGCCTATAGCAAAGTTAACCAGCAAATTCAGGAAACGCTGGTAAAAACTCATGCCTTATTGGTTAAACGCATAGCACATCATTTATTGGGTCGTTTGCCGCAAAGCGTACAACTGGATGATTTAATACAAGCAGGAATGCTCGGATTACTGGAAGCAACACGACATTATGATTCTTCTAAAGGTGCTTCATTTGAAACCTATGCAGGAATTCGCATTAGAGGGTACATGCTTGATGAAGTAAGACGTAATGATTGGGTGCCCCGCTCAGTACATCGCAATGCAAGAATGATTTCGGAAGCGGTTAAAAATGTCGAACATCGGTTAGGAAGAGAAGCTAAGGATTCTGAAATCGCAGCGGAACTTGAAATATCAATTGCTGAATACCATGAAATGTTGCAAGACTCTGTGGGTAGTCATTTGTATGGTTTTGAAGATTTGGGCGTCACTGATGATGCCTTGCATGTTGCAGATGGATACGCTTCTACTGAACCTCATATCAATGTATTGCATAGTGATTTGATGCATCGTTTATCCGAGGTAATTCGTGGACTGCCTCAGAAGGAACGAATGGTACTTTCTTTATATTACGAACAGGATTTAAATCTAAAAGAAATCGGGGAGGTTATTAGCGTTAGCGAATCACGCGTTTCACAGATTCTGAGTCAGGCAATACATCGAATTAAATCACGTTTACCGGAATAAAAAAGAATGGATGCTTTAACTTTAGCAGGGATACTCATTAGTTTTTTAGCTATTACGCTTGGCCAGTTTTTTGAAGGTGGAAGTCTACAGGCTTTAATGAATCTGTCTGCATTAATGATCGTGCTCGGAGGAACAATCGGAGCAGTTATGGTGCAAACACCACTAAATACCTTTAAAAGAGCATTTAAAATTTTGCCTTGGGTTATTACTCCACCCAAACTTGAATTTGAACTTTGCCGTAACAAAATGTTTGATTTGGCACGAAAAGCGCGTCAATTAGGGTTACTTTCTCTAGAAGAACATTTAGAGGTTGAAAAAAATCCGCTTATCAATAAGGGCTTGGAATTGTTAGTTATTGGTGTAGATAAATTCACTATAAGAAAAGTTCTCGAGGACGAAATCGAACGAGTTGAGACTCATGATATCCATGCAGCACAAGTATTTGAAAGTATGGGGGGATACAGCCCAACCATAGGAATTTTGGGGGCAGTGTTGGGTTTGATTCAAGTGATGCGTCATTTATCTGAACCAAATGAATTGGGATTAGGTATTGCAGTAGCTTTCGTAGCTACTATTTACGGGGTTGGAATGGCTAATCTTATTTTTTTGCCTGTAGCAAATAAATTAAAAAGTTGTATTGCTCGTCAGGTGCATTATGACGAAATGATCGTAGAAGGTATAGTTACTATTGCTTCTGGAGAAAGTCCGGGAGTTTTGATGTTAAAACTCAATAATTTTGGCCAGCAGAAGAAGAATGAAAAAAAGAAAAAAAAGAAATGAGCAGCATAATGATCATCATCGCTGGGTTGTCTCATATGCAGATTTCATTACCTTATTATTTGCATTTTTTGTCGTAATGTATGCTATTTCTTCTGTCAATACCTCAAAGTACAAATCACTTTCAGATGGAATGAAATCGGCGTTTAATAAAAAAGATGAGGCTCGAGCCCTTAAATCAACAAAAAATATAAAAGACGGAGTACAAACCACACCATTTCAAGGGCCTTTTCATGATGGGCTTGATGAATTAAATCAAGCGCTCATCGAGTTGCAAGATGGAAATTATAAGATCAACCGGCAGAAAGGTTGGGTGGAGTTGGATATTAAATCAGGAGCTTTATTTGATTCAGGTGATGCAGATTTAAAACCAGAAGCTTTTGTTAAATTAATGCAATTAGCCGCTAAACTTAAAAAATCATCTTCTATTGTTGCAATAGAGGGATATACAGATAATGTTCCTATAGAAACGCCACAATTTCCATCAAACTGGGAACTTTCTGCGATGCGTGCAGCAGTTGTTGGACGTACTTTGAATTCATTTGGGATAGCAACAGATCGTATTTTAGTAACGGGTTATGGTGAGCAATATCCAGTTGCAGATAATGTTACAGAACTAGGGAGATCTGCAAATCGTAGGGTAACTATTATCATCGCATTGAATCGAAACGTACTTCGACTTTTAAACCCTGCGCTAAGCGAACAAGCTCATGGCGTAGTCATTGGGGGTAAAAATATAAAATGATAACTTTTCTTTTAAGCGCAAATGTGGTTGTTTTTTTATTCATAGTGAATTATTTATTGAATCAGCGTAAAAAACTAATTGGTTTCCGAGAGGAGTTGAAAACACAGCAAAAGTTAATTGATCAAATCATAAAAGATCACCCTGTGTTGATTCATGCTGATTTATTATTCTCCAAGCAGTTAAAAGAAATTAATACTCAATTGGTTAGTATGGATAATCAAATTCAGGATTTGGAAAATAAACGAGATAACGATGGCGGATATCGTCATGCTTTGCGTATTTTAGAAATGGGCGGTAATCGCGATGAAATTGTAGAAAGTTGCCATTTATCGCTTGCAGAAGCGGATCTATTAATGAATTTGCAGGCCTATCGGACCGCAATGAAGACTTCATAGCTGTTTTTTTGCCTACTTTCACGGTAAAATCCCAAGTTAATTTTTTATAAAGTTATGCTGGAGCATAATATAGCTGTGCTCACTGCCATTAAGTTAAGGAACTTTGTCATTCCCGCGTAGGCGGGAATCCATCTCTGGATTGGCTTAGGTGTTTGATTAGAGTTGGATCCCCGCCTACGCGGGGATGACGACTTTGCATACGCCTGGACTTAATTTTTAATAGCTGTGAGCCACGGATTAGTGCAGTAGAACCTGGAGTTGTGAAACCAATATTCCCGGATTCCGCTTTCGCTGCATCCAGGCTACATTATAAGAGCATAGACACGATTACTATTTTTTAAGAGACACTTATGTTAGAAGTAAACCAAATTAATCTTAATCTGGTGGAGCTTGATAAGCGAGTAGAAGCGCTTAGGGGGTATCTTTGACTTTGACGCTAAGCGTGAGCGTTTAGAAGAGGTTGTTCGAGAACTGGAATCAGCGACAGTTTGGAATAATCCTGAGATTGCTCAGGCATTAGGACGTGAAAGAACACAGCTAGAATCAGTTGTTTCAACGTTAACTCAATTAGATCAATCCATTACTGATTTGAGTGAATTGTTTGAGATTGCGCGTGAGGAAGGTGACGAGCAAACGATTAATGAGATTGGCGAAGAATTACACTCCATTGAGCAAAAGGTGGGTGATTTAGAGTTTCGCCGTATGTTTTCCGGAACAATGGATGACTCGAATGCTTATTTAGATATTCAGTCAGGTTCGGGTGGTACAGAAGCACAAGACTGGGCGGAAATGATATTGCGCATGTATTTGCGTTGGGGAGAGCAGCATGGATTCGAGCCTGAACTAATCGAATGTTCTCCAGGAGATGTTGCAGGTATTAAAAGTGCTACGATTTACTTTAAAGGAGAGTACGCTTTTGGATGGCTGCGTACCGAAAGCGGAGTGCATCGCTTAGTACGAAAATCCCCTTTTGATTCAGGAAACAGACGGCATACCTCTTTTGCAGCAGTATTTGTTTCGCCTGAAATTGATGATGATATTGATATAGAAATTAATCCGGCTGATTTGCGTATTGATACATACCGAGCGTCCGGGGCTGGAGGTCAGCATGTGAACCGAACTGATTCGGCAGTACGAATTACTCATGCACCAACTGGGATTGTAGTACAATGTCAGAATGATCGAAGCCAGCATCGCAATAAAGATCAGGCAATGAAACAGCTGCGTGCCAAGTTATATGAATTGGAAATACAAAAGAAAAATGCAGAGCAGCAAGCATTGGAAGCCAGTAAATCAGATATAGGTTGGGGATCTCAAATTCGTTCATACGTATTGGATCAATCTCGTATTAAGGATCTGCGCACCGGTGTTGAAACGAGCAATACACAAGCAGTATTGGACGGGGCATTGGATCAGTTTATTGAAGCCAGTTTAAAGGCGGGAGTAGGGCAGCATGAGTGAAGAACAAATTGAACATATTGATGAGAGTGAAGTTTATAGTATTCGTAAACAAAAATTGGCTGAATTACGTACAAAAGGGTTTAATTTCCCAAACCAGTTTCGTCGTGAACATTTAGCTCAGGAAATCATAAAACATTATGATTCATTAGATAAGGAAACTTTAGCACAACAGCATGCTAAGGTCAGTGTAGCCGGCCGTATCGTATTGAGACGTATTATGGGAAAGGCCAGCTTTTTTCATATTCAAGATGTTTCTGGGCGGCTTCAAGTGTATATCCGAGCAAACGACCTTCCCGAGCAGTATGAAGAGTTTAAGCATTGGGATTTGGGCGATATTGTTGGGGTTAAAGGTGAGCTATTTAAAACAAATACAGGTGAGCTTACAGTCAATGCAGAGCATATTGAATTATTAACTAAGTCATTGCGGCCTTTACCTGATAAATTTCATGGTTTAGCTGATCAAGAAGTAAAATACCGTAAACGCTATGTGGATTTAATTGCCAATGATGAAAGTCGCCATACTTTTTTAATGCGTTCGCGATTAGTTCAAGCGTTTAGACAATTTATGGACCAACACTATTTTCTAGAAGTAGAAACACCGATGATGCATCCTATCCCAGGTGGTGCTATGGCTCGTCCTTTTGTTACGCATCATCATACTCTGGATATGACTATGTATTTGCGTATCGCGCCTGAACTTTATTTGAAACGACTTGTTGTGGGTGGATTTGAGCGTGTTTATGAAATTAATCGCAATTTCCGTAATGAGGGGATATCAACACGCCATAATCCAGAATTTACTATGGTTGAATTCTATCAAGCCTATGCGGATTATAAGGATTTGATGAATTTTACTGAGGAATTACTGTGCTATCTCTGTGATACTGTTTTGAAAAAACGTCAGGTTGAATACCAAGGCCAAATCATTGACTTTAGCAAGCCATTTGTACGTATGACAGTGAAAGAAGCAATTTTACATTATCATCCAGAAATCGATGCGAAAGAGCTTGAAAGTGTAGTGAGTTGCCGTGCAATATTGCAGAAAAAAGGATTTCCTTTTAAAGAAAGTGATGGTTTAGGCAAGTTACAAATCATATTGTTTGAAGAAACGGTTGAGCATCAATTATTTCAGCCTACTTTTATTACAGGTTATCCTACTGAAATATCACCTTTGGCACGCCGTAGTGATAATAACCCAGAAGTGACTGACCGCTTTGAATTTTTTATTGCTGGCCGAGAAATTGCGAATGGGTTTTCTGAATTAAACGATGCGGAAGATCAGGCAGAACGTTTTCGTAAACAAGTTGAAGAAAAGGATGCCGGTGACTTGGAAGCCATGCATTTTGATAGTGATTATATCGAAGCTCTGGAATATGGATTGCCTCCCACGGCAGGAGAAGGTATAGGTATTGATCGGTTGGTCATGCTATTTACAAATTCGCAGTCAATCCGGGATGTTATTTTGTTCCCTCATTTACGACAATAAATAGAGTGGCTAGCGAGTAAAGAATAATTTTATAGCTTTGGTTGTTAAAGATGTTCTAACAGGTTTTTGAGAGAATCAAAAATTACTCTGCTATGGTTTTCTTTAACCACTGCCATCGAGTTAAAACTACGTTTTTTACCTACGCCCGCCCCCCACGACTTGTTCGCGGGGTTGCCCGCGGGAGTAAGGTCAAGAACCATTAAGTTAATGTGTCTCTAGAGCCAGACTATGTGATTATGAGTTCTTATTAAGCACTGTTTTCAAATATAAGAAATAAAAAATCAAAAAATAATAATAAATTATCAGGTGACTTATGTTTGTTACTCATTTCCAGAGGGCAATTACATACCTTAGAGAAGCCCAGGAAATCGCATTATTTACCATCCTGGCTGATGCAAGGCTGTCTGCGATATTTCGTACATCACCTTTATTTTATATCACATTGCCTTTTATAGGTTTTTTACTGACTGTAAATGCTTTAATAAATGGCTATCGCCTTGCAAAAGCCAGCAATCGCAATTTGGATCGCTGGTTCCTTTTTGCTGCTTCTGCAGTTTGTGCGGTTTTGGCAAGTACAGCACTCTATGGAGCAGCAATAGCGATGGCTTTTGGATATAGTTTTACTGCAGCTCCTTGGTTTTTTACCAGCAGTTTAATTGTGGCATGGGGGCATCAGTTCGTCATGTTTGGACTCAATTTATATAGAGCTTTTGAGTCCCCTCCAAATAGTATTCAACGCATGCATTATATCCAGGCAGCATTGAGTAATTTGTTTGCTATGACGCTTTTAGCTTCTGCTTTAGGGGCGGTTGTTTTTACTCTGCTTTTTCCTATTGCTCCTGCTGTAGGTACTCTATTTGCACTGACTGCAGTCTTTTTGACTGGTCTTGATATATTGTGGCATGTGGCTCCTCATGCTTTAAAAAGAACAATCAAAGGATGGTTTCATTTGAGCAAGCCCGATGTGGCTCAGGATGCAATTGCAAATCAGGAGGAGATCTTAAAACTTAAAAATTTAAAAGAAGGTGAACCAAAACATCATAGGATGTTTACATGCCATGATTACAGTGCGGTGATTCGTACCATGGAGATAGGGGCGATTAAGCCTTATCTGTTAAAGCTGATACAGAATAAATTGCAAATATTAGGACAAAAAGTTGATCCAGAAAATGAAAAAATCAAAGATAAAGTTTCCTTATTAATCGTACTGAAAAATGCAATAGAAAATCCTCAAGAAATTTCTAAAAAAGAGATGTTAGCAACGTATCCTTTAGCGTTCCAAAGTTTTTGGACAGAAAAAGGTGATGTGGAGCAAATATTAGATGCGGTCATTGTGTCTCAGAGCAGACATCGACTTATGGAAGAAAATAATCAGTTGTCCATGATAATTGGATGAAAATATATCAATTATATATAAAATTATATATAATGAGTGAATTATATTCTTTTTGAAGCAGAAATTGATGTGGATTGAGAAACGATTTTCCATGTTCCATTCTTCGTCATGTTACTTTGTTATGATCTATAATTAACGTATGCGTTAACAAAATGATCGAGCAATAAAGGAGAATTTTATATGCCTTTGGAATATCGATCGATTACAGCAAATTGCGGTAATGATACTCTTGGTTCAAATGCCTGTGAAGAAATCAGTCAGTTACTCATAGATGATAAGGCTGATTTTTTTGTTATTAATTGTCAAGAAGCTCATTTTGAAAATACTCGAAAGCAGTTAGAAGACATGCTCCCAGAAGGTTATAATGTAAAATGCTTAAGTCAGATTGCAACCCATACTAAATTGGATACACAGGTTTTCTCTACGACAGGAATGGCAACCTTTGTTATTTATAGGGAGGGCTTAGAGGTAAATGTTGAAGGTAAGCCAGTAGAAGCTAGACGAGAGAACAGTAGATTGAGTGGCTCGGGATATAATAAAGGAGGCCTGGTTACTGATTTTACTGTACAACGAAGTGGGGACAGTGAAAGTATTAAGGTACAAGCAGTTACTGGTCATTTGGATGCGGGGGATGTAGTAAAACGCAACCAAGATTGGTTGAATCTCTATAGAGCGACTGTTAAAGATGTTACAAGCTGGGAAGAGCTTGTTGATGCTTGTCCTGATTTATTGCTTTCGGGATATGATGCAAATACCCGAAACAAATTTAATAAGCAGAATAATGTCGAGACTAAGATTTGGGATAATCCTGATGAGTATCCTGAACTACACGCGCTTCATCTTGTTTCCATGGGAGCAGCCAAGTACAGCACAGATGAAACCTATAGTCATACAAAAATAGATCAAGAAACAGGTGAAGAAGTAATCGCTGATTCAAAACGTGAAGGTGATGCAGCACGTGGTACACTTGATTTTGTGACTATCTATGACGGTAATATAAATAAAAATGAATCAAGGAAAGAACTAGATAAGGGAGCTATGGTAGTTCAGGTTGGAATAGATCCTGGTTCTAAACGTGATCATCATGTGATTATCAGTCCTCCTCAAACATCCATAACTCTTAATGAGTTTGACCGTGTCAAAAATCTAATGGCCACTCGTTTATTTGGCGTTGCTCCAGATGTAGCCGCTAAAATTTTAGCAATAACTGAGGGTAATAATGAGGATGATAAAGAAAAAGCTAAAACGCAATTGGTAGAATACTATAAACAGTATTTAGGCCCTAATGGGTTCTTAGATAGGGCTATGGATTTACATATACGTAAATTGGAATGTTTTCAGCGGATAATGAATAATCCACAAAATAAGGACTTAGAGGAAGTACTTAAAAAAACTTTGTTTGGCGAACTCGAATGGTGTGCGGGTAATCCAAAACAATTAGAAGCCAAACAAGAGCTAATGGAGAAGTTCCTCGACTCATTGGATGAGTGTGAGCACGCGGAAGGGATTAATGCTCGTTTGGTTTGTTATCTTGATCTGAAAGAAAAGATAGCCAAGAATGAAGAAATAAATGCGGCTGATGCTTTCAAGAATTCAGCTGTTGAAGTGTATCAAAATTATTATATTATCTTTACAACAGCATTAGAACAAAAAACGAAAGAGAACCCTCAGCTTCAAGTAGCAATGGAAAAAATATTAAAACGGCTTGATGCAATTGCTGATCATAGTAATGAAGAGGCATTAAAAGGTCTGGATCCAAAAAAATTGGATACACTTACCCATATCGTTGCTCAGTGTGATAATAGTCTAACTTTGTTACAGGCAGGTGCAATCGAGGAAATGGAAAAAATTAATGAGGAATTAATGAGTCTTTCTCATGAGGCAATGGGAAGTTCTTCTCCAGTATGGAGAGCTTTGGCTGGTGCGGTGAAGTTCTTTGTGACTCTGGTTGCCAATATAACATCCGACGTAACGTTGACTGACAAGGTAGGGATGGTCCAAGATAAAAAATTATCCAAATCTATAGACGAATATAAATCTGCTCTTAAAGAAATACTTCCTCAAGAAGAAGAAAGCGATCACTTGCATAATAATCTGCTTTAAAACTTGTAGGTAATCCAAGAGAGATTTAGGATTTTATTTACATAATGATCTATGAGAAGATCAACGCAAAAGAACTACTTGCTGCCATTAAGATTAAATGATGAAAAAATCGAATAAAGATAAAGTTTATGAAGCATATGATGAGCTCATTGATTGGTTTGATGTGCATCGCAATAAAGAACTCCTTATGGAGCAATTTTATTTGCAGCAAATAAAAAAACATTTTCCCCGTGGTGGGAGTGTTTTGGATATTGGTTGTGGTACTGGAGAACCTATTGCAAAATTTCTTATTGAAGAAGGTTATGAGTTAACCGGTGTTGATGCCAGCCAAAAGATGATTGAGCGCTGTAAACAAAATTTTCCAAATGCTCAATGGATTTTAGCCGATATGCGAACGATGGAATTGACTAAACAGTTCGATATTGTTATTGCGTGGCATAGTTTTTTCCATTTACCGCAAGCGGATCAAAGAAGTACATTGAATTTATTTTCTTCCTTGGTTAAACCAAAAGGTTTGTTACTTTTTACTTCGGGACCCGAGGCAGGAGAGGTTTGGGGTGAAAATGGTGGTTATGATTTATATCATGCTTCATTGGATACCAAAGAGTACGAAACTATTTTAAATAAGAACCACTTGCAAGTTTTGGTGCATAAGGTTAACGATCCAGATTGTGGAGAGGCAACTGTTTGGCTTGCCCAGAAGAATTAAATTTAGATGTAGCCTGGGTGCAGCGCAGCGAAAGCCGGGATCTTGCCAGACATCATAACCCGGGTTTTGCTGCGCTGCACTCAGGCTACGAAACTACAAAACATTGAATTAATTTAACTGCAAACTATCCATATTCTGGGAGGATAAAGTAGGATTATCATCGGTTTTAAGTCCAAAAAAAGTTTGGCTTGTGGTTACCAGTAATACTTGAGATTTTGTTTGTTGTAGCTTCTCTGCTTCTTCATCGATGGATGTATCTTGAGGTGCTAATTTTCTTGCCTCACTAAGAGATTTCTCTGCTTCGTCCCAATTTTTTTCAAATCGATAACAACAGGCTATATTTAACCATGCATCTGCTTGATCTTGTGCGTCATTCGTTCGTTCAAGAATCGTAGTAAACTTTTTTCTTGCCTCCATGTACATTCCTTGTTTGAATGAACACATGCCTATTTGATTGAGTGCTGGCATATGATTTTGATCTAATTCGAGAACTAAGCCATATAATTCCTGCGCTTTTTTATACTCTTCATTTTGGTACAGGTGATGTCCAAATTGGGCATAACACTCAGCAAGATTTTCGGTAATTACATTGTTCAATGATAAGTCATCTTTCTGACAGTGTGCTAATGCTTCACAATAATAGTAAATGGAACACATAAAATTCACGCTTATGTCTTCCTGAGTCTTTTTTTCTTTGGATAATTTTTTAAGTAGATCGATATACTGTTCGTGCCAGCTAGCAGCTGTATGTAATAACATAGGATTATCAGCGCATATTTTTAAAGCTGAAGAGAGCGCAATATGAGCATTTTTCAGTAAAGTAAAACAATTTTCTAAATGGGACTCAAGATAATCTTGAGACAGTCTCATATAACTTAAGCCCAAATTGTGTCGTGCTGAAACACAATTTAAGTCATTTTCTATTGCAGCAAAGTAATAGGTAACGGCTACTTCATTTTTATTGTTGGCAGCATAGCATTGTCCTAGAAGATCAAAGGCATGAGATCTATTTTCCTGCGTTGTTAGATTTCTCGTTAATTCAATAAACTGATTTAGATAAAAAATAGCCTCTTTTTTGTCATCAGATAAAAAGCAGGTCTTTCCTAAAAGAAAGTAGGTTTCTGGGACTTCAGGGTTATTGCTAATCGCTTGAAGAAACAGGTTTTTAGCTTGTACGTATTCACTTTTTTTAAAAGCTTCCACGCCTTGTAAGTGAAACGAATTAAACATATTTGCCATCCTGTAGAGTAGTTAAATGTTTTTACGTCCTGTCTGCTAAACCAACCTAAAATTTAGAATATAATAAACAAGTGCATTTTAATAGTTATGGAACAAATGGGAACACTTTAGGGCAACAATACTTGGCATTAGTGGTGTATCAGGTGTTGGGAAATCAACTCTTGCTGCAACTCTTGGGCAAATTTTATTCTCAATGGCGAGCATACAACCGGACTTCAAGTACAATTAATCCTGCAATTTTTAAATCAAGGAAAAACAGGGAATGCAAACAAATCCTATTATCGAGCTCAATCTTTGGTTGGCAAGTGAGCAAAAGACTGGAGCGCCTAATCCGAGTCACGCCATTTTATCCTCTACCTCATTGGATGGAGCGCCACATAGCCGTGTTGTCGCTATTCGTGACATTTCAGATGAAGGAATTTTATTTTTTACTCAAAAAGGTACTCGCAAAGTAAGCGAATTGAAAAACAATCCTCAAGTAAGTCTTGTGTTCTGGTTAGAACTGTTACAACGAGAAGTGATTATTGAGGGTAAGGCTTTATTTCTAAATCATGCCGAGAATCAAAATTATTGGAGCAGCTATCCACAATGGGCGCAAATTCGCTTTTTAAGTTATGCGCCTACATCTATGCAAGTGATTGAGAGCAAAGAAATTCTTGAAAAAAAACGCCAAAAGATTGAGGATTCATTTCTAAATAAATCTATCCCTATAAGCCCTGAATATTGTGGTTACCGTATCCAACCTGAACGCATGGTATTCTATGCATACCGACACGATGAACTATCCGATGTTTGGGAATATGTTTTACAAAATAATGAATGGCATTTACAGCGATTGTCACCCTAAAAAAAATGACTCGATCTGATTCAATTTACTCAGGGTGCTCCGTTTCATTTATGATCCGTGCTGTCAGCTTACATTTCAGAATAATTTGGTCCACCTCCGCCTTCTGGTGCATGCCACACTATATTTTGTCGAGGATCTTTTATGTCGCAGGTTTTACAATGAACGCAGTTTTGGGCATTAATTTGTAATCTAGGACCTTTTTCTTCTTCAACTATTTCATATACACCTGCAGGACAATATCGACCTTCCGGGAATGCATAGGTTGTTAAATTGACATCAATTGCCAGTTGAGGTTTTTTCAATACGAGATGGCAGGGCTGATTTTCCTCATGATAGGTATTCGATAAAAAAACAGATGAAAGTCTGTCAAAAGTAAGAACTCCATCGGGTTTAGGATAATTTATTTTCTTTGCTTTGCTTGCCGGAATTAAAGTATCGTAATCGGCATGATTGGTTAAGGTCCATGGGGAGTGTCCACGCGTAATGTATGTTTCAAAAGCTGCATTGATCAAGCCTGGAATTAAGCCGTATTTAAATCCTGGCCTTATATTGCGTACTGTATAGAGTTCTTTATCCAGCCAGGAACTTTTGATTTTCTCTGGATAACTCGTTAATTCAAATGGGGTAGGGTTTTCTTGTTGCAGTGCTTCAAAGCATGCTTCTGCGGCAAGCATGCCAGATTGCATTGCCATATGTATTCCTTTAATTTTAGGTACGTTAAGAAAACCTGCAGCATCACCAATCAATGCGCCGCCCGGAAAAGTGAGTTTTGGTAAAGATTGCCATCCCCCTTCATTCAGGGCTCGTGCGCCATAACTGATTCGATCACCTCCAGTTAAAGTAGGTTGAACGAGTGGGTGTGTTTTAAAGCGCTGGAATTCTGCAAAAGGATTTAACCATGGATTTTTATAATCCAGCCCGACTACAAAACCAATAGCAACGCGTTGTTTTGATAGATGATACATAAATGAACCACCATATGTGATGTGATCCATTGGCCAGCCTACAGTATGAATGACGAGTCCTGGCTTATGTTGTTCCGCTTTGACCTGCCATATTTCTTTTATTCCTAGCCCGTAAGTTTGTGGATTCGCTTTATCCCTTAAGTGGTAACGTGCCATCAAACTTTGGCTAAGTTGTCCGCGACACCCTTCGGCAAATAAAGTCTGTTTGGCAAGAAGATGCATACCAGGTTGATAATTATTTGTTTTCTCTTTATTTTTGTCGAGCCCCACGCTCCCAGTTGCTACACCAATTACCTGATTGTGATCGTTATAGAGTGTGTGAGCTGCGGCAAAGCCAGGATAGATTTCACATCCCAGGGACTCAGCCTGTTGTGCGAGAAACATGCAAAGCTCACCTAGACTAATAATATAATTTCCTTCATTATGCATGGGCTTTGGGGTAGGGAGCTTATAGGAGTTTTTTGAGGTCAGAAAATAGAAGCGATCTTCGCTTACGGCGGTATCGAGAGGTGCCTCTTGCCAGGTATCTGGAAGTAACTCTTTAAGGCTTCTAGGTTCTAGAACAGCTCCAGAAAGAATATGCGCTCCAACTTGAGCTCCTTTTTCCAAAATACAAACAGATAATTCTTTTTCCGCAGCTATAGCAAGCTGTTTCAATTTAATCGCGGCAGATAACCCCGCCGGTCCTGCACCGACGATGATTACATCAAATTCCATGGTTTCGTGTTCCACACGCGCTCCTGACTGTGATTATAAAAAGATAAAATAATCGCTTTTCTATGCTTTAAGATCAAGATTTATATTGAAAATTGTGCACAGAACATAGAAGAATATAATAATTATGTTATTACAGAACATGTAGCCTGGGTGCAGCGCAGCGAAACCCGAGTTTTCCTGGCACAGATTTCCCCGGGTTCCGCTGCGCTGCACCCAGGCTACAATAAATCGAGCAATTAAATTGAATTTTGATAATCATTTTCACAACAATCCGTTGTTGAAGAAACAGCTGTGGCGGCTGAGCGAGTAAATAACGAAATAATGCTGTGTGGAAAACTAAGAGCCGTTAGCAATACCCCTGCAACAGTTCCAAGAAGTGTTAAACCTGTTAGCGCAAGGCTGTTGGCGACTCCCTCCAATGCCGTATTACGATATTCAGCATTCATCATTATAATTGATAAAAGTCCAAGTAACGTGAATCCAACAAAGTAACACGCAGCCATAAGTACGGTAAATGCCATAAATGCTGTTCCAATTGCAGATGCTGTAGGATACCATAGCGGTGCAAGTAATCCGCCTGCAAATTCCTGACCATCTTGATAGCGAGTGAAAAAACCGGGGCGTTCTCGATAGGTGCTTACTGTCCGTTCAATGACTCCTGAAAGATAGTTTTCATCCTGTGCTTCATCGTTTAAATCCAATATTTCACTGATTTCAGTCCAGCCAATTAAGTTTAACATAAAATCCTCTTTATGATTCAGCTTTGCGCAGAGTATCTAATTTAATTAATAGAGTCAAATGGTTAACTTGATTCAAATCGGTTACACATGATGCTTTTTTTATCGAATATATTTTAGATTTCCCGAATAAGAGTAAGATAAAAGAAGTAACAGAATTTAACAAAATAAGCTAAACTGATTGTAGATATTCAAAAGGAGTTTGTTAATGAAAACAGTATTTGGTTTATTGCTTCTTAGTTTTTCCATGATGGGCTATGCTGATGATAATTTAACCATGAATGTTAATGTGGATGAGCCAAGTTTTGTAGTAACTTTACCAGCAAATCCAACTACAGGATTTCAATGGTCGGTTGTGCGCTTTGATAAGAATTTATTAACACTCCGAAGTAGTACTTATGAAAGACCGAAGACTGATCTTATCGGTGCCGGTGGGCAAATGAATTTCACTTTTGGATTACAGAAAAGTAAAAGTTATCCAGAAAATACGATCATTGTATTTAAATATGCCCGTTCCTGGGAGCCTGATACTGCAACCCTGAAAAGTATTAAAGTAAATTTCGTAAAAGCAGATGGTAATTAATTGTAATGTAGTAGTGTAGCCTGGGTGTAGCGCAGCGGAACCCGGGATTAAGAAGTTTACTTACGCTCTAGAAACTTCGGGTTCCGCTGCTCCATCCAGGTTATACTAGAACATTTATTATGCTTTTTTAAATTTAAATGGTAAATATCTAGGTTCCCAAAACATGTCTTCTACCAGTTTTTCTAAATCAGCATCCTGATTTTTTTGTGCAAGTCCGGAATCAATAGCGCAACGCGCTACAGCGACTGCAATTTCCTTAGCAACCGTTTGCGCATCATCCAAAGCGGGTAATAAAGGTAAGTAACTTTCTTTTTTACTGGGTGCGAACTGACATAAAGCATGTGCAGCAGCCAGGATCATATCTTCAGTTAATTTTGTTGCGTTCACCGCGAGGACTCCAAGTCCTATTCCAGGAAAGACCAACGCATTATTACATTGGGCAATTTGTACCATGCGATTATGATATTCAACTGCTGGAAAGGCTGTACCTGTAGCAATTAAAGCTCTTCCCTGACTCCAAGTTAGGATGTCTGCTGGTTTTGCTTCGCATTTTTCATCTGGATTAGACAAGGGGAAAATAATAGGACGTTCACAATTAACAGACATGGTTTCGATGATGTCTTGAGAGAAAGCTCCTGCTTGAGCAGAACAACCTATAAGAACAGTAGGTTTAACATGTCTTACCGTATCAGTAAGTGAAGGATGTTGTTTTTCATTGATGGTCCATTTTTCTATTTCTTTGGGATCACGTGCATAAGGTTTTTGTGCTTCAGTAAGCTCGGGGTCCGTATTAAGTAACAAGCCTTGACGGTCAATCAACCAAAAACGTTGGTACGCTTCGGCGGGAGTAATCCCTTCACGCACCATTGCATCAATAATTTGATCGCTAATACCAGTTCCTGCAGAACCTGCACCAAAAACAACAATTCGTTGTTCATGTACTTTTGAACCGGTTACATCACAGGCTGCTAATAAAGCCGACAAGGTCACAGCGCCAGTACCTTGAATGTCATCATTAAAGGTACATAATTGGTCTTGGAATTTTTCCAGAATACGTCGCGCATTACCTCGGCCAAAATCCTCCCAATGCAAAAATGCATTAGGGAATTGTTTGTGAATTTCATGAACAAACGTAGAAATAAATTCGTCATATGCAGCGGAACTAATGCGTGGATGACGACAACCTAAGTACATAGGATCATTGAGTAATTCTTGATTATTTGTACCTACGTCAAGAAATATGGGTAGGGTACGAGTTGGTTCAATACCTCCGCATAAACAATAAACCATTAATTTGGCAACAGGAATGTCCATTCCTCCAATGCCCTGATCACCTATACCCAAGACTCCTTCTCCATCAGTAACGACAATCACATCGATTTCTGGATTAGAACGATTTTTTAATATTTCTTCTATTTGATTTTTATCTGTATGGGAAATATATAAACCGCGAGGTTGTCTATACTCATGACTAAAGCGTTTTACTGCAGTTCCTACTATAGGCGTATATATTGTAGGTAACATTTCACCTAAATGGCGGTTGATTAATTTATAGAATAAAATTTGATTTTTATCGTGCAAATTATTTAAATAAATATTTTGTTGTAAGCGTGTTGTATAACTGGAATATTGTAAATAAGCGCGTTTGACTTGCTCATCCAATGTTTCAACGCGATGAGGCAGTTTTCCTAACAGACCAAACTCTTTTCTTTCTTCGTTTGTGAATGCTGTGCCTTTGTTCAATTGAGGAGTCGTTAGGAGTGGTTTACCGCAAAGAGAAGTTTCAATATATTGTTCTCCTGTTTGAGGATCACGTAGCAATTTAAAATCAAGCATAGTTATCTCATAAGATGGCGTTAGCGTTTGTCTAATGATAATATCGGTTTTTTGTAGTTTACGATAGGTTGAGTATGAATAAATCTTTAGCAGTATTATTTATAATTTTAGGGTTAACATCTTGCTCAGCAAAAAATGAACACTATTACAAAGCGCATCCTAATGAATTGCAACAAGCGTTAAAAGCTTGTCCAAACAAACAACCTGCGGGTTTGACCTGCGAACAATTGGAATCTCTTGCCAATCGTATGAATAGACTGGCATATCAATTACAACTCAGTCCCCAAGGTTTCGGAAAAAAAATTATGGCTTTGCAAGAGACAATTGTTAAAGAACAAGCACAATTAAAAACTGAGAATAATAATCCAACGTTACAAGCCAATTTAACTCAAAACAGACATGATTTAGCTGATCATTTAGCAGTGGTTAGATGGTTTGAATCACCTATGAGTTAAAAGATGAGAGTACTAATAAGTAATGATGACGGAGTTTTTGCACCCGGAATTAATCGATTAGCCAAGGAGTTATCAACTTTTGTAGATATTGAAGTCGTTGCTCCTGATAGAAATAGAAGTGGCTCAAGCAATTCTTTGACTTTGTCACGACCGCTAAAAGCTAAAAAATTGGATAATGGTTATTATAGCGTTGAAGGCACTCCAACGGATTGTGTGCATTTGGCAGTAACTGGTTTTTTAGATACCGAATTTGACATGGTTGTTTCTGGAATTAATGATGGTGCTAATTTAGGTGATGACATTCTTTATTCAGGTACTGTAGCTGCCGCAATGGAGGGGCGCTACTTAGGGTTGCCTGCTCTTGCATTTTCTATGGTAGGGGATAACATCCAGCATTATGATACAGCGGCAATTATTGCCAAACATTTGGTAATGAAATTAAGTACTCATCGCCTTCCTTCTCAAACTATTTTTAATATTAATGTTCCTGATATGCCTTTGAATAAAATAAAGGGCTTGCAAGTTACTCGTTTAGGGACTCGACATGGTGCTGAGCCTGTTGTAAAAGATAAGGATCCTAGAGGACGGCCTATATACTGGATTGGTTTGCCTGGAGCTGAGGCTGATGCAGGTCCCGGAACAGATTTTTATGCGATAAGCGAAGGGTATGTTTCAATCACACCTCTTCATTTGGATATGACAAATTACAAAATGTTTGATCAATTAGCCAATTGGCTCGATGGGATCCACATTTGAGCGCAAGAGTTCTATTCAATAAAACAATTTGTTTGAGGTTCAATAAATGATAGCCACATTTTGCAAAAGATTTGTATGCCTTCTCCTCATTATAACCTTAGTTGGTTGTGGAAATAATTTAGCTCCCGTTACTGAGTTAAAATGGAATCCTTATTCACGCTATCAGAAAGTATATGTAGTAAAGCGTGGAGACACGCTTTTTTCTATTGCGTTTCGTTATGATACGAATTATAGAACCCTAGCTCGGTTAAATCATATTAATCCCCCTTATTCTTTAAAGGTCGGGCAAGTTATTAACTTACAAGGGATTACTCCTAGACATAGGCAAACAGTACGTCCTGCCACAGTGAGACATTATTATGTTACTCCTCAAGCAAGACCTTCTGTAATTTATTCGCCTGCAAATAGATATGCTCGTTCTGCTTCAGGATGGTTATGGCCCGTGAGTGGACGAGTTACTACATCATTTATTCCAGAACAAGGGAAAAAAGGTATAAACATTGCATGTAAAAAAGGTGAGAAGGTAATGGCGTCGGCAGAAGGTGTGGTTGCCTATGCTGGAAGTGGGTTAGCTGGTTATGGTAACTTGATTATTATTAAGCACAATCATGAATATTTAACTGCTTACGGCAATAATGCACGGATTATGGTTTCCGAAGGACAGCATGTAAAAGCAGGACAAATTATTGCGATAGCAGGTATTATCGATCGCAAGTATACAGGTGTTCATTTTGAAATCAGGAAGTCGGGCGTACCAGTCAATCCTTTGAATTATCTACAAAAAGGTTGACAGATAACTTGTAGTTATAGCAACAATAACCTTTTTATGAAGTATAATGTAGTTATGGAATAAATTTCGCAATATGACTAGAGTTTGTACGTATTTCGCGAGATTGAGCCAAACTGGCCTGATTTTCGAGTACCGAAGCCAGCATACACGTAGTATGTGAGCATCGGAACGTAGAAAATCAGGCCAGTTTTGGCCAAGATAGTAGAAATGTAAACAGACTATAACACTATAGGTGAAAAACAATGCACGAAGACGATGAGTCAAGTAAAGAACCAGAACTTAAGGATGAAGATTGGTCTGAACCAGACGATGAATCACTCTTAATTGAGGAAGACATTGATTCTCTTCTTGAAAAAGATGAAGAAGATGATGCCGATCTTCCTGATTTTTCGGATGATAATGCATTTCCCTCATTTCGTGGTAAAAATGCACTAAAAATGATGGATGCGACACAGCTCTATTTGAGTGAAATTGGATTTTCCCCTTTGCTCAGTGCTGAAGAAGAAGTGCATTATGCAACCCTTGCTTTGAAAGGGGATGTTGCTGCCCGTAAAAAGATGATTGAATCTAATTTACGTTTGGTTGTTAAAATTTCACGCCGTTATCTTAATCGTGGCTTACCTCTTCTCGATTTAATCGAAGAAGGAAATTTAGGTTTAATGAAATCAGTTGAGAAATTTGATCCTAAACGTGGTTTTCGTTTTTCAACTTATGCCACATGGTGGATTAGACAAACAATTGAACGTGCTATTATGAATCAAACACGGACTATTCGATTACCTATCCATGTAGTTAAAGAGTTGAATGTGTATCTTAGGGCAGCTAGGCAACTGACCCAAAAATTAGATCATGAGCCTTCTCCTGAAGAAATTGCAGAAATGGTTGATAAACCTTTGGAAGATGTACAAAAGTTATTAGGATTGAATGATAAGGTAACCTCTGTTGATACCCCCATCGGCTTTGATGAAAATAAATCATTATTAGACACTATAGCCGATGAAAACAGCGTAAATCCTGCGGAGCTGTTAACTAATGAAAATTTGCGTTTACATATAGAATCTCTATTGGATAAATTGACCGAAAATCAACAACAGGTTATTGCTAGAAGATTTGGCTTAAGAGGGTTTGAAAAAGCAACACTTGAGGATGTGGGTAAGGAAATTGATTTGACACGAGAACGTGTTCGTCAAATTCAAGTTGAAGCATTAAAAACATTACGTGGTTTATTAGAAAAAATGGGATTAACACAGGAAGATTTGTTTTAGAGCGTCCCACTGTATAAAAAAATTTTATGCTGTATTGTAGCCTGGATAAACGAAGGAATTTGAGAATTTTCGGAGCCCTACGTTTCAACCAGGCTATTTTTTTATTGTTACTATCAAAAAGATAAGGAGTCCTTTTAATGAAGAAAATGATTTTATCCGTTTTATTTGCTTTATCATCAGTGGTTCATGCAGAACAACTAACAACATTTACGGATATGGCCGATGCAATATCTCAAGGAAAAAAAATCACTTTGGTAATGAATATTCAGGAGTGCAGCTCACAAAAAATGCCTTCAACTTCCCTTATTGGAGCAACACAACCGGATGCTTTTATGATTATTGACAACAACCGAATTACTGCCTCAATGAAGCATTTTACTTTGGATAATCCTATCTCTCGAGGTAAGCCTACTTTTGAATACCTTAAATACAATATTAATGCAGATGGATCTGTTTCTATAAAAAGTACGATGATGGATGCTACGAATTACCAGCAAATTGCAATTCATCAAATGGATTGTACTTTAAATAAGGGTTTTAAAGTTTTTGGTTGAATTTTGTAGCCTGGGTGAAGGCGAAAGCCGTAACCCGGGATAGTTGCATCGTTCTTAGATATAAATGACATTCAAACTCAGAAACCTGGGTTCCGCTGCGCTTCACCCAGGCTACAAAGCACAGGCTTTATGGGTTCGTAAAGTTCGCTTTCAGTCCTTGCCAGCAATCCGCATAATTTTTTTGCTTCTGTGGAATACGCATAGCCTGCTCAGTAACTTTCCATACATCTTTAGTTTCAAACATGAAGGCTAAAGTATTCAAATAAAGTTCAGGCTCTAATTCTTGCGCTATAGCTTTTTCATAACTTATTTGATCGGGTCCATGTGGGGTCATGCAGTTATGAATACTTACTCCACCAGGCGAAAATCCTTCCTTTTTAGCATCGTATTCACCGCGGACAAGCCCCATGAGTTCATTCATATAATTGCGGTGGTAATAGGGGGGTCTAAATGTATGTTCAGCAACCATCCATCGAGGAGGAAAAATGACAAAGTCTAAATTGGCTACTCCGGGTGTATCGCTTTCTGAAGTTAACACAGTAAAAATACAGGGATCAGGGTGATCAAAACTTACTGTATTAATTGTATTAAACAAGCTTAAGTCATAACAATAAGGAGCATAATTACCATGCCAAGCTACCACATTAAGTGGTGAGTGATTGCATTTTGCTGTCCATAATTTATTTTGATACTTGCATATAAGGGTTGCTTGCGTAATACCTTGCTCAAATGCAGCAGTAGGGTATTGAAAGTGTCGAGGATTAGCTAAACCATTAGCTCCGATAAGTCCTAAGGGAGGTAGAGTGAGTGGACTGCCGCTGTTTTCACATAGATACCCTTTTGTTTCGGCGCTAATGAGTTCCATTTTGAATTTAACGCCACGAGGAATAACGGCTATCATGCCTGGACATATATTTAATTTTCCAAACTCAGTATGTAAGTTCACCTCGCCCAAGTAAGGAACAAAAAGCATTTCCCCATCATTATTGGCGAAGTATTTATCTTGCATGGAGCGGGTACAATGATAAATATATGCATTGACATGTTGGCTTCCTGCAAGATGAAACATGCCTTCGACAAAATCAGAATCTTCTTCTTTAAACAAGTCCAGAGGAGACCAACGCAGGGGATTTGGGGACTGTTCTGCATGATAGGGTTTGAACAGTTCCATCTCATAAACCTGATATGTGCCTTGAACTACAGAGGGTAGAATGCGGTAAAGCCAGCTTCGTAAATTATTATGTCTTGGGCGAGTGAAGGCTGTCCCACTTAATTGTTCGGCATAAAGACCTAAGTTACAGTGTTGTGGCGAGTTCTGGCTACTTGGCAAAGCGCCTGGAACTGCTTCAGTTTGATGATAATTACCAAATCCCTGCAAATACACTGTTGATCTCCTTTAGTGTTATGGATTCATTGAGTTACTCTGGGTGGAGCGTGGAGTCCAAGTTAGCTGCATTTATTTTCCAAGTTACACCCGTAATATTATTTGCAATAAATTAAAAACTTCATGCTGGGGGCTACTATAGTCTAAAAAAGTTAAAAATGTCGAGTCCAAATAGTAGTTAAGTTATTCTTTTTAACAAAAGAGCATGTATAATTTATACAAAATTAAATATAGTTTTGAGGTAGTAACATGGCGGGTCATAGTAAGTGGGCAAATATTAAATTTCGTAAAGGCGTTCAAGATGCAAAACGGGGAAAAATATTCACTAAGTTAATTCGAGAGATTACTGTAGCTGCTCGTATGGGAGGAGGAGATGAATCTTCTAATCCAAGATTAAGGGATGCAGTTAAAAAAGCGCTTAATGCGAATATGAAGCGCGATACAATTGAGAATGCGATTAAGCGTGGAGTGGGGGGGCTTGATGGTGAAATAATGTCTGTTATGCGTTATGAGGGTTATGGACCGGGTGGGATTGCAGTTCTTGTAGATTGTTTATCAGATAATAAAAACCGAACTGTATCTGATGTACGTCATGCATTCACGAAAAATGGCGGCAACTTGGGAACAGACGGTTCAGTATCTTATCTCTTTACCAATCAAGGCGAGATTCTTATGGCGCCCGGACAATCCGAAGAGCAGGTTATGGAGATTGCCATAGATGCTGGTGCAAATGATGTGTCCGTAGATGAAGGTCAAATTGAAGTGATTACTCCTGTCGAAACATATCATAGTGTTTTAAATGCGCTTACAGAAGCAGGTCTGGAAATTGAACAATCTCATTTAACCATGCGTGCACAAACTTTAGTCTCTATCGATGATGACTCAGCAGAAAGTCTGTTGAAGTTAATTGATATGCTGGAGGATTTGGATGATGTGCAAGAAGTATACAGTAATGCGGAGTTCTCTGAAAAACAATTAGAATCAATCGATTAATGGCCATAATTTTAGGGATAGATCCTGGTTCAAGGATTACAGGATACGGTTTGATTAAAGAGTCAGATCGTAAAATTGAATACATTGATAGTGGTTGCATTCGTACTGCTCCAGATGGTGAATTAAGCCAAAAGTTATTGCAGATATATGATGGTATTTGTCAATTAATGGACCATTATTCGCCTACAGAAGTCGCGATTGAACAAGTATTTATGCATGAAAATCCAAATTCAGCTTTAAAATTAGGACATGCACGCGGTGTTGCTATGGTTGCTGCAGCATCGCATCGAGTTAAAGTAAGTGAATATTCTGCGCGAGAAATTAAACAAATGGTAGTTGGGTATGGCGCAGCAGAAAAGGCACAGGTAAGTCACATGGTCGTACATCTTCTTGCCCTGAATAAGGCGCCACAAAAAGATGCTGCAGATGCCTTGGCAATAGCAATTTGTCACAGTCATATGCGCCATAATTTATCCTCAGTGATTGGTAGACGAGGATTAAGGAGAAGGAAAAGATGATTGGTTGGTTGGACGGACAAATAATTGATAAACATCATCCAGGAAAATTGGTTCTTGATGTTCATGGTGTTGGATATGATGTTGAAACCTCATTAAATACCTTTTTTCAGCTTGATAATCTAAATGGTTCGGTAGGACTACACATCCACACCATCGTTCGGGAGGATGCTTTGTTGCTCTATGGTTTTCTGGAGAGACAGGAAAGGGAGTTATTTAGAGCTTTGATTAAAGTAAATGGTATTGGTCCGAAACTTGCCATGTCAATTCTTTCCAGTATTACTCCAAATGAATTTATTCAATGCATTCAACAAGAGAATGCTTCTTTTTTAATGAAATTACCTGGCATAGGTAAAAAAACAGCGGAGCGTTTAGTTGTGGAAATGCGTGATAGCATGAAGCAATTTTCTGTATCTACGGCTGATTCACAAGGTAAGCTAGTTCCCGTAATCAACGGACAGGATGAAGCAATTAGTGCTCTGGAAGCACTGGGATATAAGCCACAGGAAGCACTAAAAGCAGTCAATAAGGTAAATGATAATTCTAAAAATTGTGAACAGCTTATTCGTGATGCCTTGCAGGTTCTAGCCTCCCGATGATTAAACTAGACCAATTTAAACGCAGTGATCTCTCCGAAGCTAAGCTAGAGAACAACTTCTTTTTACAATTAATGAATTGTTCAGCTGAGAACAATATTTTGATATGAATAAATAGCATCAGGATGACACATTACTTTTCTTGAACGGGCATAAAGAATCGAACAATTAATCCTGTACCTTCTTTGGGAGTATCTAACATTAATCGTCCTCCATGGAGCTCGGCAATTTGTTGAACGATTGCCAAACCAAGTCCGCTTCCTGGACTTTTGTTTCCCAATACCCGGAAAAAACGTTCGAAAACACGCGATTGTAACTCCGCTGGAATTCCTGGTCCATTGTCACTGACTTCAAACATTACTTCGTTTTGTAGTACCGTCAGACGAACGGTAATTCTGCCGTGTTCATTGCAGTATCTAATGGAGTTATCAACAAGATTACGAATGAGTATTCCCAAAGCAGTTGAATTGCCATAAACACTCAAATTATCTACATCGCTTTCAAATTCTAGATCAATTTGTTTTTCCACAGCCGCGGGTGCAAGCATAGCAAGTATTTCTCGAGTTAATCGACTTAAATTAACTTCATCTTTCTCCTCCATGTGCGCTGCTTCTGGTACAAGTCGGCTCATAGTAAGTAACTGTTGGACTATATGAGTACTGCGATTAACACTTGCAATAAGTTTTTGTAATGCCTGATTTTTTTCTTCTATGTCATTAGAGTGTAATGCAACTTGCGCTTGGGTTTTTAGTGCAGCGAGCGGAGTGCGCAGTTCATGCGCTGCATCAGCAGCAAAACGTTTTTCTCGCTCAAATCCTTCTTTGAGTCTGAAAAACAATTTATTCAATTCATCGATTACCGGCTTAATTTCCTCCGGAACTTCGTGTAAATCTACTGGTTCAAGATGGGTGGGAGCGCGGTTTGCGACTTCTTCAGCAACTTTTTCGAGACTATCTAGACCGCGGCCAATGATAATCCATATGAGCAGACCTGATAACGGGAAAGTCAAAAGCATAATATAGAGATCATCTTGAGCAATTCGATGACCCAACTCATTTCTTGTGTCGTAACGCTCAGCTAAAACGGTGCGAATTCCGGCTTTATCATTGTAGGTTGTAAAGACACGCCAATCTTGGGTGGATACTTTTTTATCACTAAATCCATCGACTTCCGAAGTTAAAGGAATTTTGGGTGCTGAAGATGAGTGTAACAATAATTTGCCGCCATTGGTCCAAACCTGAAAATTAAACTTATTTAGATAGTTTTCTGGAGGCTCTTCATTCAAAAATCTTTTTTGATAGTATGTATCAATTTTTTTAGGAATTGTTTCAAGTGCCTCTTGAATTTTTGCTAAAGGGCGTTGATGCAGATCGTCGCCTAGTAATGCTTGATAAGAAAGTGCAGATACGGCCATTAAACTATCTAAGTGATCTTGAATGTCCTTTTGATCAAGATAGTAGTTACCTATAGCAGTTAATGTGGTCGTTATAGTAATGGCCAGCAATAAATTTATGAGAAGAAACTTTCTTATAGAAGATTTCACGATACAGAAATACCATCATTTTTTTCTGCCATATATCCAACACCTCTAATCGTGCGAATGAAATTGGCATTAAGCTTTTTACGTAGATTATGTATATGTACTTCCAGTGCGTTACTATCTACGTCTTCTTCCCATCCATAAATACTTTGCATGAGTTGTTCCCGTGATAAAACCTGACCACTGTTTTCTAGAAGTTTCTGCAATAGCGCAAACTCTCTGCGAGGAACATTGACTAGAACATCATCAACAAATACAGAGTGAGCTGCTGGATCTAAAGTAATGTTTCTATATTGCAGAACAGAATCAGCACGGCCTTGTGAACGTCTGACCAGGGCTCTGATTCGGGCACTTAGCTCGTTAAGATCGAAAGGTTTTATCAAATAATCATCTGCCCCGCTATCTAAACCTTTTACACGATCTTCAACTGATTCCCGAGCGGTTAAAATAATAACAGGAGTTGGATTACCATCATGGCGTATACTTTGTAACAATGCGAGTCCAGAGAGCTTGGGTAAACCCAAATCCAGAATAATTAGCTCAAATGATTCAGATTTTAACGCGGCACGAGCAGCTTCCCCGTCTCTAAGCCAATCTACAATATAACCAAATTGGGTTAAGCCGGTTTTGACCGCATCACCAAGTAATTCGTCGTCTTCAACTAGCAATAGTCTCATTCTTGCTCCTATTGTTTTTCAAGGCCAGTTTCATCCATGTGTTTTGTTAGATAAAAAGCTTGAATTAATACAAAAAGCAGAGTAAAACCAACCCCACCAAATAACTTAAAGTTAACCCAGGCATCGGTATTAAAATTATAGGCAACATAAATATTTACTGCACCCATTAAAATAAAGAACAATACCCATGCCAAATTCAATCTATGCCAGATTTTTCCAGGAAGAGTCACATTGGCTTCCATCATTTTCTGGATCAATGGTTTGCTACCAATATAACCTGAACTAAAAAAGACTAAAGCAGAGAGCCAATAAATACCCGTTGGTTTCCATTTAATAAACCATGGATTATGGAAAAAGAGGGTGGCTCCTCCTAAGACCATAATTATTGCAAGGCTAATTAAATGCATTTTTTCATAATGCTGAAATTTTAATCGGTAAAAAGCTACTTGGCTTAAAGAGGCAATCATAGCAACAGCCGTCGCAGTATAGATACCAAAAAATTTGTATACTATAAAAAATAAAACTATAGGAAAAAAATCAAATAGTAATTTCATATACCTTAAATACAATAAAATAAGTTACTTTGAGTATAACACAAGTTTTTGTGCTCTCCTCCTTGCTTTATACCAGAAATGAAAAATAATTGTTAATAATAAGCCACTATGTATTCGTTAAATCGATTGGTACGGTTCTTGGACAGAATAATGAGGTCATTTGGGACCAAGATAGTAGAAATGTAAACAGATCCTAAACTAACCAACAAATATTTTTTGTCCGCTATACAACGGATCATTTCGTTTAAGTCCAGGATTTAATGTAATAATGCGCTCTATTTGCGTTTTATGTTGTCGAGCTATAGCACTGAGGCTGTCGCCTTTTTTTACAATATACTGAATGGGTTGGTGTACTTTTTTCCAGATCACAAGTTGCTGACCTATTTGTAAGGGTTGATTGCTTGCTAATTTATTCCATATTTGGATGTCTGTAGCACTAACGCCATAAGTTCTTATCAGCGTCTGGTATGTCTCGTTCTCTTGCACAATATGAATAACACGATGATTTTGGGGGAAAGGTATTTGATGCTCTAATGGCAGGGCGGCGGGTGCTATGGGTTCCTTTTTAACAACGGCAGGAGCATTTCTGGTGCTCGGAATTAAAAGGAATTGATTGGGTTCCACACGATTTGTCGTGAGTTGATTTAACTGTTTTATTAAATTCACTGTGGTGTGATATCTAACAGCAATATTATCCAAGTTGTCGCCGGGTTGTACTATGTGCTTTTCCCAGCTAACACGTTTTTCTGCGGGAAGGTTAGCAAGGTTTAAATTAAATTGATGTACTTTTTCAGCAGGGATAAGTAATTTTATAGGCTTATCGGGGGCGGTAGTCCAGCGATTAAAACCAGGATTTAATTTGATTAACTCTTTATAACTGATTCCTGCCATTTTAGCAGCATGGTTTAAATCAATAGGGGTTCCTATATTTACTTCCACAAAATAAGGAAGATAGGGGATTTCAGGGAGTGTTAATTTATATTGTAATGGACTTTTAATGATTTCTGCTAAGGCAAGCAGGCGAGGGACATAAATTTGAGTTTCTCTTGGCACAGTTAAATCCCAAAAACTTCGAGCGCGTCCACCTGTTGCTTTGATTGCTCGATCTATAGTTCCTTCCCCCGCATCATAAGCAGCTATGGCCAGAATCCAATTGCCATTAAAGAATTTATTGAGATAAAGAAGATAGTTAAGCGCGGCATCGGTTGAGGAGCTGATGCTGCGTCGCGCATCAAACCACCAATCTTGTTTTAATCCTAAACCGGCACCTGTTTGTGGCATTAATTGCCATAATCCAGCGGCACCTGCTACAGAATAAGCAAAGGGGTCAAAAGCACTTTCAATCATGGGCAACAGGGCTAGCTCGCCGGGGAGATTTCTTTTTTTTACTTCGTCAATAATATGATAAAGATAAGGTTCAGACTGATGGCATACTTTATTAAGAAAGCCTGGATGAGCTATAAACCAGCGGATTTGCTCCTGTACCTCAGCGCGCGATGTTTCATGATTTAAGGCGAATTGAGCACGTAATACTTCCCATGCATCAGTATCTGCATGCACTAAAGTCTCATTAGTAATGCCCAAAAAAATGAGTAAACAGAATAAAAAAACTTTTATTTTGAAAAACTTAAATTTCAATGGTAATTACCTATGAATATAATTAACTATCGAGTTTACTAAAATTAGTTATAGGATTAAACCTCGTTGTGCTCAATAAGCCCATAAAGGTCCAAATTGAATCTCTCTGGGTAATTATTTGAATGAATTTTTTTCTTCTCTTAAAACCCTAAATATTTCTAATGAATTATTTGATGTTGCTCCATGTTTTAATGCGTATTTTTGTACTTCAAGTTGATCGGTGCGTAAAAAAGGATTAACTGATAATTCCAGTTCCAAAGTCGATGGGAGTGTGCAGGGACTTTTTGAGTGATGTATTTTTTGTAAGTAGTGTTGAATATTGGGGTTATTAGGTTCTACTGTTTGTGCAAAGCGCAAGTTTTGCTGGGTGTACTCATGAGCACAAAATATTTTCGTAGTGGGGGGTAATGTTTTGAAAAGAGATAACGATTGATGCAGTTGTCCCAGCGTTCCGTCAAAAACACGTCCGCAACCTGCAGAAAAAAGCGTATCGCCGCAGAACAATAATTCATGCTGGGTTTCATAATAACTAATATGACTTGAAGTATGTCCTGGGTTGAATAAAATTTTGAAAACACATTTCCCAACTTGAATGGTTTGATGTTCTTGTAGCGTATTATTTACATTAGGAATTCGTGGATCATTTGGACCATACACAATACATGAGGGATAGGCTTTGAGTAATTGACTCACTCCTCCAATATGATCCTGATGATGATGTGTTAATAAAATTGAACGCAATTTTATTTGGTTTGCATGAGCAAATCGTACTACGGGTTCTGCGTCACCAGGATCGACGCAATCAAATGCTCCTGCAATTTTATCAATAATCGCCCAAATGTAATTATCTGAAAAAGCAGGAATCGGAAAAATAGTCATGCATAAGCCTCAATAATATAAGAAGAAATGCCCGGATTAAAATAAGCTTTGAGTGCATTTAATACAGTTTTCATTTCCTCAGCTAAAGTAAATGGTGGATTAATTATCCATAAACCACAACCTGACATTCCCTCCATTGGTGCCCCAGTCAAGTTAAATTCAATATGCAAAGCATTTTTTGCCTGGATTTCTTTCATACCTCTATTGAGTTTATCAGTTAATCTTTTATTGACCAGTGGATACCAAAGACAAAATACTCCTGTAGCAAAACGGGAATAGGCGTGTTTGATTGAAAGTGGGATTTCCTTATATTCTTCTTTTATTTCAAACGAAGGATCAATAAAAATGAGTCCTCTTTTTTCTGGCGGAGGAAGTAATGCGTTCATTGCTGCAATACCGTCGGTATTGCTGAAATGTGCTTTTTTATTCAAGCGAGGAAGTTGACTCAGCGTTTCAAACTCCCTTGGGTGAAGCTCGCAAAAATACATTCTATCTTGCATTCGTAACATGTTGATCGCTAAAAACGGTGAACCAGGATAATCTCTTAATGCACCAGTAGGATTGAGTAGATCAATTACCTGAAAATAGTTTTGAAAAACAGAGGGTAAGGACTTTCTGTTATGCCAAATTGGTTGAATGCCTTGTTTGAATTCTTGTGTTTTTTCAGATTGTTTACTTTTTAAATCATATAAGCCTTTGCCTGAATGGGTCTCAAGATAAAATATGGGTTTATCTTTAAGTTTTAGGTAGTTCAAAAGACGGGTCAAAGCGATGTGTTTGATTACATCAGCAAAATTACCTGCATGATATCCGTGTTGATAGCTGAGCATGTTATTCCTAAAGCATTTTTATAAATGTCTACTATACTCTTTTTAAGAGAGTATAAAAGGGGAAAGCTATGGATCTTCACGAAGATTATGATGACCAATCATTCTCTGATTATAATTATGATGATGATATTGAGTCTACCGCTCATCGAAAAAACGTTAGGCGCCTACTGGAGGAAAAGTTGGAGCGTAAACGTTTAAAAGAGGAGTTTAAAGATGATTTTGATGAGTTGAGCGGAGATTTTGATTGGGATGTCATAGATAAATAATTTTTTTAATAGGCCCTGGCTGCAAGCAGCTGAATCTTTTATACATCGCTGAAAACCAGCCAGCTCTACTCCGACTTCCGCGGCTTGTCCGCGGGATCTAGTAGATCTGTGCTAAAACACTGGACCCCGCGGCTTCTCCCTGAGAGTTCCTCACAAAATTTAACCAGGTAGAATGTCATTTGTTGCCCGTCATCCCTGCGTAGGCACACTACTGTCCGGTAAAAGGAAAAAGAATAGTTGCACGTCCTTGATAAAACACCAAGAATGGCATCCTAAATCCCTATTTAGATCAAAGATGTACTGTGAAAGATAGCGTTTTTCAAGAACCATTAAAATCTAATTTTTTTGTAGACTCCTCAGCATTCATCTAGGCACATCACTTAATCTTGCTTCGATCTGCTCCCTCTCCCGCGCAAGGAATTTGAATAGTAAGATACTGTTCTTCGGGGGAAGAGGGTTGGGGAGAGGGCGTTGGACAAATCGATACTGAGACACCATGCAAAAATTTTGCGAAAACAGAGCACTGATA
>NZ_LNXS01000054.1:469103-530286 GCF_001467525.1 Legionella anisa
TTACGATAGAGAACGAACAGCTTGGCTAAATGCTCAAGGGTTCAAAGTACTGCGTTTTTGGAACAATGATGTACTACAACAAACAAGCGTCGGTTATTGAGGCCATCTTGACACATTAACCGATTCTTGACATCCCCTCTCCCCAACCCTCTTCCCGCGAAAAACAGTATCTTACTATTCAAATTCCTTGCGCGGGAGAGGGAGCAGATCGAAGCAAGATTAAGTGATGTGCCTAGATGAATGCTGAAGAGCCTACAAAAAAAATTTAGGGACATTACCTATTGCAGGAGAGCAAAATTTTTACCGGACAGTAGTGTACCTACGCAGGGATGACAGAATATATAGCGATGATAGAATATACAGCGATGACAGTCTTTTAGGCATAACTGTATACTATAGAATGCGTATTTTCCTGTTTCGATTTTGTGAGTAACGTTCAGGCTTCGGTGCCCGGCTATTTTGATTCAAGTAGCGAATGTAAACATATCCTGATGCTTTACTAATTTACATCATTTTATGCTCATAAAATGTACTATAAATTATCTTTTTTTCTGAATTGATGGATATTTTACCTATCTTATGGTACATGATATCAATATTTATGCAGGCATTGACCAAGCAATGAATTCTTCTCTGGCGCCTGTTATAACGAGTAGCTCATCAGTTAAATCCCAATAATAATCCAAAATTAGGAGTTTGTTATGTTGAAAAAAACGATTACAGCCACTCTTTGCATGATTAACTTATCTGTTTTTATTCCTGCTTATGCAAATGAGGATCTAAGCTGTAGAGTTGAGGTTGCTGTTGCTACACCACCCGTGCAATTTAATCAAAACGTCGCATTTAATGTGACCAATGAATTTGGCTTAAGTAAGTCCCTAACGATGTTCGGTGGAAAAGCACCTCAATTTATCGATAGATTACCCTGCTCTCAAGCTCCTCTGACCATCAGTGCAACCGTGTATTCAACGCCAACTTTATTTCAAGGACCGGCTATTGGTCAATGCGTTTTAAAAGCAGGACCTGTTCTTTTAAATGGTCCAGATAACAGTGTTTCAGTAGTATTCCCTTACGATTTTAATTGCCCTTTTTAATATTGGAGTATTTTGCCTACATCACTCAAATGTAGGCAAAATAAAGTTTGAATGTACTTCTTTAAAGTGAGTCATTATCTTTCTTACAGCGCATTCCCCAGCTTGCGCCTACACAAGTAAATATAGCCCCCACGAGAAACAATACAAAAATTATGAGTGCTCCTGAAGCAAGATTTGTTGGAGTCACATTGACTTCTACTACAGCTTCTTTTTGACCATTCTTTGTTAAAGAAGAAATTTTGGTGGTACCCACAGGAGTGGAAATTTGATTCACTGTAATTGGAACGGCTACTACTGTTCGGGAAACGGAATTGGTATAGGTTACTACATATTGGCTTAAAAGTCCTATCAGTGCAGCTCCCAAGATTAAAGCCAAAACCCAGGTAGTAAAACCATAAATGATCCCCAAATTACGTTCGGGACAATACAATCGCCCCAAATAACCAGAGACATAACCAGCAGCAATCGTAGAGATCACAATACCAATAATTATTCCCAACAAACCACCCACAACCACAATAACTGATCCATTACTCATCGTTTTAAAGGCACTTAACCCAATAGCAATTCCCAAAAGATTTAATAAAAAACTAAGGCCCAGTGCGGTTAGCGCACCAACAAAAACAGCAGTCCAAGAGATGCGTCTATTTGAATGGATGTGACAGTGTTCATGATCCGGTGTATTTTTATTTACCATTTGAGCCTCCTTATCTCATGACGAACATTACAACGTCAGGGAAATTTATTTTTAAGATATACTGTCAACTAATATTGGATTTTTACACCAATAACTTTCTCAATTGTCAGGGAAAAACCGCAGAACGTAGGAAAATGTAATTTGTCCTTATTGAGAAATTACTTATACATAAGTAATTTATTTTTATTAAAAAATTAACCTATATATTTTTACTTTTCAAGAGCATACAACGGCATAGCATACGTTGTATATAGTAGCCGAATTCTTAATCCTAGGATTCAGCTATTTGCTCTACATTGCGAACAATATTTTTTGCAATAGAACCTAAAGGCAAATCATTATCATCTTTACCAAAAGGCTCTTCTAACTCCTCGGATAACATTTCCAACCCCAACAAAATATATACGATCATGACCATCATTGGAATAATCAAAAATCCGAAGGTATCTACCCAACCAAAAGGGAACATGATGGCATAAAAAAGCATTGCCTGCTTTACAAAAAAGGCAAACGCAGGCGGCACATGAGTATTTACGATTCGTTCACAACTTCCAGTCATGTCAATCAAATTGGCTAAATGTATGTCCAACGCCAAGTATTGCTCCAGTTGCAATTTATTTTCTTGACGCAATTGATTAAGAATACGATACATTTTTTGGGCTACCAAAAGTACTGGATTTTTTCCTTCGAATTCATGAATACATAAGGAAAGCAACTCCGTATGGATTTCCCCATTTTCTTTACGTAAATGGGCTTTGATAACAACTGGTAATTTTTTCAACGATTCATAAAAATCAGGACATTCATGTAAGCCAATAAACGCATCGAATTTTAAACCTAAGTTTCTACAATTATTAACGATTGAACCCCATAAAATTCGTCCTTCCCACCAACGCGAGTAACTGGTGTTTACCCTGAAACTAATAATTATGGTGAGGATAAAGCTAAAAATTAGATGGAATTGACCTAAATTATTGCGTGCTACATTTTCAAAAAAATAAAGGATTAATTCAGCATACACAACAATAATGATTGTTATTGGTAATAATTTTCGAAACACTTTTTCTTTATAAAACAAGAAAAGATGATGCACCCAGGTTAAAAGATTATGTGTTCTCATCGATGCTTACCCTACATAAAAAGATACAGTGTAACGTGAGTACTATTGTGAAGCAAAACTCTTCTGTTTATGACCCCACTTTGGCATAAAAGGTTTTGTAGATTGCCCGCTTCATTCAGGCCGGTTAAGATAGAAAGAATTAAAATCTAAGGGAATAGCTCCATGAGTGATTTTTTTCAAACACCTCCGCGTTTGGGCAATCAATATGATGAAGATCGCGTTTTAAAGGCGTATCTGGAATGGAAACTCCCCTCGTCCATGCTGACGCAAATTCAGCCGGAACTGCAACGTCTTGGTCAACGAGTTATTGAAGATATCTATAAATTAGGACAAGAAGCAGAAGCATTTCCTCCAAAGCATATACCTTATGATCCTTGGGGAAAACGCATTGATCACATTGAAGTATCCCAAGCATGGAAAGAACTTGACAAAATTTCAGCAGAGGAAAAGTTAATTGCTATAGGTTATGAACGGCAACATGGTGCATTATCACGCATACATCAATTTGCCAAATTGTATTTATTTCATCCTTCATCAGCAATCTATACCTGTCCTCTAGCAATGACCGATGGAGCTGCGCGTGCCTTAGAGCTTTATGCAGATGAATCCTTAAAAAAACATGTATTCCCCCATCTGACTTCTTCTGATCCGGCCCGTTTCTGGACTTCAGGTCAATGGATGACTGAACGTACAGGAGGATCTGATGTCAGCGGTACTTCAACCATCGCAAGACCCGATGGCTCCCATTTTCGTCTCAACGGCGTTAAATGGTTTACTTCTGCCACAACCTCACAAATTGCCATGACGCTTGCCCGTATTGAGGGAGCTCCCGAAGGCAGTAAAGGACTTAGTTTGTTTTATCTGGAACTCCGGGATCAAAATGGCAAACTCAATGGCATTCGTATCAATCGCCTAAAAGATAAATTAGGTACTCGCGCCTTGCCTACAGCAGAATTAACTTTGGAGAATACCCCTGCCCTCTTAGTTGGAAATGCAGGTGATGGAGTAAAAAAAATTTCTTCTCTGTTTAATATTACGCGGATATACAATGCGTGTTGTGCCGTTGGTTACATGCGTCGTGCTCTTGCACTTGCTCGTGATTATGCAACCAAACGTGTTGCTTTTGGCCACACTTTGTCAAATCACGTGCTCCATCTGGAAACATTAGCCAGTATGCAATTAGAATTTACAGCCGCCTTCCATCTGGTTTTTCATGCCGTTGAACTGTTGGGTAAGGAGGAATTAGGTGAAGCAACAGAAATTGAACGGGCTGTATTGAGGCTTTTGACTCCTCTAATCAAACTTTATACGGCAAAGCAGGCAATTGCCTCAGTGAGTGAGGCCTTAGAAGCTTTTGGCGGAGCGGGTTATATTGAAGATACTGGGCTTCCGGAATTATTAAGAAATGCACAAGTCTTATCCATATGGGAAGGAACAACCAATATTCTCAGCCTTGATGCACTGCGCGCTATGCATCAAGAGAATGTAGCGGTTTTTTTTCTTGAAGACATCAAAAATCGATTGAGTCATATGAACAGTAAAGAACTCATTCAATCTCAAGTAAAAACTCAGCACTCCCTGCAAAAACTGCAAAATTATATTCAGTCTATGCCGCAGATGAGTGACGAAGCGCAACAAGCCGGGGCACGACAACTTGCTTTTGCATTAGCACAAACCTATGCAGCAAGTTTATTGTTAGAGCATGCACAATGGTCTGTACTACACAATAAGGACACTCTGCCGACACTCACCGCGATTCGGTGGTGTGAAAAACATCCACCAGAACTGCTTGATTTCTCGGAGAGTCATAGAAAAGGCTCACAATTACTGGCTATGGATTATAATGACTTTCACTAGGATGACCTTGTAGCCTGGGTGCAGCGCAGCGGAACCCGGGATTAAGCATTCAGAAAACCCGGATTCCGCTGCGCTGTACCCAGGCTACAAATAATTAAAATCCGTTTTCAGCAGAAAGAAATAAAAATTTACTGACTATACTATTAGATAATTCAGCTAGGGAGTTATAAAACATGAATGGTTCACCTCTGCGCCTTTTAGCTTCTTTCTTTTTACTTTTATTATTTCCTCTGTCCTTAATCGCCGCGACTAACAGTCCAATCAGTCTGGTTGGGAATCAAGGTTATGATCTCGTATCCTATCAACAAACAAGCGGGCCCCTACGAGGAAGTGGAAACCATGTCGTATTTTATCAGGGTGTTGCCTACATTTTTGCAAGCAAAGAAAATAAAAAAACCTTTGCAGCAGATCCTGAAAAATATCTACCCGCCTATGGAGGTTATTGTGCTTATGGCGTAGCAATGGGTCATAAAGTCATCAGCGATCCCCTTGCATGGAAACTGGTGAAAGGGAAACTTTATCTGAATCTGAATAAAGAAATCCAAGGCATTTGGGCAAAAGATAGTGCAGGAAATATCAAAAAAGCGGACGAACAATGGCTGAAAATAAAAGATAAAGATCCTTCAATTTAAGTGATGCAAACGCGTCAATCTTTATAGCATAGGTTGGTATCGAGGCTACAAACAATTAAGTCTTTTTTTAAAGTATTTCAAAATATCCTGTCATTGATTCATTTTTATCTCAATTTTCAGAATAAATAAAAAAATAAAAATAGTTGATTTCTTAATCAAACCTTAAGCTTTAATGTTTATAATAAGAATAAGTAAGAGCGATAAAGAATAGCTGCTTAATCATAAGTTATGAGTTATCGTTTGTCAAGAAATTGTAAAAATTTGTAAGTGTATTTTACATATATATTATATTTAAAATGCATTTTGTTAAAATTTAATATTTTTGCATTATAATTAAACTAGTAGATATGTTTTAAGCACAGTGAGGAGAAAATGATGGCTAGAGAATTTTATGAAAAAACAGAACGATTGAAACAAAAGCAGGAAGAAATAAGACGAAAAGAAAAAGAATATGGTGGAAAAATAGAACAACCATCAAAAAAAGAGATAGAAGAAAATAAAAAACAATGGCTTGACGAGATAAAAAGCGGCAAAAACCATGATCCAGCATTTAAGGCTTATCAAGATGCTCTTGCTTTAAAAAATGCAATTCAAGCTGTCTATGATCAAGATCTTATACACCAACCTGAAACAGAACAAGCTGCAACAAGATTACTTTCAAAACTTAATATTGCAATAAAAAAATGGGAAAAAGCTGCGTTGGACAATGTTGAAATTGTCAAAGTAAATCCTGGTATGTTCAAAGATAATGTATTTTATGTTGAGTCAAATCGAGTTGATACAGCACTGATGAATAGAGAATTGACTACAGATTGTGTGAATGGGGTCCAAGCTGAAAGAAATCTGTTGATGAAAGATCCTGGATTTTGGAACCAAATTGCACAAAAAATAAATGATTTTCTTGCAGAGTATAATATAGGTCCCCTATTTAATGTGGATAAGACACACTATGGTATTGAGGACAAAATTGAAGAGGGAATGGATAAATTTGATCCACGGCCAATGTGATAGTTAAATTATTTACACCTTTAAATTCCCTTTCTTATTAGAAAGGGAATTTACTGGCTTTTGTAAAAGCTAATTGTTTGGTGACTTGCTCTTTGTTTGACTTATACTTTATTAAAGCAAAACTTTGTCTCATTCAACTCCGATAATAAAATCTGAAACACTGATATTTATTTACTCCTGTAATAAATCAAAATAGCAAGCGTAGCAAGCGTAGGTTGGGTCATTTTGACCCAACAAACCCAATTCTACAGAGTTCAACTCAGCAGAACCTGTGTTTTCTTTGTTTTACGATTTGGACGGTTCAAATACTTTAGGATCTGAAACATGAATATATACCAGGATTTAAGTTGAAAAAAATTTTACATAAAAGTTCTTTTTTAATCAAACCTTAAGCTTAATTGGTTTAAAATATACGCATAAGCAAAAAATCATTCAGATAGCTATATGTATATTTTTAGCTCCATTAGGTTTATAATTATCTTATAGAATGAATTTTTAAGCATTTAGAGGAGTCAGTTATGTTTGGCAAAAAAAATAAGGATCCAAAGAAAAAAGGAACATCCGTATCTACAGATACTCGATCACTTGCAGAAATACGAGAAGCTCAAAAAAGAAGAGCGAAGGAACAACATGAGCATTGGGAAGCAAGAAAGAGTGAGACCGCGAAGAAGGAAGAAGGCACAAATAAGAAAGCTGAAATTTCACAAGTAAACTGGGATAAATTAAGAAAGAATCTTAAAAGTGAATTCGGCAGTGATGAACAAATGCAAGCGGCTGAAGAGTTTGGTGCCCACCTAAAAGGAGCGAATGGTTTTAGCATCCAAAGGCAAGCATTTCGCCTGGCTCAGGAAAAAGTACATCCAGGACCAATACCTGGGAGTAACGAATTATCACAGCAACTAGAAAAACTTATGAAAGGTAAAAAAGTACCTGCGTCAGTAACTGCTATTTTTAACCTTGCCAATGCCCTTAATAACTATAAAGGAAACTCTAAAGGGGAGATAAGCCTTGGAACTAATTTGGCCAGATTAGCTGTGGCAGGGAGATTAGGCGAAGCAGTAGGAAACTATTTCAAAGATAAGGACGAGGAGAAATTTGTAGAGAGCTGTAACCAAATAATGACACAGTTTTATAAACCTTTAGCTGCCGATGTCAGTTTATGGAATGCTATTAAAGAGTTCATTAAACCTGCACTGGAATATTTACATATTGATACGAAACGCCTCCTTAGTTCAAACGATCTTATAAAGGATAAAAATGTACAAGGTATGTTTAAGAAAGTTGTACAACAGGGTATAGAGATAGCTGAAGAAGAGCAAATAGACACAAATCTCAACAAACCTTAATATTCAATAATGCCCTGGTTGATTATTTTTTCAACCATGGCATTCAAAGTGTAGGTTGGGTCATTTTGACCCAACAAATCCAATTCCACTCACTCTCCAAATTGATCGTTCCTAAAATCATGTTCACATGCCCAATTTATCGGTAAAAGTCCTGATTTAATGTGACGATGAATACTTGAATAAGGCCAATCAGAGGCACATGTTACATATCCATGCTTTACAGGGTTAAAGTGAATGTAATTGAAATGATGCTCATAATCTTTTTCATCACGAATGAGATGCTCCCAAAATCGTCGCTGCCAAATTCCTCGTTCACCTTGTTTCTTTCTTGATGGACTAATCGATTCATTAATCTGAAGTTGATGCGTAAAAATACTTTTGATCAATCTTATTCTGAGTGAGTAATTTCCATCTCCCGTTGGGAGTCTGATCATCATATGAAGGTGTTCGGGCAAAATGACAATGCATTCGAGCTTAAAAGGGTATTTTCTTTTTATTTTATGAAAGGCTATCCGTAACTGGTTAATCTCTTTGATTAATAACTCACTATTTCTATTTTTTAAATTCAATGTAAAGAAATAAACCCCTCCGGGTACGATTATTCTTCGATATTCCATGATTTAGACTGCTTCATATTTCCTTTAAGTTATCTTTTATATAGCTTTTGGATTGTCCTTGCAATCACTTTTAATTTTGTTGGGTCAAAATGACCCAACCTACAGCTTATTTTTGGCTTAGTGTTTTGTCTTTTCTTTAGTCCACCAAACAACCAATCGGTGCTTACTTCGAGTTCATCAGCAATTTTCTGCATGGTCATGCTATCTAAAGCAACCCCGTGCAATAACGCTTCGATTTTAAATTTAGGCAATTCGAACATCTTGGAGCACGCTTGAACGCGTTCTGTCATTAAGGCAGGAACACCCAGTTCATCAAGTTCATCGTGCAAACGTTCGGTTAGTTTTTTGTTTGACATGGTAATCTCCTTCTTCGCTTTTTATCAGTGTAAAACAAGTAAGCTTAAGGATTGATTAACAAAGAGATTTTTTAAAGTGGAAATTATATTCAGTGATGCTATAATTTGCGCACTTTTAACCATGGATTGATATCATGCCAAGTACCAAAGAAATGTTATTAAATATCTTAAAAAACGCGAAAAAGGACTCCCTCCCCCCTTTTCAGAATGAATGTCTTGACATGTTTCAAGCAAAAATTAACGCCATTCCCGTCAATGAAATAACAGAAATGGATTTACGGATCAGTGCCATTCTCCTTGATCGCTGCTTTTGTGATTTGGATAGTATCTTTAGGGACGAACAACGGATTATTAGCCTTATCAATAAAAAAAATCTGAGTAACCATGATTTTTTCAAACAAGTGAATCAAATTTTTGATGATGAAATTAAAACTTTAAATAGCTATTCATTAGTAGGTTTTCATGATCAACTTTTTAAAAATGTAAAAGCAATTTTAATTGATATGAAAACCGAACTCAGTCGATTAAAAACATCCTTAGATCAACAATTAATTGATTCTTCTGAATATCAAACAAGACATGGTCTAAATTGATAGGAAACCCGGGTTACGGCTTACGCCTGCACCCAGGCTACACGATGTTACTCGTTCATAAACTATTGTAGCCTGGGTGCAGCGAAGCGTAACCCGGGAAACTCAAGAAAAAACCCAGTTCCTCTAGTTATTCAAAAAGCAAAGCCATAAAAATATGGTTTTCATATTCCCCATCGATCCGCACCGCATTTTTATGCACCCCTTCTTTTATAAACCCATATTTTTCATACAGTGCGATCGCCGCCTTATTATGTTCACGCACGGTAAGCTCTATGCGTGTTAACCCTTTTAACTGGGCCATCTGCAGTGCCGTGCTTAATAATGCCTCACCTATACCCCGCCCTCTGTAGGGGGCAATAACGCCAATTCCCAAGGAGCCAACATGAGCAAAGACAGGCCGGTCAAGCGGGCTGATATCACACCACCCCACTAATTGATCCTGATGCATTGCTACAACTTGAGGCCAATTATTTTTAATATGATCTAAAACAAACTCTTTAGTTAACTGGAAGGGCGGTCCTTCTAAAAAAGCTAAAAATTTACGCTCGCGGGCAACACTATCAACTGCGGACCAAAATGCTTCAATATGTTTTTCTTGAATAGGGACAATAGTATATTGCATAAGATTCGACTCAATGTGGGATCGAGATGTTAGTAAAAAGAAGTTTTGTCTTGGAGTCAATACGCTTAGCACCAACCTACATTATCATTCTAGCTCGATAGGATGCCCAAAACTAAAATAAGGAGAAAACGCAAAGATCATGTTATAGTTCAAATTTATCTCACAAGAACTTGAAAAATATGAAAGAAATTATAATCTATCACAATCCTCGATGCTCCAAATCAAGAAAAACTTTGGAACTCCTTCAGAGTAAAGGTGTAGAGCCTGTTATTGTGGAATACCTTAAAACCCCGCTTAATCTAGAGCAATTGAAAAATTTAAGGGCTCACTTTGCACTTAAAGATTTTGTGCGAACCGATGAGGCTATTTTTAAAGAACTGGGATTGTCCCTGTATAATGAAAATCAAGTGTTACACGCAATGCTCAAAGAACCCATATTAATGCAACGCCCTATAGTTACTTATAAAGACAAGGCCATTATTGGACGTCCGCCTGAGAACGTTCTGAAATTATTTGAGTAATTGCTTATCGTAGCCTGGGTGCAGCGAAGCGAAACCCGGGAAATCCACGAGAGGAGGAAACCCCGGGTTTCGCTTCGCTGCACCCAGGCTACAGGTATTTATTAAGATGTTAATTGATTTGGGCATCCTGCTTGATGGAATGATACCAGTGCATCATAGATACTTTGATAGTCTGCAAATGCATTTCTATTTGCTTTAATATCATCAAAAACCAAGTCAGTTCTGCCACACGTTCCCGCATCCGTGATATTTAAATGATCACCACTCGCTTTTTTGTAGGCTATAAATGTTTCGCCGCAATGCAAATGCGGTCTTTTTGACGCGCTATTTCCCAAAAACTCCTGATTCCCGCAATACGTTTTCTTAAAGTTAGGCTTAAGATGAGACATACCTGCGAATGCATTTGCTGAAACTGAAATAACAAAACACGCTGCTGCGATTGAGAATTTATTCATCATAAAGATCCAAAAAAAATGTGAAAAGATAAATTTAACACATCTCAATACAGTAACCAAGATTCACTCTCTGAAAATAAATATCTGTCTCTTGATCATGTCCCCACCCCCGCAGCTTGTCCGCGGGGTCAAGTGTTTTAGAGCAGATCTTCTCTGTATAAGATTCAAAAGCGCTCTATTTTTGCATCACATAACTTCCAGGTGCAGAAGGTAATGAGGAATCAAGATGCGGTGATGAAACACGTCTTTGCGAACTGTTGTCGACTAACCATTCATGCCAAGCAAGCCACCAGGAGCCATCCCTTTTTTTTGCTTTGGTCATCCATTTCTTTGGCCCCATATAAGGCATGTTTTTTTTATTTTCAAGAATAAAATAATAGCGTCCAGGGTGATTCGGTTCACTGACAATTCCTGCGTTATGGCCACCACTTGTCAACACAAAGGTAATATCGGTATGCATCATAAGATGGATTTTATATACAGACTCCCAAGGAGCGATATGATCATGTTCTGTGCTCACTGCAAAAATAGGTAAATGAACATTCTTCGGCGCTACTATTTCATCCTCAACACGAAAATGCCCCTCTGCGAAATCATTTTGCAGAAAGAGTTTCTCAAGGTATTCTGTGTGCATCTTATAAGGCATCCGCGTAGCATCAGCGTTCCAGGCAAGTAGGTCAATCATACCGCGCTTTTTACCCGTCATGTAGTCGTCAATCATTTTTGACCAAATCAGATCGTAGGTGCGCAACATCTGAAAAGATCCCGCCATATGCTTGGGATCAAGATAACCTTTCTCCCACATCATGTTTTTGAGGAATGCGATTTCACTTTCAGTAATAAACAACATGAGCTCGCCTGCCTTTGTAAAATCCCCTTGTGCCGCCAGCAGCGAAAGGCTTTTAAGACGACTGTCTTTATCCCTTGCCATTGCAGCAGCTGTAATCATTGCCAGAGTCCCACCAAGACAATATCCCATCAAATGAATTTTTGTCTTAGGTAAAATATTACTTACTGCGTCAATTGCTGCCATTGCGCCTTGTCGGTAATAATCATCCATCCCTAAATCACGGTCTTTCTCATCTGGATTACGCCATGAGATCATAAAGACCGTATGTCCTTTTCCAACAAGCCATTTAACCAAAGAATTTCCAGGTGATAAATCCAGAATATAATATTTCATGATCCATGCAGGTAAGATGAGTATTGGCTCTTTAAAAACAGTTTCCGTTTGTGGTTTATATTGAATTAATTCAATCAAATGGTTCGTAAATACTACTTTTCCTGGAGTAATCGCAACATTCTTGCCTGGTTTGAACTTTCCAGCACCAGGAGGAGGCAAACCAGACAATCTTCTTAGCGTATGTTCCACAGCAATCTCTGTACCTTGAATCAAATTGATCCCCCCACAACGAATTGTTTCATAAAAAAGATCGGGATTGGTCATTACAAAATTGGAGGGCGATAACGCATCAAGTAATTGACGCATACAAAAAGAAACCGTACGTTCTGAGCGCTTGGAAAGTCCAGGAACTTTTCGTGTTGCATGACCCAACCACTCTTCAATCTGGAGAAAAACTTCAGCATACAAACGCCATGGCATCAATTGCCAATTCTCTTTATGAAAGCGAACATCTTGTCCTTGTGCTGGTTGTTTATCACACAAAAGATGAGCTAAAAACTCATCCATATGTAGAATAGGATAAAAAGCCAATGCCAATAGATGCCCCGGCGATTGAGCTAATTGCAAAAGCCAGGCACAATGAGCAGTTCCTATTACGGCAGGGCTCATCCCCATAGTAATCTTGCCGAGATTTGCCTGATACAATTTATTAATATGATAAAAAAAATCATCCAATTTATTCTTATAGAGTGAGTATTGAGAATCATTGGTTTCGGATGGAGGAGCAGGTAGATTCTTTAAGCCTAAGCGAGTTGAAACATTCTTTTTTTCAGTTCCTTTCATAGTCAAATTCCTTTTGATTCCATCCAATAATGCTTTTTGCTGCGTTTTAAATAATGTACTGATGTAAATTATAGTATTATTTTCAATAGTGTGCGGTCATTACAATACAGATAAAAAAATAAAGTCATCTTGAGTTGAGCTAATATTGAAGTATGCTTAAAGAAGATATAACAACAAATCGAGGGAAAGATGAAAAATCTATTGGCTATTTTATTATGTGCCATATGTACTTCGGTACTTGCTGATGATTTGGGCAAAAATACCTATGAAATTACATGTCAAAATTGCCATGCACCTCAATTTGCAATTGGGATGAAAGCTCCCGCTGCTTTTGATAAAAAAGCATGGAATACACGTTTTAAAAATGCTGAACTGGAAGTCAAAAAAAATCCTACAGAATATAAAACTGCAATGGATTATTTATTATACAGCATGAAGCGTGGAAAAGGTTTGATGCCTCATGGCGGGTTATGCAAAGAAGCAGATGTACCGAAGAAAAATTGCTCTGATGCAGCATTCGTTCAGGCCATAAACTATATGTCACAAAATTAGATATAACTGTTTTTATGTTAAAAAGGCCTATCATGGCCTTTTTAAGGCTTGTCATGATACAAAACAATCAATTCCTTACTGGAAGAACATCCTAGTAATTCCATAACTTTGGCCAAAGTGCCTTCCACAGTTCTATAAGAAATATTCATATCACGTGCAATTTCTTTTGAACTTTTCCCGTTGGCAAGTAATCGAAGGCAGACTGCTTGTTGTTCTGATAAATGTATCGGAAGATGTGACAACTTATGAAACAGTACCCTATCCTTCTCATTTAATTTGACTGGCTTAGATTCCTCTGTTTTATTTTCCCCAACATGCTCTAAAGCAATTAACAGATGTTTTTCCAGTGCATTATCATCTGTATCAAGAGAGATACTCGCTACATTTTCGAATAATCGGTCACGTTCCGCGTGAAGTGACTCAAAAAATGTTTCGAGCTCCGTAGGTAACAATGGTGGAGGATTGCGCGAAATTCGCACTATTTGTATTGCAGTACTCACCTGCAAAAATACGACGAACTCTGAAGACAACAATTGCCGAATTGGCTCATTACAGATAATACTTGCTTCAGTGGCGACTACTATATTTTCTTTGCTTTTCAGTGTACTCAATAGATCATATTGGCATTGGTAAAAATTTTTTTGTCCCTGTGCCCCCAAAATCTCATTTAAAGTGCGTCCAAAATGATACTCTATTCCAAGATCAGCATCGATAAACTGCCAACCCAGTTTTTCAGCCAATAATTTTGCAAATAAGCCTTTGCCAACGCCTGGTAGACCGACAATAAAAATGCGTTTGTGTGAAGCCATATTTCTTTTCCTATGTGTTACTTTTTAATTAGCACGAATTGCTGAATCTAGTAAATATTATAAGATATGTATTTAAATAGCATCAATACGTATAAATACCTATCAATTACTATAATGTTTGTGCAAATAGAGATCAGGAATTCTTCTCTACTAACAATTTTTTTGCAGCTAATAAATCAAGATATGCTTTTTTCTTATCGGCTGGATTACGTAAAAGATAAGCCGGATGATAACTTACCATGAAGGGGATATTATTGTAGTGATGTAATGTATTACGTAATTGTTTCAGAGGAAGCGGTTTATTAAGTAAGAATTGCCCTGCAAAACGTCCCAAAGCCAAGATCAAATGAGGTTGAATCAACTCAATTTGACGGGATAGATAAGAACTGCATTGAGCAATTTCATCCAACTGAGGATCTCGGTTATTAGGCGGCCTGCATTTCAAAACATTGGCTATGTAAACATCCTCTTCAACGATTTCAATACTTTGCAACATTTGATTGAGTAAACTTCCGGCTTTCCCTACGAAGGGAAGCCCCTGTTTATCCTCATAAAAACCTGGAGCTTCACCAATAATCATCAGTTTTGCTTTTGTACTACCGCGAAAAAAAACAGTTTGCGTGCGGGTTTTATGTAAAGAACAGCGAGTACATGCCGCTACTTCTTTGGCTAATGCAGATAAATCCTGCTCACATGAAGAATGAGGCTGGCGTAACTCCCAGAGCTCGATTCCCATAACCTGTAGATAATAACGACTTAAAGCATCTGACATAGAAGGCTCATTTCAAAATATAAATTGCTAGAGAAAATTGAAGGGTTATTTTCGTTTTTAATTTTTGATAAATCAATGCTGCTTTTATGAAAAATAATGTAGCCTGGGTGCAGCGCAGCGGAACCCGGGTTCAATAAGCAAAATATTTCCCGGGTTCCGCTGCGCTGCACCCAGGCTTCATAAAACATTATACAAATTTAGCGGCCTCTTTAAGCATCACGTGACGTACATCTTCAAATTGGGTTTCATTCCAGATATTTTCAACACGTAATGTTCCGTTATCGAGGCATTTCTCATAAGCGGCCAATCCAATCAATATATGTGAAAATTTAATCTTCCTAAATTTGCTTAATGCGTCAAGTAACGTCAATCGTTCAATTGCAGAACCTGAAATATCATCACCAAACTCGCCATCAATTCCATTAAATTTTGCAGCAAACCATTCTTCTAAAGGCTGACCTTTCATGATAAAGCTGTGAGATATTTGTGAACCACCCAGTACTCGAGTATCCAGGTACTGCTGAATATCAACACAAACAGTATGTCTTTTTATGTAGTGTAATGCTTCAGCAAATAATAAGGTTAATTTAAATGTCTCAACCTGCACAATAGCACGTAATTCAATAAGAGACTTAAGTGTATGCTGATTTTTCAGTTGTCTTTCTTTAGAGTGTTTACCTGAAGAGGCGTCCATAGTGCTCTTTATCTCTTCTATTTGATGGTCAAGTTTATTAATTATCCTTTGTAAGCGAGTAGCATTACTTTCCTGAGTAAAAATTTGCTCTCGCAACCAGTCGTTCAGTTCTGAAGACAGAGATTGAGCTTGCTTGCTTAAAAATGCGTTTATTAATGCCGCATTAAAATCATGCTGAGTTAAATCATCATATGATTGAGCTGCCTTGATATAAAGATTTGCATGTTCTTCCTCCAAATGCTCTTCCAACATTTTGCGCTGTAAATCATCAATTTTGGCAGAGTTGGTTATTTCAATCATCCCTCCTCCAGGCAAAAGATAAGATCCATGATGTTGTGCAAAACGAATTCGTCCCTGTGTATCGACATGGATTCGATCTACTGCCTCATTTTTAAGCTTTCCCCCCATTTGAATTTGAATGGGGTATAACTGAGCAGTAGGAGGACAATCAATATCAAGCTCATCCAAGTTAAAAAGATGTGATTTATTGGTTTTCTCCAGATGGACTTTTTGTGCTGCACGAAATTTTTTCCAAATTTCTGGCGTATACTCATGAATTGGATGTTTCAATCTCATTTGACCTGGAGTTTTACCAAACTCAAACCATGAATTTAATTGCTTATCCATTTCCATGTCATAGAAATCGAATAAAATATCAAAGTACTGCTGGTGTTCTATACGGTGCAAAACATCAGCGTAATTAATGAATGTCGCTGCGTATGCTATAACTTTATAATGAGTCTTTGCTTGAGTTTGATGAGTTACTTGTCCGGAAAGCTTCTTGATACCTGCAATTTTATCCTGCATCATGGCGCATCGGCCATGAGTATTCGCTTCTTTATATTGGATTAACATAGGGCCGATATCTGTAAATAACTGCACAATGACTCTCCTCATTCAATCAAAGCATTTTTTATACATCTAAGGCATATTCCTTTGAAATAATTAAATACCTTAGTTGATTCAAGTTTTTATGTCATTATAGTTAATGATTTTGAATTATTTTGCTAATATACCTTCTGTTGTCATTTAGGAAGAAAATAATTCATGACATTAGCGAAAAATCCAAATCCTTATTCAGCGGACACAGCGTTTCAAGATGGCAGGTTACGCCAAGCTCAATTCAAGATGCTTGCCATGCTTGAAGTAGTAGATGCCATCTGTCTTAAACATGGTTTGGACTATTGGCTTGATGCGGGGACTCTTTTAGGGGCTGTACGGCATCAAGGTTTTATCCCTTGGGATGACGATGTGGATATTGCCATGCCACGTGCGAGCTACGAACAATTTTTACGTGTAGCACCCGCTGAAATCCCAAACTGGATGTGGCTGCAAACAATTCATAGCGATCCAGGCTATTTCAATATGGCTACCCCTTTAAAAATCAGAGATCGCGCCAGCCGTTTTATTGAAAAACACGAAAAAGGTAATGAACCTTACATTCAAGGTATCTTTATTGATGTTTTTGTCTATGACACCATGCCTGTAGATCCCAAACAACGTAAGCGATATAAATTTTATGCTAAAAAGCTCTCAAGGTTGTTAAGTACTAAGTACAGTAAAGTAAAAATAGGACACTATCCTGCCTTCTATAAGGCTATAGCCTCTTTTTTTCCTAAGTCTCTGCTTGAGTTGTGTTTGCAAAAAATTATTCATCAGGCAAATACCAGTAAAAGCCCTTATATAGGAAGAGGGTATAATTGCGTAGGAAGAAATTTAATCAAAAAGGATGAGATATATCCTTTGCAACGTGTTGCATTTGAGACTAAAGAATTTAATATTCCGCAAAATGCAGAAATATTTCTTATTCAGCAATATGGAGATTATTTGCAGCTGCCTCCCGAAGAGCAAAGAGTAATGAGGCATTGCAAAGAGCTTATCCCACATCTGGAAGAAATCATCTAATCCCTCTTTCCTTACTGGCTTACTTGATATTGACAGATAATCATGCAATCGGTTATTATTATACCCAGTATCAAACAAGCACATCATTAAAGAGGCTTAAACACATCATGGACATAATCTCTTAAGTACGCCCTAAGCACGGGGCAATGACGGTAGCAGTCACATTAACTGCCCATTTGCACTACTTAAGTGAGTTACATGATGCATAAGCCAATTCAATTTAAAAATCTTTGTCTTTCTTTTCCCCATAAAACATGTTTTGTGGACTTTAGCGGCCAAATTTCCTATGGCAGTCGTATTGCGATTATTGGACGTAACGGCTCTGGAAAATCCACCCTACTTAAATTACTTGCAGGAAAACTTGAACCAACTCATGGTGATATCCGTTTTCCTCAAGAATTAAATATAGGTTTTGTGCCACAAGTTATTGAAGAATTTGATTCATTAAGTGGAGGGCAGCGTTTTCATAAATTATTAACTCAAGCACTCGCATCCGATCCTAATCTTTTGATGCTTGATGAACCCAGTAATCACTTGGATCGTCACAATCGACGCTCTTTGATGAGAATGCTTGCTGATTATAGGAACACTTTGATTATGGTGACTCATGATATTGAATTACTGCAATCCACTGTAGATACGATTTGGCATATCGATCATGCTGAAATACATGTCTTTACAGGATGTTATGAGGATTATATACGAGAAATCAATATTCAACGCAGTGCGATTGAAGGTGAAATTGCGGATCTGATACGTCAGAAAAAACAGATCCATGCAGATATGATGAGAGAACAGGCACGAGCTAAGAGCAGCAGAACTCAAGGTGAAAAACACATCCAGCAGAGGAAGTGGCCTACCATCGTTTCGCAGAGCAAAGCAAGAAACTCCCAAGAAACTTCGGGTCGTAAAAAAAGTGCAATCAATCAAAAAAAACGGGAATTAACTCAGCGTTTATCTGCGCTTTACTTACCGGAGGTCATTTATCCTAAATTTACTATGCATGGAGTAGAAACCAATCAGGCTTTAGTGACAGTCAGTGAGGGAACTGCAGGGTATGAGAAAAATAATCCTGTTCTGCGGGAATTGAGTTTCTCAATAAAAGCGCGTGAACGGATTGCGATTCACGGGAACAATGGCTCCGGTAAATCTACTTTACTCAAAGCCATTTTGAGTAATTCATCGGTAATAAAAAAAGGAAGCTGGGCCATTCCCCACCCTCACGAGATTGGTTACCTTGATCAGCACTATAACAATCTGCCATTAACAAAGACCGTATGGGAGTCTATAAGTTGTTTAACAGATAAATCCTATACCGAAATTAGGAGCTATTTAAATGATTTTTTATTTCGAAAAAATGAAGAAATAAATGCGTTGGTTTCAACCTTATCCGGTGGAGAAAAAGCCCGACTCTCCTTGGCACAAATCGCAGCAATTACACCCAAACTACTTATTTTGGATGAAATGACGAACAACCTGGATAGAGAAACTCGAGCTCATGTAATCCAGGTGCTCAAAGTTTATCCAGGTGCACTGATTGTGATTTCTCATGACCCTGATTTTTTGAGTGCTATTGAGGTAACTGACGGATATGAAATAAAGGATGGATTATTAAGATCCATATAGGCCTGCTTCAATTTCTACTCTCTTGGCCAAACTGCCCTGATTTTCTGTGTCGCTATGCTCACATACAAATCAGGTCATTTTGAGTCCAGTTAGCGAAATGTAAACAGGCGCTTCTAACAAAAACCGAGTAAAAAGTATGAATAAAAAAGACAGTTCATTAAGCAATTTTTTCCTCAGTCTGATAAAGCCCTATAAAGGGTATGTTATTGGATTATTATTTACCGCTGCATATTGGGGAATTAATAACTCACTTTCACCTTATATGTTAAAGCTTATTATTGATAAGGTTGCTGCATATTCAGGTGATAAGGCAGCTGTATTTAATGCGATAAAACCCAATGTTATCGTGTACATTGTCCTTTGGGTTTTGATTGCCATGGATATGCGTCTTTCGGATTGGTTCAGATTAAAGTTATTCCCCTACATACGTTATGATTTAGTGAATCATATGTTTGCCTATTTGAATCAACATTCGCATCGTTTTTTCCAAAATAACTTTGCAGGGAGTTTATCAAATAAAATTTCTGATATGACTGCAGGCACCATAGCAATGTTCACAACGATCGATGATGCAGCAGCTCAAATTGTTGGTCTTATCATTGCAATTATCAGTATGCTGCTTGTACATCCTGTATTTGCCTTAATTTTAATCATTTGGGCGATTATCTTTTTGGGAATTGCAATAGTTTATTTCAAGCCGGTTCAGGATTTGTCTAATTTGTTTGCTACCAGTAAAACGACGTTGGTCGGGAAAATTGTTGATAGCATAAGCAATATTACAAACTTGCGTTTGTTTTCCAGAGCAAGCTACGAAAATAAATTAATTCGAAATACAGTTCAAGATACCACAGATAAAGATCAGAGCATGCAGTGGACTATTTTGAAAATGCGTGCTTTTTGGGATGCAAGTATTATTGTGCTGATTGCTACCAATTTATATATGCTGGTCGTTATGTACAGTAAAAACCAAGTATCAATCGGCGACTTTAGTTTCATTATCTCATTATCGATCAGTATTTTTTACAATTTATGGTACCTGGCAAGTCAATTTGTACTTTTTGCAGAAGAATTAGGTAAATGCAGACAAGCCCTAACTCTGATTTCAGAGTCACATGAGATTACTGATAAACCCAATGCACAAGCTCTAATCGTCACACAAGGACATATTGAATTTAAAAATGTGAGTTTTCACTATGATGACGGAGCGCATCTTTTTAAAAATAAATCCGTGGTCATAGAGCCTGGGCAGAAAATTGGTCTTGTAGGTTTATCAGGCTCCGGAAAAAGCACTTTTGTTAATCTGATTCTCCGTTTGTTTGACGTAGAGTCGGGACAAATTTTGATTGATGGAAAAAATATTTGCGATGTGACCCAAGAATCATTGCGCGAAAACATTGCTATGATTCCTCAAGATGTGACTTTATTTCATCGCACCTTAATGGAGAATATTCGTTATGGCCGCATTGATGCAACGGATGCAGAAATCATTTCAGCATCAAAAAAGGCGCATTGCCATGAATTCATTTCCCAACTTCCTGAAAAATATAATGCTTTGGTTGGTGAACGGGGAATTAAGTTATCGGGAGGGCAACGACAACGGATAGCTATAGCCAGAGCGATGTTAAAAAATGCACCCATTCTCATTCTGGATGAAGCGACTTCTGCCTTAGATTCACTGACTGAAAAATTGATTCAAGATGGTCTGCATGTGTTAATGCAAAATAGGACAACTATTGTTATTGCGCATCGACTCTCTACTTTATCCGAAATGGATCGGATCTTGGTTTTTGAAAAAGGTCGTATCATTGAAGACGGTTCGCATGAGGAACTCATTAAAATACCAAGTCATTACAGTCGTATGTGGCAGATGCAAGCCGGTGGATTTTTACCTGATAAGATGTAGCGAGTAACGTGGAGGATTAAGCACTTGTAGCCTGGGTGAAGGCGAAGCCGTAACCCGGGAAATAATTGGTGAAATGAAATCCCGGGTTCCGCTACGCTGCACCCAGGCTACAATGCTCCGGGTTTTTTACATTGAAGCTTCTTCAGTAACTGTTCTTTTACTTTGTTCATGCTGAATGATCATTTCAGAAAGTGCTTCTGGTGTGACATCTTTTTTAGCATCAATTGCACGCTCACTCCATTTAGGAATTCGCACTGCCTTAAAAAAATTATTTTCAGCTTGTTCAAAACGTTTATCAAAATTGACCGTATGAATCTTGCTAAATCCAGTGATTTTTCCCTCATCATCTGCATCCAATTCTACAATGGCTTTTTGAACTGCAGTTTTAGCATCTAATTTTGTACCCTTGATTTTTTCCTCTAAAATCTTTTTAGCATCTTCTATCGCTTCAGAAAAAAAGACCTCATGACCTAATGAATAACCACAAACCTGTTCGAATGCTACTGTGTGGAAAGGAGAAACTACATAAGAAGCTAAATCGGTAAAACCATCACCTATCTTGGTATATGCAGGACTAACGATTGCGTATATCTTTTTCATTTTATTCCCTAAAATTAAAAATATATAAAAAGTCCGTTCACGAATATGAACTGGCCCAATCCCATTTAAATGCGTTTAAATATTATCACATTTGTCTTATTTGTATATGACTACAAAAATTCGGTGTGTTTCTGATGCAAATCTTCCCTAAAAAATAGACCTCTTTCCAAGTGCGAGAAGATGCGGACTGTACACACAGTCACATGAGAATTTGAGCACCGCATCGACGATGCAATTCGCCTCCTCAGTAGCGTTTGGAAAGAGGTCTAATGAACATTGAGAGTAATTTTCACTCGCTCATCTATACTCAAAATACCCCAGTTAAAAATTTTGATTTTTTTGCAAGACGCACTACTGGGCTGACAAAAAGGAGTTTTTTATGAAAGTTAATTATTTGGTTACTTCCCTCATTTTAATGCCACTATGTAGTTTCAGCCAGACTCAGGATGATGTTACTACTTTAAATCTGGAGAATAAAAACAGCCATGTCATTACATACTCTAATGAAACAGAAAATTTAATGCAAAATAAGTCGTTTACCCGCAGCATCGATTATCCTACTCAAATCATTCGTATGGAGAAAAATATAGAAAGTCAGCAGTTTTCTTGCGATGAGGTGAATGACCAAATTGATAAAATCTTAGTACAACATATAGTAAATGAGAAATTTATTTATGCAATTTATATTAGTTGTTATTATAACCCGGAAACCAGATTGGCAACTCAATTCATTATCAACAGTTATTTTGACCCTTTAAGCGATGAAGCAATTACCTATTTAGAATCCTATCTCAATGAATACAATGGTACAGATCTGTTAGGAACACAATACAAAATTGAATCCGCAAAAGGTCTTGTCATTTCCTTAGAGATTGCTGCAGGAATGAAGAAAAAACCCAATAGACCTCCTTTTACAGAATATAGAAAAGACCATAGCAGTTTCTATTTCAAAAGCAATTACGAAATGAAAAATAAGTTATTTAGCGATATTTATCAAAATTTCTTTACTCCTGATCCAGATAAAATACTTCCTTTCCTTGATAAATGGATTTCGTCACATGCAAGCTCTACTTATAAAGCCGTCTTAAGAGATTCAAATTACGTTGAACTACAGCCTGAAAAAATTTTTCTCATGGACAATGAGGAGATATTTGTATCGAACTTGAAACAGTACTTTTCCCATTTCTGTGAGCCCTATGAAAATCATCGATGCTTGAATCGGGCAGGAAAAATTGACCGTGAGGAAAATAATTCAAAGGTAGCCTCATAAATTATGAATCACGTAGCCTGGGTGCAGCAAAGCGGAACCCGGGATTAGTCATGCTGCATTCTCGGGTTCCGCTTTGCTGCACCCGGGCTACATCAATTAATGATACATACCTCTAACCCAGCTCAGGTTCAAATGAAGATACTTTTCTGGGCTTTAATTTAACGTGTTCCTCGGCAATGGCTTTATCATTCACAATCTTAGTCACACATGCATCAGACCAAACATTTAAAGCAGTTTCCAGCATATCGATTAAGCCATAGAAAGGTAAAATAACACCCATAAGCACAATAGGAACATTCATACTGGATAACAAACTAATACTCAGAAAAAAACATCCCATGGGTACGCCAGCATTTCCAATAGCAGCTACTGTGGCAACGAATACCCATAAAACCATTGTGCCATAAGAAATTGGCATACCGTGATTCTGCATTAAATAAATCACCGTAGCAAAAATAAAGGCTGCGCACCCATTCATATTAATACTGGTGCATAAAGGTAAAACAAAACGGCTTACCGATGGTTTTACCTGCAAATTCTTTTCTATGGTATTCATTGTGACAGGTAATGTCCCTACTGAAGACTTAGAGAAAAAAGCTACTGATAATGCTGGAAGCATGGACCGCATTGCTGCAAAAGGCTGAATTTTATTCTTTTTTAACCATAACGGTAATACCACAAAACCTTGAACTAAATTAGCTAAAACAACAATCAGTAAATATTCACCTATCCCTTTAATATCCATACCTGAGCGCAACTGAACAACCGTTGAAGTAATAAATCCAAATAATCCCAATGGAATAACTGTGATAATCCAACGCGTCATGACTAAAAACATACCATGTGCACCACGGAAAAAACGCGTAATGGTTTCACGGGACTCTTCATCAGGAATTTGTCGTACGGCAATACCGATAATAATACTTAAGAACAATACCCCCATAACTTGTTGTTCAAGAAAAGGAGATAATAAATTAGTAGGTATAATATTCGCCAAGTAACCTAAATAACCCAAACTACTCGCTGATTTGATTGTTTGTGCATCCAGATCAACCCGAACCGAACTGGGTTGGATTAAAATATAAAGCAAGCAACTAATCACTGCAGCCACGATGGTAGTAGAAAAAGTATACTTAATTGTTCGCTGCCAAATTTTTTTCATGAACCCATCATCAGTCTTATAATTGGCCAAGGTAACTATTATCGATAGAGAAATAATGGGTAAACTAATGCACTTGAACAGCTTAATAAACAAATCAGAAATCAATAAACCTGTCTCTTTCAAAACAACTATATTTGACATCCCGCTGGCAATACCCAAACCTATCATTAAAGCGTAAATCAAAGGAGTACTGAAAATGATTTTTTTTTGTTGATGCGCTGCACACATGTTGATGATCCTCAAAAAAACAAAAAAGTTAGAAATAAGAAAATTAAATTAGCAGCAACAACAAGAAACAAGCTTAAAGTGGGCGAGGGTTGAACGATGTGGTGTCTGATTCGAATGAGTTAACATAATAACCTTACATTTTTTTCTGATTAAAATATGTACAGAGAGAAGTATTCTAACACATCCAGCATGTTCGTCAAGAGATTTTAAGCTGGTAAGCGATTAGTCAACTAATTCGATACAATTGATTTGCTGCTTTAAACGAATGATCCGACGATAAGCATTTTCTATACGTTGCTGTTCTATTTTTTGCTCAAAAATCAAACGTTCAATGACCTCTATCAATTCTGGTGCCGTAATTTTTGCCAATTGATTCGCAAAAATCAGCATATCTGCTCCGGCATTGATTGTCAGACATAAAGCATCTTCAAGTGAATAATAATCTGTAATTGCATGCATTTGTAAATCATCTGCAATGATTACTCCATCATAGCCTATAGTCTCACGCAACACGCCTGTTAAAATTTCGTGAGATAAAGTTGCAGGTAGCCCCTGGTTATCTAACTGTTTATTCACTACATGCGCTGTCATAATCATAATTGGTCTATAAATATCGCGCACTAATTGATAATATGGAATCAACTCTTCTTTATGGAACGTTTTTGTAACATCGACACATCCTTTATGAGTATCGCCAATCGCACTACCATGACCTGGGAAATGTTTGTAACAACATGCAATACCATGATGATAAAAAACATCAACAAATTTTTTGGCTAAATGAATTACATCATTATGATTCGCTGAAAAACTACGTTGTAAACTTCCAATAATTCCTTGCTCGTTTTGTAAATCTAAATCAATAACTGGAGCAAAATTAAGATTGAAACCCAAAGACTTCAATGTAAATGCCATTTGAGTTAACTCAGCCTGCAACGCCTCGGGCGATAATTGTGCCATATTATGTGCACTCATAGTCGGCATACATCCTTCAACGTGAGACAATCGATCTATGGATCCTCCTTCATAATCTATGGCAATTAATAAAGGCGAACCATTATTTTTATAATTTATTTCTGCAGAATAATGATTGAGTTGATGTGTTAATCGTTTGATTTGTGTCTGATTTTTTAAATTTTTACCATATATACCCGTAGAAGCATCTTGATCAAATAACAAAACGCCGCCTAATCCATCTGTGGAAAGCCACTCAGCTACTGGACTTTTGTCATGAAGGTCACAGCCATCAAATCCCATAACCAACATTTGACCAATTTTATTTCTAAGAGTAATCATCAGTTGCTCCGTCAACAAAACAAGGAAAAATCTTGATGTTGTAACGAGAATCATATACAAAGATAAAAATTAATGCCATTTATATCTTTTTGGGAGGTATTGCCGGAATATCACTAAAATCACAACTGCAATTACCTGACCCCTTAGGAGGAAGAGGAACGAGTGAGAAATCATTCGCAAAACAAACAGTTACGTTCCAAGCTGAATCACCAGGATTTATTGTATTAGGTAAAGACCAATAATTTTTAGCAATATAAGTTTTCCCTTCGTCATTTTGCCAAAAAACTGGAGAAAACTGGGCTCGATACATTAATTTCTGGCCTGGTTCGCAAGAGAAAGTCTGGCGTGTCCAGGATTTCTTAGCAGGCACAGTAACTGTTGTTAAAACTTTGGCAGTTACAGCGTCCATTACATTTACAGATACCTCATAATCGGCCCAACAATTATCTTTAACTAAAGTGTAATAACACGTCATAGCAGCCCAAAGAGAATTTGATAAAACCAGGCTGAGAATGAAAATAAAAGTTTTTACTAACATGATTCCATCCTTTTATTTAGAGTGTAACAACAATTTGTTTTGCTTCAAAGCAGACATCATTAAAATGTATCTGAACCGTCTTTAGAGTCTATTTATTCATAGTATATACAATATCAATCATTAAGTTATAAATTTAGGCCAAGAGGTTGATTTTATTATCCGACCTGTATAAGCTTGCCCAAGTTGGAGAGATGGCCGAGCGGTCGAAGGCGCACGCCTGGAAAGTGTGTATACGGCAACGTATCGAGGGTTCGAATCCCTCTCTCTCCGCCAAGTTTGATAAATGGCAGTTAAATCATGACTGAAGGTAATAGATCAGGCTCCCATGTGAATATTTACTCGAACGGTTGGATTTAAGCACATACGACTGAAGCACCTGCCGTTTTTTATGTTTAATATTCCATAGGTGCTTTTGCAATGATGGAACTGAAATCCTTATTTGTGGGCATGCAAGAGATTATGAACAATTCATTTAGGGATATGGCATATGAAATTAATTATAATAGGAATTTTATTATCATTTAATGCAATCGCTGGTGATTATTTCCCTAAACTGACATCACAAGATCAGCCATGGTCTGTTACTGCAAGCGCTGGTGCAGGTAATTATCAGATATCACCAAGAGACAAAAGTGTTCCAATAGGACGATTAGCACTGGCCAATGAAATGATGCTTGCAGGAAATATTGCTTTGGGCTTGGAATTAGGACTGCAAACGGGTACTCACATAAAACTGAATATACCCCGGGAAACTTTTGAGGCTTTTAAAAAATGGATTCCCCTGCAAACTACCCTTGCTCCTACCTTGGATTTATTAATAACCAGTAAAAGTGATCCTCTGGGTAATAGTTCTTTTTTTGCCCAACTAAAAGGTGGGCTTGCCTACAGGCATTGGCGGGATAACCGTGTTCCTCTGAACGATATTTCTCAATTAGCAGGTGAAGTACAGGCAGGATTTGGTTATCCAATCACCGCATTAGCCAACCTAAGCTTACTATATCAAGGGATATTCAGCGGTAATGGACCAAATTTTCATTTGGATACCTATTCTAAAAGAGAGCAATTATCTAACATTCCTACGTTACATGCCGTGCTCTTGGGATTATCGGTTAACCTATAATTCATCGCTGCTCATCTAGGAGCTGTTTGCATTTTTAATATCTTGGTTTTTTGTACCTTTATGCTCACATGCATGGTGTATTCTGCGCTTCACTCGAAGTATATTAGGCTATAATGTAATCAAAATGGATCTACTTCTCTATTGAGTTGCAGGGAGTATTATCATGAAAGAACAACATTATGCCTATAAAATAACTCATGGCACATCAGGCATGAATTGCCCTCATTCTACCTTGGAAAAAGATAGGATGGTGGATTTATTAAAAGAAATAGAAAGCCAGCATAATGAAGGAATATTTTGGATATTTAAACAATTTGGCGATCAACCTCAAGAACCGTTGTGCATCATCGACTGCTCAAAAAAACGAATTTACTTTCATTATTCCGGCGAAGTTGAAGACTTAAAGAATGCTATAGCCAATCTAAGCCATTAACTTGCCGTCTCAAAATGAACTATGTAATATTTTTAAATCAAAAATAATTATTATTTGATCATTTTGATCTCATTTATCACATGAAAGCTCTGGACAAATGATCTTTTTTTGGTCAACATTTCACTCAACTTTTATTTCCACACAACGAGAATATTTATGTCTTTAAAAACCAAAATAATTATTATAAGTTCCATCATTTTTAGCCTATTACCCTGTGCTTACGCTGCCTCAGCAGCAAAGCATGTTGACAGTGATACTGCCATGCAAAATGCTGTTTTATTCTATATAAACGAATACAGACAGAAACATGGCTTATCCAAGCTTACAATGGACAACCATATGGTAATTCAAGCCAGACAACACTCCCAGGATATGGCCAATCATCGCATGCCTTTTGGTCATCAAGACTTTGGAAAGCGTATTGCTAAACTGCGCTCACAAATTAAAAATACTGGAGGTGCGGCAGAGAACGTTGCATACAACTACAAAACAGCTCAAATTGTAGTCAGTCAATGGGTTAAAAGTCCGGGGCATAGAAGAAATATTGTAGGAAATTATAATCTGACAGGGATAGGTATCGCCCGCGATAAACAAGGTAAACTCTATTACACCCAAATTTTCCTACAAACAGGCAAGAGTCCCCGAAGTTACACTGCAAGAAGACCTTACGTCGGCGTTCCCTTCTTTGGTATTAAAAGACAGGGTTAAACAAGAGAATTAAAAATTCGTAGCCTGGGTGAAACGAAGTAGAACCCGGGTTTCGCTACGCTGCACCCAGGCTACATCATTAATAGTGTCTAATAACTATTGTTTCATCCGCATCCCGCTCATTTTTCTCATCAATTCAATGAGCTGGATATTCTTTTTTCAACTTTAACGAAATCTTTGCAAAAAACCACGGAAATTATATGGCATTAGCACCAAGACTGGCCTATCATAGAATCATAGACAGTACACATTGTTCAGCCAACATTATTACTGTAGGAGCCAGATTGAGAGTGCGGTGAGCATGCTTAGCATTGTACTAAGAAGCCTAAAAACACTCCGGAGGAGTCCACCTTGGTAAAAAGGACTGTACTCAATCTTACTGTCTATCCGGATTCCATAAAAGGGGCGTATTAAATAATACGCCCCTTTTTTATTGACACTCATACATAGTCTGAACTACCCAGAATTCTATAATCATTCCTTGCCTATCCAGCTGTTTTTTTTATATATAACCGCTATAATCAAATAGTTAAACCCAAGTTAGGGTCTGTTTACATTTCTACTATCTTTGACCCAAACTAGCGAAATGTAAACAGACCCTAGTATTATAATTAAATATATGGTTACAAAACGGACATTCACTCAAATGGATATTTTATTAGTTTTTCTTGTTCTGTTCTTTTTTAGCATATCTTTGGGGCTAATCAGGTTCTATGATTATTTATCAAGGAGTGAATCATGAGCTTGTATTTATGCTGTGGAATAATTGCTTTCGGCTTATTAATTTTTTTGTTAGTTGTATTATTCAAACCCGAATTGTTCTAAGCCGTGGATTTTTAATTTAATGGGAAATGGACCCCTATGACAAAACCTGGTTTCCTGCAAATTGCATTTTATCTATTCTTTTTATTGCTCCTTGTAAAACCGTTGGGTTGGTACATGGCACGCGTATATCAAGACCGTCCCTGTTTTTTAAACACTTTGTTAAAGCCTTTTGAGCATCTAATCTATAGACTCTGCGGTATTCGTGCTCAAGAGGAAATGGGATGGAAAACCTATTTATCGAGCATGCTCTTCATTAATTTAGCAGGGTTATTGGTCGTTTATCTCGTGCAACGCATCCAATTTTATCTACCACTAAATCCTCAAAAATTTGTTTCTCCTTCTCCTGAACTTGCAATTAATGCCGCTACAAGCTTTGCCACCAATACCAATTGGCAGGCTTATAGTGGCGAAGCAACAATGAGTTATTTCACACAAATGTTTGCCCTGACAGTACAAAACTTTCTTTCAGCAGCGACAGGTATGTCTTTATTAATTGCAATAATACGAGGCCTCGTAAAACATGAAAGTAACAGTCTAGGGAATTTCTGGGTAGATACTGTTCGCGGTATACTCTATATCCTATTGCCTTTGTCATTGATTTTGGCACTCATTTTGTGCTCTCAAGGTGTCATTCAGAATTTTAAGCCCTATCAAAAAATTAATTTGCCTCACCCATTTACCTACCAGAAACCTACCACCGATGTAACAGGCCAAACGGTATTAGATAACCAAGGAAATTCTAATACAACCTCGGTAAGTGTAACAGAACAAATCATTCCGATGGGACCTGCAGCGTCACAAATTGCCATTAAACAACTAGGTACTAATGGGGGTGGTTTTTTTAATGTCAATTCTTCCCACCCATTTGAAAATCCTACTCCACTCACCAATTTTTTGGAAATGGTAGCGCTCTTACTTATTCCGGCAGCTTTTTGTTTTACGTTTGGCGCCATGGCTCGTGATAAAAGACAAGGATGGGCACTATTAATCGCCATGTCCATTCTGTTTGTTCCATGTTTAATACTCGACACGATAGTCGAACAAAAAGGAAATCCTGCATTTCAACACATGGGAATAGATACTACAGCTCAATCTGAGCTTTATCCCGCAGGGAACATGGAAGGCAAAGAGACTCGTTTTGGCATTATCAATTCAGCAATTTGGGCAACAGCTACAACCGCATCCTCTAATGGTTCAGTCAACTCCATGCTTGATTCATTCACTCCTTTTGGCGGTTTAGTACCTTTATGGATGATGCATTTAAATGAAGTGAGCTTTGGTGGCGTTGGTTCCGGATTATACGGCATGTTGATGTTCGTTATTCTTACTGTGTTTGTTGCGGGACTTATGGTCGGCAGAACGCCTGAATATCTGGGTAAAAAAATCGAACCTTATGAAATGAAAATGGCATCCATTTCTGTTTTAATTATGCCCTTAATTGTACTCATCACTACTGCCTATGCTTCAGTAACAGATATGGGCATAAGCTCCATAGCTAATCCCGGCGCTCATGGTTTTACAGAAATTCTCTATGCGTTTACTTCGATGGGAAATAATAATGGCAGTTCTTTTGCCGGTTTAAATGCCAATACCCCCTTTTATAGTATCGTTGGTGGCATGCTGATGTTAATTAGCCGATATTGGCTCGCTATTCCCGCCCTGGCAATTGCTGGCTCACTCGCTAAGAAAAAAAGGATTCCCAACAGTTTAGGCACATTAGCGACTCATACACCTCTTTTTATTACTTTATTAGTCTGTATTGTCATCATTCTTGGTGCCTTGTCCTTTTTACCAGCCCTTGCTCTTGGTCCTATTGTGGAGCATTTGATGCTTTGGGGGAAATATGGATTCTAAATCACACTCTATTTGGGATTTCGGTATTATCAAAAGTGCGTTACTCGATGCATTGTTTAAATTGACACCCCATGTACAAATAAAAAATCCCGTAATGTTTACTGTATATGTAAGCTCAATTATCACGACAGTTCTTTTTATAAAAGCACTTCTAGGAGATGGGGAAGCACCACCTTTTTTTATTCTTGCTATTAGTTTATGGCTTTGGTTTACACTCTTGTTCGCCAATTTTGCGGAAGCAATGGCGGAGGGTCGTGGCAAAGCACAGGCTCAGGAGTTACGGCGAGCACGCCAGGAAATTCAGGCTAAAAAATTAGCAAAAGCATCTAAAAGTTCAAAATTCACTATTATTCCATCAGTGCAATTACGTACTGGGGATCTGGTATTAGTTGAAGCAGGTGATTTCATTCCCAGTGATGGCGAAGTTATTGAAGGAATTGCTTCAGTGAATGAAAGTGCTATAACCGGGGAAAGTGCGCCAGTAATTCGTGAAAGTGGCGGAGACCGTAGTTCAGTAACCGGAGGCACGCAAGTGCTTTCTGATTGGATTATCATTCGTATCACCTCCGATCCGGGTGAAACATTTCTGGATCGAATGATTGCCTTAGTCGAAGGGGCGAAAAGACAAAAAACACCTAATGAACTTGCATTGACTATTTTACTTGCTGCTTTAACCATCGTGTTTTTAGTGGTTTGCAGTACCTTACTTCCATTTTCAATTTACAGTGTATCAGTATCTAAAACGGGTTCCGTCATTTCAATCACAGTACTTGTGGCTCTCTTTGTTTGTTTGGCTCCAACAACTATTGCTGGGCTACTTTCTGCAATTGGTATTTCTGGTATGGACCGAATGATTCAAGCGAATGTTATTGCTTTATCTGGCCGTGCGGTTGAGGCTGCAGGTGATATCGACGTTTTATTGCTTGATAAAACAGGAACAATTACTTTAGGTAACCGACAAGCAACAGAATTTATTCCCGCGGAAGGAGTCGATATTACAGATTTAGCTGATGCAGCTCAATTAGCTTCTCTAGCTGATGAAACTCCAGAAGGTCGAAGTATTGTTATCCTTGCTAAGAAAAAATATAAATTACGTGGCAGAGCTCTTGCTCCATTGAACGCAACATTTATTCCGTTTACAGCACAAACACGTATGAGTGGAGCAAATCTCGGCACCCGGCAAATTCGTAAAGGTTCAGATACAGCGATTGAAGAATACATCAATCAATTAGGGGGCAGCGTTCCTGAAAATGTGAAAGCCAATGTTGAAATTATTTCACGTCAAGGTGGAACAGCCTTGGTGGTTGCTGAAGGTCCCAAAGTTTTGGGCATCATTCGACTTAAAGACGTCATTAAAGGAGGAATTCGTGAACGTTTTGCGCAGTTACGACAAATGGGTATTAAAACCATCATGGTAACGGGCGATAATCCCCTCACTGCAGCTTCAATTGCTGGTGAAGCAGGAGTGGATGATTTTCTTGCCAATGCAAAACCCGAAGATAAACTGAATTTAATTCGCGATCTGCAAGCGAAAGGCCATTTAGTGGCGATGACTGGTGATGGAACCAATGATGCACCTGCGCTTGCTCAAGCGGATGTCGCTGTTGCAATGAATTCAGGAACACAAGCAGCAAAAGAAGCAGGTAATTTGGTGGATCTGGATTCAAATCCAACTAAATTGATTGAAGTCGTGGAAATAGGTAAGCAGTTACTTATGACACGTGGAGCCCTGACGACTTTTAGTCTTGCCAATGACATAGCTAAATATTTTGCCATTTTACCCGCCGCATTTGGGACGACTTATCCCGTACTGAATATACTCAATATCATGCACCTCTCAACACCACAAACTGCAGTGCTTTCCACTGTAATTTTTAATGCGGTGATTATTGTTCTTCTTATTCCTTTAGCGTTACACGGAGTTAAATACCGACGCCTTCCTGCAGCACAGCTTCTGCGAAATAATGTGCTTATCTATGGGTTAGGTGGGTTAGTCGTACCTTTTATTGGCATCAAAATGATTGATATGCTTTTAACTACATTGGGTTTAACAGGATAATAAATGGTTATAGAAGCTCTAAAACAAATAAAAACTGCTTTAATGGTTCTACTCATTTTTTCCCTACTAACAGGTTTAATCTATCCTGCTGTCGTCACCGCATTAGCCCAAGTATTTTTCCCTTATCAAGCAAATGGTAGTTTGTTGCAGCGTGACGGAATACTCATTGGCTCCGCATTAATTGGACAACACTTTGACACACCCAACTACTTTTGGGGACGACCTTCTGCCACTACTCCATTTCCTTATAATGCCGCCAGTTCTTCAGGATCAAATATGGGGCCTTCTAATCCAGAATTTTTGGCAATTGTAAAAAAACGCGTTAATCGCTTGCAACAGTATGATTTAGACAATCCAAATAAAAGAAGCAAGCAATTAATTCCAGTCGACTTAGTTACTGCATCTGCCAGTGGATTGGATCCTGAGATAAGTCCACTGGCAGCTTATTATCAGATACCTCGTATCGCCAAAGCACGTCATATCTCGGAACAAAAAATTCAAGAATTAGTGAATCAGCTCATAAAAAAACGCACCTTACACCTTTTGGGGGAACCACGAATTAATGTATTGGAGCTTAATTTAGCTTTGGATCATTTAAGGACTACTCAATGACTGACAAACGCCCCGATCCTAATGCACTATTAAAACAGGTCATCGAAGAAGAAAAACAACAACAACGCGGCAAACTCAAAATTTACCTTGGCGCTGCTCCAGGAGTAGGAAAAACTTATTCCATGCTTCATGAAGCAATGGGAGAGCAGGCAAAGGGATTGGACATCGTAGTAGGCATCGTAGAGTCTCATGGACGCATCGAAATCGAAGAAATACTTAAAAATTTCGTAGTCTTACCTAAAATAACGATTGATTATCACGGTAAAAAACTACAAGAATTTGATCTCGATGCTTCTTTAAAAAGAAACCCAGGGTTAATTCTCATCGATGAAATGGCACATACCAATGTGAGTGGCGTACGGCATAAAAAACGCTGGCAAGACATTAAAGAACTGCTCGATTGCGGAATTGATGTATATACCACACTCAATGTTCAACATATAGATAGCCTCAATGACGATGTCTCACAAATCATTCATGCTCCTGTTCAGGAAACTGTTCCAGACTTCATGGTAGAGAGAGCTAATACCATAGTGTTAGTCGACTTAGCTCCAGAAGATTTGTTAAAACGTCTGGCTGAAGGCAAAGTCTATGTTCCCCAACAGGCGCGGCTTGCTGCCGAGTTTTATTTTCGCAAAGGCAATTTAATGGCCTTACGCGAACTGGCATTACGGACTCTGGCAAAACAGGTTAATACACAAGTGCTTTTATACAGGCAAGGTCAAGGTATTAGACACATCTGGCCCATAACGGAAAAAATATTGGTTTGCGTTGGTCCAGGTCCTGAATCACATAAATTGATCAGAGCAGCCAAAAGAATGGCTACCAGTTTGCAAGTAGATTGGATTGCTGTATATGTGGATTCTACGCGCACCCAATTATCCACAACACAACGTAACCAGGCCATAAAAAATTTATTTTTTGCAGAACAATTGGGGGCTGAAACGCATATTTTGATGGGTTATGACCTTGTTAAAGAAATTATCAATTTTTCCCGTGAGCAAAATATCACCCTCATTATGATCTGTAAACGAATTCGCCATCGCTGGAGAAATTTTTTCTTTCGCAGCCTCGCAGATGAGGTTTTGCGCTTTAGTGATGAAATTGATGTTTATACCATGACCGAAGTAACAAAAAAATCAAGAAAAAAATCGCTTACCAAACCAATGACGCCTTGGCTTCATTATTTTTTATCAACCTGTATTGTAGCAATCACTACACTTATTAATTATTTAATATATCCTTTAGTTAATGAAAGTAGTTTAATCCTGGTTTATTTAATAGGAATAATTTCTATTGCCACCTTAGGACGCCCAGGTCCTGCAATTTCGGGAATTATTCTGAGCATTTTGACGTATGATTATTTATTTATCCCCCCCTACTACAGTTTTTTCATGGAAAATTCAGATTATTTCCTCACTTTAGTTATGATGTTCATTTTAGCGCTCGTTATCTGCCAATTAACTTTAGTGACTCGCCGCCAGTCAGAGATTGCGCGTCTTGCAGAATATCAAACATCCGCTTTGTACACATTAAGTCGAAGATTATCCAGAACACGTGGAATAGTCAGATTACTGCGAACAGGAATCAATTTTATTTCGGAAATTTTTCACTGCGAAGTTACCGCCTTATTACCAAAAAATGGACGTCTTGTTGTTCGTGCACGAGCAAAATCACATGCAGAATTGGATGAAAAGGAATACAGTATCGCTCAATGGGTATTTGAATTAGGGCAAAAAGCAGGATTAGGAACTGATACCCTCTCGTTTTCTAATGCACTGTTTATTCCATTACTTGGTGCGCGCGGGACCGTGGGTGTTTTAAGAGTACTCTCCTCTAAAAATAATGATTTCATAACACCTGAAAAAATACAGCTGTTGGAATCGTGTGCCAATCAAATTGCCTTGGCGTTAGAGGTAGATAGTCTGCAGGAAGAATCTAATAAGTTAAATAATTCTCATTCATAAACATAATAATGTAATTGTAGCCTGGGTGCAGCGCAGCGGAACCCGGGTTAAGATAAGCTTCATGTTTCCCGGGTTTCGCTGCGCTGCACCCAGGCTACAATTTCTACTCATCTTATTAAATGTCATCCTTAGTCTGGAAAATCAATCTAAATTACAATAGGATAATGAATATTTAGGTGAAAAGGATTTACCCATGATGATTGCAACGTTACTGGCACCAGACAATGAAACCCGAGTAGCCATTACTCCAAACTCAGCAAAGCACTTTATAAAATCAGGGTTTGAAGTTGCCATAGAAAAAGATGCCGGCCTTGCTGCAGGTTTCAAAGATCAAAATTACGAAGAAGTCGGTGTTTCTATTCATGATAAAAAAAGTATCCTGAGAAAAGCTAATCTTCTTTTTTGTATTAATGAACCTGATCCCAAAGATCTAGAAGGCTTATCCCAGGGCGCCCTGGTCATAGGCCACATAGATAATGATCCAGAAAGTAAACTCATCACTTGGTGCAAAGAAAAACAAATTACACTGCTCTCAATGAACCTTATACCCCGCATCAGCCGTGCTCAAAGCATGGATAGCCTATCTTCACAGGCAAACTTGGCGGGTTATAGGGCTGTTCTAGAGGCATGCTCTCAATTCCAACGAGCCATTCCGATGATGATGACGGCAGCAGGAATGATTCAGCCAGCTAAGGTGCTTGTTCTTGGTGCAGGAGTTGCTGGTTTGCAAGCCATAGCAACAGCCAAACGTTTAGGGGCGGTAGTTTATGCATTCGACGTACGACGGGCAGCGAAAGAACAAGTTGAAAGTTTAGGCGCAGAATTTATTGAAGTGAGTCAGGATCAAGACAGCGAAACTAAAGGTGGTTACGCTTCGGAAATGAGTGAAGAATATAAAAAACTTCAAGCAGAACTTATAGATCAATACGCTAAATTAGCAGACATTGTCATTTCAACAGCATTAATTCCAGGTAGAAAAGCACCTGTTTTAGTGTATAAAAAAACCGTAGACCAAATGAAACCCGGATCAGTTGTCGTTGATCTTGCGACTTCCCGCGGGGGAAATTGCGAAGTCAGCATACTTAATAAAACCATAAAACATGGAGAAGTGACGGTTATCGGTTTAAGTAATATGGCGGGGCTGGTTCCAGCTACTGCAAGTGAACTGTATGCTAATAATCTAGTACATCTTATTAATTTGCTAGCACCCCAACCTCCAGAAATCACATTAAACCCCAGTGATGAAATCATTCAGCAAGCGGTGCTGTGTCATCAAAATCAATATCTACCGTTTCAGGCAACAAAGGAGACACAAAGTGCATGAGATTAACACTCTAGGTAATCCCTACATTACCATACTCACTATTTTTGTTTTGGCCTGCTTTGTGGGATATTATGTCGTGTGGAAGGTTACCCCAGCACTACATACTCCATTAATGTCAGTCACCAACGCAATATCCAGTATTATTGTTTTAGGGGCACTTATAGCTGCAGGAAGCCAGTTCACAGGAAAAATCACCTGGATAGGTGGTTTAGCAATATTTATTACGTCGATTAATATTTTTGGTGGATTTGTTGTAACTCAACGTATGTTACGTATGTATAAAAAATAGTTACGAAAATTAAGGATAATTTCTTATGACAGCCCTAGTTCCTTTATTTTATCTATTATCTGCTGTGTGTTTTATATTGGCGCTCAAAGGTTTAGCCAGCCCTGCATCTGCAAGGAGAGGAAACCTTTTGGGTATTGCCGGTATGATCCTTGCAGTAGGCTCGACCTTAATGATGCCAACAACATATCATCAACCTTTACTCATTAGCTTAATGATTGCAGGAGGCATAATTGGAACTTATATTGCCTTCAAAATTAATATGACTGCTATCCCTCAACTCGTCGCGGCATTCCACTCATTAGTGGGGATGGCAGCAGTTTTAGTTGCTTTCTGTGCTTTCTTAGCTCCAGCTTCGTTTCATATTGGTGTCCCAGGCGCAATTGCTAAAGCGAGCCTTATCGAAATGAGTCTCGGTTTAATTATAGGTGCCATCACTTTTTCTGGCTCAGTCATCGCCTTCCTCAAATTACAAGGAATTATGTCGGGTAAACCGATTAAGCTCATAGGTCATAACCTAATTAATCTGATTACCGCGTTAGCCATCCTCGTTTTATTGACCTTGTTTTTTATTAACCAAACACTGACGCTTTTTAGTGTCATGGCTGGCTTATCTTTTTTAATTGGTATATTGCTCATTATCCCTATTGGTGGTGCGGACATGCCAGTAGTCATATCGATGCTTAACTCCTACTCAGGATGGGCAGCAGCAGGTATTGGATTCACACTCAGCAACCATTTACTTGTTATTACCGGGGCTTTAGTAGGTGCTAGTGGAGCCATTCTAAGTTACATCATGTGTGTGGGAATGAATCGTTCCATTTTTAATGTAATTTTTGGCGGCATCCAGTCATCAGCAGCTAATTCACACACGAATGCAGCAGATGAATCACGGACCGTACGACAAGGTAACGGTGAAGACGCGGCATTCCTGTTGAATAATGCTAAAGATGTAATCATTGTTCCTGGATATGGGATGGCGGTCGCGCATGCGCAACATGCAGTCAAAGAATTAGTTGATGCTTTAGAACATCGCAACATCAAAGTTCGCTTTGCAATTCATCCTGTTGCCGGTCGGATGCCAGGCCATATGAATGTGTTGCTTGCCGAAGCGAATATTCCATATGATAGAGTTTTTGAGCAAAGTGAAATTAACCGTGATTTTACAAGCTGCGATGTGGCTTATGTAATTGGGGCAAACGATATAACCAATCCTGCAGCAAAAACTGATCCTGGCTCACCAATTTATGGTATGCCCGTTTTGGAAGTAGAAAAAGCAAAAAATGTATTGTTTGTTAAACGAAGCATGGCACCCGGCTATGCGGGCGTGGAAAATGATCTGTTTTATCATGACAATACCTACATGCTGTTTGGCGATGCAAAAGTAATGACCGAATCCATTGCCAAGGCTTTGGAAGCATTGTAAATCCGAAGAAACAGTACAAAAACTGGGGGGCTTCCCCTGGTTTTTCTATATCCCACCCAGGTCACAATTCTGCTCCTCAAAGCATGAATATTTATTTGCCATACATACAAAATAAATGTATCTTAGTCCAGTTAATATCATTATGGAGTTATTTAATGTTACGAAAATTTGGACTTTGCTTGTTGTATTTTGCCACCTCTTTAAGTACCAGTGCATATTCTACGGAAAGCCATTTGCTCCAACGAGGAGTCACAGTTGAATATGAATTACCTAGTAATGATCCTCAAATATTTCTTAATTACCTGTTTTGGCCTGTAGAAGCCAATTGCAAAATCGACTCACAAGATGAGGGGGATGATTTTTTGGTTGTAGCATTAGCTAAAAAAGGAAAAGTTAATGGTATCGACTTGTCAGTAGGAGAGTCTTTACGAATCACTGTCCACCCAGGTGAGAATTTGAAGATAAATGCAGACTCGGGCGCAAAAGTTGAAATCACTAACTTGGGCCCGCATACAGTAAAAGCGACGTGCTCTGCTGCTTAATGTACCCAGAAATTCATTTATAAAGAACACTCTAATTATATCCTGAGTTCGGCGAAGCAGAGTAACTGTTCAGAAGTTTTTTTGAACCTTGGTGGAAAGTCAGATTTGAGCTCATCTTGAGCCAAATATGGCTTTCCGGTCATAGGGGGCATGAAGCGGGTCTCTCTAGTGTTCCCTCGTCGCATGAAACTGAATTTTGGGATATCGTTCTTCAGCCATTGTTAAATTAACCCGAGTCGGAGCAAGATACATTAAAGCATCACTTCCATCCAGCGCCAGATAATCATGCGCTTTTGTCCGAAATTCACTCATTGCCTTATCATCGTCAGAATAAACCCACCGAGCACATGCTACATTCACTGTTTCATAAATACAATCTACCTTATATTCATGTTTCAAACGATGAGCAACCACATCAAACTGCAGCACTCCAACTGCTCCCAAGATTAATTGATTGCTATTTAACGGTCTAAATACCTGGGTTGCACCTTCCTCAGATAATTCAATTAAACCTTTTAATAAGGCCTTACTCTTTAACGGATCCCTTAAACGCACCAACCGAAACAGTTCGGGAGCAAAATTGGGAATGCCGGTGAATTTCAATTGCTCACCTTGAGTAAAGGTATCGCCGATGCGAATTGTTCCATGATTATGTAAACCAATAATATCTCCAGGCAAAGCAACTTCTGTGTGTGAGCGGTCACCAGCCATAAAGGTTAAAGCATTAGAAATTTGCACTTCTTTACCAATACGTAAGTGATTGATTTTCATCCCTTTTCTATAAAATCCAGAACAAATACGTAAAAAAGCGATTCTGTCCCTATGTTTCGGATCCATATTAGCCTGGATTTTGAACACAAATCCGCTAAAAGTATCTTCATTAGGTGCTACAGCCCGCTCTTGAGTTGCACGAGGTTGAGGACCTGGGGCATAACGAACATAATCATCCAATAACTCTTTGATCCCAAAATTATTAATTGCAGACCCAAAATAAACGGGTGTCATTTTACCCGCTAAATAGTCCTCCAAATTGAACTCATGGGAAGCGCCTTTGACCAGTTCAATTTCTTCACGTAATTCCTCAGCACCATCACCTAATATTTCATCCAATTGTGGATTATCTAATCCTTTAATTTGCATCGCATCTTGTTTTTGCGCATTTTTTCCGGGTTGATATAAATAAACGATATCCTCATAACGATGGTAAATGCCTTTAAAACGTTTTCCCATGCCTACAGGCCAAGTAATTGGCGCACATTGAATACCTAAAACTGATTCAACCTCATCGAGTAAATCAATAGGATCGCGACCTTCACGATCCAGTTTATTAATAAAGGTCATGATTGGCGTATCACGCAAACGACATACTTCCATTAATTTAACGGTTCGTTCCTCGACCCCTTTGGCTACGTCAATAACCATTAATGCTGAATCTACTGCAGTCAACGTACGGTACGTATCTTCAGAAAAGTCCTCATGCCCTGGAGTATCCAGTAAATTCATGACATGCTGATTATGTACAAACTGCATAACAGAAGTAGTAATAGAAATACCACGCTCTTTTTCCATTTCCATCCAGTCAGAAGTCGCATGCCGATCGGCTTTACGTCCTTTAACAGTTCCAGCTAATTGAATTGCGCCTCCAAACAAAAGTAATTTCTCAGTTACTGTTGTCTTACCCGCATCAGGGTGAGAAATAATTGCGAAGGTTCGTCGTGTATTAAAATCCTGATAAAAATCGGACATGAAGCTCTCTAAACAAAATATAATATGATCGTATGTAGTGAATTTTAAGCCATTCCTGAACAAATACAAGATGAAGCACTGTTCTCAGGAAAAACAGCAGGCTGAGAAGACTAATTAAAATAGTCATTACACCTTAAAAACGTTATGATCAAAACTCAATTCATAAATTAAGGTGTGTTGACAAATTCACCCTAGCCTACGTTTCGCGACTTGTTCGCGGGATCCAGACATGGAGAATAAGATTAAAAATGCCTGTATTAAGCAGATCGATCCTGGATTCCGCGAACAAATCGCGAAACGTAGGCAGCAAGACGAATTGTCAACTCATCCTAATAAGTTCAAGCTAAATACAACTTTATAGGAGACATTGCCCATCATGAAACGTTGCACTTGGGTTGGAACTGATAAGCCTTATTATGAACAGTACCATGACATGGAATGGGGTATCCCTGTGCATCATGATCAGAAACACTTTGAAATGCTTTTGCTTGAAGGAGCGCAAGCAGGATTGAGCTGGGAAACAATACTTAAACGCCGCGAAGCATATCGTAAGGCATTCAAACAATTTGATCCCAATGCCGTAGCAAAAATGACGGATGAGGAATTACATACCTTACTTACTGATCCAAGCATTATTCGTAATCGCCTTAAAATTTTTTCAGCGCGCAAGAATGCACTCGTGTTCTTGAAAATTGTTGAGGAATTCGGCTCCTTCGACAACTATGTTTGGCGATTTGTAAATGGGAATCCTAAAATAAATTATCCTAAAAATCTTCAAGAGGTACCGGCCAGCACCCCCGAATCAGATGTTTTATCCAAAGATTTAAAAAAAAGAGGGATGAGTTTTGTCGGGTCAACGATCATGTATGCTTACATGCAAGCAGTTGGAATGGTCGATGATCATTTAGTCGATTGTTTTTGTAAGAATCGAGAACTTAGTTCATTTTGAAGTTGAAACCCAACCCGAGTTTCGCTTCGCTGCACCCAGGCTACAATTACAGAGAACATAAGAAATAATGGTTTTATCGTAGCCTGGGTGAAGGCGTAAGCCGTAACCCGGGTTTTTGCGAGCTCAGTTGTTATGCAGATTGGTTAACGCGTTCCTGCTTTTTAAGCTCCGCGTAAAAATCCTGAGCCTTTTGTTCAATATATTTTTTGCAACCATCCGGATCAATAAAAGGATTCTTCCTGCCCTTTTGCAATGATAAGTATTTGTTTTTGAGATCAAACATTCCGGCATGAGCCCCCAGAAAAATATCACAGCGCAACGATTCGAGTACCTTCATGGAATGCTTATAATCCTGAGCAATATTAGGATAGGTTATATTATCAACCAATTTATAACCAGGATTGACGCCAATGCTTCCTACAATTACCGCCTGATAGTGCTTACCGTGATCTTTTAGTTTTATTGTCCAAGTAGTACAACCTTTAGTATGTCCGGGAGTCACATGAGCAGTTAATACAGTTCCTCCTAATTCCACCTTATCCCCGTCGTGAAGCACCTTATCCACCGTGCTTTGAGTAAAATAAGTAGTGGGGTCATTTGCATAATGAAAATCGGATTTACCACCAGATAAAACCAAAGGTACATCTTCATCCATAACCATATATTTTGCATTGGTTTGCTGCTTAATCAATTCGCTACCTGCGGCATGATCAAAATGAGCATGGCTGATCAGCAAAATTTTTGTATCGCTGAATTTAAAGCCAAGTTTCTCTATACTGGCTTTAATCATAGGAACATTTGCCTCAAGGTCACTATTGATCAAAATGTTTCCTTTAGGTGTGACAATCAAATAATTTGCGAGATCATCAGTACCCACATAATACAAGTTTCCGGCAATCTGAAAAGGTGGAAAAGAATTTGGCATTGGATAGGCAAAACTCGAATGATTCAATACCATCATCAACGCGCTTAAACATAATACTTTTTTCATAACAAAAAAATCCAAAGAAAAATAAAGCAAATTACTTGGCAAAAGAATACTTCATTTACGAGTATATAGGATACAGATTGTTTCATTTTTTTCAAATAAAATGGGCCTGGCCGTAAATTAATGGAGTTAGCGCCTGTTTACAGTTCGCTAGCTTGAGTCAAAATGGTCTGATTTTTGAGTACTTCCTAGTAATTTTTATACTCTAATTATAGAAATTTGACGGGTCAATTTTTATTAATGATTACCATAGAGTATTGATGCATGAAAATTTAAATGATCCTCGATAAAACTTGCGATGAAATAATAACTATGATCATAGCCCTCATGCATACGCAGATTCAGTGCAACTTGAGCTTTCCCACATGCTGCCTGAAATAACTCTGGCTTAAGTTGCTCTTTTAAATAAGGGTCCTGAACACCCTGATCAATCAAAATAGGCTGATGCGGCCATCCTCTTTCTGCAATGAGCTCACAGGCATCGTACTCCTTCCAGTTTTTTTTATCTGTTCCCAGATAGCCTGTGAACGCCTTTTGTCCCCATTGACATTGAGACGGCGCACAAATTGGAGCAAAGGCAGAAACTGAACGATACTGTTTCGGATATTTCAAAGCCAAAATAAGTGCGCCATGTCCTCCCATAGAATGACCAAAGATACCACAAGCATGGTGATTGAGTGGAACATTTTGCTGAAGCACATTCGGCAACTCTTCATATACATAAGTTGACATATTGTAATATTTTGACCAAGGTGATTGTGTAGAATCCACATAAAATCCGGCACCAACACCAAAATCATAACTTTCATTATCCCCTGGCAAATTAATCTCTCGAGGACTTGTATCGGGTACAACAAGAGCCAAGCCTAAATGAGCAGCAATACGTTGAGCCCCCGCTTTAGTAATAAAATTCTGTTCAGTACACGTTAATCCTGAAAGCCAGTACACTACAGGGACACTTTGCTTCTGCGCTTGTGGCGGCAAAAAAAGACCAAAACGCATCGTACAATGAGTTACCTCCGATTGGTGGGAATATACCCGTTGCGTACCACCAAAACATAAATGCTCTTCAATAAGTTCAATGGTTGCCATTTAATTTATTCCTTAACGCTTTAAAAAGTAAGCACCGTCCGAATTGACTGTCCCTGATGCATTAAATCAAAAGCCTGATTAATCTGCTCAAAAGGAAGAACATGTGTAATTAAATCATCAATATTGATTTTCCCATCCATATACCAATCAACAATTTTAGGGACATCAGTGCGTCCACGCATCCCACCAAAAGCCGATCCTTTCCACACTCTGCCCGTAACCAATTGGAATGGTCTGGTAGAAATCTCCTGCCCTGATCCTGCAACCCCAATTATGGTACAAACACCCCAACCTTTATGGCAACACTCCAGTGCCTGACGCATCAGGTTTACATCACCGACACATTCAAAACTGTAATCAGCGCCTCCCTTAGTCAGTTCAATAAGGTAAGCCACTAAATCATTATTAATTTCCATAGGATTAACAAAATCAGTCATTCCCATTTTTTGAGCCAATGCTCGACGCTCGGGTTTAATATCGATACCGACGATCTGCTCTGCCCCAACCATACGAGCTGCTTGAACCACATTAAGTCCAACGCCGCCCAAACCAAAAACAACAACACGAGATCCTGGAGTCACTTTTGCAGTATTAATTAGGGCACCTACTCCTGTAGTTACCCCACAGCCGATATAACATACTTTTTCAAAGGAGGCATCTTCACGAATTTTCGCAACAGCAATTTCAGGTAACACAATATAATTAGCAAAAGTTGATGTCCCCATATAATGAAAGATTTTTTTTCCATTAAGACTGAAACGACTTGTTCCATCAGGCATGACCCCCTGACCTTGTGTCGTGCGAATTGCCTGACAAAGGTTGGTTTTTTGGGAAAGACAATAGTCACATTGACGGCATTCAGGGGTATACAAGGGAATTACATGATTCCCAGGCTTTAGGGAAGTTACTTCTGGGCCAATATCTACAATAACGCCAGCACCTTCATGCCCTAAAATAACTGGAAAAAGCCCTTCAGGATCATCGCCAGATAATGTAAATGCATCAGTATGGCAAACCCCTGTAGCCTTAATTTCAACGAGTACTTCTCCCTTTTTTGGCCCTTCCAACTCAGCCGTTTCAATTACCAGCGGTTTCCCAACCTCGTATGCTACTGCTGCCTTTACTTGCATCACCCCCCCTACGAATAGAAATACTTATCCTAGATAATTTAAATGCAGATGAACGCTTTAGCAACGATAAACGAATTTAAACTACAACTCTTCAATCTCATTTCTTTTCTTTTAGTCTTATTTTATACTTATAGATTAAACTAACACTAAAAAGATTAAATAAATCTCAATTCAATAGGACAGAGTATGATCATTCATAGTGAATTTAAACCTGCTTGGTGGCTTACCAACACGCATGGGCAAACTCTGTATCGGACATTGACTCATCGAGAGAATGTCTCTGTTGATTCTTATGAGCGGCTTGAGCTTCCTGATGGCGATTTTATTGATCTGGTCTGGAAAGTTAATAGATTAGGAACTGATGCCCCTTTAATTATTCTAGTTCATGGATTAGGTGGTAATATCAATTCGGCATATGTTTCCACTTTGTTCAATGCATTCAATAAATCAGGTTATCGAGCTGTTTTAATGAATCTTCGTGGCGCAAGCGGTGAGCCGAATCGTCTTCCACGCTCTTATCATGGAGGAGATACCAGTGATTTGGCTCATTTTCTCAATGTACTGAAATTGAGAGAACCCAGAACCAAAAAGGCGGTGGTGGGTATTTCATTAGGTGGTAATATACTTCTCAAATGGCTAGGGGAAGAAAGCACTCAATCTTTAATTGACGCAGCCGTTGCAGTTTCTGTGCCATTCCAATTGAAAAATGTAGTTCAAAAGATAAATAAAGGATTTTCTCGTGTGTATCAGGCACATTTGTTAGAAAAATTACGCACTGTCTTTTTACAAAAACTGGATGTTATAAATTGCCAACTACCTCTTTCAAAACAGAAGCTGTTTTCCATAAAAAGCCTATACGAATTTGACGAACAAATAACTGCTCCCTTACATGGATTTACTAATGCAGATGAGTATTATCAAAAATCCAGTTCCAGACAGTATCTCTCTCAAATTACTACACCTACTTTAATTATTCATGCTTTGGATGATCCTTTTATGACACCTGAGATTCTCCCTGCTCCTGGTGAATTATCTTCAGATATTCTTTTGGAATTAAGCCCACATGGTGGTCATGTAGGATTTATTGCAGATAAAAAGCACTATTGGTTGGAGCAACGTATACCTAATTTTTTAATGGATTATTTGCTGGTCTCTTCCAATACATGTGAATTCGAAAAAATTAATTAATAACGCATGGATTAGGGGCTGTTTACATTTCGCTAGATTGAGCCCAAATGACCTGATTTTCGAGCATCGAAGCACAGAAAATCAGGTCATTTGGACCAAGATAGTAGAAATGTAAACAGGCCCTAAGCAATTTTCTTGGATAATAAAAAATCTTATCACCTCAATGAGCGCAATAACACGTATAAAAATTCAAATGGTTCTCTTAACTGTATTTGATTCATGGTATCCACGTCTTATTCACACCGCATAGATAAAAAATAATACAATATGTTCTATAATTGAAAATATAGTTTTTTTAGAGCCTGGATGATGATTAAAACAAAAATAATTAAAAATGATGGTTTACTTAAAATCTATGGAACCCATTACTCATCCCTGGCGCATAATCGCTCTGACCTGGAATACTTTAAAAGCTCCAAGGTCCGTATTTTTTTTAGAGACTCAGAGGAAAATATGCTGGCAGGTTTTTGTATCAACTCAGGTCCTAACTATCGAACCTTTCTCCCATTGAATCCATCTCAATTGCAGGAGCTCTATAGTGACTATAGCTTTGATCAAAAGAAACCTCATGAAATCACCTGTCTTTGGATTGAAAAAACCTCACAACATGCCTCTTGGGTAGTATTTCTTTATTTTATCTTATTTCTTGATGTACTTCGTTTGCCCACGGGCCCCATTATTTTTGGTACCCATGGAAAAAATATTAACAATTTTTTTTCTCTCCCTTTTCCCAAAATTATTTTTTATGAAAAGTTATTTGTACTTACAAAAGGAGAAGAATGTGATTTTTGGATTAGAAAAGGGTCTAAGTTGCAATTCTTAAGGGGTTTTATTGTACTTGCAACAATCAGGTTATTTATGGGGAATAAAACTTTAGCTCGCTTTCGTTTGTGGCTTGGTAAAAAAAAGTCAAATTAAAAAACTACAATCCTAAGTGGTACATGGAGATAGGTAGTATGAGTAGTATAAAAAGAGAACACCATTCCCTTAATGAATTGGCATTATTTGGCGGTTCACCAGTTCGCACAAAACCTTGGCCAACCTATGACAAGGGAAATGTTATCATCGATGATGAGGATACGAATCTCATTCTGGATGTGATTAAAAGCAAGCGGTTATTTCGCTATGACAACCGGGAAATCAAGGATACAAAAGTAGGCCAATTTGAAGAAGGACTCAAGGATTACTTTAATTCTGAATATGCGCTTGCTGTAAGCTCAGGTACTGCAGCAATTTCACTACCCCTTATGGCTCTTGAGCTACCTGATGATTCATTAGTTGGATGTCCCGCATATTCATTTACAGCAACACCCAGTGCAATTATCCAAGCACGATTAAAGCCACTCCTTATCGAAGTAGATCATAATCTTCATATTGATTTAGCCGATCTTGATAAAAAAATTGCTCACATGAAAGCATTGGTAGTAGTCCATATGAGAGGCTTTCCTGCTCCGCTTCCGCAAATTCTGGAGCTTGCTGATCAGCATGGCGTACCTGTTATTGAAGATGCCGTTCCCAGCCTTGGGTGTAAGTTAAAGAATAAATATTTAGGTACATTCGGTCTAGCGGGGGCATTTAGTACCCAATCGGATAAATCATTAAATACTGGAGAAGGAGGATTCATCCTAACCAACAACAAAGATCTCTATCTAAAATGTGTTATTTTATCTGGAGCCTATGAACGTCTTTATGAAAAGCATTTTTTGAATCAACATTGCCCCATTGATTGTACGGCTCTACCCATATTTAATTTTCGTTTAGACGAAATCCGTGGCGCGCTTGGATTATCTCAATTAAAAAAACTCAATAAGCGACTCAATTTGCTCTCACAAAATTATACTTATGTCATTCAAAACATTAGAAACTTAAAATACTTAAGACCACGTGGTACCTGGAATGAAGCTGCATTACCGCTTGGTGATAATTTACTTTTGGAATTGGATGGCTCAATTGAAGACTGTTGCTGGTTTGCTGACGCGCTTACTGCAGAAGGGATAGATACAAAAGCTCTTGGAGACCTCACTAAAATCAATGTTCGAAGATTTTGGGATTGGACCTATTTATTTAAGGATCTAGCAAAACACGAAATTCCAAATCTTTATCCTGACAGTTTTAGAAACATTCAATCTTATATTGACATTGCGCTTTCACCCACATTGAACAAAGAAGATCTGGATGAATTCTTGATTGCCATCAAAAAGGTGCACCATCATTATGAACTCAAAAAATAATTTGCATCATTGTGTTGCCTTAATCACAGGTGGAAATGGCGGACTAGGTCTTGCCATGGCACTCGCCTTACGAAAAGCTGGCGCACAAGTCATTGTTTGCGGTCGAGATCAGGAAAAGCTAAAACAAGCCAAAACACATGATCTCATTCCACTTACGATGGATGTAAGCTGTGAAGAAAGTATTCATGAGGGTTTTAAAAAAATATCCGACGAATTTGGAAAACTGGATGTATTGATTAACAATGCGGGTATCTACGAAGATCAGCACCTTTTAGATCTGTCGCTTGAACACTGGGAATATCTCATAAACACCAATCTTACCTCGGTTTTCCTCTGCTCACAAAGTGCAGTTCGTCTCATGAAAATCCAACAACATGGTAAAATTATCAACGTAGGCTCTATGTATTCTCTGTTTGGCCACCCTAACTCCATTGGATATGCCACCACAAAAACAGGAGTATTAGGTTTAACGCGTTCGCTTGCATTAGAGCTTGGCCCCTGGAACATACAAGTCAATGCTATTTTGCCAGGTTGGTTTGAAACAGCAATTAACGGCTCCTTACCACAAACAAACAGAGGTGAGGAAATCAGAAAGAAAACACCGCTGGGCAGATGGGGTCAACCTCAAGATATTGGCCCTTTAGCTGTTTTTCTCTCCTCAAGTGGCTCAGACTTCATAACTGGAGCAATTATCCCAATTGATGGAGGATACTCTATCTCCGATCGTTCTATTTGGTGAGCAATGGAAGCAGACTCGAGTAGTCATGAAGTACCGTAGCCTGGGTGCAGGCGAAGCCGTAACCCGGGTTTCGCTGCGCTGCACCCAGGCTACAATACTGTGTAGCATTGTTGCGCAGAAGGAATGACAACATCCGTCGTGAAACATTTTAACTTTTTTTCGACTCCCAAAACGCGATATGAGCACCCGTTGGATCAACAACCACTGCAAAAAGACCAAAATCTCCCGCTTTAGTCACAGGGACTTTTACCGTTGCACCATGCTTGATTGCTTTGGCTAAAGTGTCCTCTATGCTTTCTACTAAAATATACCCCATCCAATGAGGCGGGATTTTATCGTGTTTCTCTTTGGGTATTTCCAAAATCCCACCGATTGAATTATCACCCGTACTTGTTCTAAATAGAGTGTAAATCATATCGCCTACTGCTTCTTCGGTATATTGCCAACCCAATACATGCCTATAAAACTCTTTTGCAGCGATGACATTAGGGGTAGCCAGTTCGTTCCAACAAAATTCACCAAACTGCGGGTTGTCCATCATTAATCTCCTTATTTATTTACTGGATTCAGCAATAATGGTACTCCTATTTGTTTGCCTTGGTGGAGTAACCGTAAGAAAAAGTGCAGAATTCCAGAACTTCCAACCATCAAATCCGCTGTGGCAACATGAGGATCTTCAGTTAGCCAATAATATGCCCCTGTTTCTGTTGTTTGTCTCATTGCATACAGAAATTTCGCTAAAAATGCCGCTCTCTCGAGCCATTCCTCATCCCCTAATATACGAAACGCTTCCAAATAAATATCTCCTAATCCACTTAACCCATGACATTGACTGAGGTTAGGATAGCGCAAATTGACAGGATGAATTTTTAATGTGTGACGAACTAAATCCGCATACTCTTTTTCACCTGTCAATTCATGGAGTCGTAAAAAGGTCAATGCAATGCCCGGGCCACCATGACACCACCAACGCCACTTAGCAGGATTTTTTGTACTGTAAGTCCACATTAGGAGAGAGTCTTCGCCTATTTGTTGATGAATCGCCTGTTTCTGTAACCAATCTATTGCGCGTAGAGCACTTGTCCACGCTGCATTATCATTTTCTCGCGCAGAAAATTCAGTTAAAAAATAAGCAATACCTGCAACACCATGAGCAAAACCAGATAAAATTTCTCCTGACATTCCAGGGACTCCTTCTGGCATAATCCAGGAACCATCAGCGAGCTGATTTGCAATTAAATAATCAACACATTGCGCTACATTTTCTTGGAAGGACGGTATGCCCAAATGATCGAAACAATACATTGCCGCTATTCCCTGACCAGCAGCACCATGAGTAACATCAGGCCAATCCACAGTTTTATTCAAACAGGTATGAATCACTTTAATTAACGATTCATCGGAATTCTGAATACCCGTTGATATCGCCTCAGTCAAAGCAACACCGACACCGGCAGCACCAAAGTGTAATCCAGGTAGTTCGCCATCAACGGTATATTGGTCTGAAATTAACCAATTTATAGCTTGTTGAATTCGTAACTTCCCTTCTTGAGGTAAAAATCCAAAGTGAGCTAAGCGGCTAAGGGCATAAACAACTCCAGCCACACCGCGATTTGCACTTCGTCGAAATTCATATTGCTGACTATAGCGGTGTTTTATTTGATGTTGCGCCCCATTTTCTATGGATACTGATAACCAAAGACCTTCTTCAGATTGAATGGCACCAGATTGTAATAAACCTCGAGTACCCTCTACTAATGTATTGTGTATTTCTTCTTGAGTTAAGAATGGTTCCTTCGGATTTTTTTTTGTTGCAGGTTTTGGCTTTAAATCTGAAATTGACTGGGTGAGCACCGATGAAATCACTTCGAGTGAAGGACGTATTGCTGGGTCACTACTAATACAATCTATTATAATTTTCAGTAATGGCAACGGAGCGCCTTGGGTTATTTCCTGTAAACAAGCGAGCAAATTATCATCATTATTCCGGACAATGCGGCGCGGATCGATACCCGTTAAGACTAACAACAACAGGCATCCAATAGCATATAAATCATCAGCGATCGCCGGAGGCTCTCGATTTGCCTGTTGTGGTGACATAAACCCAGCAGTACCAAGTCCAAAAGCGGGAGACAGATCATCTAAAGCATGACAGAGTTCTAAATCAAGCAAATAAAGCTCGCCATTCTCCGCAAGCCAAATATTGGATGCGGTTAAGTCGCGATGCACATAGCCTTTCTTATGCAGCTGACTTACAACACCTATAAGCTTTTGGCACCAATTGAGTAATAACATTTGCTTATTGAGCGGGAGAGTGCCAAAGGTAGACCCTTCTAAAGTTTGCACGGCAAATGTTTCAATGCTCTTCCCTTCAACCCACTCCAGTGGTAAATAACCATCTCCTTCGACTTCAAAGTATGCATCAGCCGAAGGGATAGGAAGATGTTGGCTAAGATTAGCGTGCAGTTCAGCCTGCCGTTGTAACCGGGTGCGCATATCTCTATTGTAATGGTCTGTCATACAAAATTGCTTGCCCTGTTTAAGCACTTTTAAGCCAACAGAATCTTGGCAACGTAAATCCAATACTTTATAAACCCCTCCCTTGGGTTGATCGCGTAGGACGTCCAAAATTAAATAACCAGGACCAAATAATTTAGTTGGTTTTCCATCGACAATGTGCACCGATTCAGGCAAATCATCATTCTGTGTTAATTCAAGACGCCAATCTTTAAATGGGTTCTCTACACCGTCAGGACATTTGAATGGAACTTGGTATTCATCGATTCTTAGTGATTGATCGGGGGCATAAATCATAAGTCGCATTAAGCCTAAGCGATCTCGTTTAATAATTGGATTAAAACCGCCATATCGTGTGTAAACGATATCACCTAAACGCATGTCTGAGATAATGCGCGGACCCAGCATACCTTGAGTTAATTGAACAAGTTCTTGGGCTAATTGTACAGCATGCTTATCATCCTTTGGGTAAATCGTCATAAATTTACCTATTTGAGTCCTCCCCAGCTCCCCTTCATTGAGATAGCCTAAAGTCATGGTATCCCTTGCAATTTTAAAACAAGGTACTTTATGCCTTAAAAGGCAAGGAATAATACAGTTTAATAATTGAATTGCCTCTCCGGGTATCGTGGAGATATGTAATTTCCATCCCTGTATTCGATCTGTTTTGCCAACGGATGCCCAAGGACCACGTAATTCGGCTTCCAGTGCAAAAGAGCGTAGATAACTTGCATAATCAACCTCTTTTGCACTGTTATTTAAAGCATTATTATGATCCTTAACTTGCTCAATATATGCCATAATTGTTCCCTAACGGATTTGTAAGTTTTGTTTACCGCATTTGAAGATGGGAGGTGTAACCACAGCTATCTCCACAGGTAGAACCACAACTATCACCAGAACACGTTACATCACACGTACTGCCACCACACGTGCTACCACAAGTTCCAGTAGTACAACAACACGTTACATTTTCGTCACATATTAAATAGCCACCACCAAATCTCGCTGATTCCAGCGCAGCAACGTGCCTTCTTTCTTTAGCATTTTTCGTGACACTACACGTGGGGCCACACGTATTTTCTGCACAGGTTTCTCCACAAGTTTGCGGACAATCTAAATAAGGAGTTTTGTTACTATCTGCTCTTGTCAACGGAATGTTACCAACTAATCCTTGCACAATAGCCTGAAGATTCGCATGCAGAATTATCTCGTTACCTGACGGATTTTTTTTCTTAAGTTCTTTAACTGCCTGTTCAGGTTCAAACACCAGCTTATGAAAAAACTCAGGATCTTTTTTAGCACGGTCAATCAATTTGGTAATTTGTTCATTGTTCATGATATCTTCCTTGACTTCGATTGCTAAATTAGGAAAAATTTGGCAAGCCAAATCTTGACTTGCCAAACGAGTTTATCGTTCAGTTTTAACGAACGTTTCCTCCAAATTTTCCTTGAAGGCTTGTTGTGTAACCGCAGCTTTGGCCGCAGGTATTATCACAACTGCTGCTGCAAGTATTACCACAACCTTCTAATGCACCCCCGCCTTCCCAGGTACCAGCACCAGCTACGTGTGTCATTCTCTCTCTTTCAAGAGTAAGGTTGGTGGTGTATCCGCAGCTTTGGCCGCACGTATTATCGCAACTGCTTGAGCACGTATTGCCGCAGCCTTCCAGCGCGTCTTTAGCATGAGAAAAATAAATGCTGCCTTTTAGTTTTTCAGCTGCAGCGATATTCGTTGTGTATCCGCAACTTTGACCGCAGGTATTATCGCAACTCGTAGAACAAGTGTTACCACACCCTTCAAGACCAAGTATATTTGCGAAAAGCGCTTCTACATTTGAAGATACGATGCTACCTCGACTGTGCCTATCCAAACTATCTAGTGAACCTAATACCTTTTCGGGTTCAAAGACAAGAGAATGGAAAAATTTAGGGTCTTTTTTTGCGCGTTCTATTAAATCATTAATAGCTTTCTGATTCACGATGATCTCCTTATATTTAATAATAAAAGTCCTTTATATACAGCTACATATACAGCTACAGCTACATATACAGCTACTAAATTCATTTTTTTATATAAATAAATCGAAGAAAATACGGCTCTTGGACTGATCAAAAATAATACAAAACTTTACTTTGGTCAAATAATATTAGGAAAAATTATATTTTTCGTCAAGTATAAAAATTATACAAAAATGATGGATGAACGATAAAATTTTATTTTTGATATGAGCGATCCAGGTGCAATAAGGGTTTTAAATTTTCTAATGAATTATCAATGGATTACCTTAGTCTTATCATGAAAACCCAGCATACATAAAAGTATATGGGCCAAGAGCGTAGAATTATAAAGCCTTAATTGATTACTTAAAAAGAGAGACCACAGTTTTTTTAACAGAGTTAAGCAAAGCTAATGCCCCAATTTCTACTACTTGGTGCGTCACTTTACCACTCCATTGTATTCGTGCTGCTTTCCAACCTATAAAAAAAGCAGAAACAAGGAGTATCGGAGTTGTTAGGTGATGGCGAGCTATTCCGCTGTGTGCAAAGTACTCTTGATGTTCAGTCACCTCATTTTTTTGGGATTGTAAGGTTCTATCCATCAGCTCAATTTGTGCGATTATCTGCTTTCTCGATTTTTTCATGTTCCTCACTCTCTTGCGAAAAAAACGCCCTTGTTTTCTGAAAACTCATACTCTTTATGTTAAAGGATAGATACTTAAGCAATCCCAGTAAGAATCCCACATTAAGAAGTAAAACAAATGAAATAGATAACAGAAGACGATTAGAAACTAAATGCACAAAATACCCTGAAACCAAGTATGCCAAATAACCGATTAAGAACATAACAGATAACCATACTGTAAGTAACACGACCAACAGCAGACCTATATTGAGTAATAACGGAAAAACACTCAACCCTGCCAGCCGTGCCTCAAGACGAATTAAAGAGCTAACTGTTTTAATAGCAGATATTTTTGCAGCAATTAGAGCTTCTAACTGTTTTAAGGCTTCCATTACTTTTTCATTAATCGAGATAACAAAAAGCCAATTCCTCCTGCGATCAAAACAGAAGCTAATGGATTATCCTGTATTTTTTTCAATAAACGATCTGAATGTTCTTTGAGGTTTTCTTCGACTTCACTTGCCTTACTTACCCCTTCTTCATACAAATGATTCACCTTTTTTTTTCCATCTGCTAATAATTCGCTTGCAGCTGCTTCAAGATGCTCTTTAGGAGTATAAGCTTGATTTTTCATGTTAGTACCCTCCTTAGTTAACAACACTATATGGGAAAATTTAGTGAAAATAATATCTTAACTATAGCCTTTGAATACGATTAATCAAATAAGCCCTTCCATTTTTAATTATTATTTATATTTAAAAGCATAAAAAATTACTTTTTTATCAAAAAGTTGAGCGGCATACTGCAAATAATTCGTTATTGAGCATCAAAACCTCACATTGACTTCAATAAGGAAATACGTACACTAAACAGACAATAATAATAAAACAGGTAAATGTGTCACATGGTAAATTTAATTCTTCTTAATAACCTACAGCAGTTAGAAGACGCTGTAACTTTTTATTGTCAGGGTAAATCTCAGCGTTTGGTTGAAAAAAGACCCTTTAACTTTCTCTCGCTTCTAAATGTTTATAACTCAATCAAGTTGTTGCCGTTGGACAGTGAAAAAATTGCGCTGATGGAACGTTTTCAGCAAAATATCATCAAACCAATGATTGGATTTCATCCTAAGCTTTATTTATCTATAAATTTTACTAATGAAATCAACACATACAAACCGTTAATCGAACAACTTAATACGCTACAAAATCAAGCTTTAGAACTTTTTAAACACTATTTTGATGAGAAACCGCGCTTTGATTGGGAGGGTTTGCGTCAACTTCGTGCCCAAATTTATAGTCTGGCAAATACTTCAGATAAAACACAACTCATGCAATTATTTCAGTATGGTGTATTAGCAACAATCACTCAAATAGAGCCTAAAGCCTATTCAGCCCTAAGTTTCGACTCTGAATTAGTAGGGGAGTTAGCAGACGATCAAAGCATGACTTACCTAAAAATCAGTTAAACAACTTAATTATAGAACTCGCAAGAGTTCTATAGTTTTCCTTTGAACTCCCAATAAAACCTCTAAAAAGTCTACTCATAGAACAATTCAGATTGGAATCAGTATTCTGAAAATCATCTGCCAGCATGAATGATAATCTTGAGGATCGCGATTAATAAACTATATTTTATTTAAGTTATTATTATTTGACCTCATTCCAAACTCGCTGTGGGGAGTGAAGTGCGAGGAGACACGGAGCGGAAAATTGAAGTGTGCACAAAGTCACATGAGGATTTGAACACCGCATCGACGAAGCAATTCGCCTCTTCAGTAACGTTTGGAAAGCGGTCCATTAGAAAACATATGAAATAAGGAGATAAATATGTTGAGCCTTGATACAGAAACAATTCGTGATCTTCTTGATAAAGCACGTCAATTTCAAGCCAAAGAAGATGTGAGCTTTCCAGAAGTTACAGATGAAATGGATGCGCTCTATGTATTAGCTGATCATCAAGATGATCCGGTTTATCAAGAGACTACAGAATTCATTGATAATTTACGACCTGATCAGCAAGCAACTTTAGTCGCATTAATGTATTTAGGTCGCGGAGATTACTCTCAAGAAGAATGGGAAGATGCGCTTAATTTCGCCGAGGATGAATTGACTGAACATACTGGGGAATATTTGTTATCCAGACCAACGGTAGCTGATGACATTGCACGAGGCCTAAATATGCTAGGGATTTCCTATCAGGAATAGTTTTTTCAGGGATTAGCATGCCATTCGTTCATATTGGTACCTCAGGATGGGTCTATAAAGGTTGGAAAGAAGTTTTCTACCCTAAATCTCTTGCAGAAAAAGATGAGCTAACCTATTATTCGAGCATCTTTAATACCGTAGAGCTTAACAGCAGTTTTTATCGCATACCTACCCCAAAATCCATTACAAAATGGAAAGAGACGACTCCAGATAAATTTATTTTTTCGTGCAAAGCCAGCCGCTATTTAACTCATATCAAAATGCTGAAAGATGTTCAGGATAGTGTTAATTATTTGCTGCAAGTACTTGAAGGATTAGAAGAAAAATTAGGGCCTATTTTATTTCAACTCCCACCTTATTGGCCTTATAATCTGGAACGTTTGGAACAATTTATTAAAGTATTACCGGAATCCTTTGATTATACATTTGAGTTTAGAAATAAAAGTTGGTTGCGTCAGGAAGTTTATGATTTACTCAAAAAAAACAATATTGCACTTTGTTTTTATGATTATAAGGGATTTCAGTGTCCAGAAATTATAACCAGTGATTTTATCTACTTACGATTGCATGGACCGCATCTCCAACCTTATTCTGGCCACTATGAAGAAAAATCGCTTTTAAACTATGCTCATAAATTTTTCAGCTGGCAGCAACACGTAAAAAAAATTTTTTGCTATTTAGATAACGATGAAAAAGTAGTTGCACCCCACGATGCCCAAGTATTGGAACGGTTAGTACAGTCGACATGGAGCAATCCCAATCAATAATCATCATTTAAAATACATGTAGCCTGGGTGCGATAAAATCACCACTTAGCTTAGGGTCTGTAAACAGACCCTGGTAAAATTAAAGAATTGTATTCAACCGCAACGATTGTTTTATTTCCCAATAATCCGCCCACGGGTCGCTCTTTAATGTGTCTAAGCGTTTGGATAATGTTTTAATCGTAAATTCAGTATCTCGTTTCTCCTTACTTAATTCATCCCAATGAATAGGTACAGCTACAGGAGCATGAATACGTGCCCTTGTAGAATAAGAGCTAATTGCCGTAGCACCTCGTTGATTTCGTAAAAAATCAATAAATATTTTACCTTTTCTCTTGGCTTTATTCATGGTACTCGTATATTGGTTGGGATTAATTCGCTCCATAAACTCTGCAAAAACTTGAGTAAAATTTTTTATCTCATTCCAATCATATTCAGGTTCGATAGGTACTACTACATGCAATCCTTTACCGCCAGTTGTTTTAACAAAAGAAGTGAGTTTGAATTCATTAAGGTGTTTTCTGATTTCAAAAGATGCTTTAACAATTGTTTCCCAAGCTACAGAGGGACCAGGATCTAAATCAAATACGATAAAATCCGGTTTTTCTATATGACTAATTTGACTACCCCAAGGATGAATTTCCAAAACATTCATTTGTACTAAACTGAAAAGCCCTTCTATTGTATTTAAATAAATATAAGGCTCTTTCTTTTTTTTAGTCTCTATAGAGACAGCCTTTAAAACTTTTGGTGTTGAATCAATGTAATGACGTTGAAAAAAACAATCATGCCAATTTTCAGGACAACGAAGTAACGATAAGGGCCTATTTTTTATAAATGGCATTATGTAATCACAAACAGATTCGTAATAATTCAATAAGTCTTTTTTGGTAATACCATCTTCAGGATAAAGCACTTTATCAGGGTGAGTCATTTTAATGCTAAAGGAATGAATCGCTTTAGTATTTTTCGCCTTACTTTTTTCGATTTTTTTATCTTTATTCTCTAATGCGGTCTTTTGCTCACGAAAAACCTCTTTCGGTTTTTTATCCCGGCACAGTCCTTTGAAACTCGGATGTCGTAAATGCCCTCCTTCAGTCCAATGAGTAAATTCAATTTCTGCAACCAATTTGGGCTCTACCCAAACTACTCCTTGGGATCCAGGGATTTCCTTATCAAAGGGCTTTTGTTTTGCCGGAATTTTTTGCAATAAAGCGAATACTTCTTTAAGTGATGCCTCGGTAAAACCAGTTCCTACATTTCCGGTATAATCCAACTCTCCTTGCTCATTATAAACGCCTAAATACAGAGCACGAAAATACTTGCGTGAGCCGGTTGGTAATGAGTAGCCTCCAATAATAAATTCTTGTCGCATTAAGCACTTGATCTTAAGCCATCTTTTAGAGCGTCCAGATATATAGGGACTATCGATTTGTTTGGAAATTATTCCCTCAAGCCCAAGTTCGCAAGCACGATGAAAAAGGAACTCCCCTTCACCAATAATATGATCACTGAAGCGAAGCATTTTATCCTGCCCTTCCAACATATTTTTTAAAATGGCTTTACGCTTTAATAAAGGTAAGGTTCTTAAATCAAATTGCTCGTAATATAAAATATCGAAAAGATAATAAACATATGGAGCATTGGGGTTCAATTTAATTGTATTTTGTAATAATTGAAAATCAGATTTTCCATGTTCATCGAGTAAAACAACTTCTCCATCCAATATGGCTTGAGGTAAAGCCAATTTTTTAAGTGCCTCTACCACAGATAATAAATCATTAGTCCAATCTTTATTATTACGTGATTTTAAGCGGATGTGTTCATTTTGAATTAGTGCAATAATTCGATATCCATCAAATTTTATTTCATGCAACCAATCCGAACTTTCGGGAGCATGGTCAACTAATGTAGCCAGCTGAGGCGCAATAAAATCGGGAAAGGAACTGGTGCTTAAGTGCTCAGAAAGTTCTGGCTCGTGCTGATTATGCAGTTTTTTTTTATGTCACTTTTATTAGACTGACTCGTCCTACTGTAATGCGCCCCTATTTCATCAATGGAGAGATTAGTCAGTACACTATCTGGTTCTGCTTCAATGATGTCATATTCTTTCAGTTTTCGCGTAAATTTGTCTTTAAATTTGATTAAAAACCAATGCTTCTCATCTTTAAAACGTACTAAATCCCAACGTCCTTTTAACTTGATGGCCTCTAATTCAAAGCGTAAGTGCCCCGATTTATAAGCTTTTTCAGGATCCGTATCAAGAGGTTTCCAAATGCCTTTATCCCATAACATCACACTACCTGCGCCATATTGGCCCTTAGGTATTATTCCTTCAAAATAACCGTAATCAATGGGATGGTCTTCTACATGCATTGCAAGACGTTTTACCGAAGGATCTAAACAAGGGCCTTTGGGAACCGCCCAACTTAATAGAACCCCATTTAATTCAAGGCGAAAATCATAATGAAGATGGCTGGCAGCATGCTTTTGAATCACAAATAAATAGTTCTCCTCAGGAGAAACATCGCCTCTGGGCTCGGGAGTTTTATTAAAATTTCTTTTTTTGCGATAAGGCTCAATACCCATGCACTGCTCCTTTCAGCATGATTACTTTAATTTTAAGAAAAATACCAAGAATTTCCACTCAGTTCGATTTAAAGTAATTTTTGAACACAAAACAGCTCTTTTTTTGCCTACTAATTTATGCATCCAATCGATCTGTAATAGGTCACTCCTACTTCCTGCGGCTTGTCCCTGAGAGTTCCTCACAAAATTTAACCAGGTAGAATGTCATTTGTTGCCCGTCATCCCTGTGTAGGCAGGGATCCATCCATCAAAATAGTTCATCGTTCAAATTAAGTCATGGAAGATTGTTTTACTCAATTTTTTCCTTTTTTAATTTGTTTTTCCCGCGTACATTGTAAATGGATTCCTGCCTACGCACACTACTGTCCGGTAAAAATTTTGCTCTCCTGCAATAGGTAATGTTCCTAAATTTTTTTTGTAGGCTCTTCCGCATTCATCTAGGCACATCACTTAATCTTGCTTCGATCTGCTCCCTCTCCCGCGCAAGGAATTTGAGTAGTAAGATACTGTTCTTCGGGGGAAGAGGGTTGGGGAGAGGGGATGGTCAAGAATCGGTTAATGTGCACAAGATGGCCTCAATAACCGACGCTGTTTGTTGTAGTACATCATTGTTCCCAAAACGCAGTACTTTGAACCCTTGAGCATTTAGCCAAGCTGTTCATTCTCTATCGTAGCTTTGATTATCAAGATGCTGGCTACCGTCAAGTTCAATAATTAAGCGTTTTTCTAAGCAGACAAAATCAACACTATATATTCCTATTGGAACTTGTCGTTTAAATTTAAATCCAAGTCGTTTGGCTCGAAGGTAATACCAAAGGTGTTTCTCTGTATCAGTGCTCTGTTTTCGCAAAATTTTTGCATGGTGTCTCAGTATCGATTTGTCTAACTCCCTCTCCCCAACCCTCTTCCCGCGAAGAACAGTATCTTACTATTCAAACTCCTTGCGCGGGAGAGGGAGCAGATCGAAGCAAGATTAAGTGATGTGCCTAGATGAATGCCGAGGAGTCTACAAAAAAATTAGA
>NZ_LNXS01000054.1:530427-532875 GCF_001467525.1 Legionella anisa
CGTTTTATCAAGGGCGTGCAACTATTCTTTTTCCTTTTACCGGACAGTAGTGTGCGAAGGTAGGGGATCCATTCAGCAAAATAGTTCATAACTCATTCTTGAGCTAGGAAGGGGAGAAACTTAATTTTAGATATATACTTTATAAATAGTATTGACCACGGATGGAGCTCGAGCATGAACAGAATAGGAATCTGTGCTTTTTTACTCAGTGTATATTGCAGTGCATTTGGCTTTGCTGATGTGGTTCCGGCAAAACCGTCTCATTATGGTCCTGGTAAAATCCAATCCAGTGAAGCAAAAAATTACGCAAATCAATCTGTTGTCGCGTGCGGACGGGCAACTAACCCAATAAACAGACTTAATGGAATAAATATCGGTGAGCCTGGTCTTGATGGTATGATTGGTGCTGATCTCATAATGATTCTTCCTCAAAGTATTTCAAATTCAAGCTACTATGGCAAACTATTGTGTGTATCAGGAGTTGTCAGAATGATGCCTGTGAATAATTCACCTCCAGTCCCAACGATTACCGTTGGCTCTGAGAAAGATATCGAGATTTTGCCTAATCAAGAACCGACTTGGTAAGAGATGGCCAAAGAGAACTTCCTGATAGACTCTTTAACTTTAGGATAAAATGGAGGAGTAACTTTTCAGGGAGTATGTTTGAATCTTGGTGAACGGTTGGATTTGAGCGCAGGTTGCGCCCAAATGCAGCTGTTCGGTGAATGGGGCGTGAACGCTTACTTTATTTGAATTCAGCATACAGATCGTACTCATCACTCTCTGTAATCATGACTTCTGCAAACGATCCCACTTTAATCCCGGGGGTGGGTGGTAAAATAACAAGACCATCAATTTCTGGAGCATCACTTTGGCTTCGTGCGATGATTTGTTCCTGATTTACTTCATCAATTAATACGGTTTGTATACTACCAATCTTATTTTCCAGCTTATTGCGGCTAATTTCTGCTTGTAATTGCATGAAGCGGTGATAACGTTCTTCTTTAATTTCTTCCGGTACTGGGTCGCTTAAATCATTGGCTTTGGCTCCTTCAACTGGAGAGTATTTGAAACAACCTACTCGATCTAACTGAGCTTCTTCGAGGAAGTCGAGCAGTTCTTCAAATTCTTCTTCGGTTTCTCCAGGAAAACCAACAATAAAAGTAGAACGCAAGGTAATATTCGGGCAAATTTCTCGCCAAGAAGCAATACGCAATAAGGTATTTTCACTGCTTGCGGGACGCTTCATTGCTTTGAGTACTCGCGAATTGGCATGTTGTAATGGAATATCCAAATACGGGAGGATAAGGCCGTCTCGCATTAAAGGTATAATTTCGTCTACGTGTGGATAGGGGTAAACATAATGCAGACGTATCCAAATGCCGAGTTCTCCTAATTGCTCGCATAAATCATAAAAACGTGTGTTAACGTTTTTTCCTTTCCAGCTTACTGGTTGGTAGCGTGTATCCACACCATAGGCGCTCGTATCCTGAGAAATCACTAGAATTTCGTTAACACCTGCATCTTTTAATTTTTGGGCTTCCGTTAAGATTTGAGCCATTGGATAACTTTGTAATTTTCCACGCATGGTAGGAATAATGCAAAAAGTACATTTTTGATTGCACCCCTCAGAGATTTTCAAGTATGCATAATGGCGTGGGGTTAGTTTAATTCCTTGAGGGGGAATAAGTTGAGTAAAAGGATCTGCAGGCGGGGGTAAATGCTGATGAACTGCATTGACCACTTCTTCATAGGCATGTGCACCACTAATGTGCAGAACATCTGGGCATGCTTCTTTAATGATCTCTGCTTTAGCACCTAAGCAACCAGTGACAATAACACGCCCGTTTTCTGCCATTGCTTCTTTAATCGTATCTAGCGATTCTTTAACGGCACTATCAATAAATCCACAGGTATTGATGACTACTACACCTGCATCTTGATAACTGGACACTAGTTGATATCCCTGAGCACGCAATTGGGTGATGATGCGTTCTGAATCTACCAGCGCTTTGGGGCAACCCAGGCTAACAAAACCTACTTTATGATTCATAAAACTCTAACTGTAAAAAAAGTGAACGAATTATACCTCTTAAAGCGCCTTTTTGTCGACAAGATTATGGTAAATTTAAGTTATTTTAATTTGCGGTTTTTATAGTACTTATGAGGCTTTTCTTGAAATTTTTTCATCCCTACGTTTCATGCTCTTTTCTACGTACCGCGCTTTATGCGCGGTATCCAGAAATTTCGCACCATCACTGAACCTCTCCGATAAACCGACGTTATTGCAAATTGATAATTGATATATGTAGCCTGGGTGAAGCGAAGCGTAACCCGTGCTGTTTATCCAGAAACCCGGGTTATGGCTTCGCCCTGAGTGATCCTCTCATTTTTTTAAATTCCCTTTTGCAAACAGAGCCAAAGGGGAGTTTTCATTATATTCTAATT
>NZ_LNXS01000054.1:532885-551560 GCF_001467525.1 Legionella anisa
CCGAAGAACAGTATCTTACTATTCAAATTCCTTGCGCGGGAGAGGGAGCAGATCGAAGCAAGATTAAGTGATGTGCCTAGATGAATGCTGAGGAGTCTACAAAAAAATTAGATTTTAATGGTTCTTGAAAAACGCTATCTTTCACAGTACATCTTTGATCTAAATAGGGATTTAGGACACCATTCTTGGTGTTTTATCAAGGACGTGCAACTATTCCTTTTCCTTTTACCGGACAGTAGTGTGCCTACGCAGAGATGACAGGCAACAATTGACATGCTACCTGGTTAAATTTTGTGAGGTTCTCTCATGCATAAAGTACTATCCATACTAGAGAACAAAATTAAGCCTAAAAAAGGATTTTTTCAGACACTATTGGGAGCAAATCAAAACAAATTATATAAGGAATTTCACAAACAAATCGAATTACAATTTTTAGATAGCGAAAAAACATGTGGTCATACGTAGCATTGATGTATTAAACGTGCAATGGCGTCAACTTAAGCACACCTACACCTAACTCTCACGGATATACTTGTAGCCTGGGTGAAACGAAGTGAAACCCGGGTTTCGGTCCTTCGGACCTTCACCCAAGCTACCTTAAGTTGACGCCATTGATTGAACGTGTACGTCCAATAATTGTTGCACTAATAAGACCTACATGATCTATACTTTGCTAATATGCCAAATCATTTAAACGAAAATATTTTAGCGCCTCGAAAAATAATTCATATTGATATGGATTGTTTTTATGCTGCCATTGAAATCCGAGATAACCCCTCATTAAATAATAAACCGGTAGCAGTAGGTGGATCAGCAAACCAACGTGGTGTACTTTGTACCTGTAACTATGTTGCTCGCGGCTATGGAGTTCACTCCGCTATGCCAACAGCTGTAGCACAACGATTATGTCCTGATTTGATCGTGTTGCCAGTAAATATGTCTAAATATAAGACTGTCTCGCAGTCGATAAATAGTATTTTTCGACAATTTACTGATTTAGTAGAACCATTATCTCTTGATGAAGCATTCCTTGACGTCACTCATGCCCCACATTGCCACAATAGCGCTACACTTATGGCACAAGCGATTCGGGAAATAATTTTTAGAGAACATCAACTGACGGCTTCGGCCGGCGTTGCTCCTAATAAATTTTTAGCAAAAATTGCAAGTGCTTGGAATAAACCGAATGGATTGTTTGTCATTACTCCAGAACAAGTAGATCACTTTATTAAAACTCTTCCTATAAACAAATTATTTGGCGTAGGCAAAGTCACTGCAGCAAAATTAAATCAATTAAATATATTTACTTGCAACGACTTACATCAGTACCCTTTGGATTTTTTAATAAAACATTTTGGGAAATTTGGTCAACAATTGTTTTATCAAGCGCAAGGAATTGACAATCGCCCAGTTCAACCTCACCGCCTGCGCAAATCATTAAGCGTAGAGAAAACCCTACAACATAATATTCATGATTCAAATGAAGCCATTAAAATAATTAATGAGCTTTATAAAGCCCTCAGCATACGTATACAGGAAAGCGCAGCGGATTTATTAATAAAAAATCAGTTTATTAAGATCAAAATGAGTGATTTCAAATTAGTATCAGCAGAAATTAAAAGTGCTCAAATTAATTTAGAATGTTATCAGGAATTATTTCAAAAAATTAACCGTAATCCATTAAAGCCCATTCGTCTTCTTGGAATTGGTGTTCATTTTGCTCACCCTTCAACCGAGGCGATCTATTATCAACCACCCCTATTTGAAATCGAAGAGTAAAATAAAATAGTTTTTAGGTTGCTCTATAAATAGCGCAAATTATTTTAGATTAAGATGGAAATCTTCGACCCCATCACGAGGGGAAAATCCATCTCTATATTTAAAATGTTCACAAATATGGGTAACAATAATATATGTTGATTGTTTGCTTTTTTTTAAAATCCAAGTATGACTTAAATCCGCGATCAGCTGTTGACTGTAGGCTGCAGGAGATTGCCAAATTTTTGCGTACCAACCCCCCTTAGTACTCAGCGTAATATGATCTCTTTGGGTTTCACTTTTAATAAGTTCACATTCAAACTTTTGATCGAAATAAATGAGTTTACCTATTTGATGATCAGCAAAGCCAGCTATGCCTTTAAAAACTATATCACTACCGCGTAGGGTAATAATTAAATTTTCTGGATCAACGATTGGTAAAAAATCCGATATGGGGGCTCGTGATGCATTTAAATGATTAAATTGTTCAACAACTTTTAATGCATCTTTTTCATTATGTGTGGTTTTATTCATCAATTAGTCGACTCGTTTTATATGTGAGTACAGTGCAGCGAAACCCGGGAATCTATATCTAAATAAACCCGGGTTCCGCTTCGCTTCACCCAGGCTACATTCCTACGTTACATCCTGATATATTTTTTTATGGGATAATACAGGCATTAATTGTTACACCTCCTGGTATGTTTCCTGGATTATATAATGCAACATTATTATCTATATTCGCTTTGTTACTGAAAAATTGATTCGAAGACAAACATGCATGAACCAGACTCATATTAATTGGAGTACCTGCTGTACCTCCCACTAATATTGCACCTCCTCTGTTATCCTCTTCTAATGAATTTTTTAATGCCGTATTCTTTTTAAAAATATTATCGAAAATCTTGGCATCTCCAAAAAGTCCGACAGCAATTGCCCCTCCTCCTGGTGCCATAGTAGTTACTGTGGAACTTCCACTACTAAAAAAATTGGCTACAGAGTTAAAGAAAAATAGAGGGGAGCGGGTACCGGCAGGAACCCCTACAATTGTGTTTTGTACAAAAGTATTATTGGAGATTTGTGCCTGGGCCCGTTGAAGGGAAGCAAATACTGCATTCCCATAGTTAGTTACAAAAATGCTTCCACCTTCCAATTCTGCTTGATTATCCACAAAAATAGATTTTGTTATTGTTGTAGCTATTGAGTCTACATACATAGCTCCACCAACACCCCCACTATTGTTGGTAAATTCGGAATTAATGATCTTGGCTTGTGTACCTGGGTTAGGAAGTATTCCAAAAACATTAACACCACCGCCCCCAAATGCTGCACCCACATTCTTGATAAACTTTGAGTGTTCAACGTTTAAAAAATGAGGGGTGCCATCATTAAAGGGAGTATGGAAAAAAATAGCCCCACCGCCAAATCCTGTACTGGTAGTTTGATTTTGCGTAAACGTTGAATTGGATACCGATAAATTGCTATTAATCATCCCAAGAGCGCCGCCGCTTGCATCTGGAATAGGACCATTCAGAACATTGCCCTTGAAGTCGCTTAAGAAAATCGTGGTGCCTCCAGCATCTTTACTACGAATTGCTCCGCCATTACGAAAGGCAACATTTCGTTCAAATTGACTTGAAGCAATAATATAGGCAGCGCCAATTAGATTTTCTAAAGCCCCTCCACTGCCACCGGGAAATGTGGCAAAGTTATTTATAAATTTGGAGTTTTTTATAGTAATTACAGTACCTGTATCTATTGCTGCTACCGCTCCTCCACCTGAAGCTAATGTAAGGAAATCCCCATTAAGAACTTCGGTCACTGTTGCATTGAAACCATCACTTATATTTTGCTCAAAGAGCATATGACTAAGCTCAATGGTTGAACCATAGCGTGCTAAAAGACCACCGCCCGCAGCATGCTCATAGTCCAAACTCTCGAGCACATTGTGAACACCTAAAACACCGCTGTCTGGGCCTACTGCATACCCGCCTCTGACGATCAGGCTATCCAGAGTGACATTTTTAACACCTGTACCTGGGAAGACATCGCTTCCGGCCATAAGCACATGCCAGACCCGATCATTGTTACTATTAACTACATAGGGAGTCAGACAAGTTGAAGTCATGTCGCCACATAAAATAGTGGGATGAAGCTGTCCTTTTCTTTGTTCACGATGAGTTTCCGTCCCAGAAAATCCTCCATATATGGCTGTATTACTTGGTAAGTTAAACGTTCTTAGTTTAGGCGTATTTACTCCAAAAGCCCCACCAATAATTCCTTGTGGAGCATATACTCGAGAAGGTTTATAGACCCCTTTTGCTACCCAGATTTCAACAAAATCTGGAAAAGCGTCGGCAGCTTCTAGTGCAGAATCTAAATTATTAAACGCATTCGCCCAACTCATTCCATTACCGTTTATAGGTCTACTGCCATTAACATAAAATCGAGTTGTTTCTCCTTTAATGATACTTAGACCGTCTGTGGCACTCGGTTGATAACACTGCAAAGGATTGCCTTGATTGCAAACCACAGGGCCTCCTGATACATCGCCTGATAATTCGCGGCCAATCACTTCCAAAGTTAAAATACAGGATTGTTTATACCCTAATGAAAAAGGATTGTTGCAGTTTCCTAGCCCTGATATCACTTGATTGATGCCGATAATAGGATTCATAAACAAAGTCTGTGTTTTTTTTGATTGATTGGTTACGATGTATTTCACTGTAGCAGTTCCTGATGAGCTCACAGAGACCTGAGGTGGAAAATTTGCATCGGGTATGAAGGTCCATAAAGGGCTAACAGCCTGCGCTGCGGTGATAAAACAAAAAGTATATAAACCAAGACTTAATCGAGGCATTAAATGAGATAATTTCATGGTGGCGCATCCCTACGAAATATATGTGAAATTAAAAAATTAGGATTTAGGAATTTAAAAATTGTCGCACAGCATCCAGCAAGTTTTTCACTTCGCATCAAAATATTTAAAATGTGCAGTCGATTTCAGAGTTATGAGCCTCAACTTTTGGCTTCTATGGACCGCTGTAATTGTAGAATCTAAACATAAAATTTTATAAATATCAATAAACGAACTTTTAAGCTCTTACACATATTTTTAGGAAATTTTTCTTTTTTTTCAATATATTATATACAGTAAAAAACCCGAATTACGACCTGTCTTATTGGGGCTGTCTGTTGTTTTCAATGACATAGTGAACTTATTTTTGCAAAGTGCAAGACGCTTATTTGATGATGCGTTACATCTTATTTACGATATCTAGAATCATATAAGCACCCGCCGTAGACAATGATTTATGTAATAACCGACAGTTAAATCCTTTAAAAAAACCACTAATTCCATGATTTCCATAAATTCCCGAGGCAATTTCTCTTATGGTTGGCTTAAATTCATCAGTGCAAGCCTGTTGTCGGCTCTTTATCACATCAAGCGGGGTGGTTGCAAAAACAACTGGGACTGAAGCAGCAGTTGCCCATAGAATCGTTGATAAAAAAGTTTGTTTTTCCCGTTTGGTTTTAATTGCCTGATAGGTCATGAATAAATAAAGCCAGCTAGGCAATGCTTTTCCAAAGGTCGCAGTACTGCCAACAAAAAAGCCTGGAAACCCTCTTTGCTGATAAATAGTTTGCATTGCTTGGACAGGTTTTATAGGCTTATCCTGGCTTGCTATGGCTCTCATTTGTACTGTTTTAATATTCTCAAGCGGACTGAGTACTAAAGTATCAAAAGTAGCTGCGGTTGTTGCTTTGAGGAAACTGCTGAACACCAGAGGAAACTGGTATTTATCAATTTCATGTGGCATATAGGTAATCAACAAAGGTCTGTATATTATTTTACTTTGTTGACGAATAATACACGACATGAGTCCTGTAGATAAATGATTGAAATTCGCGCCTATGAATTGTTTTGTGACAGAATAAGAGCTTTGATAAAGATTGGTTTGAATAGCAACCTTAAGTCGTTCTGCCGGATGTCCTATTAACGTGGTGAGTCCTGTATAACTTACACTAAAAGCATAAGCATCCCAAAGCGTCTTTTTCTCTTTTTTTTCTTGCACAATAAATACACCTTCTTCATAGTAAAACGCGCAAATACTACCATAGTGCTCGCTTTTAAGGCACTAAGTTTTTTATCGAAAAAAAAGGCTGTTTCTATTTCGCCAGCTTGAGCCAAAATGACCTGATTTTCGAGCACCAAAGCGCAGCATACATGAGTATGTGAGCATAGCAGCGCAGAAACTCAGGACAGTTTGGCCAAGATAGTAGAAATGTAAACAGACCCTAATTTAAATGTAGCAAATTTGCATGGCATTAATTAGTATTATGTTTCTTGCTTTAAAATAAAATGAATTAGAAACGCTGCACTTTATTACATAGAAATGAGTATGATGACGTAAGTGCTTATGTATCAATGAGACCACTCATCTCCATTTTAAATAGCATTTCTTATTGTTGAATTTAATACTACTAAAAGGGAACATTAGAGTGAAAATGAATCAAGTCCAATTAGCATGCACTTTATTTTTAATGATGAGCCAGGCCTTTGCTGGTAATCCTGTTCTTCATTATTTGGATAAACCTTTTCCAGCAAAAAGCTCCACATTAGGGGGAAGTGTCACTTCTACATATATTTTTACCAATAATCTTCCTTTTACTTTTAAAAAACCATTTCAGGTAATCCCGATATTATGCCCATCTCCTAATCAAGAATGTACTGCTACTGGAGTAGAATTTAAATACAACGATCAATGTTCAGGGAAAAAACTACAACCTAAAGAAAGCTGTACCTATAGTATTACCTTAACTCCAAGTAGTATAGGCCGAAAAACAATTTTAGTGGCTTACAGCGGGTATGACAATAATGTGGTTCACGTTCAACCGGCGTTAACAACCGTTGCAACAACAGCTCCGGCGGGTATTTTAGGTACAACTAACTTTCCTACAGCCCAACCTTTGCCCCGTCAAACATTTGCAAATACAAACTATACAGTAGCTTTTACGTTTACAAATTATGATGCTTCAACAGCGAGTTTCATACAAAATATTACTCAAAACAATAATCCGCTCCATCCCAATTTCGTTATCACATACAACAGCTGCATCCCATCTGGAACAATGGGAACATTAGCAAGTGGCGCTCAATGTAGTATTGCCGGTATATTCAATTCACCTACCAATGGCGCGGCTATCCTCACAGCTGAATTAATTGGTAATCTAAGTTCCAATAAACTCATTACCACCACCACAGTGCAATCCGTTTCATTCAATCAACTCATAGGCGTTGATTACAATCCCAATCATTACACAAATAACTATCCATTCAATTTTCACGATGTTTTCTATACGGGCACACTTAACCATTCCGCGGCTACTAATGTTTATGCAGAACTTCAACAATTGCAGGACGCTGGTTTTACAACAGTTCGTTCCTATCAAACCGAACCCTATAGTTGGATAGATATTATTAAGCAAGCCAACGCTTTGGGAATGAAAGTTATTTATGAGGCAGTGATTCCTCAACTACCCAGTGACACCCTGTATCCTGGGTGTCCATTAGGCGCTCAAGATTATATTCCATGCGCCCAAGCTACATTAACTTCCGTGATTCAGGCAGTTACTCCTACTGTATTTAATAATACCGTCATACTGGTTTTTGCGGGACATGAAAATTACTGCAACGCAGGTAATATGATTCCTCCATGCACGGGTACCTCAAATGTTACTTATTTAACAAGTGCAGTATCTGCTTTACAAACCACCCTGACTGCGCAAGGTTTGACAACTCCCGTAGGCTCTGCTGTCATAAGCGGAAATTTCGTTACACCAAGCCCTGCAATTTCTGCTGATATGCAAACATTAATTAATTCTTATTCTTCAACAGCCCCCCTAGCCTTTGATCCATACCCCTTTCAATTTGGCGTAGCTCCAGCAAAAGCAGCAGTATGGACACCGCCGTTAAGCACAACAGTACAACTCACCAATTCACTTGCATGGGATTACATACAGGTTGTAGGTTCAACAACTCCTCCTGCTTTACCCACGGCGAACCAACAACCCTTTTATACGCCTGGACGTGTTCTATTGACAGCAGAAACAGGTTGGGCAACAGCAGGAACTACTACAGGATACGCATGTAACTCTCCTGGCCCGTGTGCACCATCTGTGGCAAATGCTACCGATTATTTCCAAACTCTATATCAATTGAATACAAGTAATTTTGTAAAAACATCAGGATACAATATAGGAGTTCTTGCCTTCGAGGCCTATGATGAACCCGCAAAACCAGGTCCTACAGCAGAACAACATTATGGTCTTTTTAATTCAAATTGTGTTCAAAAAAGCGCGGGCATCGTTCCCAAGCATGCGATGGTATCTGCAACAGGATGTCAAGGATTTACCAATGGCACACTATTAACCATATCTGGTACGACCCCTCCGACCCAGTCTTCATTTAAGGTGCACATTGCTTATGCATCGGGACAACATCCAACAATTAACGCGACGATACCTGCTAATTCAGGAGTGGCTCCAAATATCAGCTCCATAACACCATGGCCACAATTTTTAATTTATCAAGGCGCTAAGATTACAGTTTTTTCGACCACCAGTTCTCAATCCTGTACCACTACAGCCACAGCAGTCACCGCATCCCCTGCTTCAATTACTTTCGGACCAGTGACCTGTACTAATCCCCCTCCCAGCAGCATGGGATGCTTTGGTCTGGGATGCCAATTATCTAATCCTTTTTAAATTGAAGATTTGAACTACGATAAGTAAATTTTAATCGAATAAATTCTGGGGCCTAACAACGGCCCTTGAGAACATCCGTTTTTATCTACTTGCTTGCCTGTCCTGTAGCTAGGCTGGCTTTGTTATTTCCTTCAAAAATAATAATTACTCCCCACTTTGATGCAATTAACTACAATTAAATAAATGCAAAGATCACTGTACATTGTTGTCCCTCTGCTTTGCAGTTAGCCTGGTTGCGAGCAGCTGTCTCTTAGCCACAATTTAAAATTCTTGGGGAAAAGTCAAATTTGAGTGCAGGTTGGGTGAAAATGCGATTAACAGTCTGTACAGAAGATTTAACTTGCATCTTCTAATGAGTTTATCGAACGCATTAGAAGAACAATTAATGACCACCATGATTTTAAACTTGACAATTCAGCGCATGGTTATGTAAAATCATGCGCACATTGATCAATTGTAAAACACAAATAAGCGAGATATACTATGCAAGCAAAATTTTTTGATAGCACATCCATTCCCAAAACCAGCCAAGAAGCATTTCATATATTAACCAAGTCTCAGGATTTGGAAGAGATTCAAAATGTTTTATTTCACTTTAAGCAATTGGTTAATATTAAAAGAAGTAAGCTCATTTCTCATGCGCGTTACGATTCAAAAATACCTAACAATCAAGAATTTATCGAAAATTTGGAAACACTCCTTCAGAAACTGAAAAGCGCAGTAGAGGATGGAAAACCCTATCAATCTTTATTTGGTGATGTGTGCAAGTTAAAAGAGGATTTACAAGTAATTTTAGGATATTATGAATCTCAGCTTCGTCGAAATCAGCCTATTGTGAAAAGTTATCTAAGACAGGCTCGAAGTATACATAGTGAAGTAGGAACTGTGGCCGCTGGAATTCTATCTCAAGAAAAATCGTTACTTAATGAAGAGGACTCAAGCATCTTAACCAAGTACACTATTAATTTTAGTGCTAACGATATTATGACAAAAGATATCCAAATGATTAGCGACTTCGTTCTGAAACCCCACTTAGCTGATCATAGCAAAGAAGTTGGATTTTCCTATATCTAGTCCTATTTTAGGGTCTGTTTCCATTTCGCTAGCTTGAGTCAAAATGGCCTGGTTTTCGAGCACCGAAGCGCAGCATACTTGAAGTATGTGAGCATCGGAACGCAGAAAATCAAGGCAGTTTGGCCAAGGGAGTAGAAATTTAGACCCTACTACCAAAAATATTTTGGTACTTTCTACTCTAGTTGCCTACTCTATATATATAAAGATCCAAAATATTCGACATGAATATTGACACGTTGCTAACGCAAAAAGAGTAAGGTGTGCTAAATGTATAAAAACAGTTTCAGATTTCTTCTTTGTTTTACGCTTTTTCTTCCCTTGAAATGTGCCAATGCAACTTCAGAAGTCATAAAACAAAAAATTGATAATACAGTCACTGTTTTTATGCAAAAAAACAATGTTCCTGGATTAGCACTAGCTGTACTCAAAGATGGCCAGCCGCTTCTCATCAAAGGGTATGGTTATGCCAATATTGAAACAAAAACCCCTGTGGATGCACAAACCCTATTTGGTATTGGCTCAGTTTCGAAAGTCATCACTGCTTTTGCACTCATGACTTTAGTACAAGAAGGAAAAATAAACTTAAATAATTCTGTATTAGACTACGTACCCAAAGCACCAGAACAATGGCAGAATGTGACGATTCAGCAATTACTTTCACATTCTAGTGGTATTCCTCAACATCATGGACCACATTTGCCCTGGATTAAAGTATGGAATAACTTAGCTAAAAAACCCATGCAATTTCCACCTGGATCTGCAACTACCTATAATAATTTCGCCTACGGTGTGTTAGGACGTGTCATTGAAAACGCAAGCCATCAAACATTAGGTGATTATTTATCAAATACCATTTTTAACCCTTTGGGGATGAATCATACAGGATTCCCTAATTCACTCTTCCCTCCAAATCTGGCAACAGGATATCAATCGAAAGAAGGTAAAGTTACTCCTAACCCAAATCAAAACCCATGGCGTCAAATGTGGGGTTCGGGTGGAATCGTATCGAATATCAGTGATATGGCAAAATGGGATAACGCCATGTCTGCCGAGAAAATATTAACACCAGCAACCTATCGTCAAATGTGGGCGCCCGTCTTTTTAAAAAACGGGACACTGGCAGGTCACAAAAATTGGGCATGGTCTCTAGGATGGCAAATTTCTTCTATCAATGGGAAGCGTCTTGCTTTCAAAAACGGTGCTATAAAAGGCTACAGCAGTTGGATAGAACGTCATCTTGATGATCATGTGAGTATTATCATACTTACAAATACAAATCATGTGCCATTAAAACGACTGGCAAAGCGTATTTTCAATCAAGTCATGAATGCACGATAAAAATCAGTACAAATCTTCCATTCTTATATCGTAAATAAGTGATTTTCTAACATTAAGTAACGGCAGCCACGAATAAAACGCCTATATAATGCACTTCTGGATAATTTTTTGCCTACTTGTTTTGCGGTATAAAACATAGATCTTTGGCGTTTAACTTCAAAAAGATTGTACTATAAATTAGGGTTGTAGACTTTTACCTGATCTTTACCTCCCTTTTTCGCAGCATAAAGTGCATGGTCAGCAGCCTTTATAATCTCGTCGATGGTAGCACCATGTTTGGGTGCTTCTGCCACACCAATTGAGATGGTAATGTGAGGCAATGGATTGCCTTTATAATAAATGGAAGTGGCTTTTACCTCTTCATGGAATTCTTCCATTCTACTTGCAGCATTATTCAATGTCGTATTTAACAATACAACAACAAATTCCTCACCACCGAAGCGAAAAGAAATGTCACTTTTCCGGAAATTTTCCTTTAATAATTTCCCTATCGATTTAAGAACCTCATCTCCGGCCAAATGACTGTAAGTATCATTCAATCTCTTGAAATCATCGATATCCAACATAGCAACGCATAATGTCTTTTTTTCTCGAGCAATTCGAATTAATTCTCGTGACAAAATATCATTTAAATAACGTCGATTATATAAATTGGTTAATGGATCATGTAATGACAACTCACTCAATGACACGCGCAGATTAATATTGGCAATAGCAAGCTTCACAATATTAGCAAATGAATTTGCCATATCTTGTTGGTGTTGCGTCAACCTTTTACTTTTTGACGCTAACAAATGAATAACACCTATTAATTCATTTTGGACTATGAGGGGCAGCACCATATATCCACCTTGAGGAGGAGTCAGATAATGAGCACAATGTACTGATTTATTTGGATCATCAACCACATTAGTAGTCGCCTCGCGGATTGAAAAACAATCCATAGGAAAGAATATTTTTGGCAGGAACTGCTCCTTTCCCCAGCAAACTACAGTTTCCATTTGCTTCATTACCTGATTATAAATGGATAAGCCGCCACTTAGGTTAGGAAATAAGTCTTGGGCAATTATGTGAATTCGTGGAAAAGCCTCTTCTGTTGTAATGCAAACTTGCAGTGAACGATTTAATTTATTTAATAAACTTTCATCATGTTCAAGTAATTTTAACTCATTCAAGGTTTCCATCGTTTTTTCATTCAGTTCTCGCATTTTTTCTTCATTTTGAACACGATCACTTACATCCTTCATTTGTGCAATAAAATTAATCGGTTCTCCCTGAGCATTTCGGATCAGGGTCGCACTGACCATTGCCCAAATAATACTGCCATCTTTTCGTACATAACGTTTTTCCATATGTGAAATACGCAATTCGCCCAGAAGAAGTTTATTCATGGCATCTTGAGTCATAGGGACGTCATCAACATAAGTGATTTCCAGCATACTTTTATTATGTAACTCCTCCGCACTGTAACCTAGGATCTCTTGTAGTGTACGATTGGCATGGATGCATACTCCTTCAGGGGAAACAATAGCCATGCCAATTGGTGCATTTTCAATAGTATTGCGAAAACTCTCTTCGCTGCATCTTAAATCAGATAAAAGATTCGAACTGTATATTTCCAAATAAATTGACTTCATTAAAAATTGATTCACTTCTATGGTGACATAGGACACGATCACAACATAAAGTATTGTCGCCATAAGCAAGATAAGCGAAAGCGAGGGGGCAATTGATACTGATAAAAAAATCAACAGCATCCAAATTGGGATCATAAATGCGATAAAAGCGCTATAAATTGTTAATAACTTAGCCGCAGGCGCTCCAAGCAGACCAATAAGATAGACAAAAATCGCCATGCGATGAAGGGGATCGTCTATATAGAGAAACAATAATCCCCCTAAACTCCATAAAATACCTGATTGGAGGTTATTAAGGATAAAATATTTCTTCCAAAAAGCCAGGCGAACCAAGCTACCTTGTTTTTTTTGGCGATGATAATGAGCTAAAAAAAGTCCTCTCAGTATGTGATTGAAAACAAACATCACCAGTACCCATGTGAGTAACAGGAATTGCTTATTAACTTGATCCCAAATCAGAAAAGCAAAAAAAATCGTTGCAAAAAAATCAGCAATAATCAGCACATAAAATTTTTTATATGACTCGGTTATCAGCTTATTTTCTATTTGAGTGCTCGTCACGCCCGGAAAGTCCATTAAAAAATTTCCTTATTTTTCTTATAAAGAATCTTCCTATTTATTAAAATAATAATAGTATTATATTGATCTGATTGCACAGCAATCTAGAGTTTTTCACTACATGAAGTTACTTTGAAATATTCTGAGTAATCTTTACTTAAGATAAATATCTATTTAATTTACAAAATAAAATTTTTAGGCTACATAATATTAACAAAGGATCTTAATGTGAGTATTCATGAAAAAATGGACTGGTTTCATCATAGCTTTGGTAGTGCTTATCCTTGGAGCTTACTTTGCTATTGGTTTCTCAATCGAGAATACCCTAAATAAAAATATAAATTCAATTCCGAAATCTTCTTCATTTAGTGTTCGACTTGATAAATACCACCGAGGTTGGTTTTCATCTCAAGCCAACTTAACTTTTAAGATGCATATTCCAGCACAAACTATAACAGATAAAAATGGTGTCACTAAAACTGAACCACCAGCTGACTTTGATATAGACATTCCTATTTTTATCAAACATGGACCTTTTATAGCTACAGATCATGGTATACGTTTTGGAATAGGTCTTGTCACAACTCAACCCGAAACTCATTATGAAGCATTTATTAATTATCTGAATAAAACCATTTTTAGATATACGCTTCCCTCCTTTGCCGTAGAGGGGACGATTGGACAAAATGAGGGTGACTTCAAGTTAAATTGGCAGGGCTTATCTTCTTTGCTCTGTGTTTCCTCCAATCTTGATAATCTTGATGGTAACTTAAGATTATTGGGCGTCAAAGGAGCTGCCAATAATCCATCCTATACGAAGAATAATTTTGCCTTCGATATTGGTGAGATCATCTATGATTATAAATTTAAACGGCATCAAGACTGGTTATGGCTTGGAGACGCTCGTTTTGATGTTCCTTCTGTTGCAATCAATCTGGCAGGTGAAAAAGTATTCGAGCTCGCAGGATTTAACTTATCGGCCGGTTCTAATGTTCATGATGGTGCAATGGACATGGATTTTAAACTGTCATTACAAAAGCTGTTTACTAATAATCAGAAGTATGGACCAGGCATTTTTCACTTGAGTTTTAGAAATCTGGATCCAGAAGTTGCAGCGAAAATCAATCAACAAGAATCGGATATGATTCAAAATAGTAGCGACCCCAATCTAGCTACACTTGCATTCGTAACTGAACTACCCAAACTCCTTGCCAAAGGGGCAGAATTAGAGCTTTCGGAAATGGTTTTGAATGTACCAGATGGGAAAATTACAGGCAATTTTAAAATTTCACTGCCAAAAAGTGAAGGAGAGGACTTGCCTCAAATGATGCAAAAGATGAGTGGCGAAGGCTACTTTAAAGCACCAATAACCACTGTAAAAGCGCTTGTGACCGCATCAATGAAGAATAATCTCGCCAACAAGACGCAAACCACTCCAGATATCCAGGTAACATCGCCTGACACAACAAGTCCGGCACAAATCCTGACTAATCCGGATAATGACGCTGCAACCCAAGCGGAAAAAATGTTACAAAATTTTGTTAATAAAGGACTTTTGAAGATTGAAGGTAATGATTATGTACTTACTTTCAAGTTAGAAAACCAAAAGATTTTTGTGAACGGACAACCCTTTAATCCCGACATGTTGAACTAATTTCGGAGGAGTTCATACATTAACATTCAATTTTGGATAGTACAAAAAAGCCCATATAACACATTGATATGGGCTTTAGAAATCTTTATGAGATCATCGGCATTCTAACAGGAACATGCCTTGGCTCCTCCGAATGATTCATCATATAAGTATCAATCAGTTCAGTCAAAAAGCTTACCTTATCTTGCATGGAAATCTGATTTGATGATAAAACTCCTTGGGTAATGCCTTCAAATATTTGTGTCAGTGGAGTTGGTGTGCGTTTTTCTAATTTACCACTCTTCTGAGGAGGAAAATGGCTCTCAAGAGCCTGAGTAACTCCTTGAACTATTGAGGAAATAATGGTCTCTTTTTTAGGCACTAACTCCAAAACTATCCCGTCTTCCTTTACATCTATTATATCTGTATCGACTCCATCTGTCTTTGGGTTTCCAAGTCCTTTTCTAGGAGAAACGGAGGGCTTGCTTTGGTCGAAAAACTTAATAGCCCTTAATTTTGTAACCTCTGGTCTAGTAATGTCTGATGTTGTAACTTCTTGAGGTTTTATAACTTCTTGATGCTCTATAACTCCACCAGAACTTGGATTTGCCCCTTCTTTTGTTTTTGTAGTTTCCTGAGTCTTTGTATTTCCATGACTTCTAACAAAGTTAACTTTTAACCAATTGACTAAGCGAGAAGGATTCTCGGAGTGAAGGCAAAACTTATTGTGAGTACACTCTGATTTGACACTTTCCCCTTTTTCGATACGAGCAGTATGTTTATCAACAATAAAGTACTCTTTTGTTGCTTCAAAAGGAGGCAAAATACCACCTGGATAAATAATAAAATTATACCCTAAGTATGCTGCTAACAACATAATCGAAGGACTCTCTTCTTTGAGATAGCCTCGAGAACGTTCAGTCCATACTCCGGGATCATCTCCTACTTTACAATGACGTTTCACAAAGTCAGAGACTGATTCATCAACAGCCACTCTAAGGCCTTCTACTTCGTCATAATAAGGTAATATCTCTTTTAATGTTTTATCAAAATCACGCTGAGTTATCCATGTATGCCAACGAACGATCTCGAAATTCTTTCCTTGTTCCAAAGCGAGTTGATTGATGATAGAAATTTTTTCATCCATTGATTTATCAGGATACTTGCTTTTGAACACATCAACAGTCATACCCAAAGGAGCTAAAAAAGCACCTAAATTATTCTCAAAATACAATTCACCTTCTTCTAAAGCGCTCTTCTTAAGAGTGAGAATGTCTCCTTCGTCAGGAGGCAGCGTTTTATCCTTAAGATTGTGCCAATAAATTTCATCAGCAATTAAAAAGGTTGTTTTACCTTTAGGACCAGAATAATCATCTGGGGGTTGATGCGTAGCAACAGCTTGTTGCACAATAGCTCCTAAATAGTCACCTGCACAATACTCATTTCCTTTAATACTTAGCAGGACTAAATCATGTGTGGGAACTAGAGAGGGAAAACGGCTTTTACCATTATCTTTTTTACTTATTGGGTCAAAACTTGCGGTAACAATTTTACCATCTTTAGGACCCCTAACTTTGGGTGTATCATTCGGCATCTAAAATATTCCTTAGCGTTTATTTTATCATTTCTGTACGCTAACAAGTCACTCATATACTTAAAAATAATTTAAAATCATGCAGTTACGTACTTAAATTGGTATTTTTTGGGTTTTAAAAATCAAAACCATTAAATTTCCAGTCGAAAATATAGCCATAGTATAATGCATTTTGAAAAAAAAATAACCATTTTTTTCATAAATAGTTTATAATATCTCCACCTATTATTTATAAGAGACAGATCATTTGACAGGTTTACTGTACTCTTTATGAGTAAGTCCATTAATATACTGTCTATACTAGTTACAACAATATTTTACTTAATAATGCATTATCTCGCTTATTAAGATTATTTATACGGTGAAAAATGGATTCCAACAAAACAAAAGAATTACATGAAATTATTGATCAAAAAAACGCGGAAATTCATCAACTAACGCTTTCTCTTGAAGAGGAACGATTAAAATTTAAAAATGAATTACAAGCTGTTCATGATTATTACGAAAATATAATTGCTTTAATGCCAGGACATGTTTATTGGTTAGATAAGAATAATATATTTTTAGGGTGTAACGACGCGCAAGCTAAAAGCGCTCGTTTGAAATCAAGAAAAGATATCGTTGGAAAAACCAATTACGACATGCCATGGAAAGATCAGGCAGAAGAATTAAATAAACTCAATACGTTAGTAATGGAGACTGGCATACCACATACTGCTGAAGAATATGCGGTCATGACTAATGGAATGGGAATTTATTATTCCCAAAAAGTTCCTTTACGCAATCAAAAAAATGAGATTATTGGCGTTTTAGGCATTTCTCTAGACATTACAGAGCGAAAAAGAATGGAAGTCGCGTTGCGTCGCGCCAAGGAAAACGCGGAAGTTGCTAACCAGGCAAAAACTGAATTTATAGAAAATATGAGTCATGATATTTATACCCCATTAAGCGGTATTGTGGGAATGTCACGACTTTTAGAAGAGAAAGCCGAAGATCCCGAAAGAAAACAATACGCACGCTGGATTCATGAAAGTAGCGAACAACTACTGGATTTACTCAACGGTGTAATGGAAATCGTTACAGCAGATAACCTCAGAGAAAGTGATGTACATGAGGAGTTATTCGAATTACGCAAGAACATTAAAGATATTGCACATCTTGTTCAACCAACCCTGGAAATGAAGAAAATTCAATTGAATATCGAGATTGATGAAACAACGCCCAATAGTTTTATCACTGATGGTACAAAATTACATCGAGTTTTGTTAAATCTTGTAGGAAATGCAATTAAATTCACGGACACCGGTGTCGTTACAATTAAAGTAGAAAACCTTGCCCATGAAAATAGTTATGCCCAACTCCGATTTAGTGTAATCGATACAGGAATTGGTATACCTCCTGAATTAAAAAACAAGATTTTTGATCGTTTCTTCCGAGCTATCCCTTCTTATAAAAGCCAGCATAGCGGGTATGGTGTTGGTCTTCACGTGGCACAAAAATACTTAAGTCTATTAGGTGGAGAAATAAATCTAGAAAGTGAAGTTGGAAAAGGATCCTCTTTTTATTTTACCCTTACAATGAAAATTGGATACAACGAGCGCAACCCCTCTCTCTATGGGACGAGTGAAACTAAATTACAGCAGGAAAAAACAGGAGCTAATTCACCACTCATTTTACTCGTAGAAGATAATATTATCTCTCTGCATATGCTTGAAAATGTTGCAGAGCAAGCAAAATATCAGTTCTACTCAGCGATTGATGGTGAGCATGCTTTAGAGCTGCTGGAAACAAATGATTTTGACTTAATCATTACCGATATAGGCATATCCAGCATTGCAGATAAGAACCTCATTCAGTGCATTCGCGAGCGAGAAAAGAAAACACAGAAAAATCCTATCCCCATTATCGGCCTAACTACTAATACTTCAGGTAAAGTAGCAAATGAACTTTTGCATTCTGAAATGAATAAAGTGTTGACCAAACCTGTTCATTTAAAAATGCTACAGGAAGTAGTCAATGGATTCAATTTAACCTCTGCAAAAGGGAGCCAAGTTTAGCTAAAATCCAGAGGGGTTGGCCTGGAGGATCGTTAACTTATTGGATTAGGAACATCGGTATTGGACATAATTCAAGGAATACTTTATTTACCACGTCCCGCGGACAAGCCCTGAGAGTTCCTCACAAAATTTAACCAGGAAGAATGTCATTTGTTGCCCGTCATCCCTGCGAAGGCACCCTACTGTCCGGTAAAAGCAAAAGGAATAGTTGCACGTCCTTGATAAAACACCAAGAATGGCATCCTAAATCCCTATTTA
>NZ_LNXS01000054.1:551570-704556 GCF_001467525.1 Legionella anisa
TTACAATGTACGCGGGAAAAGCAAATTAAAAAAGTGAAAAGACAATGGAAAATTAATTTTAATTGAGTGAAACCATCCTCCGTGGCTTAATTTGAGCGATGAACTATTTTGATGAATGGATCCCCTGCCTACGCAGGGATGACAGCCAACAATTGACATGCTACCTGGTTAAATTTTGTGAGGATCTCTCAAGGCTTATCCGCGGGATCCAGAAGAGCTGTACTAAAATACTGGACCCTGCGGACAAGCCGTAGGGCGTAGGCAGAGATTTAAAATTACAAGGCACTTTCAGATGTCTTGTTTTCATTAATTGTCTTTTTGAGGATTTCTTTTTTATCAGGCCATTGCTGAATTAATGACTTATTCAATTGGGCACAATGTTCTGCAAGCCAAGGCCCCACTTGTACCAAGATTAAAGGTATTTTAGGTTTGATACATGTTTCAAACTCTTTCCGCGCTTCTCTTTTACACAGATCCTTGTTTTCCAGACAGCTTTTTATAATATCATCGGTTAATTGCTGCCAATTTTCTGGTGGAGTCACTCCCAGGAAGGATTCTGTCATGATTTTTGAGAGGATATTTTGGCTGACCGATGCGAATTTTTTGGGAGCAATTTTTTCTTCGCAAAACTCATGGCGTAAGAGTTCATTGACTTGTTTGCCGATCCGTTCTACGTCATTCATGTTAAAACATGGGGTTAAGTTAATCCCCGCTTGCGGTGCAGTATTTGCAATGAGTATATTACTGCTTAAAAGAAGACCTAGACACATGAATATCCTTATCATGTTTTCATCCTTAATAACGCCCTTAATAAAAATGAATATAGAAGAAAAATCAGAAACATTCTATTTCGGGTAAATCCTGATTGCTTGCGCGGAACTGCCAACTAACGGGTAAACTCATCTGCAGAGGGTGGCTCTGATGACCACAACATTTTTATTTTAAAATTACCTTCATCTGAATCAGACGATATGGCTAAACTGCCATCCTCCAAGGTCTTAAGGCTGAACGTAATTTTAAGTTCTTTTGGTTTCTTCTTTGTCGGTATTTTATCGACTGAATCAACAAAGAAACGAATGACTTCGGGTAGCACAGATAAGGAGTCTTTGAAATTACCGTTCCCTTCTCCTGTGCTTCCTTCTTCTACTTCAATGAGAATCGAAGTATTGCTTCCAGAAAATGATTTATATTTAGGCATTGTCGTCGTCATCCTCAGTAGTGCCAGCTTCAAGATCCGGCAATTCCATATCACTTTGCAACCATACAAGCGTGGTTGGAACCTTAAACATCCAGGCTTCAGGGTCATCCGGTGCGATGACTATATCCTCGTTAATATCACCAATCATACTTTCATTTTGTAATTCAGCAACATACTCTTTATAGAGTTTAAATTCAGCATCTGTATTATCTTCTACACCCGCGGCCGCAAAAGTTCCGGATGGGTCAGGTGGATCAAATTTTGGCACATCACCTCCTGGCCACATTTTACCAGTCAGTTGATAAAAGAGGATTGCTTTGGTTGCCTCAATACGAACTGGAACGAGTACTCGCGCAGCACCAGCACGTAAAAAATCTGCAAACAAGGGGTCGTTATCTTTAATAGGATAAATATCAAGCCAATATTTTTTACGTCCCCAGTAGTAAGGATAAAACTCATAGGTCATGTTCTTCCAATCAAATGATTGTTCCAAAAATTGAATTTCTGGAGTCATTTCCAAAGCGTTATCAATATGAATTTCTGGGTAATTATTTGGGACATTCGCATTGGTATCGTGGGTTATTCCGGGTACGGCATTGTATTTAAAACCGGTCCAGAGGGTAATACATCCTTTTTTAAGTTCTTCTCTTTCAATGGTACGATTAAGAAGTGGATTGTTTCCTCCAATTTCGACACCCTCTTGCACTTGTGCCGCTGCAAGACGTTCTTCATATTCAAGTCTTTTTTTATTGTAGGCCGCCATAATCGTTTGATATGTTTTAAGCCGCCATTCATCTTCATATTCCTGGGTTAATTTGCAAACAATCGCAATACTTATCATCAGAGAACCAATTCCATGCCCGCGTACACCAATAGGAAACATGCCGCTAATCGCGGGAATGCTTACCCCGTTTGAAGTAGACTCTTTCTCATCACGACTCAGCACATGTACAGACCGATGGATGGAAAAGCGATAAACGTCCCCTGCTCCGCCAAAGGTATAATACCAAGAGCTGCTGCCGTAAACGTATCCGGGAGGAATTTCCAATTCATTGTCGGTGAATATCCATTGTTCTTCTGCCTTTAATTCACGGCCTATGACCCGTGAAGCTATTATTTCTTTTCTCGGTGGGGGTACGATCCCATCCGCACCATAGCTCTGAGCTAATGCAAGGTAGTTGGTACGGGTAATATGATGAGGAGCTAACGGTTTATTTGTCACTGGATCGACTGGTGACAAGGGTTCTTCAGGCAGTATTTCATTATCAAGCGTATGTTGTCGTGAAAAAATATAAAATGCAGCAGGCTCAGGTATCATAAATTCATAATATAAGCGTTTTCCATAGTTCACCACTTTGGCTCGGTAATATTTATCAACCCAGCGATAAATACCACTTTTATTTTCACCATCCGTATTCTCAAACTGATGATAATTTTTTTCTTCAAATTCATCTAGAGTTCGGATGACTCGTTCTTCCCGAACACGTTCAACCAAGCTTTCTAAGGAGTGCTCCACAACTTCCTTGGCATAATTGACTGCATTAAGATCGGACTCAGTTTTGGAATTGCTGGTGGAAAATTGGGTTGAGACACCGATTTGCACGGGGCCAAACCCAGCCGAAACTTCGGCACCTATCTGAAAACGTGTTTCAGATTGAATGGTTTTTTGAGTTTCCTGCTGCATTTCAAATCGCTCAGTCGTTTGTAGATCACGTTTACTTTCTTCGGTGCGTTCAAACTCACTGGTTATGGTTTCTTCCATTTGTCGTAAACGTCGATGATGACGACCACGGCTTTCTGTCGCCATGACATTCTCGATATGAGCGACCTCCCCTGCAGCATAGCGAACGAGGGTTTGCTTCACTACTTTTAAATCGGCAATGCCAATGGGTTTAATCTTTGATTTGGTCATTTGATGCATCCTTTCTACGTACTATTACAGGGACACCCCTAACCAAGGTAACTCGTTTTGTATACTCTAGCTTAAAAACTTCGCTCTCCAGTTCCGCCTCTTGTCGTTCTAATAAGGCACTGAGTTGGGTTGCGTCATGCGTATCCAGAGAGATACCCAAATGCTCCAAAGCCTTTGCCGCATCGCTGCCAATTTCCTTAGCCGTTAGCATCCAGGGGGCTTTTCGAGTGCTTGTTGAGCCTCCAGAATCTGGAATAGGTTTCGTTTTTTCTGATTCTTCTTTTTCAGTAACTTCAGCCAATTTGGCATGAAATACTTTGACGATTTGGGCACGCGTAGCCTGCAATTGAGCGATTGTCTTTCTTGTCTCCGCAATTTTATTGCTAATGCTCACCGGGATTGAACTACTGCCTGTTTGCTGCTCCGATTCTTTGGTATCTTCCGTTTTTACTGCCCGCACCAATTGATTAGGCACAGCAAAAGACCATTTATTAAAATCATTGATTAAATCCTTAAAGGCATCTCCAGCCACCAATCGCTCTAAAAAATGCCAGAATCTAAGCCAAAATTCGAGTACAGGGCGATCTTGTGCGCGTCTCGTGATTAAGGCAACATTACTGTAATAACTATGCCATAATTGCTCTTTGAGCTGCTTAAATTCCTTACTCCCTACAAAATGTTCCAGGGAATTAAAACTCGAATTAATTTGTATTAATAAGGGATTAAAAAAGGATTTAAATTGGGCTTCGTTTTCAGAGATTTTCAAAAGACGCTGAATTTCTGCCTGACGCGCTAAAAAAGGTTGCCAATTGGGAGCACGCAGAAAATAAGTGGATGAATCCATAAAATCATTGGAGACACGTCGACGTGCATCGTCCAAGGAAACATTATTTGTGGCTAGCCCTGTTATGCGTTTCACCCATTGATGACTCTCAAAATTAATGGTGCGCCCTGGCTTGGATTCCTCAACTTCAGGATTTCGTATCACAGCAAATTTGAATAAAATTTCTGTTTTCATCATTTTGATTCTCATCCTGAGACTTTATAGTCCATAATGAACAATTATAGTTCGCAAAATGGATTTTTCAAACAATAGGATAAGGATATGAGTGCTTACGAAAATTTTTCAGCCGAAATAAGTAAGAATAAAATCAAATTGAACTTTATCTACATTTTAAGCGGAAAAAAGCTGGTTATTGAACTAACTGATTTACGTGGCGCACAGGCTAAAGGACGAATGCCTGCTCATTATCAATATTTGGAACCTACGTCTGATCGTCCTTATGCCATTTTTAAACTCATAGCAGGACCTGGAGTAAGTATTATACTCAACGGATATCCTCCTGAGCCTTATACACCCAACTCATTTTTCCCTTTGGTTGAGATTATTAGAGTACAAGATCCTGAACTCGTGCCCATTATTGGCACTGATTTTAATACCCATAACCTGCTTGGTGAATTCCAGGTAAATCCACCCGAACCGCCACAAGGTAAAGATGTTGGGGATCTTAGGAAATGGTATCTGTATTCGATTCCCTCCAGTAATTTTTTTATGCTTTCACCCCTTAATAATGGGATTATTATTCGCCATCTGCAATCGAAGCAAGATTTGATTATTACCGTACCGCGTCATAATGGTGATATAGAATTTTTAGATTTATTAAACCAGATTGATCAAGTACATTCAGATGCACAATTTGCGTTCCAGATTAATGCAAACGGAAGCATCGATGCCAAGCGCGGAAATAAATTTAGTAATCTTCCATTGCTCGAAATAGTGAAGACTCCCGCGGTTAAAGTCGAATTGGTACGAGAACCTATTTATTATACTCCCGGGAATGTATTACTCGGTGGCAAAAAAACCTCAAGTGCGGTGAGTTTTTTTGAAATTTACGAAACAGAAAAAATAGCGAATGTACCCACACAAGGCCTGCAATTTAATGAGATCAAATCCTATTGGCAACGCCTTAATCCGAAATCAATTCCAATTATTCAACCGATTGTTCTTAGTCCGGAACTAACAGCAATCGATTTAGCCGTTCGTTTTATACCCGCTATCGGTGATGTAGTTGACATTGCTGAGTTTACCAAAGGTTGGTATAGCGGTCGTGATTTATATGGCCGAAAATTATCGAGCACCGAAATTGCAATACTTGGCATCGGGGCGCTACTTCCATTTGCAGCAAGCGGCGCTGCCCGCAGTGTGTCCGTATTAAGACGTTCTTTTGGACGTCGGGCAGAAAAAACAGCGCGATTACTTGAGAAAATAAAAAAAGGTGGACTCAATGCGGAAGATGCAAAACTGATTCGCGAAGCTGAAAAAAGAATTAAAAAAGGACTAGCGGCTACAGTAGAACAAGTGGAGGAGCTGAGTAGAATCTATAAAAAAATTAAAAGCGAACCACCAACTATTGATGATCTGCTCAATGTAGACGGCACGGGATTTATGCATAGTGAGTTGCAAGAGGCTTATCGCATCTACACAAAAGGTAAATCAAGCCCAGAAAGCCCCCGCAAATGGGCCCTGGGTAAAACGCGAAATCCTGAAGCAATCAAATTACTTAAAGGTTTTTTAGGCAGCGACTATATAAGGCGCGCCAAGTATAAGTTACGACAAACACAGCATCTTATTAATAACTTTGAGGTTCCCCGGCCAATGGACCTGTCTGATGACGAAGCCATGCAATTGTTAGCGAAATTCTTTAAGCAACCCGAAAAACTCACAGAACGACTTGAAGATTTTTTTCCGACAACTTTTGCTGGCATTAGCCCCCAAGAGGTATTAAAAAATTATCGAATTCGCACAGCCACCGTCACACAGGGGAGTTTCAATGTTCTTAAAGGCAATTTAGCTGAAATTCTTTCAAAGGATATCAAACTCAAACATCTTGATGAAATTCGCAAAACCGTACCCGATGCCAAACTGATTAGCGGTCTTAAAATTCAATTAATGGAAAAAGGGAAACTCAATCCAGAAAAATTATTTGCTGATGATGTCATCGCGGTCATTGAAAAAGGTAATTTAAGAATTCTCAAATTGTATGAGGTAAAAGCAGGTTATCGAGGAGGACACGAAGCGACCGAACAGATTTTTGATTGGATAGAAGGACGCCTGCCTCATGCAGAAGGCAGTAGACTGCTTCTGCCCAATGGCCAACATTTTACCTACGACCCCAGCAGTATGGGAAAAGGGCGTGTTATTGGACTAAACAACGCCCCCCGTTGTATTATAACCGCTAAAGGAGCGTCACATTTAGGTGTTGATTCCAGCATGCAAGTGGCTGCGAGAACAGAGCGCATCGAACTTGAAATCACCTCAGCACAAATGGAAGAAAAGTTAAAAAAACAATTTTTCACTGAATATCTTGAAGAAGTTGCTCGCAAGAAACAGTTAGCTGATTTTAGTGAAGAATTTATGGATGAATTAGCAAGTAGAGAGATAAGAACCGAGTTTAGTAAAGAATACCAGGATCAATTGGCACGTAAAAAATCAACCGAAATCTTGGTAGATATTATTCCTACGCCGCAAGTGGAATACCTTGAAGAGGTGACCTCGTCCCAACTTGATTTTCTTGTTGCAGAAATCTTCAGCAAGGTCACAATCAAATAAGGGGAGAGGACACACTTTTTGGTCCATCCTGCTGCGTTAACGAGAGATAATGTCGGTATCATCCGATTTTATCCCACGAGTAAAATCACCCCCATGACGAAGACCGCAGAAATCCTTAGCCTTTTCCTTTAAACAGTGTGCTTGGCTAAGCTTTTTTTGCAAAAATCGACTGGTATTGATGGCTCCTTTCGAATCGTCGTGTAACCAATAAGTCATGGTCATTAGAAAAATGAGTGTCAAACCGGTCTCTTCAATAGCACGGTGGTAATAAGTTGCTGAGCGTTTGGCTGCCTCTCGCCACCATTGTACGGTTCTGCTCACTCGCAAAAGCGCAGGAAATTGCACATGAATATGTCCCACTTCCAGTTGTGACCAAAGCATTTGTCTCGCAACATTGCGATTACTTTGCAGCACGTGAAACCAAGACATTAAGAGTTTGTGTAGCCGCTCTGGGGCATCTAGCTCCATCATTTCTGGCTGCTCTGCTCTTGTTAACATTGCTTTGTCCGCCCTATCGAAAAAAGCATCCACTAATTCATTCTTTTCACGAAAAAAAGAACGAATATCCTCAAGATTAACATTAAGCCGCTTGGCAATATCAAATAACCGCACATTTTCCCATGAAGTCTGTTCAGCAAGAGAGAGTGCAGCATTTACGATTTCATCCACAGTCACGCGTACTTTTTTCATAGTTAAAATCCTTTTCGCAAACTCCATACTATAGGTATAGAACAATTCACTATCTTCTCAACTGAAACATGCTGTCCTGGGTGGTGAATTTTTTTAAATTGTTACACAATTTGTGGTGTACTATGATAATCAATCAAAAGTACAACATGTCTTGCCTATGAATTTGACGAACCAACATTCATTACAATTAGCGATTGTTATAATTTCTTGTGCGCTTGTTAGTATTGGACAACTTGCCTCAGTGATTTATTTGCCTTCGCTACCTGAAATCACGCACGCGTTGCATACCAATTCAGCTTTAGTTGGTTCCACCCTTACCATGTATATGTTCTTTTTTGGGATTTCCCAATTAATTGGTGGCGCGTTATCAGATATCTTTGGTAGAAAGCCTGTTATTTTGTTTGGCATGACGATTTATATAGTTGCTGCTGTGTCCTGTGCGACAGCTGAAACCATTACTGTACTACTGCTTGGCCGCGCTGTTGAAGGTTTGGGGGCAGGCTGTATTACCTCGGTTGCCAGAGCAACATTAAATGATTCACATAGCGGAACGTCACTCACTAAAGCAATTGGTTATTCTTCGATAATCGCCTCATTAACTTCCATGTTTTCACCAACCTTAGGCGGGTTAATTCAGCTGATAAGTAACTGGCGATTCATTTTTTGGTGTTTAGCCGGGTACTGCCTGATAATCATGGTCATTACTATTTATTTATTTGAGGAAACTTCTCCTTGGGAAACAAGGCAAAAAGCCAGGTTAAAAGATTCTTTATTTCATCTCTATGCATTAAATAGCAATCGCCAGTTTATCAAATACACCCTGACAGCGACTTTGTCTTTTGCAGCAATGAGTAGTTATTATGTTGCGTCTCCGTTTATGTTACAGCAAGGATTACATTTAAGCCCAGTCATGTACAGTTTAACTTTTATTCTGACTTCTGCGGGTTTTATAACAGGCTCATTGATTAATCAAACAACCATTTTGCCAGCGGATCGGTTGTTATCCATTGCTAATATGATTATGACAGGTAGTCTTATTATTCTCACTCTAGTCGCTGGAATTGGGTTGTTTAATATTTACACCGTACTTGTACCCATTGTTTTTATGACTGGATGTATTGGTATCCTTTATCCCCGAGGAATGTCTGCAGCAGTTGCTCCTTTTAAACACATGGCAGGGTCAGCCGCTGCAGTGGTTGGTTGTGCGCAAATGACCTTTTCAGCCATAGGAGTACTCATCATGTCCCATCTACCCAAAACATATCCTCTCCCGATGGCATTAACTCTGACTGCTATATCACTCATGGTTACCCTTATCTATCATTGCATGGATAAAAGGTAACCAGGAGACTTATGAAAAAGACTTATGGGGATCAATAACAAATTTTTTGGGCGCTCCATGATCAAACTCAACATAAGCACGAGGTGCCTCATTTAAAGTAATCACAGAAACATTGACGGCCTTTGCTATTGGAAGTCGGTCGTTCAAAATAGCCATCATTAAACCATAATTATATTTCATTACCGGCGTTTGGCCTGTAGCAAATGACAGTGATTTTGCCCAACCCGTACCCAGGTGCAAACTTAAAATACCTTTTTTTGCCGCTTTATCTACACCGCCTGGATCTGCTGTGACATATAAGCCAGGGATCCCAATAGCACCAGCCGCCCGAGTTACTTCCATCAACTGATTGAGAACCACAGCAGGTTCCTCAATTGCTTTTCCATCTGCATCGTGCCCCCTTGCTTCAAACCCAACACAATCAATAGCGCAGTCGACTTCAGGTACCCCTAAAATTTGCTGGATTTGTTCACGCATAGACGCATCCAAAGAGGGATTGACCGTCTGACAGCCAAAGCTTTGGGCATGAGTTCGCCTATCTTCATTGACATCACTAATAATAACAACAGCTGCACCAAGAAAAAATGCTGAAGCAGCTGCAGCAAGACCAACAGGCCCCGCACCCGATATAAAGACCGTTGATCCTGATTTAACACCTGCTTTGATACAACCGTGATAACCCGTAGGTAAAATATCGGAAAGACACGTTAAATCACGAATTTTTGCTAGAGCCTGATCTTTATCAGGAAATTTTAATAAATTAAAATCTGCATACGGAATCATGACATATTCTGCTTGACCACCAATCCAGCCTCCGAGATCGACATAGCCATAAGCACCTCCAGCACGCGAATCATTTACATTGAGGCATACATCCGTGAATTGTTCTTTGCAATTTTTACAACGCCCACACGCAACATTAAAGGGAACAGAACAAAGATCGCCTACCTTTATAAATTCGACATCTGATCCTGCCTCAATCACTTCACCTGTAATCTCGTGCCCTAAAACCATTCCCACTGGCGCTGTCGTTCTTCCTCTCACCATGTGCTGATCACTACCGCAAATATTCGTAGATATCACTTTGAGTAGTACTGCATGATTAATTTTTTTCCCTTTAGGATTAACAAATTTTGGGAAATCGATTGCATCCACTTTAACGGTTCCTTTACCGGTATAAATAACACCTCGATTTGTTTGCATTCCATGCTCCTTAAAGATTAGGTAGAAAACATTTTTTTGACAAAAATCGAATCAAATTCCATTCAAACACCTTCGGCTATTCATTTAATTTTAGCTCTTCTTGTCTTATTTTCCTGACTAAGCTTAGATGTACCTTGTAAATGGATCCCTGCCTACGCAGGATGACAGTCTTTTAAGCATAGCTGTAGACTGTAGAATAGTATTTTCCTAGTTAGATTTTGTGAGGAACTCTCAAGCTTTATGGCGGAATCCAGCTCCAGCCGTCAATGCACGATCGACTGGATACGGTGCATAAGCCACGGTAAGCAGACAAAAAAGATATGCGGGTAAATGCATCTAATCAGTGTCATCCCTGCGTAGGCAGGGAGCCATCCATCAAAATAGTTAATAACTCAAATTTAAGCCACGGAGGATTGTTTCACTACCGCAAATAGGTAAAAAAGATAATTATTACAACCAATGTACTAAGATATATATATATACATCCTACATTGCAGGTATGTTATGGAAAACTATCTGATAAAAACCCAACATCTTGGAATACGCTTAATTAAAAAAACAGATGACAAACATTTAAAACTTATAGAAAGAGACCCTGCAGTTAAAGAGTTTTTTCCTGAAGGCCTTTTAAACGATAAAGACATTAAGGATTATATTGATGAATGTTTGGTTGATTATAAAGAGAAGCGTTTACCCTGTTTTGTTATTTTTAAGCATTCTAATGACGAATTTGTAGGAGAATCCTATTTCAACCAGCTTGAAACTGGAGAAATAAAAGTAGGGTATCTTTTACATCAAAAATTTTGGCATAAAGGATATGCTACAGAACTATTAAAAGCGCTTCTGCGCTGGGCAAGGGAGAACATAGAAACAGATTATATTATCGCCTATGCCGATAGGGATAATACCGCTTCATTTCGGGTCATGCAAAAATGCGGTATGAAGTATTATAAAAAAGGGCATTATAAGGATATGGCCTGTTATTATTACCGAATTCGTAATCAATAAATCTAGGGTCTGTTTACATTTCTACTATCTTGGCCCAACTGTCCTGATTTTCTGTGCTTCGATGCTCACATACTTGGTGTATGCTGCGCTTCGGTGCTCGAAAATCAGGCCATTTTGACTCAAGCTAGCGAAATGCAAGCAGCCCCCCTAAACGGGAGCCACACAGAAAAAAGTAATTACATTCTTCATTACTTTTTCGCAGAGGTTAAGTTGTTCTATCGTGATAAATTCATTAGGATTATGTGCTTGTTTAATATCACCAGGACCACAAATAACCGTAGGGATATGTGCATTTTGAATGATTCCCGCTTCTGTTCCATACGAAACTTTTAATCGCTCCTTTATCCCAGTCACTGCACGAACTATCCTCGTGATGGATGAATCCTCAAGGGCACGAAATCCAAGTGCATCCGAGGTTTCATCAAAATAAATCATTGCTTCGGAATAGGTTTTCCTCATTTCAGGGAGCAGCTCATTATTAATATAATTTTCAATTTGACTGCGGAAATTTACGATGGGAAATTGATTGATGTAACGCACTTCAAGAATAAATTCACAACCACCAGGAATTACATTCGTTGCATTGCCGCCACTGACAATATTGACGGTTATCGTACTGAATGGACAATCAAAATCATCATCAAATGGCCCATTTTCTTTTACATAACGCGCAATAGAATTAATATAAGAAATTAAACGACTCCCATATTCGATTGCATTACATCCTTCAAAGGCAAGTGAAGAATGAACTGCTTTTCCCTGTATCTGACAATGATAAAGTTTTCTGGATTTCCCACCTATTATTGGTCGCATATTCGAAGGTTCACCCACAATACAACCCTCTGGCCGAATGTCATTTTTTTTAAAAAAATCAATTACATAAGGAATGCCAACACAACCTATTTCTTCATCGCAAGTCAATGAAAAGTGAATCGGCTTCACCAGGTTTAACTTTTTAAACTCAGGAACAAGAGCGAGAATAACCGCAAGAAACCCCTTCATATCACATGCGCCGCGACCATAAATTTTATTATCAGACTCTGTGGCTACGAAAGGATCTGTATTCCATATTTGCCCCCCTACAGGGACAACATCAGTATGACCTGACAGAAGAATACCTCCTTCTGTTTGACCATTCCGTGCAGGAATTGTTGCAAATAAATTAACTCTGGATTCTTCCGGTCCAGGTATCATTTGAGAATGAATATGATGTGATTTAAACCAGTCATCTATTGTTTCAATGAGCTCCAAATTCGTAGTGTTGGAAATAGATTTGAAGCTGATGAGATGGGCTAACCATTGTAAAATATCCATTGCTGTCCTTGCATGATCAATTAGCAATCACTTTGGACTACAAATTATATAGTGTCAAGACGCTTGGACTTCGCACTTATCCAAGTTTACTTAGCATAGACCCAATAAGCTTCAAAATAAGAATGGTTTAGAAGTTAGTAATTCGTGTTAATCCAGAGCGAGTTGACACAGGTAATATCACAATAAATCCAAGCAGTATCTTTTATTTAGATTATAATTAACCCAAAAGGATTTATTTCTCTAGGAGATTTTATGAGAAATCTTCGGTTCAAAAAATCTGCCGTTGGAACAATTGGTGTTGAATTAGAACTTCAACTTATTGATCCCAAATCTTTTTCATTAATTTCCAAAGCCAAAGATCTGATTAGACATATTAAAGCCGGCCCGAACCAAGTAAGAATAAAACCTGAGATAACGCAAAGTATGATTGAAATTAATACTTCAATCCATCAGTCACCACAAACCATGTTACAGGAGCTATTTGAATTGAAAGCCTATTTGTTAGAGCAAGCCTCTAACCTTGGGATTGCTATTTGTGGTGGTGGAAGTCATCCTTTTCAAAGCTGGGCCATGCAGAAAATATTTCCAACATTAAGATATAAAAATATTTCAAGGAGATATCGCTTTTTATCCCAAATGGCGACCGAATTTGGTCAGCATATCCATATAGGCTGCGAAAACTCAGAGAATGCACTTTATCTTACTCATGCACTCTCGCGATATGTTCCCCAATTAATTACCCTCTCAGCCTCCTCACCTTTTTATCAGAGTGTTAATACCAACTTTTGCTCATCCCGCTCTATAATGTTTAATGCCTTTCCACTCAGCGGTGTTATACCTTATTTAATTAATTGGAAAGAATTCTCAGATTATTTTTATAAAATGCGGCATCTGGGTATTGTCTCATCCATGAAAGATTTTTATTGGGATATCAGACCCAAGCCCGAATTTGGCACGGTTGAAATTAGAGTTTTTGATGCACCCTTAACCATCAAAAAAGCCACATTAATTACTGCTTATATCCAGTCTCTGGCCATTTATTTATTGGAAGAACGGCCTACACAAGTAGTCAATGATTTATATTATCTCTACAACCAAAACCGATTTGAAGCATCCCGCTATGGGTTCGACGGTACTTTTATTAATCCGTATACAATGAAGCAGGGTTTAATTATTGACGATATATTTGATACAGCTGAGAAAATAAAAAAATATACGAGTCAATTAGGAAATACTGACTATGTGACTCAGTTATTGGATGACGTAACCAATAAAATTAATGACTCCTTGGTATTATTTCAAATATTGAAAAAGGTAGGTTCCTTGCCTAAAGTTGTTGAAGAGCAATGCAGAATATGGTCCGAAGAGATGAAACAGCAAGAAAATCATGACTGAGGATATATCAATGGATAACATGGTTATTGAATCGGATGAAAACGAGTTAAATCTTAATAAACAACTGACACAAAGCATAGGTGACTTTCTGAGCCCGCTTGAGCTGGAGTTCCTGATTAAATACGCTAAAATTTCTTCATTCGTGGAAGGTGAAACCATTGTGCATCAAGGAAAAAGAACAGACAGTGTCTATCTTATTCTGGAAGGTACAGTCCTTGTAACTGCGCGAATAATGAACGAGAGCGTCACCAATATGGAAACACTTCCGTCCGGTCATTTTTTTACAGCAAATAGCTTTATTGAGGATGGGCCTTGTTCTACCTCTTTTATAGCATCCAGTTCAGTTCTCTGCTTAGTCATATCTAGAAGTTACTTTGAATTACTTTCTGTTGATTTTCCGGAAACACGATATAAGTTATTACAGGTTTTTGCACAACAGATTTGTAGCCGTTTAAAAACTGTACACGATATCATTACTTCTTTTATTTCTGATTCTGATATGACGAGTTTGTCATTTTTTGAAAGAATTATTTATTCATTAAATCAACCCAAGAAAATTATTTTTGAAGAAAGTAATATCGCTAAAAGCGAGATAGAAAATTTACTTTTATTTAAATCATTGACTCAAGATGAAATTGATACCTTACTCAAACAGTTTGTTATTCTGAATGCACCAAAGAATTGTATCCTGGTAAATGAACGAGATAGCACTGCTTCATGCTATCTGGTCCTTTATGGTGCGATTCAAACATGCATCATACAAGATGGCAAACTTGCTAAATTATCGGTGATTGGTCCTGGAACGTTAATTGCCAGCATTGGTTGTATTGAAAATAATGTACTATTTAATTTTACATACCTTACCTGCGAACACACTATCTTATGCAAGCTTTCTGAATCAGCCATACAACGGATTAAAGAAAATAATCCTCGACTTTGGTATAAACTGTTTAATTTAATTTTTGGCTCGCTGGTAGCACTGAAAAAATCCATTTATAAACTGGATATAAGACTCCATATAGAGAACTACAACAGGTAACATGATATGTGCAGAATATTGACCTACCTTGGTAAACCGATCGTAGTTGAAGAGCTACTCTATAAGCCAGATAATTCATTTATCAAACAAAGTTATAATCCAAAATATATGTCACATTTACTTAATCTGGCAGGATTTGGTATGGCAGCTTGGGACCATACCTCGCATAACCCCCACTGTCCTTATCTATATAAAACAACCCAATTGCCTTTTTACGACGGCAATCTGTATAACCTTGCATCTAAAATTTCGCCCTACTGCCTGCTCGCTCATTTACGTGGAGTTTCTTATCACGAAAGACAAATCATCTCGAACCAAAATGTGCATCCTTTCATTTTTTCGGGTTCGAATGTGGTGCTTGCTCATAATGGATCGTTAAGCGATTTTGAAAAGATGCGTTATGATTTACTCGAATACGTTAATCCTAAATATAAAAAATATATTCATGGAACTACGGATAGTGAATGGATCTATGCTCTTTTTTTATCCCAATTACCCAATTCCATAGGAAACTATCAGACAGAAGATATTATTAAGGCGATTATTGAAACTTTAAAAATACTTCATCGTATTCGTCAAAAAAGAAATATAAAAATTAATTCACCTGTGAATCTATTTATAACGAATGGTGAATTTATTGCTGCCACCCGATTTGTTCTGGACTATGGATGGCCAGAACCCGATGATCCCTATCCCTCCGCCCACTCCGGCTATCATTCATTATGGTATACCTATGGGGACAGTTATGGGTTGTATGATAATGAGTACAAAATGAAAGAAGGCACTAAAAAAAGCATTATTATTGCTTCTGAACCGTTGACTGAGGACACAACTACTTGGCTTGAGGTTCCCGAATATACTCTTGTTGTCGCAAGACAATCTGGAGACGAAATTAAGATAACCTCTCAAGATATTAATTTATAATTTCAGCCCCTGAGCAAGGGACTATTTGGTAGCACCTGGTTGCAAGCAACCAGGTTACGCGTCTTTTTAGATAAACATCATCTGATTTGGAGTTTCCACTTTATCATTTGTTAGCTTAACCACAGATAAAGATGCAGGTTGCCAGAATCGATCTCGAGATAGAGAATCCGATGGAGTTGGTTTCTTTAAGGTTCTCTCTTCTGCATTAATCAGCAAGTCAATTAATACATCATTTGCACTTGCCTGTGGGCGGCGCAAAGCAGCAAATTTGGAAGAAACTCTTATTTTTTCATTCAGCGGTTTAATCTGACTTTCGTAATTTTTCAGTATTTTTTCAAGATCAAATGTATCGCTTAAAAGGGATGATTTTATATAGTTACTCAGGCACAGATCGGAATCCAACTCAAGAAATACCTTAACATCAAATTTATCGCGTAATTGTTCATCCAAAAAAATATCTGGCCCAAAAACAATGACATCTCCATGCGATGCACTCTCGATAGCAGATAATAATGAATCGATAGAATCATAAGTAGAGCTATCAATTAACATAGTACGCTCTTCATTTAATAAAGAATAACATTGTTCACTGAACGCTTTATAATCACTACCTACAGGTCCACAAACAGCCAATATTGTCATTGAAATCACCATGATGAGTAAAAAAACGGCAATTATACTGCTTTGTTAACCACTTTGAAACTGTTGAATCAAATTATATTGAATAGGTTGGGTCTGGTTGCTTGCACCTGTCTCTTAGCTACAAGTTAAAAATCTTGGGGAAAAGTCAGATTTGAGTGCACCAAAACGGAGCATACATGAAGTATGTGAGTATCGGAGCGCATAAAATCGCAGCATTTTTGCCAAGAGAGTAGAATTGTAAACAGCCCCTAATATATGATTCAAAATCTTATAGAGTTATTAAGATAATCAATATGCAAGATAAAAACGAAGGCATCTCTCAACTTGCTGTAAGCCCGCATGGTTTTTTTAGCCATTTATCGAATCAAAACAATAAAGAGTCATCATGGCAAGTGATTTATTCGGGATGGAGGCATACTTTATTTTTTAATCAGACAACAAATACAATTCTAGGTTTTGGTCGAAATGATTTTTTAATCTCTGAATCTAAATCAAACTCTGAGAATTCCTGGGGTATTCCGTTACGTGATGGATGCAAAGTAAAACAAGTTGCATCTGGAGAAAATCATATTTTGATTTTATATGAGAATGGATTATTGGATGGATATGGGCGAGGCGCATCAGGACAATTAGGAATAGGATGTTTTACAAACCGGGAGTTAAAAACTGCCAGTATTTTTTTACCTAATAATGAGCTCCCTGTTTCTATTGCCGCATCTGGTGATTCAAGTTTTGTTCTAAGTGACACGGGAACTTTATATGGCTTTGGCAGTAATTCGCGCGGTGAATTAGGTTTAGGCAAAGAATCAACAATTGAGTTTCCAACACCCATTTTATTACCCGATGGAGCAATACCGGAGCAAATCGTTACAGGACATCAAAGAACGATTATCGCGAGCAAGGAAGGGAAATTGTATGGATTTGGCGATAACACAGAAGGGCAACTTGGAGAATCATCTTCTTACGCCAATTGGTCGCAGGTAACTCCCATAAGATTACTTAATTTTGAAAAATTACAACCCCGTGCCATTGCCATCGGGAAGCATGCAGTAGTTGTCTTATCTGCAGAGAGGGAATGTCACTTTTATGGTATCGACATGAACCATTCTATGCCGATCAATTATATGAAAAAACGTACTATCACTTTGCCACCAGAGGTTAAGCCTGAACAGATAAGTTTCACCTATGAACACTTGGTCGTACTTTCTGAACAAGGCGAATTATGGGAGGTTGGCAAAGGCTTAAGGAAGCAGCAGCGGGATAAAAAAGATCATACTCGTTTTGTGAAAGTTAACCTGCCAAAAGATGGGACCATCAAATCTGCTCTAGCAGGTTATCACGCCACTTTTATTTTCAATACAGAAGATCGCTGCTACGCATTGGGAAGAAATGATGACTATAAGTTAGGCTTAACCCAAAAAAATGAACTCTATGAATCCCCTCAACGCCTTTCCTTACGCGATTCATATTGGTGGGAAAAAACAAAAATATCAAAAACTGCTCCAACAAAATATCGTTCACCCGCCTTTTTATTTTCTGAATATGAACAATCTTCTCAGTACCAAGATAATACAGAGGTGATTCAAATTTTAGAGGAAGAGGATGACCGAGTTATTGAAATCCTCAGACCTTTAACGTTTAACACAGCACTTACTTTAAGTATGTTATATGCTTTTTATGCGAATACCGGGGAAGTTGATCCAGCCCATTTCCACCATAAAAAGATTGGGAAAAATCAGGAGCTAGTGAAGAATCATCTAGGAGCATATCCTGTTGTTGTCGTGGATTTGGGGCGACTGGATTTAAGTTCTTACAGTAGTTTTCAAGATAGCTTTAAACAATTGTTAGCTGATCTTTATATACAACATCGACCTGCACTATTCCAGGGGCCTCTAAAAGAAAAACACTACAAAAAAGATCAATATCAGGACATTGCCATGCAAAGCGGCATGTTTCTACCTCGTGATGCCCTGAGTCAATTGATTAAATATCTTAATAAACATTATGGGAAAAAAGTAAAACTTTTTATTAATCACGCTGATATTTGCATTCGCACTGGTTTATTAAAGAAGGACTACGAATTTATTGCCTCTGAATTAAAAAAATATATAAACCCTGCTCTTAGTAATCCCTTGGTTTCCCAAACTGTTTTAATGGGGGTTCATCCTTCTTTTTTTGAGGCAGAAGAGTTTCCCGTGAAACATATTCACGGTATGACTTCGTTCAACTCCAAATACATACCGTTTTTCCAAGGGGACTTACAGCAAACTCAACTTGAAAAAAATCATTTTATCCATGGGCTAAGAATAAAATCAGACGAGTGCGAACAGATTAGGCGTTTATTAGAAGAAAACACCATTGAAATTGTTGCTGCTCCTGAAAAGACGATAAAAGATAATGAAGTAAATCTCTTTCATTGTTTCATTCAATTAGGACTTCTGGTGCCAACAGTAAAAGAAGCAAATACGGAGGTTCTATCCTGTCATATTGCGAATCCACAAGCTAAAAGCATTTTACAAACATTACATAAAAAATGGCACATACAGAACATGAATAGGGTAACCCTAATATTTGATATTGATAACGTTCTTGCCATGCCTGAAACATGTACACTGCAAACCATACTCTTTTTTCTCCGTAAAGGAGCCGTTATCAAAGCTTATGGGGTAACACATTACATTCCTCCCGGAATATTAGAGCTTATGCGTGTTTTGTTTTCTATGCCTCTGGTTAAGGTCGCATTTTTTAGCTCGGGTGATAAAAGAAGAAATGAAGCTTTTGTAAAAGAATTATTAATTAAAGCCTTGGGTGAGCAACGCTATGCGGAAATTGCTGCAGAAATAATAATCCTTTCTGGACATCATATGAGTGATAATATTGCTTGGAAAGATGAACAACAACAGAAAAAATACGGCTTGCCTCATTCCAGTAATGGGAAAAAAGATATTTCCTACGCTATAGCTCCGGAGGATACTTTGGGTAATGCTATTTTTATCGATAATAATCCGGGGTTTATTTGTTATGATCAAGAAGAGCATTATTTACATATGGAGACCGTAAAGTCGAACCATTTTGATAGTTTAAATCAGAGTGAGAAGCCTTGTAATAACCCCGAGGATGATCTCTTTCGTAAAGTTAATGCTGCTTTTTATTTGGCAGGTGTTTTGTCGGAGTGTATTCAATCTAAAGACAAAGAACCCTTGAGTCAGAAATTATTTTCCTTACAATTTACATCAGCACAAGTACACGATCAGGAATTTCCAACATTTACACCATGCTGGGATCAACCTAAAAAATCTTTAGCCATTTATGAAAAAGGATTGCAGCTATTACAACAGTTCAACTCCGACTTAACTTTGATTACTCCTGCACATTATAAAGAGTGTGTTGCTAAGCCCGCTTCTGAAAATCAGCAAACAGTGATCCTTGATGCCAAAAAAAACGAGCATGTAGATTGCTTGGTAATGTAACTCATGGCTCCTAAGATTTACCGTCCTGGCTGCAAGCAACCAGGACTCTATACATATGTTCCTAGAATTTGCATCCTTAACCAATAGTCCTATAATAGAAACAAACCACCAAGCCCACTTTAAAAAATGATTACTCTCATCACTGGTGCTTCAAGAGGAATTGGACACGCGTTAGCATTTGAGTTTGCACGTCACGGCCATGATTTAATTTTAACCGCGCGCAATCAGAGTTTATTGGAAGAGCTTGCGATTCAAATCAAAGAAAAGTATTCAGTCAACGTAACGGTCATTGCATTGGATCTAAGCGAACCCAAAGCAGCTGCTGCTTTAGTCCATCAAATCGAGGCACTTAATATAGAAATCGATTGTTTGGTGAATAATGCGGGCATAGGTTACCTTGGTGACTTCGTCTCTATGGATGCAGAGTATTTAAATGCATTGATGCAACTCAATATGACGACATTGACGATGCTCACATATTATTTTGCCAAAAAATTTGTTCACAAAGGTCAGGGCAAGATACTCCAAGTCGCTTCTACTGCCGCCTTTCAACCAGGCCCTTTTATGGCGGCATATTACGCATCCAAAAGTTATGTCGCCTCTTTTTCGGAGGCACTGGCTTACGAATTAAAAGGAACAGGAGTTAGCCTTTCCATTCTCTGCCCAGGCCCTACTCAGTCGGATTTTTTTAAAGAAGCAGGAATGGAAAATAGCTTTTTAGCTCGGGGGTTCATTGGGATAAAGTCTACTGAGCAAATTGCCAAAGCTGCCTATCAAGGCGTTAAGAAAAACAAACTTTTTATTATTCCCGGTAGCATGAGCAAAATACTTGCTTACTCCGCTAAATTTACTCCTGATGCATTAAGTCTCAGAATTACCTCTTTCCTGCATAGACGCAATCAGGCAAATACCAAGTAACCCTAGCTTCTCTTCTGGTAAGCCCTAGTTGAGGTACATTTATCCAATAAGTTAGAATCGTAGCAGCCGGGAATAGCTTCACTTGAATTTATCAATTTATGGACAAATAAAACATCTACGATCGGAACAAACATTCTCATCACCTATGTTCGTCACCTGATAAACCTGGTTGTAAGTAGCTAGACTACCGATTAAACATAAAGTAAAAGGGAGACTTCAAATGAATCAGTTTTGGTTTACTATTAAGTCGTTGACGATCGCGATCTCTATGATGAGCTTTGCTTCGATGGCTCAGGCGGCAGCTACACGGACTTGGGTATCTGGCGTCGGCGACGATGTAAACCCCTGCAGCCGCACAGCGCCTTGCAAGACCTTTGCCGGGGCAATTTCAAAGACTGCTGTAAACGGTGAAATCAATTGCCTTGATCCCGGTGGTTTTGGCGCGGTGACTATCACTAAGTCGATTACCATTGATTGCCATGAGGTCTTTGCTTCTATTCTCAACGCATCTACGAATGGAATTAATATTAATTTCAGCTCATTTGCGGGTACAGATACGCGCAAAACCGTACGTCTGCGAAACCTCAATTTTAATGGTGCCGACACTGGACTGGTAGGTGTGAATATCACAGCCAGCAATACCGCTAACACGAAAGTATTTATTGAAGACTGCTTAATCGATGGCAATTTCGCGGGCAATGCCCGGGGGATCTTCGATCAACGCACCGGTACCAACGCACAGCTGTCGATCAGCAACACAACGATACGGAACATGGGTTCGAGCGGGATTTCGGTTATCGGTTCGGCAAATACCAAAGTGTCAATCAACAATTCGAAAATAGCGAATTGTGTGCTCGGAATGGCTGCAGTGGGAGGCCCCAAAGTCAGTATTTTTGACTCGGTATTTACTTCGAACACCACGGGTATTCAAGCTGAGCCGAGTGGCACTGAAATTAATGTGGATCAGTGTATCGTCTCTAGTAATGGCACCGGGTTTATAGGGAACTCCACCATACGCGTTGCAAACACAACGGCCGCAAATAACGGAACACTATCCACGGGGACCGTATCATCCTACGGCAATAATCGAACAGGCGGCGTCGCATTCTCCGGTGCTCCTACAGGACAGAATTAACAGACCGCTTTAACATCAAAAAACCTCTGCTAAGCTTTTGTTGCAGGCAGAGGTTTTTGCATTTGCTCTTTCGTTTTCTGAGCCAGAAAGGCGCCAAAGCGTAGTCTGCATTCATCAACTTTAATGTTGTTCAAAATAATCAGGAGGTACACCGTAAATGGAACAAAGCATGGGCTTATCCAATTTTCTTTCCCAGACAGGGTTTTTAAGAACCTCTATCGCATTTTCATAACCTGTTTTCATGCGATAATTAACTGCTGAGCGAACGAAGTTATAGTCTTTGAACGAATGAGTAAAGGGAGAGCCTCGATAAATGATATGCACCACGCTGAAATGTTTGCTATGCCCCAATTCGAGTATTTTCTGAACCTCAGGATCCTTCTTAGCCTCTGGACTTAATTTTTCACCTAAAAACTGTATGGCTGCTTGCAAGTTTTGACGGCTGGTATACACATTAGTCAACCGGCGTGAGTGACTGGCATAACGTATGTCTTTTTGTCTTTCTTCAAGTTCATCCATAGTTTGCGGCAACCGTCCTTGCAGACTGAAACAATCCACCACAAAACATAAAGTATCCAATTCAGGTAAGGCATCGAGCACCGTCACAAGCGGTGTATTCGCATAGATACCCCCGTCCCAGTAATAGTCATCACCAATTTTAACTGCCGGTAGGCCCGGAGGAAGCGCGCCGCTTGCCATGACATGTTCTGGGGTAATGGTAATTTTTTGATTATTAAAAAACTCCATTTCTCCGGATGCCACATTAACCGCCCCCAAACATAGGGTGACTTTTTTATCATTAATGCGATCAAAATCAATTAAACCTTCCAATGTTGTTTTGAGAAAGGATGTATCATAATAGCTGAGTTTATCCGGTGTATCATAAGTTAACGGCGTCGGTGGAAAGGGACGGGGTTTAAAAAAGCCTTCCAGACCATTGAAGATCGTATTCATAGCGCCCATGCGGTTATGAAAATGATGTAACAAATTTGGAACTTCAGCCTCATAAAATACATCAGTCCATATTTTGGGTACAATCGTATTCCAAAATGCAGTTAATTTTTCAATTTGCTGGTTTCTTGGATTCCCGGCAATAATCGCGCTGTTAATAGAACCTATAGATACTCCCGCCAGAAAATTAGGATGGTATCCTTTTTCATGGATTGCACGAAATGCACCGACCTGATAAGCCCCCAATGCTCCGCCTCCTTGAAAAACACAGGCAATCCGGTCATACGTTTGCTTCGTATTATTTAAAGGGGCTGTAGGTCTATTTATGCGGCATAAAGGGCTTTTATGATGTTTTGTTGTTTTTTCTTTAATTTTCCTGCCCATGTTTATCACTCCTTACCGTCCTTGTTCTTTACAAGTATAATCGATAGCTACAGAATTGTTACAAGAAAAACGCTTCAAAAACAAAATCCTAATGCAAAAGGAGCACATACATGCAGTTAAAGGATGCAGAAATGTTTTGCAGTAAGTGGCTGCCATCATGGACCGGTGGAGTAGAAGCAGTTGAAAATCTACTGTCTTTTTATAGTGAAGACACCTTTTATTTGGATCCGGTTATGAAAGAAGGAATTCATGGAAAAAAAAGACTGTCTCAATACTTTAACAAACTACTTGCAAAGAATCCTGACTGGAAATGGAACGCAGTAGAACTAATCCCCACATTAAAAGGCTTTACCTTAAAGTGGCAAGCAACATTCCCCAAAAATGAGAGCGAACTGATTCTCTTTGGGCTTGATATTGTTGAAATCGAAAACAACCTGATTAGCAGAAATGAAGTTTATTTTGACCGTTCAGACCTTCTTACGTAATCAATGTGTTGGTAATGATTTACATGCATTACTTTGAATGACTAACCTAACCTGGCTGCTTGCAACCGAATCTTCTACACATCACTGAAAAACCAGTCCAGCTCTACCCCAACGTCCCGCAGCTTGTCCCTGAGAGATCCTCACAAAATTTAACCAGGAAACCTATTCTATAGTTTACGGTGATGTTTAAAAGGCTGTCATCCCTGCGTAGGCAGGGATGACGGGCAACAAATGACATTCTTCCTGGTTAAATTTTGTGAGGAACTCTCAGGATTTGTTCGCAGACTCAGAAATTTCGCACCATCACTGAACCTCTCAGATAAATCGACGTTATTGCAAATTGATATATGCAGCCTGGGTGAAGCGAAGCGTAACCCGGGTTATGGAAGCGTGATGTTTATCCAGAACCCGGGTTACGGCTTCGCTTGCACCCAGGCTACATTACTGTCATCCCTGTAGACTGAGAATACTTAAATTGTTCGGCACTATGGGTTGTATTTATATTACCCATAGGATCTGCTCTGCAAACCAGATAAGATATACGTTGCGTCATCTCAGATTAGTGTAATTGCACAACAATTCTCTAATCGAATAATCATTTGAATGGAATTCAGATTAATTAAAAAAGGAGTTTGTTATGAAAATAAACTATTTAATCGGCGCTTTGTTTTTATCGCCCCTTTTTGCTTTTGCTGACAACAGTACAGAAGGGTTCATTTTTTCCCCCTTGCCAAAGAATAAAAATACAGTAGTCAGACATTACAGCAATGAACAGAAATTGCCTGATCTGAAGCAAATGTCCCAAAGAACGGTTGATTTTCCAACGCAAATCGTTCGTGTCCGCGGTAATGTTGCAGGATTGAAGCTTAGTTGTGAGGAGGTAGAAGATGAAATCAATAAGGTATTTTCAAAAAAAATTTCTCCCAATCTATTTACCTACAACACTTATGTCAGTTGCGGGTATGATCAGGATAGCCCAGAACAATACGCGGTAAGTTTTTCAATTCAGAGTTATTTTGATCCATTAACCGATAAAGCTATTGATTATTTAAAAGCCTATCTGCAAGAATACAATGGATACAATTTATTCAATGCCACAACATTACAGATTGAAAATGCCAAAGGTGTTATTATATCGATGAACCTTAATGCGGGTTTAAAAAGCAACCCCGATAAAACCCCATTTACACTTTATCGCCAAGATCGAAACAATTTTTATTTCAAAAGTAATTTCGACATGAGAAAGGAATTAATTGCCGATATTTATCAACGATTTTATTCTAATGATCCCGAGATAATTCTACCCTTTTTAGACAAATGGATTTTCTCCTATGCAGGAACAGTTTATTACTCGATTTTAAAAGCATCCAATTATCTTGAGCTGCAACCGGAACGAATATTTGTGATGGAAAATGAAGGGGATATTTTCGTATCCGATTTAAGATACTACTTCGCCAATCAGTGCATGAAGAGAAATCCGAATAAACATTGCTTGTAACTCATTAAAACCTAACCTGGTTAAATGCAACTTTCTTGAAATAAACTTTTTAAGACAGTTGCTACTTACTTGTAGTCTGGGTGCAGCGAAGTGAAACACGGGTTTCGCTGCGCTGCACCCAGACTACATTTTTAGCTATAGCAAGGTTGGGCTTCGTCCCAATTTCATTATGCCACTTGCGCTCTTCGTGCTTTATCAATGTCACCCAACCGTTCCTTTCTTAATTCTTCGAAAGCTGTTGCAGATGATGTGGTCATACCAAGAACCTGCATTGTTGTATTTTGAGCCTTAGCGAGAATATCATATCGTCCATCGTTTTTATATCGATCAACAACCTTCTGCACATCTTTTGGTGTCTCTGCATTTTCTAGATCCTCATAAAAAACTTTGAGAATCTTACTTTTTAAGAAATCTCCTTGATTGTTTTTGTATCTACTTTTAAAGTCGTTGTCCCTTAAAGAGTCACATGTAACCGCTGAAGTAACTGTTCTCATGGGTTGCTCACCCGGTGTTACATAATGCTTATACTTACCTTTCAATACCCCATTTTCTATTGCCTCAATTTGTTCAAGAGGTACCGTAAGATAAACTTTTCCTGCATTTTTTCCATGTCCAAGTGTCTCGCTTATCCCCTTCATATAGTCGCCATATATGGCTTTAAAGTTTTCAAGGTAATTCTTATTTTTAAATTCAATTTTAACTCTGCTTTTTTCTATCAGTGGTTCTCGTTCAACTCCAGGAGCATGATGTTGGATAAAATGTTTAATAAATGCTTTATGTGTGTCACCAGTAGTGGATTTGTGAACCGGTGGACTTGGCTGCTTGACGGTAGTATGGTGAACCGTTGAACTTGGTTGCTTGAAGGTAGAATGGTTATCCTCCGTTCTTGATTGTCCGACTCTAGACCGATGCACAGGGAGATCCGAAATAAAGTTTGCAAAATTGGCGAATTGTGAATCTTTCTTATATCCTTCTTGATCGGTAAATGTATCGAACCATAGGCGCCTAACTCCCTCAGGATATTGCTGTTGCCTAAAATGTTCCTCAAGCCTACCTCTGAACATTTCCTTATATAGAGAATTGTCAAGCTCGCCCATTTCCTTAAATAAGAAAGCCCATGCCTCCTCAGCAGATATCATCCCCGATGCAGTGTTTTGCTGGCCTGATGCCATCCAGCCTCCACTTACTTGTGCATTAATCTGCCTTCCATCGATTAATTCACCCGTTTCAAGAGCCTTACATATTGTCCTAAGCGACTCTTCAAGCCTTGATGATCGCCCGCTAAAAATGCCGGCGTTGATTAAACTTCTCGTCGATTCAATAAACTGCTCTTTTGATAATTTTGGAGACTCTCTTGGAAAAAGAACAGCATCAATACTTTTTATAGCCTCAGGCTTTACCAGAACAATCGGTATCGCGTTGCCTTCTGAATCTTTCTTGGTAGCTGTAAAATCTATTGAAACGTCTGAAGGAGAAATGTTCTTGATTCTCTCGTAAAAAGCGTCTCGCTCTTGTGTCGTACGAAATTCAAATTGAACAGTCTCCAGGGGCTGTCTTGCATTATGCTCTGGATTATTATGCTTAAAGCCTTTAACTCTGAACTCAACATGTGCACCCAGTGTCAAGGCGATCATTCTTGATTTTTGTACTGTATCATTTTTTTCAGCGACAGTAGGCGGCTTTATCTCTTTGCAAAATTGAAGTATGTTTGCTTTTAGCTTATCAAGATCCACCCCAGGAACATTGTGTTCTATATTTGCCTTATTAGTAGACCCAAAATAGGTGTCTATAAATCTATCATCAAAAAAAGCCACAAGGTCGCCCACAGCTTTTTGAGGATCGCTCGTTACCTTTCCTATACTAGTCATGCCTGTCATATGGCTAGTAGGTGCATAAGCTGTTCCATTTGCTATGCAATCTAATGCTTTTAGTAATTCGGGAATAAATTGAGCGTCACTTCTTAATCCTAGAGAAGTTTCTTTTGTGATTTTTTGTAAATTTTCTAAATCTTTTCCATATTTCCTCAGTAACTCCGCAGCAGCCTGTTGTGAAAGCATTTTAAAACACCTCAAATACTCTTTTATTCAGTATAGTATATAGCGGTATTTTGAGTAAAAAACGCACACTTTGTTTTTTGGAAAATCCTGATTGCGCGCAACCAGGCTACGGACTGTTAGGTATTTCAGTCAGACTCACTATGTTCCTTTCAGGCTCTTTTTCCTTTTGTTTTTTGAAGAAATGATTTAAGCCGCCAATGAGTGTATTACCGGCAGAAAATAGCTTATCAAGCAAACTAAAATCCATTTCCATTTCATAACATCTTACCATGTTGATATCATTAAAATCATTCACCATCATTTGCGAGAAACACAAGAGCATGTAATTGAGAACCGCTTCATCCTGTTCTTTGTGCCCCATCTTTTTAAACTCAACATCATTCTCTAATTTTTTCCAGGTGTAAAAATTAATACTGCGTCCATGATTAGGATCATAAAAATAAGCGGTTTTTCTCTTTAGATCATAACGCAAATAGATTGCATGACCCCACGATTCATGCTCTGTGTCTTGGCTTCCATCTTTTTTAGTTGAGTGATGTCCAATGGATAGTTTTACAATGCCATAATTTTTTAATTTTGACTTCTGTTGCCGAGTAACTGCTTGGAACAGTACTTGATAAATAGCGTCCGAACTCAATGCGGGTTCGTCGGCAAAACGTGTCTCTTCATCTAATTTTTGAATTTTCTTGAGATGAAGTCGTTTTAACACCGCTTGTGATAAACCATTGTTCGTTTCATCCCCTAAACGTACTTGATATAAAGCTTGATTGAAACGATCTTGGGGTGAGATTTTCACTTCTGCTTTCCACTGAGAATCGGAGATTACTTGATTTCTACCTAAACTGGTCATTTCTCGAGTAATTAACCTATAGGTATTTGCTTGACACGCTCCATCTCCCAAGACCTCATCGCTCCCCCCAATAAATCCTTGTATGTTTTCATACTGAATGGGATTGCCCCACTGATTAAAAAATTCGATCTCTTTGTTAACATCATCTAAAAGCAATGCATGCATTTTACTCGCAGACCGCTCGCTGAGTGGTGAAATAATCTCTTTTACCTTGCCATGCTCATTGATTAATCCGGCCAAGCTCTCTTTGTTGTCTTTAATTTTTTGATCGATAAAGCGGCTAAGAGAGCGCAACAATTTACTTTTCGATCGTTTCAAAGCACTGTCAATGTGCTGAGGAATATTCTCATTAGCGTCACTCAGTTCCTTTTTGCATCGCTCATATTCTTGCTCTAACAAAAGAGTTGCTGCTGCAATGAGTTCTTGTCTTGCTTTGGTTACTACGTGAATCAAAGGGGCTAACGAAGACTCACCACCAGCAGCAATAATCTTTTCTTTCAAAGCCATAAGTTCAATCTGATCTTGCAACTCTTTCAATGTAGGGATTTCATGTTCTGCCTGGCCATTAAGCACTGCGTTTTGTATCACATGCTTGATTTTTTGCTGGACAAGCTCTTTATTCATCTTAATTTTGCTCGCGTCTAGGCCGAACGCGGAGAAAACAGCGGCTTCATGCGGATTCTGCAGGAATTTTTCGGGATGGGTAATTTGCTGGTGTACAAATGCTTTTTTTAACACCAGCGAAAAGTCCTGAACATATTCTTTCGGTAACCGCTTGAGCGCCTGTTTCAACTTAGGAAACATTTTAATCACGACTTCTTCTTGAGCCGTGACCTCACCTCGTTCAAGCTTGACACTTAATTTGGACATTTCCTCATCATATTTCTGTTTTGTCATTCTCCCTTCAGCATACGCGATAATTCGAAGTTTATCGGACTCCGTCATCATGCGCGCACTATCGCGAATATCCGTTCCGATCACATCCCAATTACCAATCATTTTCTCAGCCATCTCTTTATTTGTACTACGCTCCAAACGAGCATAAAGATCGATAAGCGCTGCGCGATTACAGGCTGAGCGAACACTCACCACAAACTGATCCAGTGCCTCAACATTCTTAGTGTGATCAACTGATGTAGGTTTATCTGGCATATGTTCAATCACATGCTGAATATCACGAACGATTACAGGAGCTATCGTAGCTACATCGTCAACTCGTTCGTCTTGCAGCACCTGGCTTACGATTTGTATCGGATTTGTATTAACCAATGAAAGTGAGGCGATAACATGGTCTTCGTCGGCAATTTTTTTCAACTGCTCCGCGAGTATTTGTATGAATTCTTCATTATTTGCTTGTTTAGAGCCTAATAGAGATTGGGCTCGTTCCATTGCAACATCAAAGCCCGCTGGCGAACCGTGCCACTCATTCCTTTTTTGTTCAATCATCCTTTTTCGTTGTTGTCCAACAAGAGCTATTTTTTCCATAAACTCATTGATTTCAGATATTGAGCGTAATGGCGGGGCATTTTCATCAAGTCGCCTGGAGGTAGGCCAGTGTGTTTTATACACTTCTTCGAAGGGTAGGTTAGAGTCATATTCGGCACATTTTTTTTTCAACTCATCAAGGATAGAACAATTTATTAGAACGATTACTTCATTGATTAACCTTTGATGCATATGTTGCCAATATCCAAAATTGTTTGAATAAACAGTAAGCTGGATGTCATCTGGAATTAACTCTTTTGCATGGATCATCTTTGCAATAGCAGAAACATTAAAAACATCGATCTTATTGGGGCTACTACCGGGAGGGTTAAAGATGTTCCAAAAGTTAGCCAGATATGTATTAAGATTTGCTTTCATTAAATAGAGTGCATCTAAAGCGAATAATTCTTGCTTCAATTGCTCCAGATTCATGGCCAGTTGCATTTTATATTCATTTAAACTGGGAAGGATCTCTTGATTCTGAGCATAAAAATCTTGCGCGGTTTTCTGAAAGAGCCACGTTCTTAGAACTTCGATGTTGAACGCTCTTAATTGATCATCAGCTACGTCTTGAGGCCAATCACCATTCTTTTTCCAATACGCACTGGTATTAAAATACTCGCATAATTGTCTAAGAGAAATCACATCCTCTAATTCTTCGAGTACAGCAGGAACTGCTCTCATCATCCATGCCATTTTATCGTCACATTGAACTTTTATCTTCTTTACATACTCAACGAAGCGATTGTGCTCAACAGTATAATCGTCCTCTTCTGAGGTCACTGTAGGATATGTCTCTTGAGGTGGGAGGGCAGTTGAGCTCAAACTTAAATCAGCATGAGTTGGAAAATTATAATAAAAAACATATTGTCCACCAAAAATAGAGCGCATAATAATCTCGACAAAATATAAACACTTTGCGCATTATAAACCAAGCACTTTATTATGCCATGCGTAATGCACTAATTTTTAAAAATATGTATAAAAGATATCTAGTTTCTCTCGGAATCAGATCAAAAAAAACCGCTTGCTTGCAATAGGGCTTTTCACTTAATGGCCCAAACATTTTATATTTTTTATAAAATTCATAATGAATTCTTTATTTGAAAGCAGAATCTTATTTTTATAGTAAATTCAATGAACCAACATGAAATTTTTTGGTAAAAAAATTCCGTAGTTAAGAAAAATAATCAACAAAACTACATTGGCCAAGAAAATTGGCCAATAATTATCCTAAAATGCAAATATAGGAGAAGATAAATAAAGGACGTTTTATGGGGATGCAAAAAAAGGAAGAAACGGCAAATCAAGATCAAATAATTGAACTTGATATCCCATCCGAATTGCCTATTTTGGCATTAAATAGAGCCGTTCTCTATCCTTTGACCATGTCGCCGCTTAACGTGGGACAATTGCGCGCCATTAAACTGATTCAAGACGTGACGATGAGCTCTTCACGTTTTATAGGAATAGTCGCTATTAAGGATAATGCAATCGAAGATCCAGGTCCGATTGATGTCCATACAATTGGTACTGCTTCAATAATACATCGTCTTATTCATTTATCAGATGACTCGCTACAAATCATTGTGCAAGGGGTAGAGCGAATTCGTATCAAAGAATTTACTGCGATTGATCCTTACTTCAAAGCCCAAATTACAATTGCAGAGGAACACTCTGTTAAAAATAAAGAAATTGAAGCCCACATGCGAAATACAATTGAATTATTACGTCGCTTGACTTATTTAACATCGCATTTACCAGAGGATTTATTAAATATCGCGCTCAATACCGAGGATCCACTCCAATTTGTTTATCTCATTGCTGGAAATTTCAGATTGGATTTGAAAGATGCACAAGAGCTTTTGGAATTAGATAAAGTCGAGTACAAACTCGTGAAACTCAATAATTTTTTGACTCGCGAAATAGAAATCATCGAATTAGGAAGAAAAATCCAATCACAGGTACAAAACGGCCTGGATAAAAACGAACGTTATTATATGCTTCGTGAACAAATGAAACAGATTAAAAGAGAGCTGGGTGAAGAAGATGAGCAGGCTCTCGAAATTAAAGAATATAAAAATAGAATTACAGAGGCACATATGTCGAACGAAGCGGAAAAGGAAGCCGTGCGTGAACTCAAAAGAATGAAAAGCATGTCTACATCTGTCGCCGAATATCAAATAATTAAAACCTATTTGGATTGGTTGATTGAATTACCGTGGAGTAAGACGACTGAAGATAATCTGGACATCGAGTGTGCGAGAAAAATACTTGATGAAGACCATTATAATTTGAAAGAAGTGAAAGAACGAATCCTCGAATATCTTGCTGTACACAAGCTACGCCTTGAACGTGGCGATAAAAATCAATTAGAAACAGGCTCCATTCTTTGTTTTGTTGGTCCGCCTGGTGTTGGCAAAACATCTCTTGGACAATCAATTGCACGTGCACTTGGGCGAAAATTTATTCGATTCTCGTTGGGGGGCATGCATGATGAAGGAGAAATTCGTGGGCATAGACGTACTTATGTTGGGGCATTGCCGGGCAGAATTATTCAATCAATTAAGCGCGCCAAAACACGCAATCCTGTAATGATGCTGGATGAGGTGGATAAAATGGGGGCCGATTTTCGTGGTGATCCTTCATCCGCTTTGCTTGAAGTGCTCGATCCAGCACAAAATAAAACTTTTTCTGATCATTATCTTGATGTCGATTTTGATCTCTCGCAAGTTATTTTCATCTGTACTGCGAATCAACTTGATCCAATTCAACCCGCTCTACGTGATCGTATGGAGATTATTACACTTTCTGGTTATACCGATGATGAAAAATTGCATATTGCTACAAATTTTCTTATCCCACGCCAGATCACGAAAAATGGTTTAATGCCTGAAGAAATTCAATTTGAAAATGATGCGGTTCTTCTGGTGATTCATGAGTATACCCGGGAAGCAGGGGTGCGAAATTTGGAACGTGAGATTGGCGCAGTCTGTCGTAAAATTGCAACAGGTGTGGCAGAAAACAAAATAACCTCCACCATGATCACCAAGGATAAAGTGATTGAATTACTTGGTAAACCCAAATTCTATTCCGATGTTGCTGAACGAACCACCATTCCAGGGGTTGCAACCGGTCTTGCCGTAACAACAGGCGGAGGTGACATTTTATTTATTGAAGCAACAAAAATGTCAGGTTCTAAAGGTTTTCTCATTACGGGTCAATTAGGTACAGTAATGCAAGAATCCGCCAAAGCGGCTTTTTCTTATATTCGTTCCAAAGCACATCAACTTGAAATAGCTGATAAGGTTTTTGAAAAAAGTGATATTCATTTGCATATCCCAGAAGGAGCAATACCTAAAGATGGTCCCAGTGCTGGTGTTACTATGGCAACAGCACTTGCATCACTCATGACCAATCGTTTAGTCAAGAATGACATCGGGATGACCGGTGAAATCACACTCAGAGGACGAGTACTTCCTGTGGGCGGCATCAAAGAAAAGGTTATTGCGGCTCATCGCGCTGGTTTAAAAACAGTAATTCTTCCTAAACGAAATGCTAAAGATTTAGAGGATCTTCCGGATGAAGTACAGCAAAAAATGAAATTTATCCTCGCAGAAGATGTGAGTGAAGTATTTGCTGCAGCTCTATGTCCTCCAGAAAAGAAAAATAAAAAAAGCAAAATAACAGATAGAAAAGTAATCTGATCATGTTCCTGAAGAACTACTCAATATTAAGAGTAATAATACATTCTGATCTAAATTTATGTCATTCCCGCAGGCGGGAATGACATAATATATAAGCACAAAAAAAAGTGACGATCCCTCAGGTAGTTTTGACCCAACATTAAGGACTTTGATAGATTGTTTTGTTGGGTCAAAACGACCCAACCTACGGGTAAATCCTGGTTGCAAGCAACCAGGCTACATTGGTTAATAATTTTCACTCAAACACTCTCAAGAGTTTGTTATGAGTTCTTTATATTGATCTTCGTTAAAACCCATTGCGATTGTTTTGCCATTTTTTACTAAAATGGGTCTCTTGATGAGTGAAGTATTTGCGATAATAAAATCTATTTTTTCCGACGGACTCAATGCTTCATAATGATCTTTATATTTTCGGTACGTCGTCCCTTTTTTGTTAATGGGAAGCTCTCCTAAATAATCGCTCCATGCTTTTATTTGGGCTTTTGTTGGTGGGGATTTTTTGAAATCAATAAACTCATAATTAATTTTATTTTTCTCTAAGAAGGTACGCGCTTTTTTTACAGTATCACAATTGGGGATTGCAAACATTGAAATCATTTTTGTTCCACAGGACTCGGTTACTACATCACTCCATTTTATAATGTTGCGCTCATTTCTTCTAGAAAATATTAAGTCACACACTCTTAATCAGGGTCAAAAGGATGAGGACCAACAGGTCAATACTCATTCATTGAAATCATGAGTATGTTGGGGCCTTAACAGTTAAGAGCCAATCAGACTTGGGTTATTCATGGGTTATCTTTTTTGAGTATCGTCATTAAAACAGACTTGCCATCTGGCGTATCTATGATACCCATTTCATGAAATCCCACTTTTTCATAACAGCGTTTTGCACGTAAATTATTTGGATCAGCTTCAGTAATGATTTTCTTAATCAGAGGGTTTTGAAATAAAAATTGAATAAATTCTTTCATCATTAACGTGCCGAAGCCTTTATTGATATAATGTTCCTCACCAATAAATTGATCTAAACCTACAGTGTTTGCATCTTCATTCGGCCACCAACCCTCACCCACTTTACTCGCCCAATAATATTGTATAAATGCAATCGGCGTGTTATTCACATAAGCAATATAAGGACAAACAACGTCATCATCGAGACGCATCCCATATTTCTCTTTGATTTGTTCCGGAGTAAGGTGATCATTCCACCATTCCAGAACATGTGGTTTTTTAAACCATTCGCATAATAGATCGAGATCGGAGGTAGTAAGCGGTTTAAATGTAATTTGTCCAGACATTTTTTTCTCGTAACACATGACCTCAATCTTTTTAAAGATTTTCTATCCGGCTTCATTAATTCGAATATTAATAAACTGCCAAGGGTCACTTTGATCCATATTTTTATTTGAATTGTCTTTGTCCTTTATAGGAGTCCAATCTGTATAATAACCACCAACTTGACCAAGATAAGGTATAGCTAAACTCAAAATATACTCATGGTCCATATCTTCAGGTTCTATAATTCCACATTCTGGATTTTTAATGGCCCAAATCATACCCGATAAAACTCCAGCAGCGACTTGTAAGCTTGTAGCATTATTGTGATTAGCTAACTTTCTAGCCTCATGTATGGATAGATTAGAGCCATACCAATAAGCCCCTTTTTTATTTCCCATTAATAAAACTCCGAGTTCATCAGTACCATCAACAATTTCTTTTAAAATAATTCGTTTTTCTTTTTGGGGTATGTATTTTCTTTGCACGAGCTCTTTTAAAGATAAAATAGCATCAGGGCAAGGATGATACGCATAATGAACTGTTGGCCTGTAATACACTTTACTCTTTTTCTTTAAAGTTAAATATTCTGCAATAGATAAAGATTCAGCGTGAGTAATTAAAAAACCATTAATAGGGCCAGAGTTAGGGGTCCAAGTACGGACTTGGGTCTCTGCTCCTGGCCGACTCAGGTATATGCCACAATTTGAGCCAAAGTTGTAATGATTCGCATCATGAGGCCAGTGACGTTCATGGCTTCCCCAGCCCAGTTCAGCAGGTCGAAGTGCTTCAGAAATTAAGGCATCTACTGACCATGTATTGATAAATTCATCCGTTTTTTTGATTTGAGAAGAGATTTGCGTATCATGTTCAGAAATATGTATGGTTTTTATATTAAGATCATGCGCCAATTGTGCCCATTCCACAGCCTTTTTCGGTAGGTCACCTTCCCACAAATTATCTTTCGCCAAATTCCATAAGGCTTGTTTAAGAAAGTGGGATACCAACCCAGGATTAGCTCCATGTGTTAAAACTGCGGTAGGACCCTGCTTTTTATGTTGTAAGGTAGCATCACGTAACGCATAATTAGACAGTAGTTGACTCTTATCGCTATACCTTTCTTCCCAAGGTTCAGCGGCTGCATCCAAATACAATATTTTATTTATCTGGCAATATTTTATTAAATCAATAGTAGATACCCCTACGGATAAATTTAACAAAAAATCACCCGGTTTAAGAATAGAGGACAAAAGTTCTTGGTAATTATTTTCTTTAACAGCACTTTCTTTGAATGAGACGCCATAATTGTTTGCCACATCTGCACCAAGATTATGTTTTGATACGATGTGAATTTGAGACGGATCTAATTTAAAATACTGGAATAAAAGAGGTAATATTGCTTGGCCAATACTGCCGAATCCAAGAATTAGAATTTTATTTTTAAATACTATTTGAGCCGTAGATTGATCCATAAATTACCCCTCAAATAGAAAGCTTCTATTTGTAATTATTTGAAATAGAGGTATAAATTTAGCTACCTCACTATATTTTTAGTATAGCTCACAAAAATAATCTAATTCTAAAATTTTTAACTTAATACGATTGTTGATTGAAAATACTCAAGAGTGTGAAGTCGGAGTTATAATAAATTTATTACACTCAATAAAAGGGACTTAATAGATGAAAAATTATGAAATGTATATTGATGGAAAATTTACTTCTGCCAAAAGCGGAGCCACTCGCGATATTATTGATCCCGCTAATGGTGAATTGATTGCAAAAGTTCCAGAAAGTTCTAAAGAAGATGTTGTGATTGCGATCAAGGCTGCGCGAAGAGCGTTTGATGAAGGTGATTGGAGAAAAACGTCTGCGCTTGATCGAAGTAAGCTATTATTCAAGATTGCCGATTTGATTCGTACCCATGCAAAAATGTTAGCAGAGCTGGAAACACGAAACTGTGGAAAACCTTTGGCAGAAGCAGAATATGATGTGACCGATGCAGCCAATTGTTTTGAATTTTACGCAGGCCTCGCTACTAAAATTCATGGCGAAACGATGTCGGTTCCAGCGAACTCTTTTAGTTATGTTGTACGTGAACCTATCGGTGTGTGTGGACAAATCATTCCCTGGAATTTTCCCTTACTTATGGCAGCCTGGAAACTTGCTCCAGCCCTTGCAGCAGGAAATACCGTCATATTAAAACCTTCGGAATTGACACCAATAACGGCGCTTGAGTTATTCAAACTGATTGATCAATGCGGATTTCCACCGGGTGTAGTGAACCTCATTACTGGCCCGGGTGTAGGAGCAGGTGAAGAATTATCAACTAATTCAATGGTGGATAAAGTTGCATTCACCGGTGGCACAGTGACCGGAAAAAAAATAATGCAAGCCGCTACAGGAAATTTGAAACGAATATCATTAGAACTTGGTGGAAAAAATCCAAATATTGTATTTGCAGACTGTGATCTGGAGATGGCAATTGATGGCGCTCTTTTTGGTGCTTTTGCCAATCAAGGCGAGGTATGTTCTTCTGGCTCCCGCTTAATCGTTGAGCGTTCTATTCACAAAAAAATCGTGGCAGGAATGTTGGAAAAAATCCCGAATATCAAACTAGGTCATGGTTTAGATGAAGGAGTAAAAATGGGCCCACTGGTTTCACGCACTCATCGTGAAAAAATAGAACATTACATCAAGATAGGGATTGATGAAGGTGCAAAATTGATCTGTGGCGGGAAACGTCCTACAGGTAAAGCTTTTGAAAATGGAAATTTTTTTGAGCCGACTATTTTTGATGAGGTAAAGCCCACCATGCGTATCGCTCGGGAAGAAATTTTTGGTCCGGTGCTTGCGGTCATCCCTTTTGATACCGAAGAAGAAGCCATTCAAATTGCAAATGATACCGAGTATGGTTTAGCAGCAGCTGTGTGGACTAAGGACCTTACTCGTGCTCATCGCGTGACCTCTCAAATTCGTGCTGGAATTCTTTGGGTAAACCATTACCATCCAACTCATAATGAAATGCCTTGGGGTGGATACAAACAAAGTGGAGCAGGTCGTGAATTAGGTTTATATGGAATCGAAAGCTATCTTGAAATCAAGCAAGTGAATATTAATCTAGATGATGCACCAATTGGGTGGTACTAATGAATCAAATAAATATTAAAACACAAATACCGGGACCAAAATCAAAAAAATTGATGGAGCGGCGTTATAAACATGTTGCCCGAGGCCCGTTTCATGCGACACCCATCTTTGTGGAACGAGCAAAAGGTTCGTTTATAGAAGATGTAGATGGAAATGTATTTTTGGATTTCTCATCTGGAATTGGCGTGGTAAATACAGGGCACTGCCCCGATGCAATAGTCAATGCAGTCAAGGCTCAGGCCGAAAAATTCATGCACACGAGTTTTAATATTCTTCCGTATGAAGGCTACATCAATGTGTGTGAAAAATTAAATTATCACACTCCTGGACATTTTGAGAAAAAATCAATCCTGTTGAATTCAGGAGCAGAAGCTGTAGAAAATGCAATTAAAATTGCTCGTGCCTATACCGGCAAGCAAGCAGTAATTTGTTTTGATCATGCGTACCATGGTCGCACTTACATGGCTATGTCACTTACAGCAAAAAATAAACCCTACAAACATGGATTTGGTCCATTTCTTTCGGAAATTCATCGTGCTCCCATTCCGTATGAGTATCGTTGGCAAGGAAAAAATTGTGTCGAAGAATGTTTCAATGATTTTTCTGAACTGGTTAATTTTCGTGTGGGCGTTGAAAATACCGCTGCAGTGATTTTAGAACCTGTATTAGGTGAGGGAGGATTCATACAATTTCCAGCCCCATTTTTACAAAAACTTCGTGAATTTTGTACGGTAAACAAAATTGTTTTCATTGCAGATGAAATTCAATCGGGTTTTGGGCGTACTGGAAATCTATTTGCGATGAAGACAATGGGAGTGGATCCTGACCTTACTGTATCAGCAAAAGGACTCGGTGGTGGAACAGTGATCGCTGCTGTAACAGGTAAAGCTGAAATGATGGATGCTGCAATGGTAGGTGGGTTGGGCGGAACCTTTGGAGGAAATCCACTGAGTTGTGCAGCCGCTCTTGAAGTATTCAAAATCTTTGAAGAGGAAGGGCTTTTGAACCATGTCACTAATCTTGCAAAAGTACTTCATTCCAAGCTTTCTGGATTTAAAGAAAAATATAAAATAGTAGGTGATTTCCGTGGTTTGGGTGTTATGCAAGCAATCGAACTGGTGGAAGATAAAAACACAAAGGAACCCAATAAAGTAGCAGCAGACAGATTAACAAAATTTTGTTTAGAGCATGGGCTGGTAATTCTTAGCTGTGGCGGATACGGAAATGTAATTCGCCTCCTCATGCCGCTTTCTACGGATGTAAAAGATTTGGAAATTGGACTTTCTATCATTGAGGAAGGACTCAAGACATTATAAAGCTTGATGCCTATGGGCAAAGCCCCATCCTTGTGATGTTAAGATTTTGGCGTTTCAATTGAGATCCTTAACTCAAATGCACGCCCTCTCCATCGTCATCACTGCTTTTGTCTATATCTTCATCACCGCTTTTGTCTATATTTTGTGATTCTCTGAATGAAGTTAACGTTTGTCTTAGCGTTTGGCAGTTTATTTTATCTGATTCAGGTGCTCTGCTTTTGGATTGCACTCCGTGTTGATTTGGCGAAGGCTCAACCAGGCTTATATCTAGGTCAAGATCATCCAAGTCTTTTAATACTTCATCTACAACTTTACTCTTCAATTTGGTTTCAAATTCTTCGGCCATAGAAATTCGCTTCATAAAATAATTTACAAAATCTTCTTTATTTGCAAATTGCATGTCTTGATTCATTTCTGAGAATCGTTCTGCGATTTGGTTGAGAATATCCCGTCTTTCTGTTTCATCTTCTGGCATGAATTCATAAAGAATCCTGTCTTCTATAATAATCATATTATTCATTTTGTAATTAGAAAATAATAGTTCGAGTGCATTCATTTCCCCATCGTCAGAACTAATATTTTTAATATATGGATCAGCACCAAGTGACATGAGCAGTAGGACCATCTCAAAGTTTTTATTTTCAACGGCTTTTTCAAGAGGGGTGGTATTAAAAATAGAACTGGACTCATTGATATCAACCTCATATTCGACCAATAATTTTACCATTTTAGCATCCGCATTTTCTATTGCTTTCAATATGGGCGTATTCACTTGATTTTTCAGTTCTACTAATGCCCCCTTTTTAAGGAGCGTTTCGGCAAGAGAATGGTTACCATTACTCACAGCAATGAATAAAGGGCTTTCGTCATCTTTGTTCGACTTATTGGGATCAGCATCATAGCGCAGCAATAATTCTACCATCTGACTATAACCGGTTCTTACTGCTTCTAATAAGGGGGTTTCGGATTTCTTATTGGCAATATCAGGATCAGCTTTTTTTTTCAGGAACATTTCGGCTAATGCATAGTTGCCTAGTCTCGCTGCAATGAATAAAGGACTTTCTCCATCACCGTTCACATCAGCCCCATTGTCTAATAAGTAGGTAACACGATTTAAATCCTCTCTGGATGTAGCCAAAGATAAAAGATTAACTCCTTTTGAATCCGTTAACTTATTCATTTCCAATTGTTTATTTTCTTCTGTTTGGTTTAACTCCTTTATCTCTTTTGTCTTTGTCAGCAGGCCAGGATGAAAAGTCATAGAGAAAACCGCATTACTATTAGTAGAAAATCGCTCAATTATTGCCTGCGCACATGCTTCATTATTTGCAAATTGTATTATTTCATCATGATTAACGAGTGCCCATTGCCCCTTATTTCTAACCAATGCCATTCCATGTTCATAGGCATTTAATCCGATTGCCAGTCCTTCAATTGAATTGTTTTTTAGGGCACATAACTTGTCCAAATATTCTGTTAATGTGGTTTTATTATGCGCAACCATTATTTTATCAAATGGTTCCATTTCTTTAGAGTTTTCAGCAACAAGTTGACTCGATATTAGAGCATCTTGTTTTTTTGGAGCATGATTAACCTCAAACAACTCGGGATATAAGTAGCCTTGCATGTACGACTCAATTCCATCAAAAAAAGGGCGGATACTGCATAACAAATCGGCCTTACTCGCTTCTAATTGTTTTTCATCCGCATTTAAAGTATTCCATTCCCATTTCCAGAATGTTTTTGATATTTCATGTTTTTTTAATCTCACTGACTCGGCAAGTGTTACATCCTTAGAAAAGGATGTATCATCCTCATAACTATGAATGAATTCCATACGTTTTTGAAACTCATCAAATTTTCCTCTCACTGCAGCCTGGATCGCCATATTTTCTATGCCAAAGCACACACCCTCCTCGTTAGCAGGGTATTCTAATACTTGCATTGCAGGAATTATTTCCAGTCTCATTTTCATAATTTCCCATCCATGAAGAAATTGATTATTTGTATTTAATTTTAGTTGATTTAAATGAAACAGCCATTCAATGTAATGGCGTCTGTGTGTAGATCGTTTGTTCGCAGACTCAGAAATTTCGCACCATCACTGAACCTTTCAGATAAACCGACGTTATTGCAAATTGATATATGTAGCCTGGGTGAAGCGAAGCGTAACCCGGGTTACGGCTTCGCCTGCACCCAGGCTACATTACTGTCATCCCTGTAGACTGTAGAATACTTATTTTCCTGGTTAAATTTTGTGAGGATCTCTCAGGGACAAGCTGCGGGGAGTTCTAATGGTCTTAGATCGCCTGCTTTTGCTTTTAGACTATAGCTGTACTCTTCCTGCACCTGTGCAAATTTAATTTCCAAATGTTGCGGTATATTGCTCGAATAAATCTTCGATCCATCTGCAAAACTTTGCTGCTCTTTAGCGATATCAGCAAGCTTTTTATTTTTTTCTCGCAGCATGGAGGCTCGTACTTCAAGACTATACACACTCTCAATTTGCTCATTAAGATTCGTTAATTCTTTAGACCAGTAGAACGTAGCTTTTAATTTATTAGGAGATGTATCTTTATTCCATAATGTCCTAAGTTTTACAAAATTGCTGGAGGGATCCGCATGTTCAAGGAGTTGAATGTACGCTTTAAGATAAGACTTAGGAAAATCTTCGCTTTCAGTTATTTTATCGATTAAGCTTAAATTCGTAATCACTAGAAAATATCCCTCATAATTATGCTTTTTCCTTAGAGCAATTGCTATATCAATCCATCGGCAAAAAGCCTTAGCTTTAGCGTCTCCTTGAGCTTCCATTATATCCCTTTTAAGATGAGCCTCTAAGCGCATTCTACCCTCTAAAAATACTTTAAGGTTTGGGCCTGCCTTTCCGCTCTTGGAAAACCCGTCAGGATTTGCAAAATCGTTCAGGGGAATTTTGCTATAATCTGCTCTTAATTGCTCATCAATGAGTGTTGCATCGATTTGTACTAGTTGATTGTACATTTTAAGATAGGGTTTAAAAGCCTTATTTTTTGTAAATTGCCGTGCCCTATCCATTTCTATTAATGTATCACGCACTAAAAAATATCCTTCATAATTATGCCTTCTCCTTAACATGAGTGCGGTATCAACCCATCGATGAAAAGTATGAATTTGAGCGTCTTGAGTAGCGTGCTGGCTGATGTCCTGTCTAACAAAATATTGTAAGGTTTCTCGAGTTTCTAAATGTTCCTCCACGTTTGAACGTGCCTTCCTTAACTTGACATCAAAGAGTTTAGCATAGCCTTGAGCAAATCGAGACTCAATGTAGGCAAGGAATAGGTGATGGTCTTGATCTCTTTTTATTTTTTTGCGTGTCTCCTTTTCAGCAAGCATTTCATCCCACTCAAAGGCAGCATTGGGCTTAGTTAAAAACTGTTGATCTTCTATTAGATTTTTAAAAAAAGAATTTTTATACATAGAAACTGTCACAGCCAAAAAGTGTTTAATTATAAATCTGTCTGCTCATTTTAATCAAGAAAATGCAGTCTGATTGCATGCAACCAGCTGGCTTAATTACACCATCGCATATTTATTAGAGAAAAAGAAGTCATCAATCGCAATAAGACCCTAAATAGCACCAAACCATCCGGGAAGCGAATGACTCGTTGATAAACCTCGAAAGTAACGATATGGTAAATACCAAAATCTTTTACACAAAATGATGCAGATTAAAATTAGGCTATTATTGATAATATTGTACATTGGTGCACACTATGAAACGTCAAAAAGTAAATGCAGCTAGTAATAACGCTGATTCTTTTCCTGTAGAAATTTTTTTGGAAATATTAAAATTTTTACCGCCTAAAGAGATGCAAAAAATTGCATCTTTGTCTTTCTTTTTTAAAACACTAGCTAATGATAGGCAATTATGGAAAGATTTTCTAATTAAAACCTGGGGTGAAAACAATAGTGACTTGATTAAACTCACTCACGAAATTCCCGATAGAAAACAATTGTTTAAAGAACTACACTTCACGGTTCAATATCTATGCGATAATACTATTTGTTCAGAACCTTTCCGTTTAAGTTCTCTCGATGAGAATTTAAAAGAAAATTATGCATTTTATGCAGGAGAAGATGACCAGATACAGGGAAATGAGCTATTTCAGCAAATAGTGTGTGGCCTGGCTAAATGTCACCTGGTTTCAGCTCAATTAACATCAAATGATAAAATTCCTCCTCTTCTAAGGCAAGCAATAGATAACAACGATAAGTATGTCACCCAGTTCCTTTTAAATGTTGCTCGCGTAAGTAGAAAACAATGTTTAACCCATAACATGGTTGCTGATGCATTAGCAGCTTATGCTAATTATAAAAAAGATATACCTCCTCATCCTGATATAGCAAGCTATAAGTTAATCGCCCATGAAATATTTAATAACTTTTTTGATATGACATTGGAAAAAGATATAGCTTGGAACATTGCCGCTGTAATAGCTGACGCCTCTAAGTGGGATAGTAGTGGTGACCAGCCTAATAGCGAACTGGCTTTAACTTACTTAATTACCCGATTTGGCAGGGATAAGATTGCTTCCGTTATTGCTCACTTACCCACCGAAGAATCTCTTCAGGTTTTTCATCTTCAGCCGCACCATCATCAGATAATCAAGCAGGCGTGGACAAAAGTCGAAGATATGCAAGGCCCTGAACAAATGTCTATTGGATAAAGTTCCATTGATTGAGTCAATAAGATGCCCCCTCAGTAGATTCTGATACCCAGAAACCAGACTACAAATCAAAATTAAGAAATATTTAAGTGATTCACCTTGTCAGGTTGCTCATCCATATTTTGTTGCTCTTGCTGGTGTATGTATTTTATATAGTGAATACGGCGCGCCAAGGAACCTGTAGGATTAAAGTCTTTTTGCGTTTCAATTTGGCTGAGACGTACCAACAAATCATCTAGAGAATTACTATCTTTCAGGATTTGATTGACTGCATCCACATGATGCCGCCGCCAATGAAACGTAGCAAATAGAGTAAACCCAGGGAAGTCGCTGGTATTTTTTGTATAATCATTTAAAAGATTTTTCGCTTTCTGGAATAAATCTTCCGTGGATGAGTTCGTAAGTTCAACATAGCTTTCGGGGAAATACTCTTTTTTTCTGTAGTCATCCAGATTTATTTGTTTTTCTTCTTTATGATTGAAAACACTGCAGTTACCGCTTGGAACAGAAAGAGTTTTTACGGAAAGTGGCAGCTTGATAATCAAATTACGTAATGCCCTATCTCCAATAGCGAGATTGTTATTACATACATCACCTAAAAGGTGGATTTCTTGCATTTGCTTAGGGAAACTGCTAAAAAATTTAAACAGCTCATCAAAAGTACAATTTTCAATCACTTCCGCATTCACTTTAAAATAAGTAACATGCGCTGGAATAGCCTTAATTACTTCACCTGCATCTTTCCATTTTTTGCCAGTATTAATTTCAACCTTGGTTACATGTCTGGGCAACTCTTTTAAAAACTCAATACACGATTTTTTGGATTGCGCAGCCATCTCCTCGCCGGCATTCTTTTTCCAATCACTCGAACGGTTGATGTGGCTATCCCAATAAACAACCGAAGTAACCGACTCGGGAAGCAGGGATACATTTTCAGCAAGCTCTTTAGTTCTTATCTGAATATCATGGTTCTTTGGCTTCGCCGAATGCATCAGCTCGACTGCTTCTTGCAAAAGCTCTTTTGTCATTGGGGTATCGTTCTTCCGAATACAGCATCCCCAAGGAGTGCTAGGCTCATACTTTACTTCAATATTTTCTGATTCTTGCACGTGATCGCGTTGAGTTGCGTTGAATGAAAATAGAAATTTTGTTCTCATAATTTAGTACTTCAAAAATTGTTTTACTTACATACAATTATAGTTTTATTTATTTTAAATAAGCTTAGTGATGCTACGTAAAATTCGAATTATTCAAGTTTTACGTAGCATCAGGGGTAATTAATAGAGCTGCCGTGTTGCTTGCAAACAGACTCATTCTAAATAATTGGCACTATAGAGGGTGCTCCTTGTTGGTTTGTTTTGGCTTGAGGTGGAGGCGCGAAAATAGAAAACTGGGCTATGGATACAGGTTTTGTTGGATTACAACCTAAGATGCTTTCTATTTCTTCCTGATAACACTTAGCAGTAAATTCAGGATCATTTATAGGCTCCATCGTTAAGCCCGTTAATTTTTGCATTAACACGATTTCAAGATGCGTCAGATTCTTGTCTTTTTCTACTTGTAAATTCAATAATCGATCGATTTTATCGAATTGTTGTGGCGATAACTGAAATTCTTTGAATAAGTTTTCGCGTTGATTAATAAAAACTAAGGTTCGTGTTGCTTCTGATACAAAAAAAACGCCATCGACTTTCTCTAAGCCTTTAAGGCGTACGCCTTTGAGGCCCTTTTGTTGAATTTTTTGCTTTAGGCCTTGCAATTGCCCTTCCTGCAGGCTAATTAATTTTATTGTTTTTAATTGCGTATCTAACTTATGGATTAATTCTTCAATGTGCTTGCTAAACCGAGTTAAGGTTGGGTCATTTTGAGTATTTGACTTGTTCACATAATCCAATTGCTTTATGAGTTCACCACGTATTTTTTGAATTTGAGTTGAGTAGCACATTGATTTTGGGCTGTTACCATGAGCTAAAACCATAGCAACTTTTTTATCTTGCTGTAGTTTCCCATAATGATCTGGACGCTTAATTTGTTTTTCTTCTTGCGGCAAACATAAACAGGGCGGGAATATATATTCAGCCTCTGTTGGATATTGACTAAGGGCTTTAATAATCGCACCAATACTGTACTTCGAAATACCACTCCAAGGATGAGTTTTTGTAATTAATGCAGTATTAGGATCCGCTATAAAAGTTCCTACTTTGCTTGTATCAAAACTGGTACTGGTAAAACCCGCGTAGTAAAGCGGAATACCTGCCTCTTTTGCTAATTCAAATCGTCGCTTTTCAGCAGCCACCCAAGTTCCTGAGGTAGCACGTATTGAACGACCTTGATGTGTATCTAATAGATCACCTGTAATAGTTACCTGATCATCAGGTACATAACAAAGGTGTTGCGCTTTATTAATACCACGGACAGCACATACTGTTGCTAATAGTGCCTCTAAAATAAGTTGACTTTGTTGCGTTGGAGTAATTTCATCTTGAGTCGCTTGGCCTGTTAATAGCATTTCAAGGCGAAATAATGCATCCTGTACATTTTTATCCGTACTTCCTTTTTCAAATATTTTCGTTGAAATCATTTTTTCACGTAATAGCATATTAATCGGGACATAGGCATCGGTCGTATAAATATTTATTGCCAAACATTCTGAGGAATGACACTCTTGAAAATAATTTTCATCTTTTAGCTGATCATCCAGGTCTTTCATAATTGTTTTCGAATCATCAGATTTCCAATTGACGACAGGAAATGCGACTGGTTTGAGAACTATGCTGGGATCGTTTTGCAAAAAACTTAAATAGGATTCCAATTCATCCTCAGTAAGATTAATCTGGTTAAAATTAGGTTCGTGTTTTAGGATTTGGGTTAAGTTATAGACCTCTTGGCCAACAGTTACTTCAATTTCATTAAGGCAATTGACACGGAACATGTCTGTTACATTGGGATTATTATTTTTGATTTCCTGCATTATGGCTTTTATAATGATTTCCAGATCTTGGGTTGCTTCTGAAACAACGCTTTGATTTTGGATTAAATAATCGAGGTAAGGATTAATTCTTTTTTCAAAAAAAGATTCTTCTTTTAAATCTTTTAGATCATCTCGTGCAGCTGCCTCTAAAAACTTATTATGGATATCAAAGAGCCTTTCCCGGAATTCACATAATTTTGTAAGCGATGAATTTTCAAACTGCACAGCCAGTTGCATTTCCTTAACAAAACTAATCAAAGAAACAAGGTACGATTCGTCCGCTTTTCTTAGGAGTAAATGATTTTTTTCTAAAAGTTGTATTTCCTTTTCAACGACATGCATAAGGAGAATAAGGCCGCTTTCTGAAGCAACTTGTAATCTTTTATACAATTCCTCATATGCTGGAACTTTGCTTTCTGATTTAAGTAGAATATCGATAAAAATTACTGTGTTTTTTATATGGTTAAGACGTGCAAACTCTAATTCTGTTGGCGTCATGTCAACTGTCAGATTAAGCTGATTCAGGTGTTCAAGATTTTCATTGAGCCTATCGATTATAAAGACAATATCAGCAGCAGAAGGAGGAAGCTCTGCGCCAGACTGCATGGCTAAAGAGATACTTTTTTGGATATTGGCCAAATTATTTAACATTAAATTGTCAATATCATTTTCAAATACATTGTATTCGGGCTTACTTTGCATAACGGAGACTTACTTTCAACAACTATTTATATATTATGCATATTGAACATTAATAGCCCTTTAAATTATCCCTATAAAATATTAATGACCCTTTAAATAATTTTATGGAAGAGGAAAGGATTGACTGCAAATATCTGTTTTAGGTGGGCTTAGGTACTGGGGGAATTACACGCATTGCAATAAGCACTAATAGAGTTTTCGAGTGAGATATACTTCCCTGTATTTCCCTTTATGATGCCATATTCGGTGTAGACCTGCTTTCACTAAATTGCTCTAATTCCTTTTCTAAATCCTCTACTGTTTTATTTGCTCCATTAAGCAATTGATTGATTGACGTGAGAAACATAAAACGATCAAGGCCACGATCATCATTATCAGCGAATTCCTTTTCCAGAGTTTTAAGCCGCTCCCTTGCTTTAGCTAATTCGGCTTCTATTTCTACTTTCAATCTCATCTTTTTTTTCTCCATTAAATTAAAAGGCTGTAACCTACAATATTATATAGTATCAAATGGTTATAACGTATTATCCGTGTCTTTTACACTATGCATTCTCGCTAGTTCCTACCTTTATCTTTAGAACAGTGAGTTATTTCTACCTTATGTTTGATCGTCTAAAGTATAACAAAGTCTCCGTGTTTTTATCTTATTGATTCTGAATTCAATTGAAATTTGCTATGGTATATATATTTTTCCGCCGCGGGCTCCGGAAGATCTGCGCTAAAACTCTGGACCCCGCGGACAAGCCGCAGGGCATAGGGCCGAGATGTGATCAAGAGACGGCTGCTCACAACCAGGCTTGCTGGATGAAGACTTATATTGGCAATCAGAGCGATTTGGATCTGCGTAAGGACATTGCTATGAAAATGTAGGTCCAACCGCTGATGATCATATCAATCGCAATAAACAGTCCGATGACCCATAAGCCACTCATTGGCCAGTGCAACAGAATCAGCATTCCAAGTATTAGTGAACATATCCCTGCAAACAAGATCCAACCCCAACCCTTTGTGTTGCGTAAGGATATGGACATACTAATGCGGACAACACCGATAACGATAAGCGTCCAAGCCAATAAAGCAGTAATGATGGTTGATGCTAATAAAGGATCATATAAGACAATACCTGCACCAATAAGATAGAGTATTGCAACGAGAATTTGCCAAACCGTACCTTTCCATTCTTTGTGCTTAAACGCATCAGCAAAGTGTGATAATCCTGAAATCATGAGTAACGCAGCGAAAAAATACATGCTGACTATGGTTAACAAGATATCCATTCCTAAACCAATAATACCAAAGATCAAGAGAAGAATTCCAAAACCCAAAAACCATCGCCAGTGACGTTGCATGATCTTTGTATCGGGATGAAGCGTCATATTATTTGCATTTTCCATATCAGTTCCTTTTGATATATGTAATTTAACTATAGCTGATTATTCGCAATTCGTTCTTTAGACTGAAAAAAATTTCCGCCAGACCCTATCTAAAGAAAATTTAAGGGCGTCTCGTATTAACAGCAATCAAGCTCTATTTGCTTATTAAATATCTGGCGCTGGATAATAGATGTCGCCATCATCATCCTTGTCTTTTGGCTTACTTGGATCAGCCTTATTAACAATGACATCTTCAATTTTATCAAGGACTTGGCTGGACTTTGTTTGATGTACAAAGAAAAATGAACGATTACATCCCCAGTTTATTAAACCTTTAATTACTATTCCGACTCCTGCAGTAGAGATACCAAGAGCGAGGTTTACCAGAAACTCTGACCAACCTCGATGCTTATCAAGTACACCATGGGCTGTACGTATCAAAACTCGAGATTGATCTCTAAATGTTTTGTAAGTCTCTTGGTTTGGATTTGCAAAATATATATCTCCTTGTTTCTTAAGCTCTGTCCGAAGTATTGTCGCTGTATCCCAAGCATTATGAAGCTCAAGATAGTCTTCATCGTTTTCATCACCATTTGCTTCAGCCAAGGCTGTACGTTTGCGGTCTTCCAGATCAGTGATTTTAGCCTGGAGTAGTGCAAGATTTTTGTAGAATTTCCTTTCTCCCTTGATTACATAAGCGCAGTTTACCAGAAACTCTGACCAACCTCGATGCGTATCAAGTACACCATGGGCTGTACGTATCAAAACTCGAGATTGATCTCTAAATGTTTTGTAAGTCTCTTGGTTTGGGTTTGCAAAATATATATCTCCTTGTTTCTTAAGCTCTGTCCGAAGTGTTGTCGCTGTATCCCAAGCATTATGAAGCTCAAGATAGTCTTCATCGTTTTCATCACCATTTGCTTCAGCCAAGGCTGTACGTTTGCGGTCTTCCAGATCAGTGATTTTAGTCTGGAGTAGTGCAAGGTTTTTGTAGAATTTCCTTTCTCCCTTGATTCCATAGGGGGTGGGTAATTGACTTGGAATGATGAGGGCCGGGGGCGCAGCCAGTTTTTTTGCTAACTCTTCTTTTTCGGGGCTTAAAAACGGCTTGAAAAATTCCTCATCAGCGCCGACCCATTGTACGATTTGGTCATCAAACTCATGCGCTTCAAACTCGTAGGATTGAATAAATTCGCGAGCATATTGACTGTGCTTTAAAGCAGGTCCCAACAACCTTATTGCTAAATCTTTAGGCACTTCTTGAATATTTTTTAGATATTTTTCAATGAGAGTGATTGCATTATGTAAGGCACAAAGCTCAATATCAACCTTTTCCCCTCTAAGCCTGCGTGCGGTTAATTGGACGTGATGTTGTAATAACCTGAACCCAGTAGGATTTACTTGAGAATCATGGCCTAGTAAGGTTGAGTAGTGAAGTAATTGTGTGCTTTTATGCCCTTCATAATTAATTTGTTCTAATGGATTAGTCGTCCTTTCCCAATGTCCCCCATATCCGGCACCTAAAGGGTTTCCGGTATGGTAAATCGTTATACATTGTGGATTTGGAAGTGGGATAGTTGGATCAATTGTTGCTGCATACTCATCCCCTTCTTGCGGAATATAGCGTAGGCTAAATCCGAATGGATTACAGACGAGAATCGCTAACTCATCCTGCTCCAAGCTTGTATAGCGAGCAGTTCGATCTATTTCCGTACATTCTTCAATAGCATTTGCTTTAGACCTACCTGCTTTGGGAGGAAGTTTTTCGTATATTCCCGGCTTACCTAGTTGCACTGCCATAAAACCACGAAGGACTGGCCCCATCATGATTTGAATATCAAAAGGATTATACTGCTTTAGAATACCGGCAAATAGTTTCCAGGAAAAAGCGTTCGGATCAAATCCATAAAATTCGGCAAAATTACGTTTTAATGCGGCATAAGCATCATTATGTTGATTATTATAATGCTCGTCCTTTGCGAAATGATATATTTCCTGCACTAACTCAGGAGTTATCGTATGAAGCGGGCAGTTATTCAGTACTGCAGATATTTTAGGATATGGCATTGGGTAATTCCACTTTAGTCTAAGTAAAATTATAGTCCTATTTGATTAAGAAAATATTAACTTTTCGTGCAATGCACGATCCAATTGAAATATAATTCATCAGTAAAATCATTTTCACTCATATTTGCCATCGATAAATATATATATGGAGTAAGTCCTCAAATTTTGCATTTCACCATTGGCTTTTTATCAAGTTTTTTTACACTATGACAAATATTATAAAAAAATAACTTCATGCAAAATTCAAGCCCCGCCCCTTTTATTTGCAAATAACCGGTTATGCTTGAACTGAATCGTTCGTATTAGTATCATCAAAACATGGAAAATTTGTAATTCGCTACAAAGATTAATGAAGATTTGCCTTGTTAGTTTTGTAATTTTTAAAAAATCTTAATCAGTTGTATCATTCTCGGAAGGGATTTTAATGAAAATATTTGGTGTTTATATCGTATCAAATAACAATGAAGTTATTTTATCTGTTAACAATGAAGCAGACTCTATCTCAAGCTTCTTTCCTATAAAAAAAGATGACCCTTTTATTACATCTGCCACCTTGAAATGTGCGAGTAAAAATCCGAAATATTTTCCATACAAACACGAAAAAAAGTTTTACTATGGAGTAAACGATGGGACAGGCAACGCGTACTTTCTTGTTTCAGATGTAAAAGATGATGAATTAGTTAAGACTTTATTAGGGCAAATAAAGGAAATTGACTTAACCATGGAAACACAACAAAACAAGTTAGTTGCCATTAAAAATAAGATCTCAATGTATGCAAATGAATCAACTGCGTCATTGCCCGCACATGTTATTTTCCGTGATCTAAAAAATAGATTTAATAATCTTTGGCCTTAACTCTGCACTCTTTCATTTTATTAGCTAATAGGCCTTATTACGGCCTCTTTTCACTAATAAGATTGCGCGCAACCAGGATTTATCAGAAGAGCAAGAAAACTCAATCATTTCCCTATTCTATTGAGCAACTCTGAAAAGTTCTTACAACTTCGTGAGTATTATTATTGATAATAGAGCCATTATAATGCGTGATTTGCTCATGCGCCTTTGCCATCATCCAGAGATATAGCTCATCTAAATCATCGCTATTCCTTTCATCTATAGTTTTCTCTTCTATATATAATTTTGCAGTATAAATAAACATAATTTGTTCCTGATAGATATTAATATTCAGTGATATCAAGAAAGAACAATTGTTTATTTTTTTTAGATTCATTCAAAATTGATTCGCGTCCCTTTCTTATAGTATGGCATAAATACTGATTTTAGGATGAATCAGACCTTATTTAATTCCCATGATTCACCCTCTTCTATTAATTTCCACAATCAGGCTATGTTTGCTCTTATTTCATTGACCTAATTTAGATAGGCCGAACCACTTCATCAGTAAATTCGGGTAAAAAGCCTCCCACCTGAGCATCCCAAAGGGTTTTATACAACCCACCACGATTCAATAATTCAGCATGGGTACCGTCTTCAACAATGTGGCCTTTATCGAATACTAAAATTCGGTCCATATGCAAAAGAGTAGATAAGCGATGCGCGACTACCATAGTTGTTTTTCCCTGCATCAACTCCCAGAGACTCTCTTGAATGTTGGCTTCTGTAATAGAATCCAGCTGAGACGTGGCTTCATCAAGCATTAGAATCGGAGCGTTTTTTAATATGGCTCGGGCAATAGCAATGCGCTGACGCTGACCACCTGAAAGCTTAACGCCACGTTCCCCGACCAATGTCTCGTAGCCTTCTGGTAAAAGGCTTATGAATTCGTGAGCATGGGCCTTCTGGGAGGCTAAAATGACCTCTTCATCAGTTGCCTCTGTCCTGCCATAACGAATATTATCCATTAGACTTCGATGAAAAAGGGTTGGGTCTTGGGGAATCATGGCAATAGCGTCCCTGAGGCTTTCTTGAGTCACTTCAGATAGGTTTTGACCATCAATCAAAATCTGCCCACCCACAACCTCATAAAGCCGTAAAATCAGATTCACAAAAGTGGATTTGCCACTGCCCGAATAACCTACTAAACCAACTTTTTGGCCTGCTTCAATTGTCACTGACTTATTTTGGAAAAGAGAATAACCGCCGTGGTAATGAAATTTTACCTTGGAAAATTCAATTCTCCCTTGAGTGACTACTAATTGGGATGCATTGTTTTTATTCTTGATACCATGGGGTATCACCAATGCATTTAAGCTTTGTCTTGCCTTGCCTAAGGCTTGGTTAAATTGATCTACTTGATACATGGTGTACCACATCATATGCCCCAGCTCCATAGAAAGTCCAAGAATCAAGGCAAAATCACCAATACTCACAAGGCCCTTGCCATATAAATGGATTAAAGTAATCGATGCCAATCCCATCATGACGGCAATCATTAACCCTTGTGCGCAGCATAACAAAACAATGAAAATCTCTTTCTTTTGAAATGCGTGTTGCACCAAGCGAAAGAAAGAGTTCATACGTTCCACTTCATAGATTTTTCGTGAAAAAATACGAATATTGGATTGATTCGCTAGGCTATCTACTAATTGACCCGAAAGCTGAGATTCTGAACTTGCATGATCATCAGACAATTGGACTAACCGTGCCGACATCCAAATACTAAATGAGGCAAAGACGATGAACCAAAGGAATAAAATATAAAAAAACAAGGGATTAACAAAATAGGCTGTAATAAATGAAACCAGCAAGAGTGACGTCCCGCGAAGAAAATCTACAGACACTCGATACAAAATAATCTCAAGATTATCAGCAAGTGTCGTAATTTGATCGGCAATTCGTCCCGATAGGTTATCCTGAAAAAATTGATGGCTTCCTCCCAATACATACTCAAACGTTTGGCTAATCATTTGATTTTTGATAACCGCTTCGTATTTATAGTTCAAATACCCGAGTGTTCGCCAGGTTACATTGTCAAAAACAATAAAGTTCAATACCAATAACCCAGCTATCCAATACAAAGAGGACATATCCATATTGGTCTTTGCAGCCAAAGTATTAATGAAGGACTTAATCAATAAGCTATTCAACGGTCCCCAAAATCCAGCCAATAGCGCAAGCAGGATAAATAAAATAACTATAGCTCTATACGGTTTTAAAAAATGCCACATAAAAGAGCCCAACTGCTCAGGCAAACGATTAGTCATGATGGATTACCTCTAAATGTGCATCCTTGAAACAATGTAACTTTCCGTGATGAAGCGGATACCTGGTTTCAATGTGAATGAATTCTAGAACGTTGTGATCGAAGATTGACTTACCTGGGCCATGACGACCAATCAGTGGAATACAATCTCCAAAATAGACTTCGCTCCTAAAGAATTCAAAACAGGTTTTATGCGGATAGATAAGACTTAAGTCTTTAAATTGAATCGGTTTATGGTTCATGATTTACTCTTAAGTATGTCTTTTTGGACAGTAAAAAATAGAAAGTCACAAATGACTTGCTCTCTTTGCCCTATAGATGGGCGTACTTAAGATGTAATTTTCATGGCGTTTTAAACCTACTTTTTAATGGTTTCTCTAATCACAGTGAATTTTAAATTAAAATAATTGAATGTGTCAATCTTTTTTTAATCAAAAAACATCCTTTTTGTCTTATTTTAAACCACAACCCCCTCCCATTCTATCATTGGTTAAAATCATAGAGGGTTGGAACTTACCCCAACATCCTGTATCACTTAAGCGTTTTTCCAATGTTCTTTAGCATGCCCTGGTTGCAAGCAACTGTCTCTTGCTTACTTCTTAGAAAAGAAGGCCTTAATATAAAGGACTTCGCATTACCGAAGGACCAACTAATTTCTCAACACATCAAAAATGAATTTTTTAAGTTTTGAATCCGTTTGTTATTTTTTCATAACATCTCTTCAGCACAGTTATTTTTTTACCCACTCGCCTTTCGAGTTTTTTTCATAATCTTTTTTCACCGCACTCCAGGCAACTGCATGGGCCGTCTCTTCCCTGCTACGATCTCCTTGTCTTTCATCTGGATCATCATACTGCCTCCATGCATTATTAAATGCTTCTTTATAAATCTCCTGTGCATGATTAGGTAAGTTATCCTTAACACTATCAGGCAGCTCATTGACTTTTTTATAGGGCATCAGATTCTCCTTTCTCTCAGCAAACAAATGTATGTGACTAAAAACCTATAGTTCAATTTTGTTGAAATAGCAAAATCAATCAACTTAAGCCCATTAGACCTGACTCTGCTCAAAGAAGGATTCATCACCAAGGGTTATTTAATCTTTACGTAATAGTTAAGTTATATACTTATAAACTTTCTACCGTTAAAAATGAACTGCAGGAAAATCAAAAAGGGTGATAGAGAGATACCGACTGGTAAGGCATTTTGACCCTGTTTGATGTATTTGTGTATTTAGATGATTTGCGCCTGTTTTATGCGCTATAGTATAAACAACATCATCTTGATAGAGAGTACTATGGTAAACGTCATTAATCTTAATAAAAAAAGAAAGGCGAAAATTCGTTTGGAAAAAGAAAAAAAAGCTTCTGAAAATCGCATTAAATTCGGAAGGACAAAAAAAGAAAAGCAGCTAGAGAAACAAGAAAATGAACGCAATGAACGGCATCTAGATGGTCACAAATTGGAAAAAAAAGAGAAAGAATAAAGTAGGTAAGTTCTTTGATAATAAAATTATTTTTTTAAGGTCTCTCGACTCTACCACAAGCTGTGGATAGGGAGCACGTCATTCTCTGGTCACAGTACCCCAATAAATCAAATCAATCAATCATTGCGAGTAATTAACCTTCTCAAGGCGTGCAAATACCGATATAATCGCACGACGTATTAAGAATATGTTCTGCTCATACGATACAATTGCCTATTTATCCTGATTAAGAAGAAGTCATCATGTTTTCCAGAGTATTTCCACTCCCGCTTGTAGCCCTCATTGTTATCTCACTATTAGGTTGCTGTATGGAAATTGATATTTCCTTGCCCAGTTTTCCTAGCATTATGACGTACTTCGGCAGTACAGAAGCACAAGTTCAAAACACATTAAGTCTTAATTTTTTAGCATTCTGTTTTTCCGGTTTGCTTTACGGGCCCTTATCCGAAACTTTGGGACGACGTGGATTAATGATTTTTGGAGCGACTTGTTTTTTTATTGGAGCAGTTGGTTGTGTGTTTTCATTTTCCATATACCAATTAATGTTTTGGCGTTTTATTCAAGGTTTAGGCGCCAGCAGTACTTTAGTCATGGGTTTTGCCATGATTTCTGATCGGTATAGTGGCGAAGTGGCTGCAAATTATATTGGTAAGATTAACGCTTATGTCACTATTTTTATGGCAGCAGCTCCTATTTTAGGGAGCGCTATTATCAATTATTTTACTTGGAGAGCTAATTTTACCTTCATTGCGATTATTGCTTTGATTTCATGGCTTTTTCTGATATTGCAATTACCAGAAACCAAAACTGAAAAGCAACCTTTAAATATTTTTACCATATTTAAAGACTATCGGACAATTTGTTCGCATGGTAAGTTTTTAATTTATGCCAGTATGCCCAATATGTTAGTTACGGCTTATTTAACTTTTGTAGGGAGTGCCTCGTTTTATTATATTAATACGTGCAAATTATCTTATTTCCAATTTGCGATGCAACAAGGGTTAATTGTATTGCTATTTTCACTCACCAGTTTTTATGCCGATAAAGTGATTGCACGCATCGGCTCTCGAAAAGCAGTCCATTTGGGGATGGTGTGTTGTACCATATCTATTATTCTTTTCACCTATTTTGCTTTCGAATATCCAGATTCTCCGCGTTGGATTACATTTGCTATGTGCTGGATGGCTGTAGGTTGCGCATTTCCAATGAGCGTCACTTTTGCCCAATCATTAGAAATTCTACCTAATCTCAAGGGAACGTGTTCTTCATTCATTATGTCAACACGCTTGTTTATTTCCTCCGGGGCCGTTGCTTTAACTGGCCTTTTATTCGATGGTTCGATGCGCCCCGTTGCCCTTGTTATTGATGGCGCTATCATTTTAGGAATTGGTATGTATTTCGTAATTGAACGAATGATGCTTCCTAAGGAAAACCTATTGAAGGTAACTTAAGTTCAGTAAAAGGGGCGATTAAAAATCAACTGTCTTTTTGTTATTTTTCAAATAAGTTGCTTAGGGGGGTAGCTTTTTATTTACTTGTTGCATCCCAATTACGTGTTTATCATAATAGTTTATCTATGCATTTCACAATGCAGTGCAGAACGAATTAAATAATGCAGTTTACTTATAATTACCAACAACCTGACGAATATCATTTTAGTCTTGATTCAATTTACCTTGCGCGATTTGTCGCAACACAATTGAAATCTCACACAGATCTTGATTCATTACGCATATTAGATCTCTGCGCAGGCTGCGGAGTCATTGGGATTGAACTATCGTGGCATCTTCGCGCAATCCGGCAGATTGATTTTATAGAGATCCAGGATATTTATACTGACTATTTTTATCAAAACGTGGCGATTGTCAATCGACCTGAATTGCAATTTCGCTGGCATCTTTTAAATTATGATGCATTACATGAAAAAAAATGGGCAAGCAAATTTGATTTGATTATCAGTAATCCACCCTATTTCCAACAAGGCCACGGAATGCTGTCACCATCCAAATTTAAAAATCGTTGCCGATTTTATTTAGATAGCTCTTTTCAGAATTATATTCACGCGCTAGAAAATTCGCTTGCCAACAAAGGTAAAGCTTATTTTTTATTACGCCCATTAACACATCATGGTTTTGATTTATTTTCTGATATACAAAAAACACTCAAGGACACATCAGTCATAGTAAAAAAAATATCGCATATCCGTGGTACGGATATTATTTTATTAGAAAAATGAATGACATTCTTTTGCTAAATTAAGCTCCTTTGCCTACCATTTAAAGATATAAGTCTGGTTGCAAGCAACCAGGCTAGCTTGTAATCTAAACAATAGCATTAGGGAAAAAAATTGTGTGTGTTCCAATTCAAGGAGGGGATCTATGTCGCTATTAACTAATTACATGAAGACGTTTCGCTTCCTCTTAAGACGGAATGACTTGGGTTCTTTTGTCAAAGAGCATGATCGCCTGTTCTTTCTTGCGAAGCAGACTCATAATCATACAGTCGTTGCTACCCATTATTATGACCTCATGGCGGAGGTGATTGAGATTGCTTACGGCAGCAGTTGGGTTTTTTATCCGCCCGAGCATGTGGGACAATCACGCGAGGAAACCATTTCGAACTTACATAAGAAGATCAATTCAGTGCTCTGCCTTTTACCCGGGAAAACAGCTCTTGATATGGGTTGCGGTCTTGGTGGCGCGGCGCGTGATATTGCCCGTCTTTCGCAGGGGAAAGTGTTTGGGGTCACATTGTCTCAAGCCGAAGTAGAGCGAGCGAACGCCCTCAATCGCGAACAAAACCTGGACCATTTGTGTGAAATCACGCAGGGAGATTATACACAAAATTTGCCTTTTCCTAATGATTTCCTGGCCTCAGCGTATAGCATTTATTCACTTAAATACATTTCCAAGGACCTGCTTTCCAAAGTATTTGGACACGTCCATCGTGTCATGGAACCGAATGCACGATATGTCGTCTATGACGCGGTTCTGACATCTAAATACGATGTGAATAATCCGCAGCATCGCGCACTGGTTGAGCGGATTGAGTTTGTGACCGGTATGCCGCCTCTGCACACAAGTGACGATCTAATCGATGCGGCCCGCAGCGTGGGCCTAAGCCTACTCTCCGAAACAGAAATTTCAAAAGAGCTTGGGTGGAGCTATTTTTTTACTGAAAACAAGCTCCTGGCTGGTACGCTTCGTTCTCGGGCAGTGGGGAGCGCGATTTTAGGCCTTGAAGCGCTTCGCCTTTTTCCAAAAGGATTTTCAGACTTCTACAACACGTTCATTGCAGGAACTGTGAATGCCCTAGTCGATGCGGACCGCTTAGGCATTGTGTCGTTCTCTCGGTTATTCGTCTTTAGCAAGACTGATACCTGATGTTTTTGTCGGGTTAATCGCATTAACTGAGGAGCTGGCAACATAGATCTGTATGATGACTGGCACTTTAAAATGCTGGATAGGAAGCTAAAAACCATGAAAATATTGGTCACGGGAGCTAGTGGACACATTGGGAATAACCTCATTGCTGAGTTTATTAAAAAACAATACGATGTCCGCATACTTGTGCGAAGCGAAATGCCCAAATATCTCGCTCACTTTCCTTTGGAGGTGTGCCAAGGAGATATTTTAAATCTGGAGTCTTTGTATCAAGCTACTCGAGATATTGATACCGTTTTTCATTTAGCCGCGAAAATTGATATTACCAATCGAAAAGAAAAAGAAGTCCGTAAGACGAACATCCAAGGCACCCAAAATGTAGTCAATGCTTGCCTTAAAAATCACGTAAAAAAGCTAGTTCATTTTAGTTCCATTCACACGCTAATGCAAAGTTCAAAAAAAGCCAATACGGCTCACATCTTAAATGAAAATTGTTCCCTTGCTTTAGAATCTGTGAATATTTACGATCAATCTAAAGCCCTTGCTGAAAAGATAGTGCTTGATAGTTGTGAGCAGGGATTAAATGCAGTTGTAGTTAATCCCACAGGAGTAATTGGCCCAAATGACTATAAATTATCACTCATGGGAACTGCAATAATTAAAATATACAAAGGATACATCCCCATTTTGGTGCGTGGAGGATTTAATTTTGTTGACGTTCGCGACGTGGTTCAAGGGGCAATCACTGCTGCGGAAAAAGGCAAATCTGGAGAACGCTATATCTTAGGCGGCCACGACATAAACATGCATCAGTTGGTCAGATTGATATCGATTGTAAGACAAAAAAAAATGACTCGTTTGTTTCTTCCTCCAAGCATGCTTAACTTTGTGGTACCCCTCATGGAGTTTTTTTCTAATATCACCAATACAGAACCGCTCTTTACAAAATACTCAATTGAAACTTTGATGTATCCTCCAACGGTGGATTGTACGAAAGCTGAAAATGAATTGGGGTACAAAAAAACGGAAATCGAAACAACGATCCATGATACTCTTCATTGGTTTTCACAGCGTGGCAAAATTAAATTATGACTCAAAACAATCTCACTTTATTTCTTTATTTCTGGAGCGCTTTAGCCATTGTGGTATTTTTCACGCTTTTTTTCAAACGAGCGCCTTATGGACGTTATGTCCAAAGAGATAAATCGCTTAAAATCCCTGCAAAGGTTTCTTGGTGTTTTATGGAGTTGCCCTCTGTGATCACCTTTTTGGTTATTTTTCTCATGGCAAGACCCTCTGCATACACCTGGGTATTTTTTGCAATGTGGCAATTCCATTACGTCTATCGTTCCTTAATTTATCCGTTTCGCTTGAACCATGCAAAACAGGTTCCAATTTTTATTACGCTATCCGCCACGTTTTTTACGACGGTGAATGGTTTTGTAAATGCCTATTGGCTCACTCATTTTCAAGAAATTACCTTTTCAACGTTGCAAACGCCTCATTTTATCGTTGGTTTTATACTTTTTGTTTCGGGATTTGTAATCCATCAAAATTCAGACAACATTTTGTTTGACATGAATAAAAATAAAAAATCCGGCTCCTACACAATACCCTACGGTGGAATGTTTCGTTTTTTGAGCAGCCCAAATTACTTTGGTGAAATGCTCCAATGGATTGGTTGGGGGGTGGCGACGTGGTCACTTGCTGGTTTTTCTTTTACTTTGTGGACAATAGCCAATTTGGCTCCGCGAGCAATCGCTCATCATAGTTGGTATCGCTCACATTTTTCCAATTATCCTAAGGAAAGAAAAGCACTTATTCCATTTCTCCTTTGAACAATCAACTTATTGCACAAGGATAATGCTGCATATCTGGGGATCCATATCTGGGGGTCAGATCTTGCTTTTTGCCTACCGCGTAGAAATTGGCAAAAAGCAAGACCTGACCACACTCGGAACTTGCTCAGGGGCTTTCCCATCTTGTTTAGCTAGTTTAGTAGTTAAAGTTTTTAATTTGTGATAACCATCAAGTACACTGTCTGATATTTTAAGTGCGTCAGGAAAGCAATAGTTGATTTGTTTGCATTGATTAGCCAGTACATGGAGATTTTTCCAATAGCTTATATTTTTTTCATTGATTTTTTTAGAGTCGAGTAATTCTTTATAACAGAACAATTCTAAAAATCTTTTTACTTTATTTATATCAGCTGTACGTTCCATTGTATTTTGAAAAATTATACCTATATGTAGTTGCAATTTTTCTTGTGTCAAAGGCCGTTCTACATTATCAATAATAAATTCCGCTGCCGCTTTAAAAAAAGCAGAAAGCTCGAAGCTTCCTTGAGGTTGTGTCTTCTGTTTGAAAAAAGTAGAAACTGGGGGCTTCTTTTTTCGAACGAATAAATCTAAAAATTCACTGTTTTTTAAAGTGGAATCTAACAATAATTTAAGTGTTGCATACTTATTATCATCGTTTTTACGATCGTTCATAGCAACAGAGGCAGCGACATATAAAGTGGGATCTATATTGTTCAAATGAGTATTTGTTACTAAAGTAATGAGTTCTTGATCACAAGGAACCTTTTCACATTCATTTAAAAGTATTCTTCTCAGCGAGCATCGGTAGACCGCAATGTTTTCTGGATCATTTAGAATAGAAGAATCATCCGTTATGATTTCTATAGCTTGAGTAAATACTAATTTAAGTAGCGCGTTACTGTTTTCTTTGTTTTCTCGGTTAAAATACTCATAAACATCACTAAAAAAATTGGGGTTGTGCGCAGCTTTACTTATTAAATGTTTAAAAAATTCTTTTTTACTCGGTTCTTCGGATGATAAGGCAACGATTTTCTCCGCCTCATTCCAAAGCACTTGATAAAATATCTCTGGTTTTCGCATTTCGATGTTACTTGATATTTTTTTATATATATCTATTCTTGAATGAATATAATTTTTGATATCAGCCTTGGTCTCCCTGCTCAAAGCTTTGTTCTCATTAATTATATGCTCATAAACCCCTATCGCCTTGAATGCTTTCTTTAGGCTTTCAGATTTTCTAATATTACCGAAATAACAGTTGATTACTCCTTCCACCGATTTATCAAAAATATAATTAATTAATTGCCTAAGGTGAAAAAAATCGTCGTCAGTATCTATATTAAACTGTTTATTTTTTAGATCTTTGCCTGATTGCAGCATAGGATTTATCAAATGCTGGATAATACTTTGGCTCTTCATTTCCGTAGTACACCATTTATAGACCTCGTCGGGTAATCGTTCTTTTAACAGACCTTTTAAATTTGCCAGAACACAATTACCTATCTTTTGGGATTTGACATGTTTCCCCAAGCTGAAACTGAAACCCAAATCTTTTAGTGTCTTGTCATACTGATCATAAAATTTCTTATAGTCCTCTTCATTACCGTTTACTACTTCTAATTCAGCAATTGTTTCAATGGCTACTCTTAACTTTCCTAAATCTAAGCCAGCGATATTAATGCGATAAACTAAATTATAAGTCGATCTTTGACCATTACCACGATTGCAATGTGTAATGACTAATTGATTTTTTTCTTGATATATTTGGGTATAGATTGCATGACCAATGCAGCTATGCTCAATTGTTAAATCATTACCAGAAAGGAGCTTTTTAATTCGTTTTGAAGTAATTTCATTTTTATCTTCAATAACGATTGTTTTAATTGATTCACAAAAGCGATTAAGAATTCTTTTGTATTTCTTTAACTCCGAAGCGGTATATGTTTTTCCTTCTACTTTAATGTCTTGTGAGAGAACGGTTAGTAATAGTTTTACAAATTCTTCACTAGCTGCTTTAACAGTTAGCCCCTGCCTTCTAATATGCTCTTTTTGATTAACCACTAAATCAACCCGATAACCATGAAACATGGTGGCCCAGAAGGCCAAGAAATTTTTACTTTCGGTATCATTTATATCGCTTAACCATTTTTTCTTTTTAGTGATCGTTTCATTTAATATGGCTTTCTTTTTAGTTTTGCCTTTTTTGGTTTTTATTTTATTTAATTTTTCTTCTGCGTCAGTTATCTCCTGCTTGATCCGATCATAAGCTGCTGAAGCCGGTTTATTGAGATTCTGTCGTTCGAGATCGGTCCGCATGAATTGCTCGAATACATGAGTAAAATCTACTCTTTCTTCTACCTGTGGATTGGATACACCACCTGCCATCCTACGCTTCTTTTTTTTATAAGCATTTTTTTTTGATTGCATATGCTGACTATCCTAATGATCTGATTTATATCAATACATAGCTAATAGATATAACACATACAGTCACATTGTAAATCTAATTTTACCAAGTTCAATCAGGTTGTATTAATACTTTAATTAGTGTGCATAGGGTAAAGGTCTTGCCTTTTGCCTATTGATACAAAAAAGCAAAAAGGTAGCTGGGGTCAAGTCTTGCTTTTTGCCTACTGCGTAGAAATGGGCAAAAAGCAAGACCTGACCCCAGAATCTGTGCCCCCAGAATCTATGAAAAGGGAAGCGAACCATTTGGGGAGATAGAGTTTCTGTGAGAATTGCTCTGTATACACCTGCTCAACATGGCCCTAATGAGTTTGTTAAATTTGTCTCTTCCTCAGTAGGCTCTGCTATTGAATTACTTTTTCTATATAACATAGTAGCACCGACACCTATAAGAAAAACACCTCCTGCAATTAGTGAATATTTTATCAGAGGGCTCAATGAACTATTCTCCACCGGTAATCCATTTTCTTTACTGATGTCATACCAATCTGGCAAATTATCCTTGTCATAGAGCGTTTGAGAACCCGTGGTATCCAGAACAAAATAGGCATAGGAATCCGCGTTATTAGTTGCCCTTGATGTAATTCTTAAACGATCGCTATGTGTTTGTTTTGGTAAGTCTCTAAAATCTTCTGGATAGCGTCGTTGCTCAGTGCTGTTTTTTACATCTTTTCGCCCATGATAATACCCTCTATCATTGACAAAACCATAACGATGCATGGATTCGTGAATCAATGTTCCTAATGCTCGGGAAGGATTTGTTGTAAGTAATCGATAATCAATATGTATCGCTCCAAAATATTCATTTACGAATAATAAATTTCCATCACCATCAGTAGGTCCATTACCATTAACATATCCAAGAGTACGGTTATTAGGATTATTTATATAAGATTGTTTGAGATTACTGATATAAACTTTATTGGGTTGAGATTCCACATTTTTGGCATGATAAAGCATAATATCTCTCATTAATAAATGATAGTTCAATTTTGCACCATCAACTGTTGCCATATTGTTTATAGCAGGATTTACATTATCAATATTGATTTCCGTTGGGTTACCCTTATTTTCGTAATATAAAAGTGACCACTGATTATTTGATTTTACCAGCACATAGGTTTTATCTTCGAAATTCTCAACTTCTTCCGGTGTTGGTACATGATCAACGATTTCAAGAGAGAGGTTTAATTGCCCTTTCAACCCTTTATATGTTTTAAGAAGGTTGTTTTTAATTGCTGCTGTGCTATTCAGAACATTATTTATAGTATTATCATGGGTAATAGGAATATAAAAATGTCTTTTTAACATTTTTAACGTATGTAAAATTTCTGCAGGAGCATTATTATCAATCATTAGCTGTTTAATATTTTGCACTTGATTTTTAGTCTGACTATCATAGCTATTTAAATAATTTTCGAGTTGGGTCAATAAATCAAGCGTTCTTTCTAATCTCAGTGTAGATTCATTATAAATTTGATTTAGCGTTTGCTTTTCTTGTACAGTTAGTTTCGAATCTTTTGATTTTAATGAAACAACCATATTATCTTGAGTAATGTGCTCTGGAATTTTCTTTGAATTTTTAGGATTTTTTGGCATGTTAGTTTCCCCTGCTCACTAGAATTAAAGTTTTTAAGCATTGGAAAGTGATGAACATTCAAATCTACTAGTTACTTGTTCCTAAGTTGTGCAACCCCAAATCATTCATCTTGAATAAACCCTTTGTGCAGGAGAATTTTAAATCAGTTTCCAATTCGGGAATTGTACTATATTTGAACTTATGGAATTATTAACAAGCATGCGCAAATTATTTAATGGGTAATAAAATAAAATTAAGCTATATATCAATTAGACTGTTTTTATTTCATTTATGGCAGCGGCATGCCAACCGACCTCGCTGTTCGATTTGCCTCAACAAATCCTATTCCAGTAAGTTGGGTCGTTTTGACCTGAGGGGTCGTCAGTTTTTGATAAGAAACCACCACTAATTTTTCGCCTGCCAAAGTGAATAATTAAGAGAACTTAAAGCAATAATCTACATTCGCAACTCCATACATCTCATAATGGCCATTATTGTCTATTACAGGCTTATAGTCTGTAGAAAGTTGATATTTTGCCAATACAGCAGATAAAATTTGGGTAAAGTTCTCGCTTTCAACCGTAATCATTTCATTTTGTAAATTTTTTAAAAAATCCCCTAGAGAATTATTGCCAAAAACTTGTTCTATTTTGGATAATGCATGAATCATATCTTGTTTTGATAGATCAAAAGTTGAATCAATTGGATAACTAAAAATGTCAGAAATATTTGACGGAAGATCTTTAATGCCCAGGGATTTGGCTTGTGCATAATAAAAAGAAGCCCCTATATTGTAGCTTACAATATCGAATGCTGCTTGTTGCAATGCACTCATAAGTTGCATCACATTTATATCTTCCAGGATTTTTTCTGAAATTTCACCGGCTCTTTTAAGCTGCATATAAGCAGCCCCAAGTTTTATTAAAGGTGCGTAATGAGACAAACTATTTGCGGCTTCTATAATTGTTGTTTTATACACTCCGTTTTCAATATCTCCATATTCTTTTGCTACAGGTTCTATCATCTTTAAGTAATATTCAGGAGCTATCTTATTGACCCGCGCATAATAATCAAGGCTGTTTGCTAAATTAGATCCGGAGAGGAGTTCGCATCTTATTACATGCTCTGCCCTATTTGTAATTTTCGATGTTTGATGGAACAATGGATAGGATGATAACCCTTTCATTATTTCAGACGAAGTTTTTTTTACTGACAATTTAGATTGTCTTTTAGCGCCCGGGAGATCAAAATCTTGCGTTCCTTCTGCATATTTAGTGATGCCCCATATGAATATTCTAAGCGCAAACATTGAAAAAAAGGTACCATGTAACGCGTCATTGTTTAATTCTTTAGAAGAGCTGGAATGATATTTGATAAATTCTCCTATCTCTTTTTCAGTCATCAGCCTACATTTTTGTGGGCTATCAATATCTGCTGTCCTGGCAAATAATCTTATATCAGTGGGTAATGGCATTTTATAATCTCAAAAAAAATGTGAATCAAATCATTAGTGCATAAGTATTACATGATAGGCTGATTCTTTTATTAGCCTGTCATAGTAAATTATTTACTCTATCTTCTTTTCATCGTCCGGCTCCTCACTTAAGACATTGCTGTGATAACCATTGAAAATGGATTTTAATGACAAAACAGGGGGAGATCAAATAATAACCCATTTAATAAAATATAAATCCAATTAATCTCATTACCCACAAAATGTTTCTTTACACTTCTTTTTGAGTAAAAAATACAAGGCTAACGAATATTAGGGGGGCAGAACATAACTGTTTGCTTGAGTAGAAGTCATAATTTTGGAACCGTTTGGAAAAGATAAATGACTCACTAGGAATCCAGTTCTTTCGATAATTGACCACACCGGTTCTTTCAGGTGATTGGATTAGATGGATGATATTGAACCGATAAATTTAAAGGAGTGTATATGAAAATTCATTGGTTTAGCGCTCCGTAACTTGCGCACTTTAACAAAAAATTAGCTTATGTCGTAGGTCTCAATTAGATGTTTATCCTGATTAGTACGGGGATTTAAATTGGAATAGACTTTTAAAAAGTTACCCTGTTGCTCTTCTTCTAAATATTTTAGATAGGATGAAACTTCAGCATAGACGGTTGGAATTTTAATATCTTGTTCATTTAATAAATCATAATGAGTACAAGAAGAGACAAATTGGAGCATGGGATTAAAGTATCCTTCTATATTAACCAATCCAAACGGTTTTTTAATAGCCCCTATTTTGATAGCACACCAAGTTTCGAATAGCTCATCGAATGTACCAATCCCCCCGGGCATCGCGATTAACTGCGATGATTTTTCATGAATTAAACGTTTTCGTTCATACATGGAGCTCGCTATATGCAATTCATCTAAAAACTCACTTGGTGTCTCTATTTTGGCAAGATGTTCCGTAGTTATCCCAATAACTGTTCCACCATGAGATTTAACCGTTTGAGCAAGAAGTCCCATTAAACCAGTTCCGCCTCCACCATACACCACTGCATACCCGTGTTGGGCAATTCCTTTTCCTAAAGAGACAACCGCGTCTTTAAAAGATGGATTGTTTCCCATGTTTGAACCCAGGTAAACACCAATTGTTGGCGAACCGATTATTTTTGTATTATTCATAAATTAAATAACCCTTATACAAATTATGCATAAATATAACCAGGGTCTGGTTACATTTCTACTCTCTTGGCCAAAATGACTTGATTTTCTGTGTTCCAATGTTGCATTTGCTTTAAGCCAAATATTAGTTCTGTATAATACCTATCAATTTAATGTATTTATTTTTTAAAATGAAAAAGAAAACAACGAGTCAAGAAGCGCTGAGCAAAATAGATAGATACTGGCGTGCTGCAAATTATTTATCAGTAGGACAAATTTATCTATGTGATAATCCATTACTTAAACGTTCGTTGGTTTCCTCTGATATTAAACCTAGGTTATTAGGGCATTGGGGAACAACTCCGGGCCAAAATTTTATCTATGCACATCTAAACCACATGATTAAGAAATATGATTTGAATACGATCTATATTTCCGGTCCGGGACATGGTGGTCCTGCAGTTGTAGCCAATGCATACCTTGAGGGGACATATAGCGAGCTATACCCTGAAATCACCCAAGACGAAGAGGGATTACGCAAGTTATTTGCCCAGTTTTCCTTTCCTGGAGGAATTCCAAGTCATGCGTCCCCAGAGTGTCCAGGATCTATCCATGAAGGCGGTGAATTAGGATACTCTTTAAGTCATGCTTTTGGGGCCGCATTTGATAATCCCGATTTACTCGTTGCGTGCGTTGTTGGCGATGGAGAGGCCGAGACAGGAGCACTTTCAACTGCATGGCATTCCAATAAATTTTTATGCCCAGTAACCGATGGAGTTGTATTGCCTATTCTCCATTTAAATGGATATAAAATAGCAAATCCAACCATCTTGGCCCGCATTACGAAAGAAGAGCTGGAACAATTATTTTATGGTTATGGTTGGACCCCTTATTGGGTAGAGGGAGATGAACCGCAACTGATGCATGAGAGGATGGCCGCAGTCCTTGAACAGGTCATCGAACAGATTAAACTCATTCAACACGATGCGCGTTCCAATAAGAATATCCAACGTCCACGTTGGCCTATGATTATTTTAAAAACTCCTAAGGGTTGGACTGCTCCTAAGGTAGTTGATGGGAAACAGATTGAAGGGACCTTTCGCTCGCATCAAGTACCTGTTTCTGACTGCTCGGGTAACATGGAACATCTAAAAATCCTGGAGCAGTGGCTTAGAAGTTATCACCCCGAAACTTTGTTTGATGAACAGGGTAAATTACTTGATGACTTAAGAGCGATAACACCTGAGCATGAAAAACGTATGAGTGCCAACCCTCACGCAAACGGCGGCTTGCTATTACAGGCACTGAAACTACCTGAGCCCGATGATTATTCTGTTAATTTCTCAGAGCGTGGTATGCAAGGAATTGGAGATACTCGTGTTTTGGGACCATACATTAGAGATTTAATTCGGTTAAACTCAAACAACTTTCGTCTATTTGGACCCGACGAAACGATATCGAATGGATTAGAAGCCGTATTTGAAGCAACAAACCGTCAATGGGACACGCAAACCCTACCTGGTGACACTTTTTTATCCTCACAAGGCAGAGTACTTGAGGTGTTGAGCGAGCATCAATGTGAGGGTTGGCTTGAAGGATACTTATTAACAGGACGTCATGGTCTTTTTAACTGTTATGAAGCGTTCATTCACATTATTAGCTCTATGTTCAACCAGCATGCCAAATGGTTAAAAGTTACATCAACTATTCCTTGGCGTGAAAAAATTGCTTCATTAAATTACTTGCTCACCTCTCATGTTTGGCGACAAGACCACAACGGATTTTCACACCAAGATCCAGGATTTATTGACCATGTGATTAATAAGAAGGCAGAGATAATACGCGTCTACCTTCCTCCTGATGCACATTGCTTATTATCTACTATGCATCATTGTTTACAGAGCCGACATTACATCAATGTCGTCATTGCTGGCAAACATCCAGCGCCACAATGGCTTTCAATGGAGGAAGCAAAGCAGCACTGTGCCAATGGGATAGGAATTTGGGAATGGGCAAGTCATGACAAAGGGAACGCTCCTGATGTCATCATGGCCTGTGCAGGAGATGTTCCTACTCTTGAAACATTGGCTGCGGTTTCTATTTTACGTTCTGAGTTACCTTATATAAAAATTCGCGTGATTAATGTCGTTGATTTAATGAAATTGCAACCAGACTATGAGCATCCCCATGGGTTAAATGATGAAGACTTTGACTGTTTGTTTCTTCAAGATATACCCATCATTTTTGCCTATCATGGATATCCTTGGCTCATTCATCGTTTGACCAGTAGTCGCTCAAATCATAAAAACATACATGTTAGAGGATACAGAGAAGAAGGGACAATCACGACTCCTTTTGATATGACTGTATTAAACGAATTAGATCGCTTTCACTTAGTTCTCGATGTTCTTAATTATTTACCCAATGCAGGTCTCAAAGAACAAAAACTTATTGAGCGCATCAAAATGAAATTGTTAGAGCATCAATGCTACATTAGACAACATGGGCAGGACCTGCCAGAAATTAGAAACTGGAAATGGGACTCCCATATATTTCGAGATAGAATGACTCAAAACGTAAGTTTAGTAGAATAAATAAGGTCATCATAATGATGACCTGCATACTTGCGCCAAAGTATCAATTTAATTTTTTTTATCCAAAAAAAGGCCGTAATCGTTTTGCAGCAGCGCGTTGTTCTAATTGTTCAGAAGTTGCTGGGTGATCAAACTGTTTGATGGAATAATTGGGATGTGGGCGATAGATACTTGGCATTAAGTGAAGTACGTGTTCCGTTTCCTTTAGCAATGCGTTGAGTTGATAGTCAATTAAGGGCGTTTTATTGACTTGGTGGTAGAGCTGCTTTGCCTGTTCAAGACCATGAATGATGGCTTGGTGAAAATGTGAAATGGGCCCTCTTAATGCGGCAATGTAATCAAAAACAGGCTCTCCAGCTTGCATTTTTATAAGCAGTTCAATTTCCGGATCCAATTCGTGAAGCACTTCTAAAAATTGCTTTTGCTTGGCAAGGAGCAGAGACAACTCTTTCACTACCATGTGATGTTTTTGAGATCTTTTGTCCTTTAAAGTAAATGATGCATGGCTGTTTTTATAACTCGCAACAATTTTAGAGAGAGATCCCGTTAATATGGCTAAAACATTTAAGATTTGTTTTAAATCTTCATTTCCTACGGCATAGGCTAATCGATCCATATTCATTTTTGCGGACTGCCTGGGTTGAATTCCCAGAAAATACAGCACATTATGATCCAGTTGAAACAAAAAGCTCAAGGCATCTTCACAACTTAAACGATATTGCAGCGTTAATTGAATTTTGAGGGTTTTATCTTCATCAGAAGAGTCTTCATCGTCGGTATCCGCTGTTGCTTGAAGAAGTTTACTCAGAATAGATTGAGTCTCATCAAGATATAACTTCGCCTTATTTATTAAAAGATCAATATTGTTAAACATACTGTTCATAAGATTCATGCCACGATGACTGCTTTGGTATCAAGGAGTTTTCTCAGTTATTATAACACATGGAGAGCCGGTCTTTCCTTGCCTATTTATATACTCGATTGATTGCTCAATTGCTTAACCCCATTGATTGCAACAAATCTTCCTTAATTTCAATTTGTACTTGAAGAATACTTTATTTGCTCATTACAGCCCAATACTTTAAACGAGGTACTTACAAAGAGTATCCATGCTGAAGAAAGATTCAAACTCAAGATGGAAAATTTGCATGTTATTTAAATGCACTATATAGGCCAAGTAGGTTGGATCAATAACGACCCAACTCACCTTGCTGAGGCCTTGACAATGCTCACCCCCCAATAAAATTTATAAACTCATAATTTTAAATACTAGCCCTGTTAATAGTTAATTAATCCTTAATGTATACACTTAACGATTATGATGACTTGAAAAGATCATAACCTTATTTATGAGAAGAATTGAGTAAGGTTTTGACAACATACTGGAGAAAAAAATGTCTTTTGATGTATCACTTAAAGATTATGAAAAAAATGAGCAAGAAAGAATAAAAAAATTAAACGAAGAAAATCAAGCAAGAATACAAAAATTAAATGATGAAATCATTAAATTTAACGGTTATCTAGCGAAGATATATGGGAAAGGGATCGAACCCAATGATCCAATTTACCCCACAGTTAGTTCCTTTAATAAAAGGTTGGTGACTATTTCTGCAAAAATAAAGCAATTAAATCTTGATAATCCGGATATTGATAATCAATTAAACGCATTAGCAGAAGAAATGCAGAGTTTATCTTCACAATGGAGAAAGCTTCCGCCTTTTCCACAGGATTACGTAGAGGTTGTAACTCAGTATATTTCTGAGGCAGAAAAAAATCAGCAAGAGTTCGGATTTCAAGTACAAATTAAAAAAAATGATCCTTTTGCACCTGCTCAGCGTATGTTTTCCGACTATTTTAACATGGCCAACAAAGCACAAAGAGCGGGTATTTTGGCTAAAGTACGTGAGGATAATACAAGTTTTGACCGTGTATATGGACATATACAAAATCTTGCTGAAGCGTTTAAACCTTTGCATGCAAAGGTCCTCGAGGAGATGCAAACCAATCATGAGGTCAGTATTGAGACCCATGAGGAAATCAGAGCGTTGTATATGGCTCATTATAACGCGATTCATCATGCTTTGATTGAAGCACATAAAGGGGAGCATCCTTTAACTTTTGCTGGCCAACCCCTAGAAGAAAAACACATAAAATATATAGTTCAAAACTTCATTTTTGCTATTAGTGCTAATTATCCTCACACCACCTACGAAGAACTCTCTGTGTACGAATTGTTTCGATTCATAGGAAATAATCTTCATGCAAAAAATATGCAGTCTGCAATGAAAGATTATCTATTAGGTCCCAATAATTTCATAAATAAATTGCCTGAGAAAGTTGCTGAGGATTTTGGTGTTTATGGTCCCAGTATATTTACTGAAGTAATTAAAAGTGCGGAGGAAAGTAATAAAAATGGTTTATCAACGTTAATTTCCAGTATGAATCCTAAGGATGAACATCAGCGAAAGTTTATTGATTTGGTTTATTCTCCTAGATTGAACGAATTGATGCAAGCAGTTAAGTCTATAAGTTCTGATTATAATGCATTAAAAAGAGATACACATAAGGACGATATCAGGAGACTGTTCGGAAAAATACGCCAGATAAATGAGAATGGCCAACTCAACAAAAAGGAAAAATTCGATGAAATTGTAAATGAATTAAATAAAGCATTTAAAACCGAACAAGAAAAATATACGAATCCTTTCATAGGCTCAGGAATAAGCGCTGAACAATACATCCAAAAAATTAATTCTAAAGAAAGTTCATTTCATTATCCAAGGCTTCTTGCAGTAGCCTTGCAGGTCGCGGACAAAATAGAACCTGCTCTTAAGCGTGAAGGAACGATCGAACCATCAATTTCAGGTGTTCGATTTATTATCCAAAATACAGCACAAAAATATATAGATAAACTCACCCTGCTTGCAAATTCAATGTTCACTAGTCATAGAGGAAATCATGGCTTTAATGAATTTAAAAAAGGGTTAAAAGACGCGGGGGCAACAGTAAACGATAATGCTCAACTCTATCGGCTCTATTTGGAAAGAGAAGATTTGACTCCCCAACGTGCACAGAAATTATTTCCAGAACTTGCTTCTTATGGTTTTGATGACAGCCAAGTCGCTGATTTGATTAATGGAACTGTGGATGAGATACCAGAACCTACAGACGAGGATCTTAGATCGCTACGAGGAAAGAAAAAACAGGAAATTAGAAGGGAATCTGAGGATTTAGATATGATAACGGATGAGCAGATTAGCGAGAGTGCTCAAAAACAAAGGGACATTGATCAAAAATACAGTAAAGCAAATGTAATGCAACGATTAACAGAAATAAAAAATTGCATCGATGTTATTCGTAATGTAGCACCTCATCCTGAAGTGGTACCTAATAATATATAGGGTCACATCAATGGGTCAACTCGATTGATAAGCAACTGTATCAATCGAGTCTGATTCCATTGATTATTTTTCTTTAAACGCTTACTAATCCGAGTCGGGACCTAGTATTAATTTCAAAAAACAGATTACTGATAAACGCAATGAACACGACTCAAAGCAGACTCTGCTAAATCTAAAGCTTTTTGAAACGAATCACCCTCTGTTATCACTGCACACAACAAATTGTCATATCCTTCAGGTGGAACTTTAACCACTTCATTGACCTGTCGTAACAGTTTAAAATCCTTTACGCCAGGTTGTTTACTCACTTCCTCAACATACCTCCAATCTTGAATCGTACCATTCTCTGTTGCGAATAAATTGCGTTCACATGCGAATTTATTCTTTGTTGCTTTGAGCTCTATTGATTCGCCAAGCGCAGTTTGTATGCTTGCTTTAGCCAAATCAATTCCAGAGGCTAACGGTACAAGATGGCTTGAAACGAACCCTCCGGCCATTCGTGAATTCATTTCAACAATTTTAGGTCCTTCTGCGGTCAGCATGACTTCAATATGAAAAGCACAATTGTTGATTCCCACAGCACTTATAGCTGCTTCAACAACTTTATAAATTAACGAACAGATATGCAGATCTAAATCATAAGGGAAACAATGCATCCATTCAGTAAAGCCAGGTTTTTTTACAAATTTTTTTGTAATGCCAGCAAAATACACTTGAGCATGATTAATAATCCCCTCAACACTAACCTCTTGCCCTTCCATAAATTCCTCAGCTATATACTCATCGGAATACAACCAATAAGATACACGTTCACAAGTACTCATCCGTTCAAATGCGTCTTCGAGCTCAACCTGAGAGTTTAATTTAAAAACAGCAACACTCGTTGACGCAGCTACAGGTTTGAATATTAATGGGAATCCAATCGTATTCGCAGCATGCTGTAGATCCGCGATCGTTTTTACAAATTGAAACTTTGGATGGGGGACGTCATGTAACTTCAAAGCTTCTCGCATTTTATATTTATGTTTGACCGTGGTCGCTGCTTTAAGTGAACTACCCGGCAATTTAAATTCTTCAGCAATTGCTGCAACCAATTCCACACTCTTATCCAGTATGGTAATTACACCATCAAAAGGTGTGTCTTTACATTCTCTATTCAAAGTAGAAATAGTCTCAACAATATTAGTTGTATCAGCCCGAATAAATTTATCAACTACTTCTTTAGCCCAATCCGGTAAATTAGGAGCTACCAAAAAAACCTTAATACCAAGCTCTTTTGCGGCTTCTATTTTTACTAGATTATGTGGATTAGAAACATCAACAAATAAAATCGATTTACTCATAATTTTACTCCATTATTAAAAGCTCTTCCTAAAAAACTGTCCATAAGATCTGGGTTTTCTGCATTCACCTAAAAAAACAAAAAAATACGAAATCAGTGATAGCATTCCAATCATGATAAACAGGATCTGCCCCCCCAAAGATTCAAGAATTGCTCCACCAAAAATTGGACCTAACGCCAAACCCAACTCTCTAAATGCTAATGCACCAAAATAAGAACCTTTCAAATGTAACGGAGCTATGTCATCAACAAATAAGAATGCAAAAGGAAATATGAACAGCTCACCCACAGTGATAACTAAAATGGCATAGTAAAAATGGCTTGCTTTATCGCCACAGCAAGACAAACCTATGCAACCAAGGAAAAATAAGAAACATCCATAAAAAATAGCTTGATGCTTGGGCATTCCTTTGCAAAAGAGAAAAATGGGGACTTGCCCAATAAGGACGAAAAATGCATTGAGTGCAATCGTTAAGGAATAAACACGTGAGCCATTATCAACTTGTTGAAATATGAATTGAGCTAATGTTGAATCAATTTGCGAATAGCACAATGCAAATATGATATTAAAAAGAATGAAATTTAATAACCGACGATCTAAAGAAATAACACGCAAAGTAGCAGATAAAGATATAGTACTCCGTTCGTTTCTACAAAATTGGCTTTGTTCCATGAATAAAGCAATATATAAAATGCATCCAAAACAAAAATAAATTAAGCCTCCAATGTAAAATGCATTAGGAGATAAAGTAACTCCTAAATACACGGCTAATAAAGGTCCAAGTACAGCACCAACATTCATTGCTGCATAGCGCAAATGAAAAAATAATTCTCGATGCTCTTTATCTACTAATTCGCTGAGTAATGCCAAAGCTACTGGTTGAAAAAAAGAAGAACATAAACCAAACACCCCATTTAGAATACCAATCCATATTAATTGAATATGCCGAGAATTAATTTGCTCGCTTAAACCTATTAGTATGAGGATACACGCTGATGTAAAAATCGAAATATATAATAAAGGAATTCGGCCGTACTTATCAGATAATTGTCCACCGATAAAACCACCAAATATAGAACAAAAGGGAGCAATTCCACAAACTAATCCACTTATCCATAACGGAGCTTGAGTGTTGTGACTAAGAAATAAAATTAAAAAAGGAAGGCACATAAATTTTGCTAAATTCACGCAAACAATGCCTGACAGTAAACACCAAATTAGCTTTAAATTAGGGCTAGATATTTTCATTATTATATACCCTTAATTAAGCCATTTAAGTTTTGTTAAAATTGCATTTATATGTATTTCAATCGTATCAAACAATGGAATATTTATATCTGCTTTTGATACCAATAGGGGTAGCTCCGTACAACCAAGAATGACCCCATCTAAATGGCAACTCGAAGCTAATTTCTTAATGATATTTAGAACGACCTCTTTTGATTTAGCTGTGACAATACCATGGCATAATTCATCGTAAATAATCTGATGAAGTAACTCCCGAGCATAAGCGTCGGGAATTACTACTTGTAGTCCTTTTTCAAGCAATTTATTTTTATAAAAGTCCTGCTCCATTGTGTAACGCGTACCAATTAAACCTACTCTCTTTGCACCCAAAAGATTTAAATAATCGCCGGTTGCATCGATAATATTAATTAACTTTTTATGGATCGTTACATCCAGTTGACTCGCCAATTTATTCGTAGTGTTAGAACAGATTGCAATTACATCTGAACCTGCTTTATCAAGCAAAATCAATTTTTCTTGAAGCAATCTTAATTCCATTGCTTCATCTTGCTTTTTTTGATGTGCAAGAATTTCTTCGAAATCAAAACTATACAATACAATTTTGGCCGAGTGATTTTTTCCTTTCCTTTTATTGATCATTAAATTTAGTCGTTTGTAGTATTCCAGTGTAGAAACCCAGCTAACACCACCAAGCAAACCAATACACTTCATGCTGCACCTCGCAAATCCGTTTCTTCACTTAACAGATTTATTTTATTCTTCCTGTTTAGACTGTTTTTAAAAGTTAACTTAATAAAATCAGACATTGAGATATTAATTTCTTTAAGCATTTTGGGGAAAAAGCTGGCATGACTTAATCCAGGCAATGAATTGATTTCAAGAAAATAAATCTTTCCTCCTGAAATAATAAAATCAAGCCTAAACATGTTTTCAAATATCAAATCAGAAAAGATTCGTTTTGAAATATCGGCTATTTGAGTGGTAAATTTGTTATAGGATGGAGGAATAATTCGCTCGCTAACTCCAAATTTACATAGTTTTTCGCGACGGCCAAAAAAACCATCTCGTGTCCGCACTAGAATTAAGGGTAATACTTCAACGCTCCCCATATTTTCTATACAACCACAAGAATATTCTTCACCTGCGATGTACTTTTGCACGAGAGCCATATTATCAATCTTTAAGATATCTATAATTAAGTTTACAGCGGCATCAATTGAATTTTCGCTAAGCAACATTCGTTCAGTAAACATACTCGTGCCAAGTGAATTAGGCTTAATAACTATTTCTTGATGATAAAAAGGCCATAATTTTTCCTTTATATTGGAACTATTTACATCTCTAATCGAAACCATTGGTATTGGTTCTAATTCGGGATACATTGACTCTATATATTTTGAACAGTGGAATTTACTTTTACTTAAGCTCGATGAAAGTACAGAGCCAAAAGAACTTTTTATATCGAATATTTTTCCCAAACCTTGAATATGTCCGTCCTCACCAAATTGCCCATATAACAAAGAAAAAACATATTCATTATTCTTTTTAATTTGTTGTAACGCCTCGATAATTGATAACGAGTTTCTTTTATTTGTCATGTAATAATCAGGATCTTTCTCAAAATTAAATGGCTTTCTAATTACTAATCCTTCTTCAGTTACGTAGTAAACATATTGATAGAGATCAATGTCTTTTTCTTGATTCTGTAGCTCAGAATAAATGCTATGAAAAGTTCTTAAAGATAGATCTCGCTCTGCAGAAACACCTCCAAAGATAAAGCTAATTTTTGGATTTACAGTATTGTCCATAATAATTCTCCAATTGATGCAAAATAATTATCTTTCAAGATAATGATTTAGTTTTAATATTTGTTATTGAACTTTTTGATCACGTTAATTTACGAACAATGTATTAGGTGATTCTTGATTTGAGTGACAATGGATGGTGTTATCTTCATTCATAAAAATAACTTTCGGGGTATGGCTTGATACCTTATGTTCTTCAAGGGTGCAGTAGCAAATAATTATAATTTTATCACCTTCGTGAACAAGCCTCGCAGCAGCCCCATTCACACAAATCTCACCGCTTCCTTTACGTCCTTTTATTACATAAGTTTCAAATCGAGAACCATTATTTATATTCACAATTTGAACTTTTTCGTTTTCCAAAATACCTGTTTCTAAAAGTAGTTCTTCATCAATAGTGATACTGCCAATATAATTCAGGTTGGCTTGGGTAATTGTAGCTCTATGAATTTTTGCTTTTAACATCGTTGTTAACATGATTGCTCCTTTTGTTATTAATTCCTTATGACTGGGAAATTTAGTCGCAATCGAAAATTGAAAAAATTCTTTTTTTTACATGTAAATTTTTAATGGAAAATAAAAGTCTCATTGACATTTTTGTGGACAGTTTCATAAACTTATCTTGACAGTCCTATTTTTAGAAAATTAGAATGCAAACAGTTTTAAGGTCATGTACGATAAGGAAGTTGTATTAATGTTCACAGCTATTGATGAGCGGAATGGATTAGTAAAAGTCTGTTGGATTGATGTTCGTCAGCAAGTTAAAAAAGTCGAGCCAGTTTTCGCAGCTATTATAGATGAGCTAAGCCCTGATCAATCATATCCTCTTTATTTAGCGTATTATCCATATGGCGCATCTGATGCAGATACACAAAGCTCACTTTTTCCTAATATAAATGGAGAGTATTATCGGATAACCGATCCTGATGTACCAAAAGATATAATTCACCATCTCGGATATAGTGCAAATAACACCCCATTGGGGATGGTTCTTGATAAAGAAATTGAATGCTATATTGATTTGAAAAATGATAATATTACTATTCCCTGGCTTATCTATAAGGCTGGGGATATTTTTCCTCTTTCTACTGTTTTAAATAAAGTTAATGATCGAGTTTATGCGCCTAATGGCCTATTATCATCTACTGCAGGGGCAAGATCTGCATTTATGTTACCCAATATTGGTGCCACAACAAACCATTCTAATTTACAACGGGATTTTAATATTAAAAGTCGGGTACCAAAATCATTATATGAGCATTGGCAAGTTTTTCGAGAGATAGTTAATAGCAAAGTTATTAACTCAGATTGGCGTTGTTGTGTAATGTATTTTTCAGAAAAATGGTTAATTAGTTTGCATAACGATACTAAATGGAAAATATTAAAACAGTATTTACATGAGTTAGCATGGTATCGATACGAATACGAACGAAATCGGGTTTTTTATGATATCACATTTTCAATCATACAAAAAAATCGAAATTTGAAACCAAATCCATATCTGGCAGATACCGCTAAACATTTATTTGCAACAGCTTTAGGTGTGGCACCTGGCTATGTACCATCAGTAGATAATAGCGCTTTACCCGTAGAGATTCTACAGCATGCTTTTATAGAATCTTATGGTTTGAAAAAATATATTCCAACAATTATGCAACCAAAACATTTTAATTTTGAAAAAGATTCTTTTCCCATATATTACTCATTACAGCATCCAGCAACGCATGTGTTCTCGCCCAGATCAAGACAAGTTACAAGTACAATTTATGAGATGCGCGAACTGGAGCACATAATGAGTATTTTTATACAAGAATTGTCAAAAGACAGCGCCTTATCTTCTGATACAATTATTGGAAAAATAGCAAAATTCGTTGAATTTAATTACTTCCATAATACCCAAGACATACATCATGTGATGCAAAGCTCTCTTGAAATATTAAATATTGATAACCGATTTAATAATTCACAATTCACAAAAGAACATGAAACTGTCTTTGCTGCTGATGCTTCATTTTTACGGGGCTGTGTTAGTATTAAAACGGCTAAAATACCAGCAGAGCAGAAAACAACATATTCCAATGACTGTACTGCAATACCATAATATATTTCCGCCCCAATATTGATATATAAAGCTTCCTAACCAGGGACCTACGACGTTACTAACTGCAAACGTGGATTGAAAAAGACCCAAACTTTGCCCTTTTCTCTTATTACTGCTGTTTTCATAACAAATCAATTGGGCAGTAGAAATAAAGAGCATTTCACCGGTTGTCCAAACAATACAAGAGAGAATAGCTAATGAAAAGACGAAAGAAAAACTTAGTATCAACATTCCTAAGCCCATGAATAAGGCTCCGAGTCCAGTAATGAGCAGCTTATTTTGTTTACATACTAATACGGTGAGTGGTGCTTGGAATAGGACAATTAAAGCAGTATCTAAAAGAAATAAGATACTAACCGCTTGTACATTTAATTTGGGAAAAGACTCCTGAATATAGAGCGGATATGTAGTGCTCAGCTGCGCGATGACCAGTCCTATAAAAAAAATGCAGGAGAGAATTAATATAATAATTTTTGTTGCATTTGTTTTATTTAGATGCTCCTCTACCGTGTTTTGTTTTGCTGCGGGCTTAGTTATTATATTATCTTGTAGTGTAAGATAAGTTGCTGAAAAAAATAACAGGAAACCTGAAAAGCCAAAAATAATTGAAAATCCAAATGTTTCAACTCCACCAATAAAAATACCTGATAGGCCCAATCCTAAATTTGCTGCCACATGAGAAATACTAAGGGTTCTATAGCGTAAATCTATATCATTGACGCAGAAATTTAGCAGATTGATATTATTTGATATTTTAAAGCTATATGCAGATATGCCAAGAATCAATAAGTCAAGCATTAAGATTGACGTAGAATGCAAGTACATTAAAAAGAAGAAACTTGCAGATTGAATATAAAGGCTGAAGATCGAAACAATCCTTGGAGTAATTTTGTCGGAAAGTTTCCCTCCCACTAAGCCCCCAATGATGGTACCTAAACCATAACAAGAAAGTAGTAGTCCAGCAGTTGAAATATTCAACTGTTTATCATTGACAAAATATAGAGATAGAAAAAAACAAATGCCGATGGTAGATGCATTGATACAAATTAAGCTTATACCCTGCCAACAAAATTTGGGCAGTCCTGAGTAATTTTCAGAGTATTCTTTTATGAAAGTTATAAAATAGTTGTACATTCTTCTTCTAGCTTAAGGGCTTTTAAAATGGTTTGATCACAAGCAGTAGTCTTTACAGGTGGTATATATAAAGTTGAAAGATTTGATAAATAAATGTCAGATAAATATTTTAATTCCGACTGTATTATCTTAGGTTCAAAACCAGGATATTGGGCTGCTTCATAAATAACGATCTTAGCTGTAGCCTCATAATATTTTTTTAAATAATCTAATAGCAATAAAATTCCTATTTTCTTATTATTAGTTGTTTCATGATTGAGAATACCTACAGCGTTAATTTGCCAAAGAATTAAATGAGAACTTATATCAAATTGGCGTTGGTGGATCAAAAAATCACTAGCTTCAAATGATTGACATCCTGATGAACCTGGATCAATTAATAAATCTGCAAAAAGACAAGCTTCAGCTGAAATTGCAGGTAGAATTTTTGCGTAATATCCTTCTTGTTTTGCTTTTTTTACTGCATCTAGTCCTGGTTTGGCATAAACACTAGGATGGCCATAAAGAACAAAGCATATATGTTTATTTTGATATAAATGATTTAAAACATAATCAGCAATCAGTTGATAAGAATCGGCGCGATTTGGACAAGAAAGATATAAATTATCTAAAGATTCTGTATATTGATTTTGCTCTTGAATCCATAATTTTAAGACAGGATCATTTACCAAATAAAGTACAACATCAGATTGCTTAATATAGGCAATTACTTCATTTGTTAGATGAGCAAAAAACTTAATACCACAACCGACAACAACTAGCGAAGCTTTACGAGATATATCCTGCATTAAAATCTAGATCTCAAAAATTGTAGTTCGATCAGCTAAAGTGATATCCCCATTTAAATTACTTTTTAAATATGTCGCATCGTTATAACTGAATGCTTTTTGAATCGTTGAAGATTCATCTTTTAAGAATGTATCAAGCTCAATTTTATGATGGACTGTGGTAGCTAATTGTTCCAGAAGCATTATAATTCTCATGGCTAAATCCTTTAGATTAAAAGCTTAAACAAGCATACCATATTGATTACTTAAGTTAAAACAAGATTAAGCTAATCCTTAAAGTAAATTCATTTCGTTTGTTTTATTATTATCCGGATTAATAAAGTGCATAAGGTCAAGTCTTTTTGCCTATTTATATAAAAAAAAGCAAAAGACAAGACCTGACCCCACGAAATTTTATTTTGCCTATTTATCTAAAAAGCAAGACCTGACCCCACGAAATTTTAATATTTTGGTGTCGATCCAGTGTGGATGAGAATTATCTTTGTGATTTTCTTCCTCGTAGGAGGCACAGCGCTTATCGCCCTAATTTAAGAGAGGAAAATGGCTCAAAGAGCCTTATGAGCTTGTTTTTACTCTCAAGCCCATAAGGTTAAAGTGAGACAGTTAGGAGTGTTGATATTCCATTGAAACTTTAGGTGACGTTAATAATTCGTTGAATGCAGCACATGATTCTGCGGCACTTGGTCGTAATGCAGGATCTTTATTGGTCATTTTTTCAAGCATTGAATAAATACCCTCTGCCTGTTCCGCCGTAAAACCATATTTCCTTTGCATCTTGGTAATTGCCCCTTCTTCGCAATCCCCTTCTCCAAAGATAATATCCATTTTGGGAGCCAAGAAGGCAACTGGGGCCGGAGGATCATTAGGCAATGTCAACAATTTATACGTAGTAATTTCTAATATTAAGGCAATTGTTATACCTGCAGAATAAACATCAGTTGCGTAGCTATTTGGTATGCCTTTTAGTATTTCAGGTGCTGCTGTAAGGGGTATACCTGCATTTCCTCTTTTTTCACCTTCCCTGCTTGATAAATTGAAATCAAATAATGCTGCTGAGAGGGGATGTTTTCTTAATCCCAAATTATGTATCCCCACATCAGAATGAATGATTTTTCTTTCATGAATTTTCGCCAAGCTCTCAAGTAATCCCCGAATCGTCACACATCGCTCTTCCACAGAAAGATTAAATTGCATGTTTCCCGGATCTTGATTAATAAGGTAACGTGATACTTTTTTACCAACATAGGGCATAAAAAATTGATGTTGTGAGGTATCAACGTGAGTCCCCATTAACATGCCAACATCTTTTAAAAACTCACCTTCTCGTTCAATCAGTTTAAAATCGCTGTGGTGTTCATGCTTAATTACTTTCACAACCATTTTTTCCTGACGCCCATCAAGGTGTTCCACTAAAATCTTCTTCGCAGTCCCAAAACCTCCACCACCAAGTTTCTTCGAGGCAATTAATTTAACTGAAATTTTGCCTTGTGAGTCGGGCAAGTCAATATCTATAGTTTGATTTACTTTTTGTTTCCAAGTGCCAGGGACATCACGAGCAACAAGCTCCTCGAGTGTTGGCCTTTGTGAGGAAAGTTCTGCCTCTGGAGACGGTTGGTCATAACGATAAATTCTTCCATTGATTATGCGTGATTCATATAATTTCTCTGTTTTTTTCCTATCGTTTGGTTCAGTTACATTAACTTTTTTCAGCGGATCGTTTGCACTATGCGACACATCTCTAACAGCAATATCATCCCCACCAGTATCCATCGTGGAAATAAATTGCGTCTTGGATCCTTTATGATCACGGTGATAAATTATGCCATTAGCCATATAAGAACTCTTTTCTGATGATTGATTTGCTTCCAAGCGCTCACCCTTCGTGATAGTTCTTTCTTGAGATACTGGAATTGATGTTTCATCTTGCTTTGCTTGAAATTCTTTCTTTGAAGGCTTTTGGGATAGAAGACTTCTATAAAGATCCATTGTTGCTTCCCGAGACATGTTTGCCCTTTTTCCTTTTTCATATTGGGCAAGCATTTTCCGCGCCTCCTCATCACTCATTAATTGTCTTTCAATATGAGCAGGAGGTGATTTAATCGATTGATAAAGCGCATTACCAGTAATTGACTGATGGAGTTGTTCTTTTGTTGAGTCTGTTTGTTTTTTTCCATCCGTAGATGGATTTTTTTCTTGAGTTGCAGGAGCTTTATGGGGGAAAATTTTTCTTTTGGTTGCTTGTAATGCTCGCGAAATGCTTAAACCATTTTCTTGCTTTTTATCTGTATCCTTTTTACTTGAGTCGTTTTTAGAGTTCTTCTTCATAATTCGCCTAATTGATTTAAAATTAGGCAATTATACTCCCCAAAGCTTAAGGCAGCCTGAGTTGGAATTAAAAAGAAAATAAAGTGCATAGGGTCAGATCTTGCCTTTTGCCTATTTATCTAAAAAAGCAAGACCCGCCCTGAGATAGTTAATTATTATTTCAAGTGGATAAAGGAAAAACCTGACCCCATAACCTACCTTGCTGTTGCGAATAAATTCCTTCACAGGCGTTACATAGGCTGCGCCTTTAAATCGTGAGGATGTTCCTGAGGCATAAAAATATGCGTGTGTTCGACAAAATTATTTTTACTTTGGATGTAGATCGTGTTCTCACCAGGTACAAAACATACCGAATAGTATTGTCCTGCGTCAATTTTGGGACTCATTGTTGCAAGTGAATTGATTTGGATGCCTTCAGGTAGTCTTTTCTTTAATTGCTCCAGATCAAAATAATCCCCATTATCCACTACAACAATGTCTATTGTTGAATTTTTTTGCAACCCTAACTCCGCATTGGTATATAGAGGTTGCAAATCCAGATACGCTTTTTTGGGCGTGCTGAAAAAAAACGGGTTATCGCTTGCACCGGTTATGGAAGCAGGAGAAACATGAAGCATGAGATACTGATTACGGCTATCACGAATAATTACCGTATGACAATTGGTAACCCTGGTGGATAATAATCGAACGGGGTAGTCTTCGGTGCCTTTTAGATCAACAGGTTTTCCAACTCGTTCACCCTCTTTATAGTGGGGTGAGAGTAACTTATGAATCATTCTCGTTTCAGGGTCATATTGTGCTGCTTCATCCGTTCCAAGTGAAACAAACCCAGGTTGCATTTGATATTGACTATCTTGTCTCCTAATTACTGTCTCAATGGGAAGCGTACTAAAATGCTGAAGAGATAGAATAGCGTCCACATCTAATCGATCACAAATAATCCCTTTTTCTTTAAATAACTCAGTTGGATATTTAAAATAATGGTCTTCCTCTTTCCACCAATTAAATTGTTCCAAATTATCTTTCTGACCTGTTATCAATGAGATTCGAAAATAGAATTGAATCGCTTGGATAAACGATTCTTTTGAATCGATTCGAATATTTTGTGGAAAAATTGCTATGAGTTGGTTTAGCTGTTCTTGAGTCTTTATTTGTTGCAGCCATTCTATTTTTAATTGAACCGCTGCATCCGTTAAAATTTTAATCGCCTGATAGATAGGAGGACATTCAGCAATTCTTTGTATGGGAACACTTGCATTTTCTCGATTTAAATAATTCTGTTGTTCCGCTATATCATAAAGTTTTAAAATAAAATTGGGTAACAGGGACAACTTATCATCGCTTTTTTCGATATATTCCAATTCAGCTATTAAATTATCTTTTTGGGGAAGTGATATTTGAGAACGGATATATTTTTTGGCTAAGTCATACATTTTATTACCTTTTGTAAGAATTGAATTGCGCGCCAATGATCCATATGTTGCGCGATTATATCAATTTGGCCCGAATATGTACAATTTATGTGGCAAGCGTATGTCGAGACTTGGCCTATAGCTGTCAAGCTAAGGATGCGATTTATTTAGAGGTAAATCCTGGTTGCAAGCAACCAGGTTTGGACTTTATGAGTTGTTCATAGAGATTAGGAGATCAGAAGAACTGGTTGAGGTCAAATTATCCTCTTGGAGTTGCTTCACCATTTGTCTGAATTGATGTGTTCTATCTCTGAAGTCATTTACAGGATCTGTTTTTGCTGGTGAGTGAATTGAATGAACTATTGTGGGAATATCCTCTGGTTTTTTGGGTGGGTTTACATCCTTAAAACAACAATAAGTAGATAACCATTGAAACAATGGCTTTATATTGCCAACAATAGGCTCTGCTACCTGTTGAAACACACTGGGCCCGTTCATTGAATTTGCAAAACTTACAACACAATCACCAGTTTCCATGTCCATAGCACAAAATGAAATAGAGCCCGTATTATTCCCCCAATGAAAGGCAATGGTTTTTCCTGTGTCTTTGTCACTATAAACGCCCATCCCCAAACCCCATTGGACGTGTGAGGTTTCAGGCGAGGTCGTTGGGGGTAGACTTGATAGAACGCCGGTCAGTAATGTGGATTTAAGATGTTCGTTTTTAAAGCAATATTGCAAAAAGGTAATGTAGTCCTCTGCGGTTGTAAGCATCGATCCAGCAGGGCCACCAGGAACATTGTCGGGTAATGGGGGTAAAGGACTAAGGGGACCATCAGGAGGGGGATCGGCCATGTGTGCTTTGGCCACATCGCGACGCGTACCATTGAGATAGCCATCTGGCAACTGCCTCATAAAGGTAGAACTCTCCATACCCACTTTTTTAAAAAAATCTTGAGCAATTTCTTCCCACTTTTTACCCGTTTTTTTCTCAAGAACCTCCTTTAAAAACTCAAGCGCTACTCCTGAATAGGTGAATCGACTGTTAGGGGTTGCGATAAATTTTTTTCCATCATCACCATCCTGACCAAAGTTTGCCAGACCCGAACATTGTCCAATAACCATACGCGTTGTAAGTGTTCGATAATGAGGGTCTTGCTTAAGTTCTTCGGGGCCATAGTCAACAATATCCGCTAGAGGTGTGTTTAGATCCCATTTGCCTTGAGCAACCAAATCTAAAACAATCGCAGCTGATACAGGTTTACTGAGGGATGCCGCTTGAAATAGAGTATTTGTATCAACACGGTTTTGTGTTGATGTGTCAGTCTTTCCGTACGCCACAGCATCGCGGGTACCTTTTTGACACCAAGAGAACGATAATGCTGGAATATTTGCATTACCAAGCAGTTCACCCCTTAATTCTTGTCGCTCTTTCATAAAACTCCTTATGATACATTTGTATAAAAATTATACCAAAATAGGATTAAGTAAATATTACCTCTTAATAATTTCATAAGAAATAGCTTGTATAATATTGCCCCCTTGGAGTCTGTATGCACTTCGATATGTTAATAAAAGCATAATTTTTAAATGGTAAAATGGCTTATTTTTAAGTAATTTCAAAAATAATATGTCTAGAGCTAAATTTTTTAAATCAAACCGGACTCATGTAATTGAGCTTTATTGTTATAGTGATGAATATACGAAACAAGCTCATCATGAAATAATTTCAGGTGCCGATTCGGGCCCAGTTCTGACCGATTCGTCTATGCTCCTGATCCGGAAAAATTTAATCTGGTTTTAAAAGAGGCTAGGGAAAGAAGTTATACCCAGCCAATCATAAATCTTTATGAGCCAGATAATATTAAATACTTATTATCTCGACTAAGTCATGCTGATTCTATACTTATTAACGGGCAAGGTGACACTCATGAGCAATTAATTGCAGGACGTACTGCTGAAGAATTAGTAGATATACTTGAAAATGATTTGGGGTTAAAAGAAATATCACTAAAAAATTTGGATATAGATTCTTGTATGATGGGAAGAGTTGAAAGCTATCGCGATGAATTAAAATGTCACTTAAAGAATTTTCAAACAATAACAACATATACCGATTTATGTACAGCGTCACGAAGTAGCGGAAAACCTTACAGGATGTGGATAGAAGAAAGAGCGGATGGAGATTTTTTTTATACCGAAAGCGAAATAAATAAAAAAGGGACCCGCATTATTGAATATACGGATACCTATAAAAATCTATTAAAAGAATTTTGGAAAGCAAACGACAATAACCCAGAAGAAATTGATCTATCCAAGTATATCGATATTTTGGTAAAACCAACATGTTGATTTCATAGAGTAAAACAGGGTCAGATCTTGCCTTTTGCATGTCTATATAAAAAAGCAAAAGACAAGATCTGACCCTTGAAGTAACCAAATAAATTTTACTTATTAGGTAGGAAGCAAAATGAATCCATCTGAGCTTTTTTATCTTTTCTGATTATATCCTGTTTGTGAAAAATACGGTATGTACTTAATCTCAAATGATATATTTGATTCGTGATGTACAACTCGCTATAGTCGAACTAAGTCAAATCTCAGTAATATATTTTACAACATGCCTGAGAAAATCTATTGGGTTTATATTTTGCGATGTAACAATCAAAGTTATTACACAGGATATACAGATAATCTTGAAAAACGTTTTCAAGATCACATTGCAGGTAAAGGGAGTAAATATACGCGAAGCTTCAAACCTCTCTCGATTGCTCAAAGTTGGGAGATAAAAGGCGATAAATCAATAGCCATGTGCATAGAGCGTTATATTAAAAAACTTTCTAAAGTTCAAAAGGAACAACTAATACTCAATCCATATTCTGATACTTTTATAAATATTTTATCCAATAAGTTTTAAAACAACTGAATCCTCTACACCCCATTATTCCTCACGGGTAAAAGCGTCGCATCAATTAAATTTAGAGTAAAACAGGGTCAGGTCTTGCCTTTTGCATGTCTATATAAAAAAGCAAAAGACAAGATCTGACCCTTGAGGTACTCAGAAGAACAAAAGAACTTAAGATTAGCAACCCGTGGGGCAGCAGTTACGCAATGTGGAACAGTGGAGAGCATTGCGGCTCTCTGCCCTCTTATTGAGTTATTTCCTTCTAATTGATTTGAATTATCAAATACTTTATCATCTCCTCTTGAATCAAAATCCAGAGTAAGAAATAAATGCAAAATGTAAAAAAATGTTTGGCTATAGCGCTAATAACGTTGATTCCTACCCTGTCTTTTGCAACTCTAAGACCATTTACTAACAGAGATTGCACCGCTTTAGCGATGCCTAAAACGGTCTTATTAGTTCACGCATCATGGTGCTCACATTGCAAGGCTTTTTTGCCGGTGTATGAACAAGTTTCTGATAAAGAAAAATACAAGGATTGGATTTTCTATCAAATGGTCAATGATAAATTTGAAAATGTTTGTGGTACTGCTATTAGAGGTGTTCCTGTCACTTTTAAAAATAATATGAAAAACAATTTTATGGGAAACAGGTCGCAATCAGCCCTGGAAGAATTTTTAGATTCGAATGCATAAAATAGACTTTGTAGAAACTGTCTTGAAATAAATGTTCAAGACAGTAAGTAGGTTGGCCTTTTATCTATTTATTTAAAAAAACCAATCAAATCTGCCTACATTGATCCTGATTCGATTTTTACTGGGTTGTGATACAATTTAAACCAGTCAGTTTATATAAAAAAATATTATGTTTTTTAAAGCGGAAAAAAAATCACCCTCTCTAGAAATTGTGCAGTCTTTTGCTGATGTTTATTACCCTACTCTAAAATTGCATCCGAAAATGCTTGAGCAATTATCATGGTTGCAAAACAACTCGGTTAATACCAGTCAGTCTAATGTTCATTTAAAACAAGATTTCGTCAACATTGAAGTAAAACGGATATTATCTCGATTTTATTCTTTTAAACTCCTAATGGAGGGCGGCTCATTAGCTTATGCAACATTTGCTCAATCGCAAACAGAAGATGTAGTTTTAAGTGAAGATAATTTCAATCGTTTATCACATTTTATTCAAGAGCTAACTCCTGATGCACGTGAATGTCTCATGGCAACATGCTTTATTACAAAATCGGATCAAGCAATTATGGCAGTTCCTGAAGAGCAACGAAGCAAGTTACCAGCAGATAGCGAACAATTCATTACACATACAGTTACTCATTTTCCCAAGTTATTTCCTATTTGTACTTTACTTACCTCAGAAGCCGTGGATTTATTACCCTATGCTTTTTATAAAAATAGTCATGCACGACAAATACTTGATATGGAAGGTGGATATAACATGGTCTCCAATATGGCAGCGGCCATACGTAATGGGGAAATTACAAAGGAACAATATAATCTTTGGTTTGCTCGTTGGATTATAAACATCGCAGGGTTAGATGGCCATATCAATCATAAGGGTTCAATTTACTTAACAGAACCAGTTGCCAATTGCATATGGGCATTGAAATTAGAATTAGATCAATTATGGTTAAATCCTAAGCACCAAGTTATAGATAATTATTTGGCATTTAGAGAAAAACAACTTGAAGTAAATAATAAATATATTGCATATTTAGGGGCTATAATGAGGCAATATAGTCCAACCAAAGGGCTAGAAATTCAGACTTGGTTTGAAAGCTTGAGCCAAAGTGAACAACAAGAAAGAATACAAGTCTTTAAAGAACAATTAGAACAAACTAAAGTAACGCCAACATTTAAACCCCCAGTTTTGGTAAGTCTTCTGCAATTAGGTTGTCTAGTGCCTGATGCACTCACAATATTTACTGAAATTGAATCCCAGGCAGCGCAAATTTACACTGCAGCTATCGCAAATGGCCGCGTTTCTGAAAGTACACCACTTTCTTATAGAAACGTAGCATTTAAAGAGCTTTTATCTCCTATAAAAGATTTTTATAATAGAAACCATTGCTTACCTGAATTAACCATAAATTCAGATGGATATTTAATTGTAACAGCAGAAGCTTTACAAGAAGAAAATACGGTTAAAAAGGTTGTATAGAGTTTTGGAATCGATGGGGTCAGACTCGATTGATAAATAACCATTTCAATCAATATGGATTGATATTAGAGATAGTCTTAATTACACTCACAAAATCTATGGAAACAAAAAAAGAGTTTTTTACAAACCAATCGAGTCTGACCCCATTGATCTCATGCGCTGAGTTTTTGTTAATTTTAGGAGAATAAGGGTGAAAAGTAACATGATAAATAACTCTGGTTTTAGTTATTGGTTAAGCAGTATTGCTTGCCTTACCTTTCTTACATTAGTAAGCGATAGTGCAGCTGCAGGGGTGGTGTCTTTAGGGGAAATGGCAGAATCAATTACTGGATCATTTACGAGCCTGGCTAAATTGATTACTGCTGGTGCTTATTTGGCTGGCTTGGGATTTTCTATCGGAGCTATTATGAAGTTCAAACAGCACAAAGATAACCCGACTCAAATTCCAATTGGAACGCCAATAGCCCTAGTCTTTATTTCTGCCGCTTTATTATTTCTACCGTCAATTTTAGGTGTAACAGGTACAACAATGTTTGGATCTGCCGGCGGTCAAACTGCAGGACCTAATGGTGTTGTTTTTATAGCAGGAAATCAGTAGGATTGCTGGTTCTACGCCTTTTCGCAAGCATTTTTCGCGCACCAAACAATGGGGCCTGACTCGATTGGTTACAAACCAATCGAGGCTGACCCCATTGAGCGTGATCATTTTCCCAAAAATGACTTACCCATACTCATGCCTTTGTCTATGCCTTCGTTAAGTAAATCTTCTCCCTTATCGATCACTGATCCCATTTGATTCTGTCCTCCTTCACTTCCTTTTTTCTGCAAAAGCGAATCAAAGTTTTTAGGCAGCATAGATGAGGCTAACTGCATCGCAGAATCTGGACTAAACATACCCCCTGAAGGAGCACTCATGTATGAGCTTTGCTCATCATTAGGAGACTGGTTTTGAGCTTGCTTTTGATTTTGAGCATCCTGATTTTGTTTTTGTAACATCTTTTGAGCTTCATCCGCAGCGATCTGCGCGGCAACTATTCCGACTATCTGGGCCATAATAAATATCTTTTAATAAACTACCATATGTTAAGGATAGCACAAATAATGAACACATTTAAATTTGTCGACACGGTAGTTAGGTTCAATTGATTAGAGTAGCACATTTTTTCAATGAACGTTTTTTCTTGAGGAAAATTATATATCATTGATCCGATTTGTTATAATTCATAACCCATAATGTAAATGATTGCGAACAGCCCATGTCATCTTTAAACTTCAAGCCCCTGTTTTATATCAGAAATAAACACATCCAAACGATATTGAGTTCCAAAAAAAAACCTATTATCGGAGATATGGTTCGGAATGAAATTGCTATAACTTTAACAGTGAAAACGAATGAAACGGTATATTTGACAGGGCTATTTTCACCGCAACCTAACCAAACGGCAAAAGGCCTGGTAATTCTTCTTCATGGCTGGCTCGGTTGTGCTCAATCCACGTATATGTTGGGCAGAGGCGAACAGCTCTATCAACAAGGCTATGAAATTTTTCGTCTCAACCTGCGGGATCATGGCCCCACCATTGGATTAAATAAAGGTATATTTCATGGGGCTCGGCTCGAAGAAGTTTTTCAAGCAATAAAACAAATTACAGCCAATTCAGGATTACCTACTACCTTAATCGGCTTTTCTATGGGAGGAAGTTTTGCTTTAAGAATAGGTTGGAGAGACAGTTTTGAATCACAGAAAATATCTAATTTAAAACAGATTATCGCTATTTGTCCCTCCGTTAATCCAGAACAAGTGACGAGAGCTATTGATAATTCCGATATATATCGGCGTTATTTTATTGCCCGATGGAAAAAAAACTTAATCGAAAAACAACGCTGTTTCCCTGAGCTATACGATTTTAATACCATTGTTTCGCAGAAAAAAACTTGGCAAATAACAGAAGAATTAATAATAAAATATTCTGAATTTAACGACCTTGATGCTTACTTCGCTGAATATCATTTTTCGCCCGAAAAGCTTAAAGCAGTATGTGTACCCATGACTATATTAACCGCAGAGGACGATCCGGTAATTCCAATTGATGGTTTTAATGAACTTAAAAATATCAATCCGCTATTAAAATTACATGTTACCCATTACGGCGGCCATGTAGGTTATATCTATAATTTTAGAGGCGACTCTTGGCTTGATACCATATTACCGGAGTTAATATAACGTAAAAATCCAAGCGTACCAACAGCAATAGCAAACCATCGAGTCGGAATGCAATGGATCCACCTGGATTGCTGCTGATTTATTGGTAATTCCAGCAAAATGAATACTTGGTTAAGGTGAATTTAATCAATTTTTAGAAAACAAACTCTTCATGATAATCCATGTAATAAAACCGCATATGCCAATCAATACTACAGCAGGGATAATATTGTGTAGAGGCAAAAATGAGATGGCAGCGAGATTTAAAGCGATTGCTAAACAAGGTACCAATAAGGGAATTCTAAATATTTCAGTACTAATTCTCTCTTTTTTTGTATTAAGTTTAATTTTTATTAGTGCGAGGTTACTTAATGAAAATACGATCAAAACTATTGCGCTTGTAGAACTTGCCAGATCGCCCAAATTACTTGTTAATACCAAGCAAAGTACTATTGGAAAGATCAGAAATATAGCACTATAAGGGGTATGAAATTTGCTGTGAACCCTCTGTAACGATTTCGGTAAAAGATTTTCTTTGGACATCCCATAAAGCAGACGCGATGCTGTAATGTAATTTAATAAAGCTGAATTGGAAACTGCAAAAATGGCAATAACTGAAAACAAAGATTTGGGAAGAGCAGGAGAAGCTTTGCTAACTACGTCTAATAAAGGAGCTTCAGAGTAACTCAATTCACTCCCTGGAATAATCGCTGTCGCTACCCAACTTACTCCTAAGTACATAATCCCAGCAATTCCAACAGAGGATAATATAGCACGAGGTAGATTCTTTTTTGGTTTCTTAACTTCTTCTGCAATATTCGCCATATCTTCAAATCCTGTGAATGCAAAAAAAGCTAAAGCTGTTCCTTGAAGTACATCACCTATTCCAGGCGTTTCTGTAGGAGTGGCAATAACGTTGCTATGATGTGCTGCCAAATACCAAAATCCACAACCAAGCACTATAAGTAGACCACTTACCTCAACTGAGGTACTTATTATATTAGCCATTGATGATTGTTTGATACCGCGTAGATTAATCAAGAGTAAAATAAGCAAAAAACCGAAAATATCCAGTCTACCGGGGATATTAAATCCTAAAGCTCTCAGATATCCAGCAAATGCATGCGATAAAGTGGACATAGAGAGAACCGTAGCGCAAAAGAGTAACAACCCTGTTAATATCGAAAACCACTGAGTACCAAAAGCCTCATGAATATAAATCGATACTCCACCACTTTTAGGAAATCGACTCCCTAATTCACTATAAGATAGCGCTGTGAGTGAGATAATCCCCATTGCAATGGCAAATGAAAACCAAGTTAATGAACCTGCATGACCTGCAATTTTCCCTACAAGGGCATAAATTCCAGCACCAAGAATATCACCCACACCATATATAATTAAAGCACCTAAACCAAGAGCTCTAATTAATTCTGATGAAGAGTTTTTATTCATTTCAAGTCCTTTTAAGCATAAGAGAAAACACTCAATTTAACATTAGGCCCACTTATTTGTTTGCATGAAGAAACCAAGATATAGTGCGCTTGCGTGTAAACACATTATATAGCATCGAAGAATAATGTCTGCATGCAGACACAATTAATGTGTTTATTGACATAGGCAATTGTTTACCATTCCTCGAAAATTACAATTCAATGAATCAATCGAGTCTATCCTCATTGATCTCGATCTATGATCTAGAACCAAATTATGCACCTTCTTTGGGAGCAGTTGCTTTGTCAGGTTTAGGTGATGATTTTTTTACGGTTTTTTTGGGGGTTGCTTTTTTTGCAACTGACACGTCAGCAGCTTTTGAGGTTTTTTTGGGAGCTGGTGTTTTTACGGTTTTTTTCGCAAGTTTTTCACCTTGAGCGTTCTTGTTGTTTTTTGCATGTAGGATTAAATTTGCTTTTTCTTTTAATGTACGTCTTATGGCTTTGAACTCTTCTGTACGAATTTTAGCAAGTTCCTTTTGATGTGCAGCACCAATTAATACATTTCTCTCGATTTTTTCAGATAGTAATGCGTATTTTTTTAGTAAGTGTCGTGCATTTTTAGCCAGCTCTGTAGAATCAATCTTAGCTGGAAATTCTTTAATCTCAGCAACAATTTTTTTAATTTTTGTTAATTCTATTGGAGTTCCTTGTCCCATGATGACTCTCTCTTTTGATAGAAGTAAAAAAAGTATAGCCCATGGTTCGGGGTTCTTCCACACCCCCTAAGTAACTACAGCGAAGATAAGTTTGATGCGTTCAGTTTATAATCAATCGAGTCTGACTCCATTGATCTATTATTTTTTAGCAGTAATCATAAATATTCTTTGATAATGGGGTCTGACCCCATTGATCATCCAGTTAATTAATCCGGCTTAAATGATTCACCAGAATATTCATCAGAATCCTCTTCTTCAGAGGAAGAATCTCCGTTATAACTCCAATTTTCCCATATATCTCCAATAGAAAACTCATCTTTTAAGGCATCATATTGCCCTCGTAAGACACTATACTCATGGTTTAACTCGATGTATCTTTCTCTATCACTTTCAAATTGATCCCATTGAATTGAATGCACCTTAACACTAAATTCTTCTAAATAGTTATGTAAATTGGCTGCGAGATTATAGTCGTAAAGATCGAAATCAGCATTATTGACTAAAACATGTTGTATCATGAGTTTTGTTTTTAATTGCAATATCTCTACTTTTAACTGACAAATTTCTTTGAGCACTCCGGTATTATCCTTTAGGAATAAATGAGTAAAGTTGGAGAGGAGGTTGTTAACAGTACTTTGTATTTTTTCTTTTTCTTTTAATAGCTGTGAATTGAGCTCATTACTCAATATTTCACTATAAGAGGTTTCAATGTGAGACATATCCTTCCTTAATTCTTCACTGACTACTTTATAAATATCAAACACCTTCTTATTAGAAGGATTAATAAAAAAACGGTTCGAATACGACATATATACTCCGAAAGCACAAACACATTAACTAATTATACAATATGAAAATTAAATGGTCATTTTATGATGGATTAAATTGGGAAGAATCAACAAGAGATAGAGGGTCAGATCTTGCCCTTTGATACATCGGAAAATAATTATCAAGAATTAATCCCTGACTCGCTGTCTTTTATGGATAAAGGCAAAAAGCAAGATCTGACCCCTAGACTCGCTTGCCCCCTAGACTCGCTAGACTTGTTTAACTTTTTCAAATGAGCAGAAAACTCACGATCAGTCGTTGGGGCGCTACACTAACTCCCCACCACAACAACGAATCAAATTTCAGAATGCTAAAAAATTTGGCAATGGACTGCATCCGAGATTCTTTGCGTCGCAAGCATGGCCTTAAAGTTTCCTTAATATTTATAGGATAAAATAACGACACATTGACTATAAAAAAAGCCAAAATGCCCTCACAACTTAAAAGCCATGATGAATTATCATCAATAGATTCAGAAATAAAAATTGAGCAATTACTAAACGATATAAAAAAACTAATAGATGAATGTAAAAGCGAACACGATTTAAAACGTATCGCACAAGATAATCCTCACTTAGTGCCAATTATGATTAGCCACTATGGCTCCGCCATTACTAAAAAGTTTAATTCAATGTCACTGGGTGATCTTTTTAATTTTAATTATGACTTTGTATTATTTTTCTTTAATTCTTCAATATGGGAAAAGCTTGCGTCTGATGATAAAGCTAAGCTTTATCTCTACACTAATATACCCTCATTGAAGAAATTGAAAGAAGCAATAGATCTGGCAATCTCCAATCAAGATAAAGATGAAGAAAAAAGACTTACCTTAAAACTAGAAAGAAATATGGAAAAATTGACAGCCCCTGGTTTTAGGTACGACCCCATTCATATTTTAGGTAATAGCTTAAATTGGTTTGCCGAAGAATATGAAGAAGAATTTAAAGAGCTGGGAAGGTATTACCTCGACCTTATTTTAAATAGCAATCAAGGAACTATTTTTGAGTTTCTTCAAGAAACCTCAGGAATGGCCAATCAAACGCAATTTACACATGGTTTGGCAGCTTACGTATTTTGTAATTCCAGCATGATAAGCAATGCTATTAGAGAATTGTCAGGATTTCTCGATGCGTATGATTTAAATGTTAATGCTTACAATTATACAGACAATTTAATCCATTTGGTTGTGGATCATGAACATCTTATGCTTAAACTCTTTGATAGCTATAAAGTTTTTTCCAAAGTAGATCCCAATGGCTCTAAAGAATTTTCAGTGTTACATAAAGCTTTGTTGAGTAAAATGCTAACGGCCCCCAATAAATTACTCCGTTTTGTAGAAAGTGAAGAGCAATTTCAAGTTTTACATACAGAAAATACCAAAAAAGCAGGCTTTAAATTCCCTGCTTTTGAACAATTTACCAAAGACGCCTTAGTCATGAGTCTTCAAACACATCCACATTTAAAGGATGAAATAACACAAATTCAACATTTTCTCGATGGAGATGCAACTGTTGATTGTTACTTTGGTCAAACTACAAAGACCTCAGCAGCTTATCAGTTATTACGCTTAGCGATTTACCCGGAGTCAATAAATCAAGGTAATGCCAACATTTGTGGAGCGGCAGTTTTTTTAAAGGTTTTAATGAGCAGCTATCCTGATTTAACAATTCGAATGCTGATCAATTTCATTAGCAATGGAGAAGTTTGCATTAACGGCAAAACAATTGCTAACAATAACTATTATGTAAGCAATAATCTTATCCATGCTTTTTTAGTTGCATTACGTCATAGCTCTAACAGGCTTGGATATTTACCTGGTTTACCTAAAGCCATTGACTTTGCCCAAGGAGCTACTCCTAATTTTCAAGTCATATCCTGGTTACAAACATTTGGATTCAATTGCACCAATGCGAGTTATCATACCCATACCAATGGTAAACCACTAGGCGGTATTTACACGCTCTTCTTTCATCCCGCGGAGCATCGCAGTTATGCCGGTTGGGAAGAAAACTTCTCTTTTGTACTGGATGCCATACAAAAGCAACCAAATGCAAAATTTATATTGGGTGTCTCAGCTGGACTAACACATAGACTCTGTAAACACGCGCCGTCCGCAAATAAGGAAGATAGCAGTATTTTAGGCATTGCCGCAGATCACTGGGTGGAATTAACCAATTTGAAAATGAATGATGACGGCACGGCAGAAGTGACTGTATTTACTTATGGTGATTATTATCACTGTACTCTGCCTAAAGAAAAGTTATTAGATGGTTGGCGAGGAGCTATTATTGCTACTCCCGAAAATAAACCAGAACTCACTCTCGAGTCTGAAAGTGAGACGCTATCGGCAGTGATCGTGGTTTAGTTCAGTTAATTGAGTAAACTTTCCAACTCTGTTTCAGAAACGGCCCCAGGTGCATAATTTAACCTAACTGCATCAATGGGGTCAGACTATGAGGGGTCGACACCTATTTTAAGAAATGGATTACCTGCAACTCCAATAGATAGCTGTTTTTTATGGATAAAGACAAAAAAGCAAGATCTGCCCCCCTAAACTCGCACAAGTTTTTTCAACATTGATATAGAAATCAAAACCTCAGTATTTTATCAATTGGCGCAATAATGCGCATTATGACCAATCAATTAACTATAATAAAAATAATACTCTTAATTGTGGATAATTTCTATGTTTCAATGGAAAAAGAAACTTCAGGAAGCAAAAGGTGAAAAGATTGGTTCAGGAGTTCAAGGTGATGTTTATTCTAATGGTGATCAGGTAACAAAAAAATATGCAAGTACCCTTGGAAATGAATTTTCAGCGTATGTAGATAAACCGAGGGAACATATTGTTCAAGGCGAAATGGAAGCGTGGAATGCATTTTATAAAAGATATGACCCGTCATTTGCAACAGCTTCTATAGATAAAAATGGTAATTTAGTCATGCCAAAAGTTCCTGGGACAGGGGCCGATAAGTACATTCAATCGGGTGAGCTTGGAGAAAATTTCAAGAAAGATCTTTCATTATTCAAACAAATGGTTAAACAAGTCATGCAAGATATTACTGGAAAAGAAATGCGCGACCAAAAAGATAATGACGTTTTAGTATCAATATTACCCTCAGGAAACTACCGTTTCCTGCAGGTTGACTTTGGAGAATTTGGCATGTACAAGCTCATGAATGAAGTTGAACGGTCTATGCAAGAATCAAACAATTCTCCCCATTGAAGTTTGATGCTCATTTCTTATGGTGCCAAATCCATAATGGTACTATTCTCAGTTGAGAACGAAGTTTCGCTCACATGCAAATTTATTTTTAGTTGTTTTTAACTCAATAAACTCACCAAGTATGGTTCTTCAAACACTTTTATATAATATTCGGGTAAAGCATCAAAGCATGATTTCGGGAGTCAGGATCCGTGAACAGGTACAATATGAATAAAGGCAAAAAGCAAGCTCTGTCCCCCTTGATTCAAGATCTTTTTTAGTGACTAAAAGCTTATCATTTTTTATAATTGGTGACAAGATTTTGATTATAAAGTATTATTTCATGTCACAGTTGACATTAATTAAATAATTCATGTGGAAGGAACTGACAAGATCTTCGTTGCAGTTCTTTGACTGCATTTCTAATTTTTAGTTTTGGATGAAAAATAATGTTTTTAAACAGTGAAGATAAAGAACTGATACGTAATGCCCTTAATTTCCACTTTTGCACGGCAAAAACCCAAAAAGAAAAAAAATTACAACTAAAAACTGTCTATAAAATACTTGATACAATACTTAATCATTTAGAAAAAATACCACTTCAAGAAGAAGCGTCTTTTACTGAGGCAGTATTTTGTTGTCTCAATGAATTAAAACAAGACGAAGCCGTTAGATCCAGCTATTTCTTTTTAATCAATGAAGAGCAAATCAAAGATCCCTTGAAAATGCTAAGTAAAACAAGAAGAGGTCTGGTTAATGGATTTAACCAGACCATTGTGCAACGAGAAATTACTCGATATTTTTTAGTAAATTTAATGGAATATGTTAGAAATAATTTGCCAATATCAGAAAGAAATACTCAATTACTTCATTCATTGCAAAAACGTATTACTGTAATAAGTTGTAATATCGAGATTGCAAATATCAAGTATGTACTTAGCTGGCTCAATGAGATGAATAATATGTCATTAAGATATAAATCCCATATCTTAAAATCAACCAACCTTTTTTTTTCTGTATTTCCTAAAGTGTCATTACTCTATCCTTTAACCTACTTTGGAGCATTGTTTTCTTTTATTTATTCTTTTAGGTCACCTGCACAGTGGATGACACGCTTACTGTTTGATGTATTGAGATTTGCTACATTTTCAGATGATTTCCAGGTAATAACGGAACGTGTAGGCTATGTCAGCTTAATCACTCTCTTTTCTTTTGGTATTGGTTATCTGGGTAATAGATTATTATCTCCTATCATTAATGAACTCGAGGATACTCGTATAAGCGAGGAAAGAATATTGCAAGCTGTAGTTGAGTCGTTTCCCCCTAATGATGTACAAATGAATTTTGGTGATGAGCGGTTTATTCTATCTGTAAAACAAAATCTTGTTAGTTCGCTCAATCTTTCCGAAAGGGTAATACAACAATTGAATTTTTAAAAGCCATGATGCGCTCAAAAGATAGAGGCTCAGATCTTGCTCTTTGAAAGCAAGATCTTCCCCCTGGACTTAGAAATAATTTTGACGAAGATCTGCTTATTGAATTTATGTTATGGATAAACTAAGATGAATGCGCACAATTTGATCATTAACAAAAACAAAGGTTGTAAAAATGAAAAAAATTTTGTCGCTTACCGCCCTTTCCATTTTGATTAGCAGCTGTGCTTCTATTCCAGCTGATCCACAAGCAACTCGTATTATTGCTTCACCAAATTCGGTACCTAAAGGATGTAAGTACCTGGGACAAGTTGTTGGGAATCAAGGTAATTTCTTTACGGGAGGCTTTACTTCTAATCGTAATCTAGAAGAAGGAGCAATGAATGATCTTAAAAATAAAGCAGCAAAATTAGGTGCAAACTACGTTCAATTAGTTACCAATCGTGCCGGAGTTACTGGTTCCACGAGTGGTTCTTTTAATCATCATGGCGGCTTTATAAGTGGAGGATCTGAGCAAACTAACGTCACAAACTTAGGAAACGCATATCTCTGCCCACCAAAATCAATCGGATTAGAATAATATAGAGATAGAGGGTCAGATCTTGCCCTTTTGATACATCAGAAAATAATTATCAAGAATTATTCCTGACTCGCTGTCTTGTATGGATAAAGGCAAAAAAGCAAGATCTGACCCCTTAGGAACAAGAGGGTCAGATCTTGCCCTTTGCCTCTTGTATATAATGTTGCTTTATAATTCTGCTAATTCTTGAGTAGTGAAGTCCAAAATATTTTCCAATTTCTTTCATAGAATACAATCCACTTTTATATGAACTATATATTGCCTCATCTCGATTACCTGACATTCGTTCATATTCTTCAATTGGAAGCCCTTTAACTAAATCTGACACATGAGCCCTGGAAATATCTGTATAATCAACTTTAGGGTCAACATAGCTCACTACTCTGGAAATAAAGTCATCCGAACCAAGATATATTTGATGCTTTAAATCAATCCACGGACTTTTCTTACTTAAGCCAGCATAAACAAATTGTTCATATTTCATTAGTGCTGCTGATTTTATAGTACCAAATGATGACAAAAGCCAGTCAACTGTAAGCCATGAAGGAACTGGTACTCTACCACTTGTTGCTAAATAACTACTCCAATACCACTCATCTGCCTTTTCAACTATCCCTGCTCTAACTGGATTTAATACTATGTAACGCGACAACTCCAATAGATAGCTGTCTTTCTCAACCAATATAGATTTATAGCGACCTTGTAGGACATGCCCAATCCGCTTGTGTAATTTATTAAATTTCTGAGTGTATACCCCGTTTAGATAACGCATACCTTTTGATAGATTACCAAGCGGTGTTTCAATGAGTAAATGGTAATGATTTGTCATCAAACAATACGAATGACATAGCCAGTGGTATTTTAAACAGGCATCTCCTAAAACAGACAAAAAGTTCTCTCTGTCTTCATCTGATAAATAGATCGATTCTTTTCTATTTCCTCGACTGGTAATGTGATAGAGTCCACCAGCAAACTCAATGCGCAAAGGTCTTACCATCGCTAATCCTGGACTTACTTAATTCCTTTTGAAAGAAAATTAATACATCCGGAAATAATTATCAAGAATTAATTCCTGACTCACTGTCTTTTATGGATAAAGGCAAAAAGCAAGATCTGACCCCTTGACTTTAAGAAGGAAGCAAAGTTACCTTGAAAGGGAAATGATGGAGTCAGGTCTTTCCCTTTCCCCTTTAGGATAAAGGAAAAACCTGACCTCCTTTGCTATGGCCCCCCTTTGACTATTCAGTTGTTCTACTCAAATCGACTAATTATATTGACTTATATCTATATTTTAAGTTTGATATGTGAACAATAGGTGGAGATAATTTAGTATCTTTGCGTTTCATTCAATTTAAAATGAGGAAGAGATGGTATGGCCGGTGGTAAGAAAATTGAATCTCCAAAAAACAATAAAACATTCGATTCTCAAAAATATCAGGAATTACTACGTACTGGTGGAACATTCTCAATAAGTGAGGAATATCCTAATATTGATATTGGATACATAGGGAGCAAGAAAATAGGCAATGGTTTTGGCACTGCTGTCATGCGTCATGTTGCTGAACAAATAATTGAAAATGATGGAACAATCACTCTTCAAGCAGTTTGGTCTTCCCATATTTTCCATCTTTACATGGGAATGATTCCCATTGATCGCGAAGTAAACTATCTAAAAGTTACCTATGGTATGGATAGCCAGAGCTGCCTGGAGAAGTTTCGAGTTTTCCCTGTGGATGAATTATCACCAAGTATTATCAATAAACTTATCTTCATCTTCAGAATGGAAAAACAAATCGCTGAGGATCAGATACTGACATTACAAGATATATCTAAGGACGATAACCGCTCTTTTCTCATAAACCTACTTGATAAAAAAGGCTCATATTTAACACATGAATTTATTCCTAACCTATTGTATATATGCGAGGCAAATATCACTCAGAAGTTTCCCAGTACTAGTTCTATGAGGTCCGTCAATATGCAGTTATCCAATGAGGGTAAATCACGATGGGCAGAAGCAATCAATGAGCAAATTGATTTTGAACCTTTCCGCGATTTTGCTCAGCTCTTACCTTACATGACAGAGGAGCAAAAAAAACAATTGCATTCTATTTTAGAACGTCGTGCTGAACATTTTGGTAAACAGAAAGAGACTACAAATGCCGAAATAACTGTACATACAAATTCAGAGAAACAATTAGCTAAATCAGAGTCTGCTCATATCGCTCTCTCTTTGTTTCAACCTGGACCTAATGAGAGGCAAGCAACTAATAATACTGAGCTACAACCAAAAATTTAGTTAAATTGCACCTTAGAGGGCCAGGCCTTGAATTGTGAATTATTAATTAGAAGTTTAGAAGTTGATGAATCTATTGACGATTCGAATCAAAGGATCATTTTGCTTGCATTTTTCTACTGTAAGTAAATAACCCCAAAAATTATGATCCTAGATTTGTAAATTCAAAATTCAAGGCCTGCCCCCTAGGTTTGCTGTCTTATATGGATAAAGGCAAAAAGCAAGACAAGGCTATCCTCCTGAAGTACAAATTTAACTATAGCTTTGTAAAAAAACAACCCCATTTTTTATTGGCTTTTTCATTAAAACAACCCCCTATTTTTATAGGTATATCAATAAAACAACCCTGTGATTTATTGACTTACTATAGTTATTGTTTATAATTTAATAAGTTAACTATAAATATATAATGTGAAAAGAATTTTATTAGAATATCTAGAGAATTGGTTAATATCATCCGATCGGAAGCCTTTGGTCATTCGAGGAGCAAGGCAAGTTGGAAAGACCTGGCTAGTGAGACATTTTGCTGAGAAATCTGGAAAGCAATTAATTGAACTTAACTTCGAGAAGCAACCATCCTATGCAAGTCTTTTTAACTCTAATAACCCAGAACAAATCTTACTAAATCTAAGTACTATATCGAATCAAAAGATAGATCCGGAAAATTGTTTATTGTTCCTGGACGAAATACAAGCATCATCTCAACTATTTAGCAAACTCCGTTGGTTTGCTGAAGATTTACCTCAGTTATCCGTTATAGCAGCTGGTTCTCTATTAGAACTTGTACTAGCACAACATACTTTTAGTATGCCTGTTGGACGAATCAGTTATATGCATTTAGAACCATTGTCATTTGAAGAGTTTTTATTAGCAAATGATAAACAATCCCTCTATGACTACCTAGGTAAGTATGATTTAAACAGCGAAGTACCTGCTGCAATTCATGAACAGTTAACAATTTTATTTAGAGAATATTTACTAATTGGAGGGTTACCCGCTGTAGTCTCTAATTGGATCAAAGAGCGCTCACTGAATAAAGTTAGCCAAATACAAAATGATTTGTTAGCAACTTATCGTGATGATTTTTCTAAATATAGCGGTCGTATAGCAACTGAAAGATTAGATGAAGTGATGACATCAATTCCAAGAATGCTAGGTCAAAAATTTATATTTAGTAGAGTTAATAAAGCGATTCAAGCACCTACAATTAAACAAATTTTGGAGCTTTTAGAAAAAGCTCGGATTAGTCATCGTGTACAAGGTTGTTCAGCAAATGGTGTCCCCTTAGCAGCCGAAATTAAAGAAAAATATTTTAAAGAAATATTTCTTGATATTGGTTTATGTAGTACAGCGCTGGGACTTAATTTAAATCTAGTTAACTCAATAGATGAAATTATTATGATTAACAATGGAGGTGTTGCCGAACAGATAGTTGGACAACTTTTAAGGACAATTGAACCTCCTTATATTGAACCGAGTTTATATTGTTGGCACCGAGAAGAAGCTGGCTCAAGCGCTGAGATTGATTATGTAATACAACATGGTAATAGAGTCATACCTATTGAAGTAAAAGCAGGGAGTACGGGAAGTCTGAAATCATTACATTTTTTCATGGGATTAAAAAAATACCTTATTGCTCTACGCATTAATTCAGATTATCCAAATAAAACAAATGTAGATGTTAAAGATAATTTGGGAAATCCGGTAAAATATACTTTAATCTCTATTCCTTTTTATCTTACGGGACAGATACATAGACTCATTGATTTAATGAATCTATGTTAAAAAAATTTAAGAATATCTATCAATAACATTTGATATTCTCCAATCAGCATGCGAGAGATAGAGGGTCAGATCTTGCCCTTTGATACATAGGAAAATAATTATCAAGAATTAATCCCTGGCTCGATGTCTTTTATGGATAAAGGCAAAAAACAAGATCTGACCCCAGACTTCGGGCTTGTGCTTCTCCAAGAACACTGTTTTCAGCCAAAATATAGACTGGAGCCAATCTTTCGTGGTTCGTGTATGCTTCAAAAAATGCAGGATTATCAGCCAATCGTAAATCCTGTCTAAACCAAACTAACGAGGTACTCATGCCATCCTTATTTATTTTGTTGTGTAGAGCCATTTGCTCTGTGGGTTGAGGCGAAATAGCGAGCCCTAGCCTTTAACTCCTCTAGTTGGGCTTGTGCATGTAAGGTGTTGAGTTGCACTTGGGTAGTCATTTGTTCGCGTTGATTGACTAAAAATAAAGTGCTGTCGCCTTGATAAAACTTTTTTATTTCTCCTTGTTGCACCTTTTGCGCCAAAGCTAATTCTTTTTTTAACAAACGGACTTGCTGCCTACTTCTGTTGATGCCAATTAAAATGTTTGTAAATTCATTGTTGAGTTGTTCGTACAAAAATCTTTTTTCAACACGAACTTGGCGTAACTCACTTTCTGCCTGGATTAGGTTTCCTTTGGCTTGTCTTTGAAATAAAGGAAATTTAAACGACACACCGACCATTGCTGCTTGTGGAATTAATAAGGGATCTCCACCTGCTCCATTTTGCTTGAAGGTGTAGGCGGTCGCATCTAATTGGGGTAGGAGCTCGTTACGTGCCTGATTGCGTTTGAGCTTCATCATATTAGCGAAATGGCCAAGCTTCTTAATCCCTGGATGCTCTCGGAGTAGCGCCTGGGTTCCTGCGATGGTGCTTGAGGTACTGATCAAGGCAGGTAAGGACCGCTCAGGAGGAACTAGCGGCCTGCCCTTTGGATCTCGAAAATAAAGAGATAAGTTAACGCCTGCTTGTTCAAATATCATTTGACCTTGATTGAGTAATTGTTCTCGTTGAATGATTTGTTGTAAATTTTCACTGATGGCAAGCCTTGGCAAATCCCCTTGATTTGCCTGTTGTTCAATTGCGTGTTGCCGTTTTTGTGCTAAGTCCAGGAGTTGTTTAAATATGTTTAATTGCAGGCCTGCTTCGACCCATTGCCAATAGGCTTTAACTGCTTCTTGGTAAATTTTTATTTTAACCGCTTCAGCATCGTGTACTTTCATGAGCATTAATTGAGCAGAAGATAGTATACCTGTCCTATCTTTATCGATTAATCGGTCGCGAAGCAAAGGAAGTGATAGTCCTGCTCGATATTCTCCACCGGAGTTGGTTAAATAGTTTTGATAATAACTTGGCCAGTTACCTTCTCCATTACGATAGCCTGCAAAGAGTTTCACGCCATTATAAAGCGTCGGAATGGTCAGTTGCGTGTCGCCGTAATTATTAATATAACCACCTGCCGGTTGCGAGCGGGTACTGGCCTCCAATAATGGGTCAAATTGCCCCTTCGCATTGATAAATGCACCACTGGCTTTTGCTACTTCAAGACGGGCAATTTTTATTTGGGGATAATGCATGTCGATGCTTTGCAGCACACTCATTAAGCTTAATTTTTGTGTTTTTTCTGAAGCATAGGCCCCTGAGAAGCAGAATAACGCGCTTAGCCCAATAAAAATAAATAATAATTTACTGAGTTGCGATTCCCTCATGAGCTTCTCTTCTCCGCCACACTTTCAGGAGGAAAACCGTTAAATTGTCGCCATAATTCATACCACAAGGGCACTTCGCCTAATTGCACCCAACCATGTACGCGCACTCCTTGTCTTAAAAAGGTTGGATCAGGCCAGGGCTCATCAGGGACAATCACGGCGCGAAATAACCCCATACCGTTATCGGTAGGGTCGATAAAAGCGACTTTTCCACCAAAGGTCCCTACGGCAATTTGCGGCCAACCTCTAAATTGAATGGCAGGCCATCCTTCAAATTGAAGGCGTGCTTTTTGATTCAACTGAACGAATGGGATGTCATTTCCATCAATCCAGAGTGCTACGGCTCTTGATTCAGTTTCAGGTATAATTTGCGCCAATATTTCCCCTTCTTTAACGACAACACTTTCTTGCCCGGTCAAGCGTTTAAAGACGACTCCTGGTACATGAGCTTTAATGAGCTGGGTTTGCTGCCTGGCAATACGAACATCAATGCTAACCTTATCAATATTGGCTTGTGCTAATTCGTTTTGGTATTTCGCGTATTCAATTTGAGCTAATTCGTATTGGCGTTTTGAATTAATACCTTGTTGGTATAAGTTTTTTTGACGATCCACATTGGCTTTCCCGGCGATTAATGATTGCTGTGCGGCTTCTATGCGAAGTAAAATAGCCTTTTTTTCCAGTTCCAATCTTTTGAGTAATTCAGGATCATTGTCAGTAATTTCTACAATCGGGTCGCCTGTTTTAACACGTACCCCTTCGTCAACGTACCATTTTTTAATTCTGCCATAAATGGGCGAATTGACGGTATGCAATCGCTCAGTGGGTGAAAACGCAATCACTTTTCCACTACCCAGAGCAAATTGTTGCCATGGGGTAAAGCTCAGAAATAAAATTAAAATCAGGAGTACTAAAAAAATAATCTTGGCTATTTTCCGCGGATTGGGTAATTTTCCAATCATTTGATAGGCGTGTAGCTTCATGAGAGCACCAAGTGGTTAGGTAATGGAATGTGATTGGGATATTGAGTGATTATAATCAAAAGAGTCTCTTTGAGTGTTGCTAAATGGCCAAGCAGTAATTCGATGTCTTTCTTAGTCAGACTATCAAAAAGACGGTCGATGATAATGAGCTTTGGGTTTGCAACCAAGGCACGAATCACCATAAGTTGAATGAGCTCCTGTTCAGTAAAAACTTGTTCCCAGTCGTAAATGATGCTTTTTAGGCCATTAGGCTGACGCATGATTTTATCCATTAGCCCCAGGGATATTAAAAGCTCTTTTAATTGCTTTATAGAAAAAGACGATTGATTAAGACGTAGATTGTCATAAACACTGCCTGCAAACCATTCTTTGTCTCTAAGCAGTAGAGTGTACTCACGCAGGGAACGTCTGTATTCTTGATGACAGGGGATCTCGTTGATATAAAGGGCGAGTTCCGTATTATTTTTAAAACCTAAAATAAACTCGGCAAGTGACTCTTGATGTTGAGTTTCATTCACGCAAATAACGAGAGAATTTTCAGGGGTGCACGATGCCTTTTCTTGATTTTGAGTCACGAGTAGGATTTTTTTTATGGGAATAATCAGCTCGCTTAGCTCGGTGTTGATAGGTTCCGTTGGCAGGTTCAATACCATGTCGATTTTATGCTCGGAAGCCACCAAGTCGTAATAATTTTCCAAAAGAACACCAAAACGTTTAAACGCATAGATTAATGCACCAAGCACAATTTCTGCTGCAACGAGCTGACCTAAACTTAATTGATTGTTAATCACGAGATAGCCTCCTAAACCGAGTAAGAGACTGCTGGCGATTGCTGAGAGGAGATAAAAGCCTATCTGATGCTTGATGAGTTGCCTAAAATGCATATTGCGCGCTTTTAAAAAAGAAACCAAGCGCTTATCCGTTTGCTGGGTCGCGTAGTAATGATAACGATTAAAGCGAAATAAAAAACGATTAGCTAATAACTCCTCTAACCAAGCTCCTATTTGGTGTTTTTCGGCGCATTCTTTTTCAGCACTTACTAATCCTTTACGGAATGGCAGAAAAACAATTAAAAGGATACCTAATACAATGAATCCATCAAATACGAGAAAGAGTGGATGATAAAAAAGAAGCAATATTAAACCAAAAAAGAGCTGCAAACTTAAGTTGACGCCGTATAGTAATAGACTTGATAGCGCTTTGTTGATGGTCACCACTTCGAAAAAACGATTAACGAGCTCTGGACCATGATGGGAGGAGAAATTATCGAGTGATAAATGAGTAAATTGACGACTTAGGTTAAGACTTATTTTAACCATTAATTTTTGTTGAATGACTTCGATGATAATACTTTGCCATACATTTAAAGCCCCTAACGCAATCATTAATATGAGTACCATAATGCTTAGCGTGAGCACTGGTTGTAGCAATTTGCCAAAAGCAATCAGATTGACTAGGGTTTGAGCTGCAATAGGGATGCTTAAGCTCAGTAGGCTCACGATCACACTTATCATCATTATTGAAGCGATGGTCGCTCTATCCAAAACTTCAACAATTGCATTTATTTCTTGTTTCATTAAACGTCCCATATCCTTTGCTTAATGTTTTAATTTATCCATGATAAAAAACTCCAGCGACTCAATTGCTTTATTTGCCTCTTCTTTTTTAATTAAGGAGACCTGGATGTCTTTTAGAGAGGGCAGGAAATAATCATCGAGTCTATCCAGGTAGTTCGGGATCATACTACGTTGTGTGGCGGTAATCCCTAGGCCTGCTCGAACAGCTGCCATTTTACCCGCATAACTGGGGCTACTAAATGCCAGTCGCCATTTTAGGTGATGTTGATTGAGTGATTCAATAACGTTGCCGCGATAGACGCAAGGAGTGGGGGAAAGAATCAATGGGATAATTGATTTATCATTAAGTACGGGCAGGAGTTCTTTTTTGCCTACCCATTCCACGGGTTCATTCCATACATTAACACCTTCAGTGATTTGATTTTTTTCATTTGTCTTAATCAAGATTAAATCAAATTCGTCTTGATGAAACCGCTCAATTAAATTCAGGGTTAAATCGCACTCCACATTAAGCATGACTCTGGGATGAAGTCTTGAAAATTCAACCAGGATATCCGAGAGCATCATCGATGCAAAGTCTTCAGGAAGACCAAAACGAAGTTCACCCTGAAGCTCAGGTGTTTTAAATCGATCAAGCGATTCACGATGCAGTTCATAAATTCGTTTCGCGTAGCTTAAAAAAAGCTCCCCGTCTGGGGTTAGCGAGAGTTCCTTCCCACGGTTAATTAACTGTTTTTCAATTAAATTCTCAAGTTTAGCAATTTGCTGACTTATTGCCGATTGAGTACGCCCCACACGAGAAGCAGCTTTTGTAAAGCTTTGAGTTTCAGCCACCGCTAAAAAGCATTGTAAGGTTACGGTATCTAATGACATTAGAATTCCTAATAGAAAACATAAATATTTTTAATTTTACTTATATTAGCACATCTAATACATTCTCATTGTATCAAAACAATTTCTAATGGGGAATAATGTGAATACAATAGTTCTAATTTTTTTATATCTGATGTTAGCCTGTCCACTTATAGCTCTTGCCTTTAACTACGTTTTAATTTCTCGACCAATCGTTGCGGCGCGCTTGGCAGGTTATTGTGTCGGATTTGGGTTTTTGATGGGGGTAGGTTTACTTTTTTATTTATCCTTATCTCAAAATCCTACAGTCTACTGGTTAATTACCCTCAATGCATTGAGCCTCTTGTTATGCAGCTTAGTCTTGTTGGTGAGTTTTGTCGTGCATCGCTTTTCATTAAGGTACATGTATGGAGACAGACTCTACAGGCGCTTTTTCCTTCTTCTATCAGCGCTGACACTAACTGCGCTACTTATGGTTCTTGCCGATAATTTATTTCTATTCTGGGGCGCCTGGTCTGTGTCTAATCTATTTCTAGTACTTTTGATGGCGCATAAGAAAGAATGGGCAGCTTCGAAAAATTCTGCGCTTTTGGCATTTTATACACTAGCTTCAGGTAGTGCCTGCTTACTAGTCGCCTTGATTCTTTTAAGTTTCACTTACTCGACTAATTCTATTGAAACATTGACCCAACTCTCCAATCCTGCCCGCTTACTCTTGGTTCCGCTTTCAATGGGGCTTATTCTGGTTGCAGCATTAACCCAGTCTGGATTATTTCCTTTTCATCGGTGGCTTCTCAGCTCTTTAAATTCGCCAACTCCAGTCTCTGCGTTAATGCATGCAGGTCTTGTGAATGGAGGAGGAATTCTAATCGTTAAATTTGCACCATTGATGATGCTTTATCCAGGATTATTAAGTGTACTGTTTATATTCGGTTCCATTTCTGCATTGGTCGGCACCGTTTGGAAGTTAATGCAACATGATATTAAAAAAATGTTGGCTTGCTCCACTATGGCGCAAATGGGGTTTATGATGATGCAATGTGGCGTGGGTTTATTTGCTGCAGCGATTGCACATCTTTGCTGGCATGGTTTATTCAAAGCCTATCTGTTTTTAAGTTCCGGCTCAGCGGTGAAACAAAAAAAATCAGACACTCATTCTTCGAGAGCATCTTTCATGATGCTCATCACCTCTCTTGCAGGTGGCGCGGTTGCAATGATTGCCTTCGCTTTCGTAACTCATAAGTCCATGGCTGCATACGACGCAAGTGCTTTTGTCTTGTTCTTTGCCTTCATAGCGGGCTCACAACTCATGCTCACATGGATTCGTGTTCACCCAACGGTTTTAAGTCTGGTCTCGGGACTCATTTTTGCTTTGCTTTCAGGGCTTATGTATGGCGCAAGCATCGAGCTGATTCAGCGGTTAATACCAAGCATATCAACACTACAAGCACCTCAGCTATCGATAATTCATTGGACCATTATGATTTTATTTGGCGCTTTATGGGCTGTCTTTAATCTTGGAGTACAGCAAACACTAGGCCAATCAAAACTCGGTTGTTGGCTTTACATGAGTTTGTTTAATTCAAGCCAACCCTCTAGAAAAACAGTGACTACTTTACGAAACGACTACAACTATTAAACGTATTAAGGAGTATTTATGACTAATGCTAAAGTATTATCGAAACAAGATATGGCAAAGACAGGAATTAAAAAAGCAGGCATGACCTATCATCCTGGAAAAAGCAAAGGCCTTGAACTACATGCTTTAGTACACAACGCTGCAAAGTGCATTGCTCCTGTTTGGCCACTTGAAACCTTTATTGCGTGTAATCCATTGCAAGGGTTTGAAGCACAGACATTTGAAGAGGCACTGGCTCAAGGTGGTTTTAGGCGCCGAAGATTTGAGCGCAGTCGGGAATTGGAAGAGGTTAATCTGCAAATGATTAAATGGTGCTGTGGCTTTTTTGATGCTGGCCAAGGCAGTATTGACATGCCTCATCGCGAGAATGGCTTTTATTTTGGATTCTTAAAATTAGCTTATTTTGACAAGCAATTGCATCATAATAAAAAAGAGGCAAAGGATTTTTTGCAGCAATTACCAGAGTCTGCGGAAGATGCAATTAAAACCTGCCTTTTAAGACTTCATATTCCAGAAGGACAAGAAGAGGCATTTCTTTCAAAGACACTTTCCTATTTACCCGGATGGGCCGGTTTTGTGAAGTGGAAGACGGATTGGCAGAACTCAAAGAAAACAGGGGAGCCGAAAGTCACCCTCACCGATTTTATTGCGGTTCGCTTAGTGCTGACGTGTCTACTCTGGCCTGATGCGGCGAAAGAAGAAAAAAGCGTCGACGATGGCTCGACGGTTAAGAAAGTATTGTCGCAATTAAAAAGCAATGAGGACTCCTATCGGGAAAAGCTATTAAGTATGCTTCTGCCAGAGGTAAAAAAAGGAGAAGTTCTTACTCCGCGTAGAAGTGCTCAGTTGGTTTTTTGTATCGATGTGCGCTCAGAACCTTTTCGTCGCGCCATCGAGTCTTTAGGACATTATGAAACCTTCGGTTTTGCCGGTTTTTTTGGGCTTCCTGTGCGTATTGATGAATTTGATACCAATAAAAATAAAGAGTGTTGTCCGGTCTTATTAAAACCGAAATATGCCGTTAAAGAAATGCCGGCTGCTGCAAATAAAGACGATTTTGAACGTTATCAGCGAGGAAAGGCGTTCATTAATAGCTGCAAAAGCCTTTATACACAACTCAAACATAATGTGTCCACACCTTTTGCCCTGGTGGAGTCTTTAGGGCTTTGGTGTGGTTTGAATATGGCGTTAAAATCCTTATCACCGGAATTAAGTAAGCATTCAGTATCCACCATCAAGGGTTGGTTGAAACCTCCTATACCAACCAAAGTGGCTTATGAGTTAAGTGAAACAGATACAGAGCAGGGTTTATCGTTGCAGGAACAGATTAGTTATGCTGAAACGGTATTGCGTCTAATGGGGCTGACTTCAGGTTTTGCGAAACTCATTATTCTTTGTGGGCATGGGAGTACTACCGAAAATAATCCGTATGCTTCGGCTCTGGATTGCGGTGCTTGCGGTGGAAATCATGGTGGTATAAACGCGCGACTATTAGCATCCATTCTTAATAAACATGAAGTTCGACGAGGCTTAGAAGACTGTGGCATGCACATTCCCTTGGATACGGTGTTTTATGGAGCATTGCATAATACAACTACGGACTCTGTCGAACTGTATACACAAGATGGGGTAAAACCTATTTATCCTGAGCTTCTAAGTCAACTTCAAAACGATTTAAAAGAGGCAAAGCTTATAACCAACCAAGAGCGAGGAATCAAATTGCAGAGTTGCATTCCTCATAAAGACATCACACGAAGAAGCTTGGACTGGTCTGAAACACGACCTGAATGGGGCTTGGCACGAAATGCTGCCTTTATTGTAGCACCTCGATATCTGACAAAAAACATTGCCCTTGATGGTCGTTGTTTCTTACATTCATATCGCTTTGACCAAGATATTGACGGGGCATTACTCGAGACGATTTTGACCGCGCCCATGGTGGTGGCTGAATGGATAAACACTCAGTATTTGTTTTCTACGTTAGATAATGTTGCTTTTGGAAGTGGAAGCAAGGTGACACACAATGTGGTTGGAACTATTGGGGTGATGCAAGGTAATGGAAGCGATCTCATGCATGGGCTTCCTCTGCAATCGGTGATGAGCTCTGATGAAGAAGCGTACCATCAACCCCAGCGTTTATTGACAGTTGTTTATGCCCCAAAAGAGATGGTTTCTCAAGTGATTGAAAAACACTCCATCTTAAAAACATTATTTTTTAATCAATGGGTACATTTGATAGTTATTGATCCGAGAAATCAAGGTGTTTATCAACTCAACCAATCTGGTGAGTGGAGTTTGGTAAAATAATAGCGAGGAGAAAAAAAATGAGTGTCATTAAAGTTCAAGAACGAAAAGATATTGGTATTAATTTACATCCGATGAAAAAAATAGAAATCATAGTTTCAGGCGAGCATGAGCAGCTCATCAGCTCGATGATGGAGGAAGCGAAAGTCACCGGATTTACTTTATTCAGAAACATTTCAGGTAAAGGCCATAACGGATTTCATGAAGGAAAAATATTATTCAACGACAGGGCTTCACTGATTATGTTTCTTGCCGTAGCTCCAGAGGAAGTGATAGCAACCCTAGCTTTAGGAATGAAAACTTTATTTCAAGAGAACTCTGGTGTAATGTTTGTTTCTGATGTTGATGTGGCGCGAATGGACTATTTTCACTCAATCACTGGAGCTTAATCATGCATTATCAAAATCAATCAGTTTTGCTTGCTTCAAAACATGAGAAAGAAAAAGCAATTGCTGATGTATTTTTTGATAAACTCTCGTGCACACTGGAGGTGCACGATTTTGACACCGATCAATTTGGGACCTTTACTGGTGAGATTGCAAGAACATTAAGCCCTTATGATACCTGCATTTTAAAAGCAAGGCGTGGTGCAGAGTTATACGGTTATGATTTAGCAATTGCCAGTGAAGGAAGTTTTGGCCCTCATCCTGCATTTCCTTTTATTCCCAGTGACCATGAAATCATGGTGTTTTTAGATCGCAAAAACAATTGGGTGATTGCGGAGCAGTATACTACACCCAAAACAAATTACCGCATGATGACGATAACCCCACAAACAGAGCTTGACGATTTTTTAGAAAAAGCAGGCTTTCCCGAGCATGCCCTCACCCTGCAAACTAATAGCGATAAAAGGGTGATTGCAAAAGGAGTTAGAGACTTCGAGGCACTGCATGCTGCTCTAGCGCATGGTTTTCAACATGAAAAAGAGCTTTTTATCGCAACAGATATGAGAGCTATGATGAATCCAACCAGAATGCAGGCGATTTCTGTTCTCGCCGAAAAGCTAGCTCATCGAATTCAATGTTGTTGCCCCGACTGCTTCACTCCTGGTTTTGGGTTTAAAAAAACCTCAGGCAGTCTTCCTTGCAATGACTGCTCATCCCCGACCTCCTTATACCAGCAAGAAGTTTGGGGCTGCATCCAATGTAATTATCAGGAGACTCACCCAAGAAAAGACGGTTTAGAAGCGGCTGAGCCACAATATTGTGATTATTGTAACCCTTAAAAAAAGTAACCCAGTTAGGAGTATATTGAAATGCAAAAACCCTTGGTTGGCATCGTTATGGGCTCTCAAAGTGATTGGCCGATACTTTGTGAGAGCGCAAAAACATTAAAGAGCTTAAAGATTTCTTTTGAAGCAGAAATTGTATCAGCGCATCGGACTCCTAACAAACTCTATGACTATGCACAAACCGCAGCAGAACGCGGAATACAGATTATTATTGCTGGTGCTGGAGGTGCAGCACATCTTCCTGGAATGATGGCAGCAATGACCAGACTTCCTGTTTTTGGTGTCCCAATCCCTTCTTCCTTACTTGATGGCCTGGACTCACTACTTTCCATAGTCCAAATGCCAGCAGGCGTACCCGTTGGTACTTTAGCAGTCGGCAAAGCAGGCGCAATTAATGCAGCACTCATAGCAGCCGCAATCCTTGCCAACAATAATACGGAGATTTGTGAACGCCTAGAGCAATACAGATCGCAACAAACCCAAAAGGTTCTTGACAACAGTAAACCCCAATTGGAGTCATTATGAAATTAGGTATTTTAGGTGGTGGGCAACTCGCAAAAATGCTGGTTTTGGCTGCGCACTCGTTAGGAATTCGTACTATGTGCTTTTCACCCGCTCCCAATCCCTGTGTGCGTCATTTAACTCGTCTGGTTTCAGCATCATTCTCTGATGAGGAAGCACTTACTGCGTTTTGTAATGAAGTCGATTGCATCACTTTTGAAACGGAAAACATACCCTTGGCTTGCGCCGAATTCATTGCCCAAAAAGTTCCATTTTATCCCACTACTAAAGCGCTGCAAATAACTCAAGATCGCTTTTTGGAAAAATCCTTTTTAAACTCATTAAAAATAAAAACAGCTGGTTTTACTGCAATTGAAACACAAGAGGAACTGCAGGATGCCTTTAGAAGTTGGAATAGCTCTGCCATTTTGAAAACAAGACGATTAGGCTACGATGGCAAAGGACAATATGTTCTTCATGAATTGTCTGACATAGCAACAGCATGGGAATTGATGCAGTCTGGAGATTTGATTTTGGAGCAGTTTGTTCCTTTTGAAGAGGAGCTATCGCTTATTGCGGTGAGAAATCAGTATGATGAGATTCAATTTTATCCTCTCATTAGAAATCAACATCATCATGGCATCCTTCATTGGTCCGAAGCCCCGTTAGATAATAATTTATTGCAACAAAAAGCCCAAAGCATTGCAAGAAAGATTATGGACTCTTTGGACTATGTCGGCGTCATAACCATCGAATTTTTTCACCATGATGGCGAACTGATAGTCAATGAAATTGCTCCAAGAGTACATAATTCTGGGCATCTAACCATCGAAGGGGCAATAACCAGTCAGTTTGAAAATCATTTACGTGCGATTTTTTCTCTACCCTTAGGTCTTACCGAGCTTATGAGCAATTGCTTTTTAGTCAACTGTCTTGGCAAGATGTTCCCCATCCAATCTTGCCTTGAGATACCGGGTGTCCATTATCATGATTATGGTAAAAAATCTCATCCTAAGCGCAAGGTTGGACATATTACTCTAGTCGATAAGAATCCCGATCGATACCAAGAAAGCAAGCTTAAGCTCATAAAAATGCAAACTGAGTGCGCCATTGCTGCGAGTGGCTGACCGATTTCAACTACAGACTATGATTTTTAATAGTAAAGCTTAAATAATTGATGATGATTTCTTTTATATTGGAGCATAATGAAAAATAAAAGACCAAAGAAAAGAGGATTAGTTCACGAAACAATCTACATCGGTTACTTGATGTTATTGAATCACGTCGCAAAACCTGCAACAGTTGAGATGATAAACTTTACCAAGTGACTACCTTTGAATAAATTAACAATCAAACTGATAAGAGGGAATTATTTTTGAAGAAAAAGATTGCAGTAATTGGCTCAGGGATATCTGGTTTAACGAGTTGCTATGTTTTAAGCAAAAACCATGATGTTTCCTTATTTGAAGCCAACGATTATCTTGGTGGTCATACACATACCCTATCTGTCGAAACTAAAGAAACTGTATACTCGATTGATACCGGCTTCATCGTTTTTAACAAAAGAACATACCCCAACTTTTGTAAATTGCTTGAAGAGTTAAATGTACCAATTCAACCCAGTGAAATGAGTTTTAGTTATCGCTGCGATACTCGAGGACTTGAGTACAGCGGCCATAATTTAAACACCCTTTTTTCAGATCGTCGAAACCTCCTTAAATTAAACTTTTATCACCTAGTCAAAGACATCATTCTGTTTAATTCTGACGCCAAAAAATTCTTGGCTCGGACAAATGATCTCGAAATAACTATTAATGAATTCATCATGGAAAACAAGTACTCGGAACAATTTAGAGAATGTTATCTTATTCCAATGATGGCTGCTATTTGGTCTAAAAATAAAAATGATACCCTAAATTGTTCTGCTTCCTTTATATTACAATTTTATAACAATCATGGACTTCTTGATTTGTTCAATCGACCTATGTGGTATGTCATTAAACAAGGCTCAAAAAACTACATTACACCGATGCTTGAGCGGCTAAAAGATCAAGTTTACTTAAGTTCAAAAGTAGAACGAATAATACGAGAACCTAATAAGATTAAGCTAATCGTCAATTCTAAAGAACATATCTTTGATGCGGTTGTATGCGCTACTCACAGCAATCAAGCATTAACGATGCTCGAAAAACCTACTCCTGAGGAAATCAATATTTTGTCAGCAATAAAATATACTGAGAATGAAGTAGTTCTTCATAAAGATAAAAATGTAATGCCAAAAAATAAAAGGACTTGGGCAAGTTGGAATTACCTCGATAACCAGAGTGCAGCTCCTACACTTACTTATTATATGAATCGATTGCAATCGGTTCATTCTAAGGATGATTTTTTTGTATCGGTTAATCTTGAAAATGAAATTGCTGAAAATCAAATAATCCAATCATTCAGCTATGCACATCCCTGTTTGACTTTATCTGCGTTAAAAGCTCAAAAGCAAATTAATTTGATTAATGGGATGAATAATACATTCTATGTTGGAAGCTATTGGGGTTACGGCTTTCATGAAGACGGTGTCAATAGTGCGCTCAATACCTGTAAGCTGCTAGGAGCCTAGATGATGAACCATCCCATTTTTACAGGTTATATACGACATCGCCGCTTTTTTCCAAAACAGCATCAGTTTTCATATAAGTTATTTATGTTCTACTTTGATCTGGCTCACATAAATAATACCTTCAAAGACATCAAACAAGTTTCCATTGAGCATTTTAATTGGTTTTCATTTAAACGAAAAAATTATCTCAATGCATCGACTATCCCTCTTGATGAATATGCTCGTCAACTGGTTATGATTCGGTATGGAACTTACCCAAAAGGAAAAATCTATTTATTATCTCAACTGAGCTGTTTAGGGTATTGCTTTAACCCCATCAGTATTTATTTTATCTTTGATGAGACAAATCAAAATCTTGATTATTTAATTTTAGAGGTCACTAATACACCTTGGGGTGAACGGCATAATTATGTACTGAAACATTCAGCCAAACCTAAAAATGAAATCTATTGTTATCAATTTCAAAAAGAACTACATGTATCCCCCTTTATGTCCATGAATTATTCTTATCAACTCAATTTGAAACTAAATAAAGAAAAAATAGTGGTGCATATGGAAAATCATATTGAAGGAAAGAGGGATTTTGATGCAACATTAATTTTAAAGGCCCAAGATAATTACTCCATTAAAAAAGTATTTTGGCACTATCCTTTAATCACTTACAAAGTTGCAGCTGCGATTTATTGGCAAGCACTAAAATTATGGATTAAGGGTGTTCCCTTTCATGCACATCCAAGCTCCAATAAAAGGACATCGAATGGACCAAAATAATCATTTATCTACTCTGAGCATAACACTTTCCAAAAAAGTATTTTTCAAGTTATTAAATGGCATCACCTACGGAGCCATCAAAGTCAATGACGCAAGTAGTAGCTATGTATTTGGTAATGAAAAAGAGAAAGATGATTCAATTGCTAGCATCACCATAAATAACCCCAAAGCCTATAAAGCCATTCTCATGGGAGGCTCTGTTGGTGCAGGATCAAGTTACATCGATGGTGATTGGGATACAGATGACCTACAAAAATTAATTGAGCTTATTATTAAAAATGACTCCCTTTTTAATAATATTGAAAGTCCCATCGCTCGTTTGTTTAGTCTGATGAGAACAATAAGCTATAAATTAAAAATTAACTCGATTCGTCGCGCTAAAGAGAATATTCTAGCCCATTATGATTTAGGAAATGATTTCTTTAAAATAATTCTTGACCCTTCAATGATGTATTCATGTGCACTTTATAAGCCATCTGGAATCAGTTTGGAGGAGGCTTCGCAGAAAAAAATTCAGTCCATTTGTACTGCATTGCAACTAAAACCCAGTGATCATATTTTGGAAATAGGTACAGGATGGGGAGGATTTGCATGTTTTGCTGCAAAAGAATTTGGATGTAAGGTCACGACGACAACAATTTCAGAAAAACAGTATCTTTATGTCAAAGAAAAAATCAATCAGTTGGGCTTAAATCATCAGATTGAGTTATTAAAAGAAGACTACAGAACCCTTTCCGGTCAATATGACAAAGTCGTTTCAATCGAGATGATTGAGGCTGTTGGACATAAATATTTTGATACCTTTTTTAATCAATGCAACAAGCTGCTAAAACCTGAAGGCTTATTTTTCTTACAAGCAATTGTAATTAATGATAAGGCCTATGAAGCAGCAAAAGATGAGGTTGATTTTATTAAGAAATATATTTTCCCTGGCGGATGCCTGCCCTCAGTGTTTTCAATCAGTAAATCAATTGCCAACCAAACAACTTTGCAATTGCTGTCATTTGAGGACATCGGCCACCATTATGTCACTACGCTGAATGATTGGCATAAAAAATTAGTAGCAAACAAACAAGAAATTCTTGCACAAGGATTTACTGAGTCGTTTATTCGCACGTGGGAATTCTATTTTTGTTATTGTGCTGCAGGTTTTCAGACCAATTACATTAGCGATATTCATGCCTTGTGGCAAAAAAGACGATGAATACGCTACATTACCTCATTCATACAACTGCTTATTATGTTGCTTGGTTTGCATGCATCACGCTTGCTGCTCGCGGATATGCATGGATAAGTCCTCTTATCGTAGTTGCTTGTGTACTTTTGCAATTGTACTGGCAACATCAAACGGGAAGAACCCTAGAAGGACTATGGCTTTTATTGGCGATAATCGTCTCTGTAAGTACTCTAATTGATAGTACTCTGGTTTATAAAGGAATAGTAATTTATTCAGCAAACCCTTTTTCTCCCTATTTTACTTCTCCTTGGATGATAACAATATGGATAAGTTTTACGGTTGTTTTATATACTACCTTAAGTGCGCTTTTTGACCACCTATTTTTACTCGGGCTCTTGTCATGTGTAGGTTTTGCCTTGGCATTTCGCATTGGGGCAAGCTTAGGCGCTGCTTTTTTTCCTTATGGCAGCAATACGACCTGTCTTTTTATCGGGGTAATCTGGTCTATTTTATTGCCGTTTTGCGTGTACTGTTATCAAAAAATTAGGGATGATAAATAATGTACTCTTTCAGCATTGTAGTAATTTATCTTTTTTTACAAATGAGTTTTATGTGGGGATTGTATCGTATTCTAAAAAACCCTTCTGTTGTTGATGTTTCTTGGTCATTAGGATTAATGATTTCAGGGTTAATTTATTTAAGCGTTACACCTTTTAGTTTTCGCACTCTCATTATTAGCTCTCTTCTCATTCTATGGGCCTTACGCCTTGCATTCTATCTATGGTACACACGAATCAGAAAAGGACATGTTGACAAGCGTTATATTGAACTCAGTGCCAATTGGAAAATAAGCCCTTCCCTTGGTTTTTTTATTAATTTTCAACTCCAAGGACTGCTCATTCTAATCATTTCAAGTGTATTTTTCCTAATTAGCAAATCAGGAATAACTCATATTACCTTGATAGATAGTCTTGCATTTTGCATTATTGTAGTAGGAATCATAGGGGAGACTTTAGCGGATTTACAACTGCAACGTTTTAAGACTCAATATAAAGGTCAAGTGTGCAACGTAGGGCTATGGCATTATTCCCGACATCCCAATTATTTTTTTGATTTGTTAAGCTGGATAGGATTCGCTTTATTTGCGATACAGTCAAACATGGGATACCTAGGCTTACTTTCCCCTTTGATGCTTTATGTTATTTTTACCCGTATGACAGGCCCCATGACAGAAAGAAGCTCCATACAATCACGGGGACAAAAATACATTGAGTATCAAAAGCAAACGTCAATGCTTTTTCCTTGGTTTAAGAAAAAAAGCGGTTCTGAATAAAGACAGCAAATAAACTACTCAGTCCACACAAGACCATTCCCCAAATAAAATCGATTAATGTTATCTTCCAAGGCCAGTTCGCAAGGATTGAATAGTTAGTGAAATCATAGATTCCATAGGTTACAAATCCAAGGATTACTCCTCCAGCAAGTGCTTGCAGGTAATCACCCTGTGCACCAGGCAGAACAAAATAAACAATCCCTAAGGTGATGCACACATAAACAACGGCTGCTGCCCACCAAATAGGAGCCATGCCCTCACCCGACTTACGCAACAACATACCAATGTTTTCTGCATAAATAGTTTTGGCAATGAGACCTAGCCAAATCATATCCAATACAAAAACACAAATCATCGTTAAGAAAAAAAGCCCTATATGTTTCATCATAGTTCTCCATAAAATTTCAGCAACTAGTTCTTCATCAAGTTCTGTTTTACTACAGATTTAGGTACCGGTTTAACATCCCAGACAATACCCATGAGTTCTAAAAGTTTGATTAGGTAATAAGTAATGTCAATTTCCCACCATCGAAAACCCTGACGTGCTGATGCCGGATAATGATGGTGGTTATTATGCCAACCTTCGCCAAGTGTAATGAGGGCAAAAAACAGATTATTTTTACTGCTGTCCGAGGTTATATAACGTCTTGTACCATAGACGTGGCATAAAGAATTAATAATAACTGTTGTATTAAACACTGCCACTAAGGAAACGCTAAAACCCCAGACTAACATCTCACCAATACCCGTGTTCCATTGCGGTTTATAAGTCTGGAGTATCCAACCAATTATGAAAAGAACAAGAAACAATAATGCTGGCATTAAAATGTCATAGCGTTCAAGAAAAACGAGTTCTGGATATTGCTCCAAATCCCTAACTCGTTCCGGGTTATAGTGGTAATGTTTTTTTGTTAAAAACCAACCTACATGACTCCACCAAAACCCATGTTGAACTGGGGAATGAGCATCTTCTGGCGTATCAGACACCATATGGTGCTGCCTATGGTGGGCTGCCCACCAAAGAGGACCGCGCTGGGCTGACGTTCCTGCAACGGCAGCAAAAATGAATTGCCAAAAGCGATTGGTTTTGAATGCCTTATGAGAAAAATAGCGATGATAAAAAGCACCAATAGTAAACAAACGAAAAAAATAAAGAATCACTGCGACACTCAAGGCAATCCAACTGAAATGCACATAGAAAACCAGAAGACAGCTAAGGTTAATCATAATGAAAGGAATCGCCCGAATCCAATCAATTTTATTGCTTAATGATTCATCAGGGTTGTAATTATTTTCGCTCACAATCCAACTGTGTATCAAACATCCTAAAGACTTCATCACATTAATCCCTAATTCTTCTCTAATTCCAAACCACTCACCTACTGAATAATTAATTATTCTTGGTGTACTTTGCTTTTGAATAAAGAGGTATATAATCAAAACATTGTGGTCCGCTTTCTGAGCCGCATTCATCGTACGTATTATCAGCACATAGAAAAAATTCCTCAGCTCCATATTCTGCTGCTCGAGACATCGCCTCGTCAATAGAGTTGAAATGCCATAATTCCTTTCCCTTATGAATAAATTCATCAGAATCTTTAGCGATAATTTCAACGATGTATTCATGAAGTTCGATTGGTGAATAAATCAAAGCGATTGCTTTGGAACCATGCTTAGCCTGATTAATTAAACCTTCGCGTGTTTGATTTGCCATGACTCTATTCCTCATGAAACAGTATTAGCTAAATTATAGCTGCCATTTTACTAATGCGTTGAAAATCGCCTAATGGTAATGCTCCTCTGTTTTACCTCTAAAAAGAGAATAGGCATATAAGGTGTAGGCAAGTAATATCGGTAACATAATAACCACGCCGACTAATATAAATGTAAGTGTCGAAGATGGGGCTGCCGCTTCCCAAATAGTAATCTGATGTGGAATCAAATAAGGATACACACTAATCGCTATGCCGATATAAGAGCACAAAAAAATGATAATGCTGTAAATAAAGGGCTTGCGCTCATTATTTGAATTTAAAGATAAGTTGCTCCAAGCAAGATAAATCGCCAATGCAGTAATTAAAGGCAGTGGACTTAACCATAAAAAATTTGGATATTGATACCAACGATTAAAGATTTCAGCACTGTGCAATGGGGTCCAGATGCTGACAAAGACTAAAAAGAAACTCACAGCAATCAGTAAGCCACGGGCATAGTGGACCATTTTACTCTGAAGTTTGTCCCTGCTTTTGATAATCATCCATGTTGCACCAAGAAGCCCATAACCACTTACTAGAGCAATTCCAGTAAATAAGCTAAACGGAGTCAACCAACTGGACTGAGTAATTGCCATCGTCTGAGGATTCATTGAAAACCCTTGAACAAAACATCCAAGTATGATTCCTTGAAAAAATGCGGCTGCAATCGAACCAATCGCGAATAACCAATTCCATACAGGTTTCGACTTTTCCGCTTTAAAACGAAACTCAAAGCTAACACCGCGAAAAATCAAGGCAATCAACATAAACATAATAGGTATATAAAGAACAGGCAAAAGAACCCCATAAACCTGAGGAAATCCTCCATACAATATAGCCCCACCAAAAACAAGCCAGGTTTCATTGCCATCCCATACTGGAGCAATTGAATTCATCATCTTATCTCGTTCACTTTCACTGCTTGTAAATGGAAATAAAATTCCAATCCCTAAATCAAAACCATCTAAGATGACATACATCATGACAATAAAAGCAAGTAATACAGCAAATATGAGTGGAAGCATTATTTTTTCTCCACATTTAAATCAGTCATGTATTGAAATGCATGATGCTCGACTTGTTCTTGTTCAATGACTTCAGGACCTAAACGAATGAGCTTCAATAAATAATAGAGATAAAACCCAAAAACAACTCCATAAGCAAGAATAAGCAGAACAAAAGAGATAATCACATCTTCAGCACTGATTGCAGAGACCGCATCATGAGTTTTTAATAACCCATATACTACCCAAGGTTGCCTTCCAATTTCAGCTGTAAGCCATCCAGAAATACTGGCTATAAAACCGAGCGGTGTCAGTGCAAAACACCAATAATGAAACCATTTTGCCTCATACACTTTGTTTTTGTAACGAAGAAATAGTCCAACAACAGCTGTGGCGAACATTAAAAAACCGATGCCTACCATAATTCTAAATGAGAAAAATACTGGAGCAACTCTGGGTTGTTGGTCAGGTGTGACTGAGTCTAAACCCACCATTTTGCCATCCCAATCATGAGTATTGATAAAACTTGCAAGTTTAGGAATCTCAAAAGCATAGTTATTTTGTTGTTGCACCTGAGAGGGCCAAGCAAATAATACTAAGGGCGCACCGTTTTGAGTATGCCACAGTCCCTCCATGGCTGCTGTTTTAAGCGGTTGATGCTCTTTAACCATCAGCCCCACAACATCACCAACCCCAATTTGAACAGGAACAAGAATTAAAGCAGCCCAAAGTGCAAAAGACATCGTTTTCTTTGCTGCATCGATTGCTTTTTTGCGCAGCAAATAATAAGAAGCAACACCCATGATGACAAAGGAAGTTGTTACATAAGAGGCCAAAATCATATGGATAAACCGAGGTATAAATGATGGGTTCATCACCACAGCCCACCAACTGGCAACTACATACTTCCCAGCAATTACCTCATACCCGCTAGGCGTTTGCATCCACGAATTTGCAGACATAATCCAAAATGCAGAAATGGTTGTCCCGATGGCAACGAGTAAGGTTGCAATAAAATGCAATAACTGCGGCACTCTATTCCAACCAAAGAGCATTACTCCCAAAAAACCTGCTTCAAGAAAAAAGGCCGTGAGTGTTTCATAGGCAAATAATGCACCCAAAACATTGCCGAACTGGGTGATAAACGGACCAAAATTTGTTCCAATTTGATAGGCAAGCACAATCCCTGAAACAACACCCATTCCGAAGGTAAGTGCAAAAATCTTAGTCCATAGTTTACATATTTCGAGATAAACCGAATTTTTTGTTCTTAGCCAGCAAAATTCCATGATGACCAAGAATACAGCCAACCCTAAATTCAATGTTGGAAATAAAATATGAAACCCAATACTAAAACCAAATTGGGCACGTGACAGTATTTCTACCAGCATTTCATCACTCCGCTTATTAGCAAATGAGATTTGCAACGCAGATGCTTATGTTCAATTAGGAAAGATCATTTACTTATAGATAACTTCTCTCTGCATTACTTAGCCTAATATCAAATTATCGTATAAGTACAATAATTTATCAAATATAAGAGTGTTTATTATTTATAATAAATAATTAATAAGCTTACTATGACAAGAGCCGTCACTCTTGTGCGCATCTTAAAATAGGAACCATCCTCATATTTGTGCTTTAGAAGCAAATAATCTAAGCCCCAAAGTAGTAAGTAAATTGGTACTAAAAACAGGGGATAAGCCAATGTCCTAGCACTGCTCCACAAAATCCAAAGGATTAAGACAGTTATGACACTTGCAAAGAGAATTAAGTTGTACGTTGAATTCGAACGTATCACATATCCCCAGTGGGTTCCTGCCATGAAACTGGCAATAAGAGTTGCATAAGAATAAAGTAATGGTTGGGTAGGACCAAGATAGGGAAGCTCGTTAAGTCCTAAAGTGGAGCACAATGCAGCGACAAGAAAAGGTATAGCGCCTAAATAGGTTAAAATTTTAACAAGGCTATTTTTTTGTGTCATTGGATTATCCTTTTCCTATAAGTCAATGTGATTTGTTCCTAATTGCTTTTAACTCTGAAATGAATTAACAGTGTTTCTCAATCTAACAAAAAATATTGAACTTTTAAATTTCATCAAGCATAGTAAATCTAATTATCGTTTTTGTGAATTAGTATGGCTCGTTATTTAGTTATCGCGGCAAGCAGTGCAATTGGGCAATCGGTTACCACTTTTTTGATAAATCGCGGCGACACGGCATTCACTACCGCAAGGAACAATCATAAAATTAATCCCGATTTTTTACTTGATGCCAGTGATTTTCATGCGGTCAGTGACGTTTTTCGCAAGGTTGGCAGCATTGATGGTGTTGTTAATTGCGCAGGCTCGTTACTCTTGAAAAGTGCTCACTCGACAACATTTGAAGAGTTTCAATCCTGTATTAATGCTTCGTTAACCTCAGCATTTGCCACAATTCGTGCTGCTGGTTTGATGATGAAGAAAGGCGGCTCAGTAGTATTGATTTCATCAGCAGCAGCATTGGTAGGCCTTGCAAATCATGAGGCAATTGCTGCAGCAAAAGCGGGAGTTATAGGTCTTGCTCAAGCAGCCGCTGCTACGTATGCCCCCAATAATTTAAGAGTCAATGTGGTAGCGCCTGGCATGGTCAATAGCCCATTGACATCTCATTTATTAAATAATCAGTTCGCTCATAATGCATCCAAAGCGATGCATCCTCTAGGACGTATTGGGACACCAGAAGATATTGCTCAGGCGATAATATTTTTACTAAGTCCAGAAAACAGCTGGATAACTGGGCAAGTTCTTGCGGTGGATGGAGGCTTAAGCCATGTTCGTCCTAAGATGAAAATTTAACTCACAAATAAAAAACAATTTATGACTAAACTCTGCTTTATTTTAGGCGATCAATTGAGTGACACGTTGTCTGCATTGAGTGGAATCAATAGATATGATGATGTTGTATTGATGTGTGAAGTTACAGAAGAAGCAACTTACGTAAGTCATCATCCTAAAAAAATTGCATTTTTGTTCTCCGCAATGCGTCATTTTGCTCAAACACTTAAGGTGAAAGGATATCATGTCCGTTACACAAAGTTTGATGATCCAAACAATCAAGAAAGTCTGGCCAAAGAACTGATTCGCGCCGTTGAAGAGATAAAACCCTCAGCAATAAGTGTTACTGAGCCAGGGGAATGGCGCGTTCTTCAAATGTTTAAGGATTTGCAAAGTAAGTTACCCGTTCCATTAACAATTTACGAGGACAATCGCTTTCTATGCACTATCAATGAATTTATAGATTGGACCAGAGGAAAAAAACAACTGCGCATGGAGTTTTTTTACCGGATGATGCGTCAAAAATATCGTATATTAATGAATGACAAGAGTAATCCAATCGGGGGCTCTTGGAATTATGATGCGCAAAATCGTAATCCTGCAAAACACATTCCCTCATTTCCGAAACGCTTGGATTATCCAGAAGATGAGATTACTGCCGAAGTTTTGAGTTTGGTTGCAACACATTTTTCAAAACATTTTGGTCAATTACATCCCTTTGACTTGGCAGTGACTCGTGCTGATGCTTTATTGGAAGCAAACTATTTTATAGAGCATTGTCTTATCTCTTTTGGTGACTACCAGGATGCAATGCTAACCAATGAAACAAATTTGTATCATTCAAAACTGTCGTTTTATCTTAATTCAGGACTGTTATTACCCATAGAACTCTGTCATATGGCAGAACAAGCTTACCTGGAACAAAAAGCACCTCTTAATTCAGTAGAAGGATTCATACGTCAGATTTTAGGATGGCGGGAATATGTTCGTGGTATATATTGGCATTTTATGCCTGCTTACAAAGAAATGAATCACTTTCAAGCCAAAAGAGATTTGCCTGCATTTTTCTGGGGAGCAGATACTAACATGTTCTGTATTAAGGAAGTAGTTCGTCAAACTTCAGTAGAGGCTTATTCGCATCATATCCAACGACTCATGATAACCGGTAATTTTGCATTACTTGCTGGCATTAATCCACAACAAGTCTGTGAATGGTATCTTGCAGTGTATGCTGATGCTTATGAGTGGGTAGAACTCCCTAATACTTTAGGCATGGCACTTTATGCTGATGGTGGTTTGATGGCCAGTAAACCCTATGCTGCTAGTGGAAAATACATTCAACGCATGAGTAATTTTTGTGAATCATGCTCCTATAATCCAAATGAATTATTAGGAGAAAAAGCCTGCCCATTTAATGCATTATATTGGAATTTTCTTAAACAAAATGAAGAGAAGCTGAAACATAATCCTCGACTTCACTATGCTTATATGAATTGGCAAAAAATGGCCCCTGATAAAAAAGAAGCCATACATACTCAGGCTCAAAAAATCATATCTTCTATAGATTCAGGCCGTCTTTAGGCTTACGTATTAAGAGTCCAAATGATTCCATTGAGATAGCTTGCAAAAATCAGCCACAAAAAGTAGGGAGTCATTAGTAAGGTAATTGCTTTATCCTTATTTTTCATGGTTATTAAAATAATGGCTGCATTAAAACCCACCATCACTAATATCCATAAAAAACTAAATCCCAGCCAGTGCAATTGAAAAAAAAGCGGTGTCCATATCCAATTCATTATGAGTTGAACTAGATAAAGATTAAGGATCGTTTTAGTTTGAGGCTTATGCCGATTTTGCCACAAGGTGAAACCAACAATCGCAAGAAATGCGTATAAGATTGACCACACAACGGAAAATACCCACCCTGGAGGGGTTAGAGTTGATTTGTGCAGGGCTTGATACCAAGAATGGATATTCGCTTGGGTCAATAAACCTAAGAAAAATCCAATCATCTCAAAAAATAAAATCCAAACAATCGGTTTAATCCCGCTGGTTTTGTTCAAAATCCTTCCTCCATATTTGGGTTAACCCCTCACGAAATGAAGGATAGTGTAAAACAATCTTGAGTTCCTTTTTTATTTTTAAATTAGAGACACGACGATTGCTCAAATAAAATTCTTGCTCTCTTGGTGATAATGAAGTTTCTTCAAACGGGATTAAAGGCAATGGCGACTGATTAAGTAATGAAGCAGCATAAGCATCAACCTCATGAGATGCAGCTGGTTCATCATCAGCGACATTGTAGGTAGATAAATGATGTGGGTTCTTTATTGAAGCAAGAAGTATTGACACAATATCATCAACATGGATACGGGAAAAGACCTGTCCCTCTTTAAAAATACTGTATTTTTTCCCCGATTTAATTCGCTCCAGTGGATTTCTTTGCGGTCCATAAATCCCCGCCAGTCTGAAAATATGTAAAGGGAGTTGGTTGCTTTTTGCATAAGAAAACCATGCATTTTCTGCTTCCAAACGTAACATTCCAGAAGCACTTTTTGGTCTACAAATACTTTCTTCATCAACCCAATTTCCTTGATAGTCTCCATAAACACCAGTAGATGAAAGATAACCTAACCATTCAATATGTGCTGCATTCCTCTTAATCAATTCTGAATAATAAGACAATACGAGATCACCAATACGAGCATCAGGTGGGACACTAACCAATAAATGTGTGGATTGACTAAGGGAGTATTCTATATCTGCAGCCTTAAAATCAATAAGCTTGATTTTTGCGGGATGAATCATTACTTTTTTGCTTTCCTGACGTGTTGTTCCAACAACGTTAAAACCGAGTTGAATCAGTGTATTAGCAAGACGATTGGCCGTGTAGCCAAAGCCGAATATAAAAAAAGAAGGAGTCATTTGAGGCCCTTCTTTTTTAACTGATTGTAATAATTTAAAGCCCTCGTCCTGGCCTCATGATGATTAATAATTGGCATGGGATAGTGTGAATTTAAATAAAATCTCTCTGAATCAATGGATTCCCAAGGCGCATGGATTGCTTGACTTACTAATTGAGAAAGCTCAGGAACCCATAGACGAATATAACTGCCCTCTGGATCAAATTTTTGACTTTGTAGTACTGGATTGAAAATACGAAAATAAGGTGCTGCATCAGCACCACATCCGGCCACCCATTGCCAACTCGCACTATTATTTGCTAAATCTGCATCTACAAGAGTATCTAAAAACCAATCTGCGCCCAAACGCCAATCAATGAATAGCCCCTTAGTAAGGAATGATGCAACAATCATACGGACACGATTGTGCATATAGCCTGTTGCCCATAACTCTCTCATTCCCGCATCAATGATTGGATAGCCGGTCAAACCTTTTTGCCAGCACGCTAATAGTTGCTCATCATTGTGCCAAGGAAAGGCATCAAACTCATTGCGGAAATTCTCTGATGGAAGTTTTGGAAAATGATACAGTAAATAAAATGAAAATTCCCTCCATCCCAGTTCTGATAGAAAATGTTCCGCTGAAGCGAAATCGCAGCTGGGATCAAGCTTTGCGAGTTCAATTGCCCTTAAAATAGTCCATGGGCTGATTTCGCCAAAATGTAAATGGGGCGATAAACGTGATGTGGCATTTTTTATAGGAAAATCACGATTTTTTTTATACCCATTAAGATGAAGCTCTATAAACTCATCAAGTTTATGTTGTGCACCATCCTCTCCTGGTGACCAATAATCACTAAATCGTACCGCCCAATTAATCGTAGGTAATAAGTTCCACTCCAAAAGCTTATCGCTTTGCACTTCAATTCCAGCAGGACGATGCTCTAAACGCCTGGATGTTTGCATATGAAGCATTTGTTTACAGTGTTTCCAGTAGGGAGTAAACACTTTAAAATAATCGCCGGTTTTATTTTTAATCGTCCAAGGTTCATGAAGCAGACTTCCATTAAAACTCTTAACTTCAATACCCTGCTCCAATAAAGTGGTTTTAATCTCTTTATCACGGGAAATAGCAGCTGGCTCATAACAGCGATTCCAGTATACTGAGCTGACTGAAATTTTCTTAACCAACTCTAAAAGAATCGCTAAGGGTTCGCCCTTGCGAAGAATAAGATTTAATCCAAGCTTTGCTAGGGAGTTACTTAAAGAAGCAAGGCTATGATGAAGCCACCAGGCTTGAGCACCTCCTAAGACACTATTTTTTTCATCATAAATATACAGCGGAATAACAAACTCATGCTGAGAACAAGCCTCGATAAACGCAGGATTATCATTCAATCTTAAATCGAAACGAAACCAGACTAATGCGATAGTCATATAAATCTCAAACAGAAACGATAATTATCAAATGTACCAATTTATCTGATAAATTAATAGAAATGCGAAGAACCTTAAATCGATATCAAGAATGCAATTCTAGAATAATATAAAAAATCGGAATGAGTTTGAAAAAATTTCATAATGAAAATCACTTGCGCAAAAGCCATCACAGCAAAATTGCATAGAGTTTTCTTAGACCCCATCCTGCGATGGTTTAGAAATTGATAAATACTGTTCGAGAACCTAAAATATTGCTCCATAACGCCCTATAAAAACATAGAACTCAGAACCCTAAAACTGTAGTTCACTCGGACGAATAAGCTCAATATCCCAATTGGCTTGATGATGTATTAATCGTTTTTCAAATGCTGGTCGAAGAAATTGAGTTAAATGGTTTTCTTTATAGTATGTTATGAAGCGAGAAGCATAAGCAAATCTATCAATATCAGATATTTTTTCATCACTAAGATATTTAATAGCCTGCATGCTTGCGGAACTTGAAAAGAACCAATTTAACCTTAATAAGCCCGATAAACCGCAACATCTTGATGATTTGTGCTGATAATAATCCTTAATGACACAGGCGATTTCACCCAGGGAGAGTTTCGGATAATTCTCTTTTTTGTTATACATGAAACGCTCACCTTGTTGTCCTTGCTCTCTAAATAGCTCTAATTTTGTTTTTTGGGCTCTGTATGTTTGATGGAGATTTGATTTTTCCGGTAGATCATTAGAAAGAAACTGAAGCATAATTGCTCCGTTTTCATGCTCTTTATATTTTTTGAGTGAGTTTAAAAATGAATGCGTCATGATGGCTGCTTCTTTTGTGTTTGCATCAAGATAGATAAGATTAATCTGCAACTTTCCTTTAAAGTCATCAAGCAAGCCATCTTCTTTCATTTGATCAGCAACTTTGGGGATTAAGAGGGAGTTTTTATTTTGATCAATGACCCTTAGATGCAAAGACAAATTTTCAAAAAACCTCAATGTTTCAGTTTCTACATACTCAAGCCCATGAAGAAGAGACTTTTTGCCAGGTTTGCCCGAAAAGAGTACGGAAATTTTGCTGTTGTCCGGTAATTGACTTAATTTTTTCTCCCCATAATAGCAGAGTATAATTTCGTTCTTTTGCTTGTCTTCCAATAACAACCATTCTTCGATAATTTTTTTTAGATTTGGCGGAACTTCTTTCTTTTTAAAAGGAACAAATAAATAATGACTCATTTGAAACAAACCTCTTTAAATGTATCATTTAAGTAAACTTTTGTAATAATTATATCAAAATCGACCGAAGATGAATAGTATTTAATCTTTATGACACAAAGAAAAGCAAAATTATTAAGAGTAAATCACACGTGATGCTTTCTTTTAAACTAGTAGCTCAAAATTGGGATAATTTGGTTTATCAAACCTTAGAGTTTTTTCAAATAAATACTCTAAATCAAGCAAACATAATCGATTAAATTAATAGAAGAATTTGATGCTCATCCTTACTATGGCTCATAATAATCGCTTTACATTTGTATAGCTGGAATTTTTTTCTATGTCATAACAATCTAAAAAAGGCACAGTTCCTAAAAATGGCGCATTAATTCTATTTTGTAATGAGGAAATATTCTCATCTATGACTTGCATATTTTGATCGATTACGTTTGCAACCCATCCAGCGAGAAAAATATTTTTTCTTTGCATGTCCGCTTGAGTTAATAATGCATGATTAATACATCCAAGGCGTATCCCTACAACTAAAATCACTGGCACATGAAGTTCGACTACAAAATCAGCAAGCGTTTCGTCATCGTTTAAGGGCACTTGCCATCCACCGGCTCCTTCAATCAAAACAAGATCTGCTTTAAATTTTATTAACGAGGAAATTCTATTTTTTAATTGATTGGCAGTATATTTTTTATTAATTTTTTGGGCAGCGATATGCGGTGCAATAGGAGGCTCAAGTGAAATTGGATTAACCAGTCGATAAGGTAATTTAATGGAGGAGTATTTTTGTAACATCAATGCATCTTCACTAATTAGGCCTTTTTTAGTCTTATTACAGCCCGATGCAATAGGTTTGCAACCTATTGTTGAATATCCCATTTTATTGAATAAATGTAAAATAGAGCAGGATATAGTTGTCTTACCTACGTTTGTATCAGTACCAGTAACAAAAAAACGCATTTTTTCACCAACAAGATATGTTCTAATCTCAATAATATGTCATTTACTTCGAGCTTAAAGAAACAAAAATTAAAGATTACTAATTTTTTTAAGCCGATATAAACCTCTCGTAATCCTTAAAAAAGATAGTGTACAGTAGTATTGTTTTGTCATTTCTCTTAGTCACCCTTAATTTCTATTTTATTATTCGATATTAAGTGAAGGTTCCATAGTCGAGATAATTCCTTGAGTACGGCCTCGCCTCGTATACTTGTTCCTGTCTTATCAAGATTTGGTGAATAAACAGCTATGGCCATTTTATTGGGAATAACAGCAATGATTCCCCCACTTACGCCACTTTTAGCAGGAACCCCTATTGTCACAAACCAGCCCCCACTTCGCTCATAGATTCCGTTGACTACCATTTCAGATAAAACATCTCTTACATACTTAGGCGAGAGAACCTTTTGGTGGGTTTTAGGATTGATCCCATTATTTGCAAAAGTAGCACCTATTAAAGCTAAAGACTCAGTATTGACCATCAGAGCACAAGCTTTTGTGTATCGATCTAAAACTTCTTTTGGATCCCCAATTAACATTCCATAAGATTCGAGTAGGTGACTAATCGCCCTATTTCGTTGATTTGAAATGGCTTCAGAATGGTAAACTCTCTTTCCTAAGAATATCTGTTCACCACCTAACTCTTTGATAAACGAGACCAGCCGATTCCACTTTTCTTCTGAGTCTTTTCCTCTTATAAAACTGGTTGTTTGTATGGCACCAATATTGACAAAAGGGTTATGGCTTTGATGGTTTTCTATTGATTTGATGGAGTTAAATTGCTCACCGGTGGCTTCAAGGCCTACTTTGTTAAAAATGACTTTTTCTCCATTGTCTTGTAGTGCTAGAGCATAGGCAAAAATTTTTGAAATGGATTGCAAAGAAAAATTCGCATGTCTATCTCCTATTGACATGACTTTTCCATCGACTGTCATAACGGAGATTGCAAACAGATCAGAATCTGCTTTTGCGAGTTCAGGAATGTAGGATGCGGGCTTTCCTTGATAGTTAGTTTTATATTTATCATAAACCTGTTTTAGGGTAGCGTAGTCAGGAGATACGAAAGCACCTGCTGCAGAAAAAGAACAAAAAAAGCTTAGTATTAATGCTGTAATTTGATAGCGCATTTTATCACCAAAGTTGATCATGAGTTGTTGATACGAGTGTGATTATACTTCATCGAAATACATTAGTTAATTTAATAATTCTAATTTCATCAATAAGCAATTCTAATTAACACTGTGAAAATTTTAGGCCCTACCATAAACATAGGGTATAAATAGGGGACCTCTGGCCGCATCCCAACAATAAAGTTGGGATGGAATAATATCAAATTGATATTTGGAGCAACGAGTAGGATTGATTCGATTAAACATCAAAGTAATCATTGTTCCACCCAATTATAGATCGCGCAAATAAATCAAGTTACCTTTTTCTCCCCAAAATAACCTTGAATAGAGGCAGAACAATAATGGCGCCCATTGGTCTTTATTTAACCTCTGTAGCAAGATTCTTTTGATTGAAATAAACTGCAAGCGCCCTGCTCGGCTTGGCTAAATTGAGCTCTTAAACTTGCAAATAACTCTCTACCGCAACCTTCATAAAGGCCCAGATTGTTAAAAACAGCCCTCGACCGACGTTGTAACTCATCATCTGAGACCAATAACTGCAAGATACTCTGTTCTGCATCGATTAAAATGATATCTCCAGTCTTTATTCGAGAAAGCACCTCATTATCTAGCGCCTCTGGAGTAACATGAATTGCTGCAGGAACTTTACCTGAGGCACCTGACATACGCCCATCAGTGACCAGAGCCACTTGATACCCTTTATCCATGAGTACCCCAAGCTTAGGCGTTAATTGATGTAACTCCGGCATACCGCAGGCCTTAGGTCCCTGAAAACGCACGACCACAATACAATCCTGCTCTAAATGACCCTCTTTAAAAAGCGCTTCAAACTCATCTTGACTAGAACAAACTACAGCAGGGGCTTTAATTTTGTCTTTTCCTGCAGTAAGTCCCGAAGTTTTAATCACACAACGGCCTATATTGCCACTTAATACCTGTAAACCACCATGGTCTTTAAATGGAGTTTGAGCTCCAACCAGTACATTTTCGTCACTAGAGGCTTTGGGTCCAGGAACCCAAACCAGTTCATGGTTATCCAATAAAGGTTGATGCGTATAACGCTCTAATCCCTTACCCATTACGGTATCTACATCATGGTGCAATAACTCAGCATCAAGAAGGGTATGAATAAAATATGCCATTCCCCCTGCATGTTGAAAATGATTGATGTCCGCATAACCATTAGGATAAATTTTCGCAATTAATGGAGTCACTGCAGAGAGTTGCGCAAAATCATCCCAATTAACCGAGTAACCAGCCATTGCAGCAATCGCAATTAAATGCATGGTGTGATTTGTTGAGCCCCCTGACGCCAACAAGGCTACAATCGCATTTACAATATTTTTTGCATCCATTAATTGACCGATGGGCGTGTACTGTGTCCCTAAATCAGTGAGGGACAAAACCCTTTGTGCCGCAGTTCGGGTCAATGCCTCTCGCAAGGGCGTGCCTGGGTTAATAAACGATGAACCAGGAAGCTGTAATCCCATCACTTCAATGAGTAATTGATTCGAATTTGCAGTGCCATAAAAAGTACAGGTGCCTGGAGCATGATAAGATGCGGCTTCTATTGCAAGCAAGGTTTTTCGATCGGCTTTGCCTTCTGCATACAACTGGCGAATACGCGCTTTTTCCTGATTAGGAACTCCTGAAGGCATGGGACCTGCAGGAATAAAAATAAACGGCAAATGCCCAAAACTCAAAGCAGCCATGAGTAGCCCGGGAACAATTTTGTCACAGATCCCAAGCATTAACCCACCATCAAACATGTTATGCGACAAACCAACAGCCGCAGACATGGCAATCACATCACGACTTAAAAGGCTTAATTCCATTCCAGGTTGGCCTTGGGTGATTCCATCGCACATTGCAGGTACACCGGCTGCAAATTGTGCAACGCCACCAGAATCAGTAATGGCCTGTCTAATTAGTGCAGGATAATCTTGATAGGGTTGATGGGCCGAGAGCATGTCGTTGTATGCGGAAATAATGGCAATGTTTGCCTTAGTGAGGCCACTTAAATGGTCTTTATCTTGCTTAGAGCAAGCTGCAAAACCATGGGCCAAATTACCACAGTGTAATACACGCCTTTGTGGGCCTTTGATACGTGATTTTTCGATGTGATTTAAATAGGACTCTCTTCTTTGCTTGCTGCGCTCACGAATTTTCTCAGTAACATCAACAACTACGTGATGCATTATTCTCTCCTTTGGTAAATAGTGACTTTTAAGCGGGGAAAATTATATTTTATCCGACCTGTCATGAGGTCTCATTTTCATCAATTGCTATCAGTTAAAATACTCCGCAGTATTTTTTTATCTTACTTCTCCAAATTCGTTGAAGAGAAGAAACGGACCAAATGTTTTAACTCTTCCTGTTGCACCTGGGCATTTATCCAATTCAGTTGCACCTGGGTGGTTAATTGCTCTCGTTGATTCACCAGAAACAAAGTACTATCCCCTTCATGGAATTTTTTTGTTTCACCTTGTTGCACCTTTAGTGCCAAATGATATTCTTTTTTTAAGAAAGCGACTTGTTGGTGGATTCTTCTTATCCCGATATAAAGATTAGTGAGTTCATTTCTAAGCTGCTCATACATAAACTTTTTTTCTGCTCTTATTTGCTCGAGCTCACTTTGGGTACGAATTAATTTGCCTTTGGCTTCTCGTTGTAATACTGGGAATTTGAAAGTAACTCCGATAAAAGCTGCCTCAGGAATTAAAGCAGGGTATCCTCCACTACCGTATTGCTTAAATGTAGATGCAGTGGCATCCAAATTGGGCAGTAACTCATTTTTCGCTAAATCACGCTTAAGTCGAATTATTTTTGAGTAGTTTTGCAGTTTCTTTAATGCAGGATGGCGAGCTAACTGAGGTACTCCTTGTGCGAGTTGACGTGATTGCATCAAAACATGGGTAGGCAGACTTTTTTCCAATGGAATTTTGGGGTTCCCTCGTTCGTCTCGATAATACAAAGATAAATTAATCGCAGCTTGTTCCAATATCATCATTCCTTGGTTAAGCAATTGCTCTCTTTGGACTATTTGTTGCATGTTTTCAGTGATTGCAAGTTGAGCAAGATCGCCCTGATTTGCTTGCTGTTCAATGGCAACTTGTCGCTTTCGCGCTAACTTTAATAGCTGTCTAAAAGTTTTTAATTGCAATCCTGCTTCTACCCATTGCCAATAGGCTTTAATCGTTTCTTGATATATTTTAATTTTAATTGCTTCCGAATCATGTTTTTTCAATTCAATCGACTCGGCAGTAGTTAATAAATTGGTTCGCTCCTTATCAATCAATCGATCTCGAAGTAAAGGAAGTGAAAGACCGGCTCGATATTCTCCACCTGAATTCGTTAAGTAGTTTTGATAATAAATAGGCCAGTTTCCATTGCCATTTCGATAACCTGCAAATAATTTGACTCCATTATAAAAAGTAGGCACACTAATCTGGGTATCGCCATAATTATTAATATAACCACCCGCGGGCTGCGATCGAGTAGTAGCATCAAGAGAGGGATCAAACTTTCCCAATGCACTTAAATGAGCCCCTTGAGCCTTGGTAATTTCCAGACGCGCTATTTTAATTTTTGGATAATAATGAGAAACACTCTGAAGCACCTGATCTAAGGTTAATTGATGATGTTCACTTGCCATACAGACAACTGAGGGAAGAAAAGAGATAAAACCTAAAATGAGCTTATATTTAAAACCATTATGGGCGAAAAATCGACTCATGACTGACTCTTCTCTGGAGTGCTTTCGGGTGGAAAACCATTAAATTGTCGCCACAATTCATACCATAAAGGGACTTGGCCTAATTGAATCCACCCATGAACACGTACGCCCTGCCTTAAAAATCGTGGTTGAGGCCAAGGCTCATCTGGAACAATGACTGCACGAAATGATCCCATCCCATTGTCTGTAGGATCTATGAAGGCTACAGTACCTCCAAATGTACCTACAGCAATTTCTGGCCAACCTCTAAATTGGATCGCTGGCCATCCTTCAAACTGTAGACGCGCTTTTTGATGAAGCCGCACAAACGGAATATCATTGCCATCAATCCATAACTCCACCGCGCGCGATTGCGTATCGGGAATAATTTGTGCCAAAACATCCCCTGCTTTAACGACGACACTCTCTTGACCTGTCAATCGTTTAAAAATTACTCCCGGTACATGTGCTTTTATGAGTTGTGTTTGCTGTCGTGCGATGCGCACATCAACATCGACCAGATCAATATTTGCTTGTGCTAATTCACTTTGGTATTTGGAGTATTCTATTTGAGCCAATTCAAATTGACGCTTTGAGTTAATTCCTTGCTGATACAATCGTTTTTGTCTTTCTAGATTGGCTTTTCCAGCCAGAATTGATTGCTCTGCTGCCCCTATCCGCAATCCGATTGCTTTTTTTTCTAATTCCAATCGCTTCAATAACTGTGGATCATTATCAGTGATTTCAACGAGAAGATCGCCAGGTTGTACCTTCATTCCCTCATCGACATACCATTTTTTAATGCGCCCATTGATTGGCGAGTTCACCGTATGAAGTCGTTCAGTCGGGGAATAAGCGATCACTTTCCCATTACCAAGAGCAAACTGTTGCCACGGAGTGGCACTTAAAAATAAAATGATAATCAACGCAATAAGAACAATTATTTTGGCGATTTTTTGCGGTTTTGGGAGTTTTGCAATCATCGTATAAGCATGTAATTTCATGGAAGCACCGCGTAATTTGATAGTTCTTTAAACTCATTAGTTTGGCTGACTACAATCAACAAGGTATTTTTTAAGTTCAGCAATGATGCCATGAGAAAGTCCGTTTTATCTCGTTCCAATCCATCAAAAGTTCGGTCAATAATAAGTAACTGAGGCTCAAGCAAAATAATTCGTACTATCATAAGAGCAATAAGCTCAAACTCTGTAAACTCATTTTGCCAATCATAAATAATCGCTTTTAAACCTAAAGGGTGATGCATTATTTTTTCAGAAAGCCCAAAATGATTTAACTGCTCCATCATCAGTTTGGGAGAGATATTCTTATGATTTAATGCTAAGTTGTCATAAATGCTACCTACAAACCATTCAGGTCTGCGTAACAGCAAACTGTATTGCCGAAGTGCTGCCCGATGTTCTTCATTGCATAAATGTTGATTGACTAGGACGTCCATATCGTATTTTTTTCCGAATCCTAAAAGGGATTCAGAAAATGTTTTGCAACTCTGTGCATCTTGAGAATAAATAAAGAGAGGGTTATTCAAAGTGGCAATGATTTGACGCTTATCTCTGAATTTTATTTCTATCGTTTGGATGGGTACAAATAGCGCATTAAGATCGATTTTAATTTCTTCTAAGGGTAAATTGAGGACTACATCAATTTTATTTTTTGAGGCAATTAAATCATAATAATTCTCAAGAAGAACCCCAAATCGTTTAAATGCATAAATCAAGGCACCAAGGACAATTTCAGCAGCTACGAGTTGTCCTAAGCTCAATTGATTTTTAATAACGAGATACCCTCCTAATCCCAGAAGGAGGCTGCTTGAAAACGCAGAAAGGAGATAAAAACCAATTTGATGCTTGATGAGTTGTTTGAAATGAGTATTTCTTGCATTTAAAAAAGAAACCAAATGCTTGTCGGACTCTAAAGTGGCATAGTGATTGTAATTACTAAAGCGAAATAAAAATCGATTAATTAAAAGCTCCTCCAGCCAGGCACCCACGTGATGTTTTTCTGCGCATTCTGTTTTTGCACTATCTAATCCCTTGCGATATGGGATGAAAATAATGAGCAGGATACTGAGGATAATAAAAGCGTCAAAAATGATAAATAGGGGATGATAAATGAGAAGAAGCAACAACCCCAAAAAGAGCTGTAATCCTAAATTCACCCCATAGAGCAAAAGACTGGAAAGTGATTTTTTGAGGGTAACCACCTCAAAAAAGCGATTCACCAGCTCAGGACCATGATGCGTTGAAAAACTATCTAGCGACAGGCGGGTAAAATGATTGGTGAGGTTTAGACTTATTTTTACCATCAATTTTTGCTGAATGACTTCAAGAATTACGGTTTGCCAAACATTTAAGGCACCAAGTGCAGCCATTAAGATAAACACGATAAGACTCAAAGTCAGCACAGGCTGCATTAATTTTCCAAATGCAATTAAATTGATTAATGTCTGTGCTGCAATGGGGATACTTAATGTTAATAAGCTTGCTATTATGCTAATAAGTGCAATCGATATCAGTGTTGGTTTTATCTAAAACATCAGTAATTGAATTCATTTCTTTACTCATTATGCTTATTCAATCTTAAAAAACTAGTGCTTTAATTTTTTCAATATAAAAAACTCTAGCGATTCAATCGCTTTACTGTGCTCTTTCTTTTTTAACAAGGATACATGAATATCGTTTAGTTGAGGTAAAAAATCCTCATCAAGTCGATCAAGATCACTGGGAATCATACTGCGCTGTATCGCAGTAATCCCTAATCCTGCGCGTACTGCAGCCATTTTTCCAGCATAGCTTGGACTACTAAACACAAGACGCCAGTTTAAGTGGTGTTTTTCTAGAGAATCAATCACGTTGCCACGATAGACACAAGGTGTTGGTGAAAGCACCAGAGGAATTGGCGTGCTTTTGTTGAATTGAGTGAGAAGTTCTCTTTTCGCCACCCAATCAACTGGCTCATTCCAAACATCTACACCTTCAGCAATTTGATTTCGCCGATTGGTTTTGATTAATATCAAATCAAAATCGCCATGATTAAATCGCTCGATTAAATTAAGAGTCAGCTCACACTCGACATTCAGCATCACCCTCGGATGAAGTCGTGAAAACTCAACCAGTACATCGGATAAAATCATTGAAGCAAAATCCTCAGGCAAACCAAAACGAAGCTCCCCATGAAGCTCTGGTGCTTTAAACCGGTCCAGTGACTCCCGATGAAGTTCATAAATCCTTTTGGCATAACCTAAAAAAAGTTCTCCATCAGGGGTTAGAGACAACTCACGTCCGCGAAGAATTAAAGGCTTTTCAATCAGTTGCTCAAGTTTTGCAATCTGCTGACTGATTGCGGATTGAGTACGTCCCACCCGAAGGGCTGCTTTGGTAAAACTCTGTGTTTCTGCAACCGCCAAAAAGCATTGCAAGGTGACCGTATCAAGACTCATTAGAATCCCTAATGTTAAATATAAAAATTATTAATTTCACTTATATAAGATAATCTAATATATTTACATTGCATCAAAACAATTTCTAATGAGGAATACTGTGAATACAATAATACTTCTTTTATGTGGTGCACTTCTGGCATGCCCAACCCTCGCCCTACTCATAAACTGTTTTAATGGCAGGGAAAGGGCTAGCTCTGCCGCTTCCTTGGCAAGTCTCTTTATTGGTTTTGGATTTATAATTGGTCTTTTTTTATTGGGGCACTTAAGCTTTTCAGAAATGCCGGTGACTTATCTGCTCATCAGCTTTAATACCTTAAGCTTGTTATTATGTTGTTTAATTTTACTAGTAAGCTTTGTTGTCCATCGATTTTCCATAAGATACATGGATGGCGACCGACTTTATTGGCGGTATTTTTGTAACTTAGCTGCTATTACGCTTAGTGCTGTAGTTATGGTTCTTGCCGACAACCTCTTTCTATTCTGGCTTTCCTGGTCGCTAAGTAACCTGTTATTAATTGTGTTAATGGTGCATAAAAGCGAATGGGCTGCCGCAAGAAATTCGGGACGACTTACCCTAAATACCTTACTAGTAGGGAGTATCAGTTTATTAGCCGCCTTTATGTTAATAACCTTCAGTACTGACACTGCTTCCATTCAAGCTTTAAATCAGAAAGATATAGCAAGCTCCTCTGTGTTTTTGCCTGCGATGACTCTGATTACGCTCACCGCATTAACTCAATCCGCTATTTGGCCGTTTCATCGCTGGTTGATTAGCTCTTTAAATTCACCAACTCCTGTTTCTGCGCTGATGCATGCAGGTCTTGTCAATGGCGGTGGAATACTGATTGTAAAGTTTGCCCCACTCTTTGCAGCGTCGAACCACTTGCTGATGATTGTATTCGTTCTGGGTGCCATCTCAGCATTCTTAGGAACCTTTTGGAAGCTGATGCAACATGATATTAAGAAAATGCTGGCTTGCTCCACTCTAGCGCAAATGGGATTTATGATGATGCAATGCGGCCTAGGACTATTTGCCGCCGCTGTAGCTCACTTATGTTGGCATGGTTTATTTAAAGCCTACTTATTCTTGAGCTCAGGCTCGGCCGTTGCACAAAAAAGCAATGAACCTAAAGTGCATGCATATAAACCACTTCTGTTTTTGATTGCAAGTAGTGGCGGCTTCTTAGGTATGCTTGGTTTTGCCTTCATGACGAATAAGCCCATCCTATCTCTGCAAGCAACCTCATTCTTACTGGTATTTGCATTCATTGCAGGAACCCAACTGATGCTCGCAGTAATGAATAATCGCTTGTCCCTCATCAATATGGCGATTGGGCTTTTGATGTCTTCCTTGGCCGGTTTGGTTTATGGCGCTAGCATTCATCTGATTGAATTACTTATTCCAAACTTAACTCAGTTTTACTTACCTAAGCTATCCATACTGCATCTGATTACCTTAGTTCTGCTTGTAGCACCTTGGTTACTGTTTAACCTTGGATTGATGAAAAAAATTAAAGAATCGAATTTCTGGTGCAAACTTTACATGAGCTTACTTAACCAAAGCCAGCCCTCTCCCAAAACAGTAACCACACTTCGGTCTGATTATAAATACTAATTATTCTAAGGAGTAACCATGAGTACCGCAAAAGTCATAACAAACGATGAAAAAACAAATGAGCATCCTATGAAAACAACTACTTCAGTCAAGGCCCCAAGCAAAAGCCTCGAAGTACGCGCCTTAATAGACAATGCCGCCCAACGTATTGCTCCGGTTTGGCCGCTAGAAACATTTATCGCATGCAACCCCTTACAAGGATTTGAAGCACAAAGCTTTGAAGAAGCCATAGCACAAGGGGGTTTTCGACGAAAGGAAGCTCCACGCAATCGTGCCTTAGAAAACGTCAACCTGCAAATGATTAAATGGTGTGGTGGCTTTTTTGATGCTGGACAAGGTGCCATCGAAATGCCCTACAAAGACAAGGGGTTTTATTATGGATTTTTAAAGCTAGCGTGTTTTGACAAAAAACTGCATGACAATAAAAAGGAAGCAAAACAATGGATATTGACTTTGCCTGAGTCTGCAGAAGAAGCAATTATTCTTTGTCTGCAAAAACTTAAGGTACCCAAAGAGAAAACTGAAGAGTTCTTCACCCAAACTTTTCTTTATTTACCGGGATGGGCAGGGTTTGTAAAATGGAAAACCCATTGGCACAATCCCACAACAGAAGACAAACAACCGGTGACACTGGCTGAGTTACTTGCGGTGCGGTTGGTCATTACCTGTTTGCTTTGGCCTGAAGCAGCCCAGGAAAAAAAAAGCGAAGAAGATGGTTCTTTGGCTCAAAAAGTGCTTGAGCAATTAAAAGAAAATGAAAAAAACTACGAGCAGACATTGCTAAAAACGCTGTTGCCTGCAGTTAAGCGGTCAGCAACAATAACTAAAAGAGCGGATGCACAACTGGTGTTTTGTATTGATGTCCGCTCAGAACCCATAAGACGCGCAATCGAAAGGCTGGGAAACTATGAAACCCTAGGATTTGCTGGCTTTTTTGGTATACCCATTCGCGTACAGGAATTTGAAAGTGGTAAAACAAAAGACTGCTGCCCAGTATTATTAAAACCTCGTTATCGTGTTGATGAAAAGCCATATGAAGTAAATAGCTTTCTTATGGAACAACATCAACAGGGAAAGACGATTAAAACTACCCTCGGCAAAATCTATCAGGAATTAAAATATAATTTTGCTACACCTTTTGCTTTGGTTGAAACCCTTGGTGCTTGGTATGGCCTGAAGATGGTGTTGCAAGCGCTTGCTCCAAGTTATACCAAAAAAACAAGTCACGCATTAAATCACTTGATTGCACCTCAACTTCAAACTGAGCCCTCGTTTGAATTAGATGAGGATAATTTGGAGCACGGTATTGCTCTAAGCGAGCAGATTGATTATGCCGAGACTGTACTGCGACTCATGGGACTTACTTCAGGTTTTGCAAAACTGATTATTCTTTGTGGTCATGGAAGTACCACCGAAAACAATCCCTACGCATCTGCTCTTGATTGTGGTGCTTGTGGTGGTAATCATGGCGGAACGAATGCCAAGCTTTTAGCCAGAATCCTCAATAAAATAGATGTTCGAAGAGCATTAGAAGAGAAAGGAATTCACATTCCAATGGACACGCTTTTTTATGCTGCACTTCACAATACCACCACGGATTCTATTGAACTTTATAACCTGAACACAGTTAAAGTTCTTTATCCAAATCTAGTCAATCAGTTACGTGTTGATTTGGAGGAGGCAAAATCGAGCAATAATTTAGAGCGAGGTCAAAAATTAAATTCAGCTCATCCAGAACAAGACATTCAGCGAAGAAGCCAGGATTGGTCGGAGACACGCCCTGAATGGGGGCTAGCACGCAATGCTGCTTTTATTGTGGCGCCACGCTCCTTAACAAAAAACATCAATCTTGATGGACGATGCTTTTTACATTCCTATGACTGGGAAGAAGACTACGAGGGGAGTTTCCTAGAAACGATTCTCACTGCACCCATGGTGGTTGCCCAATGGATTAATACGCAATACTTGTTTTCAACCTTGGATAATGTGGCTTACGGAAGTGGCAGCAAAATCACCCACAATGTCACCGGTAAAATGGGCATCATGCAGGGAAATGGCAGTGATTTAATGCATGGACTTCCTTTGCAATCGGTAATGAGTAGTGATGAGAGCCCCTACCATCAACCGCAACGTTTGCTGACCGTAGTTTATGCACCACAAGCACTGGTATCAAAAATTATCGAGCGACAAGCGATTTTAAAGACCCTGTTCTTCAATGAATGGGTTCATCTCATCGTCATAAACCCCACTGATGGTCAAGCTTACAAATTGAATCAAAACGGCAATTGGATTTTAACACACTAAAATGAGGAGAAAAAAAATGAAGGTTATTAAAGTTCAAGAACGAAAGGATATTGGTATTAACCTCCATCCGATGAAAAAAATAGAAATCATTGTTTCTGGCGAGCATGAGCAGCTCATCAGCTCGATGATGGAAGAGGCAAAAGTCACGGGATTTACCTTATTTAGAAACATTTCCGGTAAAGGCCATAACGGATTTCATGAGGGAAAAATATTATTTAACGACAGGGCTTCACTCATTATGTTTCTTGCAGTAGCTCCAGAGGATGTGATTGCAACTCTTGCTTTAGGAATGAAAACTTTATTTCAACAGAACTCAGGTGTAATGTTTGTTTCTGATGTTGATGTGGCGCGAATGGATTATTTTCACTCAGTCACTGGAGCTTAATCATGAACTATCGCAATCAGTCGGTTTTGCTTGCCTCAAAACATGAGAAAGAAAAAGCAATTGCTGAAGTATTTTTTGCTAAACTCTCGTGCACACTCGATGTGCACGATTTTGATACCGACCAATTTGGGACCTTTACTGGTGAAATCGCAAGGTCATTAAGTCCCTATGATACCTGTGTTTTAAAAGCAAGGCGTGGTGCAGAGCACTGCGGTTATGATTTAGCGATTGCAAGTGAAGGAAGTTTCGGTCCGCACCCTGCATTTCCATTTATTCCTAGTGACCATGAAATCATGGTGTTTTTAGATCGTAAAAACAATTGGGTGATTGCAGAGCAGTATACGACACCCAAAACAAATTACCGCATGATGACCATAACCCCACAAACAGAGCTTGACGATTTTTTAGAAAAAGCAGGCTTTCCCGAACATGCCCTGACCCTACAGACCAACAGCGATAAAACGCTAATAGCAAAAGGGATTAGAGACATTGAAACACTCAAGACTGCATTATCTCTTGGCTTTCAACACGAAAAAGAGCTTTTCCTCGCAACAGACATGAGAGCCATGATGAATCCATTGAGGATGCAGGCGATTTCTTTGCTCGCCGAAAAGCTAGCTTATCGAATTCAATGTTGTTGCCCCAACTGCTCTACTCCCGGTTTTGGGTTTAAAAAAACTTCAGGCACCCTTCTGTGCAATGAATGTGCATCACCCACTTCCTTATACCAGCACGAAGTTTGGGGCTGTATTCAATGTGATTATCAGGAGACACACCCAAGAAAAGACCGTCTAGAAGCAGCTGAACCACAATATTGTGATTATTGTAACCCTTAGTTAGGAGTGAATTGAGATGCAAGAAAAACCTTTGGTTGGCATCATTATGGGCTCTCAAAGTGATTGGCCGATACTTTGTGAGTGTGCAAGAACATTGGATAGCCTGAAGATTTCTTTTGAAGCAGAAATTGTATCGGCACATCGGACACCAGACAAACTCTATGAGTATGCACGAAACGCTGCAGACCGCGGAATTCAGATTATCATTGCAGGAGCCGGTGGTGCGGCACATCTTCCTGGAATGATTGCAGCAATGACCAGACTTCCGGTTTTTGGTGTCCCAATTCCTTCTTCCCTACTTAATGGTTTGGACTCACTACTATCGATAGTACAAATGCCGGCAGGCGTACCCGTTGGTACTTTAGCAGTCGGCAAAGCAGGCGCAATTAATTCAGCACTCTTAGCAGCCGCAATCCTTGCCAACAATAACACGGAAGTTTGTGAACGCTTAGAGCAATACCGAGCGCAACAAACCCAAAAGATTCTTGATAACAATAAACCCCAATTGGAGTCATTATGAAACTCGGTATTTTAGGTGGTGGGCAACTTGCAAAAATGTTGGTTTTAGCTGCGCACTCGTTAGGAATTCGTACTATGTGCTTTTCACCCGCTCCCAATCCCTGTGTGCGTCATTTAACTCGTCTGGTTTCAGCATCATTCTCTGATGAGAAGTCACTTACAGCGTTTTGTAATGAAGTCGATTGCGTCACTTTTGAAACGGAAAACATCCCCTTGGCTTGTGCAAAATTCATTGCCAAAAAAGTTCCATTTTATCCCACGACTAAAGCGCTGCAAATAACTCAAGATCGCTTAGTCGAAAAATCATTTTTAAACTCATTAAAGATCAAAACCGCTCGTTTTGCTGCGATTGAAACGCAAGGGCAACTGCAGGATGCCTTTATAAGTTGGAATAGCTCTGCCATTTTGAAAACAAGGCAATTGGGTTATGATGGCAAAGGACAATATGTTCTTCATGAGTTGTCAGACTTAGCAACAGCCTGGGAACTGATGCAGTCTTGCGATTTGATTTTGGAGCAGTTTGTTCCTTTTGAAGAGGAGCTATCGCTTATTGCGGTGAGAAATCAACAAGAGGAGATTCAATTTTATCCTCTCATTAGAAATCAACATCATCAGGGTATCCTTCAATGGTCTGAAGCTCCGTTAGTAAATAATCTATTGCAGCAAAAAGCCCAAAGCATTGCCAGAAAAATTATGGATTCTTTGGACTATGTGGGCGTCATGGCCGTCGAATTTTTTCACTATAATGGTGAACTGATAGTCAATGAAATTGCTCCTAGAGTCCATAATTCTGGGCATCTAACCATTGAAGGGGCAATAACCAGTCAGTTTGAAAATCATTTACGTGCGATTTTTTCTCTACCCTTAGGCCTTACAGAGCTTATGAGTAATTGCTTTTTAGTCAACTGTCTTGGCAAGATGTTCCCCATCCAATCTTGCCTTGAGATACCAGGTGTCCATTATCATGATTATGGTAAAAAATCTCATCCTAAGCGCAAGGTTGGACATATTACTCTAGTCGATAAGAATCGTGATCGATACCAAGATAGCAAGCTTAAGCTCATAAAAATGCAAACTGAGTGCACCATTGCTGTGCATAGTTGACCGATTTCACCTATAGCCATGATTTTTAATAGCGATGCTAAAATAATAGATAATGATTTCTTTTATATCGGAGCATAATGAAAAATAAAAGATTAAAGAAAGAAGAACATACTCAGGAAACAATCTACATCGATTACTTGATGTTATTGAATCAAAATCTGATGCTGAGTATCCCTGCTAATTTTTTATGCACTTTAATTGTATTTATAGGCCTATTTCATGTCGTAAGTCCTACAAGTCTTTCCATCTGGTTTATCACCTCAATCACTGCCTTTTCCTTAAATACAGTACTATTTTTTGTCAATCGTTTTTATACCATCAAACCTGGAGTTTATTTAAATTTATTAATTGGTATCACAATCACTTACGGTGTTCTTTGGGGATTTGTTGGTTCGGTGCTCATCCCCCATAACGACTTATTAAACCAGATGCTCATCATCTCGATTATTATCGGTGTTGCATCAGGTGGGCTCCATATTCTCCAACCCAATCGAACTGCAAGCCTCCTATTTTTTATGTTAACCATATTACCACTTAGCTTCTGGCTGTTTTATCAAGCCCTTCCGACCTACATATTACTCGGAAGCGCCCTACTTGTTTATTTTTGTTTTATGTTGACTGTATCTTGGATGGGATATGGCTTTCTCAACAACAACTTAAAATTGCGGTATGAAAACTTAGCTCTCATCAATCAACTCATGAAAATCAACATGAATCTCGAGAAGAGTGAATCACGTTTTCGCTCTGCATTTGACTCATCTGCAATCGGGATGGCCTTAGTCTCTACAGAAGGAACATGGTTAAAAGTTAATGACGCGCTTTGTCAGCTTGTTGGATACACAAAGGAGGAGTTATTAGATTCCAACATGCAAACCATCACCTATCCTGAAGATATAGGGGTCGGTGCAGAGGATGAGCAGCAATTATTATCTGGAACAAAAAAATTCTATCATGTTGAAAAACGCTATACGCATAAGAATGGCAAGAGTATATGGGTTTTATTGAGTTACTCATTAATACGAGATGGAACGAATAATCCACTGTATTTTATTGTACAAATTCAAAATATTAATGCCCAAAAACACGCAGAGCAAGAGCTTAAATACATCGCTTATCATGATGTTTTGACAGGATTAGCAAATAGAAAACAACTTGATAAATCGTTTGAGACTACATTAGCTTATGCGAAAAACCACTCAAAAGAGATTGCCGTTCTCTTTATCGACTTAGACTATTTTAAAGAGGTCAATGATCAATTAGGACATGATGTGGGCGATCGATTACTCATTGAGGTCGCAAAAAGATTAAAATCCTCTTTACGCGCAACAGATATTGTATCGCGACAAGGTGGTGATGAATTTATCGTCGTGTTGACTGCTCTTACTCATGTAGGTCAAGCCACTGAGCGTGCACACACACTTCTTAACTTTATCGCAAAACCAATAACACTCAATCAGCATGAAATCTCTATTACGGCAAGTATTGGTATAAGCTGTTACCCAAGGGATGGCGAGGATTTATATACATTGATTAAAAGTGCCGATGCAAATTTATATCATGTAAAATCAACGGGAAAAAATAATTTTCATCTATCTACAAAAAATTCTCAGTAAAAACTATGCAATAGGGAGGTATTATATCATAAAAAAATTGATTCGTAATAAATGTTTTATTAATGGCAAGACTTAATTTAGGGACTATTTGCAATTGCTTCAATCAGAAAATAGTCTAATCTTAAAACAATGTTAAAAACTCATAAGGATATTCATATGAAATTAATCAAACAGTTGTTCTTAGTTGCACTCATTTCCCTCTACAGCATCGCAGCAAGTGCAAGCGATACTGTAGTTAACGTTGCTGAAGGCAACAAAGATTTTTCAACTCTTGTTTCTTTACTTAAAAAAGCGGGGCTTGTCACTGCGCTTGAGGGTAAAGGACCTTTTACCGTTTTTGCACCTACAAATGAGGCTTTTGCCGGAGTTCCAAAAGCTGATTTAGATGCCCTTTTAGCAAATCCTGAGAAGCTGAAGACTGTTTTACTTTATCATGTAGTAAGTGGAGACATTGCTTCTGATAAAATAAAACCAGGAATGGTTAAAACACTCAGTGGACAAGATATTGATATTACTGTTAAAGAGGGTAAGGTTTATGTCAATAATGCCGAGGTTATAAAAGCTGATGTCAAAGCTTCTAATGGCGTGATTCATGTCATCAATCACGTTTTAATTCCTAAAGAGTAGTTGCTTTGAGATGGCGCTTATTTTCTTGGAGACGCCATCTCATCAAAACACAATAATGTTGATGAATGCTGAAAATTGACCATCTTAAAAAATTATCGTTGGTATGACTTTACTGATAAATTATAACCATTAAGTTCATGAATAAATTTGCCCCTGAAATCTCTTTTAATGGCTTGATCAATGATATGATTCAAACCGAGTATGTCTGATAAGAGTTATTACCGACCTTTTCTTCCTCAATTAAATATCATAATGTTATTTTAATGTGGTAATAAAATTTTTAATAATTAATTCATTCTTAACTGCTCATTCAACAATGATTGAGTTATTTTATTTAAAATTGCATTTGATGAGACTGAAGGTAACTCGATGATCAACGAAGGAGTAAGAAGTGTCTAGAATTGGAGTCATGCTGATTAATTTGGGAACACCAAAAAGTCCCTACCCCAAAGATGTCTACGCATACTTAAAGCAGTTTCTAAATGATCCGCGAGTAATCGATTTACCTCATTTTATAAGATATTTTTTAGTGAATTGGATCATTTTGCCTTTTAGGTACAAAAAATCGAGTCTTGCCTATCAAAAAATATGGACAGAAAATGGTTCACCACTCCTAATCAATAGCCAAGATTTAGTGATCTCTTTATCACAAGAGTTAGGTAATCAGTATCAAGTGGTTTTAGGAATGCGTTATGGCAATCCAAGCATTAAAGAAGGCCTTGAACATTTAAAGGAATGTAACAAAATTATTGTAATCCCTTTATTTCCACAGTACTCCTCTGCAGCAACAGGATCTGCTATCGAAGAATTACTTCGCACTATTGGCTCGCAACTCAATATCCCTGAAATTCACATTAAAAAAGATTTTTATTGTGATCCAGACTTTATAAATGCATATACCAATCTAATAAAACCCTATGTACACAATAAACAAATAGAAAAAGTTATATTTAGCTATCATGGAGTTCCTGTAAGGCAGCTTGAAAAGGGAATTTGTAATATAACTTGCTCTAAAATCAACGATTGTCCCAGCATGCAGGTTGATAATCTCAGTTGCTATCGTGCTCAGTGTTATGAAACATCACGCCTCATTGCGGGCAGTCTAAACTTAGATAGGTCACAATATGAGGTTTCATTCCAATCACGCCTTGGAAAAACACCTTGGATACAACCCTATACGGATATCACATTGATTGAGCTTAGGAAAAAAAATATCAATAGCATAGCCATCGTATGCCCTTCTTTTGTTGCTGATTGTTTAGAAACATTGGAAGAAATAAACATCAAGGCCAAAGAGCAGTGGAGCAGTTTGGGAGGCAATGAGTTTCTATTCATACCAAGTCTTAATAATGACATCCTTTGGGTAAAATCGTTGAAACAAATGATATATAGGATGATGTAATTTCAGAGAATTCTAATTAGGACAAAAATCATGATACGCATAATGAAGCGCAATTTGATTGGCTGTCATTGTTTGAAATTGTTTCAAGATACCATCGGCACGAGACTCTTGTGTCAGTTTAGAAATTAATTCATTCAAATCGATGTCAAAATATCGAGCATACTCTTTCACGATTGGACGCCAAATGAGGTTAAGATAATCCTTAATAGAATAAAATGTCTCTCCATCAGGAGTTATTTTTGCTTCATTGCCTTTCTTTAATATGCTATCGCGATTTAGCATCAGCCATTGATTTTTTGGTAACTGTTCTAATTCATTGTGTCCTTTCGGCAAGGCTGCGTAAAAAATATTTTTAAATTTTATCATTTAGGGGTTGACAGTGTTTTAGGCCATTTTTTCAA
>NZ_LNXS01000055.1 GCF_001467525.1 Legionella anisa
TACAGCTACCAATACAAAATATGGAACGGTCGCGTCGCGGTAAAGGGCAAGTTGTTGCTGAATAGATATTGGCTCATGCCCTGGGTGAGTGCAAGTGTAGGCGTGGGCTTTAACCGTGCCCATGATTTCACCAATACGCCTTTGATTTTTGAGGCATTACCTAATCCTAATTTTGCAGACCACACGAAAACAGCCTTCACCTATACACTGGGTGCCGGGGTGCAAAAAGCCTTGAATGACCATTGGCAAATCGGTGCGGGCTATGAGTTTGCCGAC